>NZ_JARXRO010000003.1 GCF_029887935.1 Luteimonas kalidii | reverse complement strand
GCCTGCTGTTCGGTGCGGCGCGACAGGTCGCTGTTGCCCGAGGCGATCTCGCTTGCTGCGGCATTGATCGCGTCGCTGCCGCTGCGGATCTGGCCCACGACTTCGGCCAGCTTGCGCACGGTACCGTTGGCGTCTTCGGCCAGGCGGCCGAACTGGCCGGGCAGGTTGGCGTCGGCCTCGCGGGTGAGATCGCCCGCGGCGACCGCCGACAGCAGGCTGCCCACGTCGGACAGGCCGCGGTCGGCGCTGGCCATCAGCCGGTTGAGCGAACCGATCATCTCGCGGTAGGCGAACTGGAAACGATCGGCGTCGCCGCGCTGGCTGAAATCGCCGGCGGCGGCCGCCTCCGACAGGCGCTGGATCTCGGCGCTGATCGCCGTCAGGTTGGCCTTGGTCGCATCCATGGCCTGGGTGAGCACCGCCTTGCGACCCGGCAGGCGCTCCATGTCGTGGCTCAGGTCGCCATGGGCGTACTCCTGCGCCAGGGCCACCAGCCGCATCTTGGTCTCGATGTGCGAGGCCACCAGCGCGTTGACCTGGCGCGCCATCTCGCCGAACGCGCCCTCGAAACGATCGTCCTCGATGCGGTGGTCGATCTCGCCCGCTTCGTGCGCGGCGTGCATCTCGCGCTGGGCGCCGGACACCTGCTGCAGCACCTGCTGGATGCCCTGCAGCGACTGCAGCAGGCGCGCGGTCTCGTCCCGGCCGTGGACCTTGATCTCGCCATCGAGCCGGCCGCGGGCCAGGGCGGTGGACGCTTCGACCGCACGCGCGATCGGGCGCGTGATCGATCGCGAGATGATCCAGGAGGCGGCGAGCAGCAACGCCAGCACCACGGCCAGCTTGGCCAGCGCGGCACGCGCCGAGGCCCACAGCGCCGCCTGCACGTCGTCGATGTAGATGCCCGAGCCGATCACCCAGCCCCAGGGTGCGAATTCCTGCACGTAGGAGATCTTCGGCACCGGGTGCTCGGCACCGGGCTTGGGCCAGGCGTAGTGGATGAAGCCGGCCCCGCCGGCCTTGACCCGCGCCACCGCCTCGACGAACAGGTGAACGCCGTTGGGATCGGCGAACCCGGTCAGGTCGCTGCCGTCCATCTCCGGCTTGAACGGATGCATCAGCATCCGCGGGTGCATGTCGTTGATCCAGAAATAGTCGTTGCTGCCGAAACGCAGCGCCTTGACCGCGGCCATGGCCGCGGCGCGGGCCTCGTCCTCGCCCAGTTCGCCGCTTTGCGCGCGGGCGTGGTAATGGCCCACCAGGCTGACCGCCGACTGCACCAGGCCGCGGGTGGCCGCTTCCTTCTCGGCCATCAGCATGCGGTGCTCGGCCGTGAGCTGCAGCGCGATGACCGTCAGCACGGCCAGGATGCCGAGCGCGGTCAGCAGCCCGAGCTTGCGTGAGATCCCGAGGCGGGACAGGAACTGGGACATGGCGATACCGACGCGTATGGAGTTGGCCTCCATATCGGCAGGTCCCGCCAAAACCTGCGGCCCTGCGCGCTTCCGTTCACCAGACGGTCGGGCGTGCCCGTCCGCCTGGTGCCACTACCCGGGGGCAGCTCAGAACTCCTGCCAGTCCCCCGCGGCCTCGGCCGTCACCGCGGCGGCGGCGCGGGCGCGGGCGGGCGGGGCCGGCCGTGCCGGCGCGCTGGACGACACCCGCCGGCGCAGGGCCGCCACGTTGGCCGCTGCGGCCGCATGCGGGGCGGGCGCCAGCGGTGGTACGGCCTCGTGGTGGTCGCGGGTGCGGAACACCGCCACCGTCTGCACCAGCTGCCCGGCCTGCTGCTCCATGCTGCGGGCCGCGGCGGTGGCTTCCTCCACCAGGGCCGCGTTCTGCTGGGTGCTCTCGTCCATCTGGGTGATGGCCTGGTTGACCTGCTCGATGCCCGCGCTCTGTTCCTGCGAGGCGGCCGAGATGTCGGCGATGATGTCGGTCACCCGCTTCACGCTGGTCACGATCTCGCCCATGGTGCGGCCGGCCTGTCCGACCAGCTCGTTGCCGTGGCGGACCTTGTCGGCCGAGTCGGTGATCAGCTGCTTGATCTCCTTGGCCGCGCCCGCCGAGCGCTGCGCCAGCGAGCGCACCTCGGCGGCGACCACGGCGAAGCCGCGGCCCTGTTCGCCGGCGCGCGCGGCTTCCACCGCGGCGTTGAGCGCCAGGATGTTGGTCTGGAAGGCGATGCCGTCGATCACGCCGATGATGTC
>NZ_JARXRO010000002.1 GCF_029887935.1 Luteimonas kalidii | reverse complement strand
GGTCACGCACCTCACCCGACCACACCACCGATGCGTCCCCTTCCAAGCGCATCCGCCACGCGTGCTCTAGAATTCCAGGCCCGACCGTTTCCCGCACCGGACCCGCATGCCCTTCGTCGTCACCGAGAACTGCATCAAGTGCAAGTACACCGACTGCGTCGAGGTGTGCCCGGTCGACTGCTTCCACGAAGGCCCGAACTTCCTGGTCATCGACCCGGACGAGTGCATCGACTGCACCCTGTGCGAGCCCGAGTGCCCGATCAACGCGATCTACCCCGAGGACGACGTGCCCGCGGGCCAGGAGCAGTACGTCGCTCTGAACGCGGAGCTCTCGAAAGACTGGCCTGTGATCACCGCACGCAAGGAGCCGCTGCCCGACGCCAAGGACTGGGAAGGCAAGCCGGACAAGCTGAAACTGCTGGAGCGCTGAGCCGGCCACCCGAATCCGGGCCGTGCGTCGGCGCGCGGCACCCTGGCTGCAGAAGGACGAAAGGCGCCTCGCGGCGCCTTTCGCACGTAACGGTGGCCTGGCTCAGCCGCCGGCGAGCGCGGCGCGCAGGGCGGCGATCAGGCGCTGGGGTGGTTCGCCGGATGCCGGCAGGCCGCGCGGGTCCACCGCGGCCACGTAGGCGCCGGTGTCGGTGCGGGTCACGCGGACCAGGAACTTGGCATCCCCATAATCCACGTCGTAGGTGCCGAGCAGCTGGGCGCGGTTGACCACGGTCAGGCCTTCGGTGGCGGCCAGCACTTCGCCCACCCGCGCGAACACCGCATCCACCTCGCCGGCGACGGGGAAACCGTTGGGCTGGGTGCTGCCCGCGGCGGGCATGGTCGAACGCGTCACCGTGCCGGTCCCGGTTTCGGGCAGCTGCATCGCGCCGGAGGTGTCGGGGCGGTCCAGGTCGGGCGGGACCTCGAGCGGACGGTTCTCGGGGCTGGCCGCATAGAGCTCGCTGCCCTTGCGGAACCACTTGCAGCCACTGGTACCGACCACGGCGGCGGCCACGAGGCAGATCGCGAGCACGCGGATCAGGGGACGGGAATGACGCATGGGTGGCTTCTCCTGCAAAAAAGGGGTCAGGCCGCGATCGGGTCGCGGAGGCTGCGTTCGATGGTGTCGACCAGCGATGCGATGCGCGCGGCATCGGCCTGGTGGCGTTCGGACAGGGGGGTCAACGGCAGGCGCAGCCCGCGGCCGATGCCCAGCCGGTCCAGCGCGGCCTTGACCGGAATGGGATTGGGTTCGAGCACGGCGAAATCGAAAAGCGGCCGCAGGCGCGCGTTCCAGTCGAGCGCCTCCTCGCCCTGTCCGGCGAGCGCCAGGTCGCACAGCCGTCGCATCGCGGCGGGCACCAGGTTCGACACCACCGACACCACCCCGTCGGCGCCCTCGAGCATGGCCTGCGCCGCGCTGGCGTCGTCACCGGACAGCACCGCGAACCCGTCGCCGCGCAACGCCAGCCACGCCTGGAGCCGCCGCGGATCGGCGACCGCTTCCTTGATGCCGACGATGCGCGGATGCGCCACCAAATCGGCGACGGTGTCGGGCTGCAGGTCGCAACCGGTCCGCTGCGGCACGTTGTACATCACCACCGGCAGCCCGCCCTCGTCGGCGACCGCGCGGTAATGCGCGAGCAGGCCGGCCGCGGTCGGGCGCACGTACGGCGGAACCACCACCAGCGCCGCGTCGGCGCCGAACGCGGCTGCGCGGCGGGTCGCCTCGATCGTGCGCGCGGTGCCGGACTGGCCGGTCCCGGCAAGCACCGGTACGCGCCCGGCGGCGCATTCCACCGCGGTGCGAAGCAGGACATCCTGTTCGGACTCGTACAGCGAGGCCGCCTCGCCGGTCGAACCGGCGACCACCAGCGCCTGGGTACCACCGGCCAGTTGCGCCTGCAACAGGCGCTTCCATGCATCCAGATCGAGTTCGCCCGTCACCGTGAACGGCGTCGCCAGCGCGGTGATGCTGCCGGAAAGTCGCAAGTGGACGGTCTCGTGCGGATGGCCCGCGCGATCGCGCGGGACGGTGGACTCAGGATGCCGGCATGTTACTTGCGGCCCGGAAGCACGGGCAAGTATGCTGGCCGCGGCGTCCGATCCCGTTCGGGCCGCCGTTCAGACCGAAGCACGCCAGACCCTGCCCGCCGCGGACGCCGCCTTGACCGATCCAGACACCGCATCCCGGCCCTCGCCGAACGAGAACTACCTGCTGATCAACGCCTACACGACGCATCCGGCATCGCCGCTGCTCGCCGTGTCCAGGCGCATCGCCGACAGCGGCTGCAATCTCGTGGACACGCGGCTGTCCACGGTGGGGCGCGATGTCTCGGTGACCGCGCTGGCGGCGGGATCCTGGGATTCGGTGGCCAAGCTCGAGGCGATGCTGACGCGGCTCGAGCGCGAGGAGGACTTCAAGCTCGTCTGGTACCGCACCGGTCCCAAGCCGGTGCAGTCGAACCTGCTGCCCTACGTCGTCGAGGTCGTCGCCGCGGACAAGCCAGGCATCCTGTTCCAGCTGGCGGATTTCTTCGATCGCCAGGGCATCACCATCGAGAGCCTGCACTGCTCGCGCTACCGCGCGATGCAGACCGGTGCGGACATGTTCTCGGCCCAGGTGACGATCGGCGTGCCGGCGAACATGCACATCGCCGCGCTGCGCGACGACTTCCTCGAGTTCTGCGACCACCTGAATCTCGACGCGATCATGGATCCGATGAAGTTCTGACATGGTGCAGGTCGGCAAGGCGCTTCCCAAATCCACGCTGCGGCTGCCGCTCGCACTCTCGGGTGGCGGACAGTCGACCCTGGCCGATTACGCCGGACGCTGGCTGGTGCTGTACTTCTATCCGAAGGACTCCACCCCCGGCTGCACCACGCAGGGGCTTGAGTTCAACGCGCTGCTGCCGGCGTTCGAGCGCCTCGGCGCGACCGTCCTCGGCGTCTCGCGCGACTCGGTGAAGTCGCACGACAACTTCTGCGCGAAGCAGGGATTCGCATTCCCGCTGGTCAGCGACGGCGACGAAGCGCTGTGCAAGGCGTTCGACGTGATCCACGAGAAGAACATGTACGGGCGCACCGTGCTGGGCGTGGTGCGCAGCACCTTCCTGATCGCGCCCGACCAGCGCCTCGCCGCCGAATGGCGCAAGGTGAAGGTGCCCGGCCACGCCCAGGCCGTGCTCGACGCACTGAAGGCCGCGCAGGCCACGTGATCCACCCGCTCCCCACCCCGCATCGCCGCCCTGCCCCGCAGGCCGCGGCGGCGCGCCGCTGCCCACGACCGAACGCCCACCGGAGCCGACCGTCCCGATGATGACCCAAGGCAAGCGCCTGTACGTGCTCGATACCAACATCCTGATGCACGACCCGACCGCGCTGTTCAAGTTCGAGGAACACGACGTGTTCCTGCCGATGCAGGTGATCGAGGAACTCGACAACGGCAAAAAGGGCACGTCGGAGGCCAGCCGCAATGCGCGACAGGTCAGCCGCTTCATCAACGAACTGATCGAGGCCCACGGCAGCGACAAGATCGAGTCGGGCCTGCTGCTGCAGCGGCCGAACGGGCTGCAGCTGCGCGGCGCCGCCAGCATCGGCAAGCTGCGCTTCCAGACCACGGTGCCGACGGAAGACCAGGCCTCATTCGGCGCGGTGGCGCCCGACAACCGCATCCTCGGCGCGATCCTGCAGCTGCGGCGCGACGAGCCGGATTTCCCGGTGGTGTTCGTGTCGAAGGACATCAACCTGCGGATCAAGGCGGCGATCGCCGGCATCGTCAGCGAGGACTACGAGAACGACCGGGCGCTGGACGACTTCAGCCTGCTCTACACCGGCGCGAATCCGCTGCCGGAGGACTTCTGGCAGCGCTACGGCAAGGACCTCAGGTCCTGGACCGACAAGGGCCGCACGTTCTACGAAGTGGCGATCGGCGCCGACGACGACTGGTATCCGAACCAGTACCTGTACCTGCCCGGCGACGACGAGGCCGAGTTCCGCGTCGCGCGCGTGGACGGCGGCAAGGCGGTGCTGCAGATCGTGGACGACTACCGCGGCAGCCAGCACGCGGTCTGGGGCATCACCGCGCGCAACCGAGAGCAGAACTTCGCGCTCAACGCGCTGATGGACCCGGAAATCGACTTCGTCACCCTGCTCGGCACCGCCGGCACCGGCAAGACCCTGCTGGCGCTGGCCGCGGGCCTGGCCCAGACCATGGACCAGCAGCGCTACCGCGAGATCATCATGACCCGCGCCACGGTCAGCGTGGGCGAGGACATCGGCTTCCTGCCCGGCACGGAAGAAGAAAAGATGACGCCGTGGATGGGCGCGCTGACCGACAACCTGGAGGTGCTCACCCACAACCAGGAAGGCGGCAGCTGGGGACGCGCGGCGACCAACGACCTGCTGGCCAGCCGGATCAAGATCCGCTCGCTCAACTTCATGCGCGGGCGCACCTTCCTCAGCCGCTGGCTGATCCTGGACGAGGCGCAGAACCTCACGCCCAAGCAGATGAAGACCCTGATCACCCGCGCCGGTCCCGGCACCAAGATCGTGTGCCTGGGCAACGTCGAACAGATCGACACGCCCTACCTCACCGAGACCACGTCGGGCCTGACCTACGCGGTCGACCGGTTCAAGGACTGGGCGCACAGCGCGCACGTGACCCTGCGCCGCGGCGAGCGCTCGCGCCTGGCCGACTACGCGTCCGAGGTGTTGTAGCGAAGCGTAGCCCGGATAAGCGAAGCGCATCCGGGACCCCGCGCCATCATCCGGGCGCCATGCGCATCAGGGTGGCCGCAGCCGCCTATCCAGTGACCGTGGCATCCCCGGATGCGCTGCGCTTATCCGGGCTACGCAGGGCACGCGGGCTGACGTCCTCACCATTTGCCCGCAGGCGCCATGCACAATGCGGCCATGAGCGAACGCGCCGCCGATGCCACCCCAAAGCCGAGCCGCGCCGACAGCCGGCCGAGCCTGCGCGAGCGCTTCGATGCGCTGCGCAACATCCCGCCGTTCCTGCGCCAGATCTGGGCCACCAGCCGCGCGTTGACCCTCACCAGCATCGGCCTGCGCGTGGTCCGCGCGCTGCTGCCGGTCATGATGCTCTACGTCGGCAAGCTGATCATCGACGAGGCGATCCGCCTGGTCGGACTCGGGCTGGCGTTCGAATCGATTGGCGAGGCCTGGCGCGGCGGCCAGCTCGACCACCTGCTGTGGCTGCTGGCGTTCGAGTTCGCACTGGCGATCGTGTCCGACCTGCTGGGCCGCATCGTCAGCTATGCCGACTCGCTGCTGTCGGAACTGTTCACCAACGCCACCAGCATCCGCCTGATGGAGCACGCGGCGACGCTTGACCTGGAGGATTTCGAGGATCCGGACCTGCAGGACAAGCTCGACCGCGCCCGCCGCCAGACCATGGGGCGCATGAACCTGATGGGCCAGCTGTTCGGCCAGGTGCAGGATTCGATCACGGTGGTCAGCTTCGCGATCGGGCTGCTGGTCTACGCGCCGTGGCTGATCGCGCTGCTGGCGGTGGCGCTGATCCCGGCGTTCGTCGGCGAATCGCACTTCAACGCCCTGGGCTATTCGCTCAACTTCCAGTGGACGCCCGAGCGCCGCCAGCTCGAGTACGTGCGCCAGACCGGCGCCAGCGTCGAGACCGCCAAGGAAGTGAAGATCTTCAACCTGCACCACTTCCTGGTCGACCGCTACCGGACGCTGGCGCAGAAGTTCTTCCTGGCCAACCGCTCGCTGGCGCGGCGACGCGCGATCTGGGGCACGCTGCTCGCCGCGCTCGGTACGCTGGGCTACTACATCGCCTACGCCTACATCGCCTGGCGCACGGTACGCGGCGACTTCACCATCGGCGACCTGACCTTCCTCGCCGGCAGCTTCCGCCGCCTGCGGCAGCTGCTCGAAGGCCTGCTGATCGGCTTCTCGCAGGTGGCCGGGCAGGCGCTGTACCTGGACGACCTGTTCTCGTTCTTCGAGGTCGAGCCGGAGATCACGTCGCCGCCCGACGCGCGCGCGTTCCCGGCCCCGATCCGGCACGGCTTCACGTTCGAGGACGTGGGCTTCCGCTACCCGGGCGCGGACCGCTGGGCGATCCGGCACATGGATTTCGAGCTGCGCGCCGGCGAAGTGCTGGCCCTCGTGGGCGAGAACGGCGCCGGCAAGACCACCCTGGTCAAGCTGCTGGCAAGGCTCTACGACCCGGACGAGGGCCGCATCCTGCTCGACGGCCACGACCTGCGCGAGTACGACATCGACCAGCTGCGCGCCAACATCGGCGTGATCTTCCAGGACTTCGTGCGCTACCACCTCACCGCCGGCGAGAACATCGGCGTGGGCCAGATCGACCGCATGGACGACCGCGTCCGGATCGAGGATGCGGCGCGACGGGCGATGGCCGACGAGGTGATCGCGGGCTTGCCTGACGGATACGACCAGCTGATCGGGCGCCGCTTCAAGACCGGCGTCGATCTGTCCGGCGGGCAGTGGCAGAAGATCGCGATCGCGCGCGCCTACATGCGCGACGCGCAGGTGATGATCCTCGACGAGCCCACCGCCGCGCTCGACGCGCGCAGCGAGTTCGAGGTGTTCCAGCGCTTCAAGGAACTGTCCGACGAGCGCACCGCGGTGCTGATTTCGCACCGCTTCTCGAGCGTGCGCATGGCCGACCGGATCCTGGTGCTGGCCGAGGGCCGGGTCGAGGCCAGCGGCACCCATGCCGAACTGATGGCGCAGGGTGGCCGCTACGCGGAGCTGTTCGAGCTTCAGGCGGCGGGATATCGCTGAAAACCCGCGGTCGCCGGACGCACCGGGCGCGCGCCACGACGATCCGCCGCGGTCACAGGTCCAGCCGACCCTGCGCGTCGGCCGGCGCCGTGTAGTCCAGCCGCCCGCCGACGATCCGGGCCGCGCCCGTCCACGGATGCTCGCGCACGTCGCCCGGCGCCATCAGGTGGAGTACGGCCCAGCCGCGGGCCTTCGCGTCGTCCGCGATCAGGCTGCGGTGGCAACTCCACCACATCGCTTCGGCGCACATCACCGCGGTCGGCGCCGTGCGCGCGAGGTCGAACAGCCGTTCGCGCGCCGCGGCGTACCCGGGCGTGTCCATGTAGTCGGCATAGCCGCGGAAGCTCGCGTTGCGCCAGGCCGTGTGGGGTGAATCCGGCCGGGCCCGTCGGCGTCCGCCCAGTTCGGGCATCGGCACGAAGCCGATCCCCGCGGCCGGCAGGCCGGTTGCAAGCGCGTCCGCGCCGAACTGCGGATGCCTCCGGGAACCCGGATGCCGGCGCACGTCGGCCACGCAGGCCACGTTCGCGGCCTGCAGCATCTGCACGAAGACCTCGAGCGGTCGGGTCGAATGGCCGATGGTCCAGAGCGTGTCCATGGCGGCATCGTGCCAGTCGGCATGTGGACAAGATGCCCACGCGATGAGAATCGTTCGCAGCTGTAGAATAGCCGGCTGCCACCACCACCCGACTCCCCACCGCATGTCTTCCGCCTTCGGCACCGAGACGGTGCTGGACGTCCGCCACTGGACCGACAGCTACTTCAGCTTCACCACCACCCGCGACGACGGCTTCCGTTTCGAGAACGGGCAGTTCGTGATGATCGGCCTAGAGGTGGACGGCCGCCCCCTGCTGCGCGCGTATTCGATCGCCAGCGCGAACTGGGAGGAGCAGCTGGAGTTCTTCAGCATCAAGGTGCCCGACGGTCCGCTGACCTCGCGCCTGCAGCACATCGCCCCGGGCGACACCCTGCTGGTCGGCCGCAAGCCCACCGGCACCCTGCTGATCCACGACCTGCACCCGGGCCGCAACCTGTACCTGCTGGGGACCGGCACCGGCCTGGCGCCGTGGCTGTCGGTGATCAAGGACCCGGAGACCTATGAGCGCTTCGAACGGGTGATCGTTGCCCATGGCGTACGCGGCGCGGGCGATCTCGCGTATCGCGAGTACATCCTCAACGAACTGCCGCGCCACGAGCTTCTGGGTGACGAGATCGCGCGCAAACTCATGTACTACCCGGCCGTCAGCCGCGAGCCGTTCGACTGGGAGCAGCGCGACCATCGGGGCCGGCTCACCGACCTGCTCGACGGCGGCCGCATGGCCGACGACCTCGGCCTGCCTCCGCTGGACCCGGCCCGCGACCGGGCGATGATCTGCGGCAGCCCGCAGATGCTGGCGGACTTCCGCGCGATCCTCGACCGCCGCGGCTTCGTCGCCGCGCCCCGGATCGGCACGCCGGGCGACTACGTGTTCGAGCGGGCCTTCGTCGAGAAGTAGCGCCCGGCCCGCTTTCCCGGCGGCATCAATCCCCTGCCGGCGAGGCGCGCTGGCCCATCAGGGCTGCGAGTTCGGCATCGCTCACCGGCGCGATGCCGGCGTCGAACTCGCGATCCAGCAGCGCAACGAGCGCGGCCGACCACAGCGCGTTCCAGGCCGAACCGGCGTGCCCGTCGCCCAGCACCGCGCTGGTCGGTTCGTCTCCCTGCGCGTTGCGCACCCGCAGCCTGCCGATGCGCACATCCCGGTAGGCAGGCGCGCCGGAGGGCGCGCGCGTCCCCCACAGCGCGGCGAACCACGCGCGGTCGTCGAAGAACGCGATGCGCCTGTCCGCCTGCGCCATGGCGCGCAGGGCGTCGTCGTAACGATCCAGCGCGGCGGCGATGTTCGCCAGCTGGCGCGGCGTCCAGGCCACGTCGAGTTGCCCGGCCACGTTGCTGTTGTCGAAGATCCCGACCAGCACGATGCGCGTGGCCGGATGGCCGCCGTGGATCGCCGCGACCGACTCGCGCACCGCCGCGATGCAGCTGTCGATGTCCGCCGACACGTGCGGATCGTCGCGGTCGGCGGCCAGGCGATGCAGATGCTCGGCCTGCCCGAAGCTGTTCACGCCGATCCGGACCACCACATAGCCGCCGCGCCAGCGCTCGGGCGCCTGGTCCATCATCCCGACCAGGGTGGGCACCTGGCGTTCGCCGCCCATCAGGCTTTCGCAGCGCGCCCCCGACATGGCGAAGTTGTACTCGAAGTCCTCCTTCGCAGGCCGCACCGGCAGCCCGGCCCACTCCGCCGCGCGGGCGAGCGTGCCGGGCAGGCCGTGCCGGTCCCATGGCCCCTGGTCCAGCGACCGGCCGCGCAACCGGTGCAGCGCTTCGGTCCACTGCCAGGTGGTGGCATGGAACTCGCCGCCACGCTTGCCGTCGGTGCCGGTGAAGTGCATGCGGTCGTGATAGGCATGGCTGTCCGAATCGCCGACGACCGCCAGGCGCGCCGGCGCGGCATGCGCGGACACGGCGGCCAGGCCCGTCAGCAAGGTCGCGAGGAAGACGCGCGACAGGCGCACGGTGCAGTGGGTGCGGTCATTCATGGGCTCATCAACGCAAGTCCGGGCGCGACGCGGACACCGGCATCGGCGAGCGCGGCGACGTTCGCCGGCCGCCGACGCGATCGGGCGTAGAATCGAGGCCGAATCCGCACGAGAACAGACGCATGAAGATCCTGGTTCCGGTCGACGGCAGCGACATCAGCACCCGCGCCCTCAAGCATGCGGTCGCGCTGTGCAAGGCGTTCGGCGCCGCCGGCCGGCTGGTGGTGGTGGCGGTGGACGATTCGCTGTTCCCCGGCGCCGAGCGCAAGATGGGCAGCGAGGCCGCCCGTTCCCACCACGCGGAGAACTACGCGCGCATGCTGGCGCCGGCGAAGAAGCTGCTCGAACGCGGCAAGACGGACGCGACCTTCGCCGAGGTCGAGGCCGACGTGGCCGAGGGCATCTTGCAGACGGCGGCGAAGCACAAGGCCGACATGATCGTGATGGGATCGCGCGGTGCCGGCGCCATCAAGGGCACCCTGCTCGGCTCGGTGTCGATGAAGGTGCTGACCGACACCACCGTCCCGGTGACGATCGTTCACTGAGGCCGGGTGGGCCCCCGGGTGCGCTTCGCTTACCCGGGCTACGCGGAGCGCGGCAATTGCGGGCAGCGCGGGGATCGTGGGATGCGTAGTCCGGATAAGGCCGGAGGCCGCATCCGGGGAGGCGGCGGCAGCGCACTGCGATCATCATCCCCCGGGTGCGCTTCGCTTACCCGCGCTACGCGGAGTTGCAGGCTGCGTGGAGGCACCGCGGGACGCGCTTGACACGTCGCAGCGATCAGCCGGGCGGGATCGCCTTCGATCAGCCCAGCGCGGTCTCGATCGCACCGCGCAGCGCCTCCGGCGCGACGGTCGGGGCGTGGCGCGAGCGCACGCTGCCGTCGCGGCCGACCAGGAACTTGGTGAAGTTCCACTTGATCGCGTCGATACCGAGCAGCCCGCCCTGTTCGCGCTTGAGCCAGGCCCACAGCGGGTCCGCGCCCGGTCCGTTGACATCGACCTTGGCGAACATCGGGAAATCCACTCCGTACTCGAGCGAGCAGAACGTCTGGATCTGCGCTTCGTCCCCCGGCTCCTGGTGCCCGAACTGGTCGCACGGAAAACCCATCACCACCAGCCCGCGCTCGCGATAGTCGTCCCACAGCCGCTGCAGTCCTGCGTACTGCGGCGTGAACCCGCAGCGCGAGGCGACGTTGACGATCAGCAGCACCTTGCCGGCATGCTCCGACAGCGCCACCGGCTGGCCATCGATCCCGATGGAAGTGAAGTCGAAGGCCGCGCTCACCGCTCCGCACCGGCGGGCACCGCGCGCACCGGCGCGGCGAACGGACCGATGCCCAGTTCGGTATGGATCTCCTCCGGGTAATAGACCACGTCGCCCTTGATCACCGCGGCAACCTTGCGGATGTCGCCGATGTCGGCGGTCGGATCGCCGTCCACCAGCACCAGGTCGGCCAGCTTCCCCGGCGCGATGCTGCCCAGGCGGTCGAGCACGCCGGAATACTTCGCGCCATTCCACGTCGCCACCTGCAGCGCCTGCGCCGGACTCAGGCCGGCGCGCACGTACAGCGCCAGCTCGTGCTGCAGGGTGAACCCGGGCACCTCGTCGGTGCCGGCCACCACCGGGACGCCGGCCCGGTACGCGCGGCCGACGAAGTCCACCATCTTCGCGAACGAGGCGCGGTAGCGCGCGCCGGTGGCATCGTCGGGGATCTCCATTTCGGCCGCGCGCCGTCCGCGCTGCACGTCCGGCGGCAGGTGGTCCTCGATGCCGGCGAAGATCGGCGAGATCTCGCCGTTGCGCTGGTGCAGGAACTCGAACGTGGCGAGCGTGGGATCGATCACCACCTGTTTCGCCGCAAGCGTGGCGATGAAGTCCTGCACCGGCTTCGCGTCGAGGTCGAGGCCGGCGACCTCGCGGGCCGGCAGGTAGAACCGCTCCAGCGTGCGGGTGTCGGTCTCCGGCGTCACCAGGAAGTTCAGCAGCAGCTGGTTGATGTGGTTGACCTCGTCGAAGCCCGCGTCCACCACGTCCTGCGCGCGCAGGAACACCGGCACGTGGCCGCTCACCCGCAGCCCCTTCTCGTGGGCATAGGCGACGGTTTCTGGCAGTACGTCCCTGGGGAACGAGTTGTAGATCTTCAGCTGGGGATAGCCGTGGGCGGCGTACCAGTCGATCGCCTTTTTCGCGCCCTCCAGGTCGCTGACCACGAAGCCGTTGCGCGCCGACTGCTCGCTCTCGCCCTCGAGGAAGCCCGCCGGCACGATCCGCGGCATCATCAGGGTGCCGGCGCGCTCCTCGCCGATCACCTGCTGCAGGGTGGCGTTGTCGTTGCCCATGTCGCGCAGCGAGGTCACGCCCGCCGCCAGCTGCAGCCCGCCGCTCCAGCGATCGACGTGGGCATGCATGTCGAACAGGCCCGGCAGCAGCACGCGGCCGCCGGCGTCGATCACCTGGTCGGCCGGCGCGGTGTCCGCGCCCGCGGCCATCACCGCTTCGATGCGACCGTCGCGCACCCGCACGTCCGACGCGGCGCCGAGGCGCGCATGCTCGCTGTCGAACACGCGCGCGTTGCGCACCAGGGTGCTGCCCGGCAGCGGATGCGCCAGGCGCTGCTGCAGCGACACCAGCGCCTCGGCCTCCGCCGCCTTCTGCACCTGTTCCAGCGCGTCCGCGTTGGCCTCCCAGCCCGCCTCCACCATCTGCAGGAAGCCCGGGAAGATGAAGGCGAACAGCCTCGGCCGCGCCTCGTCCGTGGCCCAGGCGAACATGGGCGTGAACCCGATGCCGGTGATCGCCATCAGCTGCACCGTGCGCTCGCCCTCCGGGCCGCGCACCTGCGCCTGGGTGACCTTGCGCGCCGACAGCGTGCCGCTGGGGATCAGCGGCAGGCGGCCGTCCGGACGCGCGGACAGGGCCGCCAGCGACACCGACGCCACCGCCGGCGTGCCGCCCAGCGGCGAGTACTGCGCGCCGGGCTCCACCTGCTGCTCGCCCCGGTCCGAGGTCGACTGCCAGCGCGCCGTGCGTCCGTCCAGTTCGAAGCGCTCGTCCACCGACGCGCCGAAGGTCGAGGTGCCGGTGACGCGATAGGTACGGAACGTGCCGTCGTCGTTGAGCGTGAACTCTTCCTTCAGTTCCGGGCCGCGGCCATTGTCCTTGAAGATGAATTCCACCCGGGTCACGCCGTCGTCGTCTTCGACCACGGTCTGCTGCCCGGCCTGCCTGCCGCCGTCCACCAGCACCACGTAGCGCAGCGCCGGAGCCGCCTCGGCCGCTCCGGCCAGTCCGAGCATCAGCGCCAGGGCCCACCATCCGCTCCGAACCATCGTGTCCCCAGTGCCGGCCGCGCGGCATGACGACCGGCGTGCCCGGTCTGCGCCCGAGTCTAGCGCCGGGCGGGCCCGGCCGGACCATGTGCCAATCGTCATGGCCTTTGCCGTCGCCCGCATGGGCTACCCTAGTTTTTTCCGGTTCCACGAGGATGTCCCGTATGAAGCACCCGCTCGCCGCCGCCCTAGCCATCGCCCTGACCGCCGCGGTCTCGGCCCCCGCGACCGCCCAGTCCGCCAATGCAGGAGACGGCCCAGTGAACAGCGCGACCTCCGCCACGGACGCCCAGGCCGGCAACCCGCTGTTCGTCGACAGCCCGCTGCCGCTGCAGTACCCGCAGTTCGACCAGTTGAAGGACGCGCACTTCGCTCCGGCCTTCGATGCCGGCATGGCGCGCAACCTCGAGGAGATCCGCAAGATCGCCAGCGAGAAGACCGCACCCACCTTCGAGAACACGATCATCGCGCTCGAGCAGTCCGGCAAGCTGCTGGACAACGCCCGTCGCATCTTCGGCAACCTCAACGGCACCGATACCAACGACACGCGCAAGCAGATCAACAACGAGTACGCGCCGAAGTTCGCCGCCCACCGCGATGCGATCGTGCTCGACCCGCAGCTGTTCGAACGCGTGGAAGCGATCTACAACCAGCGCAACGACCTGGGGCTCGACGCCGAAGGCGTGCGCCTGGTCGAGGAGTACTACGACAGCTTCGTCCGCTCGGGCGCCAGGCTCAGCGAGGCCGACAAGGCGCGCCTGAAGGACATCAACGGGCGCCTGGCCGAACTGGGGACCGAGTTCTCCAACAACGTGCTCGACGAGGTGAACGACTCGGCGGTGCTGGTGGACGACCGCGCCGAACTCGCCGGCCTGTCGGAGTCGCAGATCGCGACTGCCGCCAAGGCGGCGGCGGACAAGGGACACGAGGGCAAGTACCTGCTGACGCTGCTCAACACCACCGGCCAGCCGATCCTGCCGCAGCTCGACAGCCGCGCCCTGCGCGAGCGGGTGCACAAGGCTTCGGTCGCCCGTGGCAGCCGCGGCAACGAGTGGGACAACACCGGCATCGTCGCCGAGGTGCTGAAGCTGCGCGGCGAGCGCGCGAAGCTGCTCGGCTACGACACCCCCGCCGAGTTCGTGCTGGCCGACGAGACCGCGGCGACCGTCGAGGCCGTCAACCAGATGCTCGGCCGGCTTGCGCCGGCGGCGGTCGCCAACGCGAGGCGCG
This sequence comes from Luteimonas kalidii, assembly GCF_029887935.1. Classification (GTDB taxonomy): domain Bacteria; phylum Pseudomonadota; class Gammaproteobacteria; order Xanthomonadales; family Xanthomonadaceae; genus Luteimonas; species Luteimonas kalidii. Next base: position 1,160 of record NZ_JARXRO010000002.1, on the reverse strand, counting down.
AAGGCGAGGCGCTGCAGGCCATGATCGACCGCGAACAGGCGGCAAAGGGCGAGCCGACGTTCCAACTCGAGCCCTGGGACTGGGCCTACTACACCGAGAAGGTGCGCAAGGCCGAGTACGACTTCGACGACAACCAGCTCAAGCCCTACTTCGAGATGAAGAACGTGCTGGAGAACGGCGTGTTCTTCGCCGCCACGCAGCTGTACGGCATCACGTTCAAGGAACGCGCCGACCTGCCCAAGTACCACCCGGACACCTGGACCTACGACGTGTTCGACAAGGACGGCGAGCAGCTGTCGATCTTCATCTTCGATCCCTACGCGCGCCCGTCCAAGCGCGGCGGCGCGTGGATGAACTCCTACGTGGGCGAGTCCGAACTCGAGGGCACGCTGCCGGTGGTGGCCAACCACCAGAACATCCCCAAGCCGCCGGCCGGTGAACCGACGCTGCTGACCTGGGACGAGGTCACCACCATGTTCCACGAGTTCGGCCACGCGCTGCACGGCATGTTCTCGGACGTGAAGTACCCGTACTTCTTCATGAACGTGCCGCGCGACTTCGTCGAGTTCCCCTCGCAGGTCAACGAGATGTGGGCCGACTGGCCGTCGATCCTGGCCAACTACGCCAAGCACCACGAGACCGGCGAACCGCTGCCGCAGGCACTGCTGGACAAGAAGATGGCCTCGGCCACCTTCAACGAAGGCTTCGCCACCACCGAGTACCTGGGCGCGGCGATGCTCGACCAGTACCTGCACCAGCTGCCGCAGGACCGGCTGCCGTCGGCCGGCGAGATCATGGCGACCGAAGCCGCGGCCCTGGAGTCGGTCGGCCTGGACTACGCGCCGGTCCCGCCGCGCTACCGCACGCCGTACTTCAGCCACATCATGGGCGGCTACGCGGCCGCGTACTACGCCTACATCTGGTCGGAAGTGCTGGACGCCAACACGGTCGAATGGATCAAGGCCAGCGGCGGCCTCAAGCCCGAGAACGGCGAGCGCCTGCGCTCGACCCTGCTCTCGCGCGGCGGGGCCAAGGACGCCAAGCAGCTGTTCGTCGATTTCACCGGCCACGAGCCGAAGATCGAGCCGTTGCTGAAGAAGCGCGGCCTGGATGCGCCTCCGGCGAACTGATCCGCTTCCCGTCCAACCCGAAACGCCGCC
>NZ_JARXRO010000001.1 GCF_029887935.1 Luteimonas kalidii | reverse complement strand
GCCGCGACACACAGCGCCGTAGCCCGGGTAAGGCAACGCCGCACCCGGGGCGTTGGCCGGGCGGCCTGCCATCCGACCCTGCGCGTCCCTGACGCGGGAGACGACGCGGGGTCTGGGATGCGGGGATCCCCGGATGCGCCCTACGGGCTTATCCGGGCTACGTGGCTACGTGACTACGTGCCGCCGCGGATCAACGTTGCGGTGTTCTGCGCGCTGGTGATTTCGGCGTGGCTGTCGCGGCCGGGGGCGATGGCGGGCTGAGCCGGCTCCAGCCGACCGGCGTCGCGACGCGCAGCTCCGCGAGCAGCGCGCGCGGCGCCACGCCGGCGATGGCGTTGAACTCGGCGATCAGATGGGCCTGGTCGTAGTAACCCGCATCGGCCGCGATCGCGGCCCATGAGGGCAACGCGGCCGACTGCGCGGCACGCAACGCGCGCGCGAACCGCTCCAGCCGCGCGACCGCCTTCGGCGACAGGCCGAGCGTGTCGTGGAATTCCCGCCGCAGCTGGCGTTCGCTGATGCCCGTGGCGCGCGCGGCGTCGGCGACGCCTTCCATCTGCATGCGCTCGATGGCGAACGCGAGCCGGGGCGACGCGACGCGCGCGTCCCGTGAGGTCCGCGCGCGTTCGACGACTGCCGCCTGGAGCAGGGCGGCCGCCTCGTCGGCATCGGCCGCGTCCGCGAGACGCTCACGCAACCGCGTGCCGGCTTCCGCGCCCCACAGATCCTCGATCGCGACCACCCGTCCGGTCAGTGCCGCCGGCGCCGCGCCTGCGACCGCACGCTGCATGCCCGGCTCAAGCCGCAGCAGGATCGCGCGATGCCCCGCGCCCACGCGCTTGCGCCGCACCGTCTGCTGCGCCCCGAGCAGGTGCACGTCGACGCCCCCGGGCACCGTGGGACCGAAGCGCGCGACCAGCTGCGTGCAGTGCGACGGCGTGGCGATGCGCGCCAGCGCCTGCGGGCTGTCGTCCACCAGCAGCGCGGAGACCAGGTGCGCCGCGTCGTCGCGGACCGGCATGTGGACACTGTGCATGGCGTGGATCTGGGGCCGGCCTGCCTGGTGGACAAGCGCGATGGCCGTTTTCTCCAATGCACGCGCCTTCGCATCCGCCACGATGGCGCCCATGGACATCCTCATCACCGGCGCAACGGGAAAGGTGGGCAGCCGGCTCGCCATTCGACTCAAAGACCGCGGACAGACCGTCCGTGCCCTGGTGCGCGACCCCGCGCGCGCCGCCACCCTCGAAGCCGCGGGGGTCACGCTCGCGCGTGGCGACCTGCTGGTGCCCGACACGCTCGCGGCCGCCGTCCGCGGCGTCGATGCGGTCGTGCACTGCGCGGCGTTCTTCCGCGGCGCGACGCCCGAACAGGCGCATGCGGTCAACGACGTCGGTACCCGCCGGCTCGCGGAGGCCGCGCACGATGCGGGCGTCGCGCGTTTCGTGTTCACCAGTACCGGGCTCTGCTACGGCCCCACCGGCGGCCGGCCGGCAACGGAGGACGACGCTTCCGCACCGGTCGATGCCTATCCGCTGAGCAAGCTCGCCGCGGAGCGCATGCTGCTGGCCACCGACGGACTGGACGTGCGCATCCTGCGCCTGCCCTTCGTCTACGGCGACGGCGATCCGCACATCGCCGACGTGGTGCCCATGCTGCGCGCCTTTCCGCCCGGCATGCGCATGTCGATCGGCCATCATGCCGACGTCGCCCAGGCGGTGATGCGCGTGCTGGAAGCGCCTTCGCCGGCGCATCGCCTCTACAACGTCGCCGACGACGAGGCGCCGGACCTGGCCACGCTGTTCGCATCGGTCGGCGCGCCGCCACCCGACGGCTCGGACGCCGCGCGCGCGGCCGCGTTCGAGGTGGTGATGGACACACGCCGGATTCGCGAGGACCTCGGCTTCGCGCCGCAGTATCCGCGGCTGGCGGATGCGGTGGCGGTGGGGGCGATGTAGCCGCCTGCTCCCTCGATGCCGCTTGCAGCACCCGTAGCCCGGGTCAGGCAACGCCGCACCCGGGGCCTTGACCGGCGCAGGGCGTCCGATGCGGGCGCGGGCAACGCCTTCCCGGATGCGCCCTGCGGGCTTATCCGGGCTACGCAGGCTGTTGTAGGGTAGGCATCTCATCGGGAGGGACCCTGGATGCGTTCACTAGGGATGGTGGGTCTGCTGGCGGTGGCGGCGTGCGCGGCGGCGGGTGGCGGCCGCGAGGACGCGGGTACCGCGCACGGAGACGCGGATTCGCGCCAGTCGGCGCCTTGGATGACGCAAGCGCCGACGACATCGGCGCCCCAAGGGGCCTTTTCCGGTGCCTGGCAGGCATGTGCAGGTGCGTCGTCGCCGGAGGAGTGCAGTCGCTACCTGCTGGTGCAGCGGGGTGACCGCATCTGTGGAACCTGGTCCTACGTCGCGTCCGGCCAGGCCTATGAGGGCAGGGTCGTGGCTCGCGCCATGTCCGCGACGCGAGCGCGACGCACGCATGTGTGCGGCCGCCCGGGGTCCGAGACCGATACAGAGTGCGTGGATAGCTGGCAGCGCATCGACAGGCCGCTGTTGCTGTGCGACGGCAAGCTCGGCGAAATCGTCGGCGTGGACGGCGCGTGTATCGCCGACTATCGCCCGACGCCCGCCTTGCAGGACGCGCTCGCTGCGTTGCAGGCAGCGCCGTGGATGGGCGGGTGCCTGTCGAACAGCCCGTAGCGGGCGACTCGCGGGGCTGCAATCGATCGAAACCGAGAGATGCGTCGCGAGTTGTCAGCGCCATGGCGACAGCAGTACGCTGGTTGCACGGCCGGAACTCGGCCGGAAGCCAGGGAGGGCACATGGGCAGTCGCGTCTTGCCGGATTGGTCGAGGAACGGACTTCGGGTTTCCGGAACCACTGTTGGCTCGTTGCGCGCGGAGCGCGATGCGTGTGGCTGCCTGGGCCCGAAGCGCCCGCGAGCAGGTGGTGAATCCGCCAAGTACAGAAGCGGCACCCTGCGCGCAGTCGTGTGCATCGCGCTCGCACTCTCGTCCGCCGCGTGCACAGGAGGCAGCATGGAAGGAAGCTATCCGCAGGCTGCGGTGCAGCCGGTGACCGTGGAACGGGACGGGGGCGAAGCCGTGATCACGTTCACCGTGCCACTCGAGAGCGCCTACTACGTGGCCGGGGTGAGCTATCGCCGGGAAGGGACGGATCTGCGGGTCGCGATCGACCGCTGCGCGATCCGCACCGAATGCGCCACCATGGCGAAGGCCAGCCGCCCGCTCGGCGATGGCCGTCGCACGCAGGTGCGCGTGCCGTTCGAAAGCGGCCGGATCCTGCTGGTGCACGCTGACGGCGAGCAGCAGATCCATCCCTGACCCGAATGGCATGGCGGCGTTCAGGAGGGACAATGCGATGAACGACACGGTGGTGCTGGGGATCCACAGCCATGTGTATCCCGGCACGCGAGGCTCGGTCGACCGTTCCTCGACGGCCATGCGTGGATCAGCGTGACCAGAGATGGCCGCACGGAGACCTACGGGCTCTGGCCCGACGCTCATCCCGATGTGGCCGACAATGGCGCCGGCTCCGACATCCGCAGGAACCTGGAGGCGGGGCAACGGGCAATGGCGAACCGGTATTTCGAGCTGGATGACGCGCAGGCAAAGCGGCTCGAAGCGGCGCTGCGGGAGAACGTCGAATGGCGCTATACGAACACGTGCGCGTCGTGGGCGAGGGACACGGTGCATGCCGTGACCGGCCGGCATCTGGATGCAGACGATGTGCTCGGGTTCCAGACGCCTCGCGAGCTGGTCGACAGCATCCTCGAGCTGGAGCACCGGCAGCCCACCGCGCCCCACGCGCCTCTGCCCGTGCAGGACGAACCACGTTCAATCGACTCACTGTCGACCGCTTCGCTCCCGCGGGAGGCGCGGCAGATGCTCGCCGGCCTGCTCGATGACCCGCAGCGGCGTCAGGCATGGCACGAGCGCGTCGACAGCCACCGGCAGGCACTCGACGCGGCAAATCGGAACGAGGTCGATGCGGCCAGGCTCGGATCGATCGCCGCGGAACGATGAATCCGGCGGGAGGGCGCTGTAAATCCGCGCAGTCCGCGCCGCACTCACGACATCGCCGGCATCGTCCTCGTTCCATCGGGCTGCACCGATATGGCGCGGCCAGCATCACCGCCGGCGCACTGCGCTTCCGGAGCGCCAGTCGATGCCCCATCAGACACCCGTCGACCGGTACGCCGCCCCTCAGTTTCCTCCCGCAACGCCATCCTTCTGGAACCAGTGGTCGGCATACGGGTTGTCGTTGTAGGGCGCGACCTCGCGGTAGCCGTTGCGCAGGTAGAGGGCGCGGGCTTCGGACAGGCTGCGGTTGGTGTCCAGGCGCAGGGTGTCCAGGCCCATCGCGGCGGCGTGCGCTTCCAGGGTGGCCAGCAGCCGCTGCGCCAGACCCAGGCCGCGCGCATCGGGCGCGATCCACATGCGCTTGATCTCGCCCTCGCCGGGCGCCGTCACCTTCAGGCCGCCGCAACCGATGGCGCGGCCGTCCAGGCGCGCGAGCACGAACACCCCGGCGGGCGGCACCAGTTCGCCGGGCTCGGCCGAGACGCTGCGCGCCGGGTCGAACCCGTGCGCGAAACGCGCCTGCAGTTCCTGCACGTAGGCGGCGATGCACGCTTGGGCCTCGGGGCTGGCGGGATCCGCCACCTCCGTCGTCACGTCGGACGCGCGTAGCAGCCGCTCGACTTCGGTCATCGCCTTGACCAGCCGCTCGCGCTGCGACGTGCCCAGCGGATCGAGCAGCCGCGTGGCCAGTGCGCGCGAGCCGCGATCGAGCGCGGCGAATTCTGTGCGGCCCTTGCGGGTCAGCCGCGCCCGCCGCACACGGGCGTCGTCCGAGCCGCGCCGCACCTCGACCAGGCCCTGCGCTTCCAGCGCGCGCAGCAGGCGGCTCAGGTAGCCCGAATCCAGCGCCAGGCGCGCCCGCAGGCTGCGCACGTCGGCGCCATCGGACCCGATCTCGAACAGCAGCCGCGATTCGGCGAGCGAGCGGCCGCGCCGCAGGTAGTCGTCGCTCAGCGCGCCGATGCGCCGGGTGACCTCCCGGTTGAAGCGGCGGACGCGTTCGATCGTGTCCTCGTTCATTGCCTGACTTTAGTCAGGTAAATGTCCGAAATCAAGCGCTGGTGTGGTGACGTGGGGGTTTGACGGCCGGCTCTCCGTCCATCCGCGCATCCGCACTGCCCACCGACCCACCGCAACCCCGATAGACGCGCAGTGGATCTCCCGCATCTCCCACCCTGTCAGACCGCACCGTAGAGTCGCGGATGCGCCACGAAGCGGACCCGCGTTCGCTGGGCCGCGCCTCGCTCCTTCACGCCCGGTGCCCCAGGCTGGACGCGCGCGGACGTCGACCCCCCGGAAGACGTGAGCGCCCTTTTCGGGGCGCTCCATGGGTGCGGTTGTCCGGGACCTTGGGACGCGGTCAGGGTTGCGGCTGCTCGCCGTCGCGGGCCTTGTCCTGCTTCCGCGCGTTCCAGGCGTCGTACTCACTGCGGGACAACGTGCCGTCGCCTCCGGCGTCGATGTCCGCGAACTTCTCCTGCAACTCCGGATGCGCCGCCAGATCGTCGCGTGTCACCCGTCCGTCGCCCCGGGTGTCGAGTTCGGCGTAACTCGTCTGTACCTTCATCCGGTGCTCGGAACCATCCGTCGCTCCGGTGGCGTCGTGCCGGGTCGGCGGCATCGCCGCCTCTTCGTTGGGCGGCGGCTGGGTCACGGGGGTCTGGCTGGTGGGTGGCGTGGTGTCCTGCGCGAGCGCGGTGCCGAACGCCATGGCCGTGGCCAACGCGGTCAGGGCAAGCGTGCCTGTCGTCTTCATGGGTGCTCCTCCCAGGCTGTAAAACGAGTGGAAAATGGGCGACGGCCAAGCAGCCCGGCGCCGGCCCAGCACACCACGGGCGGTCTTTGCCGGGCGTGGTGACGCCAAACGTTCGCCATCACGCCCGCGTTACGAATCCACTGTCGTGCGCTTGTGCCGGCAGCTTCGCGGCAAGGGGCGACGCAGCCACGGGAATGATCGCGTTTCGCAGTCGCGGCCGCCGCCTTGTGATCGCCCGTGTCCACCCGCGGACCCAGCGCCCGCACTCGTGGATGACGCGGGACGCGCACCTACATCCCGTGCGCCCAGGCCGGCAGCACGCCGAAGGCGCCGAGCGCCATCCACACCGCCATTGCGATCATCATCAGGTTCTCGGTCAGCGACACGAAGCCGAGCGGCACGTTGCTCGACCCGCCCACGCAGGCGCACTTCAGTTCGCGGCGGTCGACATACACCGCCTTGAACACCGACACCGCGCCCACGGTGCCGATGAACAGCGCGACCGGGACCGACAGCCAGGTCAGCACGCCGGCGATCATCAGGATGCCCGCCAGCCCCTCGGCGAACGGATAGACGTAGGCATACGGCACCCAGCGCTTGGCGAGCAGGTCGTAGTTGAGGAACATCGTCGAGAAGGACTCGACGTCCTGCAGCTTGAGCAGCGCCAGCACGGCCATGCTGAAGGCGATGAACCATTCGCCGGCGCGGACGGTGAACGGCGTGCCGTAGACCGCAATGCTGGCGGCGAGCGCCATGAGCAGGGTCATGCCGAACAGCGCGGCCACGGGTCGGTAGCTGGTCGCTTTGGGATCCGCCACTGGCTTGCCGAGATGGCGGCGCAGGTCGTCGTAACCGCCGATCCGTTCGCCATCGATGAAGACCTGCGGAGTGGTCTCCACGTCGTGCTCGGCCTTGAAGGCATCCGTTTCCGCGCGCGTGGTCAGCCAGTGGTCTTCGACGGCGAACCCCTGGCTGCGCAGCAGGTGCCGGGCCTTCAGGCCGTAGGGGCAGACATGCTGGTCCATCACCATGCGATACAGGGTTGCGCGCGTGCGCTGTGTCTGGAGCTGGGCGTTCATGCGGTCCTCCCGTGAGGCGCTTGTTCCAGGTCGGCGAGCATCCTAAGCTCCGTACCATGGTACGGAGTCAAGCCATGGGTCTGTCGGTCAAGCAGTACGCGGAAGCAGGTGGTGTCGGCGTCGAGACGATCCGTTTCTACCAGCGCAAGGGGCTGCTCGAGACGCCGGGAAAAGCGGAGGGCATCCGCCGCTACGGCGAGGCGGATATTCGCCGTCTACGGTTCATCCGCATGGCACAGCGGGCGGGGTTCACGCTCGAAGAAATCAGGGAACTGCTGGCGCTCGACTCCGGGCAGGACCGGCAGCGGGCGCGCGAACTGGCCGAAGCGAGGATCGCCAGGCTGGACGCGCAGATCGCGGAAATGGAGCGTGCGCGGGACTACCTGCGGACGCTCGCCCGCCAATGCAGCGCGAAGGCATCCGGGCCCTGCCCGATCCTGGCGTCGTTCGACGGGTAGGCCGCGCCTTCGGACCGCCTGCTCCACGCGGCGCGTACCAGTTGCCGCACCTGGTGCGTCTCAGCTGCCCAGATAGAAGTCGATCGGGATCAGCTCGACCGCCCAGCCCCCTTCCTCGCCCAGCGTGGCGGCCGGATGCATGGAGGCCAGGCGCACCGCCTCGTCGTGGTTCTCGGCCTCGATGACGAACAGGCCGCCCACCAGTTCCTTGGACTCGGTGTAGGGGCCATCGCTGACCTGCACCTTGCCCGCGCGCGGCCGCAGCGTCGTCCATGCGTCCGGCTCGCCGAGCGACGCGGACACCAGCACCTTGCCGGTGGCGCGCATCTTCTCGTCCAGCGCGGGGCACTGGCTGACCAGGGCATCAACGGCGTCCGGCGCCATCGCGGCGAATTTTTCGGGGCTGTAGTAGGCGAGGCCCAGGTACTTCATGAGAGATCTCCAGCATGGTGTCGTGCGGACGACGAAGTGGGTTGATGGATATCGACACGGCCCTGACGCTTGCACTTGCACCTTCGCCGTACCCGCGGCCATGGACCAGCACCGTCGCGTACTGCGTCATGACGGGACGGCGAGCTTGGATCAGCGACAGCGATCGCGCCACCACGGGCAGGCGCGTGCCCGGCAGCGCCACCAGCTGCGCGGCCAACCGGCGCCGGAAATCGCGATGGCGCAGCACCGCGAACATCGTGGCCCTCAGGCGCTACCTGCATTCGCCAGTGGCGCTGACGCCTCGTGGCCGGCCGCGCGCGGCGCACGCTGCCCGAACTGGCCATAGCGCAGGTAAAGCGCCGGCAGCACCAGCATGTTGAGCACGGTCGAGCTGAGCAGGCCGGCCAGGATCACGATCGCCATCGGCGCCTGGATCTCGCTGCCCGGCTCGCCCGCCGACAGCGCCAGCGGCACCAGCGCCAGCGCGGTGGCCAGCGCGGTCATCGCGATCGGCACCAGCCGCTCCTCGGCGCCGCGGCGCACGCGCTCCAGCGGATTGGCCACGCCTTCCGCCTGCGCCAGGTGGTGGATGTGCGAGATCAGCATCACCCCGTTGCGGGTGGCGATGCCGAACAGGGTGATGAAGCCGATGATCGAGGCCACGGTGAGGATGCCGCCCGACAGCCACACGCCGGCCACGCCGCCGAGCAGCGCCAGCGGCAGGTTGAGCATCACAAGCAGCGCGTCGCGAGTGCTGGAGAACGCGAGGTACAGCAGCAGGAAGATGCCCACCACCACACCGGCCCCGAGCAGCAGCAGGGTGCGCGAGGCGGCCGCGGCGCTTTCGAACTGGCCGCCATATTCGACGTGGTAGCCGGCGGGCAGTTCGACGTTGCGCTCGATCCGCTCGCGCGCATCCCCGACCACGCCGGCGAGGTCGCGCCCGGCCACGTTCGCCATCACGATGATGCGTCGCTGCACGTTCTCGCGGCCGATCTGGTTGGGGCCGCGGCTGCGCTCGACACGCGCGATCGCCGACAACGGCACGCTGGCGCCATCGGGCGTCGCCACCTGCAGCGCCTGCATGGTCTCCACACTGGCACGCGCGGCGTCGGGCAGGCGCACCACCACGTCCACGCTGGCATCGCCCTCGAGCACGCGCGAGACGGTGCTGCCGAAGAACGCGGTCTCGATCACGTGGCTGGCCTGGCGCACGCCCATGCCGTGGCGGGCCAGCGCGGCGCGGTCGAAGGCGACGGTGACGAACGGCAGCTCGGCCTGCTGCTCGAGGTTCACGTCGACCGCGCCGGGTACCGCCGCCACCTGGTCCTCGATCTGCTGGCCGAGGCGGCGCAGTTCGTACAGGTCCTCGCCGAACAGCTTGATCGCGATGTTGGCGCGGGTGCCGGAGAGCATGTGGTCGATGCGGTGGGAGATCGGCTGGCCGATCACCACCTGGGCGCCGGCGATGCCGGAAAACTCGCCGCGCAGGTGCGACAGCAGCGCGGCCTTGCTGCGCTCGGCCATCGCCAGGGTCACCTCGATCTCGGAGGCATAGATCTCCTGCGCGTGCGGATCGAGCTCGGCGCGCCCGGTGCGGCGGCCGGTGGCCACCACCTCGGGCTGCGCCAGCAGGATCGCCTCGACCCGCCCGGCCAGCGCATCGGACTGCGCCAGCGCGGTGCCCGGCAGCGTGGTCACGTTGACCGTCAGGCTGCCCTCGTTGAAATCGGGCAGGAACGCGCGGCCGGCGGCGAACAGCGCCAGCAGGGTGAGCGCGGTGCCTGCCAGCGAGGCGATGCCGATGAGGCGCCAGCGGCCCACGGTGGCGTCGAACACCGGCCGGTAGCGCGCCTTGCACCAGCGCGCCAGCCGCGACTCGCGCGCCTCGCGCACGATCCGCGCGCGCGGCAGCAGCAGGCTGCACAGCACCGGCGTCACCGTCACCGCCACCGCCAGCGAGGCCAGCAGCGAGACCACATAGGCGAAGCCCAGCGGCTGCATCAGCCGACCTTCCACGCCCGACAGGAAGAAGATCGGCACGAACACCAGCACGATCACCAGGGTGGCGAACACCACCGAGCCCTGGATCTCGCGGGTGGCGGCGAACACCAGGTCGATGGTGCCGCGGCGCTCGGACTCGGGCAGCAGCGCGTTCTCGCGCAGGCGGCGCACGGTGTTCTCGACCACGATGATGGCATCGTCCACCAGCGCGCCCAGCGCGATCGCCATGCCGCCCAGGGTCATGGTGTTGATGCCGATGCCGGCGGCCTTCATCGCCAGCACCGCCACCACCAGCGACAGCGGGATCGCCAGCAGGGTGATGCCGGTGGCGCGCGCGCTGAGCAGGAACGCGAACACGATCGCGACCACGAGCAGCATGCCTTCCATGATGGCGCGGCCGAGGTTGCCGATGCCGACCTCGATGAAGTCCGATTGCCGGAACAGGTTGGCGCTGATGGTCATGCCCTCGGGCAGCGTGGACTGCACGTCGGCCAGCACCCGGTCGAGTTCGCGCGTCAGCGCCAGGGTGTTGGCGCCCGGCTGCTTCTGGATGCCCAGCACCACCGCAGGCTCGCCATTGAAGGCAGCGGTGCCGCGCGTGGGCGCCGCGCCGACCACCACCTCGGCCACGTCGCGCACCAGCACCGGGCGGTCGCCGCGGCGCACGACGAAGACCTCACCGATGTCGGCCGGCTCGCGCACGCGGCCGCGGCCGTGGATCAGGAATTCCTGCGCGTTCTCGACGTAGAAGCCGGCCGAGCTGTTCTCGTTGCCGCCCGCCACCGCCTCCATCAGCTGGTCGAGGGTGACGCCGAACGAGGCCATGCGCACGGGGTCGGCGATCACCTGGAACTGGCGGGTGTCGCCGCCGTTGGGGATCACCTGGGCCACGCCCGGCACCGCGAGCAGGCGCCGGCGCAGCACCCAGTCGGCGCTGGTCTTGAGTTCCATCGGCGTGTGCCGTTCGGAGTGCAGGGCGATGAACATGATCTCGCCCATGATCGAGGCGATCGGCGCGAGCGTGGGCTCGGGCAGTTCCGGCGGCAGCTGGCCGCGCACGGTGGCGATGCGTTCGGCAACCACCTGGCGCGCCTGGTAGACGTCGGTGCCCCAGTCGAACTCCACCGTCACCACGGCGATGCCGATGCTGCTGTTGGAGCGCACCCGGCGCACGCCCGGCGCGCCGTTGAGCGCGGTCTCGAGCGGGAACACGATCAGCGTCTCCACCTCCTCCGGCGCCATGCCGTGGGCCTCGGCGACCACCGTCACCGAGGGCGCCGTGAGGTCGGGGAACACGTCCACCGGCATGCGCCGCGCCTCGATCGCACCCCATGCGAGCAGCAGCAGGGCCGCGAACAGCACGAACACGCGGTTGCGCAGCGACCATCCGATGAGTTTTTCGATCATCCCGATGTCCTCAGTGCGCGTGGCCGTGGCCCATGGCCTCCGGCGTGGCCGCGGCAAGCCGCACCTGCATCGCGCCGCGGCCGACCACGCGGTCGCCGGCCGCGAGGCCTTCGAGCACCTCGTAGCGGTCGCCGTCGCGCAGCCCCAGCCGCACCGGCACCCGCGAGAACGACTCGCCGCTGCGCATCACGTACACCACCCGCTGGCCGCCGTCGTCGATCACCGCCTCGGCCGGCACGCTCAGGCCGGTGCGGGTGCGGCCGGTGAATACCTGCGCCTGCACGTCCTGGCCCAGGGCGATGCGCGCGGGCGGATCGTCCAGCGCGAACACCACCGGCAGGCTGCGGCTGTCGGGATCGATCATCGAACCCACGCCCACCAGGCGGCCGTTGTCGCCGGCGCGGATCTCCACCGGCGCGTCGAGGCCCGGCAGTTCGAACGCGGCGCCGGTAGGCGCGTCGAGCTTCGCCGCGTCGGCCTCGGCGACGTGGACATGCAGCCACAGCGTGCTGCGGTCGACGATGTGGAACAGCACGTCGCCGGCTTCCACGGCGGCGCCGTTGGCCACCGGGACGCGCGCGAGCGTGCCGCCCACCGGCGCCCTGAGCGCGATGCCGCCGCCACCGCCGCCCAGCTGCGAGGCGCGATCCTGCGCGGCCTGCAGCTGGGCGCCGGCCACCTGCCGCGCGGCCTGGGCTTCCTGCAGGCGCCGCTGCGACACCGCCTGCTGCGCGTGCAGGCGCTGCATGCGCGCGGCATCGGCCTCGGCCAGCGCGGCCTGGCTGCGCGCGGCGGCAAGCTCGGCCTGCAGCGAAGCCGCGTCGGTGTCGCCGCCCAGGCGCGGCACCAGCATGGCCAGCGTCTGGCCGCGCACGACGGCCTCGCCCAGCACGGGGAACCGGCCGGCTGCGCGCACCGTGCCGGCGCTGGTGGCGACGACCTCGGCCGCGCCGTCGGCGGAGGGGCGGATCGTGGCCGGGGCGCGCACCGATTCGCGCAGCGCGCGCGGCTGCACCGCCTCGATCGCGAAGTCGCTGTTCCACTGCTGTTCCTTGAGCAGGCCGATCTCGCCTTCGACCTGGCCCGCTGCGGGGCCGGCGTCGCGCGCGGCGGCGGCATCGGCATGCACCATCACCTGCCCCAGGTCGTGGCGCGCCTCCAGGCCGGGCGTGGTGAGAACGAGGCTGAGTTCGCGCATGCCCGTGGCGCGCGGCAGCACGGTGGGCGCGAAGATGCCGGGCGCACGCGGCGCGCGCACGCGGAAGCGTTCGCTGGGCGCGTCGCTGCCGGAGAGAATCACGTCGACGGTGCCGGACGCGACCGGCTTGTAGTCGGCCAGCCGGGTGAAGTGGACGGCGAAGGTCGACTTTTCGCCTGCGACCAGCGGATCGAACTCGACGAACAGTTCGGTCCGGTCGGTGGCATGGGTGTGCACCTGCGCCTGCGGCGCAGCCGGTGCGGCGTCGCCGTGGCGGTCGCAGCCGGCCAGCGCGAGCGCGAGCAGCGCGGCGGGCAGCAGGCAGGTGCGGAGCGAAACGAACGGGGCCGGGGGCATGCGCATGGGGAATCCGTCGACGATCGGCTGCGATCGGTAGCGATGAGAAAAGGCGTCCCGCCCGGTGGGCGGGCGGGACGGGATGGATCAATGGGTGTGGTCGCCGTCTTCACCGTGGGCGTGGTCGGCGTCTTCTTCGGCGTGGTCGTCGGCGTGCTCCACGCCGGGCGGATGGCTGCCGTCGGCGTTGTGCGCGTGGTCGTCCGCGGCAGCGGGCTCGGCCTCGATGGCCACGGGGGCCTCGTCGCCGTAGACGGCTTCGGTCTGCGAGGCGGCATCGGCATCGGCGGGGGTCGCGGCTTCCGTCGGCGTGACGGCAGGGGCGGCGGGCTCGTCGTTGCAGGCCGACAGCAGCAGGCAGGCGGCGAGCGACGCGGTGAGGGCGATGGCGTTGTTCATGGGGTTTCCTCCAGTGGGTGGGTTGGATCGTGGGGGTTGGACGGATCGAGCAGTTGCAGTTCCAGCACGGCCTCGAGCGCGCGCGCCTGCTGGTCGAGTGCCTGTTCGACCATGGCGGTCTCGGCCTCGTGCGCGTCGAGCAGGCCGACCAGGTCGAGTTCGCCCTCGGCGAAGCTTGCGCGAGCGATTTCGGTCAGGGCCGCGGCCTCGGGTACCGCGGATTCGAACAGGGTGCGGGCGGAGGCCGACAGCTGCGTGGCTTCGGCCAGCGCCGCGGCGCGGCGGCTGCGGGTCTGCAGCAGTGCGCGCTGGTACTCCGCGTCGGCGCGCGCGGCCTCGGCCTCGGCGCGCGCGCGCCCGGCCTGGTTGCGGTCGAACAGCGGCAGCGGCACGCCGAGCTCGACCACCATCAGGGTGTCGCGGATGCCGGCGTCCTCGACGCGCTTCGTGCCGACGCCGACGTCGACCGGCACGGCCAGGCGGCGTTCGGCCTTCGCCTGCGCCTGCGCGTGCTCTCGCCGGGCCTGCAGCAGGTCGAGCTCGGCCGAGCGCAGGTCGTCGGTCGTCGCGGGGACGGAGGGCAGCGGGGGCGTGTCGTCGAGCCGCGCGTCCAGCGCCACGTCCCCGATCCAGCCGGCCAGGCGTGCGCGTGCGGAACGGGCCGAGGCCTCGGCCTGCGCGGCATTCGCCTGCGCCCGGGCACTGGCCTGCGCGATCCGGCGGCTTTCGTAGCCGGACAGGTCGCCGGCCCGGGTGCGCCGGTCCGCGACGTCGGCCAATGCCTGCAGCCCGGCCGATGCCCGCGCATGCGCGGCGCCGACGCGCTCGGCCGCGACCACCTGCGAATACGCACGCAGCACCTCGCCGCGCAGCCGCGCGCGCTCGTATTGCGCGGACAGCTGCGCCGCGCGCACGCCCAGTTCCGCAGCATCGACCCGCAGCCCGCGGCGACCGCCCAGCTCGATCTCCTGCGACAGGAGCGCGCTGCGCTCGCTGGCGCCGCCGGCGGCGGTGCCGTCACCGCGTTCGCGGGACAGCTCGAGCCGCGGATTGGCCCAGGTGCGCGCGGCGAGCACGTCGCTGCGGGCGCTGTCCACGCCGGCGGCGAGTTCCTGCCGCACATGCGGCTGCGACAGCGCCAGCGACACCGCTTCTTCCGCGGACACGCGCTGCTGCGCATGGCTGGAGGCCGCGCAGCACGCGAGCGCGAACGCGGACGCCAGCAGGCGTCGCGCCTTGCAACGATGGAAACACAACACGGGTGACCCTCCGTCCGGATCGGGCTGTCAGACACGCGGGTGCGGCCGCCCAGGGCGGCCAGCTGCAGCGGTCAGGCGATCGGCGGACGGAACGGCAGGCTGGGACAATCGCCGGGCAGGGCACGCCGCCGGAATTCGGGCAGCAGTGGACCGCACGGCGACGCATCCGACACCACCACGTCGGCTTCGGGCAACCCGAACGACACGGTGCCGCCCTGGTGCATCAGCCCGTGCGCGCCGGTGGCGTGGTCAGGATCCGGCTGGCCGCCGGGATGCCCGTGATGATGATCGTGGGTGTCCGTGGAATGGGCGTGGCCACCCCGGTCGTGATCCCACGCCGCCGCGGCATGGTCGATCGCGTGCACCTCGCCCACCGCAGCGAGCGTCGGATTGACCACCATTCCCAGCACCAGCAGCGCCAGAAAGGCGCTGCGCAGCAGCCGACGGCAGTCGCGGAGGGGGAGGGCGGACATCGTGCCGGTAGCCTACCCGTCCTCGCAGCCTCCCGGCAAATCATGCCGTCCCGCATTGCTGCGGAGGCCAGCCGCAGCAGCACACGGGGAAAGCCGGCCCACCGGCCACACTGGGCGCATGGCGCTGGGGGAGACGCCACCCAGCGCAATCCATCACTCCCATGCGCCGGTGTCCGGCCCTACGCGAACAGGATGCCGTGGCCGCGCGCAATCAGGACGTCGATGACGACCACCTGCCGGCCGTTGCGCCCGAGAGCGCCGGCCGCCGCGGCCGATGCCCGAGCTGTGGCGGGCGCGGAACATCTGGGCTGAGGTCGACATCATCGCGGCCCGCATCCGGGACGTGATCAACAACGGTGCCGATCCCAACGACTTCGCCGTGCTGTGCCATTCCAAGAGGCTGGCCGGACGGATTGCCGCACAGTTGCAGAAGCGTGGCCTGCCCGTGCTGCTGGCATCTGAAGACCAGCGGCGCCCCATGTTCAACGGCCCGGCTTCGGTCGAGGTGATGGCCATGCACTCAAGCAAAGGGCTGGAGTTCGACACGGTGTTCATTCCTGGGATCTGTGAGCTGGCCAACCTTGATGAAGATGCGGACCACAAGCAGCAGGTGCGCGTGCTCTATGTCGCAATGACTCGGGCGCTGCGCCGGCTGGAGATGTCGCAGCCAGCGGTCGTCGACCGCGAAGCCCTGGCTGCGCAGCAGGTGCCGGGCCTTCAGGCCGTAGGGGCAGACATGCTGGTCCATCACCATGCGGTACAGGGTGGCGCGCGTGCCGTGCGCGCGGTCTGGCGTGTGCATGATCGCCTCCACAGGATTCCGTTCTCGACTGACGGCCATGCTAGAGGCCGTCCCGCTAGAGCAGGTCAAACCGGTGTGCAGCGCGATCCCACAGATGCGCCGGGTGCGCGCCCCGTCCCATGCGGCATTCCCCGCGCCTCAGTCGCCGAGGTAGAAGCCGATCGGGATGAGTTCGACCGCCCAGCCCCCTTCCTCGCCCAGCGTGGCGGCCGGATGCATGGAGGCGAGGCGCACCGCCTCGTCGTGGCTCTCCGCCTCGATGACGAACAGGCCGCCCACCAGTTCCTTTTATCAATCTCCCGCTCGATACAAAAAGCGGCTCAATCTCCTGAGAATATGTGCCCTAGGCTCATTGTCCGAATAACTCCGGGTCGCTCCAACCCGATCCCGTTTTGTCCTACGTCCCGCTTAGCTCGCTTTGGCTCTCAGATCACGAATCTCTTTCTTGACCTCGTCGATCAACTCAAGGAATTCTTCAAGTGGGATTACAACCTGTTCCAAAGGTTCACGATAGTCAAAGAAAAACTCTACCTCAATCAAATTATCCGACCGCTCACTCTTCAATCGGCAAATCAGTTGTCCATCGAAGGAAATCTCAGCTGCTAAGTTCTCAAACCCAGCAGGACAGACAAAATCCACCGTAAATCTGTTCATTCCATTCGCTTCCTGGGATCCAAGAACGTATTGAAAGAGCCATCTCTATCAAACCTCACGCCGGCACCATCACGCCCCATTCGAACCTCAAATCCGCCCCTTCCGAGACTTGTTCTCACTGCGTTTGGAGCAGTCACAACATCTCGAACCTGAGATAAGGCTTGAATATTCTTCTGAGCCACACTTCCCACCGGCTCTCTAAAATACCCAGAGCGTTGTGCATGCTGAGTAAGCTTCCGAGCAGCGACATTCAAGCCATCCTTATGCTCGAGAGAAGCAGCGGAAATCATGCTTCTTACCGACCTTTCGGAAGCTCTGGCGGCGACGTTAAATCCAGCCCTCAATCCGAGTGCTGAGTCGAAAGGGCTGCCTACGGACGTTACCTCACCGCTACCTGGAGGAGCGACGTAGCCTGGGTCGCAACCACCACAGAGCAGCATCCCAGCAATAGTATTTGGCAAATTCCTGAAAAACGCTGTAACAGTTTCTGCCTGAGCATTTGAGTATTGATTGCCATACTCCAAATCCAGCATCAATTCACCTGCTGTCGCTCCTTGCCGTCCATCCGGATCAAGGAACTTGTAAGGGTTGCTATTTGCATACCGATATCGATGAAACTGGCTAGTCGGGCTGCCGTACGCCGTCACCGGATCCACGGATAGGAACACTCCCAGCATAGGATCGTAATAGCGCTGCTGCATGTAAGTCAGGCCCGTCGCCGCATCTTGGACATGGCCGGTGTAGCCCGGCCCGTCCTTCAGGGCAGGCGTGAGCTGCTGTCCGTAGGCCTCGTACTCCCGGCGCCCCTCGACCACGGCGCCGGATGCATCCGTCATCGCCACTACGCTTCCCAGCGCGTCGGTATGGACGTACTTGACTGTGGTCTGGGCCCGGGCCGTCATGGGAACAAGCAGGCCCGCACTCAGCAGCAGACCGCACAGGTGTCGCAGTCCGGCTCGGAGTGTATGCAGTTTCATTCGCCGCCCTCTGGATCAGGCTCCGGGTCCGGCTCGCGCTCGCGCTCGGGCTCAGGTGCGGTTAGACAGGTGGTGCATCCAGCTTCGATCTGCAACACGTGCACCGTGGAGTATGCGCTGCAGCCAGCGCCGTTGCATGCACGCACACGGTATCGATAAGTGCCCCCCAAACTGCGCTGGAGGGTCGTGTTGGTGCCGCCGCCGGTATAGATCGTGCCAAAGCCGCCGCCGCGGGGGTCTTCCTGCAGCTCGTAATTCGTCGCGCCAGTGGATGCGCTCCAGTTCAGCGAGTACGTCAGGTTCCGATATGCAAGTGCAGGACCCGTCAGCGTCGGCGTGCCTGGGGGACCGCTTACGGCCGTGGTGACTACGGCCGACCAGCCTCCGCAGACCGTGCCCTTGCACGCGCGTGCACGATAGGCGTACGAGCCGGGCACCTGCCCCGACAGCGCCCTGCTCGTGGCCGCGGCATCGTGGATCTTGCTCCACGCGCCGGCGTCCTTGCGCTGCTCCAGCTCGTACCGTGAGGCGGTTGCCACGCTTGTCCAGCTGACGGTATAGCTACCCGTGGTGTTGGTGGCAGGGGCCGTGATGGTCGGCACTCCCGTGAGCACCACCGTCGCCTTGATGGCCGAGTAGCCGGCGCAGACCGTGGCTGCGCACGCCCGCACGCGGTACTCGTAGGTGCCGTTCGCGAGGCCAGAGAGCGCCTTGCTGATCGCCGCCGCGTCGTGGACCTTGCTCCAGGATCCACCGTCCTTGCGCTGCTCCAGCTCGTAGCGGGCCGCCGCCGTCACCGCTGTCCAGCTGACGGTGTAACTGCCCGACGTGCTGCTGGCAGGGGCCGTGAGCGTCGGAACACCCGTGACAACCACGATGGTCGCGATGGCGCTATATGCCGAACAGCCGGCGTCATTACACGCCCGCACCTGGTAGCTCCACTGGCCGGCAGCCTGACCGCTGAGCGCCTTGGAGATTGCTGCCGTCTCCTGGATCGTTGTCCAGGCGGCGGTCCCCAGTCGTTCCTGCAGCTGGTAGCGGTTCGCCGTGGCCACGCCCGGCCAGCTCGCCGTATAGCTACCGGTACTGCTCGCGGCCGGCACCGTGAGCGTCGGCGGTCCGGCCGGCGGATACAGCACATTCACGCTCTTGATCGCCGACCAGCCCCCGCACCCGGCATCGTTGCAGGCTCGCACCTGGTAGCTCCAGCTGCCCGCGGCCTTGCCGGTGATCGCCCGGCTCAGCGCCGAACTGTTCGCATAACTCACCCAGCTGCCGCTGCCCTGCCGCTCCTGCAGCTGGTACGCACTCGCTGCGGCCACCGCCGTCCAGCTGACCGTGAACCCGCCGTTGAGTCCGGTCGTCGGGACGGTCAGCGTCGGCGCGCCCGTGGGTGGCAGTTGCACCGCCACCGCCTTCTCCGCGCTCCAGCTGCCGCAGGTCGCCGCGCTGCACGCCCGCACCCGGTAGCCCCACGTGCCGGCCGCCTTGCCGCTGATCGCCTTGCTGTTGCCGGCGGCGTCGTGGATGGTCGCCCAGCTGCCGCTGCCCAGGCGCTCCTGCACCTGGTACTTGGTCGCCAGCGCCGAGGTGCCCCAGCTGATGGGGTAGCTGCCGGTCATGCTCGAGGCCGGCACGGTCAGAGTCGGGGTCGACAGCGGGATCGCGTTCTCCACCTGCGCCACCAGGCTGCCGCCCAGGTGCACGTAGTCGATCGTCTTGCCCGTGTGCTCGTCGCGCTGGAACCGCAGCGTGCCGTCCTGGCCGTAGAGGGAGTAGATGTTGCGACCGTCGCGCGTCGACAGCACCCGCCGGCCGTGCCCGTCGTAACGGTACTGCTCGCCTGCGCCCTGGCGCAGGCGGTTGCCCTGGTCGAACGCGTAGGTCACGCCGTTCTTGTTCTGGACGTTGCCCTGGACGTCGTAGCCCAGGCCGATCACGGTGGCGCCGCCGGTGGTGTTGGTGACGTTGGTCAGTTGGTTTTTGGCGTCGTACACGTAGGTGTGGTTACGCGCCTTCGACCCGCCGCTTACCTTCACCGTGTCCAGGTTGTCGAGCACGGTGTAGCCGTAGTCGGCCGTGCCGAACATCGGCGAGACGGCCCGCTTCAGCCGGTCGAGCGCGTCGTAGATCATGTCGCGGTCGCCGCGGTTGCCCGTGCGGCCGTCGCTGATCGCGGCCACGTTGCCATGCTGGTCGTAGTCGTAGCTGTCGTGCAGCACCGCGCTGGCCGTGCAGCTGGTGCCGGCGTAGTCGCAACTGTTCACCGGCAGGCCGCGGGCGTTCTGGGACAGCGTGTGCTTGATCCCGTTGCCGTAGGTGAACTGCTTGATCCCGCCGTTGGGGTAGTAGCTCACCGCCGTGGCGTAGGTGCCGGCCTTGCTCGGCTGGCCCAGGGCGTTGGGGGCCAGGTCCACCGCCACGCCCGGGGAGGTGTGGCCGGTCAGGTGGCCGTGGCGCTCATAGGTGTAGTCCAGCGCCCACAGCTGGCCGTTCACGGCGAAGGTCTCGTCTTCGACCAGGCGGCGCCTGTTGTAGGCGTAGGTGTTGGTGACGACGTCGCCGGTGCCGCTGTTCTGGGTGTTGATGGTGGCCGGCAGCCCGTCGCGGGTGTAGGTCCAGCTCTGGTTGCCGCGCCCGTCCGGGAAGCTCAGCGTCCGCAGCCAGTTGCGGCCGTCGTAGGTGCGGATGGTGCGCTGGGCGGTCGGGATGTCGGCGGTGTTGCAGGTGCCCGTGGCGGTCTGGGTGGCGCCGGACTTGCTCCAGCCCAGGTTGCCGGCGTTGTCGTAGGACATGATCGTCGCGCCGGTCTCCGGCTCGACCGACTTGCACAGCTGCTGGCGTCCGTCGTAGACGTAGCTGCGCGTCAGCGCCACCGAACCGGTGCTGTTGCGGCGCTTGATCGAGGTCGGCTTGCCGTACGGGTCGCGGGAGATGTCAGTGAAGGCGCCTTCCGGATGGGCGATGGCCACCGGCAACTCGGTCGTGGGCTGGTCCCAGGCCAGGTAGCTGGTCGTGGTCTGGTACGCGGTGTTCGCCGGCTGCCCGCGCGGGGGGGTGACCCGCGTCTTGAACCCGGCCAGGTACTCCGTCTTGGTCGTCAGCGCGCCCAGCTCCGAGTCCTGCGTGACCTGGGTGGGCCGGCCGAGCGCGTCGTACCAGGTCCAGGTGCCGGTGGTCAGCCCGTTGACCGCGCCAGGGTAGGAAGCGAAGGTCACCCGCCCCTCGTGGTCGTAGGTGAACCGGGAGAAGCGCTGGGTGCCCGTCGCGTTGGCGGTGTCGTACTCGCGCACCACCAGCGGGCGCCACAGCGCGTCGAAGTAGCTGATCCTGCGGGCGTTGCCGGTGCTGACGGTCTGGCGCCAGTGGCCCGCCGCGATGCCGTACTCGCTGGTAGACACCGGCTCGAAGGTCAGCGTGGTGTCGTACCAGTTGATGCTGTCGCCATCGGGATGGTCGATCAGCTTGAGCCGGCCCATCGGGTCGTAGTCGTAGGCGGTGGTGAAGCCCGCCTCGTCCACGGTCGACATGATCCAGCCGCTGTCGTTGACCACCGCCGTCTGCGTCGCGCCGGCCGTGGCCTCGGGCGTGGCCGGGTACCGGATCGACTGCGGGATGCCGCGCTTCCAGCTGCCCGGCGTGGTGAGCTTGCTGTTGCCGTCGGTCACCGAGGTCACCGTGCCGCGCTGGCCGCTGGCGAGCGTTGCGGTGGTATTCCAACCCAACGTCTGTACGGTGCGGCCGAACGACTTGCTGGTAACCGGCACCGACCAGGTCGGATCAAACGTGGTCTGCGACATCACCGAGGTGCTGCCGCCGTTGCAGTACGTGCTCGCCGGCGTCGAAGCGCTACACGTCACCTGCGCGACCTGGCCCAGGATCCACTTGGCCGTGTTGTCGTGGTAGGCCGTGGCCTCGGTGCGGGATGGGGCGCCGGGGAGCGTGCTACTGCGAACAACGCGGGTCGGGTTCGCAAACCCATCCATCTCGGAGATTGTCTGGGTCAGCGTCGTACCCTGCTGCAAGATTCGACGTGACAGCATTGGCCGGTGGTATTCCGAAAGGAATCCCTCTCCATTCATGCGCGGGCTGATACCCCATCGAGCCGGATAGGCTTGATCCACCCGACTGAGATCGTGCGTGTAGCTTGTATTGCGAAGCGTAGAGTCGGTCTCTCCTTCCTCAACCCCGAGCAACTTCCCCTCGTTGTAGCGAAAGCTGTTGCCATGGCGGTATCGCAGCCAGCGGCCATCGGGCTTTGTGATGGTCGTCGTGGAGTGTCCAGCGCACTCGCTCGACGTGCAGCGCGGGATACTGCAATCCATTCCGACAGGGCAGATCGGTCGCGTGCTGTCACCGCTCGGGTAGTAGAAGGTCGGCGGTGAGTTGTATGTGTAAGACCAGGCTGCAGTCGTCAGGCCCGGTCCCCACACACGCTTCTGCGACAGTGCGAGACCGTGATACGAGATTGGCCAGAACGGCAGATCGTCGTTCACATGGTTGTTGGGGGCAGTAAAATTGACGCAGTTGACGGGAACGTTGGATCTGCCGTGCAACTGCACTGCAACCGTGAACTCTGCACTCGCCCCCGCCGGATGAGTCACCGACCCCGTAAAGCTGCTCGGCCCGGCCAGATCCGCATGGTGGATGCAGGAGCGCCAGGGTTCACTGGGAATGCCTTTCACGTATTGGACCCGGGCAGCTGACAGGCCCGCGAAGTTGATCGTCCACTTCGACTGATCGGGTTGAATGACAGCTACAAGCGTGTCGTCCGCGCTATTGATGGCTGTGTACTGGTACGTCCACGAGCGTCCACCCGTCGACACCACGGATACACGACCGGCCGTGTCGTGTTCAACGTCGATCTGCCTGCCGTCGCTCGCTTGAATTCGCGTGAGTTTGAGTGGATCCGTACGTGCGTTCGTGTAGGTGTACGTCACCCAGTTTCCGAATCGATCCTCGACTCTCGTTGGGTAGAGGACGTTTCGGCGGCGAGGATGCTGGTACTCGATCGTCTGTTGGACGAACTCTCCAACTGTCGTACTCGATTCGATGACCGGCTCCAGATACTGGGCCATCCAGTCGAACCAGTACTTGGTTCCGTCGGGTGCAACGGCGAGGAATCCCTCGCCTCCACCGGACCAGTTCTGGATCGACGACAAGCAGGAAATCCGGGTCTGGTCCGGTGCCGTCCAGTAGAAGGGGCCGCCAGCGCCGGGCCGCGGCGCGCCCGCTGGCAGGAGGAGAAGCTCGCCACCCCCACCGCCCGGAAGACTGAGTTGATGACCGCTCCAGAATTCGTACGGTTCGAATTTGTTGTTCGCACCAACCCATACGGCCGGCGGCCTCGCGGCACCGACAGTGGTCACGGAGCAGCGCTTGTACGGCGTCGCGGCTGCTCCACTTATCCAGTCGGGAGCGAAAACGCCGCTGATGTTCGGCAGGTCGATCTCCCAGTCGGCCAGTGGGAAGTCGTTGTAGATGTAGTGAGCATTGCGGCTACGCACACTGAACGAACGCCTGAACTCGACAGGCAGTCCGCTGTTGCCCGGAATGCTTATATCCGTGACCGCGAACATGAGCTCGCCGTTTGCCGGGTTGGTTCGATCGCCGAATACGTCGTCCCGAAGCGCCGCAGCCGTCGAGCTATCGTTGATGCGCTTGCCGTACTCCTCCCAGACCTGATTTGCATGTGCCGACGCGCTGGCCGTCAGAAGTACGACAACGTGGCCGATTCCTTTCAGCATCTTTTTCACCCTGGAGTGTCCTGCGAAGAGCGGCTCTCGGAAGAGCTCAAGCGGGGCGGGGCGGGTCGTATTGATGAACCGCGACCTCGTCGTGGGGCCGAGACAGCCAGGCAGTTCCGGAAGGGATGGTGCGGACGATCGTCGCGTTGGTCGCTTTCTGGCGCTCGCGTTTCCGGTGTCGTCCCTTTGTCCGGCACCTGCTCTACATGACGCGCACACCGTGCCCGCCACCGTCGCCCCACGGCCGAAAAGCATGAGCGGCCAAGCGGAGGGCATGGCAAGACGCAAATGCGCCACACTGGCGCGGTGGCGAGAACTGCCGAGTCATATCCACCAGCGCGACGACGGGCGTTGGTCGAAGATGGCCGACCATAGAGGACAGTTTCCTGTTGCCACAGGTGCGCGCATGTCCGCGACCCAAGATCGGGCCGCTCGCTGGAACAGCGACCGGGAGCCCCCAACATGTTTCCCTACCCCCAGAAATCCCTTCCGCCCCCAGCGCCATCTCCGCATCCCGAAGCCCTGGCGCCGTCCATGCAAGGCGGATCTTGCTCCTTCCGTTTCGAGCTTACAAGCGTTCCGGAGCCTCGGGTGGCAGACGCAGGCGTCCGTTGAACGCGGCCTCCGTCGCGGCCCCCGCCGCGACGGACTGTGCCGACAAGCCACGTGGCACCGGCTGAGCTTGGTTCATGCCAGCCCGCTGGACACCGCCGCCTCCGGCGCCACGTTGCGGAACCCCCGGCGGGTAGTCGCTACATGCGAGGGATGGACCGCAATCCTGCATCGCATCGCCAGCGACAGCCTGTGGTCGCCCCGGCTGCGAGGCTCTGCCAGGTGTGGAGCCACGACCGTCGTGCGTTACCAGGACAGCCGCGCCGTCACCCGCGCCTCGTCCACGTCCAGCGAGAACTCCCACCCGTTGCGCTCGCACAGGCGCTGCACGATGCCGAGGCCCAGGCCGTAACCGTTGGATGGCGGTGCGCCATCCGGGGCGGGCCGGCCTGCGTCGTCGCCGCTGCGCCGGTTGGTGACCAGCAGGTCGCGCTCCCGGATGCGCACCGTGATCGGCCCCTGGCCGGCGGGCGTGTGCTCGAACGCGTTGCGGACCAGGTTGGTGACCGCGATCAGGAAGGCCTGCGGATGCCCCTGGACGACGGGCGCCGCGAGGCCCTCGACAGCGACGTCGACCTCGACGCCCTTGCCGTTGAGCAGGTAGCGCTGCTGCTCGACCGCCCGGTCCACCAGCGGCGCCACCAGGAAGCGTTCGCCGTACTGGCCGTCGTCGGCTTCCCGCGCGATGCACAGGAACATCTCGATCGTGGACTTCATCTCGGCCGTCGCGCGCCGGATGCGGTCCAGCGCCTTGACATCTTCGGCCGACAGGTCGCCCTGCTCCAGCAGCTCGATCGCGCCGGTGATCACGGTGATCGGCGTGCGCAGTTCGTGGCTGGCGGAGCCGGTGAAGTCGCGCTCGCGCACCACGAATGCGCTGATGCGCTCGAGCGTCTTCTCGATGGTGCCGGCGAGCAGGCCCACCTCGTCGCGTCCGAAGCGGCTGGCTTCGATGAGCTCGTGGTCCCGCGCCGACAGATGTTCCAGGTCGATGCCGGCGACGACGTCGGCCAGCTGCACCACCGGCGCGATCGCCCGGCGCATCACCAGCACCCCGAGCCCGAACCCCAGGGCGCCGAGCACCACCACGACGCCGGTGATGACGAGCAGCCACCACCAGTCCTCGGACGAGGCCGCCTCGATCCCGGCGACATCGAAGACCACGAAGGCGCGGCCCTGTGCGTTGTCGGCAGGCACGACCGCCACGTGCAGCTCCTCGGCGACGAACTCGTAGGTGCCCTCTTCAGGACCGGCAGCCGCCCATTCCCGCAATGGTTCCGGCAGGCTGCGGGCGTCGTCGTATCCGCGCAGGCTCAGCGACAGGTCGGGGTAGCGCTCGGCGGCGTGCTGCAGCTGGTTGGCCAGCACGCGGTCCTCGCTGAAGCGGATGGCACCGTAGAACGCGAATCCCCAGGCCACGCTGAGTCCGACCACACACAGCGCGAACGCATACTCGACACGTTTGCGCAGGCTGTGCCGCGACACTACCGGGCGTCCTCCGCGAGCCGGTAGCCGATGCGATGCACGGTGTGGATCAGCGGCTGGTCGAACGGCCGGTCGATGGCCTGCCGCAGCTTGTACATGTGCGAGCGCAGCGCATCGCCATCGGGCCGCTCGTCAGCCCACAGCAGCGTTTCCAGCTCGTCGCGATCCACGACGGACGGAGACTCTTCCATCAACCGCCGCAGCAGCTTCATGCCGGCGGGGTTGAGTTCGACACGCCTTCCTGCCCGGTGCACCTGCAGGGTGGACCGGTTCAAGGTCAGGTCGGCCACGCTCAGCAGGTTGTCGGTATTGCGGTGGCTGCGCTTGTACAGGGCGCGGATGCGCGCGTGCAGCTCCTGCAGCGCGAACGGCTTGACCAGATAGTCGTCGGCGCCGGCATCGAATCCCTTGAGCCTGTCGTCGAGCGTGTCGCGCGCCGTCAGCATGAGCACGGGCGTTTCGATCCCGGCTTCGTCCCGCAGCCTGCGGCAGAAGGTGAGGCCGTCGATCCTCGGGATCATCAGGTCCAGCACGATGACGTCGAACGGATGGGTCAGCGCCAGGTTCATGGCGGTGACGCCGTCGTGGGCGAAATCCAGCACGTAGCCGAGCTTTTCGAGGTACGTGGCGATGTTCCCGCAGATGTCGCGGTTGTCCTCGACGATCAGCGCCCTGATGGGCGTCGCATCAGGAACGCGTGCCATCTGCCGCCTCCCGTCTACCAGGCGTAGTCTAGCCGAAGTCCGATCAGCGGCTCGGCCTCGCTGTCGTCCGCGACGTTGACGCCCCGGCGGTAGTCGAACTCGGTGTCGTCGGTCGAGGACGCCGAGGTGAGGTTGATGACGTCGAGGAAGGCGGTGACGTCGATGGGGCCGAACGCGCGCCGGTAGTCGACGCGGGCGTTGAGCACGCCGTAGCCGTCCCTGCGGCCGACGCCGCGCTCGACCGTCTCGCGCGAGTAGCGCAGGGGTTGCCCGGGTCCCAGCACGTCCTCGTAGATGAGGTAGGCGTCCTCCGGCCTGCCGGACAGATACTTGTAACGCGCGGCCACCTTCCAGCGGTCGGTGATTTCCCAGGTCACGCCGAGGGTCGCGACATGCTCGCGGCTGAACTCGTCGGCCACGGTGCCGCGGCCGTCCTTGCGGTCGATCTCGGCTTTGTTGTAGCTGTAGGTCGCAGTGGCGTAGAGGCCCTCGCGGATCGTGCCCTTGACCACGACGTCGACGCCCCGGGACGTGCCGTCGCCGATGTTGGCGAACGTGCCGCTCACGCGATCCTGGTCGACCACCAGGTTGTCGAGGTCCTGGTGATAGGCCTCCGTCAGCACCGACCAGCGGGTGTTGAAGAAGTACTCGGCACCGACGCTCGTGTGCGTGATTTCCTCGTTCTCCAGCGTGTTCGCCGCGTTGGCCGCCAGGTCCAGGAAGCGTGGCGACTGGTGGAACAGGCCGGCGGTCGCGAAGTACCTGACGCGCTTGTCCGGCTGCCAGTTGGCCCGGATCCTGGGGGAGACGAGGCTCTCGTCCGTGAGGCCGTCGCGCTCCAGGCGCACGCCGGTGAGGATGTCCCAGGCGCCGAACTTGAAGGCCTGGTCCACGTATCCTGCGTAGTTCGTCGCCGTCCGGTTCAGTGTGGAGTCGGTGTTCTCCGGCGTCAGCACGATGTAGCGCTGGTCGGGGTCGGGCCTGAAGTCGTCGCTGTCGTAGACGTAGCGGATCCAGTCGCCGTCCAGCACGGTGCTGTAGTCCAGTTCGATCCGCGTCGCCTGGACGCCCGCACTGAACGTGCCCCAGCGGTTCACCGTGTCGAAGTCGCTGCGCCAGCCGAGCTCGGTCTCGTCTTCGGTCACCGTGATGATGTCTTCGCGCACCGGAAAGTCCGAGGCGGGCGAGCCGGGGGGCACGAGATCGGGAAATGCTTCGCCTTCCGAGCTGACCTTGTTGCTGGCGCGGCGGTAGACCCGGTTGGTCCAGGTGGCGTTCTCGCCGATCAACGAGCGCAGGGTCAGGCCGTAGAGGTCGCTGTCCTGCCGGAAGTCGAGCAGCGCCGCGTCCTCGAAGTTGGGCGACTCGAAGACGTGGGTCACGTCGCGCGTGTAGGTCTCGTTCGTGTCGATCAGCAGCAATTCGAGGGTGTTGGACGGGTTCAGCGGCACCACCGACTTGACGATGACGTCCCGCAGCACCGGGTCGCCGATGTCCAGTTCCTCGATCGTCTCGAACAGGGAACCGAAATCCAGCCGGCGCGCGGACACCAGCAGGGTGGCGTCTTCGGTGATGCCGGCGGGCCCGTCGTAGCCGACTTCGAAGCCGGCGAGGTCGTAGCGCAGGCTGGCCGACGGGCTTGGATTGCCGCCGGCGACTTCGAGCTTGAGCAGCGAAGCGGCCCGGCCGCCGTACGCGGGGCCCCAGCCGCCCGGCGAGAACTCGGCACCGCTGATGACGTCCGGCGCGAAGATCGAGAAGCGGCCGCCGCCGCCGACGTCTTCGTCCTCGCCCAGGGTCGCGTCGAAGTGCACGGCCTTGTCGAAGGGAAACTCGTCGACGAAGATCAGGTTGTCCCGAGGGCCGCGGCCGCGCACGCTGAAGCTCGCGAACTCGCTGGCGGACGCCAGGCCGGGCAGGCCGTCGAGCGAGAGCAGCGGATCCGCGCCGCCGCCCACCGCGTCGCGCAACGCGTCCCGGTCGTGCCAGGTGCTGGACGGCGACGACAGTGCATCGAGCGGCCGCGCCTGCACCACCACCTCCTGCAGCAGCGGGATTCCCAGCTCGAAATCGATCCTGGAGTTCTTGCGCGTCACCACGCGTACGCTCGGCTCGTAGACCGACGCGAACCCGGCCTTAGCGATGTCGACCGTGTACAGACCCGGATCGAGCTGGTCGACCACGATGCGGCCCTGCGCGTCGGTGTCCAGCGTGCGCGCGGAGGCGGTGTCCCGTTCGGTGATCGTGACCCGCGCGTTCGGGAGCGGGCGGGCGGTGGTCTGGTCCCTGACCACGATGGTCAGCGCGCCGGGTGCCTCCTGCGCGTGCGCCAACAGTGGAAAGCCGATCAACTGCGCCGAAAGTGCCAGCGACAACGCCCGTCGCGCGAACCTGCTCATATCGTCCTGCCTCCTGGATTGGCCGTGTCACGTCATGACGCGGTGCGAGGTTAAGGACGCGAATGTCGCCAAAAGGTCGCCGGCGCGCGGCGCTCATCGCGTCGGTGCCGGCATGCGATGGTCCGGTACGCGGCTGTGCTTCCGTCATGCCTGCGACCATGGACGCAGGCGTGGCGGACGCGGACCCGGGTGCGGTCCTGCCATCGAGTTCGCGGAGCCTTGGGGGCGATGTCCTGCAACGCCTTGCGCGAGCGGCGCACGCCCGTTTTTGGGCCGCTCAGTCGCCCGTCTGGCCGATGGCCGGACGCGTCAGTCGCCACGCCGCCCACGCACCGACGCAGGCGAACGGCACGCCCGTGGCCATCACCCAGACCGCCGCCATCTGCGCGGTGGCGACGCCCGGTGCGGCGCCGAAGCCGACCGCGTTGGCGGCCGCGCCCGCGACCGCCGCGCCCACGGCGCCGCCGGTCTGGCGCATGGCGATGAAGGCCGATGCGCCGATGGCGCGGTCGTCGTCGTGCAGCAGCCCCAGCACGCGGCGGTTGCTGAGGCTGGACGACAGGCCGAAGCCCACCCCCATCACGACGGCGGCCGCCACCACCCATGCCAACGGCGCATCGCGCATGGTGAATACCAGCAACGCCACCCCGGCCGCCACCAGCGCGCCGCCCGTGCGGATGCAGCGGCGCTCGCCGGTGGCGCTCGACACACCGGAGATGGCGAACGCGGCGAGCGTCCACGACATCGCCTGCGCCGCCACCACGTACCCGGCCGACAGCGGCGACATGCCGCGCAGCGTCTGCAGCAGCACCGGGGCGTACACGGTGAGCCCCATCGAGCCGGCCATCAGCGCGAACATGGCGAGGTAGCCGGCGCCGACCGGCGTGCCCGGTTTGCCCGCGTCGTGCGGCAGCAGGCGCACCGACGCGCGCGCGTCCAGGCGCAACGCGCCCACCAGCACGAGCATGCCGGCCAGCAGCGTCGCCGCGGTGGACAGCGGCGTCGGGGTGAGGTTGGCCAGCGCGACCAGGCCCACGCCCAGGGTGAGCACCAGCAACTGCCGCATGGGCACGCGCGCGCCCGATCTCGCCGGCGCGGTGCCCGCCAGCAGCCACGGCACCGCGATACAGAACAGCACGCCCTGGGCCGCGAAGAACCAGAACACGCCGCGCCACTGCCCGGCCTGGGCGAACAGGCCGCCGATCAGCGGCCCCAGCAGCGTGGCCACGCCCCACACGCCCGCGACCGCGGCGAACACGCGCGCCAGGTGCCGCTCCGGAAACAGCATCGCGATGGCGACCATCGCGAAGCCCGACAGCCATCCGCTGCCCACGCCCTGCAGCAGGCGTCCGCCAAGGAAGGCATGCATGTCGGGCGCGAGCGCCGCGAGCAGGCAGCCGCCGACGAAGGCCGCGCCTCCCAGCAGCGTGGCACGACGCAGGCCGAGCAGTTCGGACAGCCGGCCCGCGCTGGCACCGGCGATGATCGCGCCGAACAGGAACGCGGCCGTCGCCCAGCCGAAGTAGGCGTGTCCGCCAAGGTCGGCGCCCACGCTGGGCATGATGGTCGAAGCCACCAGTGCATCGGCGGCGTTGAGCCACACGCCCAGGCAGATCAGCACGAAGCGCGGCAACCGGCCTTCGGCGAACAGGTCGGCCCAGCCGGTGACCGGGCGCGGAGCGGGTGGCGTCAAACCTTCAGCCTCCACCCCAGCCCCGACCAGCGGCCGGCATGCCGCGACAGCGCGGCGCGGAACACGGCCTCGCCGGCGACCACGTGCAGCTGGCCGCGCGCACGGGTCATGCCGGTGTAGACCAGTTCGCGCGTCAGCACGCGGTTGTCGCGCTCCGGCAATACCAGCCACACTTGGTCGAACTCGCTGCCCTGGGCCTTGTGCACGGTCATCGCGAAGGCGCTGTCGTGCGCGGGCAGTGCGGCGGGGTGGAAGGGGCGCGGGTGCTGCGGGTCGTCGCCGGGGAACCAGGCCATCAGCGTCCCGCTGTCGTCGCGCCCCGCGGGACTCGCTTCGCTGCCCGGAACGGGACCTGCTTCGCTGCGCAGGCAGATGCCGATGTCGCCGTTGAACAGGCGGTGGCGATAGCTGTTCTCGGTGATGAGCAGCAGGCGGCCGTGGAAATGCCGGCCGGCGGCGGAGGCGGGGCCGGTGCCGCGGCGGGTGCCGGCGAGCAGGTCTTCGATGCGGGCGTTGAGGCTGCGGGCGCCCTGCGGGCCTTCGCGCACGGCGGTGAGGATGCGCAGTGCACCGGCGCGGGCGAGGGCTTCGGCCGGGTCGGTGGATTCGGCGAGCGCGGTCCAGTGGGCGAGGAGGTGGTCGCGATGCGATGCCAGCGGGTCGGTGTTGCCTGGATGGAAATGGACGCCTGATAGCTGGCCGCCGCGGAGCAGGCCGAGGGCGGTGGCGGTGTCTCCTTCGCGCACGGCGGCGGCGAGGGGCGCGAGGTCGAGGGCGGCGCTCTGGCGGTAGTTGCGGGTGAGGTGGATGTGGCGGGCGGGGAAGGTGGGGGTGGAGGCGGCTGGACGGAGTGCATCCTCACCCGCGCCTTCGGCGCGACCTCCGCCGGTGGGAGAGGTGACGGCGTCGGCGGCGGGAGCGTCGACGGCCACGGCGGCAGACGCCATGACGCGGCCGACATTGGCGCGGTCGGCGGCGCAGAGGATGCCGGCCAGCACGTCGCCGGCTTCCACCGAGGGCAGCTGGTCGGGGTCGCCGAGCAGGACCAGGCGTGCGCCGTCGGGCACGGCTTCGACCAGCTTGGCCATCAGCGGCAGGTCGATCATCGAGGCTTCGTCCACCACCACCACGTCGAACGGCAGCGGGTTGTCGGCGTGGTGGCGGAAGGCGGGCGAGTCGGGGATGGTGCCCAGCAGGCGGTGCAGGGTGGTGCCGGCGGTGGGCAGGTGTTCGATCAGGGCGGCATCGACGTCATCGGCCACAAGTGCGTGCACGGCGCGGCGCACGCTTTCGGCCATGCGTTCGGCGGCGCGGCCGGTGGGCGCGGCCAGGGCGATGCGCGGCGGCGGAGCGTCGGCGGCGCTGGCCTGGGCGACGAGCGCCAGCAGGAGACGGGTGATGGTGGTGGTCTTGCCGGTACCGGGGCCGCCGGTGATGAGCAGGAGGGGATGGTGCCGGGCGGCGGTGATGGCCTGGGACTGGAGGTCTTCGGTGGGGTGCGCGGGGGTGCCCCCTTCCGCCCTTCGGGCATCTTCCCCCGCAAGCAGGGGAAGAGAAAAAGCCTGGGCCTCTTCCGGGAGCGCTGAGGTGTGGGGGACGGACGGTGACTCGGGGGTACCCCCTTCTGCCCTTCGGGCATCTTCCCCCGTGAACGGGGGAAGAGAACCACCACCGATGCGGTGGAGGCCGGCGGCGAGGCGGCGTTCGTATTCGCGGTAGCGGCGGAGGTAGACGAGGCCGTGCTCGTAGACGAGCGGGGCGTCGGGGGTGGATTCGGTGTCGCCGGTTTCCGGGAGCGCAACCCAACGGGAATTCCGCAGGGCTTCGCGCCAGGCGTCCGGAGTGGGCCAGTCGATGGGCGTATCGACCAGGCGCTGGGGATCGGCGGGGTCGAAGCCGGCGTGGCCGGAAGCGACGGCGAGCGAGGCGAGCGCGGCGGCGGCGAGGACGATGTCGGGCGTGTCGGGATCGAGGCGGCGCAGGCTCTGGGCCAGGGCGTGGTCGAGGGTGCGCAAGGTGCCGGCTTTGGCGAGTTGCTGCAGGAGGCTGGTGGGGCGCGATGGCGGGGATGGCGACGCCTCGCGCGTGTCAGCGGCAGCGGCCGCGTCAGCCGGGCCGATGGGCTGGCCTTCGGGGAAGAGCGGGAGCGTGGTGTTCATGCCGGCCTCCGTTCCTGGCGCGGCTCCGGCGTACCCTTGCCCCAACCCCTCTCCCTCGGGGAGAGAGGCTCGACGCCGCCGGCGAACAGCGCGTCGAGTGCGTCGACCAGCTCGGGCTCGAAGCGCCAGGCATGGACGCCCTGCCCGTCGTCGCTGCGGGCATTCACGCCGCGGCAGAACACGTAGCGCGCACCACCGAAGTCGCGGGCGTAGTCGTAGCCGTCGCCGAGGCGGAAGCGCAGCCAGCGGTGCAGGGCCAGGGTGTAGATCAGCGCCTGCAGGTCGTACTCGCTGTGCGCCATGGCATCCATCAGCTGCGCGGGTCCGTAGCCCGGCAGGCGATTGGACTTGTAATCGAGCACGTACCAGCGGCCGCCGTGCACGTAGGTGAGGTCGATCAGGCCGGTCATCAGGCCCTCCAGCCGGCGGCGCGCGCCGAAGCCCTGGCGCGCGGTGAGCACGTCGTGGCGGTGCAGCAGCGCGAGCAGCGCGTCGATGCGCGTGGGCGCGAGCGAGAACTGGAATTCGATCTCGGGGCGGCGCCGGTCGGCGGGCACGTCGGCCAGGCGCACGCCTTCGGGCAGGGGCACGGTGAGGGTGTGGCCGATGAGCGGGACGAGCATGTCGATGCCGTCGTCGATGTCTTCCGCGGGGTAGCCGCCGGCGCGCAGGCGTTCGGCGATCAGCGCGGCGTCCTCGTCGGTGGGCGCGGGCGTGCCCGGCGCCCATGCCGACCAGCGCGCGAAGTCGGTGCGTTCCAGCACGTCGTGCAGCACCACGCCGAAGCGGGTGCCGGCGAAGCGGGGGTCGAAGGCGGCGGCGGCGGCTTGCACCGGAGCCGGAATGTCGCGTCGTTCGGCGCCACCGGCTGCATCGACGTCGGCCTCCCTGCCCTCGCCTGCCCCGGCGCCCGACACCGCATCCAGGGTGGCGCCGGGGGCCGGATTGACCTCGGCGTCGACGCGCTCGCCCATCTCCAAGGACGCAGGCAGCGCCACGTCCATGCCGCTGTCGGCGTCGCCCCCGGGCTCGTCGTAGCCGCCCGCCGCCGGCTGCGTCGCGCTGGCCGCCGTGTCCTCCTGGCCGTCCGCGTTGGCGAGCTGGGTGAAGCTATAGACCCACCAGTCGCTGGCCAGCGCGCGCTGCGCGATGCGCGCCGGTGGCACGGCGTCGGTCGTGGCAGGCGGCAGCCACGGCAGCGTGTCCGGCGGAATGCTGTCGTCGATCGCGACGGCATCGCCGAGCGCGGCCTGCAGCGCATCGGGCGTCGCCACCATGTGCTGCAGCGGCGACTTGTCGAAGTTGCAGAACAGGCCGCTGGCCAGCCACAGCGCGTGGCGCGCGCGGGTGAGGCCGACATAGAGCAGGCGTGCATCTTCCGCGCGCTGGGCGAGCGTCCACGTCGCCTTCGCCGCGTCCCAGCCGGAGGCTTTGGGCAGCAGTTTCCAGTGCAGCACGCGGCCGCCTTCCTCGTTGATCACGGCGCGCTGGCCGGGGCTGCGCGCATGCGGGCCGATGGCGGCGAAGGGCAGGAACACCAGCGGGTATTCCAGGCCCTTGCTCTTGTGCAGGGTCACCACCTGCACGCGGCGGGCGTCGGACTCCAGCCGCAGCAGCTGGCTCTCATCGTTGGCGTTGGCATCGGCGATCGCGTTCGCCAGCCAGTCGACCAGGCCGTGCAGGCCCAGCGCGCGCGCCTGCGCATCCTGCAGCCCTTCGGCCAGCTGCAGGTAGTTGGTGAGGCGGCGCTCGCCGTCGAGCAGGCCGAGCAGGCGGCCGGCGTGCTGCGCGCACAGCGCGTTGACCAGCGCCAGCGGGCCGCCGCGCTGCAGGCGCTCGCGCCAGGCCAGCGCTTCGAGCTGCCAGTGGCGCAGCGCTTCGCCATCGATGTCGAGCGCGGCGATGGCGGTGGCGTCCAGGCCCACCAGCACGGTGGACAGCGCCATGCGCAGGCGGCCGTCGTCGGCGCCATGCAGCAGGGCGAGCAGCAGCGCGTGCAGGTCGCGCGCCTCGGGCGTGGCGAACAGGCTTTGTCGGCCCGCGGCGACGGCGGGGATGCCGGCCATCGCCAGCGCGTGGCGGATGCGCGTGGCCTCGGCATGCGAGCGCACCAGTACGGCGATGTCGCCCGGCTGCACGGGGCGGCCTTCGATGCTGGCGTTGCCGTCGCGCGCATCGCACAGCACGCGGTGGATGGCGGCGACGCAGGCTTTGGTTGCGAGTTCGCGCGAGTGCCCGGCTTTCCACGGCTTCAACCTGCCCTTGCTGTCGACTTCGTCCGGCAGCGGCGCGCGCCACACGGTGAGCGCGGGCGCTGGTGCGCGGTGTCGCAGGAAGTCGTCGTCGCGGCGCGTGCCGCCAGGTTGCACGTCGCGAAAGCCGATACGCGGGTCGATGAAGGGCGGCGGGATCTTCCTGTCGGGATCGGTGGAAGTATCGGCGTCCGCTGCCGCCTGGGCCTGCGCATAGAGCGTCGAGACGGCGCGCAGCACGGACGGACGCGAGCGGAAGTTGCTCGACAGCGGTGGCGCTTCCACCGCCGTATCGCGCGCGGCGAGATAGGTCTCCACGTCGCCGCCACGGAAGCCGTAGATCGCCTGCTTCGGGTCGCCGATCACGAACAACGCCGGCGGCTGGCCGTGCAATGCGGCGCTGGCGGCGCCGAACACGTGGTCGAAGATGCGCCACTGGCGGGCGTCGGTGTCCTGGAACTCGTCGACAAGGGCCACGGTGTACTGCGCGCGCAGGCGCTGGACGAGGTCGGCGGCGTGCGGGCCGTCGATGGCGTCGGCGACGCGATCGATCAGGTCGTCGTAGGTCTGCACGCGCTGCTGCCGCTTGGCGCGGGTCACGCGCTGGCGCGCATCATCGCGCAGCCGGTGCAGCAGTTCGACCCGGCGCGCGTCCTCCCATTCGGCCGTCGCAGCGAGCGCGTCGAGATAGGCGGGGACGGTGTTGCAGATCGGGGAATCGGGCGTGCGGCCGGCGCCGGCCTTGCTGGTGCGCAGCTGCAGGGTCTCGCGCGTGAGCTGCGGCAGCTTGGGGTGCTCGAATGGCAGCGCACGTTCGCTGGCGTGGCACCACCGGTGCAGCGCATCGCACAGCGGGTGGATCCAGTCGAGCTTGTAGCTGCCGGCGTGCAGCACCTTGCTGTCGACCGCGGCCACCAGCGCGGCGCGGAAGTCGTCGCCATGCGCGCGGAAGGCTGCGGCCATCGCTTCGCCGCTGGCGTGCAGGCGCGGCGCGGGATCGTCGGGCAGCTCGTTCAGCGCGGGGCGCAGTGCGGGTTCGCGTACCAGCAGCGGCAGGTCCCCAGCCAGCGACGGCGGACCACCGGGCCACAGCGCGAGCAGGTCGTCGGCGGCTTCCGCATCGCCGCCGTGTGCGCGCCACAGGTCGGCCGCGAGGGTCTGGTACAGCTGCACATCGCTGGTCAGCAGTTCCGGCGCGTCGAAGGCCTGCCCCGCTTCCAGCGCATGCTCGCGCAGCACGCGGGCGCAGAAGCCGTGGATGGTGAAGATGGCGGCGAGGTCGATGTCGTTCGCGGCGGCGTGCAGGCGGCGACGCAGCGCCTCGGCGGTTTCCGCGCCGCGCGCGAGGTGGGCGTCGAGCACGGCGCGGGTGAGCGCGGCTTCGGCCGCATCGTCGGCGGCGGGCGCGGTGCCGACGAGGACGCAGGCCAGCAGCAGGCGTTCGCGGATGCGCTTGCGCAGCTCCTGGGTGGCCGCTTCGGTGAAGGTCACGGCCAGCACCTGGCCCACGCGCAGGCCGCGCTCGACCACCAGGCGCACCACCAGGGTGGCGAGGGTGTAGGTCTTGCCGGTGCCGGCGGAGGCCTCGATGGCGTGCACGCCGTCGAGCGCGAGTTCCAGATACGCATCGCGCACCGGGCCGGCCATGGCGCTGGCGTCGGCGCTCATTCGGCCTCCTCCAGGTCGAGTGCATCGGCGATCGCGTGCAATGCCGTCGGGTCGGTGCCGGCGTAGAGCTTGCCCTCCATCACCGCCAGGTAGATGCCCATCGTGAGGTCGATGAAGGCAACCTGCGTGACTTCGTCGTTGAAAGGGTCGCGGCCGCGCAGCGCCAGGCGCAGGGCTTCGCTGCTGCTCTCGCCCCAGTTGAAGTCGCTGCCGCGCCACTTCCTCGCGGCGGCCTCGAGGCCCTTGCGCATGTCGTCGGCGCGGAAGAATTCCCAGCCGCTGTAGGGGGCGAACGGGAGCGGCTGGCGCAGACCGCGTTCGCGCAGGGCGACGAGCATGCCCAGCACCGCGCGTGCCTGCTCGGGGTCGAGCGGGTCGCGCTCATGCGGACCGGCACCGCGTTCTCGATCCTCGTGGAATTCCACCAGCGGCCTGGCCAGGCCGGCGGCGCTCGCCAGCAGCCAGTCCAGGCCGTTGCGGATCGCCGACCTTCCGGCGGGCGGATCGAAGCGCACGCGCACGATGCCCTTGTCGTAAATGTCGGTGATGCGGCCCTGCAGGGTCGTGCCTTCGAGCGGAACTTCCAGGCGATGGGATTCCGGGGTCGCGTCTCCGCGCCAGCCGCCGAAGGCCAGCGCGTACGGGTCGACCTGCGCGCGCATCTGCTGCAGCGTGCGCCGGCCCAGCGGTCCGGACGGCAGCAGGCCGCGCGCGCGCAACCGGGCGTGGGTGGTGGCGTCGTCGTCGCCGCGCAGCACCGCGTCGAACACCGCCTGTTGCAGCACCTGGCGCGCGATGCCGCGGCCCGGGGCCAGCAGCGGTTCGACGTCCTCGTCGATCTGTTCGACTTCGGCCAGCCGCAGGCCGAGGCGCTGGCGCAGGAAGACGTCGGCCGGCGCCTGCAGGAAGCGGCGCAGTTCGTCGAGTGTGAGCGTGACCGGATAGGTC
Organism: Luteimonas kalidii; assembly: GCF_029887935.1. Lineage (GTDB taxonomy): Bacteria > Pseudomonadota > Gammaproteobacteria > Xanthomonadales > Xanthomonadaceae > Luteimonas > Luteimonas kalidii. The sequence continues at coordinate 104,362 of NZ_JARXRO010000001.1, read as the reverse complement.
GCTGCGCCGGCGGACGCACTTGCGCCTTTGATTCCGGAACCGTCGGCACCGACAGCACCCGCGGCCTCGCCATCTTCCAGCGCAGGCAGCACCTCGCCATCGAACCACGCCGGCAGCGGCACGCGCCTCGCCGTCGGCTGCGCGGCTGCGGGCCACCACTGCGCGCTGTAGGAGAAGCGCCGCGGCTCATCAAAGCCGCCGAACGCGGCCGGTGCGAACGGCTGCAGCGGATGCCGCACCACCAGCGCCTCGCCCGCCTTCGCGTCCGCTGCGTGCTGCGCATCGGCGGCGGCCAGCAGGTCGGCGACCAGCACCGACGGTTCGCGCACGCTGCCGTCGCGCGGGTCCGCGCCCTGGTAGCTGACGTAGAACACGTCCTGCGCGGCGGCGAACAGCTGCAGGAACAGGAAGCGGTCGTCGTCGCGGGTGGAGCGGTCGCCGCGCATGCGCCGGCCGGCGGCGACGTCGGTGGCGAGGCGGTCGAGGCCGCCGGCCGGATCGCGACGCGGGAAGGCGCCGTCGTCCATGCCCAGCAGGCAGATCGCGCGGAACGGCAGCAGCCGCATCGGCACCATGCGCGCGATGCTGACGCCGCCGGTGAGCAGCGGGGCGCGCGTGTCGGCTTCAGACAGCGCGGCGGCGAAATGCGCGCGCACGATCTCGGCCGGCACCGGCGTGTCGACGCCGGCGCGGCGGGCGTCGCTTGCGAAGGTGTCGATCAGGCTGCGCAGGCGGTCGAGCGCGCGGCGCGTGCTGGGCGATGCCGGCGGACGCGTCAGCAGCGCGTCGAGCAGGCCGAGCAGGCGTTCGCGCCAGCCCTCGGGCGTCAGCGCTTCGTCCAGCACGCTGGCGTGGCGCGCGAGCACGCGCAGCAGGCGCACCAGGGTGTCGAGCGCATCGAGCGCGCTGCCTTCGAGCTCCGGCATCGGCGCGACCAGCTGGCCGCTGGCGGTGGCGATGGGCGCATCGCTGCCGGTGGCGTGGCCGAGCAGCAGGCGGTCGAGCGCGAAGGCCCAGGTGTAGGCGTCGTCGGCAGGGGCCTCCAGGCGCGCGCGGTGCGCGGCATCGAGTCCCCAGCGCGCGCCGGCGGCGTGCAGCCAGGCATGCAGGCGGTCGAAGGCGGCGGCATCGAGCTGCGCCGCCTCGGCAAGCGGCGGGCTGGCGAGCAGGTCGAGCGTCTCAATCAGGCCGAAGCGCGCCACGGGCAGCGCCAGCAGGCGCAGGAACACGTCGGCCAGCGGCTCGCCGGCCAGCGGGCTGGCGTCGGCGACCGCGTAGGGAATCGCCTGGTTGAAGCCGGCGTCGCTGCGGCCGCGGCCGCCGAACACGGCGTCGAGGTAGGGAAGATACGGATCGATGTCCGGCGCCAGCACCGCGACCTCGCGCGGCTGCAGCGGCGGGTCGAAGCGCGGGTCCTCGAACAGCGCGCGCAGCTGGTCATGCAGCACCTGCAGTTCGCGCAGCCGGGTGTGGCAGGCGTGGACCTGCAGGCTGGGATCGCCCGTGTCGACGGCCTCGCGCAGCGGGAAGCCCGGCGCGGCGCGTCGGTGGAACAGGTCCGACTGCAGGCGGCGCAACAGGCCGGGATCGAACCCTGTGACAGGATCGACTTTCCCCGCGGGATCGTCGCGATCGGCGGGAGTCTGCGCGACACGCGACTCCGGACCCGGTGGTTCGCCCGGATCGGCATCGCCGCGGATCTCGAGGTCCGGATGCACCACCTCGTAGCCGCCCAGCACCGCCATGAAATCGCGCCCGGCCGCACCCCAGGCCTGCAGCAGGGGGTTGTCGCGGGCGAGTGCGGGGTCGTCGACAGCGTGCGGGTCGCGCAGCGCCTGCAGATCGCCCCAGTAGTCGCGGCTGGGCGAGGGCACGTACAGGTGCAGGGTGCCCACGCGCGCCTGGGTGGCGATCACGCGCAGCACGTCGGGCGAAACGTTGAGGATGGCGAAGGCGAACAGCCGCTTCGGCAGGCCCGACGGCAGCGGCGCATCGGGTGCGGCGAAACCGCGCAGGTAGGTATCGATGCGGCGGGCGCGATGCTGCGTGCCGCCGGCCACGCGCCGCCACAGCGCGGCCTGCGGGTCGCGCGGCGCATCGCCCGCCTCCCAGGCCAGCAGCCACTCGCGGCGCCACGCCTTGTACTTCTCGAACGCCTGCGCGAGCTCGCCCGACAGCGACCAGGCCTTGAGCGGATCGGGCGCGCCGTCGAGGTAGGCGCGCAGCGGCTGCAGCGCGCGCTCGCGCAGCAGCGCCGGATCGGCCAGTGCGGCGTGGATGCGCCAGCGCAGCGCGGCGGCGTCGAGATCCTCGCCCCTGCCGGGCACATTGGCGTCCAGCGCGCGCTGCACGAATTCGCCCGGGGTGAGGAACTCGAGGTTGGCCGACACGCCATGCGCCTGCGCCAGCGTGGCCTGCAGCCAGCGGCGCAACGCGACCTGCGGGATCAGCACCACGTCCGGTTCCAGCAGACCCTGCCCCGGGACCGGCCGACGCAGCTCGTCGGCCAGCAGCGCCGCCAGCACATCCAGCGCATTGGAGTGGTAGAGGCGGAAGTCGGTCGGGGCGTCGGGGCGCATGCCGCAGGCATTGTGCAGGAACCGGTCGCAGGCCCCGATACGCCGCCCGCGCTCCCGTGCCGGCCGGCCCGCATGGCCGCCCCCAGGGTGGGTGCGGCGGAGTTTGGTGTTTATACTTCCGCGCTAGCTGCGGCTCCGTCGGCCGCGTGCCAAGGGTGTTTTCGTGCGCAATTACGACCTCGAGTTCCTCAAGCGCTTCTCGCTGGTGATCGGCTTCCTGGTGCTGGTGACGCTGGGCCTGATCGTGGGCGCCGCGCTCCTGCATGGCACCCTGCCGCCCGAGGTGGACCCGTCCGCCGCCAAGCGCACCGAGAACCGGATCGCGCCGGTCGGCGCGGTGTATGCCGGCAGCACCGGCGCCGCCGCGCAGGCCGCGGCGACCGCCGCCGCCGCGGCCGCCGCCGCATCGCAGGTCGCCTACGGCGGCACCCTGGATGGCTCGGTCATCTACCAGAACCTGTGCTCGGGCTGCCACACCTCCGGCGCCGGCGGCGCTCCGACGCTGACTGCGGCGGCCTGGAGCGCGCGCATCGCCCAGGGCACCGAAACGCTGTACCGGCATTCGATCGAAGGCTTTACCGGCAGCGCCGGCGTGATGCCGGCCAAGGGCGGCAATCCCGCGCTGACCGACGAGCAGGTGCAGGCGACGGTCGACTGGATGGTCGACAACCTGCAGTAAGCTGGCCGCCCGCTGCGTTCCATGCGACGCCGCCTCCGGGCGGCGTTGTCGTCTCCGCGCCCCGGACGGATCCCCTGCATGACCCCCTCCCGCCTTCGCACACGGCTGCCCGTGCGCCCGATCACGCTGCTGCTGGCCGCGGCGTTCCTGGGTGGATGCGAAACACCGGGCGTCGATCCCGCCGCCGCGCACGTGCCCGAGGGTGTGGTCGCGATCGGGACCGTACAGGGCGACGGCGACATCAGCCCGTTGCTCGACCGCGAGGTCACGATCGAGGGCGTGGTCACCGGCAATTTCGGCCGCCACCTCGGCGGCTGGTTCGTCCAGGATGCCGGCGACGGCGATCCGGCGACCTCCGACGGGCTGTTCGTGGTCTCCGATGCAAAACCCGAACTGCGCGCCGGCGACCGGGTCCGCGCCCGCGGGCGGGTGATCGAACACGGCCAGCGCACGCGCGGCAGCCTGACCACGCTCGAGGCCGCAGCGATCGAGGTGGTCGGTCGTGGCGAGGTCGCGCCGGTGGTGCTGGACGCGCCGCCCGCGGACTGGGAACGGCTCGAAGGGATGTCGGTGCGCATCGATGCGCCGCTGACCCTCGACGGCCAGCACGAGCTGGCCCGGCGCGGCGTGCTGCACGCCAGCTTCGGCGATCGCCCGTTCACCCCGACCGAGGTCGCGCCGCCCGGGCCCGCCGCCGGACGCGTGGCGGCCGACAACGCCCGCCGCCAACTGCTGCTCGACGACGCGATGGCGATGGAGGACCCGCGCACGGTCTGGTACCTGGATGGCCGACCGGCGCCGCGTTCGGGCAGCGTGGTCACCGGCGCGCAAGGCATCGTCGACCAGCGCTGGGGCCAGGTGCGGCTGCAGCTGACCGCCGTCCCGGCGATTGCGCCGGCACCGCGTCCGGACGCGCCCACGGTGCCGGGCAATGTGCGCCTGGCGGCGTTCAACCTGCGCAACCTGTTCAACGGCGACGGCCGCGGCGGCGGCTTCCCGACCGAACGTGGCGCGCGCACGCCGGCCCAGCTGCAGGCCCAGCTGGGGCGGCTGGTGGCCACGATCCAGGCACTGGACCCGCACGTGGCGGCACTGATGGAGCTGGAGAACGACGGCTACGGACCGGATTCGAGCCTGGCGCAGCTGGTCGATGCGCTCAACGCCGGCGGCGGCGACTGGGCCTTCGTCGATGCGGGACAGGGGCCGGGGAGCGATGCGATCCGGGTCGGCCTGGTCTATCGCACCGGGCGGCTGCGGCCGCTGGGCGCACCGGCTACGTTGGCCGAGGGTCCGTTCGACGGCCGCAGCCGGGCCCCGCTGGCGCAGGCCTTCGTGCCGATGGCGGGCGGGCGCGACGCCGGGCCGGCGTTCGTGGTCGTGGCCAACCACTTCAAGTCCAAGGGCTGCCGCGAGGCCAGCGGCGCCGAGCGCGACCAGGGCGATGGCCAGGCGTGCTGGAATCCGCTGCGGCTGGAGTCCGCGCGCCGGCTGGCGGACTGGCTGGAGACGGATCCGACCGGATCGGGCAGCGATCTGGTGGCCATCGTCGGCGACCTGAACGCCTACGCGCAGGAAGACCCGGTGCGCCACCTGCGCGATCGCGGCTGGCGCGACGCCATGGCCGAGGCCGGCGTCGAGGCGCCCTACAGCTTCGTCTACGACGGCCTCGCCGGGCGGCTCGACCACGCCCTGCTCAGCCCGGCGCTGGCACGAGGGCTGGCGGGCGCGGCCGAGTGGCACAGCAACGCCGACGAGCCCGCGAACGTCGGCGAACGCGACGGCAACGGACGCGACCCCGGGCCGTGGCGCAGTTCCGACCACGATCCGCTGCTGCTCGGATTCGGATTCTAGGGACGGCACGGTCCGTCATCGGCCTCGCTCGCCGCCGCGCCCGTCGGCCCGGCTCCGCCGGACGGATGTCGCTTCCGGCGCCCAGGGGCATCCGTGGAGCGTGGTACCGGCCGCGGACAGCCACCGGCATCGTTATCGCAAGACGCCTGCCCCGTGGCGATCCGCTACCCGGCGCAGCGCGCGTGCGGGCGCCGGCGCCAGTTCCACAGGTGCGCGCTGGCCAGCGCCAGACTGCCGCCCACCGTGAGCGGCGTCTCGAGCGCATGCGTCGGCCAGCCCAGCGCGCCCGCCCCCAGGCCAGACAGGCCGGCCGCGGCCAGCCCGAACAGCGCCGGCGGCAGCGGCCGGCGCCGGTGCGCGCGCACCAGGGCCAGTCCCGCCAGCGGCAGCGCGACGGCGACGAAGGCGAGGTGCAGCCATTCCGCCTCGCCCACGAACGCCAGCGCAGGCAGCAGGGCCGCCGCCACCGGCAACAGCAGGCAGTGGACCAGGCACAGGCCCGACAGGCCGATGGCGGAGGCGTCGAGGGTCGCGTCGAGGGAATTCGAAGGCATGGGGCTCACCGGAGAGTGTTACTTGATAACACTACGCGAGCTGTCAAGCCGTGCCGGCCGCGCCCGCGCGCCCTTGGGACGCGACTGCTGTGTCCCCGCATTTCGAGCCGGATCTCAAGGCGGGCGCGGTCCCGCTCCATCACCCGCCGCCATGCGCAGCTCAAGGCGACCCCGTGATCGCTGCGGCCTCGGCTCGCGGCCGGGCCCGTAGGCATGGAGTTCGTGGTGCTCCCGGGCGTGGAGGACACCTGATGGCCGTCTAGTGGCGTGGCGCGCGGCCGTGCACGGCGGGCGCGGCGTGTCGCCACGGGTCCGTCGCGGGGCCACCGCTATCATGTCCGCATGCCTGCCGCCCTGCCCGACTTCCCCACCGACGCCGCGAGCCTGCGCCTGCCCGGGCCGGCGGGCGCGCTCGAAGTGATGGTCGACCTGCCCGATGCCGACGTGGCGGCGCTGCCGCTGGTGGCGATCGTGTGCCACCCGCTGCCGACCGAGGGCGGGACCATGCACAACAAGGTGGTGACGATGGCCGCGCGCAGCCTGCGCGAGCTGGGCGCGACCACGGTGCGCTTCAACTTCCGCGGCACCGGGAAGTCCGAGGGCGCCTTCGACGAGGGCGCGGGCGAGGTCGAGGACCTGCGCGCGGTGGCCGACTGGGTCCGCGCGCAGCGGCCGGACGCCGCGCTGTGGCTGGCCGGCTTCAGCTTCGGCGCCTACGTGTCGCTGCGGGCGGCCGCATCGCTGCAGCCGGCGCTGCTGCTGTCGATCGCGCCGCCGGCCGGGCGCTGGGAGTTCGACGACATCGAGCTGCCGACCATGCCCTGGCTGGTGATCCAGGGCGAGGCCGACGAGATCGTCGACCCGCAGGCCGTGTATGACTGGCTCGAGCGCAGCGGCGCCCAGGCCGAACTGGTGCGCATGCCCGACACCAGCCACTTCTTCCACCGCAAGCTGATCGACCTGCGCGGTGCGATCAAGCACGGGGTGCGCGCCTACCTGCCTGCCGCGGATGGCTGAGGCCGACGGGACGGCGACGCCGTCGCAACGCTACCGCGCGGGGATCGAACGCGGCGAGTGGCAGGACGATCCCGCCCAGCATGGCGCGCTGGCCGCGCTGGACCGCCTGCACGACGCGCTGGCCCGGCCCGCACCGCGAGCGGGCCTGTTCGGCCGGCTGCTCGGCAACGAGCCGCCGGCCGCGCCGGAGGGCCTGTACGTGTGGGGCGGCGTCGGCCGCGGCAAGACCTTCCTGGTCGACCTGTTCCATGCCGGCCTGCCGCTGCCCGACGTGCGCGGCGAGGCGCTCGCCACCGGTGCCGGCGCCACGGACGTGCCTGGCAAGCGCCGCACCCACTTCCACCGCTTCATGCGCCGGGTGCACGCGCAGCTGCGCGAACACGCCGGCGAGCGCGATCCGCTGGCGGCGATCGTGCAGCGCTGGCGCACGCAGATCCGGGTGCTGGTGCTGGACGAGTTCTTCGTCAGCGACATCGGCGATGCGATGCTGCTGGCGCGCCTGCTCGAGCGCATGTTCGCCGAGGGCATCGTGCTGGTGACCACCTCCAACGTCGATCCGGTGGACCTGTATGCCGGCGGCCTGCAGCGCGCGCGCTTCCTGCCGGCGATCGAGCTGATCCAGCGCCACTGCGAGGTGGTGCACCTGGACAGCGGCACCGACTACCGGCTGCGCGCGCTGACCCGTTCGCCGGTGTACCGCACGCCGCTGGACGCGGAGTCCGACGCCTGGCTGGACGCGCGCTGGCGCGAGCTGGGCGGCGACGATGCGCACCGCGAGGCCGGGATCGAGATCGACGGCCGCCGCATCGCCGTGCGCGCACGCTGCCAGGACATGGCCTGGTTCGACTTCGACGCGCTGTGCGAGGGCCCGCGCGGCACCAGCGACTACATCGAGATCGCGCGCGAGTTCCATACCGTGCTGCTGGGCGGCATTCCGGTGCTCGACGACACCCGCAACGACGCCGCGCGCCGGTTCGTGAACCTGGTCGACGAACTCTACGACCGCCACGTCAACCTGGTCTGCACCGCCGACGCGGCTCCGCCGGCGCTGTATGCCGGCGAGCGCATCGCGGCCGCGTTCGAGCGCACCGCCTCGCGCCTGATCGAGATGCAGGGCGAGGACTACCTGGCCAGCGGGCACCTGGGCGCGTAGCGCCAGCGCGACGCGCGTCGTCCGACCCGTGCGGGTCGACCCGGGTGCGGCTTCGCCTTGCCCGGGCTACGCAGGCTCCGCCCTGTCATGCGGGGGCGGCCTCACGGCGACCCGCGCCGGTCCACGCACGCCGGGGAGCGACGCTCGGACGCGGCGCGCACCCGGGCCTGCCCCTCGCGCGGCGACCCGGGTGCGGCTTCGCCTTACCCGGGCTACGCTGGCTCCGCCCTGTCATGCGGGGACGGCCGCACGGCGACCCGCGCGGGTTGCCGCACGCGGGGAGCGACGTTCAGTCGGGCTTGCGCGGCAGGCGCAGGCCGGCGCCCGCCGTGCCGAGGCGCGCGTGCAGGCCGGTGACCATGCCGTCGCGGTCGCGGGTGAAGCCGATCAGCATGCCGCTGCTGCGGTCGAGGTAGCGCCCGCCGCCGAGCGGCAGCAGTTCCTGCAGCCGGTCGCGACGCGCGCCGCCGAGCAGGCGCGCGCCATGCGGCTCGACGAAGTAGCGCTGGCCGCGGCCGGTGCCGAACTCGCCCGAGGGCTGGTCCACGAAGCGCGCCTGGTCGCGCGCCGGCGCATCCGTGGCCGCGAGCGCCTGCGTGCGCGGCGGCTTGGTCCGCGGCGGGCACGAGGTGTAGTCCGCGCGGGGTCCGGTCGCCCGCGGCGTCGCGCCGAAGTCGATGCGCCAGCCGCGCACGGTCTCGCTGGCGTCGATCCCCCAGCCGACCAGGTAGCGGCCATCGGGGGACATGCCGGTAGCCTCCACCTCGGGCCAGTCGTCGAGCGCGCGCTGGCCCTGGCCGCGCAGGTAGGTCTGCAGGTCGTGCATCGTGCCGCCGGTCTCGGTGCCGATCCACAGGAACCCCTTGGCCACGTTGCGGGCCCAGCCGCCGCCGGGCGGCACGTCGTCGTAGTAGTAGCTGCCCGCGATGACGTTGCCCGACGCGCTGGTGGCGTAGGCCTGGTAGCGCAACGCGGTGCGGTTCACACCCTGGTGCGGATTGAAGTGGCACACCCGGTCGCCGCGTTCGCTGCGCAGGTAGCGCCAGGCCAGCACCGGCTGCACGCCGCTGTAGCCGCCGCCGCCACCGGCGATGACGGAGCAGTCGGCATTGCAGCGCAGCATGCCGGCGTCCAAGGCCGTGCCGCTGCCGTCGACGAGCTGGCGCACGTCGCCCTGCTCCCAGATGATCGCGTGGTAGGCGCTGCTGAAGCCGGTGGTGGAGATGCCGACCTGGACCAGGCCGTCGTCCGAGGTGTCGGTGGCCTCGGAATAGGTGCCCTTGCGCAGCATCGGCAGTTCCGCCCAGCCGAAGTCGACCCAGCGGTCGACGGCATCGTCGGGGTTGTAGCTGAAGCTGCGGTACTGGTAGTAGTCGACCGGGCTCGGCACGGTGTAGCCCGCCAGCCGCGCGCCGTTGGCCGAGATCGCATTGACGTGGGTCTCCCAGCCCGGCAGCGGCGGGATCATGTTCTGCTCGGCGAGCGTCTTCCAGCCGCCGGCCTCGGTCCAGAAGGCCGCGATCGGGCGGTCGGCCTGGACCGTGGCGCCGATGGTGCCGCCGTCGGCCGAGACATCCGGGCGCCCGCTGGCGAGGCCGCCGATGAGCCGGGTGCCACCGGCCTCGGTCCAGCGGGTGACGCCGTTCCCGGCGGGATCCACGTCGAAGCGCACCTGCACCCCCACGACCACGGCGCCGTCGGCGGACACGGACTGGACGTAATTGTCGGCACCCAGGTCGGTCACGACCGGGATCGCGGCCAGGGACGGGCCGGCGGCGAGCGCGGCGGCGCAGGCCAGGCCAAGCAGTGAGGGTCGGGGCATCGGCAGGATCTCCTCGGTTGGGAGTGACAGGGGCTCGGCCGGTACCGCGGGGGCAGCGCCGGCGCGACGCGCGGAACCGCTGGATGGTGCTTCCGGCGCCGGCCGCCGCGCATTCGCGATCGATGACAGGTGCATTACTGGCCGCTGACGGCCGGCGGCAGCGCGGCGTCGACGGGCGGCAGGCTGCGCTCGCCGGCGAGACGTTCGGCCGCGCGACGCGCCTCCGCGGCCAGCGCGTCGTCGCCGAGCGCCCGGGCGAGCTGCAGCTGCAGCACGGCGCAGTCGTGGCAGCGGTCGAGCCACGGCGCGACCCGTCCGACCAGGGCGGCGGCGTCGGACACCCGGCCGCGACGCAGCAGCCAGGGCGCATGCACGGCCACCACCTCGACGATCTCCGCCGGCGCGCCGCGGGCCTCGGCGGCGGCGAGCGCGGCGCGCAGGCCGGCTTCGGCGTCGGCGGCCTCGCCGCGCTCGACCGCGAACGCCAGCAGCAGGGCCGGGGTGGGACGTTCCTGCGTGTCGACCGACGACGCGGACACCGGCGGAACATCGGCCGCGCGCGCGGCCTGGGCGCGGCGCAGGCGGATGTGGTCGTACAGGGCGTCGCCGGGCGTGCGGGTCCAGTCGGCGAGGATGGCGTCGGCGATCGCCACGGCGGCGGCAGGCTCGCCGCTGCGCCAGGCGAGCTCGATCCGGGTCTGCGCGCGGCGGTGTTCGTACGGGGGCGTGCTGCGGGCGGCGATGTCCGGCGATCCGAGCACCTGTCGCGCCTCGGTCAGGCGGCCGAGCGCGATCAGGGCGTTGGCGCGGTCGAGCGCGGCCGCCAGCCGCAGGGCCGGATCCGGGGTCCGCGGCAGCAGCGCCTGCACCTGGTCGCTGACCGCCAGCGCGGCGGCGGCATCCAGCCGCGACAGGTGCGCGGCTGACATCGCCGAGCGCGTGACCTGCAGCTCGTTCATCGCGGTCGAGCCTTCGAACACCGCGAGCGCGCTGCCCAGGTACTCCAGCGCCTGCGCCGGGCGGCCGCGCCCGAGTTCCAGCGCGCCCAGGTTGGCATCGACCCGCGCCACGGCGAGGCGGTCGCCGGCGCGCTGCAGCCGGGTCCGGGCGGCGCCGAAATCGGCGATCGCCGCGTCCTCGCGCCCGAGCGCGGCGCGCGCCACCCCGCGTCCCATCAGCACGCTGCCGTGCTCGAGATCGCCCTCGCGGCCGGCCAGGGCGGCGGTCGCCTGGTCGAAGTCGCGCTCGGCCTCGTGCAGGGCGTTGCGGCGGATCCTGGCGCCGCCGCGGTAGGCGAGCAGGCGCGCGCGGAACAGCGGATCGCGCGCGGCCTCCGGGTCGGCCAGCAGCGTGTCGATGGCGCGCTCGGCCGCGTCGAGCCTGCCGGCACGGTAGTCGACCTGGGCCAGCCGGAAACGCAGCTGCGGCTGCGACAGCTGCGAGGGCGGGGCGTCTTCGAGGATGCGGCGCGCGGTGTCCAGTTCGTTGGCCAGGAATGCCGCGCGCACGCGCTGCAGCCGCTCCTCCAGCGCCAGCCCGATGCCGTCACCGCCGGCCGGCGCGGCATGCCCCAGCGCCGCCAGCAGGCGGTCGCTCGCCAGGGCCGCCGCGGACAGCAGGTCGACGGCCTCGGCCCCGGCCTCGAACCGCACGCCATCGGCGCCTTCGGCTTCGAGCCGCAGGCGCCAGCCGTCGCCGGCGCGCGCGACGCGCCCGGTCACCAGGGTCGCCGCGGGGACTTTGCCACGCAGGGCGCGAGCGTCCGGTGCGGCCTCCCCCTGGCCCAGCAGCGACAGCGTGCTTTCGCTGGGCGGCACCGACAGCCCGGCGGTGCGCATGCGATCGGCGATGTAGTCCATCAGGCCCAGCCTTGCCCAGGCGATGTCGTCGCCGTCCCCGATCTCCAGCGGCAGGACCAGCGTGACGGCGCCATCGACCGGGGTCGCGGCAACCTCCGCCCCGGTCGCGGTCGGCCGCAGACGCCACGCCACCACCGACGCCACCAACAGGCCCAGCGCCACCGCGGCCACGATGGCGGCGATCGGTCGTGGGCGACGTGCCCACTGCATCTGGCGCGCCTTCGCCGCTGGCGCGGTGCCGGGATCCAGTGCGCCGCGTGCGTCGTCCGGCCCGGGATCGATCCGGGTGTCTGCTTGCGAGACGGCGCTGTCGTCCGGCCCGCTCCGCGGCAGGCCCGTCGACGCCGGCGCGGCGTGCGGCGTTCGTGCGCCGTCGGCCTGGTCCGGCCGAGGGTCGCGCTGGATTGCGCCCCGTGGCACGGGCGCGTCTTCCCGTGCGTACTGCGACCGGCCCATCGCGTCCGGCCCGCCGTCGAGCACGCGGGTCGCGGCCATCCAGCGGAAGCCGAAGCGCGGCACGGTGCCGATCGTGTGCTGGGTGTGTCCGTCGTCGTCGACGCAGCGCCGCGCACGCAGCACCACCTGCGCCAGCTGGCCGTCGCTGACGTCGGTGCGGTGGAACACCGCCTGCAGCAGCTCGTCCCGGCCGACGGCGCGGTCCCTGTGCAGGACCAGGCATTCCAGGCATTCGAACACCCGCACCGGCATGTCCACCGGCGCGCCATCGCGGCGCAGTTCACGCCGCGCGAGGTCGAGTTCGAACGCGCCGAAGCGGACGCCGGACGGAGGCAGGTCGGGGGTGGAAGGCAAGAAGGACAGCGCGCATCACGGGAGGTACGACCCAAGGATGACAGACCCGGCCGTGCCACGGCCACGCGGTGAAGGACAGGCGCCGCCCGTCGCGCTCCACCCCGGGTGCGGCTTCGCCTTACCCGGGCTACGCAGGGATCCCGCCGCATCGCCCGGACGCGTGACCGGATCAGCCCGCAGGGCGCATCCGGGATCCGCGTCCGACCGCGCGTCCGGATCCGCGAAGCCTGCACGCCGGCCGACCCGATCCCGAAGCACTGCCTGCGATGGCACGCCGGCCTGACGGGCACCGGCGCTGACCGGTTCTGGCGGGAGCGAAGTCAGCGCGCGAGGTACGCGCTGGGCGGTTCGCCGAAGGCGCGATGGAACATCGCGGTGAAGGCGCTCGGGCTTTCGTAGCCGACATCGAAGGCGACCGAGGTGATCGACCGGCCCGCCGCCAGCAGCGACACCGCCTGCATCAGCCGCGCCTGCTGCCGCCACAGCGCGAAGCCCATGCCCAGCTCCTGGCGGAACGCGCGCGTGAACGTGCGCCGGCTCATGCCGATCTGCGAGGACCAGGCATCGATGTCGCGCGCATCGGCGGGATTGGCGATCACCGCCTGGCAGACGCGGGCCAGGCGCGGGTCGGCCGGCATCGGCACGTGGTAGGGCGCGCCGGGCATGCGTCCGATCTCGTCGAGCAGCAGCCAGGCGATGCGTCCCTCGCGCCCGTCGAGGTCGTACTCGGCGGGGAACTTCACCACCTCCAGCACCAGCGCCTTGAGGAAGTCCGACACTTCCAGCACCCGGCAGCTGCCCGGGTCGGTGTCGCGCACCGGATCCACGTACAGGGTGCGCAGCGACACCGCGCCGCGGCACGACACCTCGTGCATCATCCCGGCCGGCAGCCACAGCGCGCGCTGCGGCGGGATCACGAAGCTCGCGCGCGGCGTCACCACCGACATCACGCCGGAGGACGCGTACAGGAACTGCGCCCGCGCATGGCAATGGGTCGGGTCGACGAACCCGGCCGGGTACTCGTCCTCCAGGCCCATCACCGGGCGGGCCGCGAGCGGAATGTCGTCGCTGTGCTTCATGCGGCCAGTGATGGATGCGAATGGCTCCCATCGATCACAGCGCAATCGCCCCCCGCGCGCAACCGCATCCGCGCCCCTGCCGGCCAGCATGGCCCGACCACGAGAGTCTGCGACCTGCGCCCGGGGCCCGCCCCGGGATCGCGGCGCTAAGGTAGCGCCGCCAGGGAGGAACCATGACGACGCCGCCAGCAGGACGCCCGCACGATCGCGACGATGTCGAACCCGGCATCCGCCGCTTCATGCAGCGCATGGCCGAGGGCTACGCGGCGTTCCCGCCGCTGGCCTCGCTGCCGCTGGACGAGGTACGTCGCATCACCGCGCGCGTGCGCGAGCAGTGGGGAAGTGGCGGCCCCGCCATGGCCGCGCGCGAGGACCTGCAGGCGGACGGCGTGCGCCTGCGCATCCTGCGTCCGGCGGATACGGTTCCGCTGCCGGTCCTGGTGTACGTGCACGGCGGCGGCTGGACCCTGTTCGGTCTGGAGACCCACGACCGGCTGATGCGCGAATACGCCGCGCGCGCCGGCGTGGCGGTGCTGGCGGTCGACTACAGCCTGTCGCCGGAGGCGAAGTACCCGCGTGCGCTCGACGAAACCGTGGCCGCGATCGACTGGCTGCGCACGCATGGCGCGGCGCACGGGCTGGATCCGGAGCGCGCGGCGATCGGCGGCGATTCGGCCGGCGCCAACCTCGCGGTGGCCAGCCAGCTGCGGCTGCGCGGCGCCGGCCAGCGCCCGCTGTCGGCGATGCTGCTGAACTACGGCGTGTACAGCGACGCGGCCAGTGCGTCGTGGACCCGATACGATGGTCCGCGCTACATGCTCGAGGCGGCGGAGATGCAGGGCTTCTGGCACAACTACCTGGACCACGACGCGCAGCGGCGCGACCCGCTGGTGATGCCGTTGCTCGCCGACCTGCATGGGCTGCCGCCGGCCTTCGTCGCGATTCCCGAATGCGACATCCTCGCCGACGGCAACCGCGCCATGGCCGCCGCGTTGCGCCGCCACGGCGTGCAGGTGGAGATGCGCGAGTACCGCGGCGCGACCCACAGCTTCCTCGAGGCTGTGCCGGTCTCGCCGCTCGCCGACCGCGCGCTGGACGAGGCCGCCGCCTGGCTGCGCGGGATCATGGCGCGATGAGTGACGATCCGTTCCAGCCGCGCGACCCGTCCGACGTGCTGGCCCTGGTGCGCGCCTGCCCCCTGGCCTGGGTAATCGCCCGCGGCGGCGACCCGGCGCCGACGCCGCTGCCGCTGCTGGCCGAGTGCGACGGCGACGGGCGCATCAGCGCCCTGTTCGGCCACATGGCCCGGCGCAATCCGCTGCACGCCGCGCTGGACGCGGCGCCGCAGGCGCTGGTGCTGTTCCAGGGGCCGCAGGCCTACGTGCCGCCGCGACTGGTGTCGAAACCCGACTGGGGCCCGACCTGGAACTACGCCGTGGCGCGGTTCACGACCCGGGTGGAGTTCGTGCCCGACGAGACCGATGCCGCGCTGCGGCAGCTGGCGGCCCATCTCGAAGCCGGGCAGCCCGATCCCTGGACGGTCGACCGCATGGGCCCGCGGTACGCGCAGCTGAAGACCCACATCATCGCCTTCCGCGCCCACGTCGAACACGTGCACGCCACTTTCAAGCTGGGTCAGGACGAAAGCCCCGACAGCCTCGCGGAGATCCTCGCCGGACACCCGGACGTAATCCTGACCGAGTGGATGCGTCGACAGCGTCCGCAGGACTGAGTACCGCCGCGCACGGTTGGATGCGCGCCCGTCGGCGCACCCGGTCCCCGCCTAGGCGTCATCCGCCGCCGCGTCGTCCGGTCGCTGCGGCACCGCGCCCCAGCGGCGCCCCGCGGCCCACATCGCGAACGCGTACAGCCTCGCCTCCTGCGCCCGCGCCGCGCTGGCGCCGCTGTCGCCGGAATGGCCCGCCGCCATCGCGATGCGCACCATCAGCGGCTGGTCGCCAGTGGTCAGGGCGCGCGCTTTGGCCACGAACTTGAGCGGCTCGTAGAACGCCACGCGCTCGTCGGCGACCGCTCCGGTGGCGAGCAGCGCCGGATACGCCGCCGACCCCAGTTGTTCGTACGGCGACCAGGCCTGTATCGCGGCATGGTCTTCGGGCACGCGCGGATCGCCCCAGATCGGCAGCGCGCCGGTCCCGAGCGGATGGGTGTCGAAGTGCTCCATGGTGTTGAGCGGGTCGACGAACGGCACCTCGGCGATCACCCCGCCCCACAGCTCCGGGCGCATCGCGAACACCGCGCCGGCCAGCAGCCCGCCGGCCGACATGCCGCGCACCACGATCCGGCCCGGCGCCGAACAGCCTTCGGCGACCAGATGCTGCGCGCAGGCGATGAAGTCGGTGAAGCTGGTCCGCTTGTGGCGCGTGAGCACCGACCGCCACCACGCCGTGCCCTTCTCGGCGCCACCGCGCACGTGCGCGATCGCGTGGATCCAGCCCTGGTCGACCAGCGCGGTGTTCGAGGGCTGGAAGCGCGCCTCGACCGACGCGCCATACGAGCCGTAGGCGTAGAGCAGCAGCGGACTGCTGCCGTCGAGCACCTGGCCGCGTCGCATCAGCACCGTCACCGGCACCTGCGCGCCGTCGGCCGCGGGCGCCGACAGCCTGCGCACCTCGTAGCGTGAAGGATCGTAGCCGGGCACCGACGGCGGGTCGGCGACCACGAGCCGGTCGTCGTCGAGCACCAGCCGGCAGGCCGATTCGGGCAGCCGCGGCGACTGGTAGCCGAACACCAGCGCATCGGCGTTCCAGTCCTGCGCCGCGGGCACGCGCAGGGCGTAGGCCGGTTCGTCGAAGGCGATGGTGTGCTCGCTGCCGTCGCGCGCCATCCGCACCAGGCGATGCTGCGCCTCGTGCCATTCCTCGCGCACCAGCGCATCGCGGAACGGATGCACCGCGGTGATCAGCCTGCCCGGGCGGTGCGGCACCAGCTCGCGCCAGTGCGCCTGGCCGGGCGCGTCGATGTCGGCCTGCATCAGGTGGAAATCCGGCGCATCGCCGGCGTCGGTGAGGATCAGCAGGCGCCCGTTCCAGTCGTCGACGTCGTAGTTGAGCCCGGGCGCGCGCGGTTCGACCAGCACCGGCGCCGATTCCGGCGCGTCCATCGGCACCAGCCGCACCTCCGACCGGGCGCCGTTGTAGCTGCGCATCACCACGTAGCGGCCCGACGCCGTGGTGCGCATGAGCAGGAAGAAGCCGGCATCGGGCTCCTCGTACAGCAGGGTGTCGCGGCCGCTGTGCAGGTCGCGGCGGTGGATGCTGGCCGCGCGGCCGACCGCATCGCGCCCCACCCAGTACAGCCAGCGGCCATCGGGCGACAGCGCGAAGGTGCCGTAGGCGTCGGGCACCTCGGCGACCAGGCGGCCGCTGTCGATCTCGCGCACGCGGACAGTGTACTGGCCGGAGCCGACACGGTCCTCGGCCCAGGCGAACAGGCGGCCGTCGCCGCTGCGCACGGGATCGCTCCAGTGCAGGGCGTAGTACCCGCCGCCGTCGGCCTCGCGCGCCGGGTCCAGCAGCATCTGCTCCTTGCCGCCGTCCACCGGCCGCCGCAGCCAGGTGGCGTACTCGATCCCGGGCGCGCGCCGCGTGTAGTAGAGGTGGCCGCCGGACGGAACCTCGAGCGTCGCGGCCTCCAGCGGCTCGAGCGCGGCGATGCGCGCGGCCAGCGCCGCCTGCAGCGACGCGGTCGGCGCGAGCATCGCGTCGGCGTAGGCATTCTCCGCCTCCACCGCGGCGCGGATCGGCGCATCCAGCGCAGTCGGATCGCGCAGCACCGCCAGCCAGTCCTTCGGGCGGAACCATGCGAACCCGTCGATGCGGCGATGGCCGAAGCGGCCGACCTCGGTGGCGATGCGCGCGTGCTGCGGCGGTATCGGCCAGCGCGCGGCGGCCGCCAGCGCACGCCGCGCCGGCAGCGCCAGCGTGGCGAGGCCGGCGCCGGCGGCGGCCAGGAAGCTGCGGCGGGTCGTCATGGCGTGGCGTGTTCCCTCATCGCGCGAAGTCTGCACCCGATGCGACCGACAGCGGTGGCCAGTCCGCGCGCCAGTCCGCAGCGGCTTCGAGTTCGTAGGCCAGGCCCAGCAGCGTGTCCTCGTCGCCGCGCGCGGCGGCGAACTGCATGCCGACCGGCAGGCCGTGTGCGTTGCGCGCCAGTGGCAGCGCGATCGCCGGCGTGCCGGCGAGGTTCTGCACCGGCGTGTACGACATCCAGTCGAACAGGGCATCGAACAGCACGTCGAACGGGCGATCCGGCGCCAGGTGCCCCAGTGGCGGCGGCGGCGTGCGCACCACCGGCGACAGCAGCACGTCGACGTCTTCGTGCATGCGTGCGAAAAGTCCGGGGAGCCGCGCCAGATCCGACCAGGCGCGCTCGAGCGCGGCGACGTCGCAGCGTGCCTCGTGCCAGCGTGCCAGGCCGAGCGTCCACGGTTCGAGATCGCGTTCAGCGCGGTCCGCGCCGAGCGAAGCGGTCGCCAGGTCCACGGCGTCGAGCGCCAGCCGCGACCACAGCGTCTTGAGCATGGCGTCGACCGCTGCACCGTCGAACGGCCAGCGCGCGCGTTCGACCCGGTGGCCGAGCCCGGCGCACAGGTCGGCCGCGCCCTGCAGCGCGGCAGCCACGTCGGGATGCGGGGGATCGCCACGCAGGTTCTCCTCGACCACGCCGATGCGCAGGCGTCGCGCGCCGGCGCCGCGCACGATCGGGCGCGCGGCATCGGCGTGGGTGGCGGCGAACGCCCACGCGCTGTCGCGCACGCTGCGCGAGAGCAGCACGTCCGACACCAGCAGGTCCTCGATCGCGTGCCGCCCGCGTACCGGCACGGTCGCGCCGCGCCCGGGCTTGAGTCCGACGATGCCGCAACAGGCCGCGGGCATGCGGATCGAACCCGCGCCGTCGCTGCCGTGGGCCAGCGGCACGATGCCCGCGGCCACGGCCGCCGCCGCACCGCCGCTGGACCCGCCCGGGCTGTGCAGCGGCGACCAGGGGTTGCGGGTGACCGGGCCCAGCAGCGGTTCGGTCGAGGGCATCAACCCGAACTCGGGCATCGCACTCTTGCCGATCGCCACCAGCCCCCGGGCGTCGAGCCGCTGCACGAACGGTCGCGCGCGGGTGGCGGGCGCATCGCCGCGGCTGCGCGAACCGCCGCGCGAGGGCATGCCGGGATGGTCCAGCGAATCCTTCGCCAGCCACGGCACGCCGGCGAACGCCGGACCTGGCGAGGCCGCATCCAGCGCCGCGGCGCGCGTGCGGGCGCCTTCGAAGTCGCGATGGCTCAGCGCCCCGAGCGCCGGATCCAGGCGCTGCGCGCGCAGCACCGCCGCGTCCACCAGGTCGCGCGCACCCAGTTCGCCGGTGGCGACCCGCTGCGCCTGTGCGTGCGCGTCCAGGCGGCCGAGCGCGAACGCGGCGTCCTCGCGCATCGCGTTCGCGGCATCGCCCTGGACGCGACCGGCGCCGTGCACCGGTCAGTAGCGCCAGTGCACGGTCACGCCGAAGGTGCGCGGCCGCAGGATGCCCTGGCCCAGCCCGTACGCCTCGGGCACGGTGCGGGTCACGCCACGCTCGTCGGCCAGGTTGGTGCCGAACACGGTCACGTCGGTAGTGCCGAAGCTCATCCGGAATCGCGCGTCGAACTGGTGGTAGTCGCCCTGCTCGTTCGGCGCCACCCCGGGCACCGCCGAGTTGAGGTCGCTGATGCCCTCGGACAGGTAGGTGTGCGACACCATCAGCGTCGGCGCAGACGCGCCGTCGAAACGCCAGACGAGCTGGTTGGCGATCGACCAGTCCGCCGAACCGGGCAGGCGCGAGCCCCGCGGCGCGGTGCCGTACCAGAGGATGAACACGTCCTCGTCCAGACGCGCGCGCTGCCAGGTCACGCTGCTGGTCCAGTCGAACGCCGGGCCCGGGCGCCACTGCGCAGACAGTTCCACGCCCTTGCTCGAGGCCTTGCCGCCATTGCCGGCGTAGTTGACCACGGGCTCGGGAGTCTGCAGGCGCAGCTGGATGTCGCTCCAGTCGATGTGGAACGCGGTCGCGTCCAGCAGCAGGCGGCCGCCGGCGAGGTCGAAGCGGGCGCCGAGTTCGTAGTTCACCAGCGAGTCGCTGCGCGACCCGTCCGGAATCTCGTGCACGGTCACCGACGAGTTGTTCGGCACGCCGAACCGGAAGCCCTCGGACCGCAGCGCGTACAGCATCAGCCGGTCGTTGGGGCGCCAGCGCAGCGAGACCTTCGGGTTGAAACCGCTTTCCTCGGTCTCGGTCGCCGCGGTTTCCAGCGACGGCTGCGGATACACGTCCACGCCCACCGTGGTGTCGACCACGCGCACGCGGGTCTTGAACGCGCGCCCGCCGAGGCCCAGCGTCCACTGCGGGTTGAAGTGGAACGAGGCTTCGCCGAACAGGGCCTGCTCGGTGCCGGTGACCTTCGAGTAGAACGCGTTGAACACGTCGCCGTCGGGCGAGACCACCGCGCCGGTGCCGGGACCGAACCGTGGATCGGTCGAGGCGTCGAGCTGCGCCGCGAAGCCGGGCGCCCCGAGCTGCTCGTACAGGTCTTTGTCGGTGTCGAACACCATCGCGCCCACCAGCCATTCGAAGCGGTCGCTGTCGGCCGAGGCCAGGCGCAGCTCGACGCTGTCGCCGGTGCTCTCGCCGCCGCTGTTGACGAACAGCGGGCCCGCGGAGGCGGTGCCGAGGCTCTCGTTGTAGAAGTCCAGGTAGGGCGTGAGGTCGAAGCGCCAGTCCTGCGACTTCTCCTGGCGCGAGGCCAGCGCGGTCAGGCTACCCCAGCCCAGGTCCTGGTCCCAGCGCAGGCTGTGCACGGTGATGTCGGTGTCGGTGAACTCCGGGGTCGAGGTGAAGCGCACCAGGTCGCCGAGTTCGGGGATGCGGTAGGCGTTGTCGTCCGAGTCGATCTGCTGGAACAGGCTCAGCCAGGTCAGGGTGGCGGACTCGTTCGGCGTCAGCACCATCGACAGGCGGCCGCCGGACACGGACAGGTCGTTGGCGCCGTCCTCGCCGGTGCCCAGGTTGTCGATGTAGCCGGGGGCGTCGCGGTGCTGGGCGACGGCGCGGATCGCGAACACGTCCTGCTTCACCGGCACGTTGACCATGCCCTTGAGCGTGTGGCCGACATCGGCATTGCGGGTGGACGACAGCCCCGCCTCCACGGCGGCGTCGAAGCCGCTGGCGTCGGCGACGTTGGCGATGTAGTTGATCGCGCCACCCATCGAGGCCGAGCCGAACAGCGAACCCTGCGGGCCGCGCAGCACTTCCACCCGGTCGAGGTCGAAGGTGTCGATGTCGGGGATCGCGATCGTCCAGCCCGGCTCGACCAGCGGCACGTCGTTGAGGAAGTAGCCGGTGGTGGGCTGTCCCTGCGGGTTGCCGGCGCTGGTGGTGATCCCGCGCACGACCACGTGCGAGACGCCGGGCTGGTAGCTGTTGAACACCACGCCCGGGGTCTTCTGCACGTAGTCGGCCAGCGACTGCGCGCCCTGGTCCTGCAGTTGCTGCTGGGTGACCGCGGACACCGATCCGGGCACCTCGCGCACCGACTGCTCGCGCTTGGCGGCGGTGACGATGACGCGGTCCAGTTCGATCGCATCCACCGCCGGCGCCGGTTCGCCGGCCTCCTGCCCTGCGGCGTGGACGACACCCGCGCCGATGGCCAGGGCCAGCGCGCCTGCCAGGCGCAGGCGGCGACAGCGGTGCAGGGCGGTGCCACGACCATGACGGTGCTGCATGTGCATCTCCTCGAACTCGGCGGCCAGAGCGCGCGTCGCGCCGGAACCGGCGGCGACGTCCCGGTTTCGACTATGCGCGTGGCCCCGGTGCGCGATTGCTGTGCTGGGGTCGGATGCCGTCGCATTCAGGCCAAGGCCGGGCACGGCGACAGCCGGTCGCGCGCGCAGCCCCGGCACGGACTGCGCACGCACGCATCGCACGTGCGGCCCCGGCACGATGGACACTGCTCGGTTCCGCGAGGCAGAGGTCGCGCTGCCTTCCGGTTGCGATCTCGGGTCCGCGAGGTTGCCCCCGTCCGCCAGGCGGTCGATGGCGCGCTCGAGCAGCGGGAACAGGCGCGCCTCCCGGCAGGGCGGGCCGCCCCGCCTCGTGGAACGCACCAAGCGGTATGTTCCACAACATTTCGTGTTGACGGTTCGATGACACCCCACTATGTTGTGTTCGTCGGTTCGCCGAGGCCCAGGCTTCGGAGATGAAAAGGGAAGCCGGTGACGCCCCTGCCCCTCCGGGTCGGCGGCCAGTCCGGCACTGCCCCGCAGCGGTAATCGGGAACGAACCCGCCACCAGCACTGGAGCCCCACGCTCCGGGAAGCGGCGGGGGAGGTGGACGCGCCGCGTCCGTGCCCGTGAGTCCGAAGACCTGCCGACAGCCGCGCGCCTGCACGCCGCGCGGTGCCGGCCGCGCATCTCCGGGGGGAGAGGGCTGGTGAAGCAGGCTCCGGGACGCGCCCGCGCGCAGTCCCCGTTCCTGCGACGCCGCTCGTCCACCGTCGCATGTCACGGCCACCGCCACCCGCGCGGGACGGGCCGGACGTGTGCGAGCCGCGTGGAGGATCACCATGAGCATCGAAACCAACGCCCCGGCCGCCGGGCCGATCATTGCCGCGACCCCGCCGGTCGCGGGTGGCGCCGCCCCTGCGCGCGCCGCGCCCTCGCCTGCGACCGGCGCCGAAGGGACGCGGGTCGCCGACGACGACACCGTCCCGCCGCCCCGGGCCGGCGATCCGCACGCGCCGCACGTCGCGGGCGAGGCGGTGTCCACCTGGATCACCAAGGAGGCAGGCAACCGCCGGATGCCGTTCGACCGCGCGCGCCTGGAGCGCAGCATCGACCGCGTCCATGCCGAGTTCCCGCAGCTCGACATCGCCGACTACACGCGCAGCGTGCTGGGCTTCGTCGAACGCAAGGACGCGGTCAACGCCGACGACCTGGTCGACCACCTGATCCGCGAGGCCGAGGCCCGCGTGGACGTGACCGCGCCGGAGTGGGAACTGTTCGCCGCCCGCCTGTACCTGCATCGCCTGTACAAGCGCGCCAGCCGCAACCGCTTCTACGACGCCGGGGAGAAGTACGGCTCGTACGTCGGCCTGCAGGAATCGCTGGCCGACCGCAACATCTATTCCAACGACATCCTGCGCGCGTACTCGAAGGAGGAACTGCTCGAGGCCGGGCGCATGATCGACCCGGAACGCGACCGCCTGTTCGCCTACAACGGCCTGTACCTGCTGGCCACGCGCTACCTGGCCACCGACCACGCGCGCAACGTGTACGAGCTGCCGCAGGAACGCTGGCTCACCATCGCGCTGTACCTGATGCAGCACGAAGTCGCGCCCGGACCCGGCGGGCGCGAGCGGCGCATGCAGCTGGTGGGCGAGGCCTACTGGGCGCTGTCGAACCTTTACATGACCGTGGCCACCCCGACGCTGCAGAACGCCGGCAAGGTCGGCGGCCAGCTGTCGTCGTGCTTCATCGACACCGTCGACGATTCGCTGCAGGGCATCTTCGATTCCAACACCGACATCGCCCGCGTGTCCAAGGGCGGCGGCGGCGTCGGCGCCTACCTGGGCTACGTGCGCTCCTCGGGTTCGGCGATCCGCGGCGTGCCCAACTCGTCCGGCGGCGTGGTGCCGTGGATCAAGCAGCTCAACAACACCGCGGTGTCGGTCGACCAGCTCGGCCAGCGCAAGGGTGCGGTCGCGGTGTACCTGGACATCTGGCACCGCGACATCGAGGCCTTCCTCGACCTGCGCCTGAACAACGGCGACCAGCGCCTGCGCGCGCACGACGTGTTCACCTCGGTGTGCATCCCCGACCTGTTCATGGAGGCGGTGGAGCGTCGCGGCGACTGGTACCTGTTCGATCCGCACGAGGTGAAGCGGATCAAGGGCTGGTACCTGCAGGACTTTTACGACGAAACCCGCGGGCAGGGCACGTTCCGGGCGAAGTACGAGGAGGTCGTGGCCGACGAGCGCATCGCGCGCAGGACGGTCAGGGCGATCGACATCTTCAAGCGGATCATGGTGTCGCAGCTGGAGACCGGCAACCCGTTCATGTTCTACCGCGACGAGGTCAACCGGAAGAACCCGAACAAGCATGCCGGGATGGTGTACTCGTCCAACCTGTGCACCGAGATCCTGCAGAACATGAGCCCGACGCGGCTGATGCAGGAGATCATTTCCGGCAACCAGATCGTCACCACGAAGCAGGCGGGCGATTTCGTGGTCTGCAACCTGTCGAGCGTGAACCTGGGTCGCGCCGTGCTGCCGCCCGCGGGCCAGGGCGACCTGATCACCGACGTGCTCGAACGCCTGATCCCGATCCAGGTGCGCATGCTCGACAACGTGATCGACCTCAACGCGCTGCCGGTGCCGCAGGCCACGATCACCAACCGCAAGTACCGCGCGATCGGCCTGGGCACGTTCGGCTGGCACCACCTGCTGGCGCTCAAGGGCATCGACTGGAACTCGCGCGAGGCCGAGGACTACAGCGACGCGCTGTACGAGCGGATCAACTTCCTCACCGTCCAGGCCTCGATGGAACTGGCGAAGGAGAAGGGCACCTACAGCGCCTTCGCCGGCAGCGACTGGCACACCGGCGAATACTTCCGCGCCCGCGACTACAACAGCCCGCAATGGCTGGAGCTGTCGGCGCAGGTCGCGGTCAACGGCGTGCGCAACGGCTGGCTGATGGCGGTCGCCCCGAACATGTCGACCGCGCAGATCGCGGGCAGCACCGCCTCGATCGACCCGATCTACTCCGCGTTCTACTACGAGGAGAAGAAGGACTACCGGCGGCCGGTCGCCGCGCCGGGGCTGTCGCTCGAGACATGGCCGTACTACGAGAAGGGCGCCTACAAGCTCGACCAGTTCGCCTCGGTGCGCCAGAACGCGCGCCGCCAGCGCCACGTCGACCAGTCGATCAGCTTCAACTTCTACGTGCCCAGCACCATCCGCGCCAGCACCCTGCTCGACCTGCACCTGACCGCGTGGCGCGAAGGCCTCAAGACCACCTACTACGTGCGCTCCAACGACATCGACATCGCGGAATGCGAGTGGTGTGGGAGCTGACAGCGCGCGTTCGCGCTTGTCAGCTCCCACGGTTCGCGTTGCGAACCGCGGGCCCCGCTCATCAGCCTCCACACCCCCGCGCCTTCGGCGCGCCCCCCTGACTCAGGGGGGCTTTCCTCCAGACAGATCCGATCGTCCGCGACCGGAGAAGAGCAAGCCACCATGTCCGCCACAGCACCGCTCACTTCGACACCGCTCGAGCGCATCCGGATCCTCGAGCCGCGCCATCCGAACCGCTCCACCGGGATCATCAACGGCAAGACGTCCGGCATCCTCAACTGGAACGACATCCCTTATCCGTCGTTCTACCGCGCCTACAAGGAGCTCTCGACCAACTTCTGGATCCCGGACGAGGTCGACATGAAGGGCGACGCGCGCCAGTACGGCGAGCTGTCGGCGCGCGAGAAGAACGCGTTCGATTCGATCATCGGGCTGCTGGCCACGCTCGACTCGCCGCAGACGCGCTTCATCTACAACGTGGCCGAGTACATCACCGACCCGGCCGCGCACGCGAACGCGGCGATCATCGGCCAGCAGGAAGTGATCCACAACGAGAGCTACAGCTACGTGCTGGCCTCGATCACGGATTTGGCCAACCAGAACCGGGTGTTCGAGATCGCGCGCACCCACCCCACGATCGTCGCGCGCAACGCGCCGATCATGGCGTCCTACGACGGCTTCATGCGCGAGAAGACCGCCGAGACCCTGCTGCGGGCACTGATCCAGTCTTCGATCCTCGAAGGCATCAACTTCTATTCCGGCTTCGCCTACTTCTACAACCTGGTGCGCCAGAACCGGATGGCAGGCACCGGCAAGATCATCAGCTTCATCAACCGCGACGAACTGGCGCACACCAAGTTCATCAGCGAGGTGATCCGCGCCATCGTCGGCGAGAACCCGGAACTGCAGACCCACGAGCTGACCGACTACGTGCACCAGGCGTTCGAGCACGCCATCGCGCTGGAGATGCGCTGGACGGGCGAGGTGCTCGACGGCATCGACGGCATCGACGTGGACGAGATGGTGCGCTACGTGAAATACCGGGCTAACAAGATGGCGGGGATGCTCGGGATCGAGTCGCTGTACGCGGATACGACGGACAACGTGATGCCGTGGATCCGGGCGTATGCGGACAACTTCACCGAGACGAAGACGGATTTCTTCGAGATGCGGAATGCGTCTTACAAGAAGACGAATTCGGATAATGGGTTCGATGATCTTTAGCGCGCCCGTCCCGCGCATGCGGGCATCTGTCGGGCGCAAAGACACGTTATGTTTCTTGGCCTTCCGGTGATTTCTTCTGCCTCGGGTGCGAGAGCAGAGCTTTCGCGCTACGCGCGAGTTCCTTTTGTCTTGGCAAAAGGAACCAAAACCGTCTTCGCCGGACGCGAGCCGTCGAGGCTGCGCCTCGTCGGTCCCCTGCGCTTCTCGGTCGACGGGGCACGCGGCCCAAACTCGCTGCGCTCAGACATGGGCCGCTCTCCGGCCCCGCCGTCCTGCGATGCTCGGCTCGCTTTATGGCTCGAAAGATCAAATGCAATGGCACAAGCTGCAACAGCAACGACAGCAACGACAACGGCAACCGCAACCACGAACAGCAGCGGCAGTGGCGGTGGCAACTGCTTCGGCAGGGGCGGTATCTGGCCGACGCGGACTGTCGAGGTGACTGGTTGAGATCGAGTCTTCCATGCGCATCCTGATCGCCTTCACTTCGCTCAGCGGCAATACGCGCGATGTCGCGCGTGCGATCCGGGCGCGGTGCGAGGAGATGGGCCATGCGGTGACCTGGATCGACGCCGACCTCCAGACGCTCGCGCAGGCTTGCTCCGATGGCGCGGAGCACGATCTCTACGTGCTCGGCAGCTGGAGCAACAACGGCGGGCGCACGCCGCCGGAGATGAAGCGCTTCATCGGGGACCTCGTCGCCGCGGTCGGCAAGCCGGAACGCGTCGCGGTGTTCGGTACCGGGGAGACGCAGTGGGGCGAGGAGCACTACTGTGGCGCGGCGCGGCGGATCGCGGCGTTCTTCGGCACGGCGTACCCGCGCCTCGAGATCGAACAGATGCCGCACGGCGAGCGCGATGCCACCACGATCCAGCGCTGGACCGACGCCGTCCTGGCCCTGGCCCACACACCGATTGAGACCACACCCCATGCAGATCCTGCACGCCTCCACGCCTGACGACTACGCCGCCACGCTCGCTGCGCATCCGCGCCTGCTGGTCGACTACTACAAGGACGACTGCCCGGGCTGCCGGATGCTCGACATGTCGCTGGCCAAGTTCGCCACGAGCGACGATGCCGCGGGCCTGGTATTGCTCAAGGTGAGGCTGGAGGTGCTGGGCGAGGACTTCTTCCGCGACCTCGGCCTGCGGCAGACGCCGACGCTCGCGCTGTACCGGGACGGCACCGAAGCCGCGCGCCTCGCCGGTTTCCAGGCGCCGGGCCAGATCGCGCGGGCGGTCGGCCTGTACCTGGCGACCGCGACGGCGGACGCATGAGCGCGGTGCCGCCCGCGGGCGCGCCGACCACCGAGGCGCGCCTGCTCGAGATCGTGTTCCCGGACCACACCAACCACATCGGCACCCTGTTCGGAGGCACCGCGCTGGCGTGGATGGACAAGGCCGCGTTCATCGCCGCCTCGCGCTATGCGCGCCGCAGCGTGGTGACGGCACGTTCCGAGCAGGTCGACTTCAAGCTGCCGATCCGGCAGGGACAGCTGGTGGAGACGGTCGCGCGCGTGGTCGCGGTCGGCCGCACCTCGATGCAGGTCGACGTGGAACTGATCGCCGAGGATCTGCTCAGCGGCGATCGCGCGCCGTGCACCCGCGGACGGTTCGTGATGATCGCGCTCGACGGCGACGGCACTCCGTCGCCGGTGCCTCCGCTTCCGGACGCGTGAGGCCCGCCCGCCACGCTCACGCCCCGCGCGACGGTTGCAGCGGCAACCGAGCCGGCGACGCGGGCGTCGGCTGTGACATAGTCGCGCGTTCGTTCCCCTGACGCCGCCCGCGATGGCCCGCGACCACGTCCTCACGCTGTCCTGTCCCGACCGCACCGGCATCGTGCACCACGTGTCCGGCCTGCTGTTCGCGCACGACTGCAACATCCTCGATGCACAGCAGTTCGGCGATCCGGAAACCGGGCGCTTCTTCCTGCGCGTGCATTTCGATACACCCGCCGCGGGGCGCATCGACACCGTGCGCGAGGCATTCGCGCCGCTGGCCGAAGCGCACGCGATGGACTGGCGGCTGCACGATGCGCGACGGCGCGCACGTCTGCTGGTGCTGGTGAGCCGGCAGGGGCACTGCCTCAACGACCTGCTGTTCCGTACCCACAGCCGGCAGCTGCGCGCCGACATCGCCGCGGTGGCCTCCAACCATGCCGACTACGCGCAGCTGGCCGGGTCGTACGGGGTGCCCTACCACCACCTCCCGGTCGGCAGCGACAACCGCGAGGCGCAGGAGCAGGCGATCCTCGAGCTGGTGGAGCGCGAAGGCATCGACCTGGTGGTGCTGGCGCGCTACATGCAGATCCTCTCGCCCGCGCTGTGCGACGCGCTGGCCGGGCGCGCGATCAACATCCACCACAGCTTCCTGCCCAGCTTCAAGGGTGCGCAGCCCTATCACCAGGCGCACGCGCGCGGGGTCAAGATCATCGGCGCGACCGCGCACTACGTGACCCGCGAGCTCGACGAGGGCCCGATCATCGAGCAGGACGTGGCCCATGTGGACCATGCGATGACGCCCGCGGCGCTGATCCGCATCGGCAGCGACGTCGAATCGCGGGTCCTGGCGCGTGCGGTGCGCCTGCACGTGGAGCATCGCATCCTGCGCAACGGCCACCGCACGGTGGTGTTCCGCTGACGTCGGCTTCCGGTGCGGCGCGGCCCCGCGTCGCCCGTGCCCGCTGCCGTCGCGGGGTTCAGGCCGCCAGCGCGACGCCGGCCGCATCGAGCGCGGCGCGCGTGGGCGCGTCGCCCTCCGGCGTCACCGGCCGGGTCAGCTCCCACAGGAAGCGCACGCGGAAACCGGCGTCGACGGCATCCTGCGCCGACCACAGCACGCAGTAGTCGCGCGCCAGACCGCACAGGTGGACCTCGTCGATGCCGCGCTCGCGCAGCCAGCCGGCCAGGCCGGTGGGCGGTCGCGTGCCGCCGGGACCGTGGTTCTCGCGGAACGCGCTGTAGGAATCGACGTCCGGGCGCGTGCCCTTGCGCAGCACCAGGTCGGCGGCGGTCCAGTCCACGCGCGGGTCGAGCGCGGCGCCGGGCGTGCGCTGCACGCAGTGGTCGGGCCACAGCACCTGCGGCCGGCCGTGCAGGTCGATGGTCTCGAACGGCGCGTGCCCCGCATGGGTGGAGGCGAACGAGGCGTGGCCCGGTGGATGCCAGTCCTGGGTCGCGACCACGGTGCGGTAGGCGCGCGACGCGAGCAGCGCGGCGATGCCGGGCACGATCGCATCGCCCTCGTGGCAGGGCAGTGCGCCGCCGGGCATGAAGTCCGGCTGCAGGTCGACCACGAGCAGGGCGGTGGTGTCGGGAAAGGCTGCCATGCGGCGGGACGGGTGGAGGACGGATCCACAAAGAGTACTGCGTCCGCGGCGCGTGGTCCGCGGTGCGGCCGCAACGAAAAAGCCGGCGCGGGGCGCCGGCTTTCCGTGGCGCCGTCCGCCGGTCAGGCGGTCGACGCGCGGTGGATCGATGCGATCGAGGCGTCCAGCGCCTGGTTGAAGGCGTCGTCGTCCTGCTGCGCGCTCAGGCCCTCGCTCAGCGCGCGGCTGAAGCTGGCGATCACGCCCGGGTTGCGCGCGAGCTTCGCGTTGGCCTCGTCGCGGCTGTAGCCGCCCGACAGCGCCACCACCTTGAGCACCGACGGGTGCTCCACCAGTTCCCTGAAGAAGCCGTCCACGTCCGGCAGCGTGAGCTTGAGCATCACCGGCGTCGACGGATCGATCGTGTCGAGGCGCTCGAGCAGGCCTTTTTTGAGCGCAACCTCGATCTCGGCCTTGTCGGCCGCGTTGATGTCGACCTCCGGCTCGATGATCGGCACCAGGCCGGCGGCCAGCACCTGGCGGCCGAGTTCGAACTGCTGGTCGAGCACGTCGGCGATGCCTGCCGGGTTGTTGCGCTTGATCACCGAGCGCTCCTTGGTGCCGAACACGCCCTTGGCCTTGGCCCGCGCCAGCAGCGCGTCCAGCCCCGGGATCGGCTTCATCCGCTGCACGCCGTCGGCCTCGTCCTCCAGCCCCTTGTCGATCTTCAGGAACGGCACCACGCCCTTGTCTTCCCACAGGTAGGCGACCGCGTTCCTGCCGCCGAAGTCGTCGTCCATCGTGCGCTCGAACAGGATCGCGCCGAGCACGCGCTCGCCGGTGAACGCCGGGCTGGTGACGATGCGGCTGCGCATCGCGTGCACCTGGGCGAACATTTCCTGGTCGTTCGAATAGGCCGTCTCGTCGACGCCGTAGAGCTTGAGCGCCTTGGGCGTGCTGCCGCCGCTCTGGTCGAGCGCGGCGATGAACCCCTGGCCGGAGGCGATGCGGGCGCGCTGTTCGGGATGGATGGACACGGTCGATGGCTTCCTGTGCTGGCGGGCGGATGCGCATTGCGCGGGGCCCCCGATGATACCGATCCATGCGCGGCGCTTTGCTGTCGTGCAACATGCCCTCACGCACCGCGCATGCGTGCTGCGCCACTCGCCGCTTGCCTGCCGATGCGCGGCGGCCGGCCAGCGAACGGGGCACGGCCTAGAATGCGCACTCCGCGCACGCCGCACGCCCGTCCCCACCGACCGATGAAAGCCCACCTGCCGCCGTGGCTGCACGCCTGGCTTGCCGAGATCACCCTCGGGCTGCACGTGCTGGGGATCGTGCTGGCCGCACTGCTGCTGCGCTGGCTGGCGCGGCGGCTGGTCAACCGCGTGCATCGCCGCTACGACCTGCCGATCCAGGTGGTGGTGACCGCGCGCCGGCTATCGAGTTTCGTCATCGGCTTCGCCGCGCTGCTGCTGGTGCTGGAACGCTTCGGCGTGTCGGGCAGCGTGCTGTGGACGGCGTTCACCGGTTTCGCCGCGGTGGCGGCGGTGGCGTTCTTCGCCGCCTGGAGCGTGCTGACCAACGTGTTCTGCTCGCTGCTGCTGCTGCTCACGCGGCCGTTCCGGCTGCTCGACCACATCGAGGTGCTGGAGAACGGCGAGCGCGCGGGCTTCGCCGGGCGCGTCGTCGACATGAACCTGATCTTCGTGACCCTGGAAGAGACCCATCCGGCCGGCGGCGAGAGCCTGCTGCGCGTCCCCAACAGCCTGTTCTTCCAGCGCGCGACGCGACGCTGGCGCGGGGAGCCGGTGCCGCAGCCGCCGAACGGGCGCAGCGGCGACGACGGTGGCTCATCCGCGTCCGGCGCCGGTGGTGGTGGCGGCGGTGCGGCGGCGGCGAGCTTCCCGTAGCGCGGCCCGACGCGGCATCGCGGCGTCGCGAACCGCAGGCTTCGGGTTCCGGCGCGATGCGCACGATGCGATCCGGTCGCACGCGGCGCATGGGCTTAGGATGGCCGTCCACGCCTGCCACCGGTGCCGCATGATCCGCGTCCGACCCGCCCTGCTCGTCCTCGCCCTCGCGCCGGCCCTCGCCTGCGCGCAGACCACGGCCCCGGCCGCCGACACCGGCGCCACGGATCCGCGCATCGACACCGCGGCCACGGCCGTGCGGCAGAAGGTGGTCGCCTGGCGCCGGGACCTGCACCGGCATCCCGAACTCGGCAACCGGGAAACCCGCACCGCCGGCGTGGTGGCCGACCACCTGCGCGCGCTGGGGCTGGAACCGCGCATCGGGATCGGCCCGACCGGCGTGGTCGCGGTGCTGAAGGGTGCGCGCCCCGGCCCGCGGATCGCGCTGCGCGCCGACATGGACGCACTGCCGGTCACCGAAGCCACGGGCCTGCCGTTCGCCTCCACCGTGAAAAGCGAGTACCGCGGCCAGCCGGTGGGCGTGATGCACGCCTGCGGCCACGACCTGCACGTGGCGATCCTGATGGGCGTGGCCGAGGCGCTGGCGGGCATGCGCGACCAGCTCGCCGGCGAAGTGATGTTCGTGTTCCAGCCGGCCGAGGAAGGTCCGCCGGTGGCGGGCGAGGTGGCGGGCGCCAGGCGCATGCTCGACGAGGGGATCTGGGACGACTTCAAGCCCGATGCGGTCCTGGGCCTGCACGTGTGGTCGCGCCTGCACGCCGGGCAGATCGGCGTGCGCGCCGGCCCGTTCATGGCCAGCGCCGACGAGTGGACGCTGACGGTCACCGGCAGGCAGACCCATGGCTCGCAGCCGTGGGCGGGCGTGGACCCGATCACCGTCGCCGCGCAGGTGCTGCTGGGCGCGCAGTCGATCGTCGCCCGCCAGGTCGACATCACCGCGCACCCGGTGGTGCTGACCGCGGGCCAGATCCAGTCGGGCACGCGCTTCAACATCATCCCCGACACCGCGACGATGGTCGGCACCCTGCGCACCTTCGATGCCGACGTGCGCCAGGACGTGATCGACCGGTTCCGCAACACCGCCGAGCATTTCGCCGCGGCCAGCGGCGCCACCGCCGAACTGGAAGTGGCCGGCAACGCGCCCGCCACCGCCAACGACCCGGCCCTGCTGCAGCGGCTGCGTCCGTCGCTGGAGCGCGCGGCCGGCGCGGACAACGTGGTCGAAGTGCCGCGCTACACCATCGCGGAGGATTTCTCCGTGTTCGCCAACACCGTGCCGGGACTGTACTTCTTCGTCGGCACCACTCCGCAGGGCCAGGAGCTGGCGAGCGCGCCGATGAACCATTCGCCGCTGTACGCGCCGGATGAAAGCGCGCTCGACCTGGGCGTACGCGCGATGCTGCAGGCCACCGTCGACTTCCTCGATGGCGGGGCGATCGCGGAGTGACCGCGCCGGCGCACCGGCCCCGCGACGGAGACTGCGACGACACCGCCTTCGTCCTCGATCCCGACGGCCACGACATCGAGGCGGTGTGGCGGCATGCCGGCGGCGCTGGCGGCGACGTCCCCGGCCCGGCTGCGCGCACGCGCGCCGAGGTCCGCGTTTAAGATCCCCATGACTGCCGCCAGGAGACCGTCCGTGTCCCGTACCCTGCTCGCCTGCTGCCTGCTCGCCGCGATCGCGCCTTTCCACGCCGGGGCCGCACAGCGCGCCGAGGTCGCCGACGCCGCGCAGCGCGTGCAGGCAAAGGTGGTCGAGTGGCGCCGCGACATCCACCAGCACCCGGAACTGGGCAACCGCGAGACGCGCACCGCCGCGCTGGTCGCCGAGCATCTGCGCTCGCTCGGCCTGGAGCCGACGACCGGCATCGCCACCACCGGCGTCACCGCCGTGCTCAAGGGCGGCAGGCCCGGACCGCGGATCGCGCTGCGCGCCGACATGGATGCGCTGCCGGTGACCGAACGGGTCGACGTGCCGTTCGCCTCGAAGGTCACCACCACCTTCCGCGGCGAGACCGTGGGCGTGATGCATGCCTGCGGACACGATGCGCACGTCGCGATCCTGATGGGCCTGGCCGAGGCGCTGGTGGCGATGAAGGATGAGCTCCCGGGCGAGGTGATGTTCCTGTTCCAGCCGGCCGAGGAAGGCGTGCCCGAGGGCGAGGTGGGCGGCGCGAAGGAGATGCTGGCCCAGGGCGTGTTCGACGGCTTCGCGCCCGACGCGGTGTTCGGCCTGCACGTCGGCTCGACGCTCAACGTCGGCCAGGTGTCGGTGCGTCCGGGTCCGATGATGGCGGCATCGGACAGTTTCGAGATCACGGTCAAGGGCCGGCAGACGCATGGCTCGCGGCCGTGGAACGGGGTCGATCCGATCGTCGCCGCCGCGGATCTCGTGTCCACCGCGCAGACCATCGTCAGCCGCCGCACCGACATCACCCGGCTGCCGGCCGTGGTGACCTTCGGCGCGGTCAAGGGCGGCATCCGCCACAACATCATTCCCGACTCGGTGGAACTGATCGGCACCATCCGCACCTTCGACGACGGCATGCGCGAGGCGATCTTCGCCGACCTGCGCAACGTGTCCGAGCACGTGGCCGCCGCGCACGGCGCGACGATCGAGGCGACCATCCCGATCGACCACAACTATCCGGTGACCGCCAACGATCCCGCGCTCACCGCGCGGCTGATGCCGAGCCTGGAAGCCGCGGTCGGCGCCGGCAACGTGATCGATCCCGGTCTGATCACCGGCGCCGAGGACTTCTCGTTCTTCGCCCGCGAGGTGCCGGGGCTGTACTTCTTCGTCGGCGCCACGCCGAAGGGCACCGACCCGCGCACCGCGGCCAGCAACCACTCGCCGGAGTTCTACCTCGACGAAGGCGCGCTCGACGTCGGCTTCCGGGCGATGCTGCAGGTGGCGCTGGACTACCTCGAAGGCGCCGACGGCTGAGTCCGCGGCGGGTGGCGGCACCGGAACGGATGGACGACGACGCGGAGGCGACAGCCGCATGGGCCTGATCGAGCAGCAGCTGCGCGGGTTCGCGCACTACAACACCGCGTTCAACGGGGCGCTGTTCGAGCGCCTGGCGGCCATGCCCGACGCCGACCGGCGCCGCGACCTGGGCGCATTCTTCGGTTCGATCCACGACACCCTCAACCACATCCTGCTCGCCGACCGGATCTGGCTCGGCCGCTTCGCGAGCGCGTTCCCGACCCTGGCGTCGCTGGCCGATGCCGACGTGGTGCGCCGGTTCGATTCGCTGCGCCAGGTGCTGTATGCGGATTTCGCCGCGCTGCGCGGGGGCCGCGTGGCCACCGACGCGGTGATCTCGCGCTGGGCGGAGGAACTCGACGAAGGCCTGCTCTCCGCACCGATGCGCTACCGCAGCTCGAACGGCCAGGCGCGTGAGCATGCGGCCTGGATCGCGGCCACGCACCTGTTCAACCACCAGGCCCACCATCGCGGCCAGGTCACCGCGCTGATGCACCAGCTGGGCGTCGACCCGGGCGTCACCGATTTCCTGGTGTACGTGCAGCAGGAGGCTGCGCCGAAGTCCGCGGCACAGGGGTAGCGGACGCAGGCCGCAGGTCGCGGCGCGCATGGCGGCCGCCAGGAGGGCCTGACGCGCGTCGGGCGGCGATCGGGCCGCTCCGGGTACGCACGCAGGCGTGCCCACTAGAATGCACGCATGGCACGTCCCGAAGAGTCCCTGCTCGGCCGCGAGGTCGCCTATCCGGCGCACTACGACCCGGGCCTGCTGTTCCCGATCCCGCGGGCGCCGGCACGCGCCGCGCTGGGCGTGGGCGACGAGCTGCCGTTCAACGGCTTTGATCGCTGGCACGCCTACGAGCTGTCGTGGCTGGACGGCCGCGGCAAGCCGGTGGTCGCCACCGCGACCCTGTCCGTGCCGGCGATCTCGCCGTCGCTGGTGGAATCGAAGTCGCTCAAGCTCTATCTCAACTCGCTCAACGCCACCCGCTTCGACACGCCCGAGGCGGTGCGCGAACGGATCGCGGCCGACCTCTCGCAGGCCGCCGGCGCGCCGGTGTCGGTCGCATTCGGCCTGCCGCCGCTGGCCGCTGCGGACGCCACGGCGACGTGCATCGACGCGCTGGAGATCGACATCGACCGCTACGGCCCGCCCACGCCGGACCTGCTGATGGCCGCGGCGAACGGCGACGATGCCGACGAGACCCTGTGCAGCCACCTGCTCAAGTCCAACTGCCCGGTCACCGGCCAGCCCGACTGGGCCAGCGTGCACATCGCCTACCGCGGCCCGCGGATCGATCGCGCCGGACTGCTGCGCTACCTGGTGTCCTACCGCGACCATGCCGGCTTCCACGAGCAGTGCGTGGAGCAGATCTTCGTCGACCTGCTGGCGCGCTGCCGCCCGCGCGGCTTGTCGGTGGAGGCGCGCTACACCCGCCGCGGCGGGCTCGACATCAACCCCTGGCGCGGCAGCCCGGACGAGGCGGCACCTCCCGCGCTGCGCGATCCCCGCCAGTAACCGGAATCGCCACGTCGCCGCGATGCGTCCTTAACACCGCGCGTGCCACTTTCGCGCTGCACCGTCCCTGGTGAGGAGCGCCCGGCATGAGCAACGACAAGAAGCCCGATTTTTCCAACGTCCAGAGCGGCGCCAACACCCGTCCGGCCGGAGGCGGCGCCGGCACCGGCACCGGCGGTCCCCTGGCGGGCGCGAAGCCCGATTTCTCCAACGTGGTCAGCGGCGCGGACACCGTGCCAGGCACCGCCGCCGGCAGCGCACGCAGCTACACCATCGAGCAGGGCGACACGCTCTCGGCGATCGCGCAGCGCGTGTACGGCAAGGCCAAGTACTGGCGCCAGATCCACGAGGCCAATCGCGCCGAGATCGAGAACCCCGACCGGATCCATCCCGGCCAGGTGATCACCCTGCCCGCCATCGACACCGATGGCGACGGCACGCCCGACGACCCGGCCGCGGCCTGAGCCGCGCCGTTTCCTTCTCCCGATTCCAGCGAGGACACGTCCATGATCCGTACCCGCCTCTCCCAGGCCCTGCTCGTCGCCGCCCTCGGCACGGTCGCCCTGGCCGGCTGCCGCAAGGAAGAGCCCGCCGCGGTGCCGCCAGCCACCACGCCGGCCGACACCACGCCTGCGCCGGCACCTGCCCCGGCGCCACCCGCCGCCGCGCCCGCCAGCGTCGGATCGGTGACGCTGGGCAATGCGATCGACGCCAACAACCGCGTCGGCACGCCGATGAGCACGTTCTCCACCGGCGACACGATCCACGCCTCGGTCGCGACCGACGGCGCCGGCCCGGGCCGCCTGACCGCGAAGTGGACCCACCTCGACAGCAGCCAGACGGTGGCCGAGGAGACCAAGGACATCGCGGCCGGGCCGCAGATGACCGACTTCCACATCAGCAAGCCCGACGGCTGGCCGACCGGCAAGTACCGGCTGGAAGTCTCGCTCGATGGCGCGGTCGTCAACACCAGCGAGTTCGACGTGCAGTAGCCGTTTTGCGGCGCGACGCAGCGGTCGCCGCGACCTCCCACGCGACGGCCGCTGCCGCGCCCGGTGTGTCGGGCAGTACGCGGCAAGACTTTTCACGATCCCCGCTCCGGCGGGGATCCTCGTGTCAGGCGGCACAGGGCGCCGGTGTTCTGATCGCGCCGCGGAGCGCTGCGCGGAGTGTCAGTCAGCGGCGCCGTCGTCCAGCAACGCGCGTCGCGACGCGGGGCGCTCCACCTGGTCGACGAGTTCGCCGCGGACCAGGTCCAACCGCACATGCCGCGACGGCGCACCCGCGGCCAGCGTGCGCAGGATCGCCATCAGCGGACCAAGCCGCGCCCGCACCAGATCGCCCGGCGTGTTGTCGGCACGCACGCGGCCGGCGGCCATCGCCAGGCCGGTGTCCGCGCCGTCCCGGCGCAGGGCCTGCGCGAGTACCGCGTACTGCGACGCGCGCTCGACCGGAATGTCGGCGAAGGCCAGGTCGCCGGCGTTGGCCACGCGCAGCACGTCGGTCGCCAGGTCCAGCGCCTGCCACTGCGCGAACGCCTCCAGGCGTTGGCCGCTTTCGGCGGCCAGCGCGCGGGCGCTGGCTTCTGCGCGGCGCCAGTCCGCATCGAAGTCGACCGGCCCCGCCGATGCGGGGCCATCGGCCAGGCAGTCGAAGAAGGCGGGCGCGAGCCCGCCCTGCCCGGGCAGGGCCGTCAGTCCGGCGAGCGTCGTCCGCGTGCGCAGCTGCGACAGCACCAGCAGGTCGGCCCCCGACAGCGGGCTGCGGACCAGTTCCCGCAGTTCGCAGGACCAGTCGTCGAGCAGCCGCCGCCGCACCAGCTGGTCGAACACGCGACGGGTGAACTCGCCGTAGTCGCGCGCGTCCAGGAGCGTGCGGTCCCACGGCGGTGCAGGCGCCTGGTCGTACTCCGCGCGGTACAGATCGAACAGTTCGTCGAACCGGGGCACCTGCATGAGCGGCACGACCTCGAGCTCGACCTGCCCGCTGCCGTGCAGCGTCATCAGCGTGTACCCCGGCACGTACGCGGCCAGCGACGGCGCCTGGACGTTGAACAGCACGCCGCCGTCGCCGGCGGGATGGCGCGCCAGGTCGTTGACGTGCATGTGCCCGCCCACGTGCAGGCGCAGGCCGGTACCGGCCAGCGCGCGGGTGGTCTCCGGCGACGGTCGCCGCTGCAGCTGCATCGCCTCCGGACCCAGCAGGCGCGCGATGTCGTCCGACGCGCCGTTGTAGTACTCGCCCATCGGGAAGTGGCTGAAGGCCACTACCTGCTTGCCCAGACGCGCACCGCGGGCCACCACGTCGCGCAGCCACGCGATCACGTGCGGACGGTGCACCCGCATCGCATCGAAGCCCTGGCCGCCCGAACCGGTGAAGCTGTCCGGCCCGGCGGGCACGTACACGTTCGCGTCGAGCGCCACCAGCCACACGCCGTCGACCGGCTCGACCAGATAGGTGGCATCTGGAACCTCGCGGCACCACCTGCGGCCACCTGGCGCTGCGCCACCTGCGGCTTCGCCGCAGATCCGGTGCCGGCGGCGCGACCAGTCGGCCTCGCGCAGCGCGGTCCCGAAGCGGTATCCGGCGACGTCGCTGGAACCGTAGGGCGTCTCGAAGTAGCGGTCGGTGGGCCTGGGCATGAAGCCGTGCCCGGCGAGCAGGCCGGTGATGCCGGCGTGGCCCAGGGTGCGGACTTCCTCGGTGCAGTGGCTCCCGCCGATGCGCGCGTGGCCGCCCGCATACGGCACGCTGCAGTCGGCGTTGCCGCCGCGGCTGTACACCGAACGCGGACCGACCGCGCCGGTGTCCGGGTCGCGGCCGAGCCAGTCGCGCTTGCCGCCGGGACGGTCGAACGGGCGCACGGGGTCGTGGTTGCCGGGTGCGGCCAGGAACACCAGTCCGTGCTCGGCCGCGTAGCGGTCGAGGATCGCGACCAGTCCGCGCAGGTGCACCGGCTGCCCGTCGTCCGAGAAATCCCCGGGCAGGGCGACGTGGGTGACGCCGCGCGCCACCGCATCGTCCAGCGCGGCAAGGAAGGCGAACTGGTTCTCGTTGAACAGCCGGGTCGAGGTCAGCTGCGCCTGCAGGGTGCGGATGGTCGCGCGCCGGCCGTTGCGCGGATTGGTCAGGCCCGGGAACGCGTCCTGCGGGAAGTCGCCGTAGACGTCGTGGAAATGCACGTCGGGCATGAACGCGATCCGCAGCGGCGCGTGCCGCGGTGCCGGGGTCACCGAGGCAGGTGCGTCCGCGCGCACGGCTGCGCCCTGGGCGAAGGCGCAGCCGGAGAGTGCGATCGACAGCGCAGTCGCGCCGGCCGCCGCCACGCGGCGCAGGCGCGGGATCATGCGGCCGTGTCGGCGCCAGGCGACCGGAT
Organism: Luteimonas kalidii; assembly: GCF_029887935.1. Taxonomy (GTDB): domain Bacteria; phylum Pseudomonadota; class Gammaproteobacteria; order Xanthomonadales; family Xanthomonadaceae; genus Luteimonas; species Luteimonas kalidii. The sequence continues at coordinate 65,497 of NZ_JARXRO010000001.1, read as the reverse complement.
CAGAACCCGACCCGGACACCGAGGCTGATCCGCCGGCCCGACAGTTCGTACATGGTCGGGAACGACGGGTCCATGGTGTAGCCGGTGGTCGCCTCGTCGGTGATGTTGATGCCCTTGAGCGTGAGCTTGATGTTTTCCGCCACGCGGTAGCCGATCGAGATGTCGGTCTGGCCGTAGGCCTCGCGCCAGATCGGGTACATGTTGTAGCCCAGGCTCTCGACGTAGTCGCCCTTGTGGTTGTGCGAGACGCGGGCGTCGAAGCGGTCGTTGTCGTAGTACAGGGTCAGGTTCCAGGTCTCCTCGGCCAGGCCCGGCATCGGGGTCTGGATGCCGAGCGAGGATTCGCCGGCCAGCGAACTGCTGAGCGAGGTGTAGTTGGCGTTGACGCCGAAGCCCTCGAGCGAGCGGTGCAGCGATTCCAGCGGCAGGTGCGCGATCAGCTCGAAGCCGTCGACGTCGTAGGAGCCGCTGGCGTTGACCGGCTGGTACACGTCGAAGTCGAAGTAGCCGTTGAGCGTGCCGTTGGCGTTGTACACCGCCACGTCCGGCACCACGCCGGTGAGCGCGTTGATCACCACGCCCTCGATCGTCTTCTGGAAGTACGAGGCCGCCAGCAGGCCGCCGTTGTCGAAGTATTGCTCCAGGCCCAGTTCCCACTGCTCGGCCTGCGTGGGCTTCAGGCCCGGATTGCCGTCGGTGAAGCGGAACGAGCTCCAGCTGGCGGTGCGCTTGTAGGCCAGGTCGGTGAGCGCCGGGCGCATCAGGGTCTCGGAGGCCGCGGCCCGCAGGAGCAGGCCATCGGCGAGCTCGGCGGTCATGTTGAGCGAGGGCAGCACGTTGGAATAGCCGCCCGATTGCGACACCGGGTCCTCGGTGAAGCCGGGCGTGCCGTCGGGGTTCTGGATCGGGTGGTAGCCGAACGAGACCACCGAGGTGTCCACGTAGCGCAGGCCGGCGTTGAGCGAGACCGGCACCGGGCCGAGGTCGAACGCGAAATCGGCCATCGCGTACACGCTGGTGGCCTCCTCGTCCACGCGGTAGTACTCGCCTTCCTGGAACGGCGTGGCGAAGCCTGGGTAGCGGAAGGTGGCCCGCGCGTAGTCGTTGGAGGCCTGGGCCCAGTCAAGCTCGCGCGCGCGGTAATGACCGCCGGGCACCAGCGATCCGATCGCACGCAGCTCGCTGTCGGCCAGGGTGCGCACGCCGGCCCAGGACGTGTCGCCCGGCCCCGGGCCGTGGATGTTCAGTACCCCGCGTTCGCGCTCCTTGGACTTGTCGGTGTACCGCGCGCCGAACTGGATCGCGTGCAGCGCCGGCAGGAACGCCAGGTCCATCGAGCGGCGCGCGTTCACCTGCGCGGCGTACTTGTCGTCGCTGATGTGTTCGAGCGTGGTCTCGTAGGCCTCGAACAGGTAGCGTTCCGGCGCGTCGTACATGTCGATGGTGTCGGGATCGGCGCTGGGGATGGTCTCGCCGCCGGTGTCCGTCCAGCGCGTGCGCGACGGCGCGTAGGCAACGTGCTTGAGGTTGGCGTAGTCGAGCCGCTTCTCGGCGCCGGAGTAGCCGGCCAGGGCGTCGATCTCCCACGCGTCGCCACGCCAGTCCGCGGCCACGCTGTACTGGCGGTAGTCGTTCTCGGCGATGTGCTCCTTGCTCAGGAACTCATGCTGGGTCGCGGTGTAGGACACGTCGCGCAGCACCACGATCCCGTGGTCGGACAGGGTGGTGGCGTCGTAGGCGTGGATGGTGTCGAAGGTACTGCGGCTGGAGGCGGAGTAGGCGGCGGCGTCGTACTCGTCCTCCGTGGTGTCGTAGGCGCCGACCATGGCGTCGAAGGTCAGGCTGAAGTGGCTGCCGGGCCGGTACTGGAGCGAGGCGGTCGCGCCCCACTTGTCCTGGTCGCTGAGGTAGACGCGGTCTCCCACCTTATCCTGGAACACGATGCGGTCGGTCACGTCGCTGTCGGTGCGGTCGGCGACCACCACGCCCGCGTCGCGCTCCAGCACCGCCTGCGCCTGCTCGCCGCGCTCGCCCGAGGCGGAGAGGAAGCGGGTGGCGGGGCGGAAGTTGATGCCTGAGTTCGCGTCGGTGCGATTGGTGCGACGCGCGGTCGAGAGCGAGACCAGCGCGCCCCAGTCGCCCCAGGTGTCGCTGGCCAGGAACGAGAGCTTGGGATCGGTCTCGCCGGAGATCGAGTTGTGCGCACCCTCGGCGGAGAGCACGAGGTTGCGTTCGCTGTAGTCGAAGGGGCGCGCGGTCGAGATCTGCACCGAGCCGGCGATGCCGCCCTCTTCCAACGCGGCGGTGGGCGACTTCTGCACCGTCACCTGCTGGATGATCTCGGAGGCGAAGATGTCGAACTCCACGTCGCGTCCGCCGCTGCCCGAGGCCGTGGCCAGGTCGTTGATCGACACGTGGGTGTACTCGGACGGCAGTCCGCGCACGTTGACCGCGGTGCCCAGCCCCTTGTTGCGCTCGATGGTCACGCCCGGCATGCGCTGCAGCGCCTCGGCCAGGTTCTGCTCGGGGAAATCGACCACGTCGGTGGCGACGATCGAATCGGAGAAGCCGATGTTGTCGCGCTTGAGGTCGACCGCCTGGTCGAGGCTGCGGCTGTAGCTGCCGCTCACGCGCACCGCGTCGAGCTCGGTCGCGTCAGCGGCGGAGGGCGCGGCGTCCTGCGCCGCGGCCTGCAGCGGGATCCACGCCACGCCTGCGGCCAGCAGGGCGAGGATCGCGCGGTTCAGGGGCGTGGGTCGGGGCGCGTGGGCGCGTGCACGCCGGGGAGTCGGGCTCATGCGGGTCTCGTCGGGAAGGAAATGAATGGCGCAGCGGCAACCGGCCCGTGCTGTACAGGCCCGGCGGTGCCACGTCGCAGGCGTGCAAGCCTAGGAGGTGAATGTGACGTCGCAGTTGCGTGACCGCGCGGCGACGCACGTGGACGCACGCGCCGATGGCGTGTATGCGCGGATGCATGCGGATGCGCCCGCGCGCGGCGCGTTTTGCCGGCCATCGCCGAACACGCGACAATGGCCCGCTGCCCCGCCGCCCCCGCGGCCACGGCCCCACCTCCGCTGCGCAGGAACCCGATGCCCATGTCCGACACGCCGAAGATCCTCTACACCCTGACCGACGAAGCGCCGTTCCTGGCCACCGCCTCGCTGTTGCCGATCGTGCAGGCGTTCGCCGGCGCGGCCGGGATCGCGGTGGAGACGCGCGACATCTCGCTGGCGGGCCGGATCCTGGCGCAGTTCCCCGACCTGCTGGCCGACGACCAGCGCGTGGCCGACGACCTGGCCGAGCTCGGCGCGCTGGCGAAGACGCCGGAGGCCAACATCATCAAGCTGCCCAACATCAGCGCCTCGGTGCCGCAGCTGAAAGCCGCGATCCGGGAGCTGCAGTCGCAGGGCCATGCGCTGCCCGACTACCCCGACGAGCCGAAGGACGAGGCCGCGCGCGACGTGCGCGCCCGCTACGGCAAGGCGATGGGCAGCGCGGTCAACCCGGTGCTGCGCGAGGGCAACTCCGACCGCCGCGCTCCGAAGTCGGTCAAGGCCTACGCGCGTAAGCATCCGCACCGCATGGGCGCGTGGTCGCCGGACTCGAAGTCGCACGTGGCGCACATGGACGACGGCGATTTCTACGGCAGCGAGCAGTCGGCCACGATGGCGCAGGCCGGCAGCCTCAAGATCGAATTCACCGGCAACGACGGCGCCACGCAAGTGCTCAAGGACGCGGTGAAGGTGCCGGCCGGCGAGATCGTCGACGCCGCGCGCATGTCGCGCCAGGCGCTGGCGGCGTTCGTCGCGCGCGAGATCGCCGATGCGAAGGCGCAAGGCGTGCTGTTCTCGCTGCACCTGAAGGCGACGATGATGAAGGTCTCCGACCCGATCATGTTCGGCGTGGTGGTGGGCGAGTTCTACAAGGCGGCGCTCGCGAAGCACGCCGATGCGCTGGCGCAGGCCGGGTTCGATCCCGCCAACGGCATCGGCGACCTGTACGCGCGGCTCGACGCGCTGCCCGACGATGTGCAGGACGCGATCCGCGCCGACCTCGACGCGGTGTACGCCGATGCGCCGGGCCTGGCGATGGTGAATTCCGACAAGGGCATCACCAACCTGCACGTGCCCAGCGATGTGATCGTCGATGCGTCGATGCCGGCGATGATCCGCGACGGCGGCGGCATGTGGAATGCGCAGGGCAAGCTGCAGGACGCCAAGGCGTTGATCCCCGACCGCTGCTACGCCGGCATCTACCAGGCCGTGATCGAGGACTGCAAGGCACACGGCGCGTTCGATCCGGCGACCATGGGCAGCGTGCCCAACGTCGGCCTGATGGCGCAGAAGGCCGAGGAATACGGCAGCCACGACAAGACCTTCCAGGCGCCGGGCGACGGCACCATCCGCGTCATCGACGAGGCGGGCACGGTCGTGTTCGAGCACGCGGTGGAGGCCGGCGACATCTGGCGCATGTGCCAGACCAAGGACGCGCCGATCCGCGACTGGGTCAAGCTCGCCGTCGACCGCGCGCACCTCAGCGCGACGCCGGCGGTGTTCTGGCTGGACAGGGCGCGCGCGCACGATGCGCAGGTGATCGCCAAGGTCGAGCAGTACCTCAAGGAGCACACCACCACCGCGCTGGACATCCGCATCCTGCCGCCGATGGAGGCGATGGCCTTCTCGCTCGGACGCATCCGCAAGGGCGAGGACACCATCAGCGTCACCGGCAACGTGCTGCGCGACTACCTGACCGACCTGTTCCCGATCATGGAGCTGGGCACCAGCGCCAAGATGCTCTCGATCGTGCCGCTGATGGCCGGCGGCGGGCTGTTCGAGACCGGCGCCGGCGGCAGCGCGCCCAAGCACGTGCAGCAGTTCCTGGAAGAGAACTACCTGCGCTGGGATTCGCTGGGCGAGTTCCTGGCGCTGGCCGCGTCGCTGGAGCACATCAGCCAGCGCTGGCTCAACTCGCAGGCCCCGGTGCTGGCGAAGGCGCTGGACGAGGCCAACGGCCGCTTCCTGGACAACGACAAGTCGCCTGGACGCAAGCTCGGCACCATCGACAACCGCGGCAGCCACTTCTACCTGGCGCTGTACTGGGCACAGGCCCTGGCCGCGCAGGACGAGGATGCCGCGCTCAAGGCGCGATTCGCGCCGCTGGCGGCGACGCTGGCGGAACACGAGGCGGCGATCGTCGCCGAGCTCACCGGCGTGCAGGGCCGGGCGGTCGACATCGCCGGCTACTACCGCCCGGACATGGCGCGGGTGACGGCGGCGATGCGTCCCAGCGCGACGTTCAATGACGCGCTGGCGTCGCTGGCCGCGGGCTGAGGCTGCGCGCCATCATCCGGGCGGGGTCGAGCGGCGCATTCTCGCGAATCCCCGCATTGGCCCCGTCCCGGGCCCCCTGCAGGGCCGCGGATCGCCGTCCCGGTAGTTCCGCGGGCTCCTCAACGCGCCTGGCCTGGCAGGAGCATCGCCAGTGTGGCGCGCAGGCGTCCGTGTCGCCTGCCGCCAGGGGCCGGGGCTGTCGCTGTGCCCGCATCGCCACCGGGCACCGCGGACGTCGCGGCAGGATCGCCCTCGGCGTCCTCCGCCGCTCCGCCGAACGAGCGCGCCAGCGCGGGGTCGGCGACATAGCCCTGGTTGAACAGCAATCCGGCATAGAAGTTCATGCGGCACCTCGCCTTGTGTTGAGTGCCTTGAAACATAGGCGCATGATTCGCGTCGAAAAAGCGAATCTTCCGCAACCCAGGCTTGAATGGATCTCAAGGCATGTCCCGCCCCCCGCTGCATGCGCTGCAGGGCTTCGTGGCCGCCGTCCGCCACGGCAACCTGACCCGCGCCGCCGAATCGATGCACCTGACCGTGAGCGCGCTGAGCCACCAGATGCGGGCCCTGGAGCAGCGCCTGGGCTATCCGCTGCTGGTGCGCGGCGCGCGCGGCGTGACCGCGACCCCCGACGGCGAGCGCCTGCTGGAACGCATCGCGCCGCACCTGGACGCGATCGCCGAGGCCCTGCATCCGTTCGCCGCGCCGCGCGGCAACGTGCTGTCGGTCAGCGCGCTGCCGTCGATGGCCTCGGCCTGGCTGGTGCCGCGCCTGTCCGGCTTCCTGGCCGCGCACCCGACGATCGAGATCAACCTGCAGTCGACCGAGGCGGTGGCCGACTTCGTGCGCCAGCCCGAGATCGACGCTGCGCTGCGCGTCGGGCGCGGCGAATGGCCCGGCACGATCGCCGAGCACCTGTTCGACGAGTGGCTGGTGCCGATGGCCAACCCGGCCCTGGTCGCGCGGATGGGCGGGGTGGACGCGGTACCGCTGTCGCAGTGGCCGCTGGTCGGCGATCCCGACGGGCAGTGGAAGCGCTGGTTCGAACTGGTGGACCAGCCGCCGCCGACGCGCTACGTGGCCATGCTCGACGACACCGAGGCGCATCACCGCGCAGCGCTCGCGGGCGTCGGCGTCGCCCTGGGCCGGCTCACCCGCGCGCGCCTGCTGCTCGAATCGGGGCAGTTGGTGGCGCTGTCGCGGCGGCGGCTGCGGACCGCGGCCGGGCACTGGCTGGTGTATCCCGAGCGCTCGCGCTCGCACGGCAGCTTCCAGGTCTTCCGCGACTGGCTGCACGCGCAGGCCCGCGAACACGCGCGGCACGTGGGCGCCGACGACCCGTGACGCCGCGCGTCGCGGCGATGTGGCAGGCTTGGCGTCCCGTTCCAGCCCGGAGTTCCCGATGCGCCGCACCCCGACCGCACCCCGCCTGTTGACCGCCTCCCTGCTGGCGCTGGCCCTGGCCGCGACCGGACTGGCGGTCTCCGCTGCCGAGACGCCCGCCGCGCCGGCGGCCGACACCGCCCAGACCGATGCCGCGCTGGCCGCGGCGATCGCCGGCGACTGGCGCAGCGCCGAACACCGCGCGCGCGACGCCCACCGCCATCCAGCCGAAACCCTGACCTTCTTCGGCCTCGAGCCCGGCCAGACGGTGGTCGAGATCACCCCTGGCGGCGGCTGGTACACCGAGATCCTGGCGCCCTACCTGCGCGGCAACGGCACGTATGTCGCCGCGATCGTCGATCCGGCCGCGCTGCCCGAAGGCCGCGGCCGCGACTACCAGCAGCGCGGCAAGGACGCGCTGGCGAAGAAGTTCGCCGACACCCCGGCGCAGTTCGACGCCGCCACCACCGTGGCCTACGACCCGGCGGCGCCGCAGTTCGGCGCGCCCGGCTCGGCCGACCTGGTGGTGACGTTCCGCAACGTGCACAACTGGCGCGGCAGCGGCCAGGCCCAAGGCATGTTCAAGGGCTTCTTCGAGGTGCTTAAGCCGGGCGGCGTGCTCGGCGTGGTCGAGCATCGCGCCGGGTCGGACGTGCCGGCCGACGACAAGTCGGGTTACGTGGGCGAGGCGCAGGTGATCGCGATGGCCGAAGCCGCCGGCTTCCGGCTCGACGAGAAGAGCGAGATCAACGCCAACCCGAAGGACACGAAGGACCACCCCAACGGCGTGTGGACGCTGCCGCCGGGCAACAACCACGACCCCGAGGATGCGGCGAAATTCCGGGCCATCGGCGAAAGCGACCGCATGACGCTGCGGTTCGTGAAGCCCGCCCGCGAGTGAACCGACGGGCGGCGGACCCACACCGCGCGCGCGGGCGATACGCGGTCCGTCGCCCGCTTTCGCTTCCGTCACCCCACCGCGGGCGATGTCCCGTCCGTTGCCTGCGTCCGACCGGGTGACCGCCCGCGCACACGCGCGCGATGCACGATTCGTGTCCGGCGCTCTTCGTGACCGCGCACTGCGCGCCTGTTCGGTGGCGGCAGATCGCCGCCAACACATGCACGTGCATGTCGTGCGGGCCGTGCGCAACGTGACCGCAGCGGCCCGCGCTGTCATCTTTCGTTCCACGCGCGTCGGCACCCGCGCCGCCGGCCTGTGGTCCGCACACCCGCAATCGCTCGCCGTCCTACCCGCATGCTGATCGCCTTCAACAAGCCCTACGGCGTGCTGTGCCAGTTCACCGACCGCAGCGTGCCGCCGCGGCCCACGCTGGCGGCGTTCGGACTGCCCCCGGAGGTCTATCCCGCCGGACGGCTCGACCACGACAGCGAAGGCCTGTTGCTGCTGACCGACGACGGCGCGCTCGCGCACCGGATCACCGATCCGCGGCACAAGCTGCCCAAGACCTACCTGGTGCAGGTCGAAGGCGCGCCGACGCCGGCGCAGCTGGCGGCGCTGCGGGAGGGCGTGGCACTGCGCGATGGCACCACCCGCCCGGCCGGGGTCGAGGCGATCGATCCGCCGGACCTGTGGTCGCGTGATCCGCCCGTGCGCGTGCGCAAGACCGTTCCCGATGCCTGGCTGCGGCTGTGCATCCGCGAGGGCCGCAACCGCCAGGTCCGGCGCATGACCGCCGCCGTCGGGTTGCCGACCTTGCGCCTGGTGCGGGTGGCGATCGGCACGCATGCCCTCGACGCGCTCGCGCCGGGCGCGTGGCGCCTGATCGATGATGCGCCGGACATCACCCCGCGCGCGACGCGTTCGCGGCGGATTCCCGGGGCCTGAGCGGTCTGGTAACGTTTCCCGCCGAGGTTGCCACCGCCGGCAACGGGGACCACGCAGGACAGCCGGGGCGCATGCAGAACTCCAAACCCAACGCCGGGCGCGTGCTGGTCGTCGACGACCAGCCGTCCAACCTGCGCATCATCAGCGCGCTGCTGTCCAGGCAGGGCTATTCCGTCTACACCGCCGAAAGCGGCGAGGACGCCCTGCAGCGACTGGAAAGCCAGCCCGCCGACCTGATGCTGCTCGACATGATGATGCCGGGCATGGACGGGTTCGACCTGCTGCAGGAGGTGCGCGAGAACCCGGCCTGGCGCGGGCTGCCGGTGGTGTTCCTGACCGCGGCGCACGATCGCGACCTGCTGCTGCGCGCGTTCGACTCCGGCGCGGTGGATTACGTGACCAAGCCCTTCATGCCCGAGGAACTGCTGGCGCGGGTGCAGGCGCACATCGGCCTCAAGCTCACCCGCGACCGGCTCGAGCGGGTCGCACGCGAACGCCAGGAGCTGGTGAACCTGGTCGCCCACGACCTGAAGAACCCGCTCACCAGCATCTTCTTCGCCAGCGACCTGCTGATCACCGGGCAGACGCGCGAGGACCGCATCCCGCGCTACCTGCAGATGGTGCGCGACAGTGCCGAGGATGCGCTCGGCTACATCCGCCGCTACCTCGAGACCCAGGCTTCGGCGCGCTCGCAGGCGCAGGCCGGACCGGCCAGCGCGAGTCTGGCCGAACTGGTGTCGTGGGTGGAGCAGCGCTATGCCCTGCAGCTGGAGGACCGCGGCGCGCGCCTGCAGATCCTCGCCGTCTCGGAGGCGCACGTCGCGATCGACCCGCTGGTGCTGCGCCAGGTGTGCGAGAACCTGATCAGCAACGCCATCAAGTACGCTCCGGGAAGCGACATCGACCTGTCGGTGCAGCCGGGCGCGCCCGGCTTCCGCCAGCTGCGGGTCGAAGACCGCGGCCCCGGCATCCCGGCCGGGCAGCAGGCGTCGCTGTTCAAGCCGTTCTTCCGCGCCAGTCCCGGCGACACGGCCACCGACGCGGTGTCCACCGGGCTGGGGCTGTCGCTGGCGCGCCAGATCGTGGGCGCGCTGGGGGGAGAGTTGCGGTACGAGGACCGCGAGGGCGGCGGCGCGAGCTTCGTGCTCGAGCTGCCCGAAGCGACCGAAGCCGACGAAGCGGACCTGACACCCGCGTCCGAGCCCACCGGATAGAACGCACGAACGCGATAGAACGCACGAACGCGGCGGGCGTGCCGACCGCGCTCATCGTGGGGATCGATGCGTCATCCGTCCGCGTCCGGATGACGATGCCCGCCGGCCACTGACCCGGCGGCGGGCGTGCCGGAAGCATCGGGAGGCAGGCGCCCGACGCTGGCCGGATCCGTCGTTCCGGATCAGTCGTTGCTGCTGGTGTCCGCGCGCGCGGAGGCGCGCCGGCTGCCGGCGCTGCCCGATGCCGCCTTCTTGCGCGGGGCACGACGCGCGTCGATCCGCCGCGACTGGCCCTCGATCACCGCATCGTTGGCCTCCTGCTTGCGCCGGTGGCGGTGCACGGCGTACCACGCCACACCAGCGGCCGCCGCGGCGGCGACCAGCACGGCCGGGTTGCGCCGCACCAGCGTGCCGACCACGCGCGTGCCGGCCTTGGCCGCGCCCAGCGCCGCCCCGGTCTGCAGCCACTTGCCGGCACTGCCGGGCAGCGAGGTGCGCAGGCTGTCGCCGACCTGGCCGACCAGGTCCATCATCTTGCCGGAGTACGAATCGAGTCTGCTCATGGGGATCCTGGTGCCGCGAAGGGGATGGCGCCACAGTCTGCGCCGGCTGTCGTCGCCACGATGTGAGCGGTGGACTGCGCGCGCACGATGCATCCCGCCGTGTCGGCGCGGCACCCGGCACCGTTCTTCGCGCCGACCCCCACGGCTGTCGGCACCATCGGGGCGCCGGGGGCTGCGCGCGGCATCAGGCCGTCAGGTGCCCCTCGGCTTCGCGCGGTGGGTCGCGGGCGCGTTCCAGGGGTCTTCGGGCCAGGGATGGCGCGGATAGCGGCCCTTCATTTCACGGCGTACTTCGGGATAGGTGCGTTCCCAGAAGCCGCGCAGGTCGCGGGTGACCTGCAGCGGTCGGCCCGCGGGCGAGAGCAGGTGCAGGGTGAGCGGAACGCGCCCCTCGGCCACGCGCGGGGTTTCGGCCAGTCCGAACAGCTCCTGCAGCTTGACCGCGAGCACCGGCGGCGCCGGCGAGCCGTCGTGGGCGAGCGCGTATTCGATCCGCCGCTCCATGCCCGACGGCACGCCGATGCGCACCGGTGCGAGCTGGTCGACGCGCTGGCGCAGCGGCCAGTCCACCTGCGCGCGCAGGCCGTCGGCGAAGCCATCTGCCGACAGCGCATCGAGCCGCGTCAGGCCCTGGTACAGCGGCTTCAGCCACTGCGCGCGCGTGGTTAGGAGGGCATCGTCCGACAGGTCCGGCAGGCCGAGGTCGGGCATCCAGGCGCGCAGCGACTGCACCCGCGCGCGCCACTGCCGCAGCCCGTCGCTCCAGGGCAGCGCATCGAGCCCCAGGTCCGCCACCGCGTCGGCCAGAGCGCGCGCCGCGAGGCCCGGATCGACGCGCCCGGCGGGACGCGTGTCCAGCACGATGCCGTCGAAGCGGCGCACGCGCTCGGCCACCAGCGCGCGCCGGTCGGCATCCCAGCGCACTTCGTCGCGTTCGACGAAGTGCGAGGCGAAGTCGCGTCGCAGATGCGCCTCGTCGACCGGTGCGGCGCGCAGCACCAGCGAGTCTCGCGTGTCGAAGCGCAACTCGCTGGCCACCAGCCAGGGTTCGCCGCGCAGGGTGCTGTCGTCGGCCAGCCGCGCCATGCGTCCGTTCGCCAGCAGATAGCGCTGCGGGTCGCGCGGATGCGCGCGCGCGATGCGGTCCGGGAACGCGTGTGCGAGCAGGTCGCCCAGCGCATGCGGCGGCACCTCGTGCGGTGGCGGCTCACGGGTGCCGGTGCGCCGCCGCCACTGGCGCGCGGCGCCATCGATCGTCGCCAGCGTGCCGCGGTGCGCATCGCCCGCGCGACCGGTGCGCGATGCGGCCAATGCCAGCCAGCGTGCACGCCAGCCGTCGTCGCGCTGGCGCAGCGGATCGCGCGCCTCCACCAGGGCCGCCAGATCGCAGGCCAGCGCCCGTGCGCGGTGGTCGTGCGGCGCGAGCAGCATCGCCGCCAGGCGCGGATGGGTGCCCAGCGCCAGCATCGAACGGCCCGCGGGCGTGATGCGATGGTCGCCATCGAGCGCGTCGAGGCGCTGCAGCAGGTCGCGCGCGGCGGCCAGCGCGCCGGCCGGCGGCGGATCGACGAACCGCAGGTCGGCATGGCCCCAGGCCGCCAGTTCCAGCGCCAGTCCGGCCAGTTCGACCTGCACGATCTCCGGCCGACGCTGCGGTTCCAGCCGCTGCGACGCCGGCCACAGGCGCCAGGCCCAGCCCTCGGCCACGCGTCCCGCGCGTCCCGCGCGCTGGTCGGCCGAGGCCTGGGTGATCGCGACCACGTCCAGGCGCGAGAAGCCGCTGTTCGGGTCGTAGCGCGGTTCGCGCGCCAGTCCGCTGTCGATCACCACCCGCACGCCGGGCAAAGTGACGCTGGATTCGGCGACGTTGGTCGCCAGCACCACGCGGCGGCGGCCGTCCGGCGCCGGCTGCAGCACGCGCGACTGCTGCTCGACCGACAGCTCGCCGTGCAGCTCGAGCACTTCCGCGTCGGTGTCCAGCCGCGCGAGCGCCGTGCTCGCGCGCGCGATCTCGCGCCGCCCGGGCAGGAACACCAGCACGTCGCCCGGATGCCGTGCCAGCGCCTGCTCCACCGCGCGCCGCACCTGCGCCTCCAGCGCCTCGTCGCGCCGCGCGGGCAGGTGCTCGACCTGCACCGGGAATGCGCGCCCCGCGCTCGACAGGCGCGGCGCGTCGAGCAGGGTCGCCAGCCGCTCGCCGTCGAGCGTGGCCGACATCACCACGATGCGCAGGTCCTCGCGCAGCCCGGCCTGCACGTCCAGCGCCAGCGCCAGGCCGAGGTCGCCGGCCAGATGGCGTTCGTGGAACTCGTCGAACAGCAGCGCGCCGATGCCGCCCAGCTCCGGGTCGTCCTGCAGCATGCGGGTGAGGATGCCTTCGGTGACCACTTCGATCCGGGTACGCGCGGAGATGCGCGAGTCGAACCGGATCCGGTAGCCGACCAGGCCGCCGACGTCCTCGCCCAGCTGCCGCGCCATGAACGTGGCCGCGCTGCGGGCAGCGACGCGCCGCGGCTCGAGCATCACGATCCGGCGCCCGGCCAGCCACGCCGCATCGAGCAGCGCCAGCGGCACCTGGGTCGTCTTGCCTGCACCCGGCGGCGCTTCCAGCACCAGGCGCGGATGCGCGTCGAGGCTGGCGGCGATCTGCGGCAGCAGCGGCGTGATGGGAAAGGCGGGCGTGTCCACGCGCGCAGTGTACGAGCCGGTACCCCGGCACCCGGTAGACTGCGCGACCTGCGGCCGGATGCGTCCGCATGCCGCATGTCCGCCACCGGCGCGTGACGCGGGGACCGCATTGCCGCAGGCTGCGCCGTCGCTCCGCACGCAACGCGTCGCGGCAGTCGCCGCCCTGACTCCCACACTCTTCGAATGTCCAATCCCGTGCAGCTCATCGACATCGGCGCCAACCTCACCCACGACAGCTTCGACCGCGACCGCGATGCGGTCCTCGAGCGCGCACGCGCCGCCGGCGTGGCGCGCATGGTCGTCACCGGCGCCAGCCGCGAGCATTCCCCCAGGGCACTGGCGCTCGCCCAGGCGCATCCGGGCCTGCTGTCCGCGACCGCCGGCGTGCACCCGCACCACGCGGTCGAGTACACGGCCGAATGCGATGCCGAACTGCGCGCGCTGCACGCGCACCCGGAGGTCGTCGCCGTGGGCGAGACCGGGCTGGACTACTTCCGGGACTTCTCGCCGCGTCCCGCGCAACGACGCGCGTTCGAACGCCAGCTGCAGATCGGCGTCGACACCGGCAAGCCGCTGTTCCTGCACCAGCGCGACGCGCACGACGACTTCCTCGCGATCATGCGGCAGTTCGAGGGCCGGCTCGGGCCGGCGGTGGTGCACTGCTTCACCGGCACGCGCGAAGAACTGTTCGACTACCTCGACCGCGACTGGCACATCGGCATCACCGGCTGGCTGTGCGACGAACGCCGTGGCGCGCACCTGCGCGAGATCGTGAAGAACATCCCGTCCCACCGGCTGATGGTGGAAACCGACGCGCCTTACCTGCTGCCGCGCACGCTGGCGCCGATGCCGAAGGACCGCCGCAACGAACCGGCGTTCCTGCCGCACATCGTGGCCGAACTGGCGCGCGACCGCGGCGAGGACGTGGCCGTGACAGCCGCCGCGACCACCGCGACGGCGGCGGCGTTCTTCCGCCTGCCCGACTGACCGCGGCGGTCAGGACTTCTTCACCAGCTCCACGCGGCGGTTCTTCGCCTTGCCTTCGTCGGTGGCGTTGTCGGCCACCGGACGGTCGGCGCCGAAGCCGGCGGCCGACAGCCGCGCGGCGTCGATGCCCTGGCCGGTGAGCGCGCCCACCACCGACGCCGCACGCGCGTCGGACAGGCTGCGGTTGCGCTCGGCGGTACCGGTATCGTCGGTGTGGCCCTCGACCGCGAGCACCAGCGCGGGATCGGCCTTGAGCAGCGCCAGTACCTGGTCGATCTGCGGCTGCGACTCCGGCAGGATGTCGGCCCTGTCGGTGGCGAAATTGACCTGGATCGCGACCCGGCCGTCGGCATCGAGCTGACGCTTCAGCGCATCGGCCGGCAGCAACGCGGCGGTCTGCACGAAGCCCTCGCGCTCCGCGACCACCCAGCCGGCGTCGAGATAGTCCAGGCGCGCATGCACCCAGACCTGGCGGCCGTCGGGCAGGTCGACGCGGTACACCTGCGACGTGTATTCGTCCCAGCCGAAGCCGGTCGCGCCGCTGTAGAAGCTCTTCTGGTCGAAGGTGATGCGCTCGGCAGCCTCTTTGGGGATGCGGCCTTCGAACACTTTCGTGCCGCCGGCCTCGGCCATCATCGCCTCGAGGTTGCGGCGCACTTCGTGCATGGACTGCGCGTTCTCCGTGGTCCTGACGTGCGCGGCGTAGGTCCGGCCTTCCACCTGCTCGAAGTCGCTGCCGGTCCAGAACGGATACATGTCGAAGTCGCGCTGCACCGCCTTGTTGCCGCCGTCGTAGCCGTCCGGCAGCGCCAGGTACGGGAACGTGTCCTGCCACTGCGCCATGGCCGCGAACGGCCGTTCCTCGACGATCACCATCGCGGCGCCGTGCGAATGCGTCGACAGCTGCACCCAGACGTTTCGGTCCGCCTGGCGGATGACGTGCACGGTGGTCGGCGTGTCGGCGTCCAGGTTCACGCCCTCGATGAAACCGCCCCCGATCTCGGCCTCGATCTGCGGACCGTAGTAGAGATCGCGCTGCAGCGGGCCTTCGAACACCTCTTTGGCCCCCGCCTGGACGAGTACGGCCTCGAGGTTGCGGCGCAGTTCGAGCGGCGAGAATGCCTTGTCCGTATCCAGGTCGCGGTCGATGCCGAGCAGGCTGTTCCAGCTCGCGCCTTCCACCCAGTGCACGCCCTCGCCGAGGCGGAACGGGAAGCGGGCGAACGCGCGCTGGTCCGGGCGGTTGACCGGCCCGTAGCCCGCGGGCAGCGTGAAGAACGGCAGTGCGCCGAGCGGCGCGCTGCTGACAGGAACGGTGTCGATGTCGAACGGCACGATGGCGACGGGGTTGCCCGACTTGTCCTGCAGCGTACCGGCGTCGGCGGTGGCTGCAGCAGGCGCGTCGGCCGGCGTTGCGTCGTCCGCGCCGATGTCGGGATCGACCCCGGCGGCGTCGCCATCGGAAGCGCCCTGTGCGCTCGCGGGATCCGCAGCCGCCGTCGATCCGGGCGCAGGCTCCGCGCCGCAGGCGCTCAGCACCAGTGCCAGTGCGCAGGCCATTCCTCGCGTCGAATTCCGCATTCCGCTTGCTCCTGTCGGTGGAGCGCGGAGCGTACCCGATCGTGGTGTCGTCCGGCCTCGCAGGTGCGGCGCGGCCGCGTCAGTGCGTGCCGAGCGGCTCTATCGCCTGTCCGGAGGATCGCGCGTAGCACTGCAGGTGCACCCAGGCCGCGTGCAGCAGCGGCGCCGCGATCCCGGCCGCTCGCGCGCGATGCCAGAGGTCGCCGACGATGTGCGCCGCCTCCACCCGGCGGCCGGCTTCGAGATCGCGCAGCATCGAGGCCTTCACCTCGGATGCGGGGTCGAGCAGGCCCGCGCGTGCGGTCTCGCGCGCCTGCGCCGGTACCGGATGACCGGCGGCGGCCGCGACCGCGAGGCACTCGTCGTGCAGCGCCGTCATGACGTCCGTCCCGCCCTCGACGGCCGCGATCCCGCCGACGCTGGCGCGCATCAGGCAGGTCCCGGCGGCGAGCGCGGCGAGGAAGCTGAACTTGATCCACTGCGCCTGCGCGATGTCGTCGCTCGCGCGATGCTCGATGCCGGCGCGTGCGCACAGCGCGGCGAACGCCGCCACGCGCGCACTGGTGCCGCCGTCGCGCTCGCCGAACGTGATCGAGGCCGGGCGGCCGAGGTGCGCGATCGCGCCATCGTCTGCGAGCGCGGCGCTGATGAAGCACAGGCCGCCGAGCACGTTCGCGCGGCCGAAGTGCGCATCGAGCGCGTCGTAGTGCAGCAGGCCGTTGAGGATCGGCAGCAGGGTCGTGCCTTCGCCCATCGCCGGCGCGACGGCGTCGATCGCGGCGTCGAGGTCGTAGGCCTTGCACGACAGCACGATCAGGTCGAACGGCGCGTGCGCAGCCGCAGCCGGCGACGCCTCGGCGGTCAGGGTGCGCACGGCCAGGTCGGCGTCGCCCAGCGGGCTGCGGATGCGCAGGCCGTCGCGCGAGAGCGCCTGTGCGCGCGCCGGCCGCACGAGGAAGGTCACGTCCGCGCCCGACTGCGCCAGGCGGCCGCCGAAATAGCCGCCGGTGGCGCCGGCGCCGAGCACCAGCAGACGCATCAGCTGCGCAGCCCGACGCCCTTGTGCAGCAGCCACAGCGCGAGGCTGCCGAGGCCGGCGACGAAGGCGCCCATCAGCGCGAACGCGATCCACACCGGCACGTCGCTCACGCCGAGCAGTCCGTAGCGGAAGGCGTTGACCATGTAAAACACCGGGTTGAAGTGGGTCGCGGTCTCGGCCCACTGCGGCAGCAGCGTGACCGAATAGAACACGCCGCCCAGGTAGGTGAGCGGGGTGAGGATGAAGGTCGGCACGATGGCGACGTCGTCGAACTTCTTCGCATAGACCGCGTTGACGAAGCCGGCCAGCGAGAAGATCGTCGCGCCCAGCAGCACGGTGGCGAAGGTCACCAGCGGATGCGGGATCTGCACCCGGGTGAAGCACATCGCGATCAGCAGCACGATCACGCCCACCATCAGCCCGCGCAGGACCGCGCCGGCGACGTATCCGCCCAGGATCACCCAGCCCGGCATCGGGCTGACCAGCAGTTCCTCGACGTGGCGCCCGAACTTGGCGCCGAAGAAGCTCGACGAGATGTTGCCGTAGCTGTTCTGGATCACGCTCATCATCACCAGCCCGGGCACGATGAACTCCATGTAGCTGAAGCCGCCCATGTCGCCGATGCGCGAGCCGATCAGGCCGCCGAAGATCAGGAAGTACAGCGTCATCGTGATCGCGGGCGGCACCAGGGTCTGGCCCCAGATGCGCAGGATCCGCATCACCTCGCGGCGCGCGACGGTGAGCAGCGCGATCCAGTTGCGGCGCGCGACGCTGTCGGCCGATGCCGCGGCCGCGACGGTGCCGTTGCTCATGCCGCCTGCTCCCGGCGGGCCTCGGACCCGGTCAGGCGCACGAACAGCTCCTCGAGCCGGTTCGAGCGCGTGCGCATCGAACGCACCCGGATGCCGGCGGCGTCGAGCGCGGCGAACACGCGGTTGAGGTCCATCGCGCGCGGCATGTCGATCTCCAGGGTGTGGTCGTCGCTGGCCGCCAGGGTGGCGCCCTCGATCGCGGGCAGCACCGACGGCAGCCGGCCGTCGATGTCGAACACGAAACCTTCCACGTCGAGCTTGGCCAGCAGCGCGCGCATCGGCCCCTGTTCGACGATCACGCCGTGGTCGATGATCGCCAGGTTGCGGCACAGGCTCTCGGCTTCCTCGAGATAGTGCGTGGTGAGGATGATCGTGGTGCCGGCGGCGTTGATCTCGCGCAGCGTCTGCCACATGCCGCGGCGGATCTCGATGTCGACGCCCGCGGTGGGTTCGTCGAGGATCAGCAGGCGCGGGCGCGTCATCATCGCGCGGGCGATCATCAGCCGCCGCTTCATGCCGCCCGACAGCGTGCGGCTCATCACCTTCGCCTTGTCCCACAGGAACGCGCGCCTGAGTTCGGTCTCGGCACGCGCCAGCGCCTCGGCGCGCGGCACGCCGTAGAAGCCGGCGTAGTTGACCAGGATGTCGAGCGGCTTCTCGAACATGTTGAAGTTCAGTTCCTGCGGTACCAGGCCCATCAGCCGCATCGCCGCGTCGCGCCGCGCGTGCAGGTCGACGCCAAACAGCGAGACCTCGCCGGCACTCCTGTTCACCAGCGAGGAGACGATCCCGATCAGGGTGCTCTTGCCGGCACCGTTGGGGCCGAGCAGGGCGTAGAAATCGCCCGGCAGCACGTCCAGCGAGACGCCCCTGAGGGCCTGCACGCCGTTGTCGTAGGTCTTGCGCAGGTCGCGGATCCGCAGCGCGGGCGCGCCCGTCGCCGGGTCGGAAACAGGGGTCATACCGTCGTGGGGGCCTTGGCCGCGGTTCGCGGCGAGGGGCTAGTATAGGCGCCCCATCGGCCCGCTCCCGGGCCAGAGCGTCCCACGTCCGTCTTGGCCATCGTCCAGTTTCCGCTCAAGCTCACCGGTCGGCGCATGCTCGCGCCTTCGGTGGCGCACCTGACCTTCACCCGCGACGACGGCCAGCCGCTGGACTTCATCCCGGGGCAGTTCATCCAGGTGCATTTCCACTATGCCGATGGCACGGCCACCAAGCGCTCCTACTCGCTGGCGACCATCCACGACCACGCGCTCGGACCGGGCGATGCGGTCGAGATCGCGGTGAGCTACGTGCCCGGCGGTGCGGCGACGGCGCTGTTCGAAGGCCTGGACGAAGGCGGCACGGTGCAGGCCAGCGGGCCGTTCGGCCGCTTCTGCCTGATGCCGGCCGACGACAACCGTCGCTACCTGCTGATCGGCACCGGCACCGGTGTGACGCCTTACCGCGCGATGCTGCCGCTGCTCGCGCAGGCGATGGCCACGCGCGGAGCGGAAGTGGTGCTGCTGTTCGGTGCGCGCACGCCCGAGGAACTGCTGTACGGCGACGAGTTCCGCGCCTTCGCCGACGCGCACCCGGGTTTCCGTTTCGTCCCCTGTTTCTCGCGCGAGCTCCCGGAGCCCGGCTCGGCGCAGGCGCATGCCGACGTGCGCCACGGCTACGTGCAGCAGTTCCTGGCCGAGTTCGCGCCCGATGCCGAGGGCGACATCGCCTACCTGTGCGGCAACCCGAACATGGTCGACGCCTGCTTCGAGGCGCTCAAGGACGCGGGGCTGCCGGTCCCGCGGATCCGGCGCGAGAAGTACGTCAGCAGCAAATAGCCGCGCCCGGATTCCCGGCCGCACGCCGCGCTTGCGACGCTCACACGCCATGCGAGCCATGACTCGCCACCATGGCGTGTCGGCGTAGCGCGGGAAGTACGTCGGCAGCGAGTTGCCAACAAGGCGAACCGGCTCAGGTGCGGGCGCACCGCGCCACGCTGCAGCGAGCGCTCGCGCGGGACGTCCGTCAGGGCGCTTGCGGCAGCGTCTGCAGGGCCGCCATCGACGGCGGCTCCCACTGCATGAGCGACTGCTCGACTGCGGCGCCGTGCGCCTGCAGCCACGCGCCGATGTCCAGCGCCGCCGTCTCCCCGTAGGCACGGCGCGAGCGCACGACGATCAGCCCGGCGCCGTCGTGCAACAGGAGCCTCGCGAATGCAGCCTCCGCCATCGGCCCCCCGCCCAGGATGGCCACCATGAGGTGCTCCGCCGGCTGCGCTGGCGTCGCCGGACGCGAATCCGTGCGCAGGATGACCCCGGCGCCCTGGTAGTTGGCGAGCACACCGTTCGCGAGCCCCGCCAGCGCTTCGCCATCGGTGATCTGCGGACGCGGGATCAGCGTCACCATGTCTTCCCAGCGCGCCAGATCGTCATGGCCGGGCGGCGTGTATTCGTTCTGGCCGTCCTTCGACCAGCGGTGCTCGTAGGTGACGCCGTCCAGCACCAGCGGCTCGCGCGGGGCCGCGCCCGCGATGCCGGCAACGGCCAGCAGGACGCCCGCCAGCCAGCCGTTCCACGCGCGGCTTCGGATTCCGATCGGCATGATTCCACTCCCTGGATGATCGGCAACGACTGTAGCGCACGCGGCAGGTGGCGCCGCGTGTCCGACCGGACGCGTGGGACCCGGGCGGAGCCCTTCTGTGTCAAGGTCGCTTGACACGCCAGGTCGCGCGCGCCATCCTCTGTCAAGCATCCTTGACACACCCGACATGCCGTCTCCCATCAGCCATCCCGATCGACCGGCCCGCCGGCGCGTGCGCGCGAGCGGCGTGATGTTCGCAGCGGCCGCGCTGATCGCCGGCGCCGGCATCGCCCTGCCCGTCCTGGTCCCGGGAACGCCGCGCGCGGTCGCGGCGATCCTGGTCAGCGCCGGACTGATACTGCTGGCGCTCGCGCTGGCGTGGCGCGAGGGCACGCTAGACGGCTGCGAGGCCGCGAGCCCCGCCCTGCGCCGCCGCTACATGCGCGGGCTGATGGGGTCGATGGCGGCCTACGTCGCGATCCTGTTCGCCTCGGTATGGCTGCTCCGGCAGATCGACGCGGCGCCGCTGCGGGTGGCGGTCGCGCTGGCGCCGGTGGTGCCGATCGGGTTCGCGGTGCGCGCGATGGTCCGCTTCATCCGCGACCTGGACGAGATGCAGCAGCGGATCGAACTCGAGTCGATCGCCATCGCCACCCTGACCGTGTCGATGCTGTACATGACCGGCGGCCTGCTGCAGCAGGCGCAGCTGCTGCAGGTGTCCGGCGGGGTGGCGATGATCTGGGTGTTCCCGCTGGTGTGTTTCACGTACGGTCTGGCCAAGGCCTTCGTGATGCGGCGCTATCGTTGAGTGCGCCGGCATGAGGAGCCGGATCCGCGAGCTGCGCGAAAACCGCGGCTGGTCACAAGCGCAGCTGGCCGAGCGTCTGGAGGTTTCAAGGCAGACGGTCAACGCGATCGAGACCGGCAAGTACGATCCGAGCCTGCCGCTGGCATTCCGGATCGCGGCCGAGTTCGACGCGACCATCGAATCGATTTTTTTCCCGGAGGCATCCGCATGAAGTCCGCGCTGTTCCCACTTTCCCTGATCGCCGGCGCGCTGCTGCTCGCCGGCTGCGACGGCGGCGCCCGCCAGCAGCCCGGCCCGCGCGCCGACGACCAGGGCAGGCTGCGCTACGGCGAGCTGACGTTCGAGCCCTGCGCGCTGAGCGCGCCGGGCGGCGACGCGGTCGAGGCCCAGTGCACCACGCTCGAAGTGCCCGAGAACCACGATGCGCCGGATGGGCGACGGATCGAACTGGCGATCGCGCTGGTACCCGCGCGCGGGATGGCGGAGTCCGACCCGATCTACATGATCGCCGGCGGACCGGGACAGTCGGCGCTGGAAAGCTTCCCGATGGTGCGCGACGCATTCTCGGACGTGCGCCGCAACCGCCACATCGTGCTGGTGGACGCGCGCGGGACCGGCGGGTCGAACCCCCTGCACTGCCCGGCCTTCAGCGACGAGGACATCATCGCCGACCCTGCAAACGACACGCCCGAGGCGCTGGTGCGCCTGACCGCGGCCTGCCGCGACCGCCTGCAGCAGGACGCGGACCTGCGCTACTACACCACCGGCGAGCACGTGCGCGACCTGGACCTGGTGCGGCGCGCGATCGGCGTGGAACGCATCAACCTGGTCGGTGTCTCGTACGGCACCCGCGTGGCGCAGCAGTACGCCGCGGCCTACCCGCAGCACACGCGCAGCATGGTGCTCGATTCGGTGGTGCCCAACTCGCTGGTGCTCGGCCAGGACCACGCCCGCAACCTCGAGGATGCGCTGGACGCGCAGTTCCAGCGCTGCCGCGCGAGCGAGACCTGCCTGACCAACCTCGGCGATCCGCGCCAGCAACTGAGCCTGGTGCGCGAACGGCTGCAGGCCGGCGGCATCGCCCCGGTGCGCTATCGCGACCCGGTGTCCGGCGAATGGCGCGAGGAAGTGCCGCGCTACGCGCATCTGGCCAGCCTGCTGCGCCTGTACGCCTACCAGCCCTCGATGGCGGCGACCCTGCCGCTGGTGCTGCACGAAGCCTCGCAGCAGCGCTACGAGAGCCTGCTCGCGCAGTCGCGCATGCTGAGCACGCAGATGGGCGAAGCGATGGCGATGGGCATGGGCCTGTCCGTGAGCTGCAGCGAGGACGCCTCCGAGTTCGATCCCGACACCGCGGACGACGGTACCGTGCTCGGCTCGCTGCTGGTGGAGACGCTGCGCGAGCAGTGCGCGATCTGGCCCAGGGGCAGCCGCGTCGACAGCTTCCGCCAGCCGCTGGGCGGCGACGTGCCGGTGCTGGCGATCAGCGGCGAGCTCGATCCGGTCACGCCTCCGCGCTACGGCGACGAGGTGGTGCAGACCCTGCCCAACGGCCGCCACCTGGTGCTGCCCGGCCAGGGTCACAGCGTGCTCGGCACCGGCTGCATGCCCAAGCTGTTCGCCCAGTTCGTCGAGACCACCGACGCGGCCGCGCTCGATGCCGGCTGCCTGGACCGCCTGAGCGCGCAGCCGCCGTTCGCGGGCAACTACGGCTGGGAGCCGTAGGCGCCCTCCGCCGATCCGCGCGCGATCCACCGGATCCGATCCACCGGACACATTCCACGCACCACGGGACCTCCATGATCCTCCTCGAGAACCTGCACAAGTCCTTCAAGGCCCGCACCGGCACCGTGCACGCGGTGAAGGGCGTGGGCTTCGAAGCCCGCGACGGCGAGATCACCGGCCTGCTCGGCCCCAACGGCGCCGGCAAGACCACCACCCTGCGCATGCTGTACACGCTGATGCGGCCCGACCAGGGCCGGATCGTGGTCGACGGCACCGACGTGGTCACCGATCCGACCGCCGTGCGCCAGCGCCTGGGCGTGCTGCCCGACGCACGCGGCATCTACAAGCGCCTGACCGCGCGCGAGAACATCGCCTACTTCGGCCGCCTGCACGGGCTGGACGAGGCGACCATCCGCGCGCGCACCCAGGCGATGGCGAAGACGCTGGTGATGGAGGACTTCCTCGATCGCCGCACCGAAGGCTTCAGCCAGGGCCAGCGCACCAAGACCGCGATCGCACGCGCGCTGGTGCACGACCCGAAGAACGTCATCCTCGACGAGCCGACCAACGGACTGGACGTGATGACCACGCGCGGGCTGCGCGGCTTCCTGCGCCAGCTGCGCGACGAGGGCCGGTGCGTGATCTTCTCCAGCCACATCATGCAGGAGGTCGCCGCGCTGTGCGACCGCATCGTGGTGATCGCCCACGGCGAGGTGCGCGCGATCGGCTCGCCGGACGAACTGCGCGCACAGACCGGGCTGGCCGACCTGGAGGACGTGTTCGTGCGCCTGGCCGACCTCGAAGCCGAAGCGGACATGGGGGCACGCGCATGAAGTCGATCTGGACCGTGGCGAAGAAGGAACTGCTGGACCTGTTCCGCGACCGCAAGACCGTGGCGCTGGGCCTGCTGGTCGGACCGATCGTGATGCCTGCGCTGATCCTGGGCATCGGGATGCTGGCCGAAAAGAAGATGCGCACCCAGCTCGAATCCACGCTCGAACTGCCGGTGGTGGGCGCCGAGCACGCGCCGAACCTGGTGGCCTTCCTCAAGGGCCGCAACATCGAGGCCAAGGACCCGCCGCCCGATCCCGACCAGGCGGTGCGCGACCAGGACCACGAGGTGGTGCTGAAGATCGATCCGGAATACGGCGAGCAGTGGCGAGCCAGCCGCGCGGCGCGGGTCGAACTGATCTACGACAGTTCGCGCCAGGATTCGCAGGTGCCGGTGAACCGGCTGCGCGGCGTGTTGCTCGAGTACAGCCGCACGGTCGGCGTGCTGCGCGGAATCAACCGCGGGGTCAGCCCCGAGGCCGGCTTCGCCGTGCAGATTGGCCAGCGCGACGTGGCCACGCCCGAGGCGCGCCGCGGCATGCTGCTCGCGTTCCTGCCGTACCTGCTGATCCTTTTCAGCTTCCTCGGCGGTGCGGCGCTGGTGATCGACGTCACCGCGGGCGAGCGCGAACGGCAATCGCTGGAGCCGCTGCTGGCCACGCCCGCGGCGCGCAGCGCGATCATGAGCGGCAAGATCCTCGCCGCCACCCTGTTCGGCATGCTCTCGCTGCTGCTGATCGTGGTCGCGTTCAAGCTCGCCTTCCAGCTCGCGCCCGGCCCGCTGCAGCTGGTGGACGTGTCGCTGCCGGTGATGGCCAAGCTGTTGCTGGTGCTGCTGCCGATGGTGCTGATCGGCACGACGCTGCTGACCTTCATCGCCGCCAGCGTGAAGTCGGTCAAGGAAGCGCAGAGCTACATGAGCGTGCTGATGTTCCTGCCCCTGGTGCCGACGATCATGCTGATGGTCAATCCGGTGAAGGACGAGCTGTGGCAGTTCGCGGTGCCGTTCCTGGCGCAGAACCAGATGATCCTCAAGCTCATCCGCAGCGAGGCGATCTCGCCGCAGGAATGGGGCGTGTACCTGGCCGCCGGCTTCGGCCTGGGCCTGGTGCTGTGGCTGCTGGCCGCGCGGCTGTACCACCAGGAGAAGCTGGCGATCTCGGCCTGAGGCGCGACGCCGACGCGGGCCGGCAGCGCGGGCGGAACCGCATCCGTCGCGCGCAGGCCCAATCGCACAGGACCCGCCGTGGGCGAGCGCGCCGGGTCTCCGGAAAAGAAGAAGCCCGGCATTCGCCGGGCTTCGTCGTTCCGGTGCCGCTCGTGCCCGTTACTGCGACGGGTTGAAGTTGATCGTGCGCCGGGTGGTGACCGCGGACGGCACCGGTTCGAAGCGCCAGCGACGCACGGCATTGAGCGCCTCGCGGTCGAACGTGCGCGCCGGATCGGCGCGCACCACGCGCGCGGCGCTGACGGATCCGTCGACCGCCACCGTGAATTCCACCTGCACTTCGCCACCCGTGCCGGCACGCAGTGCATCGGGCGGATAGCGCGGTGCCGGGGTGCTGATCGCGCGCAGTTCGGTCGCGCTTGCGGCCGGCCGGTTGGCCGGGGCCGGGGCCGCCGCCTGCTGCCGTGCGGCCTCCTGGCGCGCGGCCTCCTGCCGTGCCGCTTCCTGGCGCGCCGCCTCCTGCCGCGCGGCTTCCTGGCGTGCCGCTTCCTGGCTGGCCTGCTGCTGCTGCGCCAGGTCGCGTGCCGCCTGTTCCTGCGCCAGGCGCTGTTGTTCGAGGCGCTCGCGTTCGAGCTGCTGCTGGCGCTGTTCTTCCTGCTCGGCGGTCAGCTGTTCCTGCTCCGCGCGCCGGTCGGACTCAGTCTCGGCGCTGGCGATCGTGGTCTTGAGCCGCTCCACCGCCGGGTAGGAGGAATCGGTCTTCTCGATCAGCGCCAGCAGGCGGCGGGCTTCATCGAAATCGCCGCGGTCGCGGCTCTGCTCGGTCGCGATGACCGTCATCGGCAGCAGGTCGACCAGCGCGCTGGACACGCCCGCATCGGCCGGCTCCTTGTCGCGCAGGGCGAGGTAGTACTCCATCGCGTTGTCGCCGCCGGGCGCATACAGCCGGCTTTCCTGGTAGGCCTTGGACGCCGCGGTGCGCAACTGTTCGGCGCTCAGCGCCGCAACCTCGGCCGACACCGCCTCGGCCGGCGCCTGTGGCGTGGCCGGCGCGGTCGCCGCGGGCGTGCCCTCGCCTGCGGCCGGGGCGGCGGCCTCGGGCGCTTCCTGCTTGCACCCGGCCAACAGCACGCCCAGCCCCAGCGCGAGCGCGATTGCGGACGGGAGACGACGCGGCCCCCTCCGGCCCGTCGCGGTGGTGTTCGTGGACATCGATTTTCCCCTGAGATGACGGATCACGTACGCGCGTAGGACGCGACAGGCCGTGGCGTTTGTCAACTCTCCGGCCGTGGGCACGGAGTCTGAGGGGCCGGGGGCGGCGAAACTGTGACGTACTTCGCGGAAGGCGGCTGGCGCGCGGACAGGCGGCGTGGTGACGCCGCGCGTCTACTTGCCGATGCAGAAGCTGGCGAAGATGTGCCCGAGCAGGTCGTCGGGGAGGGTCCGTCCGGTGATTTCGCCCAGCGCGTCGTGCGCCAGCCGCAGGGCCTCGGCAGCGAGGTCGAGCTGCTCCGCCTGCAGCGCGCCGGCGGCATCGTGGCAGGCGACGGCGGTCCGGCGGAGCGCCTCGACGTGGCGCGCGCGCGCGCTGAAGGCGCCTTCGCCGGCATCCAACCCGGCGGCAGCATTACGCAGACGCACATGCAGCGCGTCGAGTCCGGCGCCCGTGCGCGCGGAAACGGCGAGCCCGTCGGTGGCAGGTAGTGAGCCCGCCGGCAGCAGGTCGGACTTGTTGTGCACCCGGATCTGCTGCGGCACCGCCTCCAGATCTCCGGCGAGCGCGCGCAGCCCGGCCGCCGGCTCGCGCGCATCGACCACCACCACCGCCAGGTCCGCGCGCGCAAGCTCGGCGCGTGCCCGCCGCATGCCCTCGCGCTCGATCGCATCCCCGCCCTCGCGCAGGCCCGCGGTGTCGACCAGGGTGAGTTCGACCCCGTCGATGCGCAGCGTCTCGTGCAGCAGGTCGCGGGTGGTCCCGGCCAGTTCGGTGACGATCGCGCGCTCGCTGCCGGCCATTGCATTGAGCAGCGAGCTCTTGCCCGCGTTGGGCGGTCCGACGATCACCGCGTGCAGGCCGTCGCGCAGGCGGCGCCCGCGCTCGGCGGCGGCGAGCAACGCCTGCAACTGCGCGCGTCCCTCGTCCAGCCGCTGCCGCAGCGCCTCGCCGCCGAGGGTGTCGAGCGGTTCGTCGGCGAAATCGATCGCCGCCTCCACGTGGATCCGGATCGCCAGCAGCGTGGCAGCCAGTGCGTCCACGCGCGCCGAGAACTCCCCCTCCAGCGAACGCCGCGCGGCGCGCGCGGCGCGCGCGTCCGAGGCGGCGATCAGGTCGGCCACCGCCTCGGCCTGGGCCAGGTCGAGGCGGCCGTTGAGGCAGGCGCGCTCGCTGAACTCGCCGGGCCTTGCATCACGTGCGCCGAGCGCGCGACAGCGCGCGACCAGCTGCCGCAGCACCGGCGGGCTGCCGTGCGCCTGCAGTTCCACCACGTCCTCGCCGGTGTAGCTCGCCGGCGCGGCGAACCACAGGGCGATGCCGTCGTCGATGACAACGCCCGCCTCGTCGCGGAATCGCACATGGTGGGCGTGGCGCGCGCGCAGGCGTCGGTCGCACACGGCGTTCGCGATGCGAACGGCGGCGGGCCCCGACAGGCGCACCACGCCGATCCCGCCCGCGCCTGGGCCTGTGGCGATGGCGACAATGGTGTCTGTGGGAGGCGGGGTCATCGGAGGGAATCGGGAATCGGGAATCGGGAATCGGGAATCGGGAATCGCCAGAGCGTAGCGCGAACGGGTCGCGTGCCTGCCGGGTCCGCAGCGCGCCAGTCGCGCGTCGCGCCCGGCGCCACAAGGCGCGCGAATCCCCGCCGCACGACCTGTCTCCCGCCCCACAAATGCGAAGCCCGCCGGGCGGCGGGCTTCGGAGACATCCGATCAGGCCTTGGCCGGCGGCGCGTCGGCGTACTTCTTGAGCATGTACCACTGCTGCAGCAGGCCAAGCCCGCCGTTGGTGACCCAGTACAGCACCAGGCCGGCCGGGAAGAACACCATCATCACGCCGAACACCACCGGCATCATCTGCATGATCCGCTGCTGCATCGGGTCCATGCCGGTCATCGGCGAGAGCTTCTGGGTGGCCCACATCACCGCGATGTTGAGCACCGGCAGGATGAACCACGGATCGCGCGCGGTGAGGTCCTGGATCCAGCCCATCCACGGCGCGTGGCGCAGTTCCACCGACTCCAGCAGCACCCAGTACAGGGCGAAGAAGATCGGCATCTGCAGCAGCACCGGCAGGCAGCCGCCGGCCGGGTTGATCTTCTCCTTCTTGTACAGCTCCATCATCGCGACCTGGAACTTCTGCTTGTCGTCGCCGTAGCGCTCCTTGAGCTGCTGCATGCGCGGCTGGAACTTGCGCATCTTGGCCATCGACTTGTACTGCGCCGTCGCCAGCGGGAACAGCAGGATCTTGACCAGCACCACCAGGCCCACGATCGCCCAGCCCCAGTTGCCGAACAGGCGATGCAGCTTCTCCAGCACCCAGAACAGGCCCTCGCCGAGCCAGGCCATGGCCGAGAAGCGGCTGTAGTCGACCACGCGCTCCAGCCCCGGCACCTGCTGGGCCTGGATCTGCTCGACCAGCTTCGGACCCACCCACAGGCGCGCCGAGCTGGTCGCCTGCTGCCCCGGCGCGACCACGACGGGTGCGGCCGCCATTTCGCGGATCAGGTAGCGCGGCGCGCCGCTGCTGGTGTCGGTGTCGAGCGCGATCGCGTTGCGCGCAGCGCCGTCTGCGTCGGGCAGCCAGGCGCTGAAGAAGTGGTGCTGGACGAAGGCGATCCAGGTGTTGCTGTCGGTGGCGTTGACCGGGCCATCTTCGTAGTCGGTGAACCAGCGCCGCAGGTAGCCCTGTCCGTCGCCGAACCAGGTCGCGCCGGTGAGACTGAAGGACTCGGGATTGGTCATGCCGCGCTTGACGTCCGGCGTGCCGCGCAGCAGCTGGCGATACGGGAAGCCCTGCCAGGCGGCGTCGCCGGCATTGACGACCTCGTCGCGCACGGTGACCGCGTAGTGGCCGCGGGTGAGGACGTAGCTGCGGCGGATGGTCACGCCATCGGGGCCCTGCCACACGAACGGCACCACCAGTTCGTCCTGGCCCGGCGCCAGCGCGAAGCGGCGCTCGCCGGTCGCGGGCACGAAGCCCTGCTGGTGGTTCGGCGCGGCACCGCCGGTGCTGACCCAGCCGCTCTGCGCGGCGTAGTAGCGTGCCGGGTCGTTGTCGAACAGCACCACCGGCGGGCTGCCGGGTTCACGGCTGCGCGGATAGCCCAGCAGTTCGGCGCGCACCACGCTGCCGCCATCCACCATCAGGCGCAGGACGTCGGTCTCGACCTCGACCGCGCTGGACGCCGCCGGCGCGGCGCGGGTCTCGGCGGACGCGCCGGGCGCCTGCGGCACGGCCGGCGCGTCGGGCACGGTCGCGGGCGCGGTGGCGGTCGGCGCGGCCGGCACCGCGGCCGTATCGGTCGGGGCGGCGGCCGTGGTCGTGGGCGCGGCCGGCGGCGGCGCGGCCTGTTCCTTGTTCCACTCCATCCACAGCAGCACCGCCACCATCAGCCAGGCGAGGATCAGGAAGGTGCGGGTCTGGTTCATCGGACAGGCAGGCTCATTCGCCGTGGGAACGCGGCGCGACAGGGGAAGGCGGGAATGCCGGGCGGGAATCCGCGGCCGGCATTGTGCCGTCCGCGGCTGGGGGCGGCAACGCACCGGCGCGGCGCAGCAGTGCGGTGAATGCGTCGCGCAGCGCTTGCGGCGAGGCTGCCGCGGCCGCAGGACGCGCGACCAGCACGTAGTCGCCGGCGGCCAGCACCGGCCGCAGCTGGCGGAAGTGCGCGCGCAGGATGCGCTTGATGCGGTTGCGGCCGACGGCGCGCGGATCGACCTTGCGCGAGACCGCGAGGCCGAGTCGCGACACGTCGGCGGCGTGCCAGTGCAGCGCCAGCATCGGGACGGCGACGCGGCGGCCGTCGCGGAAGATGCGGTCGAAGTCGGCGCGCGCCCTCACCCGCGCCGTTCGCGGGAAGCGCGCCATGGTCATCTCGGACAGGAGGCCCGGCCGGGAACGGGGCCGGGGGCAGGCGCGTCGCGGCTCAGGCCGAGAGGCGCTTGCGGCCCT
This sequence comes from Luteimonas kalidii, assembly GCF_029887935.1. Classification (GTDB taxonomy): domain Bacteria; phylum Pseudomonadota; class Gammaproteobacteria; order Xanthomonadales; family Xanthomonadaceae; genus Luteimonas; species Luteimonas kalidii. The sequence goes on along the minus strand of NZ_JARXRO010000001.1, from coordinate 35,787 downwards.
TGGCGCGGCGGCGGGCAAGGATCTTGCGGCCGTCGGCGGTCTTCATCCGCGCACGGAAGCCGTGGTCGCGCTTGCGCTTGAGGTTGCTGGGCTGGTAGGTGCGCTTGGTGGCCATGGCGGTCTACGACGATGCGGCGGGCGGAAAGAACCGGCGATTCTAGCGGCGCGCGTCGGCACCGGTCAAGCCGGGGCGGGATCGAGACCGCGTCGCGCGGATGCGCGCCCCGGGTGCCGGTGGTAGTCTGCCCTCCCCTCGCCACCCCGACGCCCGGCCCGCACACGCGCGCCGGCCGCTCCCGTTTTCGCCGTCATTGACCGCTATGGATGCCTGGCCCCGCTGCCTCGAACGCCTGGAAGCCGAACTGCCGGCCGAGGATGTGCACACCTGGCTCAAGCCGCTGCAGGCGCGCAGCCACGACAGCCGCACCGTGCTGTATGCGCCCAATGCCTTCGTGCGCGACGAGGTCGAGAGCCGCTACCTGGGGCGGATCCGCGAACTGCTGATGCATTTCGCCGGCAGCGGCGAGGTGGCGCTCGAGATCGGCTCGCTGCCGCGTGCGGCGAGCGCGGCTGCTGCGGCAGTGGCCAGTGCGGCACCCGTGCCGCTGCCCGAGGCCTTCGCCGGGCATCTCGATGGGCACTACACGTTCGACAATTTCGTCGAGGGCCGCAGCAACCAGCTCGGTCGCGCCGCCGCCTGGCAGGCCGCGCTCAAGCCCGGCGACCGCGCCCACAATCCGCTGCTGCTGTACGGCGGCACCGGCCTGGGCAAGACCCACCTGATGTTCGCCGCCGGCAACGCGATGCGCCAGGCCAACCCGGCTGCGCGCGTGCTGTACCTGCGCTCGGAGCAGTTCTACAGCGCGTTCTTCCGTTCGCTGCAGGAGAAGAGCACCGACCGCTTCAAGCGCCAGTTCCAGCAGGTCGATGCGCTGCTGATCGACGACATCCAGTTCTTCGCCGGCAAGGACCGCACCCAGGAAGAGTTCTTCCACACCTTCAATGCGCTGTTCGAGAGCCGGCAGCAGATCATCATGACCTGCGACCGCTATCCGCGCGAGGTCGATGGCCTCGAGCCGCGGCTGAAGTCGCGGCTGTCGTGGGGGCTGTCGGTGGCGATCGACCCGCCCGACTTCGAGACCCGCGCGGCGATCGTGCTGGCCAAGTCGCGCGAACGCGGAACGATGGTGCCCGACGAGGTCGCGTTCCTGCTGGCCAAGAAGATGCACGGCAACGTGCGCGACCTGGAAGGCGCACTCAACTCGCTGGCCGCGCGCGCGAATTTCACCGGCCGTGCGATCACGGTGGAGTTCGCGCAGGAAACGCTGCGCGACCTGCTGCGCGCGCAGCAGCAGTCGATCGGCATTCCCAACATCCAGAAGGTGGTCGCGGACTACTACGGCCTGCAGATCAAGGACCTGCTGTCCAAGCGCCGCACGCGCTCGCTGGCGCGCCCGCGCCAGGTGGCGATGGCGCTGGCCAAGGAGCTGACCGAGCACAGCCTGCCGGAGATCGGCGATGCGTTCGCCGGCCGGGACCACACCACCGTCCTGCACGCCTGCCGCCAGGTCCGCAACCTGATGGAGACCGACGGCAAGCTGCGCGAGGACTGGGACAAGCTGATCCGCAAGCTGTCCGAGTAGAGGTGCCCGGCCGACGACCGGCCCGTAGCCCGGATAAGCGCAGCGCATCCGGGTCCGCGTCGACTGGGGTCGTCAACACTTGGTCGTCAGCCCGAACGGACCTGGGACGGAACGCAGACGATGCGTCGCCAGTCCGGGGCGACAGTCGGGGCGCGACGCGACGGCATGCCACGGATGACACGTCGCTCCGCGCGTCTTACGGCCCCCTGGCGGGTCGCACCCGCTCCGGCGGGCGTGGGGACACACATGCTTCGCGCGCCACCTGTTCAATCCGCTTCCTGGCGCCGGGCGACGCCGTCCATCCGGGAGCGGCCACGCTGCGGCATCGGCGGCTGGCCCGTGCGCCCGCTCCCTGCCCACACCCCCCGGCAGCGAGACCGCGAGCAGCCCCGGGGCCGATGTCCTCCATTGCGAAACATCTGTATCTCTGCGGTGGCCATGCGATGCGGCCCCGCGGTCTGCAACCTTCGCTACACTAGATCTTGTGGTGTCCGTGGACAGCGTTCGTACAAGCTGTGGACAACGCGAGGAGCTCGAATCCATCCACAGGCTGCGCGGGCCGCGGGGGACGAGTTACCCACAGCGCGGAACACCTTTAATTTCTATGTAAATCAGGCACTTGAACAACTTGTGCCCGTTGTGCAGGCCCCCCAGCACCACCGCTTTTAAAGTTCTTACCGTTCAAAAGCCTTGCTAGAAGGAACCCCCGGATGCGTTTCAGCCTGCAACGCGAAGCCCTCCTGAAGCCGCTCGCCCAAGTAGTCAACGTGGTCGAACGCCGGCAGACGCTGCCGGTCCTGGCCAACCTGCTGACCCAGGTCTCGGATGGCCAGCTCTCCCTGACGGGCACCGATCTCGAGGTCGAGATGGTCGCGCGCAGCAATGTCGACGACGCGCAGGATGGCGAGAGCACGATTCCCGCACGCAAGCTGTTCGACATCGTTCGCGCCCTGCCCGACGGCAGCAAGGTCACGCTTTCGCAGGTGGGCGACAAGATCACCGTGCAGGCGGGCCGCAGCCGGTTCACGCTGTCCAGCCTGCCGGCCAACGACTTTCCTTCGGTGGACGAAGTGGAGGCGACCGAGCGGGTCAGCGTGCCCGAGGCGGCGCTCAAGGAACTGATCGAACGCACTGCGTTCGCGATGGCGCAGCAGGACGTGCGCTACTACCTCAACGGCCTGCTGTTCGACCTTGCCGACACCCGCCTGCGCTGCGTGGCCACCGACGGTCATCGCCTGGCGCTGTGCGAAACCGCGCTCGACGATGCGGTGCCCACCAAGCGCCAGATCATCGTCCCGCGCAAGGGCGTCCAGGAGCTGCAGCGCCTGCTGGAGGGCGGCGACCGCACCGTGGTGCTGGAGATGGGCCGCAACCACATCCGGGTCAAGCGCGACGATGTGACCTTCACCAGCAAGCTGATCGACGGCCGGTTCCCCGACTACGAGGCCGTGATCCCGATCGGCGCCGACCGTGAGGTGCGGATCGACCGCGAGGCCCTTCGGGCATCGCTGCAGCGCGCGGCGATCCTGTCCAACGAGAAGTACCGCGGCGTGCGGCTGGAGCTTTCGCCGGGTCTGGTGCGGATCAACGCCCACAATCCGGAGCAGGAAGAAGCGCAGGAAGAGGTCGAGGCCGACACCAAGGTCGACGGGCTTGCCGTCGGCTTCAACGTGAACTATCTGCTCGACGCCCTGAGTGCCCTGCGCGACGAACACGTGGTCCTGCAGCTGCGCGATGCGAACTCGTCTGCCCTGGTGCGCGAGGCGAGCAGCGACAAGTGCCGCCACGTGGTGATGCCGCTGCGCTTGTGACCGACCCCCTGTTCCACGTGGAACCCCCTGCTTCGCCCGGCGCTCGCCGGGCGAAGTCGTTTGGTGGGGCTGGGTTGGTGGCCTGCGACGTTCCACGGGAAACCGCGCCATGCGTCTGACCCGGCTGACGGCGCGCGGGGTGCGCAACCTTGCGCCGCTGGAACTGCTGCCTTCTCCCGGGCTGAACCTCGTGCTTGGCGCCAACGGGGCGGGCAAGACCAGCCTGCTGGAAGCCGTGCACCTGCTCGCATACGGCCGTAGCTTCCGCGGGCGGGTCCGCGACGGACTGATCCAGACGGGGCTGGGCGCATTGGAGGTGTTTGCCGAGTGGGAGGAGCCGCACGACGTGCGGCGGCGTGCGGGATTGCGCCACGAGGGTCAGGCCTGGACCGGGCGACTGGATGGCGAACCGGTCCAGCAGCTGGGGGACCTGTGCGCGGCACTGGCGGCCATCAGCTTCGAGCCGGGCAGCCATGCCCTCGTCACCGCCGGCAGCGAGGCCCGGCGGCGGTACCTCGACTGGGGCCTGTTCCACGTGGAACGTGATGGAGACCAGGCGTTTCGTCTCGTCTGGCGCCGTTATGCGCGTGCGTTGAAGCAACGCAATGCCCTGCTCAAGCAGCGTGCGCGATCCGACCAGCTGGACGCCTGGGATGCCGAACTGGTGGCCGCGGCCGAGCAGCTCGATCGACAGCGCAGCGCGTATGTCGAGCGCCTGCAGCCGAGGCTCGCGGCGTTGTCGATCGAACTGGTCCCGCAGTTGGGGGCAGGCCGGTTCGAGTACCGTCCGGGCTGGCGTCGCGACCAGATTCCGCTTGCGGACGCGCTGCTGCTGGCGCGGGAGCGGGATCTGGCCACCGGCTTCACGTCGGTCGGTCCCCACCGCGCGGACTGGCGCATCACGCACGAGGCCCGACCCGCCGGCGAGGCCCTGTCGCGCGGGCAGGCCAAGCTCACCGCGCTTGCCTGCCTGCTGGCGCAGGCGGAAGACTTCTCCGCGCAACGCGGGCACTGGCCGGTCTTCCTGCTCGACGACCTGGCCGCAGAACTGGACCAGGCCCATCAGCAGCGGCTGCTGGAGCGACTGCGGCAAAGCGGCGCCCAGGTGTTCGTGACCGGGACGCAGGCGCCGGCCGCCCTGGAGCTGGAAACAGGCGCGTCCGCCGTGTTTCACGTGGAACACGGGCGGGTCATGCCGCTGCCGAGCCCGCCGCCGCCCTGAACGCCAGCCTGGAGGGGGTGCCCGGGCGCCCGCCGACCCTCCCTCACGACGCGGGTACGACGTGCCCCCACGCGCTATAATCCCGCCTCAGTCCCAATAACTAATGTGTCGCGCCGCGTGGCGCTTCCTGCGCGCCGCGCGCCGTCACGGTGGTGCGAATGACCGAACATCCCGAAGTGCCCGGCGGCGAGCCCGCCCAGACCTACGACTCCAGCCGGATCACCGTGCTGCGCGGCCTGGAGGCCGTGCGCAAGCGTCCCGGCATGTACATCGGCGACGTCCACGACGGCACCGGCCTGCATCACATGGTGTTCGAGGTCGTCGACAACTCGATCGACGAGGCCCTCGCCGGCCACGCCGACGACATCGTCGTCACCATCCACGAGGACGGTTCGGTCTCGGTCTCCGACAACGGCCGCGGCATCCCGGTCGACATCCACAAGGAAGAGGGGCGCTCGGCGGCCGAGGTGATCCTCACCGTGCTGCACGCCGGCGGCAAGTTCGACGACAACAGCTACAAGGTGTCCGGCGGCCTGCACGGCGTGGGCGTCTCGGTGGTCAATGCGCTGTCGTCGAAGCTGATGCTCGACATCTGGCGCGACGGTTTCCACTACCAGCAGGAATACGCGCTGGGCGAGCCGGTGTACGCGCTCAGGCAACTCGAGGCGTCCCCCCGCCGCGGGACCACGCTGCGCTTCTGGCCGGCGACGGAGATCTTCACCGACACCGAATTCCACTACGACATCCTCGCCAAGCGCCTGCGCGAACTGTCCTTCCTCAACTCCGGGGTGAAGATCACCCTGATCGACGAGCGGGGTGAGGGGCGGCGGGACCTGTTCCAGTACGAAGGCGGCATCCGCAGCTTCGTCGAACACCTCGCGCAGCTGAAGACGCCGCTGCACCCGAACGTGATCTCGGTGACCGGCGAACAGAACGGCATCACCGTGGACGTCGCCCTGCAGTGGACCGACGCCTACCAGGAAACGATGTTCTGCTTCACCAACAACATCCCGCAGAAGGACGGCGGCACCCACCTGATCGGTTTCCGCTCGGCGCTGACGCGCACGCTCACCAACTACATCGAGCAGAGCGGGATCGCCAAGCAGGCCAAGGTGACGCTGTCGGGCGACGACATGCGCGAAGGCATGATCGCGGTGCTCTCGGTCAAGGTGCCGGATCCGAGCTTTTCCTCCCAGACCAAGGAAAAGCTGGTCAGTTCCGAGGTCAGGCCTGTCGTTGACAGCACGTTCGCTGCACGTTTGGAGGAGTTCCTGCAGGAACACCCCCAGGAAGCGCGCGCCATCGCCGGCAAGATCGTGGACGCTGCCCGCGCCCGCGAGGCCGCGCGCAAGGCCCGCGACCTGACCCGCCGCAAGGGCGCGCTCGACATCGCCGGGCTGCCGGGCAAGCTCGCGGACTGCCAGGAGAAGGATCCGGCGTTGTCGGAGCTGTTCATCGTCGAGGGCGACTCCGCCGGCGGCTCGGCCAAGCAGGGCCGCAACCGCAAGAACCAGGCGGTGCTGCCGCTGCGCGGCAAGATCCTCAACGTGGAACGTGCGCGCTTCGACCGCATGCTCGCCAGCGCAGAGGTCGGCACGCTGATCACCGCGCTGGGCACCGGCATCGGCAAGGACGAGTACAACCCCGACAAGCTGCGCTACCACCGCATCATCATCATGACCGACGCGGACGTGGACGGCTCCCACATCCGCACCCTGCTGCTGACCTTCTTCTACCGGCAGATGCCGGAACTGCTCGAGCGCGGCCACGTCTATATCGGCATGCCGCCGCTGTACAAGATCAAGCAGGGCAAGAGCGAGCTCTACCTCAAGGACGACAGCGCGCTGGACGCGTACCTGGCCGGCAACGCGGTCGAGGGCGCGGCGCTGGTGCCTGCGACGGGTGAGCCGCCGATCGAGGGCGCCGCGCTGGAGAAGCTGCTGCTGGCCTACGCCGGAGCGCGCGACGCCATCGCGCGCAATGCGCACCGCTACGACCCGCTGCTGCTCGAGGCGCTGATCGACTTCACTCCGCTCGATCCCGCGGCCCTGAGCGCGAATACCGACGAGCGGCACGAGCTCGAAGCGCTGGAGCAGCGGCTCAACCGCGACGGCCTCGGCCGTCCGCGCTACCGGCTCGAGTGGCAGGCGGCGCGCGAAGGGCAGCCGGCGGCGCTGGTCTCCCATCGCAGGCACATGGGCGTGGAGCTGGTGCAGGTCCTTCCGCTGTCGGCGTTCGAGGGCGGCGAACTGCGCGCGCTGAAGGAAGCGGCCGCCCTGCTGCACGGTCTGGTGCGCGATGGCGCCCAGATCCTGCGCGGCAACCGTGCCCAGCCGGTGGCGAGTTTCGCCCAGGCGCAGGCCTGGCTGCTGGAGGAGGCCAAGAAAGGCCGTCAGATCCAGCGCTTCAAGGGCCTGGGCGAGATGAACCCGGAGCAGCTCTGGGACACCACCGTCAACCCCGACACCCGCCGCCTGCTGCAGGTACGGATCGAGGACGCGGTGGCCGCCGACCAGATCTTCAGCACCCTGATGGGCGATGTCGTCGAACCGCGCCGCGAGTTCATCGAGGACAACGCGCTGAAGGTCGCCAACCTCGACGTGTGACGCGCCGTGACACCGGCGCGCACCCGGCCGTCACGGGTCAGGGTGCAGGCTCGCGTCTGGACGAATCGCAACGGACCCTGCGACCCGCGCATCGCCGCCATCTGGCGGGCGCGGTTGACGAAAAATTAAGACGGCCGCCGCCAAACTCGCGGCCTTCGCTTACGGAACAGGGTCAATGAAGCACGCTTTCGCCATGCTGGTCATCGTCGCCTCGCTCGCCGCGTGCGCGACCACGACCTCCTCCACGGGACGCACCCAGTACGTGGGCGCGGTTTCGCAGGAGCAGCTCGACCAGCTTGGCGCACAGGCCTTCAGCGAAGCCAAGCAGAAGGGCCCGCTCAGCAGCAACGCCAGCCAGAACACGTACGTGCGTTGCGTGGTCAACGCCCTCGTGCAGCAACTGCCCGCCGGCCAGCGCTCGATGGCCTGGGAAAGTGCGGTGTTCGCCGTCGACGAACCCAATGCCTACGCGCTGCCCGGCGGCAAGGTCGGTATCAACACGGGGCTGTTCAAGGTCGCGAAGAACCAGGACCAGCTCGCGGCCGTGGTCGCGCACGAGATCGGGCACGTGGTCGAGCGCCATCACGACGAGCGCATCACCCGCCAGATGGGCGCGGCCGGCGCGGTGCAGCTGCTCGGCGCGGTGGCCGGCGACTATGGGCAGCTTGCCACCCAGGGCGGCAGCGCGCTGGCCCAGACCGGGTTTCTGTTGCCGGGCTCGCGCGTCCAGGAAAGCGAGGCCGACGTGGTCGGCCAGCGGATGATGGCGCAGGCCGGTTTCGACCCGCGCGCCGCGGTCGCGCTGTGGCAGAACATGATCGCCGCCGGCGGTAGCCGGCCGCCGCAGTGGCTGTCGACCCACCCGGATCCGCAAAGCCGCATCTCCGAACTCCAGGCGCGCGCCAACCAGCTGGTGCCGACCTACGAACAGGCGCGTGCCGCCGGCCGCCGGCCGGCCTGCGGCTGACCGCGCTGCATCCCAATTACGAAACGATCCGTTCCAACCCTGCCGCGGATTCGCGGCACGAGCCAAGGTGAGCCCATGCCCAAGACCAATCTTCCGACCCGCCTCCTGACCGCGATGATGGCCACCGGCCTGATGGTGGCGACCACCTCGGCCCTGGCGCAGAGTTCGAGCCGGGCCGAAGAAAGGCGTGCCGAACGCGCCAGCAAGGGCGAGGGCGAAAGCGTGGAACGGCAACCGCGCTTCCCCGATGCGACCCGCGAGGAACCTGATACCAAGCCGTCGTCGCGTTCCAGCAGTACGCGGCTGGGCAAGCTCTCGGACGCGTACGAAGCACAGGACGTGGCGCAGACCCAGGCCCTGGCCGACGAGATCATCGCCGACCCGAAGTCCAACGCGTACGAGAAAGCACTGGCGGGGCGTATCGCCGGTGCGCTGCTGATCGGCCAGGACGACGCCAGGTCGCTCCAGTACCTGCAGGGCGCGCTCGAGGCCAATGGCCTGGGCAACGAAGAGCACTACGAGGTGATGAGCATCGTCGCCCAGCTGCATGCGCAGGAAGAGCGCTATGACCAGGCCCTGGCGACGATCGAACAGCTGCAGACCGAGACCCGGACGCAGGACCCGGACATCGCCGCGATCAAGGGCAACATCCTGCTGCGGCTGGAGCGCTACCCGGAAGCGATCGCCACGCTCAAGCCGCTGGCTGAATCCCCTGAGGCCAAGTCCGAGTGGCGCCAGATGCTGATGGCCGCATACGCCGACTCGGGCCAGGGCGGCGAGGCGACGAAACTCGCCGAGCAGATCGCGTCCAGCACGCCCGACGACAAGCGCTCCCAGCTCAACCTCGCCGCCACCTACCTGCAGACCGAGCAGTACGACAAGGCGGCAGCGGTGTACGAGGCGCTGCGTGCGCGCGGCGAGCTGACGGACGAACGCGAGTACCGCAACCTCATGGCCTCCTACCTGAGCCTGGACGACGGTCAGGCGAAGGCGATCGAGGTCATCAATGAAGGACTGGAGAAGAACATCCTCAAGCCCGACTACCAGACCTATGTCGCGCTCGCGCAGGCACACTATTTCGGCGAGCCGCAGCAGATCGACCAGGCGATCGACGCCTACGGGAAGGCTGCGCCGCTGGCGCCCAACGGCGAGACCTACCTCAACCTGGCCAAGCTGCTGGCGAACGAGGGGCGCCTCCCCGAGGCCAAGCAGGCCGCGCAGCAGGCGATCGACAAGGGCGTCAAGGCGCCGGACGAAGCCAAGCGCATCATTGCCCGCACCCAGTAACACGTTCGAGTGACACAATCGGGACAGGACACCGGTTGGTATCGCGCCAGCGGATTGGTATAAGCTTGGAAGTTCCCGTCGCCGAAAACCGGCGGCGGCATGACACGACCACGGGCAACCCGCTGCCCGGCCAGACTTGAGTTCAACGCATGACCGACCGCTTGCCGACGACCGACAAGAAAGACGAAGACGAAGGTCTGGACTGGGCGCGAATCGCCGGATTCACCCTGGTGGTGGCGATCCACGCCGCGGCCCTGTTGCTGCTGCTGGCGCCCGCCACGCCTCCCCAAGCCGAACAGCAGGACGACGATGCCACCCGCGTGGTGATCATCGAGCCGCCGCCGCCTCCCCCGCCGCCGCCGCCGCCGCCGCCGGAGCCGCCGAAGCCGCAGCCGATCAAGGAGCTGGTGCCGCCGCAGCCCACGCCGCTGCCGCCGCCGCCCGAAGAGCCGCCGGTGGTGTTCGACGACCCCTCGCCGGTCGACACGCCCGCGCCGCCGCCGGCACCGCCCGCGCCGCCCGCGCCGTCGCCTGACATCGGTGCCAGCGTGGACATCTCCTCGCGCAACATGAACCCGCCGCAGTACCCGCCGTCCGCCCTGCGCGCCGGCATCCAGGGCACCGTGATCCTGGTGGTCAGCGTCGATGCACAGGGCAACGTCACCGACGTGTCGGTGGAAAAGTCCAGCCGCAATCGCGACCTCGACCGTGCGGCGATGCAGGCCGCACGTCGCTGGCGCTTCAATCCCTCGATCGTCAACGGCCAGCCGGCCGCCGGTCGGGTGCGCGTCCCCGTCGACTTCAACCTCGGCGGCTGACCGGCCAGCTCCAACGCATTTCCAACCGCTCCACCCGTTCCACTTCCTACACTCAACAACATCTAGAAGGTAAGCGTCATGCTGCAGGAAACCACCGCCGCCCCGGTGACCGGAGGCAACAACGCCGAGGCCCTGACCCAGATGGGCTTCGCGAACCTGATGGAACACATGACAGTCGTGAACTGGATCGTGTTCCTGGTCCTGGTCCTGATGTCCGTGCTCTCGATCTACTGGATCATCTACAACTTCATCAAGAACATCCGCCTGAAGAAGAATTCGGACCGGGTGATCGCCACGTTCTGGGAAACCCCGAACGCGCAGGACGCGATCCGCTTCATGGAAGAGCAGCCCAAGAGCGAGCCGTTCTCGAAGGTCGCGCTTGATGCCGCCCAGGCTGCCGCGCACCACCAGCGCCACGATGGTTCGCGTCTGGCCGAGTCGCTGAGCCGCTCCGAGTTCGTCGACCGCGCGCTGCGCCAGGCCGTGACCCGCGAGTCGCTGGGCCTGGAAGCCGGCCTGACCGTGCTCGCCACCGTCGGTGCGACCGCGCCGTTCGTCGGCCTGCTCGGCACGGTGTGGGGCATCTACAACGCGCTGATCCGCATCGGTGCCACCGGCCAGGCCGACATCGGCGCGGTCGCGGGTCCCGTGGGCGAGGCGCTGATCATGACCGCGATCGGTCTGGCCGTCGCGATCCCGGCGGTGCTGGGCTACAACTTCTTCGTGCGTCTGAACCGCAGCACGAACAACAAGCTCGACACCTTCGCGCACGACCTGCACGACTTCTTCGCCACGGGCTCGCGCGTCGGCGACGTCGCCCGCTGATCGAACCACTGACGGAGACTCGACATGGCCTTCAGTTCAGGCGGTGACAGCGGTCACGACAAGGTCAACGCCACGATCAACATCGTGCCGCTGGTCGACGTGATGCTGGTGCTGCTGATCATCTTCATGGTCACGGCACCGCTGATGGCGCACAAGGTCAAGGTCGACCTGCCGGAGGCGAACCTCGACGAACGTCCAGAGACGGCGCCCGCGGCGCCGCCCCTGACGATCGCGATCACGTCGAACGGCAACCTGTACCTCAACGACCAGCCGGTCACGATGGACCTGCTCGACAGCACGCTGGCGGTGGAAGCGCAGAAGACGCCGCAACCACCGGTCAACGTGCGTGGCGATGCGACGACGCCGTACCGGACCGTCAACGAGGTGGTCAACCTTGCGCAGGCCAAGGGCATGCGCAAGGTGGGCTTCGTCTCGGCCCGCGAAAAGAACTGATCCGGAGAACGCACGATGGCTTTTTCATCAGGTGGTGGCGATGGCGCGCCGATGGCCGACATCAACATCATTCCGCTGTGCGACGTCATGCTGGTGCTGCTGATCATCTTCATGGTCACCGCGCCGCAGGTGTCCTATCCGATCGACGTCGACCTGCCGCAGCGTTCGCTCAATCCGCCCGAGAATCCGGTGGAACCGCCGGAGCCCATCCGCCTGCGGATCGACGCCGGTGGCACCATCTACTGGAACGACAGCCCGACCCCGGTCACGGCGTTGCGCCAGATGATGGACGCCGAGGTCCAGCGCGATGTCACCAACCAGCCGACGCTGGAGATCGACATGAGCGAGGATGCGGAGTACGGGATCCTGGCCAAGGTCCTGGCCTCGGCCAAGAACGCGCACATGCAGAAGATCGGTTTCGTCAAGAAGTAACCGCACGACCGACCGGCGTCGCCTGCAGCGCGCCGGCCGCTTACCGAAACGCAAGTTTGAACGCCGCCTCCGGGCGGCGTTTTTTTTGTCCGGCTTCCGGGGAGGCGTTCGCGGACTGTGGGTCGTGGACCGGAGCGGCTGGCCTTCTCTGCCGACCTGCCCATGGCCGTGGCCTGATCCGGCGCCCGCCAGCCTCACCGGGATGCCGGCGGCCGGCCCACGACCATCTCCGCCGGACAGACGCTGCGACCTTCGTCGGGATTGCCGCCGCGACTGCCGCGGCGTAGCGTCGGAGCCGTGTCCACCCGCGCAGGAGGTGTGTCATGGCATTGCGCAACCCGTCCGACCGGGCGCCGCCCGCGATGGCCGAGATCAACATCATCCCGCTGTGCGACGTGCTGCTGGTCCTGTTGATCATCTTCATGGTGACCGCCCCGGCGCTGTCGCACCAGATCGACCTCGACCTGCCGCAGGACACGATCAGGCCGGTCGCTCCGCCGGATCCGGTCGACCTCACCATCGACGCTGCCGGCCAGCTGGCCTGGAACGGCAACGCGACCGATCTTGAGCACCTGCCGGCCCTGATGCGCGAGGCCGCAGGCACCGCCGCATCAGGCCAGCCGTTGCTGCGCATCGATGCGAGCGGCGATTGCGACTACCAGGCGGTGGCCAGCGTGCTGGCCGCCGCCCGCAATGCGGGACTGACCAACATCGGGTTCGTCCGCCGCTAGAACGCAGGCTCAGCGCCCCGAGACGATCGCGAGGTAGCGACGCACGGTCGTGGCCAGCCCGTCGTACAGGGCTTCGCCGATCAGCGCATGGCCGATCGAGACCTCCTCCACGCCCGGCACCGCGTCGAGGAAGGCGCCGAGGTTGGCCTGGCTGAGGTCGTGCCCGGCATTCACCGCCAGCCCGGCAGTGGAGGCCGCGCGCGCCGTGGCGGCAAAGGCGGGCAGGACGGTCCCGGCGTGCCCGGCGGCGAAGGCCTCGGCGTAGGGGCCGGTGTAGAGCTCGATCCGCTGGGCGCCGATGGCGGCCGCGCGGGCGACGTCGCTGCCGGCGTCGGCGAACAGGCTGACCCGGCATCCCAGAGCCGCCAACCGCTGGACCAGCGGCTCCAGCCTCTCGCCGTCACGGACGAAATCGAAGCCGTGGTCCGAGGTCAGCTGGGCATCATCGTCCGGCACCAGGGTCGCCTGCGCCGGGCGCACCCGTTCGCACAGTGCGATGAAGCCGGCATAGCCGCTGCGCTCCGGGGCGAACGGATTGCCCTCGAGGTTGAACTCGACCCCGTAGGCGCGACACACCTCCGCGAGCGCGAGCACGTCGTCGTGACGGGTATGGCGCGCGTCCGGGCGCGGATGCACGGTGATGCCGTGCGCGCCGGCCTCCAGGCAGGTCCGCGCCGCGCGGACCAGGTCGGGTTCGTCGCCGCCGCGCGAATTGCGCAGCACCGCGATCTTGTTGAGGTTGACGCTGAGGCGGGCGCTCACGTGCCGTCGTACCTGCGGCGGACCACCGGTCAGGGCGTCCGCGGGTCTTCCATCGCCGGCGCCGGCTCAGCGCGGCGGGCCTCGGCCAGCTCCCGCAACCGCTGCAGTTCGCGTGGGTCGAGCATCTGCACATCATCGCGGCTGCGGGTGTCGATGCGCTGCGCGAGCAGGCCCAGGATCCAGAGCCCCAGCAGCACAAGCGCCGCGAGCAGGCTGACCACCACCACCGCCATCGACGCGGTCATGAAGGCGATCGCCAGGGCCGCGATCGCGAGCAACAGGAACAACCAGGGCATGGGCAGGCTCCGCTGCTGGGACACCGGCCAAGTCTACCCGCAAGCCGCGGCGAAGGACGCCGCCGGGGCACCGCCTGCCGCCGCTGGTCCAGTGGGTGGTGCCGGGGGAGTCGCGCGTCCCACGACGATGCGGGTGCGCGTCACCGGGTCCTGCTGGCCGGATTGCGTGCTTCCCGGTGTCGCGCGAAGGCGGACCGCGCGGCTGCCGGCTGCAACCGCCATGGGCTCGACCGCTAGAGCCCGGGTGCCAACCGGCGGGCCAGCCGCACGGGCCGACCTGGCGGGGAGGCTACAGCAGCGGCGACAGCAGCCGGGCCAGCGCCTCGGGCAGCCGCGCGGTCAGCAGGCCGCGATGGCGCCCCTGGCGGACCCGAGGCGCATGCGCGAGCTCGCCCTCGATCAGCTGCGCCAGCGACGCCGCGAGCGCGGCGTCGTCGAACAGCACCGACACCTCGAAATTGAGCCGGAAGCTGCGATGATCGAAGTTGGCGCTGCCGACCACCACCAGGTTGTCGTCCACCAGCAGCGCCTTGGTGTGCAGCATGCGCGGGCCGTACTCGTAGATTTTGACCCCCGCCACCAGCAGTTGCCCGAAGTACGAACGCGCCGCCAGCGTGACCAGGCGCGAGTCGCTCATGCGTGGCACCAGCAGGCGCACGTCGAGCCCGGCCAGGGCGGCCGAGGTGAGCGACATCATCGCCGCCTCGCCGGGCACGAAATAGGGCGTGGTGAGCCAGACGCGCCGCCTGGCCGCGTGGATCGCGCCGACGTGGGCGCGATGGATCGCTTCCCAGGGCGAGTCCGGTCCCGAGGTGACGACCTGTGCGCGCACCGGCCCGCGCGGCAGTCCGGGGGTCTGTCGCGCGACCTCGCCGATGAAGTCGCGCTCGCCGGTGGCATAGGCCCAGTCCTCGACGAACACCTGCTGCAGTTCGCGCACCACGTTTCCTTCCAGGCGCAGGTGCAGGTCGCGGTACGCGGCCGCGTTGACGGACTCGTTCTGGTCGTCGGTCACGTTCATGCCGCCGGTGTAGCCGATGCGGCCATCGATCACCACGATCTTGCGGTGGGTCCGCAGGTTGGTCCACGGCCGTTGCCAGACGCGGCCGAAGCGGGTGGGGTGGAACCAGGCCAGTTCGCCGCCGGCCTCGACCAGGGCGCCGAAGCAATGCCGCGCGCCCGACGCGCCGATCGCATCGAGCAGCAGGCGCACGCGCACGCCCGCCCGGGCGCGCTCGACCAGCGCGTCGCACAGCGCGTCGCTGCTGTGGCCGCCTTCCCAGATGTAGTACTCCAGGTGGATGTGGTCGCGCGCGCTGCGGATGTCGGCCACCAGGGCCTGGTACTTGGCCGCGCCGTCCACCAGCAGGCGCACGTCGGTGGCGGTGGTCATCGGCAGTTCGGTGGTGGCGCGCGCCATGCGCGCCAGCTCGGCGACCTCGTCGTCCTCTGCGAACGGCTGCGCCGGCAGGGCGCCGCGCACGCGCGCACGCCGCAGCCGCTGGCGTTCGATCCGCTGGGGGCCGAACACGTGGTAGACCAGGAATCCCACGTAGGGCAGCAGCGCCAGTCCCAGCAGCCAGCTCAGCGTGGCCACCGGCTCGCGCTTCTGCAGGACGATCCAGCCGCCCAGCAGCACCAGGTACAGCGCCCAGCCCAGGGTCAGGTACAGGCGCAGGTAGGGCATCCCGGCCAGCGCGTCCCAGCCCTGCTTGAACACCTCGAGGATCGGCACGGCGGCTCCATCGTCGCGACCGATGCGACGCCCGGGGCGTAGGCTAGCCGGATGTCGATGGCGACGAAAGCACGCGCGCCGGCGACCGCGCCGCTGAAGGGCCGCGGCGCGGCGTCCTACGTGCCTGGCCGTTTCGAAACCGCCACCACCCACGCCGAAGACGACGGCTGGGACAGCCTGCAGCGCCGCGACGAGACCGACCCGGACCCGCACCCGGACACCCGCGTCCACGAGGAACGCGCGCGCAGCGTCGTCAGCCGCAACGATTCGCCGGACATCGGCTTCAGCCAGTCGGTCAATCCCTACCGCGGTTGCGAACACGGCTGCGTGTACTGCTTCGCGCGTCCGTCGCACGCCTACCTCAACCTGTCGCCGGGGCTGGATTTCGAGACCCGGCTGTTCGCCAAGACCAACGCCGCCGAGCGCCTGCGCGCAGAGTTCTCGCGCAAGGGATACCGCTGCTCGCCGATCGCGCTGGGGATCAATACCGATGCCTACCAGCCGATCGAGCGCCGCTACCGGATCACCCGCAGCCTGATCGAGGTGATGGCCGAATACCGCCACCCCTTCAGCCTGATCACCAAGAACGCACTGGTCACGCGCGACCTCGACCTGCTCGCGCCGCTGGCGGAGCAGCGCCTGGCGACGGTGTACTTCTCGGTCACCAGCCTCGACAACCGGCTGTCGGCGAAGATGGAGCCCCGCGCCTCGGCGCCGCACGCGCGCCTGCGCGCGATGCGCGAACTGGCCGCGGCCGGCGTGCCGGTCGGGGTGATGATGGCGCCGGTGATCCCGGCGCTCAACGACCACGAACTCGAGGCGATCCTCGACGCGGCGTACACGGCCGGCGCGCGCGCGGCGGGGCATGTCCTGCTGCGGCTGCCGCACGAGCTCAAGGACGTCTGGCGCGAATGGCTGCAGCTGCACCATCCCGATCGCGCCGCGCACGTGATGAGCCTGGTGCGGCAGATGCGGGGCGGCCGCGACTACGACAGCGCGTTCGGTTCGCGCATGCGCGGCGAAGGCCCGTTCGCGGACCTGATTGCGCAGCGGTTCGAGCGCACCCGGCGACGACTGGGGTTCACGCGCCTTCCCGCGCTCGACACCACGCTGTTCCGGACGCCCGCGGCCAGCGGGGACCAGGGCCAGCTGTTCTGAACCGCAGTTGTGCGGCCGGCGCAACGCTGGCGCGTTCAGCGCGCTTGCACCGGCCCTGCACGGCGATGTTCCGTAGACTGTCGCCCGTGCGTCCTCCCGCGTCCTCCTCTGCCGCCGTGGAAGCCCTGTCCCCGACCGTGTATCGCCAGGCGTTCGACGGCGTCGACGCCGCGCTTGCCGTGCTGTCGCCGCATGGCGAATGGCTGTCCGCGAACCCCGCCCTGTGCCGGCTGTTCGCGCGTACCGCGGAGACGCTGGTGGGCACCCGGGCGCATGAGCAGCTGTTCGAGCCGTCGCTCCGCGACCGCATCGCCGCACTGTGTGCGGCGCCGCCGGCAGATCCGCTGCAGCGACAGGTCCTGGCGAGCGAGGAGGGCGCAGGCCCCGATCCCGCCTCCGAAGGGTCTGCCGCCTGGCGGGTCACGATGACCCGGCTTGCCGCGGACGGCGCCTGGCTGATGCAGTGCGAGGACATCGTCCCCGAGCGGCGTCGCGCGCGACAGGACGCGGAGGCGGCACGGCTGCAGGAGCACATCGCGCACGGCCTCTCGCATGACCTGCGCGCGCCCCTGCGCGGGATCGCCGGCTTCGCTGCCCGGCTGGACGAATCGGCGGCCGTGGCCGAGGCCGGCAAGCCCGACCTCGCGCGCATCCGCTCGGCCGCCGTGCGCGCCGAACGCCTGGTGCAGGCGCTGCTCGAACTGCTGCGCGCGTCGCGCCAGCCGCTGCGGACACGCGAGGTCGACGTCAGCCTGCTGTGCGAGTGGGTCGCGGCCGAACTCCAGGACGAAGATGCCATGCGCGCGGCCACCGTCGAGGTGCCCGCGGGCCTGGCCGCGCACGGCGACGAGCATGCGTTGAAACTGCTGTTGCGGCAGGTGCTGCACAACGCATGGAAATTTTCGGCCGCACGCGAGCGGGTGGAGATCACCATCGAGGGGGTGCGCGATGGCGATCGGCTGCGCCTGTCGGTGCGCGATCGCGGCTGCGGTTTCGACATGCGCTATGCTGACAAGCTGTTCCTCCCGTTCCAGCGCCTGCATGGCGCCGAACAGGGCGGCGGCGACGGGCTCGGCCTGGCGATCGCGCAGCAGGTGGCCGCGCGCCACGGCGGCCGCATCTGGGCCGAGTCGCATCCCGACGAGGGCAGCACCTTCTTCATCGAACTGCCGGCGGGGGCCGGCGAGGGCGGGGAACACAGGCCATGAACCAGAGCGACATCCTGCTGATCGAAGACAACCCCGACGATGCGGAACTGACCCGCATCGCCTTCGCACAGGCCGGGATCGATCGCCAGCTGGTGGTGGTCCGCGACGGGGCCGAGGCGCTGGACTACCTGTTCGCACGCGGCACGCACGCCGAACGCGACGCGCACGCACTGCCGGCGATCGTGCTGCTCGACCTCAACCTGCCCAAGCTCGACGGGCGCGAAGTGCTGCAGGCGATCCGTGGCGATGCGCGTACCCGCACGCTGCCCGTCGTGGTGCTGACCACCAGCGACGAGCCCTTCGACGTCGAAGCCACCTATGCGCTCGGCGTGAACAGCTACATCCGCAAGCCGGTCGCGTTCGAGCAGTTCGTCGACGTGGTCAAGCAGATCGGCCTGTACTGGCTGGTGCTCAACCAGCCGCGCGTCGCCGGCTGATCCGGGAGCCATGGCGCCGGTTGTTCCTTCTCCCGCCTGCGGGAGGAGGTGCCGAGGGCCGATGAGGGCGCGCCGCACTTGCTGGACTCGCGTGGCGATGCAATCTCCCGGATGCGCTGCGCTTATCCGGGCTACGCACGGTGGGATTCATGGAGAGTGCGGTCAGTCGAGGCGACCGCTCGCAGCTGAAGGCCGACCGCAGCCGCCTGCGCCTCAGGCGGGATACAGCGCTTCGGCGCGCTGGAACAGGATCCAGCTGGTGGCGATGAACTTGTCGCCGCCCTGCGGCCGGTTGCCGCGATGGGTATGGGTGAACGCGGTGGGCGCCAGCAGCAGGTCGCCGGTGCGCGGCACGACCTTGCGCTGCTGGAACAGGAACTCGGTCTCGCCGGCATCGAAGCCGTCGTTGAGGTAGACCGTCCACAGCAGGTGGCGGTGCAGCGTTTCGCAATCCGCCGCGCGCGGGAACAGTTCGCAGTGCCAGTACGGATAGCCGCCTTCGCCGGCGCGATACCACTGCAGGTTGATCGCGCCCGGACGCAGGCAGGTGCGCGCCAGCTGGCCGAGTGCGCGGTCGTCGAGTGCGGCGATGTCCTCGGCCGACAGGCGGCGCAGGCCGCCCTGGCCATCGGGCTGCTGCAGCATCAGCGGCGCCACCAGCGCCTGCGGATACTTGCGCAGGTAGGCCAGCAGCCCGCCGTAGACGGCGACGTTCAGGGCCTGGGCGACCTCGGCCCAGTCCGCGCGGTCGCTGATCGACAGGTCGCGGCTGCGCTTGAGTTCCGGGTACACCCCGCCGCCGACCTGGCCGGGCGAGAGCGCGTCGCTCGCGCGCATGCGCGCGACGATCGCATCACAGGCCTGCGCATCGAGCGCGGCGGGGAAGACCTCGATGAAATCGGCAGGCGCATCCATGCCTGGATTCTAGCCGCCGTGCGCGACGCGGGCGATGGCGGGTGCGGGCCAGGTCCCGATCGCCCGTGCGGACGGTGCACCACGTGGCCAGGCCACACGGCCGCGTCGGTTGCGCAGGATCCTCAGTCCATCCCCGACTGCCAGTCCCAGCGCAGCCCCAGCAGCAGGCCGCGCCCCGGGGCCGGCTCGTAGTAGCGGCCGTTGCCCTCGTTGACGATCACCGAGCCGATGTGGGCATGGTCGAACACGTTGTCGACGCGCGCGAACGCCCGCCACCTGCCGCGCGCCGTGTTCCAGGAACGTGCCGCTTCCGCGTTCGCGATCGCATGGCCCGGCGCCTGCTCGCTGCCGGTGTCGTTGACGCCGATGCGGTCCACGGCGACCGCTTCGAGCGCCAGCCGCCAGTCGCCAGGCTCCCACTGCAGCCGCGCCGAAGCCTGGCGGCGCGTGGTGCCGGGGATCGATGCGCCCGCGGGGACCTGCACCGAGGGATCGGTGCAGCCTGCGCCGGTGCAGATCGGGAACGTGTCGCGGAAGCGGGCGTCCAGCCAGGTCGCGGCGATCGCCAGCGACCAGTCGGCGCCGAAGGGCAGCACCGCGGCGATCTCGGCCCCCTCGCGGCGCGCGCGACCGACGTTGCGGTAGCTGCTGCGCCCGCCGACGTTGCGCGCCACCGCCAGTTCGTCGTCGGTGTCGGCGCGGAACAGCGCCGCCTCGATCTGCACGCCGCCCGCGGTGCGCCACTTCGTGCCGAGCTCGACATTCGTGCTGGTGGCCGGCGCGAGGTCGAACGCCAGGCCGGCGCCGCCGTCGGCGCGGTAACCGAGCTCGTTGAAGGTCGGGGTTTCGAAGCCGCGTCCCGCCGAAACGTAGAGTCGCCAGTCGGCATGCGGCGCGAACGTCAGGCCGAGCACCGGGGTGGTCTCGGCGTAGTCGACGCGGCCGCTGTCGTCGGGATTGTCGGCGCTGACGTAGCCGTCGCGGGAGCGGAAGCGCACCTGGCTGTGGCGCACGCCGGCGAGCAGCGACCAGCGCGGCGCGAACTGCCACCACGCCTGCGCATACCGGTCGACGTTCTCCACCCGGTTGCGTTCGTCGCGTCGCAGCGCGCCGCGCACGCCGAGCGCGTCGCCGACGAAATTCTCGTAGCCGCGACGATGCTGGCGCTGGCGGTCGGCATTGGCGCCGGCGGTGAATTCGAGCGTGCGCCCGGCCAGGCTGCCCGCCCAGCGCCAGCGCAGGTCGAGCCCGCCGTAGTCGTTGTCCAGGTCGATCACGCCGCCGGAACTGAGCGGATTGGACTGTGCGCCCACCGGCACCGACAGGAACTGCTCGATCTCGCGCCGGCCCGCGTACGCCATCGCTTCCAGTGCATGGCCGCCGCCGAGCGGCTGCTCGAGACGCAGGCCGAGCTGGTCCTGGCGCGCGGACTTGCGGGTGCCGTACTGCAGCGCCACGGCGGTGGCCTGGCGCGGGTCCGCGCGCACCTGTTCCGCGGTCAGCCCGAGCGGATCCTGCGCGTCGGGGGCGTCGAAGTGGTTGCCCACCAGCTGCACGCGACCACCGCCCGGCAGCGCCGCGTGCAGCTTGGCGTTGAGCGAGGTGCGGCGCGCGGCGCTGTGGTCGCGCCAGCCGTCGGTCTCGAAGCGACTGGCGGCAAGCGCGCCGCCGAGCATGTCGCCGGCGCCGCGCACGCTGGCCGACAGCACGCGGCTGTCGTCGCGCCCGGCGCTGGCCTGCACGTGGCCCTGCGTCGGGTCGACGCCGTCCGCGCTCCAGATCTGCACCACGCCGCCCGACGAGTTGCCGTGCAGCGCGGAGAACGGGCCGCGCAGCACCTCGATCCGCTCCGCGCCGGCGAGACTGAAATGCGAGACCTGGCCCTGGCCGTCGGGCATCGTGGCCGGGATGCCGTCGGCGTATAGGCGCAGGCCACGTACACCGAATGTGGAGCGCGCGCCGAAGCCGCGGATCGACAGCTGGGTGTCCTGGGCGAAGTTCTGGCGTTCGCGCGCGGCCAGGCCGGGCACGCCGTCCAAGGCTTCGGACACGCTCACGCCGGGCCTGGCGGCGGTGCCGTCGAGCGTGACCACGCTGAGCGACGCGGGCACGTCGAACGCAGGCACCGACTGCAGGCGCGCCGAGGTGACCTGCACGCGATCGAGCGTCACCGCGTCCGCCGTCGGCTCCACCGCACGGGCCGCCACGACGGGCAGGACGGCAAGCATCGCCACCGCCAGCAGGGCGACCCGACGCGCGCGACGGCGCGACATGGCGCCGACCGCGCGCATCAGAGCAACACCGGGAAGATCGTCATCGCCGCGCAGTCTCCGCGATGGGACATGAAAACGCCGTGGCCATGATCGTCGCAGACGACACGCGGGCCGTGCGAGGTCCATGCCTGCCGTGCGTCGAAGCGACCGCATGCTGCGACGAACGGTGGCGGCAGTTCCATCGCACGTCCATCGCAAGCGCGCATATGGCCCGCGCGCGCCGCTGTCAGCTGACGGCCGCGACCGCCTTCGCCACGTAATCGAGGTTGTCCGCACTCAGCGCCGCCACGCAGATGCGGCCGGTGCCGACGGCGTAGATGCCGAACTCGTCGCGCAGCCGTTCGACCTGTGCCTTCGACAGGCCCGAGTACGAAAACATGCCGGCCTGGCGCGCGATGAAGTCGTACTGCGATGCGCCGTTCGCGGCGAGCCGCTCCACCAGGCCGGCGCGCAGGGCATGGATCCGCGTGCGCATCCGGCCGAGCTCTTCTTCCCACTGCATCCGCAGCGCCGGATCGTTGAGCACGCCCGCCACCAGCGCGGCGCCGTGCGTGGACGGGCTGGAATAGTTGGCGCGGATCAGGCGCTTGACCTGCGACTGCACGCGCCTGGCCTCGTCGGCCGAATCGCTGACCACGGTCAGCGCGCCGACGCGCTCGCCGTACAGCGAGAACGACTTCGAGTACGAACTGGCGACCACGAAGTTGCGGATCGGCGAGGCGGCGAGCAGCCGGATCGCCAGCGCGTCCTCGTCGATGCCGCGGTCGAAGCCCTGGTAGGCCATGTCGATGAAGGGGAACAGCCCGCGCTCGTGCAGCAGCGCGACCACGCGCTCCCACTGCGCCGGCGTGAGGTCGGCGCCGGTGGGGTTGTGGCAGCAGGCGTGCAGCAGCACCACGGTGCCGGGCTCGAGCGCGACCAGGTCGGCCAGCATGCCGTCGAAATCGAGGCCGTGCGCCGCGGCGTCGAAATAGGTGTAGTCCACCACTTCGAACCCGACCGCGCCGAACACCGCGCGATGGTTCTCCCAGCTCGGGTTGCTGATCGCGATGCGCGCGGCCGGCAGCGCCTTCTTCAGCAGTTCCGCGCCCACGCGCAGCGCGCCGCTGCCGCCGATGGTCTGGGTGGTGATGGCGCGGCCCTCGCTGACCAGCGGCGACTCGCCACCGAACAGCAGGTCGCGCGTGGCGCGGGTGTAGTCGGGCAGGCCGTCGATCGGCAGGTAGCCGCGCGGCTTGCTCTGTTCGGCCAGCTGGCGCTCGACCTGCTGCACCGCGCGCAGCACCGGGATGCGCCCGGCCTCGTCGTAGTAGATCCCGACGCCGAGGTTGACCTTGGTGGCGCGGGTGTCGGCGTTGTAGGCCTCGGTCAGGCCGAGGATGGGATCACCGGGAACGAGCTCGAGCGGGGCGAAGAAGGACACGGCGGCAGTGGTCGCAGGCAGGAGGGAAGGGGGCCGCGCACGCGGCGAAAAACCGCGTGAGTCTAGCAGCCGTGCGTGCGCCCGGCCCGGTCGTTGCGGACGGAACCGTCTCGGCGCCCGCGCTCAGACGTCGCCGTCGTTCGCCCAACCCTCGCCCGTGCCGCGCTGGAACACGGTGTCGGTGTCCAGCACATCGCCCGCGGCGACCGACGGCTGCCCGGCCACGCGCGCATAGATCGGAGTGAAGTCGGGCGCGGTGGCGTCGATCAGCTGCTGGAAGCTGTCGATCACGAAGTAGGTCTTCTGGTAACTGTCGATGCGGTAGCGGGTGCGCATGATCCGCTCCAGGTCGAAGCCGATGCGGTTGGGCGCGGCGCTTTCCAGCGCGTGCAGCGATTCGCCCTTGGACGAGACGATGCCGCTGCCGTAGATGCGCAGGCCGCCGTCCTCGCGGATCAGGCCGAACTCCACCGTGTACCAGTACAGCCGGGTAAGCGCCTGCAGCGCGTCGGGACCGATGCCGTGCGCCTTGACGCCGCCCTGCCCGTAGGCCTGCATGTAGTCGGCGAACACCGGGTTCATCAGCAGCGGCACGTGGCCGAACAGGTCGTGGAACAGGTCGGGTTCCTCGATGTAGTCGATCTGTTCGGGCGTGCGGATCCACCAGGTGACCGGGAAGCGGCGGTTGGCCAGGTGGTCGAAGAAGTCGAGCTCGGGCAGCAGGCCCTCGACGCCGATCAGCTGCCAGCCGGTGGCCTCGCCCAGCACGGCGTTGAGCTCGGCGTATTTCGGGATCGCGTGCGGACTCATGCCCATCGCGTCCTGGGCCTGCAGGAACTGCGCGCTGGCGCGGCCCACCAGCACCTCGCGCTGGCGCGCGAACAGGGTGGCCCAGGTGGCATGGTCCTCGGCGCTGTAGTCGTCCCAGGGCTGCTCGACGATGCCGGTGGCGTAGACGGGCACCTTGCCCTTGTCGGTGTGCAGGTTCTCGACGCGGCGGGGCGGGGCGGACATGGCGATCTCCAGCGCGGGGTGGCCGTCGGAGCGGCCGGGATGGCGAGCGGCGACCCTTGAAGCGTAGCCGCATGCCTGCGCAACAGGCTTGCAAAGTTGCGCGCACAGGCCGAATGGGCGCAACATCATTGCCAGTCTGCCGCATTCAACGCACGAAATGACCGCAATCGCACTCGACCGCACCGATCTGCAGCTGCTGGCCGAGCTCCAGCGCGCCGGCCGCCAGACCAATGCCGAACTGGCCGAACGCGTGCACCTGTCGGCCTCGGCCTGCCTGCGCCGGGTGCAGCGGCTGGAGCGCGAGGGGGTGATCGCCGGCTACCGCGCAGAACTCGACGGTGAACGCCTGGGGCTCGGGCTGCAGGCCTTCGTGCGGGTGCAGCTGGCCAGGCACGATGCGGGCTCCGTGGCCACGTTCGCCGAACAGGTGAACCAGTGGCCGGAGGTGGTCGCCTGCCACGCGCTGACCGGCGACATGGACTACCTGCTGCACATCGCGGTGGTCGACCTGGAGCACTTCTCGCGCTTCCTGCTCGACCGGCTGCTGGCGCAGGCCGGCGTGGCCGACGTGAACTCCAGCTTCGTGCTGCGCACGGTCAAGGCGTTCCGGGGGCTGCCGCTGCCGTCGGGGTGATGTCGGAGCGCGTGCCGCCCGGCTCGCGCCCGCGATGGGCGCTGCGGAAGGTCTCGATCGCGCCGCGGTCCTGCAGGGTCACGAACACGCTGCGGCCGTCGGCGCCGCCGAAGGCGAGATTGGTCGGCTTCGACCCGGTGAGGACCACCTCGCGCAGCAAGGCGCCCTGCGGCGACACGATCGCCACCGTGCCCGCGCCATAGCGCGCGATGTACAGGTTGCCGTGTTCGTCGGCGCGCATGCCGTCGAGGCCATGGGCGTCGAAGGCGATGAGCAGGCGCTTGCCGGACACGTGGCCACGCGCATCGATGTCGTACGCCCAGATCCGACGTTGCTGACTTTCGTTGACGTAGAGATGGCGGCCATCGGGCGAGACCTCGATGCCGTTGGTCGTGCCCATGCCGGTCTCGAGCAGGTGTGCGCGGCCGTCGCGGTCGATGCGCCACAGCTGGCCGTCGCCATGCGACCAGCGCGGGTCGCTGGCGTAGAGGGTGCCGTCGGGCGCGATCGCGAGATCGTTGGGCTGGTGCATGCGTGGATCGTGCGAATGTACCGCCACCGCACGCGTGCGTGGCTCGATCCGCAGCACCGCATGGCCGGTGTAGTCGGCGACGTACATCCATCCGTCGGCGTCGAAGACGACACCGTTTCCGGTGCGCCCCGCCGGCAGTTGCACGAACAGTTCCGCGCGTGCGTCGCCGCTGTCACCCGTGACGCGACCGATCGTGCCCTCGCGCGCGAAGTTGACCGCGTACAGCACGCCGTCCGGACCGGTGGCGGGTCCTTCGATGCCTGCGGTGAACGTGCCGTCGACCACATGGTCGGTCGCGACGTAGAGCGGCACCGACATGGCGGGTGCAACGATGGCCGCGAGGATGAGCAGGAGCCGTCGCAGCGGTCCCGGACGCAGTTCGATGGTGGGCATGGCGCGCGACGCTAGCATGCGAATCGCGCGCTGTCGGCAGATTCGCGTCGATTGACGGGCGTGTCATTCAACGCAGCCACCCTTGCGCCATGCACCGGACTTCGGAGCCGTGCGTGTGCGCATCGAGCGGACGCAATGCCGCCATGCCATGCCCGATGCATGGCCGAATCGGCGGCGATGCGGGTCGACGGCACACGCCATCCGGGCATCGACCCTGGGACGCATCTGCCCGTGCCCGCGTCGACCCCAATGCCCCACGACAGCCGCTCAGCGGTCCAGCGGACTCAACACGCCGCCCGCGCCGCGGTTCAACACGTGCGTGTAGATCTGGGTGGTGGCGACATCCTTGTGGCCCAGCAATTCCTGGATCGTGCGGATGTCGTAGCCGGCTTCGAGCAGGTGCGTGGCGAAGGAGTGGCGCAGGGTGTGGGCGGAAACCGGCTTGTCGATGCCTGCGCGCAGCCGCCCGCGCCGGATCGCCCGCGACAAACTCGCGTCGTCCAGGTGGTGGCGCCGCTCGGCGCCGTCACGGGGATCGAGCGACCGACGCATGGCGGGAAACACGTACTGCCAGGCGAACTCGGACGGCGCCGCCGGATACTTGCGCGCCAGCGCATGCGGCAGCCAGACCGCGCCGAAGCCCGCGTCCAGATCCGCCCGGTGGAGCACGCGGGCGCGCTCGACCTCCTCGTGCAGCGGCGCGACCAGCGAGGCGGGCAAGAGGGTCCGCCGGTCTCGCCCGCCCTTGCCGTCGCGCACCGTGATCTCGTTGCGTCCGAAATCGACGTCCTTGACCCGAAGCCGCAGCGCTTCCATCAGCCGCATCCCTGTGCCGTACAGCAGCTGCGCGACCAGACCCGTCCGCCCGTCCATGCACGCCAGCAGCGACCGCACCTCCGCCTGCGACAGCACCACGGGCAAACGGGCCGGACGCTTTGCGCGCACGACATCCTCCATCCATGGCAGCCGCTCCCCAAGCACTTCGCGATAGAGGAACAGCAGGGCGGACAGGGCCTGGTTCTGGGTGCTTGCCGCCACCTTGTGGCGCACGGCGAGGCGGCTGAGGAACCACTCGACCTCCTGCCCACCCAGTTCCCGCGGGTGGCGGCGCCCATTGGCCAGGATGAACCGGCGTATCCACCCAAGGTAGGCACGCTCGGTCCGCAAGCTGTAGTGATGCACCCGCAACTTCCGGCGAACTTCGTCGAAAAGCCGCGGCCCACGCCCGTCCCTGGCGTCCATGGTTATCAGGCGCTTCCGTCGTGATAAGAAATATCCGCCGTTTCCGACGGGCCAGGAGTCAGCATGCCGGAACGGACCGAGGACCAGAAAGCCGGCTAACCCCTTATCCCGGGTAGGAAATCACCGAATTGACCGGTGGGAGACGAGGCTGAATACTCGGCGCTACACCCCGCTTGTGGGGTCTACTAGGTGTTAGGCCGCTCGGGCCAAGCATCAATCGCTGTGCTGGCTTCAGCTGCTGCACCTGGCATGCGCAAGCCTGCCACTCCAGTTGCACTCACAGCAAGTTGGTTCCCGACCGGTCCTATGGGCAAGCCGTTGGCTGGCGGCATTGCGCGCAGCAATGTCCTTCCCGCACCTGTGTGGGGCCAGCTTGCCGCGGCTGCGGTTTGGGGTACAGTTTCGGCAACAGGGCCCGGCAGTTCCGTCGCCGGCGCCCTAACTATTCGTTCAAGCCGAACCGGCTTCGCCGGTCGGCTTAACTCAGTTGTTAGGTGCCACATGGATCATGTCACCGATCTAGAAGAGAATCTCGCAGCAATGGCTGGACTGTTGGCTGCCGCTGGCGAGGACAAGTGGCGCAAGTACATTGCAGACTGTCAGTTGCGTGTCGCCTCAGGGGACTATTCTGGTGTTGAGAAGCTTCTACTCGCTTATGGCGGCATGGGGTCGCTAAACGATGTGCAGGGTGCCTCGGACTCAGACCACATCGCACTACACACTGTGCTATCACGGTCGTATGACCTTGCTGTTGCCATACGGCGGGCACGTGACCGGGCTGGCACCTAACAATTCATTCAAGCCGACGCCGCTTCGCGGCGCGGCTTAATTCTGGTGTTAGACCTAAGTACCGAGCAACATGGCTACTGAGAGAAGTGACAAGCTGTACGAGGCGGCACGTGACGCCCAGCAGAAGTTTGATTACTTCATCTTGGGCGTGATCGGCGCCGTGTGCGCTTTCATCGGACAGTCTTTCCGACCGCAAGAGCTCGGATTAAACCCCAGCTCGCTTGAGCTCTTGGCAGTCTTGACGCTCTTTGGCGCAGGAGTTGCCGGCTTCAAGAGAATTGAGGCTACGAATCGCGCCGTAAAAATGAACAGCGGCTACTTACGCTTCCAAGAGTTGCGGGGCGCGATAGTCTCGTCGCAAGGCGCACCATTCATCAACACTGCAACTGGGCGCGTCTACTCCCATCAGGATGCCGCATCTGAAGTGGCTGCACTAGATTCAGTAATACCCAAAGCTAAAGTTGACCTAGACAAAGCAGGTGATGACAGTCTGTCGGCCTACAAGTGGCGGAATCGCTTGTTGGTGGCAGGGTTCATCCTTTTCATAGGCTCGCGCGTGTGGAGTGGCTATGTTTAGGTCTAACAATTCGTTCAAGCCGAACCCGCTTCGCGGGTCGGCTTAACTCAGGTGTTAGGCCACACATGAAAGCACTCTTGCTCTTGATAGTGGCAATAGCTTTCACCGGCTGCTCGACACATCCACCGAGCAATCTCACATCATTGTGTGGCGGTGGAGCACAGGAGCAATGGCAGGCTGCGGTCGCCCCGCCACCGGATGCAGCCGCTCTTGAATCACTTGCAGATTCAAGTCCAAACTTCCCTGCGGGAAAGATGGACTACCCAATTGAGCAGTGGTTCTCCACCTCTGCCGGTGATCTGATGCTCTGTAGGAGAGACAAGAGTTCTTGCATGGGTGAGTGGTGGCAATTCCAGTATTCTGACGGCAAGACGGCCATATCCAGACAGGATGCATGGATTTGCGTCACTGGTGTGTGGCCTAACAATTCATTCAAGCCGACGCCGCTTCGCGGCGCGGCTTAATTCCGGTGTTAGGCACCCATGACACATCAGTCCGCTACTGAGGAACTTGACGCCTGCGGTTACCTGTACTTGGAGGAAATATCGGAGCCGTATGTCAATGGGCTTCGCCTCGTCCTTAGCGAGGGAATCGTCGCGGATAGAACTGAGACTTTGACTATCGGCAACACAGAAATCTCAGATATTCGCCCCGTTGAAGTGACTGACGCCTCGAGGTGGTTTGAGGTTGTGTGGGAAACGTACATCAGCTACTCCGTACGCAATGAGTCTTTCTGCTCCTGGGATAAGACGGAGGAGTGGTCCGGCAA
Organism: Luteimonas kalidii; assembly: GCF_029887935.1. Lineage (GTDB taxonomy): Bacteria > Pseudomonadota > Gammaproteobacteria > Xanthomonadales > Xanthomonadaceae > Luteimonas > Luteimonas kalidii. The sequence continues at coordinate 6,835 of NZ_JARXRO010000001.1, read as the reverse complement.
CGCTTTTCGGACCTACACTAAGTCCAAGTTCTTAGACTTTGTCTCCTCCGGAACTTTCGCTAGCAACGACTACCCCGGGCCATTTGTTCACTATGAGATTGTCTGCTCAGACCATGTTGTTGACGTTGCCTCAGAGCACCCACCGACGGTTCGTCGCGTGGATGCCTAACAATTCATTCAAGCCGATGCCGCTTCGCGACACGGCTTAATTCAGGTGTTAGGCCCCGCATGGAAAGACTCGGCTGCTCAGAATGCACCGGCATTGCAATCGACCAGCAGATCCGCACGCCGGGCGAGCTGAGGCGCACTCTCTTGATTCTTTCTAGTGAGATTTTCCGCGGGGCGCTTAGACAGGAGCCTTCAACTACTGAGCGTGGTCTCAATCAGCCCACCGTCCAAGATCTGCTGGCTCATCCGTATCCAGACGTTTTTCGTACCAGCTTTTGTTGCACGCACTGCGGTCAGCGTTTCCAACTGTCGTGCGAGGCTTATCATGGTTCCGGTGGGCGCTGGTCAGTGCAACCGGCTGGGGCCTAACAAATCATTCAAGCCGAACCCGCTTCGCGGGTCGGCTTAATTCAGGTGTTAGGCCGCTAAAAGCAGAGCCAGCCAATGGTGGCTTCGCCTCGTTTGCCAGTTCGCCTCTTTCGCCACTCAACTTGTGCTTCGGTCAGTCTCTCGTCGCGCGGGAGAGTGCATCGTCCGGTGGCTCGGCTTCGGGCGCCTCGGCGTCAGCTAGGCCGCGCGGGCAGGCGGACCCGTCGTGGGGCTAGCCTTTGCTTCGGCAGCTGCCAGCTGCCAGCGGACAGTGCGTCGTCACGCGCCGGCGTTCCCGGCCACACAGGCATCCGAAGCAAAGGCCTTGCGTGCCTCCTCCCTGTCGTCGCATGCTGCGGCCTAACTACTCGTTCAAGCCGATGCCACTTCGTGGCACGGCTTAACTCAGGTGTTAGGCCGCTATGACCGCTCTCGGCTGGCTTCTAACCCTCGCTCTAGTCGGGTCGGGCTCGGCTGGACCTTGCGCTGGCTTGGACCCAGAGTTGCTCGTATGCCCGGCACCAGAGGCGCCGCGGATCACTGAGCTGACACGTGGCGAAGTGACGCTGGAGCTGTCAGTGGCAGCGGACGGATCTGTCACGACGTCGCGGGTGCAATCTGCGTCTGGTCATCCTGCTTGGATCGCGGCTGCTCAGCAGGCGGTCTTGTCTTGGCGCTACCGGCCCGGGTCTGCGAGCAGCACGCGGACAGTTCCATTCGACTTCAAGTACGCGGACGACTAGTCGCGGCCTAACGAGTCGTTGCAGCCGACGTTGCATCGGCGCTCGGCTTAGGCGGCAGGTAAAGCTTGCCACCTAAGCCAATCACCGCTACAACGCAGCTGAACTCTGGTGTTAGGCCACATGGCAAGCACTCGGGCTTGGGTACGTACAGAAGACTGCGGGCAGCTGCTTGCATTGGTTCTGTCCGCGCTTGAGGATCAAGGTTCAGTAGTCGTACTTGAGGGCGAGCTCGCGGAGGTTCCACTGCCGCTTCATCTTGAGTGCGATCTGCCCTCAGGCTTTGTCCATCAGGCACCCGAATCATCTGACTGCTTGGCGCTCACGCTCAACAATGAGGCATCCGGGCAAGTTATGGCGGCTCTATTCGGTGCATCCAAACGACTTGAGCAAGTAGCCTCTCTGCACGTGTATCGGCATGGAGTGCTCGCTTTTCTTGCCGCAGACTCGTTTCACCCAGAGTGCATATCAGTTCAGTCAGGTGCCCCTGATGGTTTCGTACATCAACTCGTGGCCGCTGGTGTTGCTGTACCGTATGTGGCCTAACAGTTCATTCAAGCCGAACCCGCTTCGCGGGTCGGCTTAACTCAGGTGTTAGGCCGCTATGCAAGCAGAGCCACTGTTCGCAATCACAGACAACTACGAGCTGATCGCACTGCATCGCTCACTCTTTGAAGCTCAGTTCACCGTTGAGCCGCATTCGCGCGATGTTCCCGGCAGTCCTCTTCTTGCATCCTTAGCAAATCGAGTTGTAGATGCCCTTACTCAGCAAGATCCTCGATGGTCGGAGTGGCGCATCGCAGCCAACCACCCGGACAGAGTTCAAATCGTTCGTCGCCGGCTCCCCGAGGAGCACGGCTGGTCGGGCATGTCGCAGGCGGAGAGAGAAACGCATGTTCGCAACCATCTTGCCCCTCTCATCCCGGATAGTGATCTTTTGCACTCCCTGGCCAGTGACGCGGCCTAACAATTCATTCAAGCCGAACCCGCTTCGCGGGTCGGCTTAATTCAGGTGTTAGACCTCATGAAAAGCATCCTGGCAATCGTCACACTCTTTGCAGGATCGGCATCCGGCTCAGCTTCTGCCATCTCAGACAGTGAGCTTAATCTCGGAGGCGTGGCGCTCGGTGACTCAGAGGCACAGGTGCTAGCTGTGCTTGGCCCAGCGCCAAAGCAATCTGACACTGGCGAGGGTATCGCGCTGGAGTACTCTGACCTCACTGTTCTCGTTGGCTGGTTAGAGCAGCAGGCTCCGGACAAGCAGCGCCGCGTCCTCCAGCTCACGGCAACCGGATCTAGGGCTTGCACGCCGTCAGGCCTCTGTCCGGGCGCGCCGATGTCAAAGGCCGTAGCTACTTACGGTCAACCTGTTCAAGCCAAGCGGGAGTCTGGTAGCTTCCTCGAGTACTACAGCAATCAATCATCTTGTTGGCTTCAGGTAGGCACTTCGGGCGAGACCATCCGTTCAATCAGTGCGGTGTGCCAGCCATGAGGCCTAACAATTCATTCAAGCCGAACCCGCTTCGCGGGTCGGCTTAATTCTGGTGTTAGGCGCCACTGGAGAGATCATGTTCGCCGAAAGAGGTCCAAACGAAAGCGTCTTCTACTCCGGTGGCAACATCATTCGACACACAGTTGTGGAGGGCGACGATTTAACCCTCCGCTCCGGAGATCAAGACGTTCTGGTTCGCAACGTCTCAATACTCGGTCCAGACCATTACAGAGGAACGATCTACGGGTTTGAGCCCAGTAGAGTCACAGAACTCAATGGACTTGAGCTTGACCAGGAGATTGAGTTCTATGACAAGAACATCTTTGCCGTACGCGGCGCCTAACAATTCATTCAAGCCGATGCCGCTTCGCGGCACGGCTTAATTCAAGCGTTAGGCGGCTATGGAGCTCTCAATGGGACTGACGGTTCTTCTTCTCGCTATCCTGCTTGCCGCTAACATCTTTGCCTCAGTGGTCATATTTCGTGTGCCTATGCTCTCTCCTTCACAGCGTCGCCTGCAACTCGCCTTTATATGGCTCGTTCCTCTGATTGGCGCCGTGATATGTGCAGCAGTCGCTTACGCGCAATCCGTCAGGACAACCTCACCCAGCACAATAGACGCCCTCTATCTAGACTCCGATCCTACCGTCTTTGATGGTCTAGTCGCTGGCAACAGGGGCAGCGGTGATGATCCTGGCTTAGGCGCCGGCGGGGACGGTGACTAGTGTCGCCGCCTAACAATTCATTCAAGCCGAACCCGCTTCGCGGGTCGGCTTAATTCAGGTGTTAGGCATCATGGAAACCATATCGGATCTCCAAGAAAAACTTAGAGGCATCAACACCTACGACGACTTCTTTGAGGTCCGGCGGACAATGACCGGATACTCAGAGGAGACTGTCTTTCGGTCGTTATGGTCCCTCGCCGTTCGGCGCGCTGGGGACGAATCCACGCGCATGGCAGGGTACATGCTTGCGGAACTCCAACCAGATGCCCAGGAAAGCCTTGAGTCCCTGCTCTCGCAAGTTCACGCCTCAGAACTTGATGCCAGCAACCGAATAGTTCCCTTTTATTTGATATCGCAGTTTGGAAAGCACGTTGTGCTGCAAGCCTGCGCTAGATTCATTGGAGCCTTACCCCAAGGCTCACCGCGATCGAGAGTAGATGCTGTGCTCTATTGGGCAGGATTTCCCGCCTCAGACCTTTGCAAGCACTTCCACGACTGGGAGGCGCGCGACATGTACGGGGTGCCGGATGATGCCTAACAATTCATTCAAGCCGAAGCCGCTTCGCGGCTCGGCTTAATTCAGGTGTTAGGCCGCAGAAATGCGCTCTAGATCTTCTCGCTCCAACGCTCGTCCTGTTCGTGGTGCTCCCTGCCAAAAGGCGCTTCCGCTAGTTCCGTGCAGCGCGCCGGGTCGGGACTGTGCAGGTCGGCTTCGGACCGTCGGATCGCGCCAGGCAATCGGAAGCTGCGCGGGCGCCTTCGGCAACTTCCAGGACAGTGCCCGGGCCGGCGCGTGCAAGCGACGGCAGCTTCGGGGGCATCTAGAGCAACAGTCTTGCAGCTCCTCACTGGCCGGAGTAGCGTGCGGCCTAACTAGTCGTTCAAGCCGACGCTGCTTCGTTACACAAACCACATGGCAGGTACAGCTTGCCATGCGGTTTGCTCCACTACGCAGCGCGGCTTAACTCAGGCGTTAGGGGGCATGTGTGAGTTCTCCAGAAGACCAACTGCTCTATAAAGACCTCACGCGCGAAGACGATGTTGGTTTGGTGCTACGCGGGCACTTGCACATAGAGCACCAGCTCATGGAGATTGCTCGAATTGTCCTTCCCTTCGGAGACAGGTGCGATTGGGGAGTGTTCTCCTACCGCACCAAGGTCGAACTAGCGTATGCCTGTGGACTTCCGCAGGACGCCCGTGACGTTCTGCTAAAGCTAGGGAAGCTCCGCAATGACTTTGCTCACAAACTAGATGCAAGCATTACCAAGCAACTAGCCTTGGACCTTTACAACAGTCTCTCTGACCGGCATCGGGAAGGGTTGAAAGAGTCGTACAAGGTCATGATGGAAAAGCCAACATTCTCTCCGGCGAGCCTCGAGCCAAGGGACCTTCTGACGCTTGTACTGCTGAATATGCACTCGGCTACAAAAGCGGCAGTCTTGGCGCTACAGGCCATGCCCCCTAACAATTCATTCAAGCCGAACCCGCTTCGCGGGTCGGCTTAATTCAAGTGTTAGGCCTCATATGATGCATTCCGAGTTCCGCTTTACTCGTCGCGGCATGAGCACTCTGTACGACGTGACTGTCCGCTTAGAGGCAGTTCCTTCGGACGCATTCTCGGCCTGCCTCGGCGCTGGTATCACGTCGCAGGCGCTGAGCCATGTAGCTGTTCTTGCGGGAGTTGAGGCGGCGCATCGAGCTGCGCCCTCGGGCACACCTATGGCTGTGACGGTCGTGGACGTGATTGACCACTCTGGTGTTACCGGCGATCTTGGGTACAAGATCTGCGCGGAGGCGGCCATGTATCACTTACTCGGGCGTCCGGAGAAGGCTACATCTCCAGGGCACGTACTGGGTGAGGCCTAACAATGCGTTCAAGCCGAACCCGCTTCGTTACGCCAACCACATGGCTGAGAAAGCCTGCCATGTGGTTGGCTCCACTGCGCGGGTCGGCTTAACTTAGGTGTTAGGCGGCATGGACACGTTCGATGCACTGGCGGAATGGCTTCTCCTGGCATCGGCGGCGGCCGTGCCGTGGCTCGTTGCTCGGTTCATCCGTACCAGTCCGCGCTGGAAGCGAGTGCTCGCTGTCCATCTAGTGTCGCTTGCCCTTGGCCTAGCGATCTTGTCCGCTTATGCCTACTGGCCGCACATCTTCGTAGACCTCCGGCTTGGGCTGCTAGGCTACGACCAAGGTGGAATGAGTCAGAGTGAGCGCTCCGCAGGTGTTGAGCCAGAGCACCGCGAGATTGCAGCACATCTCTTCAATTCAACAATGGGTGTCGGCTGGCCGCTTCGAGTGGCTGTCTTGTTGGCCGTCTACGTTCCATACTCCCTGGCGGCAGGCTTCCTGGGTATGTTGCTGTTCAAGTCGGGCAGGCGGCCAGGCTATGCCGCCTAACAATTCATTCAAGCCGAACCCGCTTCGCGGGTCGGCTTAATTCAGGCGTTAGGCGCGCATGGTCGTCATCCGACAACACGGAACCAACAGCGAGCTTTTTGACATCTCGAAATTTCTCGTGGACGTCGACCGGTTCGTGAAACCAGATTCCTGGCACATCACCATCGATGACTGCATGGGCGATCGCGCTCTCGAGATTGAGCAGCTGACGGCTGTAGGCCTGTCAATGTCGGATAGAGAGTTCCGCGCACTGTATCGCGGCATCTATCAGACAATTGAGGGGCGCTTCATTGGCCTAGCTGGGGGTGAACGCGTGTTTGAGCTGCTGGCGGTCGACTCGTCGTTCTGGGAGGTGACTGGCTCACCAGCCTTTGAATCGCATATGCTCGCAACTTACGGGGCGTGGCAGCGCGCCTAACAATTCATTCAAGCCGACACCGCTTCGCGGCGCGGCTTAATTCAGGCGTTAGGTGCTTGTGGACAGTGCATCGCTAACCGATAGGACGATCCGCGAGGTACTCACGCCTTTGTGTGAGCCCGTACATCCCGCATGGATGGACGGAAACACCACGCCTCTTGCCACATCCATGGCGGTGCTTCGGCTAGCCGATGGGGACCTGATCATGCTGGCTCCCTGTGAGGTAGAGCCGGAGCCTGGCAAATATCCTTCACTCGGGCTCTCTGTGGAGAAATGTGATCCAAGCGCTCTGCAATGGGTTCGGAACGGCAACACCTACTCAATGCAATCCCTCCCTGACGCAGTCGGACTGCTGCCGTTCTCTGTATTTCACGTTGAGGAGACGGATCCACTCGGCGAGGGAGCGGTGAGTGAAATTGCACTGATTTGTAATGACCCAGTGATTTCCTGCTCAGGTGCTACCTTTTGAAGGAGAGCACGATGAGCCAAGTGATGGACGAAGAGATCAAGCGTTGGACGGCC
>NZ_JARXRO010000020.1:776271-911883 GCF_029887935.1 Luteimonas kalidii | reverse complement strand
CCGTACGCGCTCGCGCCCACTTCCGATGCGGTCGTGGTCTGGTCCAGCAGCACCTCGCCCGTGTCCGGGTCCTCGTAGTACAGGCTGCCGCCCACCGCCGTGGCGCCGTCGGCCACCGCGGTCGCGTTGTAGCCCGACGCCGTCGCGTTCTGGCCTTCGGCGTACGCACCGCTGCCGTAGGCCGAGGCGCCGTCGCCATAGGCGTTCGCCGCTTCGCCCGAGGCGGTGGCGTATGCGCCTTCGGCATAGGCACCCACGTCGTCGCTCGGATCGGCGTCGTTGCCGGTCGCCTGGAAGTAGCGGTTGCTCGCCGTCGCCTCCTCCAGCTGGTCCACGTTCACCGCATCGGTGCCTTCCGTGCCCGCCGCCACGTTCGTCACCTGGCGCTCGTCGCCCTCCGCGCCAACAGACACCGTGTTGTCGCGGTCGGCCACGGAGCCCTGGCCCAGGGCCACGCTGCCCTCAGCCGTGGCAGTGCTGTCGGACCCGAGCGCGAGGCTGGCGTCGCCTTCGGCGGCGCTGAAATTGCCCAGCGCGGTGCTGTTGAAGCCGCTGGCGCTGGCCGCACCACCGACAGCGGTGGCGTAGTCGCCCGAAGCCTCGGTCGGAATCAGGCCGAAGAACGCGCCGCCCACGGCCACGGCGTTGTCGCCGCTGGCGATCGCATACTCGCCGACCGCGAGGGAATCGAAATTGCTCGCGACCGCACCGAAACCGACGGCGGTCGCGCCGGCGAAGGTCGCCTCGGCGCCGTAGCCCAGCGCGCTGGCGCCGAAGCCGCTGGCCACGCTGTAGCTGCCGTACGCGGCCGACCCATCGGCCGACGCGCTGCTGTTGAAGCCGGCCGCGGTGGCCTGGAGACCGGACGCTGACGCGTCGGTGCCGACTGCGGTCGCGTAGGCGTTGGTGGCCTGCGCGCCTGCGCCGTAGGCCGCGGCGCCATCGCCGTCGGCGACCGCGCCGGCCCCGGCCGCGAGCGCGCCTTCGCCATTGATGCTGGCATCGTCGCTACCGTCGTCGGCGCCATCGGCCTTGAAGTAGCGGTCGGTATGTTCGGCGACCTCGGCCACCGCCTCCACCGCGTCGGCCACATCGCCGATCTCGCCCGCGACCGCGTCCACCTGCCCGACCGTCGCCGCATCGCTGGCCGCGACGCCGTCAGTGACGTTGGTGATGCGCCGGGTCGCCGGGCCAAGCGTGCCCGCACCGCCTCCGTTGCCGACCGAGAACACGCCCGCCTCGGTCGCGCGGGCGCCATAGCCCAGCGCCACGCTGCCGGCGGCGGCGGGTGCGACGTAGGCGTTGAAGCCCATCGCCACCGCGCCTTCCGAGTGCGCCTGCGCGCCCTGCCCGACCGCCGTGCTGCGCGCACCCATCGCCTGGGTCGAGCTGCCGAGCGCGGTCGAAGCGGTGCCGTTGGCCCATGCGTTCGAACCCACTGCAGTGGTGTTCGACTGCAGCGCACGGGCGTTGTTGCCCAGCGCCGTGGAATTGGCGGACGTAGCCCGCGCCGCGTTGCCGACGGCGGTCGAACCGGCACCGCTCGCGGTGGCGCCGTTGCCGCAGGCCACGGCCGCAGTCCCGGACGCGACCGCGGTCCCGCACGCATCCGCGAGCTTGGCCGGCGGCCCCTTGCCGTGGTCGTGCGGCTTGGTCGCGTGATGGCCCTTCGTCACCGGCTTGCCCGGTCCGTGGGCCCCCGCGGCGCCCGCCACCACGATCGCGCCGGTCATCACCACTGCCTGCAACAGGCGGACGCCCTTGCCCTTGCCCTTGGCCCTGGCCAGTTCGGATGCGACGGCGACCTGGCCGGTGGACTGGTTCCAGACCCTGGAGTAGATGCGGTTCATCGATGGCCCCTTGTGACGTGGTTGCGGAATTCGCCGTAAAAGCGACGCACGGACGCACGGGGCGCCCGGCACGGATCGGTCGTCGGGGAAGGCGTCCGGGGGAGCGTGTCGCATGGCGACGGACGGGGCTGTAGCCATCCATGCGCGGTGCGGCAGCGCTGTTCCTGAACGCTCCTCGAATACTTGCGACTGTGACGGATACTCGCCGCGATTGACAATTTGCGTCAAGCCGTTCCGGACAAAAATGTCACTAATTGACAAAAGTGAACCGCAAGTGCCGTTGGAATCAGTGACTTGCGCGACATGATGCGGCCACGTTCACATGTTTCCGGCGAAACAGATTGGGAATTGGGCGGGTCGTGCCTTCACCGCGCCTCGACGGCGGTGTGATCGGGGCGTGCCCGGAGGCCGACGGCGCGAGCACGGACAGGGGGCACGAGCCGGCGACCGGCGCGCGCTGCGACGCAACACGAATCTCCGCAGCGGCGGGCACGTCGCGGCGGCATGGATCACCTATTCTTCGCAGGCCGCGACGATGCCTGGCACGCCCGCTCGCAATCGCGGACGCGATGCGGCCGTCCGGCCGCGGCCTATGACACGGCGGGCGCGTTGCGCGCCCGCATCAGTTCAGCCCAGGTGCCTGCGGGCGTTGCGGAACAGCCGCATCCACGGCGAGGCGTCCGGCCACTCGGCCGGCGCCCAGCTGAAGTTGGCGCGGCGCAGGGTCCGCTCCGGATGCGGCATCAGGATGGTGGCGCGGCCGTCGTCGCTGGTGACGCCGGCGACCGCATCCGTCGACCCGTTCGGGTTGGCGGGATAGCGCGCGGCAGGCGCGCCGTCGCCCCCGACGTAGCGCAGTGCCACGGGCGCCAGCGACGCATCCGGCGCGGCATCGAACACCGCGCGTCCCTCGCCGTGCGCGATCACGACCGGGATCCGCGACCCCGCCATGCCGGCCAGGAACAGCGACGGCGAGTCGAGCACCTCGAGCAGGCCCAGCCGGCCCTCGAACTGTTCGCTGCGGTTGCGCAGGAACCGGGGCCAGTGCGCAGCGCCCGGGACGATGTCGCGCAGCTGCGCCATCATCTGGCAACCGTTGCACACGCCCAGCGAGAACGTGTCGCCGCGTGCGAAGAAGGCCGCGAACTGCTCGCGCAGCGGTGCGTGTTCGAGGATCGAGGTGGCCCAGCCGCGGCCGGCCCCGAGCACGTCGCCGTAGCTGAAGCCGCCGCAGGCAACGAGCCCGGCGAAACCGTCGAGCGCGACGCGCCCGGCGGCCAGGTCGCTCATGTGCACGTCCACCGCGGTGAAGCCGGCGCGGTCGAAGCCGGCGGCCATCTCGACCTGGCTGTTGACGCCTTGCTCGCGCAGGATCGCCACCCGCGGACGCGCGCCGCTGGCCACGTACGGCGCGGCGACGTCCTCGCCCGGGTCGAAGGTGAGCACCGGCGACAGGCCGGGAGCATCGAACGTACGCGCGCCGTCGCGCTCCTCGTCGGCGCAGTCCGGGTGGTCGCGCAGGCGCTGCATCGCATGGCTCACGGACCACCAGGCGTCGAACAGTTCCTGCCACGACCATTCGGCCAGCAGCTGCGCGCCGTGCAGCACGCGGATGCGGCCGTTGCCGGTCGGGCGTGCGATGCGCTGCGCGCATTCGATCAGGCCGTGGCGCGCGACCAGGTCGGCGAACTCCGCCCGGTCGTCGGCGGCGATCTGCACCACGGCGCCCAGCTCCTCGGAGAACAACGTTCGCAGCACGTCCTCGGCGCGATCCTCGCCCCAGCCGTCGAGGTCGATGTCGAGCCCGCGGTGGGAACAGAACGCCATCTCGCACAGCGTGGCGAACGTGCCGCCGTCGGAGCGGTCGTGGTAGGCGCGCAGCAGCCCGGCCTCTCGCGCATCGCGGACCAGCTCGAAGAATGCCCGCAGCCGCTCGGGTTCGTCCAGGTCGGGGCAGGCGCCGCCGAAGGCGTCGAAACACTGCGCCAGGATCGATCCGCCCAGCCGCTGCTTGCCCGCGCCCAGTCCGATCAGCCACAGCTCGCTGTCGATGCCGTCGTCGAGCAGCGGCGTGAGTTGCGCGCCGACGTCGGCCACCGGCGCGAACGCGGTCACGATCAGCGACACGGGCGAGACGCTCCTGTGCAGCGCGCCGTTGGGCGACGTGGCGGCCGCGTCGGCGTTGCCGGCGGCGCTCCACTGCACCTGCATCGACAGCGAGTCCTTGCCCACCGGGATGCTCAGGCCCAGCGCCGGGCACAGCTCCATGCCCACCGCGTGCACGGCGTCGAACAGCTTCGCGTCCTCGCCCGGATGTCCCGCGGCGGCCATCCAGTTGGCCGACAGCTTGACCCGCTCCAGCGCCTCGACCGGCGCCGCGCACAGGTTGGTGATCGCCTCGCCCACGGCCATGCGCGCGGCGGCGGCGGCATCGATCAGCGCCAGCGGCGTGCGCTCGCCGATCGCCATCGCCTCGCCCGCGGTGCCCTCGAAGCCGGCGAGAGTCAGCGCGCAGTCGGCCACCGGCAGCTGCCACGGACCGACCAGCTGGTCGCGCGCGGTGAGCCCGCCGACGGCGCGGTCGCCGATGGTGACCAGGAACTGCTTGGCCGCCACGGTCGGATGCGCCAGCACGCGCAGGCCGGCCTCGCGCAGTTCGACCAGCTGCGTGTTGAGCATGCGCCAGCGCACCGGCGCCGGCCGGCTGGCGTCGCGATGCATCTTCGGCGCCTTGCCGAACAGCACGTCCATCGGCAGGTCGATGGCCGGAGGCGTGGACTCGTTGCGGGCGGATGGGATGGCGTCGGGAACGTGCGCGGCAGGCTTGCCCCCATCCGCCCTTCGGGCACCTTCCCTCGTGCGCGGGGGACGGACATGAGGAGGCAGGACATCGGCTCCGGCGCCGTAGCCGACGGTCAGGTGCTGTTCGGCCGTCGCCACGCCCACCGCCGCGAACGGGCAGCGCTCGCGTTCGCACAGCGCGGCGAACTCCGCCAGCCGGCCCTGCGACACGCCGAGCACGTAGCGTTCCTGCGATTCGTTGCACCACAGCTGCATCGGCGAGAGCGAAGGATCGTCGCTGGGTACGCGGTCGAGGTCGATCACGCCACCCACGCCCGAGTCGTGCAGCAGTTCCGGGATCGCATTGGACAGGCCGCCGGCACCGACGTCGTGGATCGAGACGATCGGGTTGTGTTCGCCCATCGCCACGCACTGGTCGATCACCTCCTGGCAGCGGCGCTCCATTTCCGGGTTCTCGCGCTGCACCGAGGCGAAGTCGAGGTCTTCGGCGCTTTCGCCGGACGCCACCGAGCTCGCCGCGCCGCCGCCGAGGCCGATCAGCATCGCCGGGCCGCCGAGCACCACCACCGCGTCGCCCGGACGCAGCGTGTGCTTCTCGACCATCGTCCGGTCCATCGCGCCCAGGCCGCCGGCGAGCATGATCGGCTTGTCGTAGGCACGCGCGGGCTCGCCGTCGTGCTGCAGTTCGAAGCTGCGGAAATAGCCGAGCAGGTTCGGCCGCCCGAATTCGTTGTTGAACGCCGCGCCGCCCAGCGGGCCGTCGAGCATGATCTCCAGCGCCGGCGCCATGCGCGGGTTCAGCGCGCGCGGCGCCTCCCACGGCTGCGGCAGCGTCGGAATACGCAGGTACGACACGCTGAAGCCGGTGAGCCCGGCCTTGGGTTTGCCGCCGCGGCCGGTCGCGCCCTCGTCGCGGATCTCGCCACCGGCGCCGGTGCTGGCGCCCGGGAACGGCGAGATCGCGGTCGGATGGTTGTGGGTTTCGACCTTGATGCAGAACGCGCTGTCGAGCACGGCTTCCGCGCGGTATTCGCCGCTGTCCGGATCGGGCCGGAACCGGGCGGCCGGATAGCCCTCCACCACCGCGGCGTTGTCGCTGTAGGCCGACAGCGTGTGCTGCGGCGTCTTCGCATGCGTGTTGCGGATCATGCGGAACAGCGACAGCGGCTGCTCCTCGCCGTCCACCGTCCACGAGGCGTTGAAGATCTTGTGCCGGCAGTGCTCGGAGTTGGCCTGCGCGAACATCATCAGTTCGACGTCGGAGGGATCGCGCCCGAGTTCGCCATAGCGCTCGCGCAGGTATTCGATCTCGTCCGCGGCCAGGGCCAGGCCCAGGCGCGCGTTCGCGTCCTCCAGATGCGGCAGCGCGATGCGCTCGACCGCGCCGCGCGCCGGGATCGCGAACAGGCCCGCGGCGTCCTCGCTGGCCGCCAGCAGCGACTGGGTCATCGGATCGTGCAGCTCGCGGCCCAGCGTCGCCTGCGTCGCCGCGTCCTCCGGCCAGCCGGCCAGGTCGATGCGGGTGCCGCGCTCCACGCGCCGCACCGGCTGCCCGGCGCCGCGGACGATGTCGGTGGCCTTGCTGGCCCAGGGCGAGATCGTGCCCAGGCGCGGCGAGACGAAACGCGACACCACGCCATCATCCAGCGGCGCGCGGCCATCGCCGGCTTCGAGCATGCGCCGCAGCGCGGCCCGGTCCGGCGAGGCGCCGGGCTCGGGCTCGATCCAGTACACGTGCCAGGCGCCGGCGATCCGGACTCCGGGGGCAACCGATTGCAGGCGGAGCTCAAGCCGTTCACGGCGGAACGGCGACAGGGCCGGAAGGCCCTCGAGGACGATCATGTCCGGCAGAGGCTGGGAGCGGGCCGCCTATTGTAAGGGCGATTGCGCCAGGCCGCCCGGAATCCCGGCCGCGGCCCGCCGCGTCCGCACAGATCAGCCGCCGCCGGCGGCCTCGACCTGCTGCAGGGCCGAGAGCAGCGCGTCCGGCGGCATGTAGCCGGGCATCTGCACGCCGCTCGCGGTGACGATCATCGGCGTGCCGGTCAGGCCCACGCGCTGGCCGAGCGCGTACTGCTGCGCGACCGGGTTGTCGCAGGTGCGGGGCGGCACGCGGTTTCCATCCTTGGCGTCGGTGAGCGCCTTGCGCCGGTCGGGCGCGCACCACACCGAGACCATCAGGTCGTAGTCGGGCGTGTTCAGGCCCATGCGCGGGAAGGCCAGGTATTCCACCGCGATGCCGCGCTTGTTGTACTCGGCGATGTCCTGGTGGAGCTTGCGGCAGTAGCCGCATTCGACGTCGGTGAACACCGAGACGGTGTATTTCGGGTTGGGCGGCGCGAACACGATGCGGTCGCTGGCCGGCACCCCTGCGATCAGCTTGCGCCGCACCTCGGCCACCCCGGCCTGGCCCACGTCGCGCTTGGCCTCGACGTCGAACAGGCTGCCCTGCAGCAGGTACTTGCCATCGTCGCTGACGTAGACCGTCTGACCGCCCACCACCACCTCGCGGAAGCCGGGCAGCGGCGCGGCGGCGATCGCGTCGATCTGGATCTCGGGATTGATCGATTCGATCGCCTGCCGGGCGCGGTCCTCCGGGGTGCCGGGCCGGGTCTCGATCGGCGTCGGCGTAGTCGCTTCCGCGTTGTCGCCGGACTGCGCCGCATCGGACGACGGCGCCTGCGCGCAGGCGGACAGGCTGGCGGCACACAGGACGGAGAACAGCAGGCTGGTCTTCAGGGGCATCGGGAGTGGGCGCGCGCACGCGTTCGGCGGGGAGGCCCGGATTGTCGCATGCCCGTTTCCGCAGGCCCGCGCCCGACGGCCCGCCCGCCGGGGAACCGTTCAAGTGCCGCCCGGCGCGCTCAGCCGGCCGCCACCGCCTGCGCATGCACGCCAGCCACCGCGCGGCCGGACGGGTCGGCCATCGCCGCGAAGCTCGCGTCCCAGGCGATCGCGGCGGGCGAGGAACAGGCGATGGACTTGCCGCCCGGAACCGTCTCCGCGCAGGCCGCGCCCGGATAGCACTGCTCGAACAGCATCCGGTAGTAGTACGCCTCCTTGGTCTGCGGCGGGTTGTGCGGAAAGCGGCGGTTGGCGGCGGCCAGCTCGCGGTCGCTCACCTGGGCCTCGGCGTGCGCCTTGAGGCCGTCGATCCAGCCGTAGCCCACGCCGTCGCTGAACTGCTCCTTCTGCCGCCACAGGATCGAATCGGGCAGATAGCCCTCGAACGCGTGGCGCAGGAGCCCCTTCTCCATGCGCTGGTAGCCGGGCTCGCCCTTGCGCACCATCTTGTGCGCGGCGTCCATGCGCATCGCCACGTCGAGGAACTCGCGGTCCAGGAACGGCACGCGCGGCTCCACGCCCCAGGCCATCATCGACTTGTTGGCGCGCAGGCAGTCGTAGTTGTTGAGCGCGTCGAGCTTGCGGATCAGCTCCTCGTGGAACTCGCGCGCGCTCGGCGCCTTGTGGAAGTAGAGGTAGCCGCCGAACACCTCGTCGCTGCCCTCGCCCGAGAGCACCATCTTCACTCCCATCGCCTTGATCCGGCGCGCCAGCAGGTACATCGGCGTGGATGCGCGGATGGTGGTGACGTCGTAGGTCTCGATGTGGCGGATCACCTCCGGCAGCGCGTCGAGACCTTCCTGGAAGGTATAGGTGAAACCGTGGTGGACGGTGCCGATGGCCTCGGCCGCGATCTCGGCGGCGGCGAGGTCGGGCGAGCCGTCCAGGCCGATCGCGAACGAATGCAGCCGCGGCCACCAGGCCTCGCTGCGGTCGTCGTCCTCGACCCGGTGGCGGGCGTAGCGCGCGGCGACGGCGGCGACCAGCGAGGAATCCAGCCCGCCCGACAGCAGCACGCCGTAGGGCACGTCGCTCATCAGCTGGCGGTGCACGGCGGCCTCGAACGCCTCGCGCAGCGCCTGCGGCGAGACCTCGACGCCCTGCACCTGGTCGTAGTCGCGCCAGTCCTGCCGGTAGTAGCGCACCAGCGCGCGGGTGGCCGAATCGTAGTAGTGCCCGGGCGGGAACTGGGCGACGTCGGCGCAGATCGGCGCCAGCGCCTTCATTTCCGACGCCACGCACAGGCGCCCGGCGCGGTCGTGGCCCCAGTACAGCGGCACCACGCCGATCGGATCGCGCGCCACCAGCACCCGGCCACGCGCCGCGTCCCACAGGGCGAAGGCGAAGATGCCGTTGAGCCGCTCGAGGAACGCCGCCGGGCCTGCGCCGTCGGGATCGCTCTGCCGGTACAGCGCATTGATCACCTCGCAGTCCGATCCGGTCTGGAACGCGTAGCCGTCGCCCAGTTCGGACTTGAGTTCGCGGTGGTTGTAGATCTCGCCGTTGACCGCCAGCACGAGTTCGCCGTCGACCGAACGCAGCGGCTGCGAGCCGCCGGCCGGATCGACGATCGCCAGCCGCTCGTGCACCAGGATCGCGCCGGCGTCGTCGTACACGCCGCTCCAGTCCGGGCCGCGATGGCGCTGCTTCTGCGACAGCTCCAGCGCCTGCCGCCGCAGCGCGGGGATGTCGTCGCCGGGTTGCAGCCCGAACATGCCGAAGATGGAACACATGGGACGCTACTCCTTGGATTGCGGTCGGACCGACCCACACGAAAAGGCCCGCACCTTGCGATGCGGGCCTGCATGGACGGCGTGGGATCTGGAATCTACGCCTGGCTGCAGCCCGCCGTGCGGACGCGATTGTTCGCCGCATTGCGATTGCGGTCCGAATTCGTCGCGTTGCCGGTGGTCTGCATGGCCATGCCGCGAACGTACCCCGGCGGGCCGGCGCCTTGCAACAGTTGCAGACACAACCGTCACCGCCGCGCCGGAATACTCGCCGGCGGGCTGGCCGCGGGCCGGCGACGCGACAGGGGACCAGGATCTTGAGCGAGACCATGCAGCGGCTGTCCCGGACATCCCAGGTGATCGCGATGCTCGCGCGCTACCGGCGCGCCGGCATCCTCACCGGGCTCGACCTCGGCGACGTCCACGAGGACGACGCAGCCGATGCCGGCACCGATGCCATGGCCGAACGCTTCGTGTCCGACCTCGAGGCGATGGGCCCGGCCTTCGTCAAGCTGGGCCAGGCGCTGTCCACCCGCCCCGACCTGGTGCCGGCGGCCTGGATCGTCGCCCTTGAACGCACCCAGGACAACGCCACCCCGGCCTCGATCGACGACATCGAAGCGCTGCTGGAGAAGGAACTCGGCGTGCGCGCCAGCAAGGTGTTCGCGCAGATCGATCCCGAGCCGATGGCTGCGGCCTCGCTCGCGCAGGTGCACCGCGCGACCCTGCACGACGGCCGCATGGTGGCGCTGAAGATCCAGCGTCCGGATGTCGCCGGCTCCGTGCGCACCGACCTGGACGTGCTCGCGCGCCTGGCCGGCACCGCCGACACCCTGACCGATGCCGGACGGCGCCTGCGCCTGTCCGACTGGATCGCCGAGTTCCGCAAGGCGATGCTGGACGAACTGGACTACCGGATCGAGGCCGAGAACCTGGACCGCTTCGGCCGCCACCTCGCCGGCTACGAACGCCTGCGCGTGCCGCGCCCGCTGTGGGACTACGTGACGCCGCGGCTGCTGGTGATGGACTGGATCGACGGCATCAACGTCACCCGCATCAGCGGCCTGCGCCGCACCGAGCAGGACACCGCGCCCGCCACCGCCGAACTGCTGCACGCCTATCTCGACCAGGTGTTCGTGCACGGCGACATCCACGCCGACCCGCATCCGGGCAACGTGCTGCTGTGCCCGGACGGCCGCATCGCGCTGATCGACCTGGGCATGGTCGCCACCATCCCGCCGCGCCAGCGCGAGCGGTTGCTCAAGCTGGTGTTCGCCGCGGTCGACGGCCGCGGCGAGGACGTGGCGCGCGAACTGGTGGCGCTGGGCACGCGGCTGGAGGACTTCGACGAGAGCGCCTACGTGCGCGAGATCTCGCAGGTGGTGGCGCGCTACGCCAGCGCCACGCGGCGTTCGTCCGAGGGCCGCATGGTGCTCGACCTGGTCCGGCGCGCGACCGAATGCGGGTTGCGCACGCCGCCCGAGATCAGCCTGCTGGGCAAGACCCTGCTCAACCTGGAGCGGGTGGTCGATGCGCTCGCCCCCGAGGTCGACGTGCGCCGCGAGATCGAGGCCCACCTGCAGTCGCTGATGCGCGACCGGCTGCGCAAAGCGCTCTCGCCGGCCAACCTGGCGACCGAGGCGATGGAACTGCAGGAACTGGTGCGCGAGGCCCCGCGCAAGCTGTCGGACACGCTGTCGCTGCTGGCCGCCAACCGGATGCAGGTGCGGCTGGACGGCCTGGACGATTCGCGGTTGATGGAGAACCTGCAGAAGATCGCGAACCGGATCGCCTCGGCGGTGGTGATCGCGGCGCTGCTGCTGTCCTCCACCCAGATGATGCGGCTCGACGTCGGGCCCACCCTGTTCGGCTATCCCGCCCTGGCGATGCTGATGTTTCTGGTCGCGGCGGTGCTCGGGATCCTGCTGGTGGTCAGCGCAATGCGACACGACCGCCATGCGCGGCCGGTCGAGCGCAGCGGCGCGGAATAGGATCGAAGCCTCGCGCCGCCCTCCCGCGCTTCAACCGGCGGATTGCGCGTGCGACAGCAGGCGTTCGACCAGCTGCAGGTACAGCTCCGGCAGCGCTTCGAGGTCGGCCACGCGCACGTGCTCGTCGACCTGGTGGATGCTGGCGTTGACCGGCCCGATCTCGATGCACTGCGCGCCCAGCGGCGCGATGAAGCGCGCGTCCGAGGTGCCGCCTCCCGTGCTTTCCTCGGGCGCGGCACCGGCGAACCTCGACAGCACCTCGCGGGCCGCCGCGCGCAGCGGCCCTTCCGGGGTGTAGAACGGTTCGCCGCTCCGGTGCCAGGCGATGGTGTAGTCGAGGCCATGGCGATCCAGCAGCGCCCCGACCTCGGCCTCGAGCGCGGGCGCATCCCAGTGCGGCGTGTAGCGCAGGTTGAACTGCACGGTCGCCGTGCCCGGGATGACGTTGGTCGCGCCGGTGCCCGCGGCGATGTTGCTCACCTGCAGGCTGGTCGGCGGGAAGGATTCGAAGCCCGCGTCCCAGCGCCGCGCGACCAGCTCCGCCAGCGCAGGCGCAAGGTCGTGGATCGGATTGCGCGCCTTGTCTGGATACGCGACGTGGCCCTGCACGCCGCGCACCGTCAGCGTGGCCGACAGGCTGCCGCGGCGGCCGACGCGCAGCAGGTCGCCGAGCGTCCGCGTCGACGAGGGTTCGCCGGTGATGCACCAGTCGACGCGCGTGCCGCGCTCGGCGAAGGTCGCCGCGACGCGGCGGACGCCGTCGATCGCATCGCCCTCCTCGTCGGAGGTGAGCAGCAGCGCGAGCGTGCCGGCGTGGCCGGGATGCGCGGCGACGAAGCGCTCGGCCGCGATCACGAACGCCGCGACACCACTCTTCATGTCGGCGGCGCCGCGTCCGTAGAGCACGCCGTCGCGGATTTCCGACGCGAACGGATCCGACGTCCAGGCCCTGACCGGACCGCTCGGCACGACATCGGTGTGGCCGAGCAGCACCAGCACCGGCGCGCCCTGCCCGTGCGTGGCCCAGAGGTTGTCGACCTGGCCGAAGCGCATCGGCTCGACCGCGAACCCGGCCGCTTCGAGGCGCGCGGCGAGCAGCGCCTGGCAGCCGGCGTCGTCGGGCGTGACCGACTCGCGCGAGATCAGTTCACGGGTGAGATCGAGGACGTCGGACACGGGGACAGACACTCCGGGCAGCGGAACGGATCGGAACCTTAAGCGCGGCCGCCGCGACGCGCCGGGCGCTGATCCACATCATCGCGCGCACACGTGCGCACGCCAAACGGTCAGGCGATCCCGAACCGCTTCTTGAACCCGTTGTCGCTGAACCCCTGCGTCACCACGCCGTCCGCCGTCACCACCACCGGACGCCGGATCAGCTGCGGGTATTCGCGCAGCAGCAGCTTCCATTCCGCGTCGCTGGCCGCGGCCTTGCGGTTGTCCGGCAGCTGGCGCCAGGTGGTCGACGACTTGTTGGCCATCGCCGGGAAGCCCCCGAGCTGTCCGGCCCACTCGACCAGGGTCTCAGGCGTCGGCTTGTCGTCGCGGTAGTCGACGAAGGCGTAGGGGATGCCGAAGCGGTCCAGCCACTTGGTCGCCTTGCGGCAGGTGTCGCAGTTCTTCAGTCCGTACAGGGTGGTCATGTCGCGTGCCGTCCTCGAAGGCGGGGTCAGTCGGCCAGGCCGCGCAGCAGGTCGTTGACGCTGGTCTTGCCGCGGGTCTTCTCGTCGACCTGCTTGACGATCACCGCGCAGTACAGCGAGTGCGAGCCGTCCTTCGCCGGCAGCTGGCCGGACACCACCACGCTGCCCGGCGGCACGTAGCCGTAGCTGACCTCGCCGGTGGCACGATCGTAGATGCGGGTGGACTGGCCGAGGAACACGCCCATGCCGATCACGCTGTGGTGGCCGACCACCACGCCTTCCACCACTTCCGAGCGCGCGCCGATGAAGCAGTGGTCCTCGATGATCGTCGGGCTGGCCTGCAATGGTTCGAGCACGCCGCCGATGCCGGCGCCGCCGGACAGGTGCACGTGGCGGCCGATCTGCGCGCAGGAGCCGACCGTGGCCCAGGTGTCGACCATCGTGCCTTCGCCCACGTAGGCGCCGATGTTGACGAAGCTCGGCATCAGCACCACGTCGCGGCCGAAATAGGTGCCGCGCCGGGCGACGGCGCCCGGCACCACCCGCACGCCCATGGCCTTGAATCGCGCGGCGTCGAACCCGGCGAAGCGCGCCTCCACCTTGTCCCAGAACGGGGCCGGCTGTGCGTCGACCACGGCCATGTCGTTGACCCGGAAGTACAGCAGCACCGCCTTCTTCAGCCACGCGTTGACCCGCCAGCCGCCGGAATGCGGTTCGGCCACGCGCAACTCGCCGCGTTCGAGCCCGGCCATCGCCTGCTCCACCGCCGGCCCGACGACATCGCCGACTTCCTCGGCCGACAGCGCCGCGCGCCGCTCCCACGCGTCCTCGATGGTGCGCTGTACGTCCGTTGCCCCTGCCGCTGCGGTCATGCCGTGTGGTCTCCGTCGATGCCTTGGTGGAGTGCGTCGCTCAGGGCGGCGCACTGGGATGGATCGAGCGCCTGGTCCTGGCGGTCGCTGATCAGGAATACGTCCTCGGCGCGCGCGCCGAAGGTGGCGATGCGGGCATCGTGGACGCGCACGCGCTGTTCGCGCAGGACCAGCGCGATGTCCGCCAGCAGGCCCGGCCGGTCGGTGCATACCAGGCTCATCACCGTGCGGCGGCCGTCGGTACCGGCATCGAAATCGACCTGCGGCGCCACCCGGAAGTGGCGCAGGTGGCGCGGCTGCGCGCGCCGCGCAGGGCGCACGTCGAGCGAACCGGCCAGCACCGTCGCCAGCTTGCGCTCGATCGCCACCAGGTCCGGCGCCTGGCGCTGGTCGACCGAGAGCACTTCGAACGTGTCGAAGATCGTGTGCGCGGGCCCGTCGAGCGCGCGCGCCTGCTGGATCGCCAGCCCAAGCCGGTCGAGGGTGATCACGATCGCCGCGAACAGGCCGTCGCGGTCGGGCGCGTGCACGAAGACCTCCAGCGCCTCTCCCGCGCCCGCCACCCGGCGGACCCGCACGGCGGTGCCGCCAACGGGCACCTCGCGCAGCGACAGCGCCTGCCACACCACCTGGTCGGCGCGCGCGCGCAGGAACCCGATGTCGGGCATGCGCGCGAACAGCTCGCCGATCCCGTCCACCCCTTCGGCCACCAGCAGGCCGGTCACCTTGTCGCGGGTCTCGGCGATGCGCTCGGCGGCGCCGATGCGGTGCTCCAGCCCGCGCCGCAGGGCGTAGCGGGTGGCGATGCGCAGGTCGGCCAGCAGCCGGTCCTTCCACGCGTTCCACAGCTGCGGCGAGGTGCCGGCGATGTCGGCGCAGGTGAGCAGGTACAGGTAGTCCAGCCGCTCGCGGTCGGCCACCTCGACCGCGAAGCGGTGGATCACCGCCGGGTCGGAGATGTCCTGCTTCTGCGCCGTGGTCGACATCAGCAGGTGCTTGAGCACCAGCCACTCGACCAGCGCGGTGTCGGTCTCGCCGTAGCCGTGCGCCTGGCAGAACGCGCGTGCGTCGACCGCGCCGAGCTCGGAGTGGTCGCCGCCGCGGCCCTTGGCGATGTCGTGGAACAGGCCGGCGATCAGCAGCAGCTCGGGCTTGCGCAGCAGCGGCCAGACCTCGTGCGCCATCGAGAAGCGCTCGTCCGGGATGCCGGTGGAGAACGAAGCCAGGTTGCGCAGCACCGCCAGCGTGTGCTGGTCCACGGTGTAGACGTGGAACAGGTCGAACTGCATACGACCGGACACCTGGGCGAATGCCGGGATCCAGCGTCCGAGCACGCCCAGCCGCGCCATGCGCTCGAGCGAGCGCACCGGTCCCGGGCCCCGCAGCAGTGCGACGAAGTCCTCGCGCAGTTCCGGCGAGGCGGCATCGTAGGCCGGCAGCGCGTGCAGCGATTCGGCCAGCGCGCGCGCGGTGCGCGAATGAAGTCCCTTCGCGCCGGGGTGGTCGGCCCACAGGGCGAACAGCCAGAACACGCGCGCCATGTCGCCGCCGGGCCAGAATTCGTCGCGCGCCACGAGGTAGCCGCGCTTCATCGCGAACTCCGCGTCCAGCGGCACCGGCTCGACGTCGCCCTCGATCTGCTCCTCGAAGCGCTGCAGCAGCCGCTCGCCGATGCGCTGCACGATCGCGGCGCTGCGGTAGAAGGCCTGCATCATCCGCTCGATCGCGGCGTTGTCGGCGTCGTCGATGTGCTGCAGGCGCGCGGCGAGCGCCTTCTGGTAGTCGAAGCGCAGGCGCTCCTCGCGCTTGCCCGCGACCAGGTGCAGGCCGTAGCGCAGCCGCGCCAGCACGCGCCACTCGCGCTCGAGCGCGGAATACTCGTCCAGGCCCAGGTGCCCGAGCGGGATCAGCGATTCGATGTCGCGGGTGCCGAACACCCGGCGCGCCATCCAGCGCAGGGTGTGGATGTCGCGCAACCCGCCCGGGCCTTCCTTGATGTTGGGTTCGAGGTTGTCGGCGGTGTCGCCGAAACGGGCGTGGCGCTGGCGCAGTTCCTCGCGCTTGGCGTCGAAGAACTCACGCGCCGGCCAGACCCGGTCCACCGAGACCGCCGCTTCCAGGCGCATCGCCATCTCGGGCGTCGCCACCAGCGGCCGCGCCTCGATCAGCGAGGTCATCACGGTGATGTCGTCCGCCGCGGCGCGGGTGCATTCGTCCAGCGTGCGCACCGCATGCCCGACCGGCAGGCCGAAGTCCCACAGCAGCGCGAACAGGCGCGACAGCGCGGCCGTGTCCGCCTCACCGGCGCGCTCGCCCACCACCACCAGCAGGTCCACGTCCGAGCGCGGGAACAGCTCGCCGCGGCCGTAGCCGCCGATCGCGAACAGGGTCAGGTCGGCATCGGACGGGATCGTCCGCGACCAGGCCTGGCGCACCAGCCCGTCGACGGCGATCACGCGCGCCATCAGCAGGCGCTCGATGTCGCCGTCGGCGTCGAAGCGCTGGGCGAAGCCGGCATCCTGGGCGCGCAGGCTCTCGGCCGCCACCGCGGCCCAGGCCGCGTCCTCGCCGCCGCGCGCGGCCGGATCGCCGCCCTGGTCGGAAGCCGCCGCCACGGTCAGAGGTCGTTGTCGTCGCCGGGCAGGCGGGTCAGGATCTCGACCCCGTCCGGGGTCACCAGCACCGTGTGTTCCCACTGCGCGGAGAGCTTGCGGTCCTTGGTCACCACGGTCCAGCCGTCGGGCAGCAGGCGGGTGTGGCGCGAACCCTCGTTGATCATCGGCTCGATGGTGAACGTCATTCCCGGCTGGAACACCACGCCTTCGCCCGGCCTGCCGTAGTGCAGCACCTGCGGGTCCTCGTGGTACACCGCGCCGATGCCGTGGCCGCAGTACTCGCGCACCACGCTGAAGCGCTGGCCCTCGGCGAATTCCTGGATCGCGTGGCCGACGTCGCCCAGGGTGGCGCCGGGGCGCACGGCGCGGATGCCGCGGAACATCGCCTCGCGGGTCGCCTCCACCAGGCGCCGGGCCATCACCGAGGGCGTGCCGACGTAGTACATGCGGCTGGTGTCGCCGTGCCAGCCGTCCTTGATCACGGTGACGTCGATATTGATGATGTCGCCATCCCTGAGCACCTTGGCTTCGCTCGGGATGCCGTGGCAGATGACGTTGTTGGCCGAGATGCAGGTCGTCTTCGGGTAGCCCTTGTAGCCCAGGTTGGCAGGGGTGGCCTTCTGCACGTTGACGATGTGGTCGTGGCAGATGCGGTCCAGTTCGTCGGTGTTCACGCCCGGACGGACGTGCTCGGCCACGACCTGCAGGACCTCGGCCGCCAGCCGGCCGGCCACGCGCATCTTCTCGACCTGCTCGGGGGTCTTGAGGGAAATGGTCATCGCGGCATTATCGCCGACCGCGGCCGCCCGTGCCCGCGCCGGGCCGGCGGCGGGCGCGCCCGTTCCCTCATCGGGCCCGCATCGGGACACGGTCCGGGACGCCGATCCCCCGCAGGCGCCCTCCTCCGGTTTGCCACGGCGGCCTGCGTGCCGCTATCATTCCGCGGCTGTGTCCGGCGCACCCGTGCCGGCCAGTGGCCCACGCCGGGCTTCGCGTCCACCGACGCAGGCGAATACACACCCGCTGCAAGCACCCGTGCCGGGGTGTCCGGACGGTCCGACAGGACCGGAACGGATCTGGCCACGGAGGCAGCGGGGAGGCCCAACCCCGGAACCCGGCGCCTGCCCGTGCAGGCGCACCGCCCATCCAATGCAGCGGCGGCGGGTTCCCCGTCAGGAGTTCACCCAATGCCCCAGATCACCATGCGCCAGATGCTGGAAGCCGGCGTCCACTTCGGCCACCAGACGCGCTACTGGAACCCGAAGATGGCCCCGTACATCTTCGGCGCCCGCGGCAAGATCCACATCATCAACCTCGAGAAGACGGTTCCGCTGTTCAACGACGCGATGAACTTCATCTCGGGCATCGCCCAGAAGCGCGGCATCATCCTGTTCGTCGGCACCAAGCGCAGCGCGCGCGATTCGATCAAGGAAGAGGCCGAGCGCTGCGGCATGCCGTACATGACCCAGCGCTGGCTGGGCGGCACGCTGACCAACTTCCGCACCGTGAAGCAGTCCGTCTCGCGCCTGAAGGAACTGGAAGCGGCCGAGACGGACGGCACCTTCGAGAAGCTGGTCAAGCACGAAGTGCTGGGCCTGCGCCGCGAGCGCGACAAGCTCGAGGCCTCGCTGGGCGGCCTGAAGGACCTCAACCGCCTGCCCGACGCGCTGTTCGTGATCGACATCGGCCACGAGGACATCGCGGTCAAGGAAGCCAAGAAGCTCGGCATCCCGGTGGTCGCGGTGGTCGACACCAACTACGATCCGGCCCTGGTCGACTACGCCATCCCCGGTAACGACGACGCCATCCGCGCAGTGCAGCTGTACGCCCGCGCCGCCGCCGACGCCGTGCTCGAGGGCAAGGCCGCCGCGCCGAACGCCGCCAACGTGCGCGAGGACGAGTTCGCCGAGGGCGAAGGCAAGCCCGGGCGTCGCGCGCCGGCGAAGAAGGCCGCGAACGCGACCACCGATGCGCCGGCCGCCGGCACCGAGGGCGGCGAAGCGCCCAAGGCCGACGAGGCCCAGGCCGCCGGGTAATCCCGCGGCAACGCAACCGCGCCATCGTGTGGCGCGGTTGCGAACAAGGCTGTTGGCCCCATCTCAGCCGTCCAGACTCCCGCGGCGGGCCCCGGCCCGCCCGTCATCTTTTCGAATCCGAGGTCCCCGATGGAAATCACCGCATCCCTGGTCAAGGAACTGCGCGAGCGTACCGGCGCCGGCATGATGGAGTGCAAGAAGGCGCTCACCGAGAGCAACGGCGATATCGACGCCGCGGCCGAGTCGCTGCGCAAGTCCGGCCTGGCCAAGGCCGACAAGAAGGCCAGCCGCGTCGCCGCCGAAGGCCGCATCGCCGCCGCCCAGGACGCCGGCAAGGCGGTGCTGGTGGAGATCAACTCCGAGACCGACTTCGTGGCCAAGGACGAGAACTTCGTCGCCTTCACCGAGGCCGTCGCCCAGGCCGCGCTGGCCGCGTCCGACGTCGAGGCGCTCAAGGCCACGCCGCTGCCGTCGGGCGGGACCGTCGAGGAAGCGCGCGCGGCCGTGATCGCCAAGGTCGGCGAGAACGTGCAGGTGCGCCGCCTGGCGCGCATCGACAGCGGCAACAACGTCGCGGCCTATGTGCACGGCGGCAAGATCGGCGTGCTGGTCGAGCTCAAGGGCGGCGACGCCGACCTGGCGCGCGGCCTGGCCATGCATGTGGCGGCGATGAACCCGCCTCACAACAAGCAGGGTGACGTGCCGGCCGACTTCATCGCCAAGGAAAAGGAAATCGAGCTGGCGAAGATGTCCGACAAGGACCGCAGCAAGCCGGCCGAGATCCTGGAGAAGATCATCGGCGGCAAGATCGCCAAGATCGTCAACGAGGTCAGCCTGTACGGCCAGCCTTACGTGCTCGACACCGACAAGTCGGTCGAAGCCGTGCTCAAGGCCGCCGGCGCCGAGGTGATCGGCTTCCAGCGCCTGGCCGTGGGCGAAGGCATCGAGAAGGTGGTCGAGGACTACGCCGCCGAGGTGATGAAGCAGGCCGGCCTGGCCTGACGTCCGGCAACACTGGAGTCCTGGAAGAAGCCGCGCGCAAGCGCGGCTTTTTTCATGGGGCGCCGCCGCGGCTACAGTACGGGGGCGTCCGGCCGTTAACGTCGGCGCCCACCGCCCCGCCCGCGGGTCGGTCGGCCCCGTCCGCCCTGGAGTCCGCGTTCGATGCAATCCGAGCTGGCAGCCCTGCTCGACCGCTGCCCCGACCTGCCCACCCCACCGGGGGTGGCGCTGCGGGTGATCGCGCTCGCCCAGGATCCGAAGGCGGACCTGAACGCGACCGCGGACGCGATCGGCCTCGATCCCGCACTCGCGGCGCGGATCCTGCGGATCGCCAATTCGCCACTGTTCGCCAGCGCCACCCGGCGGCCGCCGGAGACGGTGTCGCGGGCGCTGGCGCTGCTCGGGCTCAACGCGGCCCTGACCCTGGCGCTCGGTTTTTCCCTGGCGACGACGATGCGCGGTGGCGGCCAGGTGGCGGCGGCACGTGAACAGTACTGGCGCCGCAGCGTGCTGGCGGCCATGGCCTCCCGCCTGCTGGGGGAGTACGCCGGGCTGGACCGGCCCGAAGAACTCATGCTCGCCGGGCTGCTCCAGGACATCGGCGCGCTGGCGCTGATGCAGGTGCTGCCGGAGCGCTACGCCCTGCTCGACCCGGGTCCGCCGGGACTCGCGCCGCTGGCGCGCGAGCGCGCCCTGTTCGGTGGCGACCATGCCGGGGTCGGCGCCTGGCTGGCCGCGCGCTGGAACCTGCCCGCATGGCTGCAGGACACCATCGCGCGCCACGAGACCGGCCCCTTCGACGACGACGCCGCGCTCGCCTGCGTCGGCGGATCGGGCCTGGTGGCCGACCTGTGGATGCAGGCCGGCACCCCCGAACAGTTGCGGGCCCTCGCGGCCGAACTCGAGCACCGGACCGGGCTGGAGGGCGTCCAGATCGCAGGCCTGCTTCAGCGCCTGTCCGCGTCCGCACCCGAACTCGCCACCCTGTTCGATGTCCGGCTGGACGATCCGGGCGACGTGCGTGCCCTGCATGGTCGGGTGCAGGAACTGATGGTGGTGCGCAACCTGATCGAGATCCGCAACGGCGCCGTCGCGCGACGCGAACTCGAGGCGCTCAAGGCCAGGACCCAGGACCTGACCGAGCAGGCCCGGCGCGACCCGCTCACCGGCGCCTACAACCGGCTGCAGCTGGAGGAGGTGCTGGAGCGCGAGTTCCAGGACGCCCTGCAGCACGGCCGGCCGCTGTCGATCGCCTTCCTCGACCTGGACGACTTCAAGCGCATCAACGACCGCCATGGCCATCTCGTCGGCGACCAGGTGCTGCAGGAGTTCACCCGCTGCCTGGCCGGGCATCTGCGCCAGAGCGACCTGCTGGCCCGCTACGGCGGAGAGGAATTCCTGATCGTGCTCGGCAACTGCGACGCGGCCGCGGCCCGCAACACGCTCGAGCGCATCCTGGCCGAGATCTCGCGCACGCCGATGGCGCTGGTCGACGGGGCGCCGCTGTACATCACCTTCTCGGCCGGGCTGGCCAGCCAGGGCGACGGCGACCGGTTCGCCAGCGCGCAGGACCTGCTCAAGGCGGCGGACGACGCGCTCTACGGTGCCAAGCGCGACGGCCGCAACCAGGTCGCCGCGCCGGAGGGTTGACGCGCCGATCGCGCTCCGGCGGCGAACCGGCGCACGGGCCGATGGGCTAGAATCCCCGCGCTCCCCAGCCCCGAGGTCCGGATGTCCCAGCTTGCCTATCGCCGCGTCCTGCTCAAGCTTTCGGGCGAGGCGCTGATGGGTGGGGAGGACTACGGCATCGACCCCAAGGTCATCGGGCGCCTGGCGCGCGAGATCATCGAGGCGCAGCAGGCCGGCGCCGAGGTCGGCGTGGTCATCGGCGGCGGCAACATCTTCCGCGGCGCGGGGCTGGCGGCCGCCGGCATGGACCGCGTGACCGGCGACCAGATGGGCATGCTGGCCACCGTGATCAACGCGCTGGCGATGCAGGATGCGCTGGAGAAGCTCGGCGCCAAGGTCCGCGTCATGAGCGCGATCAAGATCAACGACGTGTGCGAGGACTACATCCGCAGGCGCGCCATCCGGCATCTGGAGAAGGGCCGGATCGGGATCTTCGCCGCCGGCACCGGCAACCCGTTCTTCACCACCGACTCGGGCGCCGCGCTGCGCGCGATCGAGATCGGTGCCGACCTGCTGCTCAAGGCCACCAAGGTCGACGGCGTGTACGACCGCGACCCGAAGAAGCATCCCGACGCGGTGCGCTACGACACCCTGACCTACGACGAGGTGATCTCGCGCGACCTGCAGGTGATGGACACGGCGGCGTTCGCCCTGTGCCGCGACAGCGACCTGCCGCTGCGGATCTTCGACATGTCCCAGCTCGGCGTCCTGCTGCGCATCCTCGGGGGCGAGTCGATCGGCACACTCGTGCGAGGCCGGGGCTGAGGTCCACGGCCCCTGCAGGCGCGGCGCCCACGCCTGCGACACGGTCCGCCCCGCCGCCCGTTGCCGGGCCGCCTTGGGTCGCACATCCGTGATCCGCACCCGCACGAGGCCGCGCCGCGCCCCTGCCGGCACGCGCCGACCGCAGGCCCGGTTGCCACACCGCCTATAATCCCGCAGTTCAACCCAGCACAACGACCGGAGCCGGCGATGCTCAACGAGATCAAGAAGGACGCCCAGACCCGCATGGCCAAGAGCGTCGACGCGCTGCGCCACACCCTGGTGAAGGTGCGCACCGGCCGCGCCTCGACCGCGCTGGTCGAGCACCTCAAGGTGAGCTACTACGGCTCGGACATGCCGCTGAGCCAGGTGGCCAGCGTCGCCGTCAGCGACGCGCGCTCGCTCACGATCACGCCGTGGGAGAAGCAGATGGTCGGCGCGGTGGAGAAGGCGATCCTGGCCTCGGACCTCGGCCTGACCCCGAACACCGCCGGCACCACGATCCGCCTCAACCTGCCCGCCCTGACCGAGGAGCGCCGCAAGGAGCTGAGCAAGGTGGTGCACAGCGAGGGCGAGGACGCGAAGGTCGCGATCCGCAACGTCCGCCGCGACGCGATCCAGCAGGTCAAGGAACTGCTCAAGGAGAAGCAGATCTCCGAGGACGACGAGCGCCGCACCGAGGACGAGATCCAGAAGATCACCGACAAGGCGATCAAGGATGTCGACGAGGTGGTCAAGGCCAAGGAACAGGAACTGATGGCGGTCTGATGATCGCCGCGAGCCGGGAGGGGTCCGCGACGACCGCCAGCCAAGCCATGCCCTCGACGCCTGCCCCGGATGCGCGCGACTCCGCCCTGCCCGCACGGCAGGAGGAGGCGCCCGGCGTGCCGCGGCACGTGGCGATCATCATGGACGGAAACGGCCGCTGGGCCGCGCGCCGCCGCCGTCCGCGCGCGATCGGCCACCGCGCCGGCGCGCGCGCGGTCAACGTGTGCATCGACTTCTGCCTCGAACAGGGCGTCCGCGCGCTCACCCTGTTCGCGTTCTCCAGCGAGAACTGGGGCCGGCCGGAAGAGGAAGTCGGGGCGCTGATGAAGCTGTTCCTGGCCGCGCTGGACCGCGAGGTCGAGGAACTGCACCGGCGCGGGGTCGAGGTGCGATTCATCGGCGATCGCACGCGTTTCCCCGCCGACATCCGCGCCCGCATGCAGGCGGCCGAGATGCTGACCCGCGGCAACGCGCGGCTGACCCTCGCGATCGCCGCCAGCTACGGCGGACGCCAGGACATCGCCGCCGCCGCGCGCGCGCTGGCCGAGGACGTCGCCGCCGGCCGCCTGCGCCCCGAGCAGATCGACGAGGCCGCCGTCGGTGCGCGGATGGCGCTGGCCGACCTGCCGCCGCCCGACCTGTTCATCCGCACCGGCGGCGACTTCCGGATCAGCAACTTCCTGCTCTGGCAGCTGGCCTATACCGAACTCTGGTTCACCGAGACGTTGTGGCCCGACCTCGATGCGGCCACGCTGCACGAGGCGATCCGCGCGTTCGCCGGCCGCGAGCGGCGCTTCGGGCTGACCGGGGAGCAGGTCTCCGGGACCGTCCCGCCTTCCCAACGGAGTGCCACCCCTTGACCCGCACCCGCGTCCTCGCCGCCCTGCTGATGGCTCCACTGGCGATCGCCGGCGTGCTGCTGCTGCCGACGCCCTGGCTGGTCGCGCTGTCGGCGATCGCGTTCCTCGCGGCGCTGTGGGAATGGTTCCGCCTGTCGGAGATCGACGACACCCTGCAGCGCACCCTGCTGCTGCTGGCCAACCTGCTGCTGATGGCGGCGCTGGTGTGGGCCTCGCCCACCGACAGCGGCGGCTCGCTGGTGCTGTTCAAGCTGGTGAGCATGATCGGCGTGGCGTGGTGGCTGGTGGCCATGCTGTGGCTGCGCCGCTACCACTTCGCCTCCGACCACGACACCCATGCGCGCGTGTTCAAGCTCGCCGCCGGCACCCTGGCCGTGGTCCCCGCCTGGTGCGCACTGGCGGTGCTGCACGCCGGCGACCCGGCACCGACCGGCCTGCGGCTGGTGCCGCAGGGCCACGTCTGGCTGCTGACCGCGCTGATGATCGTCTGGGCCACCGATACCGGCGCCTATTTCGCCGGCCGCAAGTTCGGCGGCCGCTGGTTCGACCGGCGCATGGCGCCGCGGATCAGCCCGAACAAGACCTTCGAGGGGCTCGCCGGCGGGATGTTGCTGGCCGTGGCGGTGGCCCTGGCGATGGCGCCACTGGCCGGCGCGGAAGCGTCACAACTGCCGCTGGTGGCGCTGGCGGCGGTGGCCACGGTGCTGTTCTCGGTGGTCGGCGACCTGTTCGAGAGCCTGCTCAAGCGTCACGTCGGCGCCAAGGATTCGGGCACCCTGATCCCCGGCCACGGCGGCGTGCTGGACCGGGTGGACAGCGTGCTGGCCGCGCTGCCGACCTTCGCGGTGGCGAAGATCTGGCTCGGCTTCTAGCCATGACCGCCGTCCGTTCCCGTCGCGC
Organism: Luteimonas kalidii; assembly: GCF_029887935.1. GTDB lineage: Bacteria > Pseudomonadota > Gammaproteobacteria > Xanthomonadales > Xanthomonadaceae > Luteimonas > Luteimonas kalidii. Next base: position 887,519 of record NZ_JARXRO010000020.1, on the reverse strand, counting down.
CGCCGCCTCGCCAACAGGCGCGCATGACCCGTGCAGGCGCCGGGCGGGCGGACGCGTGTCGACTGCGTCCCCCGGAACGGCCCCGGCGTCACGGGGCGCGGCGTGATGCAGTCGATCGCGGTCCTGGGTGCGACCGGTTCGATCGGGAGTTCGGCCCTGGACGTCATCGCACGGCATCCCGGCACGATGCGCGCCAGTGTGCTGGCGGCGGGCAGCAACGTCGCCGCGCTGGTGGCGCTGTGCATCCGCCATCGTCCCTCGCATGCGGTGATCGGCGAGGAAGGCGCCCTGGCGGCCCTGCGCGCGGGACTGCACGACGCCGGGCTCGACACCCGTGCCCACGCGGGCGCGGACGCGTTGTCCGCGCTGGTCGCCAGCGACGCCTGCGACACCGTGGTCGCCGCGATCGTGGGCGCCGCGGGCCTCGACTCGACGCTGGCCGCCGCACGCGCCGGCAAGCGCCTGCTGCTGGCGAACAAGGAATCGCTGGTGCTGGCCGGCGAACTGTTGACCGATGCCGCACGCGCGGCCGGCGCGACCATCGTGCCGATCGACAGCGAGCACAACGCGATCTTCCAGTGCCTGCACGGGCGCGAGGCCGGCGCCGACGTGCGCCGCGTCACCCTGACCGCATCGGGCGGCCCGTTCCGCGGGCGCGCCCGCGAGGCCCTGGCCACGGTCACCCCGGCCGAGGCGGTCGCCCATCCGAAGTGGTCGATGGGGCCCAAGATCTCGGTCGATTCGGCCACCCTGATGAACAAGGGGCTGGAACTGATCGAGGCCCACCACCTGTTCGGGCTGCCGGACGCGCAGCTCGACGTGCTGGTGCACCCCCAGAGCCTGGTGCACTCGCTGGTGGAGTTCGTCGACGGCTCGGTGCTGGCCCAGCTGGGGCTGCCCGACATGCGCACCGCGCTGGCGGTGGGGCTGGGCTGGCCACGCCGGCTGGCCTCCGGGGTCGGGCCGCTGGACCTGGCCGCCCACGGCCGGCTCGAGTTCGAGCCGCCCGACCTCGACACCTTCCCCTGCCTGGGCCTGGCACGCGGCGCGCTGCGCGCGGGCGGTACCGCGCCGGCCACGCTCAACGCCGCGAACGAAGTCGCGGTTTCAGCCTTTCTTCAGGGCCGCATCGGTTTCCTGTCCATCGCCGCGCTGGTCGAAGAGGCCCTGGCGGCGATCGCGGTCGAACCGGCGGAGTCGCTGGCGGCGCTCTGGGAAGCCGACGCGCGCGCGCGGCGCCATGCCGAACACGCCATTGCCACGGGTGCCATCCGATGAGCCGCCGCCATGACTGAGTTCCTCGGCTCCGCCTGGTGGCTGCTGGTCAGCCTCGGCATCCTGGTCACCATCCACGAATTCGGCCACTTCTGGGTCGCGCGGCGCTGTGGCGTGCGCGTGCTGCGGTTCTCCATCGGCTTCGGGGGCGCGCTGTGGAGACGGGTCGCCAAGGACGGGACCGAGTACCGCATCGCCGCGATCCCGCTCGGCGGCTACGTCAAGATGCTCGACGAGCGCGAGGCCGACGTGCCCGAGGCGGAGGCCGCACAGGCCTTCAACCGGCAGAGCGTCTGGAAGCGGATCGCGATCGTCGCCGCCGGGCCGGCCGCCAACCTGGTGCTGTGCTTCGTGCTGCTGTGGGCGATGTTCGTGATCGGCCGGCCCGACTACGCGCCGGTGCTGGGGCCGGCCTCGGGCATCGCCGCCGACGCCGGGCTGCGCACCGGCGACCGGGTGCTGGCCGTCGACGGACGGCAGACACCCACCTGGATGGAGCTGCAGATGGCGCTGCTGCCCGCCGCGCTGGACCGGGCCGACGTGCCGCTGCGGGTGGCGGGCGCCGACGGTGCCGAACGCGCGCTCGACCTGCGCCTGTCGCAGCTGCCGCAGGACTTCGACCAGCGCCAGGTGATTCGCAGCATCGGCCTGGTGCCGCGGCACTTCACCGTCCCGGCCGACGTGGGTCGGGTGCTGCCCGACGGCGCCGCCTGGGGCACCTTGGCCGAGGGCGACCGGATCACGGCGATCGACGGCCGCCCGGTCGAGCGCTTCGACGATATCGGCCCGCTGCTGCAGGCCCTGGGTGAGCGCGGCGGCGACGCGATGGTCGAGGTCACCCGCGACGGCGAGCGCCTCGCGTTCCCGCTGGAGCCGCGCGAGATCACCGACGATGCCGGCAACCGGCGCTTCGTGCTGGGGATCGAGGCGCCGGGCAGCATCGAACTGCCGCCCAAGGATGCCAAGCAGCAGTACGGGCCGGTGGCCGCGATCCCGGTGGCCGCGCGCGAGCTGGGGCACCTGACCGGGCAGCTCGCGGGCATGATCCAGCGCGCCTTCACCGGCCGCCTGGCGCTGGAGAACACCGTCGCCGGACCGCTGACCATCGCCCGCGCCACCAACGCCTACGCCAGCCAGGGCGTGGCCTGGTACCTGACCATCCTGGCCCTGCTGTCGCTGAGCATCGCGATCCTCAACCTGCTCCCGATCCCGCTCTTGGACGGGGGACACCTGTTGTATTACCTTATCGAGTTGGTCAAAGGCAGTCCGTTAAGCGAACGTGCGATGGCCGCCGGGCAGTATGTCGGCCTGGTGCTGTTGGCTAGCTTGATGGGCCTGGCGTTCTACAACGACATCCTGCAGCTGGTGCGCTGATGCCCCGCCTTCCGACCGCCACTGCGTCAGCAGTGGAGCTCTTCCCCAATCCGGACCGATCGATGACGCGTACTCCTGCCCGCCGCCTGCTCGCACTCGCCCTCGCGACCGCCATCGCGCCCGCCTGGGCCCAGCAGCCGGTGGACCCGCAGGCCGCGTTCGCGGTGCCGCCGCCGGCCCAGGCGCAGGCGCCGCAGCTGGCGCCCGGCGCCGGCAGCTTCACCGTCAGCGACATCCGCGTCGACGGCCTGCAGCGCATCGGCGCCGGCACGGTCTTCACCTACCTGCCGATCGAGCGCGGGGACACGATCAACCAGAGCCGCATTGGCGAAGCGGTGCGCGCGCTGTACCGCACGGGCTTCTTCGAGGACATCCAGATCGGGCGCCAGGGCGACATCCTGGTGGTCACCGTCACCGAACGCCCGGCGATCAACAAGCTCACGTTGACCGGCAACAAGGACATCAAGACCGAGGACCTGAGCGAGGGCCTGAACGACATCGGCCTGTCCGAGGGCGAGACCTTCGACCGGCTGGCGCTCGACCGCGTGACCCAGGAACTCACCCGCCAGTACAACAACCGCGGCAAGTACAACGTCGAGATCGAACCCACCGTCTCGCGGCTGGACCGCAACCGCGTCGACGTCACCATCGCGATCAAGGAAGGCAAGGCGGCCAAGATCCGCCACATCAACCTGATCGGCAACGAGCAGTTCGAGCAGGAAGACCTGACCGACACCTGGGAATCGGGCGAAAGCAACTGGCTCAGCTGGTACCGTCGCGACGACCAGTACTCCAAGGAGAAGCTCTCCGGCGATCTGGAGAAGCTGCACAACTACTATCTGGACCGCGGCTACGTCGATTTCAGCATCGACAGCACCCAGGTCTCGATCAGCCCCGACAAGCGCGACATGTTCATCACCGCCGGCATGACCGAGGGCGAGGTCTACACGATTTCGTCGGTCGAGCTCACCGGCGACACCGTGCTGCCGAAGGAGGACGTCGAGCGCCTGGTGCTGGCGAAGGAAGGCCAGATCTTCTCGCGCGCGATCCTGGAGCTGTCCTCGGATGCGATCACCGCCACGCTCGGCAACATCGGCTACGCGTTCGCGCAGGTCAACACCATTCCCGAGATCGACCGCGACGCGCGTACCGTCGGCATCAAGCTGCAGGTGGTACCCGGGCCGCGCGTGAACGTGCGCCGGATCGTGTTCCGCGGCAACACCCGCACCTCCGACGAGGTGATGCGCCGCGAGATGCGCCAGTTCGAGGGCGCCTGGTACTCGCAGGCCGCCATCGACCGCTCCAAGGTCCGCCTGCAGCGCCTGGGCTATTTCGAATCTGGCAGCGTCAACGTCGAGACCGAACCGGTCCCCGGCAGCAACGACGAGGTCGACGTGGTGTACAGCGTCACCGAGACCACATCGGGCAGCTTCGTGTTCGGCGTCGGCTATTCGCAGCTGGCCGGCCTCACCACGTCCGTGCAGCTGTCGCAGAACAACTTCCTCGGCAGCGGCAACCGGGTGTCGGTCGAGGCGCAGCGCAACGTCTACCTGCAGCGCTACGCGTTCTCGTTCCTCAACCCCTACTTCACCGACGATGGGCTGTCGCTGGGCTACAACCTGTGGTGGCGCGAGTTCGACAATTCCGAGTTCAACACCGCGCAGTATTCCTCCACCAACGCTGCGGGGCAGATGGTGCTCGGCCTGCCGATCACCGAGTCGGACACGATCTCGGCCCTGGTCGGCATCGACCGCAACCAGATCTTCGCGTTCCGCGGCTCGTCGCCGGAATCGATCGTCGACTACATCGACGCCGTCGGCCAGCGGACCTTCCACTCCTGGCGCGGCGAACTGGCCTGGGCGCGCGACTCGCGCAACGACTTCCTGCAGCCCACCCGCGGCACGCTGCAGCGGGTCTCGCTCGAGACCACGCTGCCCGGCTCCACGGTCGAGTATTTCAAGCTGAACTACGAGTTCTCGAAGTACTGGCCGATCAGCCGCGCGCTGGTACTCAACACCCGCTTCGAACTTGGCTACGGCGACAGTTACGGCGACGACGTGTACCGTACGTTCTGCCGCTCGCTGGGCGGCCAGCCGCTGCCGCCGCCTGGTGCGGACGGCGGGGACGCGGGCGACCCGCCCGGGAGCGAGGAGTGCGAGGACGGGACGGTGTTCAACCGCACCCTGGTGGCGACCGGCCTGCCCTTCTTCGAGAATTTCTACGCCGGTGGCGCGCGCTCGGTGCGCGGCTTCCGCGACAACACCCTCGGTCCGCGCGAGGCCGCCTTCAACAGCAGCTTCCTGCAGCCGATCGGCGGATCGCTCAAGACGGTCGGCTCGGTGGAGATGTTCTTCCCGCAGCTGATCAAGTCCCCGGCGGCGCGCGTGTCGGCGTTCGTGGACGTGGGCAACGTGTTCCGCGACGTCGATGCGTTCGAAAGCAGCGAACTGCGTGCCTCGGCCGGCGTCGCGCTGATGTGGCGCGCGCCCGTGGGCCCGATCTCGATCAGCTACGCCTATCCGCTGCGCAGCCAGGACTCGGTGCGCGACAGCAACGGCCGCGTGACCCAGCAGGGCGACGAGCTCGAGCGCCTGCAGTTCACCTTCGGCGGCGCGTTCTAGCCGTTCTCCGGGTCGATGCCGCGCCAGGGTGTCCAGGTCTCCGCGGGTGAACTCGCCGAACGCTTCGGCCTGGTGCTGCGGGGCGATCCTGCGCGGTTGATCGGCGGCGTGGGAACGCTCGCCGGCGCGGGGCCGGACGCGCTCTCGTTCCTCGCCAACCCGAAGTACCGCGGCCAGCTGGCCGCCACGCGTGCCGGCCTGGTGGTGGTGCGCGAGCGCGACGCCGACGCGTACGCCGGTGACGTGTTGGTGGCGCGCGATCCGTACGTCGCCTATGCCCGCATCGCGTCCCTGTTCGAGCCGGCGCCCGGGCAGGCACCCGGGATCCACCCGAGCGCGGTCGTGCACGCGCAGGCGCGGATCGATCCGGGCGCCAGCATCGGGCCGCTTGCAACGGTCGGTGCCGGCAGCCGGATCGACGCGGGCGCCACCGTCGGTCCGGGCTGCGTGATCGGCGAGGACTGCGTCGTGGGCGCCGGCAGCACGCTGGTGGCGCGCGTGACGCTGGTGCGGCGCGTGACGCTGGGGCAGCGCGTGCTGGTGCATCCTGGCGCGGTGCTGGGTGCCGACGGTTTCGGGCTGGCGCTCGATCGCAGCCAGGACGAGCCACACTGGATCAAGGTGCCGCAGCTCGGCGGCGTGCGCGTCGGCGACGACTGCGAGATCGGCGCCAACACCACCATCGACCGCGGCGCGCTCGAGGACACGGTGCTCGAGCACGACGTGCGCCTCGACAACCAGATCCAGATCGCGCACAACGTGCACGTCGGCGCGCATACGGCGATGGCCGGCTGCGTGGCCGTGGCCGGCAGTACCCGCATCGGGCGATACTGCATGATCGGCGGCGCCGCCGGGATCGCCGGGCACCTGGAGATCTGCGACCGCGTGGTGGTCACGGCGATGACGCTGGTGACCCACTCCATCCGCGAGCCCGGGGAGTATTCTTCCGGCACCCCGTTGATGGACAGCCGCAGCTGGCGCCGCAACGCGGTCCGCTTCAAGCAGCTCGATGCGCTGGCCAGGCGCGTGGGAGCTTCGCCCAAGGACACCGAATGACACAGCAGGTCACCCTTCCCATCGACAGCATCGGCATCCGCGCCCTGCTGCCGCACCGCTATCCGTTCCTGCTGGTCGACCGCGTGGTCGAGGCGGAACCCGGGCGGCGCGTGGTCTGCTACAAGAACATCACCGGCAACGAGCCGTTCTTCGAGGGCCACTTCCCCGACCGGCCGGTGATGCCCGGGGTGCTGGTGATCGAGGCGCTGGCGCAGGCAGGCGGAATCCTCACCCAGCTCACCCATGGCGGTGGGCTCGAGGGCCGGCTGTCGTATCTGGTGAAGGTCGACAACGCCAAGTTCTCGCGCATGGTGGTGCCGGGCGACCGGCTCGATCTGGAGGTGGAGATCAAGCGCGAGATCCGCAACATGACGCTCTATTCCGGCCTCGCGCGCGTGGACGGCGAGCAGGTGGCCTGCGCCGAGATCCTGTGCGCCGAGGTGCGCAGCTGACATGACGGCGGGCGGCATCCACCCCACTGCGGTGGTCGAGCCTTCGGCGCGGCTGGGCGAGGGTGTATCGATCGGTGCGTTCACCTGGATCGGGGCCGGCGTCGAGGTCGGCGACGGCACCACGATCGGCCCCCACTGCAGCGTGCACGGCCCGACCCGCATCGGGCGCGACAACCGCATCGTCGGCCACGCCGCGATCGGCGGGGATCCGCAGGACAAGAAGTTCCGCGGCGAGCCGGTGGCATTGGAGATGGGCGACCGCAACCTGGTGCGCGAGTTCGTGACCCTCAACCGCGGCACCGGCGACGGCGGCGGCGTCACCCGCATCGGCCACGACAACTGGTTCCTGGCCTACACCCACGTCGCCCACGACTGCTCGGTCGGCGACCACTGCGTGTTCTCCAACAACGCCACCTTGGCCGGGCACGTGCGCGTGGACGACCACGTGATCCTGAGCGGCTTCGCCGGCGTGCACCAGTTCTGCCGCATCGGCGCGCACGCATTCATCGGCATGGGCGCATTCGTCAACGGCGACGTGCCCCCGTTCCTGATGGTGGCGCAGGACAAATACGCGCGCCCGCGGGGCATCAATGCCGAAGGCCTCAAGCGCCGCGGCTTCGACGCCCCGCGCATCGCCGCGATCCGGCGTGCCTACCGCGCCCTGTACATGGGCGATGCGAAGCTGGACGAGGCCCGGGTCGAGCTGGAAGAGATCGCAACCGCCGGCAGCGCCGACGTGCGCGCGATGCTGGACTTCATCGACGGCGGCGAGCGGCCGCTGCTGCGGTGATACGGGCGCGGGTGTGGTCGTGACGCCTGTGCAGGACATGCAGCACGTGCACGAGGGACCTCGGCCGGACGCTGACACCGGATCGCCGCCCGCGCGCACGTTGCGGATCGCGCTGTGCGCCGGCGAGGCCTCGGGCGACCTGCTCGGCGCAGGCCTGGTCGAACACCTGCGCGCGCGCTTCCCCGATGCGGAATTCGCCGGCATCGGCGGGGCCGCGATGCGGGCGGCGGGGGTCGAGACCTGGCACGACGCCTCCGAACTCGCCGTCATGGGCCTGAGCGAAGTGCTGCGCCACCTGCCGCGCCTTCTGCGGTTGCGCCGGCGGCTGCGCCGGCGCCTGCTCGACTGGCGGCCGGACGTGTTTGTCGGCATCGACGCGCCGGATTTCAACCTCGGCCTGGAGCGCGCGCTCAAGCGCCGCGGGCTGCGCACCGTGCACTACGTCAGTCCCTCCGTGTGGGCGTGGCGCGAGGGACGCGCGGCGAAGATCGGCCGCAGCGCGGACCGGGTGCTGTGCCTGTTCCCGATGGAGCCGGCGATCTACGCGCGACACGGCGTGGACGCACGCTTCGTCGGCCATCCGATGGCCGATGCGATGCCGCTCAATCCCGACCGCCGCCGCGCGCGGGCGGACCTCGGGATCGAGGACGACGCGCCGGTGCTCGCCGTGCTGCCCGGATCGCGCCTGGGCGAGATCGAGCGCCTGGGCGCGATCTTTCTCGAGGCGGCCGGCCGGGTCGCTGAACGCGTGCCCGGCCTGCGCATCGTCGTGCCGGCGGCGACGCCTGCCTGCGGCGAGGCACTGCGGGCGCTGCTGGCATCGGCGCCGGTGCCCTCCGGCAGCGTCCGCCTGTTCGAAGGGCGCGCGCGCGAGGCGATGACCGCCGCCGACGTGGTGCTGCTGGCCTCGGGCACCGCGACCCTGGAGGCGATGCTCGCCAAGCGGCCGATGGTGGTGGGCTATCGCATCGCGCCCAGCACCTATCGCATCGTGCGTGCGCTGGGCCTGCTCAAGGTCGACCGCTACGCGCTGCCCAACGTGCTCGCCGGCACCACCATCGCGCCCGAACTGATGCAGGACGACTGCACGCCCGGACGCCTGGCCGGGGCCGTGCTGGCCTGGTTCGACGATCCCGCCGCGGTGATGGCGCTGGAGCCGGTCTATCGCGACCTGCACCTCGCCCTGCGCCGCGACGCCTCCGCGTCCGCTGCGGACGCCGTGGCCGGGCTGCTGGAGCCGGCGGCGTGACGCCGCTGGTCGCCGGCGTGGACGAGGCCGGTCGCGGTCCGCTCGCGGGACCGGTGGTGGTGGCCGCCGTGGTGTTCGACCCGTCGCGGCCACGCATCAACGGCCTGGACGATTCCAAGCGGCTCGCGCCCGCGCGCCGGGAATTCCTCTACGAGCGCATCGTCGAGCGCGCGCTTGCGTACAGCGTGGTGTTCGTCCAGGTCGACGAGATCGACCGGATCAACATCTTCCAGGCCACGATGGTCGGCATGCAGCGCGCGATCGCCCGCGTGGCGCACGTGGCCGGCCTGGCGCGCATCGACGGCAACGCGCTCCCGCGCGACCTGCCCTGCCCTGCCGAGGCGCTGGTCGGCGGCGATGGTCGCGACCGCTCGATCATGGCCGCCTCGATCATGGCCAAGGTGGCGCGCGACCGCGCCATGACCGCGCTGCATGCCGAGCACCCGCTGTACGGCTTCGATGCGCACAAGGGCTATTCCACGCCCTACCACCTCGCCGCGCTGCGCACGCATGGCCCCTGCGCGCACCATCGCCGCAGCTTCGCGCCGGTGGCGCAGGGCGCCCTGTTCTGAGCCGTCGACCGCGTCCGGAGGGATGCGATCCACGCCGGGACGCGGTCAGTCGAGCAGCGCCAGCGCCTGTTCGAGCATGCGCGCAGGCGTGAGGTCGATGTCGAGCCCGAACACGTCCGATTCCCCTCGCGGCGGCTCCAGCGCCGCGAACTGGCTGTCGAGCAGCGAGACCGGCATGTAATGGCCGCTGCGCGCCTGCATGCGCGCCGCGATCAGCGCCTGCTCGCCGTGCAGGAACACGAAGCGCAGCGGCAGGCGCGCCTCGCGCAGCATGTCGCGGTGGCGGCGCCGCAGGCCGGAAAAGGCCAGCGCCACGCGCTCTCCCGCATCCGTGCGCCGCTGCAGGTCGGCGACGATCCGCTCCACCCACGGCTGGCGCATGGCGTCGGTGAGCGCCTGGCCGCTGGCCATGTGGGCGCGCGCCTGTTCGCTGTGGAAGTCGTCGGCATCGAGGAAGGTCGCCGGCCAGGCCGACGCCAGCGCGCGCGCCAGCGTGGTCTTGCCGCTGCCCGACACGCCCATCACCACCGCCACGCGGACCTGGCTCATGCCGCCACCCCGGGCTCCGGCAGCCACACCTGCACCCGGTAGCGCCGGCCGGGCGCCACCTGCGCGATGCGGCCGTCCGCGACCGGCTCGCCGTCGACCTCGACCTGCATCGATGCGATGTCGCGGCTGCGCTCGATCGCGACCTCGAAGGTCGCGCCGCGGAATCGCCGCAGCGCCCGCGCACGCGGCCAGTGCGACGGCAGCTGCGGTGCGATCCGCAACCCCGCGCCCTCGCCGCGCAGCCCGAACAGCGACTCGATCACGCAGCGGTACAGCCAGGCGGCGGTGCCGGTATTGAACAGCTGGCTGGAGCGCCCCGCGGTGCGCGGGTGCAGCCGCCAGGCGCCGCGGTAGTAGTTCGGGACGAACACCGGCAGCTGGCCGCGACGGGCGCAGTCCTCCGCGTCGGGCCCCGACAGCATCGCCCGCAGCGTGCGCCAGGCGTGGTCGGACTCGCCCACCGCGTACAGCGCGTGCAGCCAGAACGCGGCGGCGTGGTTGTAGATCGCGCCGTTCTCGGCCGAGCCCGGGAACTTCTGGGTCAGGCGACCCACGTCCTCGCGCATGCCGGTGTACGGCGGCCCGAGCATGGCCACGCCCCAGGGCGAGACCAGTTCGGCCCCGACGGCTGCGATCAGCCGCTGCCGGCGCGCGTCGTCGGCCGCGCCGCTGAGCATCGCCCATGCCTGCGGGTTGAGATAGATGCGGCCTTCCGCATCGGCGCGCACACCGAACGCGACGCCGTCGTCGGTGATGCCGCGCCCGTACCAGTCGCCGTCCCACAGCTGCGTATTGACCGCGGCGTTGAAGGCTTCGGCGCCTGCGAGGAACGCCGCCCCCTGCGCCTGGCGGCCGCCGGCCTCGCAGATCCCGGCCCACAGCCGCAGCGCATGCGCGGACGCCAGCGACAGCCAGCCCGACACCCCGCGCCCCTTCCAGCCGACCATGTTCATCGGGTCGCACCAGTCGCCCTGGGCGATGAAGCTCAGCCCGCGCGCATCGCGCTGGTCGAGCAGCCACTGCATCGCGCGATCGATCCGTTCGGCGACACGCAGGCGTGCGCCGGTCCGGTCCTCGACCTCGGCCTCCAGCAGGGCCATGTCGCCGGTCTCGTCAAGGTAGGCCTGCAGGAACACCGGCAGCCACACGCAGTGGTCGGTATGGGGCACCTGGTTGATGTACTTCAGCTGCGCGCCCTCGACCAGCAGGATGCCGTCGGGCATCGCGCCGCCGGGCTCCTGCTGCGACAGCGCGTGCAGGAACGCCGCGCGCGCCGTGGCCGGCCGGATGAAGGCCATGCCCATGTGGTCCTGCAGGTAGTTGCGCGTCTGCGGGTCGGTGGTCAGCCGGTTGGAATCGCCGTGGTAGTAGACCTGGCGCGGCAGCCAGTGGTTGGCGAAGGCGTCGAACCAGGGATCGGGCGTCTCGATCTCGAGGCAGCCGCGGCCCTCGTCCAGGTAGGCCGCATAGGCGGCGGTGGCATCGATGAAGCCGTCTGTCTGCAGATGGCGCTCGCGCAGGGCCGCGATGTGCGCGTCGTCGCGCGCGGGCGCGAACACGAAGCGCAGCGAATCCGCCTCGTCGGTCGCCAGCGACAGCCGATACTGCAGCGCCGCGGTCGGCGTTTCGTACAGCGCGTCTCCACCGGGCAGCCGCGCGGCGCCTGTGATGGCATCGGGCGCGTGCAACCCGCCGCCGCCTTCGAATGCGGCCTGGTTCGCCTCCCAGGCATCGGGCGTCCGTCCATGCAGCAGGACGGTGCGATCCAGGAATTCGCGCTGGCGGAACCAGTCGTCCACCTTCTGGTACGGCGTGACGCTGCTGCAGACGATCCCCCCGAGGTCCGGCCGGTAGCCGCCGGACTGGTTCATCCACGACATGTAGCCGACCGGGAAGTACGGATACAGCGACAGTCGACGCGCCCGCCCGGACAGGTTGCGCACGTCGATGGTCCACAGTTCGGCCACGTCGTCGGGCGGCAGCCGGACCGCCATCGCGACTTCGATGCCGTCGCAGGCCACCGTCCAGCGCACGCCGCCCGGTTCGATCTCCCAGCGGAACGCGTCCGGGCGCCTGTTCACCGGCGCGTGCGGCGCCGAGAACAGCAGGCCGGAGTCCTCGTCCTTCACGTAGCAGAAGCGCCCCGGATGGTGCGCGTACACCGGCTGCTCGGGCTGCATGAAGGTCTTCGCCTCCAGCGCCGGCGCGTGCGCATACTTCGCGGGCTCGGGCTGCATGAACTGCGCCGTGGCATAGCCGCGGCCATTGAGCTGCAGCAGCAGGCGCCGGTTCCACAGGAACGTCGATGCGTACGGCATCGCGACCGGGTCGTGCAGCACACAGCGCCGGCCGCCGTCTTCGAACGTGCACGGGCCCTGGGTCGTCATGCCGCGGCGTCCCGGCGCGACTGCAGGTCGTCCTGCACCCGCGCCAGTGCGGCATCGTCGAGCGGATACGCGCTGACCAGCCACGCGGCCAGCAGCGCCACCACGCCCGGAATCACCGTGAGCAGCAGCGCGATGCCCTGGCGCGAGGCATCGGACTGCGCCTCGTTGGCCACGTAGCCCATCGCCGCCAGCATCCAGGCGATCGCCGCCGAGGCCAGCGCGCCGCCCAGCTTCTGCGAGAACGTGGCGGCGGCGAAGGTCATCGCGGTCGCGCGCCGCCCGGTCTTCCATTCGGTGTAGTCGGCGCAGTCGGCGTACATCGAGAACGCGAGCGGCGATTTCGGGCCCAGCAGCAGGCCGATCGCGGTGTTGATCGCGAACAGGGTCCACACCGCGTCGGGCGGCACGAAGTACATCGCGCAGCTGAGCACGCCCACGCCGGCCATCAGCCACATCAGCAGCGAGCGCTTGTCCATCAGCCGGGTCAGCAGCGGCGTCGAGGCGGCCCCGACCGCCAGCGCCACCGAGTACACGCCCAGGAAGGTGCCGGTCAGCTCGGGCCGGCCGATGTGGTACTTGAGGAAGTACACCAGCGACCCGCTGCGCATCACGATCGTCACCATGATCACCAGCGCCAGCACGAACAGCACCAGCCACGGCCGGTTGCGCAGCAGGTCGGCGATGTCCTGGCGCACCGCGCTGCGCTGCTGGGGCGGCGGTGCGATGCGTTCGCGCGTGGTCAGGAACACCGTGGCGAAGGTGGCCGCGGCGATCACCCCGTACAGGCCGAGCGTGAGCTGCCAGCCAAGCGCCTCGTCGCCGCGGCCGAGCCAGGCGACCAGGTCCAGCGTGAGCCAGTTGACCAAAGTGGTGCCGGCGAACGCGGCGATGAAGCGGAAGCTGATCAGGGTGGTGCGCTGCTGGGTATCGGCGGTGATCACGCCCGAGAGCGCCGAGTACGGCATCGACAGCACCGTGTAGGCCAGCATCATCAGGGTGAAACTGGCGTAGGCCCAGAGCAGGCGGCCGTCGGGGTCCAGGTCGGGCACGGTCCAGGTCAGCACGCCGGTGATCGCCATCGGCACCGCGCCCCACAGCAGGTAGGGCCGGAACCGGCCCCAGCGGGTGCGGGTGCGGTCCGCCAGCGCCCCGATCAGCGGGTCGGTGACCGCGTCGACGATCTTGGTCACCAGCATCATGGTGCCCACCGCCGCGGCCGCCAGGCCCATCACGTCGGTGTAGAAGATCAGCAGGAAGGCCGAGATGTTGGCCCAGTACAGGTTGAAGCCGAAATCGCCCAGGCCGTAGCCGAGCTTCTCGCGCATCGGCAGCCGCGCTTTCGCGCGCGTACCACCTGGCCGTGTGTCGCCGCGTTCGTCCTGCATGGTCCTCCCCGGGCCGCGCCCGTCTGCGCAGGCGTCCGCGCCGCACTGGCGTGGTAGCGCTATCAAGAGTGCCGGCAACCGGCCGCGAAGGCAAACGGCGCGGCGGGCGCCGGAGCCTCCGGGGCTGTCGGGCGGTGCCCGCGCGGCAGGCTGTCAAGCCTTGTCCGTACCCCCGCCGCCGCCTACCCTGCACGGGGCCTGCCTGCCGTGGCCCCGATGTCCGCCCGTTTCGTCCACCTCCATCTCCACAGCGAGTATTCGCTGGCCGATTCGACGATCCGCATCCCGGAACTCGTCAGGCGTTGCGCCGAGCTCGGCCAGCCCTCGGTGGCCATCACCGACCGCAACAACCTGTTCGCGCTGGTGAAGTTCTACCGCGCCGCGGAGGGGGCCGGGCTCAAGCCGATCGCGGGTGCGGACGTACTGGTCGCCGAGGGCAACGATCCGCCCGCGCCGCTGACCCTGCTGTGTCGCGACCACGCCGGCTACCTGTCGCTCTCGCGCCTGCTCACCCGCGCCTGGACGCAGGGCCACCGGCACGATGGCGTGGTGGTGCGTCCGGAATGGCTGGCCGAGGCTTCCGAGGGCCTGTTCGCGCTGGCCGGGCGCCACAGCCGGGCCGGCCAGCTGCTGGCCGGGGGCCGCGACGACCTCGCCGCCGGGGCGCTGGGCGACCTGCAGCGCACCTACGGCGATCGCTGCTTCCTCGAACTCACCCGCCTCGGCCTCGACGGCGAGGAGGCCTTCAACGCCTTCGCGCTGCACGCCTCGACCACCCGCGGGATCCCGGTGCTGGCCAGCAACGACGCGCGCTTCCTCGATGCCGACGGCTTCGAGGCCCACGAGGCACGGGTGTGCATCGCCTCCGGCCGCGTGCTCGACGATCCGAAGCGGCCCAAGGACTACGCGCCGGGCCAGTACCTCAAGTCCAGCGAAGAGATGGCCGCGCTGTTCGCGGACGTGCCCGACGCGATCGACAACACCCTGGCCCTGGCCCAGCGCTGCAACCTCGAACTGCGCCTGGGCAAGTACTACCTGCCGGCGTTCCCGGTGCCCTCGGACGAGACCCTCGACAGCTGGATCCGCAGCCAGGCGCGCGACGGCCTCGCGACCCGGCTGGACCGGCACCCGCTGGCGCCCGGGCATACGCGCGAGAGCTACGACGCGCGACTGGAGCGCGAGCTCGACGTCATCATCTCGATGGGGTTCCCCGGCTACTTCCTGATCGTGGCCGACTTCATCAACTGGGCCAAGCAGCACGGCATCCCGGTGGGCCCGGGCCGCGGCTCCGGCGCCGGCTCGCTGGTGGCCTGGGCGCTGGGCATCACCGACCTCGACCCGCTGCCCTACGACCTGCTGTTCGAACGCTTTCTCAACCCCGAACGCGTGTCGATGCCGGACTTCGACATCGACTTCTGCATGAACCGGCGCGACGAGGTCATCGACTACGTCGCCGCCCGGTACGGCCGCGACCGGGTCAGCCAGATCATCACCTACGGCACCATGGCCGCGAAGGCGGTGCTGCGCGACGCCGGCCGCGTGCTCGGCCATCCCTACGGCTTCGTCGACGGGCTGTCGAAGCTGATCCCGCTGCAGCCGGCCGATCCGCTGTCGCTCGAGGACGCGATCGGTCGCAGCAAGCGTGCGCAGAAGGACAGCGCGTACGTGGTCTCCGAGTTCAAGGAGCGCTACGAGACCGAGGACGAGGTGCGCGACCTGGTCGACCTCGCGCTGCAGCTCGAGGACCTCACCCGCAACGCCGGCAAGCACGCCGGCGGCGTGGTGATCGCGCCGTCGCCGCTGTCGGACTTCTGCCCGCTGTACGCCGAACACGACGAGGGCGGCCGCGGCCGCAACCCGGTCACCCAGTTCGACATGAGCGACGTCGAGGCGGTGGGCCTCGTGAAGTTCGACTTCCTCGGCCTGCGCACGCTGACGATCATCGACTGGGCGGTGAAGGCGATCAATGCGCGGCGCGCGGCGGAGGGCGAATCGCCGCTGGACATCACCGCGCTGCCGCTCGACGATCGCGCCACCTACGAACTGTTCGCGCGTGGCGACACGGTCGCGGTGTTCCAGTTCGAATCGCGCGGCATGCGCGAGCTGCTCAAGCGCGCGAAGCCCGATACCTTCGAGGACATCATCGCGCTCGCCGCGCTGTTCCGCCCCGGCCCGCTGGGTTCGGGGATGGACCGCGACTGGGTGGACCGCAAGCACGGCAACGCCGAGGTCACCTATCCGCACCCGCTGCTCGAGCCGGTGCTCAAGCCCACCTACGGCGTGATCGTCTACCAGGAACAGGTGATGCAGATCGCCCAGGTCCTGGCCGGCTATTCGCTCGGCGGCGCCGACCTGCTGCGCCGCGCGATGGGCAAGAAGAAGGCCGAGGAGATGGCCAAGGAGCGCGCCAAGTTCGAGGCCGGCGCCGCGAGCAACGGCGTCGACCCGCGGGTCGCGACCTCGATCTTCGACCTGATGGAGAAGTTCGCCGAGTACGGCTTCAACAAGTCGCACTCGGCCGCCTACGCGCTGGTCGCCTACCAGACCGCGTGGCTGAAGATGCACCACCCGGCCGAGTTCATGGCCGCGGTGCTGTCCTCGGACATGGACAACACCGACAAGGTGGTGGGCTTCCTCAACGAAGCCAAGGCGATGGGGCTGACCGTGCTGCCGCCGGACGTGAACGCATCGAACTACATGTTCGAGGCGATCGACGGACAGACCGGTGCGGACGGGACCCGCGGCACCATCCGCTACGGGCTGGGCGCAGTGAAGGGCGTGGGCCGCGGCGCGTGCGAGTCGATCATCGAAGCGCGCGGCGAGGGCTACGCGGACCTCTACGAATTCTGCAAGCGGGTCGATGCCGGCAGGCTCAACCGGCGCACGCTCGAGGCTCTGATCCACGCCGGCGCGCTGGATGCGCTGGCGCCCAGCCGCGCCAGCCTGATGCTGCAGCTGCCCGAGGTGCTCAAGGCGACCGACCAGATCGCACGCAACCGCGCGGCGGGCATGTTCGACATGTTCGGCAGCGGCGGCGCGGCCGACATCCACATCGAACTGCCGACCTGCGCCGAATGGCCGCTCAAGCAGAAGCTCGACGGCGAGCGCGACACCCTCGGCCACTACCTCAGCGGCCATCCGCTCGATCCCTACCGCGAGGAGCTGCGCGCACTGGTCGGGCACGACCTCGGCCAGCTCGACGCACTGTGGGCCGCGCGCCCGGACACCGGCGGGCGCAGCTGGCGCCCGGAGACCACCGTGGTCGTCGCCGGCCAGGTGCTGGCGATGCGCAAGCGCGGCGATTCGCAGGCCTTCGTACTGATCGAGGACGGGCGCGGGCGGCTGGAGTGCGCGTTCTTCGCCGAGGAATACTTCGGCAACGCCGCCCTGCTCACCCGCGACCGCATCCTGGTGATCGAGGGCGGGCTGCGCGAGGACGAGTTCAGCGGCGGCTTCTCGCTGCGCGCGCGGCGCTGCTGGGATTTCGAGCAGGTGTGTCCGCAGCACGCGCAGGGACTGGCGCTCAAGCTCGACCTGCGCGTCCCCGGCTCGCTCGACCGGGTGGAATCGCTGCTGTCGCGCCATCGACCGGGACACACGCCCTTGCGCTACGAGCTGCTGCTGCCCACCGGCGCGGCAGGCAAGCTCGACGTCAACGGCAGCCAGGGCATCCGGGTCGACGCGGACCTGCCGTGCACGCTGCGGACCCTGCCGGGCGTGCAGCAGGTGAGGCTGTCGATCTCGCGCCCCTGGGCGAACTGATCGCGCCGCGGGCAGCGCTGGCCTGCGCCGGCGGGACCGGGGCTTGCGCCTGGCCCGGAGATCACATCCCGCCCCCGACGCGCGCCGTGCCGGAGCGGACGAGCCGTCGCGCCTCCCATTCGCGCTCGCAGGCCTGCACTGCCGCGTGCGAATCCTCGTCCGAGCCCACGTAGGCCATGTGGGCGATCATGCGCGCGGACGCGACGCACGCGTCCAGCTGCGCATCCCACCCCTCGCGCTCGAGCCTGATCGCGTATTCCACGTCGTCGCGCAGGCGCTGGCCATCGAAGACGCCCGCAGGCGCCGAGCGCACACGCGTGCGCAGGATGCCCGTGCGCATGTTCTCGCCCATTGCCTGCGGCCCCGGATCGGATAGGTGCAACCACACGTGGATCTCCGCCCGCATCGGCACGCCGTCGCGCAGGTATCCGGCGGCCAGGGTGACGTCTTCGTTCGAGACGCGGTCCTCGTAGCGGTCGTACTTGCTGCCCAGCACCTTCGAGTCCGGAAACAGGCGCGCCCGCATCGTTTCGACATGCGTCGGCACGATCCGCGGATCGACGTGCCGCTCGCCCGCCTCCGGGACGAGGACAGGCACCTCGATCGCGGGCCACTGCTCGACGCGCTGCCGGCCATCGGCCGAGCTCATCCACCAGCGCAGGCAGTCGTCGTCCTCGCAACCGGCCTCCACGACGAACGCGCCTCGCCAGCCGTCCGGCAGAACGGCCCGGATCCGCTGCGCAAGCGCGTCGGCGTATGCGCCGCGACCCTCGACCACCACCCTCGGCGCATGCGGCGCGACGCGAGCCGTTGCCCGTACCGGCGGGGGCCCATCCGCCTGCGCCGACACCATCCCGGGCTCCACCGCCGGCGTGTGCGGCAGTTGGTCCTGGGTGGCAGCGGCCCTTCGCGGCACGCCGTCGCCACCCCCGGCGGCCGGCCCCGCATCACGCACGCCACAGGCCGTCGCCAGTCCCATCCATGCCAGCCACAGGACGGTCGCGCCTGGATGCCGCACGTCACCCGTTCCCGTCGACACGCATCGCCGCCCGCACCGCGTGGCCGTCGTCAACCGCCCTGCACGCGCTCACCGTGCGCGTGCGCATCGCGTTCAACGCCCCTGGCCCTGTCCCGCGCCCTGCTGACCGTCGCCGTCCTGCACCGGCAGGCCCGCCTGCTGCCAGGCCTCCAGCCCGCCGCGATACCAGGCGACGTTGCGGTAGCCGAGCTTCAACGCCCGCAGCGACGCGTTGTAGGACCCCCAGCACTGCACGCCGGCGCAATAGAACACCAGCATCCGCGACGGGTCGCCGCCGGTGGCCTGCTGCAGGTACTGGCCGAACCCGCGCTGGACCTCGTCGTCGAAACTGCCGCCCTGCGACGCCGGCGCCACCGGCACCGCGCCCGGGAGGTGCCGCATGCCACCGTAGGCGTGCAGCAGCAGCACGTCGCCCTGGCGCGACTGCAGCAGCTGCGACAGCGCGCGGGTATCGATCACCTTGCCGCCCGGGATCGACGTCGGCGTGGGGCCGTGCATCTGCTCCGTGGGCCGCAGTTGCTGCGTCGGTGCGACGCCGAAGTCCTGGGCCTCGTTCGAAGGTCCGGCCATCGCAGGGCGCGACATGCCCGCATTCGCACCGGGCCCGGATGGCGGGTCCTGCGTCCTGCCTCCCTGGCCGTAGGCGTCCGGAACCGGCTGCGGACGCACCTGCGCGGGTGCATTGCCGCCGAAGCTGTCCTGCGCGATGGCCGGGGCCGCGACGCCCAGCGACAGCCACGCGGCCACGGCGATGGCCAGCATTCCGCGGGGGCGCGACCCGATCACGGCACGCGCTCCAGTTCGACGTAGCCGCTCGGCGGATTGGGATAGGCCTCGTCGGTGCTGTAGGCCTGGCTGGGGTCGTTGCTGTTCTGGAACACCTGGTCGCCGCCGTGGATGCTCGACTTCACCACCGTGCCGTCGACGCCGGCATACGAGTTGACCTGGTTGATCGTGTCGATGTTGCTGGCGTGCATCCGGTCGCTGGTCGCGCTGGTGTTGGCCGCGATCGCGCTGTAGATGCCGGCGACCTCGCGATTGGTCCGCATGCGGATGGCGGCGCGATCGGCTTCCCCGCGCGCGCTGATGATCGCCATCTGCCGGTTGTGCCAGTCGTTGATGCTGCGACGCTGGCCGTCGCTGACGCGCTGCAGGTTGGCCATGCCGCGCTGCTTCATCGCCTCGAGCCATTGCGGGTTGAGCCGCATGGTCGCGCCGACGCGCTTGCCCAGCTCGAAGTCGACGCGGCCGTTGGGTCCGCGCACCGAACTGATGGTGGCGGTGCCGGCCACCACATTGCCCTGCATCTGCGAGAACGTGATCGCCGCGCCCAGCACCTCGCGCATCTCCACCCCGTCCTTGTTGTAGGCGATCAGCACGCGGCCCGCGTCGTGGCGCAGTTGCGCCTGCGGATGCGACTGCGCGGACTGCGCCATCTGCTGCGCCACCTCGGGCTGGTCCTGGTAGTCGAGCACGCGCGCACCGGGGCGCGTTCGCTGCACGGTGGCCTCGAGGAACTCGCGGGTCGAACGGTAGGGCGCCGCCGGGCAGGGGTTCATCTGGATCTCGGTGCCCGCGACCTGCCAGTTGAAGCCGGGCAGGATCTCGATCGCGGTCAGGCTGTCGGGCGCCATCGCGGTCCAGCCGATCTGCAGCTGGTTGGTGATGCAGTCGGTGCCGTCGTTCCAGGCCACGCCGCCGACCGTCTGCCAGCCCGCCGGGATCTCGAGGTCGGCCGCGATTATCGGCTGGCCGAAGCCGGCGCGGTCGATGATCTGCGCCGGCTGCATGCGGCTGGTGTCGAGCGGCGGCGGCATCGCCGATGCCTCTCCGGCAGGCGCGGAAGCCAGCATGCTGGCTTCCCCGGATACGGCGTCGTTCCCCTGCGGCCATTGCGCGCCGCCGCTTTCCTGCTGCACGAGGGCATCCTCCTGAAGCGATTCCTGCGGCTTGCTGCACCCCGCCAGCGAGATCGCCAGGGCGGCGGCCAGTAGGGTGGGCATCTTGGTGCGGTCGATCATGGTCGGCTCCCGGGGGGGCGGAATCGCCCCGTCAGTCCTGCAGGCGCATGACGCGGGAAAACCGGCTCACGCGCAGGCGACGCGTCCGCATGAGCCGATCCCGCCCCGGTTCGCGCCTGTCATGACATGGCCGCTCGTGGCCGACGACCGGAGTCGCCCCATGTCAACGCAATCCGGAAAGGCCGGCCATCCCGCCGCGGCCCCGGCGCGCGAATCCTCCGGCGGACCGGATGCGGGCGTTCGCCTGGCTCCTCCGGCACCCACCAGGCCGGCCCCGGCGAGTCCCGCGACAGGCACGGCCGCGCATCGCAATCGCGCCAGCGATACCGCCCCCACGGGAATCGCGGCAACCGGCGATGGCGACGGCGGCAGGTTCGAACGCCTGCGCGCGGCGTGGTCAGCCCTGATCCGCC
Source organism: Luteimonas kalidii (assembly GCF_029887935.1). Taxonomy (GTDB): domain Bacteria; phylum Pseudomonadota; class Gammaproteobacteria; order Xanthomonadales; family Xanthomonadaceae; genus Luteimonas; species Luteimonas kalidii. The sequence continues at coordinate 866,574 of NZ_JARXRO010000020.1, read as the reverse complement.
AGAGCGTCGAACAGCCAGGCGCGCGCGACCTGCCAGTGGCGCTTGACGGTCGCCGGCGAGAGGCCGACCGCCTCGGCGGTCTCCTCGATCGTCAGGCCGCCGAAGTAGCGCAGCTCGACGATCCGCGCCTTGTCCGCGTCGAAGGCCTCGAGGCGGCCCAGGACCTCGTCGAGCGAGACCAGATCGATCCCGGCGTCGGCGGCGTCTCCGGCGATCTGGTCGAGCGCGGTCAGTGACATCCGCTCGCCGCCATCGCGCTTGTGCGCCGACCGTCGCCGCGCGTGGTCGACCAGGATCTCGCGCATGATCCGCGCCGCCAGCCGCACGAAGTGAATCCGGTCCTGCCAGTCGATGCGTTCCAGCCCGCTGAGGCGCAGGTAGGCCTCGTTGACCAGCGCGGTAGGCTGCAGCGTGTGGTCGCGGCGTTCGCCGGCCAGTTGCCGGCGCGCGATCGCGTGCAGTTCCGGATAGGCCATGCCGACCAGGCGATCGCGCGCGGCACGATCGCCGCCGCGCCAGCCGGCCAGCAATTGAGTGAATTCCCCGGTCACGCGATCGAGTGTAGCAGCGCGCCTGGCGACCCGATGCGGCATGCAACCCGCCCCGATTTGCTACGGTCGCGCTTCGGGCGGCGGGCACGCCGGGGGGACAGCGCAGCATGAGCGTCGCGGACGAAGGCCAGGTCCTGGACTGGTTCGAGCGCGCGCTCGACCGGCCAGCCGCCGAACGCGTGTCCTGGCTGTCCACCCAGGCGGTGCCCGACTGGCTGCGGCTGCGGGTGCTGCGCCTGCTGCAGGCCGAATCGGACCTCGGCGGCTTCCTCGAGCAGCCCGTACTGGTGCCTGAGCCGGACGGCTTCCCGCAGCTGGGCGAACGGGTCGGCCCCTTCCAGCTGGTCGAGCGCATCGACAGTGGCGGCATGGGCGTGGTCTATCGCGCGCGCCGCGCCGACGAGGCCTACGACCAGGACGTCGCGCTCAAGCTCATCCGCCCGCTGCACCTGGGCGCGAACGCGGGGTTCCGCGCACAGCTGATCGCCCGGTTCGAGAACGAGCGCGCCCTGCTCGCGCGGCTCGGCCATCCCAACATCGCGCGCATCCTCGATGGCGGCAGCACCGCCTCGGGACTGCCGTGGCTGGCGATGGAACTGGTCGACGGCCTGTCGCTGGTCGCGTACTGCGACCGCCATGCGCTCGACATCCCGGCGCGACTGGCGCTTTTCCGCAAGGTCTGCGACGGTGTGCAGGAAGCGCACCGGCACCTGATCGTGCACCGCGACCTCAAGCCGGAGAACATCCTGGTCGATGCCGCGGGCGAACCGAAACTGCTCGACTTCGGCATCGCGCGCCTGCTCGACGCCGGCGACGAGGCGGGCGCGGTGTCGGTGACCTCGTTGACGGCGATGACGCCGGCCTACGCCAGCCCGGAACAGGTGCGTCGCCAGCCGACCACCACGCGCTCGGACGTCTATTCGCTCGGCGTGCTGCTGTACCAGCTGCTCACCGGCGTGCGGCCCTACGAGCTGGCGGGACTGAGCCCGGCGGAGGCCGAGCGCACGGTCTGCGACACCCGACCGCGATCGCTGCGCGTGGCCACCGATGCGGCGGCGCTGGACGATGACGACCGTCGCCGACGCCTCGCAGGCATCGATGGCGACCTCGAGCGGATCGTCGCCAGGGCGATGCACAAGGACATCGAGCGGCGCTACGGCTCCAGCGAAGAGCTCGCGCGCGACATCCAGCGCTGGCTCGACGGCAGGCCGGTGCTGGCGCATCCGGATTCGGCCGCGTACCGCTTCGGCAAGTTCGTGCGTCGCCATCGCGTGGGCAGCACGCTCGCCATCGCGGCACTCGTCGCGATCGTCTCGGCTGGCGGCATCGCCGCATGGCAGGCGCACCAGGCCGCCGCCGACATGCGCCAGGTCAACGCCTTCCTGATGGACGTGCTGTCGATGTCGGATCCGTTCGAGACCGGCGGCGAACTCACCCTGGGGCAGGCGCTCGACGGCGCCGCGGAACGCATCGACGAATACTTCCCGGGACGCCCGGATCTGTCCGCGGAAGTCCGCTTCGGCATCGGCTACAGCATGCTCGACCGCCACCGGTTGCCGCAGGCGGAGGCGCAGCTGGTGCGTGCGTTGCAGGACCACGAGCGCGTGTTCGGCCGCGACGACGCGCGCACCCTCCGCGCGCTCGAAGGCGTCGCCGGCCTGCGCCAGGACCAGGCACGGATCGCGGAGGCCGAGGCGCTGTTCATCGACGGCATCGCGCGCAGCGAACGCGCTGGCCTGGTGGCGGACCCGATCCACCTGTACCTGCTCAACAACCTGGGCATGCTGTACATGGCGCAGGACCGGTATGCCGAAGCCGGCACCTACCTGCAGCGCGCGCACGATGCCTGGACAGCGCACCACGATACCGGCGAACCGAGCGCCGACCAGGGCAACCTGCTGTCGAACCTCGCCCAGGTGGCGCACGAGCGCAAGGACGTCGCGCGCGCCGACCGCCTGTACCGCGAAGCGCAGGCGATCTTCGAGGTGCTGTATCCCCGCGGCAGTCCGGACCTCGCGATCGCCATCGGCAACCGGGGGCTCTTGGCAGAAGAACAGGGCGACGCGAGCGGCGCGCTCGCGCTCTACCGGCAGTCGCTGGCCATGCGCGAACGCGTCTTCGAGGGCGACCATCCGATGGTGGCGGTGGCGCTGACGCACGTCGCGCGGATGGCGGCGGCAACGGGCGATACCGCCGACGCGCTGGATCACGCCCTGCGTGCGGTGGCGATGGCCGACCGCGTCCACGTCCAGCCCAGCCCGCGCCACGCCTCCGCCTACGGCACGCTCGCCGAGGCGCGACTGGCCGGCGGCGACGCCCGGGGCGCACGCGAGGCGCTGACGCGGGCATACGCGCTCCTCGCGCGGCTGGAAGCGCCTCCGCCCTCGGTGGCGACGTATCTTGCGCGTGTGAAGGCCTCGCTGTGCGCCGCGCCCGGCGCCATCGCGTCCTGTCCCGAACCCGCGACGGCCGCCGACGCACCGTGAAACCGCGGGGCGCGGCCCGCCGCACGCCCCGGTACGGTCGCCCCGGCCCGTGTCGGCTAGACTGCGCGCTTTGATGCAGCAGTCCCGGGCATGAATCCGAACTACCTCGACTTCGAGCAGCCGATCGCGGACCTCGAGGCCAAGATCCACGAACTGCGCCAGGCCAGCAGCGGCCCGGCGGTGAACATCGACGCCGAGATCCACGCGCTGCAGGACAAGCTGCGCAAGCGCACCGCGCACATCTTCCGCGACCTCAGCGCCTGGCAGGTGTCGCAGCTGGCGCGCCACCCGATGCGTCCGTACACGCTGGACTACATCAAGGTGATGTGCGACGAGTTCGAGGAACTGGCCGGCGACCGCGCCTATGCCGACGATCCGGCGATCGTGGGCGGCATGGGTCGCATCTCCGGTCGCCCGGTGGTGATCATCGGCCATCAGAAAGGCCGCGACACCAAGGCCAAGGTGCGCCGCAACTTCGGCATGCCGCGGCCGGAGGGCTACCGCAAGGCGCTGCGGCTGATGAAGCTGGCCGAACGCTTCAAGCTGCCCCTGCTGACCTTCATCGACACGCCCGGCGCCTATCCCGGCATCGGCGCCGAAGAGCGCGGCCAGTCCGAGGCGATCGCCCGCAACCTGATGGAGATGGCCGAGCTGAAGACGCCGATCCTGTGCACGGTGATCGGCGAGGGCGGTTCCGGCGGCGCGCTGGCGATCGGCGTGGGCGACCGCACCCTGATGCTCGAGTACAGCACCTATTCTGTGATCTCGCCGGAAGGCTGCGCCTCGATCCTGTGGAAGGATGCCGGCAAGGCGCGCGATGCCGCCGAACAGCTGGGCCTGACCGCGCGGCGCCTGCGCGAACTGCAGCTGGTGGACAAGGTGGTGCGCGAGCCAATCGGTGGCGCGCACCGCAATCCGCGGCAGACCGCGATCCGGCTCAAGACGGTGCTGTTGAACGAACTCGACGCGCTGGAGGCGGTGCCGGTGGCCGACCTGCTGCAGCGGCGCTACCGGCGGCTGCGCGGATACGGCGCGTACGAAGCGGCCTGAGGGACGCGGGGCGATGGCTGGGAGCCGTCGCCTGCGCACGGGGGAAAAACGGGGGAAGGGGCGATGTCAGAGGCGATCGACCGCATCAACCTGCGCACCATGCGCGATCCGGCCGTGGTCGCGCACTACGCGCGGCCGTGGGGGCTGAGCCCCGCCGAACAGGCCACGTTCGCGCGCGTCGCGCCACTGGCGCGCGGCCGCCGGATCCTCGACATCGGCGTCGGCGGCGGCCGCACGGTCGAGGCGCTGCGCGCGATCAGCGACGACTATCTCGGGATCGACTACAGCGTCGACATGGTCGAGGCCTGTCGCCGCCGGTTCCCCGCCGCGCAGTTCGAGTTCGCCGATGCACGCGCGATGGACGGCATCGCGGACGGCTCGGTGGGTCTGGCCGTGTTCGCCTGCAACGGCATCGGCATGGTCTCGCACGCCGACCGGCTGCGGATCCTGCGCGAGGTGCAGCGGGTGCTGGAACCCGGTGGCCTGTTCGTGTTCTCCACCCACAACCGCAACTCGCCCGAATTCGGCCGCGGCTTCCGCTGGCCGTCGTTCGAGTGGTCGTGGCACCCGCTGCGCGCGGCGGTGCGGTCGCTGCGGTTCTGCGGCGAGTTCGTGCTGCGGCTGCGCAACCGGCGTCACTTCCGGCCGTTCGAGGTGCACGCGCCGGACTACGCGATCATCAACGACCAGTGCCACCATTACGGCACGATGCTGTACTACGTCACGCTCGACCGGCAGCGCCGGCAGCTGGCCGAGGCCGGATTCGAGCCTGATGCCGAGGCCTATGACCTCGCCGGCGAACCGATCCACGACGACAGCGCGCACGATTCGATCACGCTGATCGCCCGCAAGCCGCTGGCGTACGATCCGACCGGCACCGCGGTCATCGCCGCCGCCCAACCGGTGGCCGGCTGACGCGCCGGCGCTAGGCGAACGCGGTGACCGTTCCCGTCCCTTTTCCGCTGCCCGCGCTTCCGCGCGAGGGCGCGTTGCTGGTCGGCTACAGCGGCGGTCTCGATTCGACCGCCCTGCTGCACCGGCTGGCGCACGACCACCGCCTGCGCCGCCTGGGCCTGCGCGCGATCCACGTCCACCACGGGCTGCACGCCGACGCCGACGACTGGGCCGCGCACTGCGCTCGCACCTGTGCGGCATGGGGCGTCGACCTGGCGACGGAGCGGGTCGAGGTGCGAGCGGACGCAGGCGACGGTCCCGAGGCTGCGGCGCGCACCGCCCGCCATGCCGCGTTCGCCGACGCACTGCGCCAGAACGAAGTCCTCGTGCTCGCACACCATCGAGACGACCAGGCCGAGACCTTCCTGCTGCGTGCGCTGCGCGCGTCCGGCGTCGACGGCCTGGCCGGGATGCGGCCGTGGCGCGCGTTCGGCCGCGGCTGGCTGTGGCGGCCGCTGCTGGACACACCGCGGCAGGCGCTCCACGACTACGCCCGCGCGCTCGAGCTGGACTGGATCGAGGATCCTTCGAACGCCAGCGACGCGGCCGACCGCAACCACCTGCGACTGAACGTACTGCCGCGCCTGCGCGCCCGCTGGCCGCACGCCGATGCCGCGTTCACCCGCGCGGCGGCGCTGCAGGGTGACGCTGCGCGCCTGCTGGACGACGAGGACGCACGCGCCCTCGCCCAGGCGCGGACCGTCGACGGCCACTACCTGCACGCCTCCCGTCTGGCGGCCCTGCCCGCGGCGCGCCGCGCGCGCGTGCTGCGCCTGTGGATGGAACGTGCCGGCCTGCCGCCGCTGCCGGCGCGCGGCGTGGCCCGGGTCGATGCCTGGCTGGACGGGGAACGTCCCGCCGACGCGGCGACCTTCGCCTGGCAGGTGGGAGAAATCCGCTACTGGCGCGACCTGCTGTGGGCCGGCCCGGCCCCTCCTCCAGGCCCGGCCGACGTGCGCCTGCGCTGGAACGGGGCCTGCGCGCTGGCGTGGCCGGGCGGCGGCGTGCTGGCGCTGGAGCCTGCGGACTTGCGTGCGAATCCCGATGCGGCACCGGCCAGCGGTGAAGCCCCGTTGCGCGTCCCTGCGGCCGGCTTCGTGGTCCACGCGCGGCGCGGCGGCGAACGCATCACCCTTCCAGGCCGCCGCCACTCGCACGCGCTCAAGCATGTGCTGCAGGACCTCGGCGTCCCCCCATGGATCCGCGCCCGGCTGCCGATCCTCGCCGACGCCGACGGCAGCCTGCTGGCGGCCGGCGACGTCGCGGTGTCGGATCGTTTCGACACGTGGCTGCGTGCGACCGGCCGGCGCCTGTCCTGGACCGGCATCGCGGCAAACTGACGCACGCGCGAGACGTGCTGGCTTACACTGCACGCATGGTCCGCAAACCCGCCAACGAACCCTCGCCGGTGGCCGATTTCGAAGCCTCGCTCGACCAGCTCGAGCAGCTCGTCGAAAAGATGGAACACGGCGAGATGAGCCTGGAAGAGTCCCTCGCCGCCTACGAGCGCGGCGTGGGCCTGTATCGCCGCTGCCAGCAGGCGCTGGAGCAGGCCGAACTGCGCGTGCGCCTGCTCACCGACCCCGACGCGCCCGAGCGCGCCGAGCCCTTCCCCGGCCTCGCCGATGGCGAGGCCTGAGCCCGGGGCTGACGGCACCGATCCGCGCCCGGAGCGTTGGCGCGCGCGCGTCGACGCCATCATGGCGGGCGCGCTCGACAGCCTCGACGGAACCGAACCGCGCCTGCTCGCGGCGATGCGCCACGCCGTCCTCCTCGGCGGCAAGCGCATGCGGCCGCAGCTGGTCTACGCCAGCGGCACCGCCTGCGGTGCGCGCGAGGACGACCTCGACGCCGCTGCCGCTGCAGTCGAACTTGTCCACGCCTACTCGCTGGTGCACGACGACCTGCCCGCGCTGGACGACGATGCCCTGCGCCGCGGCCAGCCCACGGTGCACGTCGCCCACGGCGAGGCGACCGCCATCGTCGCCGGCGACGCCCTGCAGGCGCTGGCGTTCTCGCTGCTGGCCGATGCGCCCCTGCCCGATGCATGCCGCGTGGCGATGATGGCGGAGCTGGCGTCCGCCTCCGGCGCGGCCGGCATGTGCGGCGGACAGGCCTTCGACCTCGCCGCCACCGGCAGCGAACCGATCACGCTCGCCGCGCTCGAACGCCTGCACGCGATGAAGACCGGCGCGCTGCTGCGCGCGGCGGTGCGCCTCGGTGCGCTTGCCGCCGATGCGGACCCATCCACGCGCGCGGCGCTCGACCGCTTCGCCGGCGCACTCGGCCTGGCCTTCCAGGTCCGCGACGACCTGCTCGACATCGAAAGCGACACCGCCACCCTCGGCAAGACCGCGGGCAAGGACGTGGCGCAGGACAAGGCCACCTTCCCCGCGCTGATCGGTGTCGAGGCTTCGCGTGCACGCCTGCGTGAACTGGCGCGAGTCATGCAGGATGCGCTGGAGGGATGTCGCGGCGACACCACGGCACTCGCGGAACTCGGCCGCCGCGTGATCGAACGAAACCACTGACCTGCCTGAAAGCCGGTCACCGGGCCGGTCCGGTCCGGTGGCCACCGGCGCGGCAACCGGCGAATCAAGCCCGCCCCGCTGGACGCTATCCATCGCGTCCGGGCAAGGCCGGCCTCAGCCCAGCAGCCGCAGCGTCAGCGGGTAACGGTACTCCTCGCCGCTCCACGCCCGGGTCGCGGCCACGATGCTGCAGACCAGCCACATCACCGCGATCGCGGCCACGGCCACCAGCAGCACCAGTCCGGCCGGCAGGGTCACGATCAGGCCGATGCCCAGCGTAAGCACGGTCGCGCCCAGCAACAGCAGGCCGGCCACGCACACGACACAGGCGTAGAGGAACATGCTGAGGTTGAAATTGAACGCCTCGCGCGCGTGCGCGGCGACGAACGGCGCTTCGTCGCGCTTGAGCAGGTAGACCACGCCAGCGGCCAGCATGCCCGCGAATCCGGCGGTCCAGCTGGTCAGCAGCGCCAGTACGAGCGCGGCGACATGAGTGCCGGCCGCCCACTGGCGGTCGGTCGTAGTGGCGTGTTCACGATGCGACATCGCATGCATGGCGGTGCTCCCCGCCGGAAACCGTCCGGCGCAGGACTGATGATGCGACCGCGTGTGGCGAACTCAACCCAACTGATGCCCTATCCGGGCCCCGGCACTCGCGGCACGACGCCGGGCCCGCGCCTCACGGAAGTGCCAGGGGGCACGTCCGCGAGCGCCTTCGCCGCCGGTCAGTTGATCAGGCGGATCGCGAACGGATAGCGGTAATCCTCGCCCTTGTTGGCGGCCAGGCCCGCGATGATGCTGAAGATGATGCAGACGATCCAGAGGATGAAGTTCAGCAGCGCGCCGATCAGGATGATCGACAGGATGATGCCGATGATGTAGCCGAACAGCAGCGTGATCTGGAAGTTCAGCGCTTCCTTGGACTGGCTGATGAGGAACCCCTTGTCGGCCTTGTCCTTGTTGATCAGCCAGACCACCAGCGGCACGATGAAGCCCAGGATGATGCCCGACAGGTGCGTGAGCATCGCGACGGTGCGATCGTCCTGGCTCGCCGTGCCGCCCTGGACGGGATTGAAATCGTTCATGCGCTTATCCCCGGAAGTTGTTGGATCCACGATTCACGCGTGCGGCTCCCTCCGCCGCACGGCCGGAGCTAGCATACCGTCAATCTGAACCGGCGACCGTCATGCCGCCCACCAGGATCGACCCGGTGCGGATGTGCGAACGCGGGTCGACGTCGGTGCCCACGGCCTCGATCGCCAGGAACATCTCGCGCAGGTTGCCGGCGATGGTGATGCCGTCGACCGGATGGGTGATGGCGCCGCCCTCGACCCGGAAGCCGGCCGCGCCGCGGGAATAGTCGCCCGTCACCGGATTCACGCCCTGCCCCATCAGCTCGGTGACCACGATGCCGTCGCGCATGCCCGCGACGAGCGCCTCGAACCCGCCGGCATTGGCGGCCACCGCGAGGTTGTGCACGCCGCCGGCGTTGGCCGTGGTCTGCAGGCCCAGCCGGCGCGCCGAGTAGCTGCCGAGCACGTAGCGCTGCAGAACGCCGTCCTCGACCAGCGCCGAGGCGCGGGTGGCCACGCCCTCGCTGTCCCACGCGGCCGAGCGCAGGCCGCGGCGCAGGAACGGATCCTCGTGGATCGAGAACCAGTCCGGGAACAGCGGCTGGCCGAGGCTGTCGACCAGGAAGCTCGCGCGCCGGTAGAGCGCACCGCCGGACACCGCTCCGAGCAGGTGCCCGACCAGCGAGCGCGCCACTTCGGCGCAGAACAGCACCGGCCAGGTCCCGGTCGGCATCGCGCGCGGCTCCATCCGGGCCAGCGTGCGCTGCGCGGCGCGGCGCCCGATGGCGGCCGGCGCCTCGAGGTCGTCCGCCGCCAGCGCATAGCTGTACCAGCCGTCGCGCTGCATGTCGGCCCCCTGTCCGGCGATCAGCGCGCAGCCGATGCTGTGGTGGCTGCCGCGTTCGGCGCCGACGAACCCGTGCGAGTTCGCGTACACGCCCAGCGACGTGCTGGTGCTGGTCGAGCCCCCGTCGGAGTTGGCGATGCGCGCGTCGGCCTCGCGACCGGCGGCTTCGCACGCGAGCGCGAGATCGACGGCATGGTCGGCCTCGAGCATCCACGGATGCCAGTCGTCGAAATCGGGCCAGCCGTCGGGCCCGGGACGGGCCATCAACCCGGCGTCGGCCAGCCCGGCCGCCGGGTCGTCCTCGGTATGGCGCGCGATCGCGCAGGCCTGGGCCACGGTGGCCTCGAGGCTGGACTCGCGCAGGTCGGCGGTGCTGGCGCTGCCCTTGCGCCGGCCGAAATACACGGTCACGCCGATGCCCCGGTCGCGGGTGGATTCCACCGTTTCGACCTCGCCCATGCGCACGTTCACGCTCAGTCCGCGCTCCTCGGTGCACGACACCTCGGCCTGGTCCGCGCCCTGCGCGCGGCAGGCATCGAGCAGCCGTGCGGCCAGGGACTCCAGGTGGTCGAGGCGCGCCTGGCTGTCGTCGGCGGCGGGAACGGCAACGCTGTTCAATGGCTTATCCTGATGCGATGAGAGGAAAGGACGAGGACACCGGCGAGTTCCTGGCGCCCAGTCGCAGCCAGCAGCGGCGCGAGGCGTTGGACGTGCTCGCGCTCGCGGCCCAGCTGTCGGAACTCGAGCCGGGCCGGCTGGCGAAGCTGCCGGTGCCCGAACACCTGCTGCCGCACATCGCCGAAACCCGGCGCATCACCTCGCACATCGCACGCAAGCGCCAGCTGGCGTTCCTGGCCAAGCAGATGCGGCGCGAAGACGACGAGGTGCTGGACGCGATCCGCGACGCGCTCGATGCCGGCGGCGAGGCGGCCAGGCAGGAGACCGCGCGGCTGCACCGCGCCGAGCGCTGGCGCGAACGTCTGCTGGACGACGGCGACGAAGCGCTGGCCGAGCTGCTGGCCGAATTCCCGCAGGCCGACCGGCAGCAACTTCGGCAGCTGACGCGCAACGCGATCGAGGAACGCGCGCGGAACAAGCCGCCCAAGGCGTACCGGGAACTGTTCCGCGAGATCCGGGACCTGCTGGCGGCAGGTGCGGACGATCCGGGCGTCGCCGAGGGCCCGCACGAGGACTGAACCTTCGCCACGCCGCACACCCGGGGCCGGCACCGCATGCCGCGTCAGCACCAGTCGGGGCGACCGCTCGGACACCACCGACCTCAAGCCTTCGTCCCGCCCACCGTGATCTGCGACACCAGCAGGGACGGCTGGCCGACGCCGACCGGCACGCTCTGGCCGTCCTTGCCGCAGGTCCCCACGCCCTCGTCCAGCGCCAGGTCGTTGCCGACCATGGTCACCCGCTGCATCGTCTCTGGCCCGTTGCCGATCAGGGTGGCGCCCTTGACCGGCGCGGTGATGCGCCCGTCCTCGATCAGGTAGGCCTCGGTGGCCGAGAACACGTACTTGCCGCTGGTGATGTCGACCTGGCCGCCGCCGAAGTTGACCGCGTACAGGCCCTTCTTCACCGAACGGATCATCTCCTCGCGCTCGCGGGTGCCGGCCAGCATGTAGGTATTGGTCATGCGCGGCATCACCAGGTGCGCGAACGATTCGCGGCGGCCGTTGCCGGTCGGCGGCACGCCCATCAGCCGCGCGTTGAGCGTGTCCTGCATGTAGCCGGTGAGCACGCCGTCCTCGATCAGCGTGGTGCACTGGGTCGGCGTGCCCTCGTCGTCGATGTTGAGCGAACCGCGGCGCCCGTCGAGGGTGCCGTCGTCGACGATGGTCACGCCCGGCGCGGCCACGCGCTGGCCCATCCGGCCGGCGTAGGTGGACGTGCCCTTGCGGTTGAAGTCGCCCTCCAGGCCGTGGCCCACCGCCTCGTGCAGCAGCACGCCCGGCCAGCCGCTGCCGAGCACGACCGGCATGGTGCCGGCGGGCGCATCGACCGCCTCCAGGTTGACCAGCGCCTGCCGCAGCGCTTCGCGCGCGAAGCTCTCGGGCCGGCCGTCGGCCAGCAGCTCGTCGTAGGAGAAGCGCCCGCCATAGCCGGAGTAGCCGCTCTCGCGGCGTCCGTCCTGCTCGACGATCACCTGCACGTTCAACCGCACCAGCGGCCGCACGTCGCCGCCGAGCACACCGTCGCTGCGCGCCACGAGCACCGTGTCCACCCCGCCCATCAGGCTGACCATCACCTGCTTCACCCGCGGGTCGGCCGCGCGCACCGCGCGGTCCACGCGTCGCAGCGCCTCGACCTTGGCCGCGCTGTCCAGCGCGTCGACCGGATCCAGCGCCGGATACAGCTGGCGCCCGGCCCCCACCGCCAGCGCACGCGGGGACCGCGCATCGCCGTCGCGCGCGATCGCCCGCGCCGAGCGTGCCGCCTCGAGCAGCGCATCGCCGTTGATGTCTTCGGAATAGGCGAAGCCGGTCTTCTCGCCGCTGATCGCGCGCACGCCCACGCCCTGCTCGATCGAATGCGCGCCGTCCTTGACGATGCCGTCCTCGACGCTCCAGCTCTCGCGCCTGGAATGCTGGAAATACAGGTCGCCGAAGTCGATCCCGGGCCCGAGCAGGGTCCCGAACATGCGGTCGAGCTGGTGGGCATCGAGCCCCGCCGGCAACAGCAGGCGGGATTCGGCGAGGGCGAGCGGCGACTGGTTGGATTCCATGCGGTCAGTCTGGGGCCTGCGACGCGGAGCGCAAGCCCGGCGATGCGCGGTTCCGTTCAGTGCACGCGCCGGTCGCGGTCGCGTGGCGCGGCCGCCGCCTGCGGCACGCCGGCGGCGTCCACCACTTCCACCCGCGGCTCCTTCCAGGGACCGGTGACGCGGTAGGTGCGCGCGCCCATCTCGCCCAGCGGGCGCCGCAGCATCGCGTTGGCGACCGCGCCGACCGCAGCGCCCACCGGCCCGCCGGCGATCGCGCCCACCGCCGGCAGCAGGTTCCCGGTCCGCGGCAATACTTCGATGGTCTGGTCGTGGGTCTGCGCACGCAGGTCGCTGCGTCCGCGCATGTGGATTTCCGCAGCGGGACCGTCGATCGACATGTCGTCGCTGCGGGCGATGCCGTTGGCGAAGCGCACGCTGCCGCCGAGGCGGTCGAACGTGAATCCCCTGGTGAAGAAGTCGCTGAAATCCAGCATCAGACGGCGCGGCAGCTGGGCGATGCTGAGCAGGCCCAGCACGCGTCCGGCGCCGGGTTCCACTTCCACCAGGCGTCCGTCCTTGATCGCGAGCGAGAGCTCGCCCTGCATCGCGCCCAGTGCGAAATCGCCGGGGCTGCGCGGCCAGCCGGCGTCGAAGCGCAGCGTGCCCTCGCCGCCGTGGATGCTGCTGCCGAAGCCCAGCCCGGTCATCAGTTCGCCGAAGTCGCGGCTGTCGGCCTGCACCTGCAGGCGGGTGCGGGCGCTGGCGCCGCGACCGGTCCAGCTGCCCCCGGCATCCAGCGTCTGGCGTTCGGAGCGTGTCTGCAGCCGTTCGATCTCGAGGCCCGCCGCGGTCTGCCGGGTCCGCAGTTCCAGGCGCCCGAGCGCGAGGCCGCCGAAGCGGAAATCCTCCACGTCGAGCGACAGTGGCGGCACCCTGGACGGGTCGACGGCGTCGCGGTCGTCCGACGGCGGGGCTGCAGGCGGGGCTGCAGGCGCCGCCGTCGCGATCCGTGCGTCCGACCGCGGCGCCGGGGTCGGCGTCGCCCAGTGCAGGCGCGAGAAGCGTCCGGTGACGGCCGCGCCCGACTCGCGCGGGATCCGCAGTGCACCAGTCAGCGCCTCGCCCTCGAACCGCACCATCGTGGCGCCGTCGGCTTCGCTGGCGCGCAGGCGGGTGTCCGGGAACCGGCTTCCCAGCAGGCGCAACTGCGAGGTGGTGATGTCGATGCCGCGCAGGGGCATCGCGTCGCCATCGCGCTCGCCGCCCTCCCCGGTCGCGCTGCCGCCTGTCGCGAGCGTGGCCCAGCCCAGCGCGTCCAGTTCCGGCGCGTGGCCGCTCGCGACCAGCCCGGTCGACGGCGGCGCCTGTGCCACCCGCGCAGCGCCCAGCACCACCCGCACGCCGGTCCCGGCGCGCGTGCTGCGCGCACGCAACGCGACGCGTCCGCCGAGGTCGACGGTGATCTCGCCATCGCCCAGCGGCAGCGCGGTGGTGATGGTCGTCGGCAGGCCCTCGGCTGCGGGCTTGGCCAGCGGCTCGGGCAGGTTGAGCGCGGTCCCGGCGAGGGTGGAGCGCAGCTGCAGCCTGGCCGGCGCGGCCCGCGCGCCACGCGTCGCGCGTGGCACCGAGACCCCCACCTGCCAGCGCGAACGTCCGCGGATGCGCGCTGCCAGCCAGTCGAGCTGCGGTGCGTGCTGCATCAGGTCGTCGGCCGCCAGCACCGCATCCAGATCGGCCTCGAACGCGGCATCCGCATCGCGCACATGGCCGCGACCCGCGCGCAGCGACAACGTCCCCGGGCGCCCGTCGCGGACCGCCGCCAGGCCATCGCCATCGAACCCATGCTGGTCGTAGCGCGCCTGCCCGCGCACCTGCTCGAAGCCCAGTTTCCAGCGCGCGTCGGCCAGCGACACGCCGTCCAGGTCGATGTCGCCCGCGATCGTCGGCCGCGCGCCGCCGCCACGCAGCGGCAGCGACATCGCGAACGTGGCCGCGACCGGCCCGCCGGCCGACAGCTGGTCGAACGTGTCTTCCAGGCCGTTGCGAAGGGGGCTGCCGCCCAGGACGGCGAGCAGCCTGCCGGCATCGCCCGCGACGCGTGCGCGCACGTCCAGCGCCGCTTCGCCGTAGTGCGCCAGTCGAGCCTCGATGTCGCGGACCTCGACCCCGCCGAGCAGGCCGCCGCCGCTCAGCGAAAAGCCGTCGTTGACGAACCTGACCTCGCCGGCGAGCTGCTCGAGCGCCGGCCAGTCGGGCTGGAACTTCACCGTGGCATCGACCAGCCTGGCGTCCGCCTGGAACAGGCCGGCATGCTGGTCGCCACGCAACGTGCTGAACGGCCAGTCGTCGAGATCGCCCGACACCAGCGCCTGCCCGTCGCGCACGCGACCGGCGACCAGCGCATCGTCGAGCCAGCGTTCGGCAGCATCGGGCATGACATGGCGCACCCAGAAGCGCCGCGCGACCGGCACCTGCGCCTCGTCGACCCGGGCGGCGAGCGACAGGACCGGGCGCGTGCCGTCGTTCTGGAACCAGATCCCGCCGCGCACGTCCGCCGCGTAGCCCTCGCCCTGCACCCGCAGCGCCGGCGTCCCGACCTTCAGGCCCGCACCCTCGCGCCAGCCGGCGACGTCGCCGCGCAGCGTGAACACGTGCGGCGGCCCGAAGCCGGAAGGCCAGTCGAAGCGCACGCGGGCGACGGGGTCGGGTTCGAAGCGGAACCCGTCGGCATCGCCACTCAGCGTGCCGGCAAGTCCGGACAGGCCGGGCGTATCGCCGACGCTGGCCATCTGCAGCGACTCCACCCGCGCCCGCGCGCGCAGGCGCCCGTCGGCCTCGCGCGCCAGCGCCAGGTCGTGGATGCGGGCATCCGGCGCGGCACCCAGCAGCCAGTGGCGCAGTCCCGGCTCGAGCCGGTCGCCCAGCGCCAGCGCGGACAGCAACGGACCGGCATCGATGCGCGTCGCGTGCAGCGCAAACCGCGCTCCACCCGCTACGGCGAGGCCGTCGAGCACCTGCGGCGCCTCGTCGCGCGCCAGGCGCAGGCGCGGTGCGTCCAGCCGCCAGCCATCGTCGGTGGCCTGCCAGCGCGCGCGCGCCTCGAGCGTGCCGATGCGCAGGCGCGGCGGCGACGACCGCGACCCCAGCGGAGCGCCGCGCAACCCGACGTCCGCCAGCGCGGTCTCCAGCGTGATCCGGCTCACCCTCCGCTGGTGCAGCTGCAGCCAGACCTGGGCACGCCCCTTGCCCGATTCCACCTCCACCCCGGCATAGCGCAACAGCGGCGCCCAGGCGCCGAGATCCGCGTCCATGGCCGCGGCGTATGCGCGGCCGTCGCCATCGCGCCGGCCGAGGTCGAGCGTCAGGTCCAGCGGGGGTGCCGCACCGTCGATCCAGGCCCGGGCCGCGGCGCGCGTACGGTCGCCGTCCACCCGCAGGCGCAGGTCGATCCGCGGCACGCTCGCGCGGATGCCGAGCGACGGCGCATCGATGTCCAGGCGTCCGCCGATCACCTGGAGTTCGCCCAGCGACTCGAGCGCATCGAACGGATCCGCGCCGGGCTGGCCGTCGCCCGGCAGTCCGCGCACCCGCCAGCGACCATCGTCCGAACGCTGCAGCGCGAGCTGCAGGCCGCGCAGGCGCAGTTCGGTGAACGAGCGCCCCGGCAGCAGGCCGGCGTACTGCGCGATCAGGATCTCCGCCTCGCCGATGCGCAGCGCGTCCCCGCCCTCGCCGATGCGCAGGCCGTCCACCCGCAGCAGCGGGCCGCGCCGCGTCCATTGCGTGTCGAGCCGGTCGAAAGCGACCGGACGCCCTGCGCGCTCGCCCAGCCACGCCGCCACCCGGTCCGGGTGCCGCTCGGCCAGCGGCAGCAGGCGGCTGACCGCACCGGCCGCGAGCGCCGCCAGCACCAGTCCCAGCACGACGACGTACCACGCGCCACGGCGCGCGAGCCGCAGGCGGCGGCGGAGTGGCGTGGTCACCGGCGTCCCGCCGGACGCGACGCCATGCTCCCCGACCGGTAAGCGGTGATGCGGACAGGCGGGCACGCCCCTCCGGTCCCGCGTCCCGCGCGCCCGCCAGCAGCCGCAAGCGCGTCGACACGATCCGGGGCGCTACAGCAGGACCACATCGAACTGCTCCTGCAGGTACTGCTCGTCGGCCTGGAAGCGGATCGACTTGCCGAGGAACTCCTCCAGCTCGGCCACAGCGGGCGATTCGTCCTCGGTGATCCGCGCCACCACCTTGGGCGAGGCGATCACCAGCAGCCGCTCGGCCTCGAACTGGCGCACCGCCCGTACGATCTCGCGGAAGATCTCGTAGGTCACCGTCTCGGGCGTCTTGACCATGCCGCGCCCGCCGCAGGCGTCGCAGGTCTCGCTGAGCTGGCGCTGCAGGCTCTCGACCGTGCGCTTGCGCGTCATCTCCACCAGCCCCAGCGGGGAGAAATCGTAGACCGTGGTCTTGGCGTGGTCCTTGGCCAGCGACTTCTCGAGCGTGCGCAGCACCTGGCGGCGGTGCTCCTCGTCGACCATGTCGATGAAGTCGATGATGATGATCCCGCCCAGGTTGCGCAGCCGCAGCTGCCGCGCCACCGCCTGCGCGGCCTCCAGGTTCGTGCGGTACACCGTTTCCTCGAGGTTGCGCTGGCCCAGGAACGAGCCGGTATTCACGTCGACCGTGGTCATCGCCTCGGTCTGATCGATCACGAGATAACCGCCGGACTTCAGCGGCACCTGCTTGTCCAGCGCACGCTGGATCTCGTCCTCGACCCCGTACAGGTCGAAGATCGGGCGGTTGCCGGTGTACAGCTCGATGCGTTCGGCCAGCACCGGCATGTACTTGGCGACGAACGCCTGCAGCCGGTCGAAGGTCTCGCGCGAATCCACCTTCACCTTCTCCACGTCCTTGCGGATCAGGTCGCGCACGGCGCGCAGCGGCAGGCTCAGGTCCTCGTAGATGCAGGCCTGCACCGGCGCCTCCCGCGAGCGCTTGCCGACGATGTTCCACACCCGCGACAGGTAGGCCAGGTCCTCGGCGAGCGCCTCGGACGGCTGGCCCTCGGCATTGGTGCGCACGATGTAGCCCAGCGGCGCGTCGGGCGGCGAGAGCTCGGCCACCAGGCCCTTGAGCCGCGCGCGTTCGGTTTCGTCCTCGATCCGCGCCGACACCCCGATCACCCGCGACTGCGGCAGCAGCACCAGGTAGCGCGACGGAATGCTCAGCTGCGTGGTCAGGCGCGCGCCCTTGCTGCCGATCGGGTCCTTGACCACCTGGACGATCACTTCCTGGCCGTCGCGCAGCAATTCGGTGACCGGGCGGACCGGCTGCGGCACCGGCGGCAGGGCGTCGTCCTCGGCCTCGGGCTGCGCGGGACGGATCACGTCGTTGGCATGCAGGAACGCGGTGCGTTCCAGGCCGATGTCGACGAACGCGGCCTGCATGCCGGGCATCACCCGCTGCACCTTGCCCTTGTAGATGTTGCCGACCACGCCCCGGCGCCAGCCGCGCTCGATGTGCAGTTCCTGCAGCATGCCGTTCTCGACCACCGCCACGCGGGTCTCGCGCGGGGTGACGTTGACCAGGATCTCTTCCGACATCAGCCCGTCCCCTGCCGCGCGCCGTCCACCGACGCAAATCCGGTGCCGATCCCGAACTGGCGCAGCAGCCCCGTTGTCTCGTGCAGCGGCAGGCCCATCACGCCCGAATAGCTGCCTTCGAGGCGGGCCACGAAGCGCTCCGCGCCGCCCTGGATCGCGTAGGCGCCGGCACGGCCCATGGGCTCCCCGCTGGCCACGTAGGCGGCGATCTCGGCGTCGTCGAGCTCCGCGAACGTCACCCGCGACCGGCACAGCGCCTGCGCCTCGCGCCCGGCGGACACCAGGCTGACGGCCGACAGCACCTCGTGGGTCCGGCCCGACAGGCTGCGCAGCATCTGCGCGGCATCCGTGGCCTCGCGGGGCTTGCCGAACACGCGGTCGTCGAGCACCACTTCGGTATCCGCGCCCAGCACCACTGCCCCCGGGACGGCCACCATCGCCAGCAAACCTGCCCCCGCCTTCTCGCGGGCGACGCGGCGCACATAGTCCTCCGGTGGCTCGCCGGTTGCGCGCTGCTCGGGCACGTCCACCTCGATCACGCCGAAGGGCACGCCGAGACGCGCCAGGAGCTCGCGCCGGCGCGGGGACTGGGAGGCAAGATGCAACATGCGGCAAGGATACCCGCGGGGGCTCGCGCGCCGGTCGAACCCCGGCCGTTAACCCCGTTCAGGCTCACGGGCCGTTCACCGGATCCTGACGACCCTTCCCCCGTCACTCCCGGAGTTCGACATGATCCGTCCCACCGCTGCACTGCTGCTCGCCTCCACCCTCGCCCTGGGCGCCCTCGTGATGACCAACGCCAACGCGCAGACACCCGCCCCCGCCATCGCCCCGACCGACGGCACCCTGCTCTCGGTCTCGGCCCACGCCGAGGCCAGCCGCGTGCCCGACGTGGCCAGCCTGTCCACCGGCGTGGTCACCCAGGCCGCCGACGCCAATGCCGCGCTGAAGGCCAACTCCGCCGAGATGGCCAAGGTGGTCGCCGCGATCAGGGCCGCCGGCATCGCCGAGCGAGACGTGCAGACCAGCGGAATCAGCATCCAGCCGCAGTACCGCTACGCCGAGAACCAGCCGCCGGTGATCACCGGCTACCAGGCCAGCAACACCGTGAACATCAGGGTGCGCGACATCGCCAGGCTGGGCGACGTGCTCGACGCACTGGTCGCCAGCGGCGCCAATCAGGTCAACGGCCCCAGCTTCGAGATCGACAAGCCGGAAGCCGCGTACGACGAGGCCCGGCAGTCCGCGCTGAAGCTCGCCCGGGCGCGCGCGGAGATGTACGCCGAATCGCTTGGCCTGCGCGTGCGGCGGATCGTGAGCATCAGCGAAGGCGGCGGGTTCCAGCCGCCGATGCCGATGATGGTGAAGGCGCAGGCGATGGACGCGCGCATGGAATCGGCGCCGGTGGCCCCGGGCGAAACCACGCTCTCGGCCAATCTCGATGTCGTGTTCGAACTGGGGAACTGAGCCATGTCCAAGACACCCGATCGGCATGAGGAACGCTCCGGCTACCCGGAAACGCAGCCACTCGACCGCGAAGACGCCCGCAAGGCCGGGGTGCGCAAGGAACCCGATCCCGACGACGGTGGTCTCGACCGCGACCCGGAGCAGGACGGCACCAACGAAGAGGACTGAAGCGGCACGCCGCGGCCCCCGGTGCTTCGACGCCGGAGGCCGCCTCGCATGGGGTGTCCGCCCGGCGGCAATGTGCGCCACGTTCCGATCACTCGGGGCAGCGGCGCAGCCTAGACTTCCGTCGCATTGTGCGAGCGTCCCGCGCGGGAGTAGCGTGGAGCTGCAGTCGGTCACGCGCCAGCGCGGGACACCGGCTTCGCCGGATCGACCCCGGCGCCGCCACTGGCGCGTTCGCAGCCACACGGTGGCCATTCCGGCCACCGGCAACGCGGAGGTGGGCCATGGTGTCGCAGCAGACGCATCCGATTCCACGCACGGCGCAGTTTCCCCGGCTCGACGCGAGCCGCATTCTCGGCCTCAGCAGCACGCTCGCGCTCAACGTGCTGGCGTTGTCGTTCCTGCTGATGCCGATGACCCTGCCCACCCCTCCAGCGGTCGAGGTGGACAGGCGCGACCTCGAAGTGATCGACATCGTGCCGGTCGTACGGAAGACCCCGCCGCCGCCTCCGATCGTCCCGGTGGTGCGGCCGCGCCCCGAGGTGCCACCGCAGCCGGCGATGCCCCGTGCCGCGACGCCGACCCCGGATGCACCGGTCCTGGTCGACCGGGGCATCCCTGTGCTTTATCCCGTGGCCCCCACCCCGGCGGAATCTCCCGCGCCGCCCGCCTTGGCCCCCACAGGCCCCGAGATGGGCCTGCAGCTGCAGTACGCCAGTGCCCCTGCGCCTGCCTACCCGCGTGCGGCACTCCAGCGCCAGCTCGAGGGCACGGTGTTGCTGCGGGTGCTGGTCGGGATCGACGGTCGCCCCTTGGAAGTGCAGGTCGAGCGCAGCAGCGGGCATTCGGTGCTGGATCGCGAGGCCGTACGCCACGTGCAGCGCAGCTGGCGCTTTCAGCCGGCGCTGCGCGACGGCCAGGCGGTGCAGGCCGTGGGCCTGGTGCCGATCGACTTCCGGCTGGACCGCGGCTGAGGATGGACAGGCTGGCGCCGCATGTCCCGGCCGGACATGCGACGCAGCCTGCCTGCGGTGAGTCGTCCGACCGCATGCGTCGGCGAAACGCCGCGGGTCGAGGTGCGCCGTGGCCCGAAGCCCGCGGAGTGCGCGCTGACGTGATCGAAACAGCCGCGCGCTTTGCGCGCCCGGACTTCAGGCGCGATGGTAGGGATGGTTGGCGAGCAGCGCCGCAGCGCGGTAAAGCTGCTCGGACAGCACCAGCCGCACCAGCATGTGCGGCAGCGTCAGCGGACCGAGCGACCATTGCTCGTCCGCGCGCGCCAGCACCTCGGGCGCATGGCCTTCCGGCCCCCCGACCAGGAAGGCGAGGTCGCGCCCCTGTCCGCGCCAGTGCTCCATGCGCTGTGCAAGCTGTTCGGAGGAATACCCGCGGCCGCGGCCGTCGAGTGCGACCACATGCGCATGCTTCGGCAGCGCCGCGAGTACGCGCGCACCCTCGTCCTGCATCGCGCGGACGACGTCCCGTCCCTTGCCGCGCACGCCGGGCTCGACCTCGACCAGGTCGAGCGGCAGCCAGTGCGACAGGCGCTTGCGGTACTCACCGTAGCCCTCGGACACCCACGCCGGCGGACGCTCGCCGACGGCGATCAGGCGGGCCTTCACCGCGCCAGATCCGCCGCGCGGATGCCGGCGGACCGATCGAACACGTGCAACCGATGACTTGCGGCAAAACCGGCGAAGCACACCCCCTGGCCTCGAGCCTCGTCGATCCGGGATCGCCGGATCCCCGCCGCGCAGCGGTGCGGGCGCTCAGCCGCGGTCGTCGCCCGCGGCATCGTCGCCGGCCTCGGGCGGCTGGTCGCCCACCGTCCACAGGCGTTCGAGCGCGTAGAACTCGCGTACCCGCGGCAGCATCACGTGCACCACCACGTCGCCCAGGTCCACCAGCACCCATTCCGCCTCGCGCTCGCCCTCGACGCCGAGCGGCTGGCAGTCGAGCTGCTTGGCCTGCCTGACCACTTCGTCGGCGATCGACTTCACGTGCCGGGTCGAGGTGCCCGAGGCGATTACCAGGTAATCGCAGACGCTGGTCTTGCCACGGACATCGATCTCGGTGACGTCCTTGGCCTTGAGTTCCTCGACCGCGGCATGGATCGACCTGAGCAGCACGGGGGCCGGCGGCGGCGGGTCGGGAAGGCGGGTCTTGATGACGTGCGCGGAGGAACTGGTCAAGGGCAATGGCTCGGGCGGCTGCGGAGGCGATTATAGCGATCCGGCCGTCTGCGGCCCGTGCACGCCGTACAGGCGGTGACGGACGATGTAGTCGGCGACGGGTACCGGCACCAGGTCGCGCCAGGCCTCGCCGGCGGCGATGCGCCGGCGGATCCGGGTGGCGGATCCCGGGTGCAGCGGCTGGCGCAGGCACAGCACGCGACCCGCGGGCGCGGCGCGCAGGGCACTCGGATCGTCGGTCCAGCGACCTGCAAGGTGGGCCGCGAGCGCCGCCGGCAGGCGCGCGTCGAGGCGGCTGCCGGGACGGTCGGCCACGACGAAATGGGTCAGGGCGGTCAACGTCGTCCACGCGTGCCAGGTCGGCAGACCGAGCAGGCTGTCGGCGCCGACCAGCAGCGCGATCGGCGTCGTTTCGCCGAGTTCGCGGCGAAGCTCGCGCAGCGTGTCGACGCTGTAGCTCGGACCGTCGCGATGCAGTTCGCGCTCGTCCAGCAGCAGGCCCGGTTCGCCGTCGATCGCCAGCGCCAGCATCCGCGCGCGCTGCCCGGCGCTCGCGCCCGGGGGCGCACGGTGCGGAGGATCCGCCGCCGGCATCAGCCGGATCGGGCAGTCCAGCACAGCCCGGGCGCCGCGGGCGACCGCGAGGTGGCCGTGGTGCACCGGGTCGAAGGTGCCGCCGTAGAACACGTGCAAGCCGCCGGTAGTCTCTCCGCCTCCGCACACTGCGGCCGGCGCGCTGCCCGGACCCGTCATCGCCGGAGGCACCGCGAGCGGCTCACGCCAGCGCCGCCGCCTTCGGTTCGGCGACCGCCACCAGCAGCCGCTCCAGCGCCAGCCAGGCGTCGGCCGGTTCCTCGCCTGGGCGTGG
This sequence comes from Luteimonas kalidii, assembly GCF_029887935.1. Lineage (GTDB taxonomy): Bacteria > Pseudomonadota > Gammaproteobacteria > Xanthomonadales > Xanthomonadaceae > Luteimonas > Luteimonas kalidii. Next base: position 844,080 of record NZ_JARXRO010000020.1, on the reverse strand, counting down.
ACGGCCCTTGGCGATCCGGTCCACGCCGCCGGCAAGCACCACGAAACGCTCCCAGCGCGGCGCCGGATGCCGTGCCAGCGCGCGCCGGTAGACCGCCTGCTTCGAATCCCACACCCGCTGCGCCTTGAACTCCGCGGCCAGGTTGCCGCCGCGCGCCTGTACCCGCGACAGCGCCGCGACGCGGCCGAGTTCCATCACCACCATGCCCATCAGCGCGGGCACCGCCTCGCCCTCCGCGCGCAGCCCGGCGAGCATGCGCACGGCCTGCGCCGGCTGGCCATTGAGCGCGGCGTCGACCAGACGGAACACGTCGAAGCGCGCGGCATCGGCCACCAGCGCCTCCATCCGCGACGCATCGATGGGCGCGTCGTCGGCCAGCAGTGCGAGCTTGTCGACCTCCTGCGCCGCGGCCAGCAGGTTGCCCTGCACCCGCTCCGCCAACCGCTGCACCGCCCCGCGGTCGGCGCGCACGCCACGCTGGCGCAGGCGCGATTCCAGCCAGCCCTCCAGTTCATGCGGGCGCACCTGCGGCGCCTGGACGACATGCCCGGCCTTCGCGATCGCCTCGCTCCACTTGCCGCCGTGCTGGCGGCTCCAGTCGCCGGCGGTGACCAGCAGCACGATGTCGCCCGGCGGCTGCGCGCAGTAGCCCGCGATCACCTCCGACCCTTCCTTGCCCGGACGACCGGTGGGCAGGCGTACTTCCAGCAGGCGCTGGGCCGAGAACAGGCTCGGGGCGCGGAAGCTGGCGTCGAGGGTGTTCCAGTCGAAGTCGCGGCCGTCGGCGTCGAACACCTCGCGCTCGCCGAACCCGGCCTCGCGGGCGCGTGCACGGATCGCATCGGCGGCCTCGAGCACCAGCAGCGGTTCGGCCCCCGCGACCAGGTAGGCCGGCCGCAACGGCTCGGCGGCGAGCTGGGCGGCGAGGCGGTCGGGCTTCAATTCCATCCGCCCGTACGGCTCACTGCGCGGCAGGCCGCAGCTCGCGGGTGGCGGCGTCGATGCGGCGCAGGATCGAAGCGCTCATCTCGCGCTGCAGCTCGCGGGCGAGCAGCTCGCGCTCGGTATCGGTGCCGGTGGAATCGGTCGGCACCGAGATGTAGTCGCGCGCCAGTTCCACCGCCTGCTGCGGCACGATCTCGTCGCCGTTCTCGTCGACCATGGCGAATACCACCGCGTAGCGCAGCGTGTATTCCTGCGCGCGGCCGCGCTGGTCGATGCTCAGCGGCACCGAGGCCCAGCGCTCCGAACGCAGGGCCAGCGTGGTGAACCGGCCCTCGGCATCGGCTTCGACCACCGGCGCGCCGGCGCGCTCGAGCGCGCGTTCGAGCGTTCGTGCCAGGGGACTGTACGGATCGCGCGAGGTGACCTTCACCTGGCCCATGTCGTCCGGCAGCACCAGCGCGTCGCGCAGGTGGAAACCGCAGGCGGACAGCGCGAAGGCGAGCAGGAGGGCGGTGAGTCGGGTCCGGATCATCGGCGAAGTCTGGCGGAGGGCGCAGGCGCCGGCAAGCGCTCCGGGCCGGCACGTTCAGCCGGCGACGACATTGACGATCCGGCCCGGCACCACGATCACCTTGCGCACCGTCAGCCCGGACAGGAAGGCCTGCACGTCGGGTTGCGCGAGCGCGGTCGCCTCGATCGCCTCGCGCGGCGCGTCCACGGCCACCTCGATGGTGCCGCGCAGCTTGCCGTTGACCTGCACCGCCAGGGTCACGGCGTCGCGCACCAGGGCGGCCGGGTCGGCCTGCGGGAACGGCAGGTCCTCGAGCAGGGTCTCCGCATGGCCGAGCGCCTGCCACATGGCGTGGCTGGCGTGCGGGGTGATCGGGTTGAGCAGCAGCACCATCGTCTCCAGGCAGTCCTGGCGCAGGGCGCGGCCGTTGGCGGAGGCATCGTCGAACTTCGCCACCGCGTTGAGCAGTTCCATCACCGCCGCGATCGCGGTGTTGAACGCATGGCGCCGGCCGTAGTCGTCGCCGACCTTCTGGATCGTCTCGTGAAGCTGGCGGCGCAGTGCCTTCTGTTCCGGGGTGGCCGCGGCGGCGCCGAACGCGACGGCCGGGCCGCCCGACGCGTGCCGCTGGACCTGGGTCCACAGCCGCCGCAGGAACCGCGACATGCCTTCCACGCCGGCCTCGTTCCACTCCAGCGACTGGTCCGGGGGCGAGGCGAACATGGAGAACAGGCGCACGGTATCCGCGCCGTAGCGGTCGATCATCGCCTGCGGGTCGACGCCGTTGTTCTTCGACTTGGACATCTTTTCCACGCCGCCGATCAGCACCGGGTGGCCGTCGGCCCGGAGCGTGGCGCCGGTGATGCGTCCCTTCTCGTCGCGCTCGACCTCGACGTCGGCCGGGTTGAACCATTCCTTGGAGCCGTCGACGTGGTCGCGGTAGTAGGTGTCGGCGATCACCATGCCCTGCGTGAGCAGGCGCGTGGCCGGCTCGTCGCCGTCCACCAGCCCCTGGTCGCGCAGCAGCTTGTGGTAGAAGCGGAAATACAGCAGGTGCAGGATCGCGTGTTCGATGCCGCCGATGTACTGGTCCACCGGCGCCCAGTACTTCGCGCGATCGTCGACCATGTCGGCCGCGCCCGGCGAGGTGTAGCGCGCGTAGTACCAGCTCGACTCCATGAAGGTGTCGAAGGTGTCGGTCTCGCGTTCGGCCGGCTTGCCGCAGGTCGGGCACGTGGTCCGGCGCCACTCGGGATCGGACTTGATCGGCGAGTGCACCACGCCCGGGTTGGCGAAGGCATCGGCCACGTCCTCCGGCAACAGCACCGGCAGCTGGTCCTCCGGCACCGGCACCGCGCCGCAGGCGTCGCAATAGATCACCGGGATCGGGCAGCCCCAGTAGCGCTGGCGGCTCACCCCCCAGTCGCGCAGGCGGAAGTTGACCCTGCGCCGGCCGGTGCCCTCGGCCTCGAAACGGCGGACCAGCGCTTCGAACGCCGCGGCGTACTCCAGGCCGTTGTATTCGCCGGAGTTGATCAGCACGCCGCGCTCGGTATGCGCGCCGCGCTGTTCGATGCCTTCCAGGTACTCGCGCACCACGTTCACCGCCGCGGCGGTGTCGTAGGCATCGACACTGCCGCCGGACAGCGCGGCCTGGAACGGATCGGCATCGTGCGCCACATCGCCGATCACTTCGGCCAGCGCGTCCCGGACCTCCGGCGGCACGATCACCGGACGCACCGGCAGGCCGTAGGCCTTGGCGAATTCCCAGTCGCGCTGGTCGTGCGCGGGCACCGCCATCACCGCGCCGGTGCCGTAGCCCATCAGCACGAAATTGGCGACGTAGATCGGCACGTCCTCGCCGGTGAGCGGATGGATCGCCCACTGGCCGGTGGCCATGCCGCGCTTGTCCTGCGCCTCCAGCTCGGCTTCCGACACCCCGCCCCGGCGCAGTTCGGCCAGGAACGCCGCCAGCTCCGGATTCGACTGCGCGGCCTTGAGCGCCAGCGGATGCTCGCCGGCGATCGAGATGAAGGTCACGCCCATCAGCGTATCCGGGCGCGTGGTGTACACGCGCAGCGGTTCGTCCTCGCCGTCGACCCGGAACGCGAATTCCAGGCCTTCGCTGCGGCCGATCCAGTTGCGCTGCATGGTCTTGACCGACTCGGGCCAGCCGTCGAGCGTGTCCAGGCCGTCCAGCAGTTCCTGCGCGTAGTCGGTGATCTTGAGGAACCACTGCGGGATCTCGCGCTTCTCGACCACCGCGCCCGAGCGCCAGCCGCGGCCGTCGATCACCTGCTCGTTGGCCAGCACGGTCTGGTCGACCGGATCCCAGTTCACCACCGAATTGCGGCGATAGGCCAGGCCCTTGTTCATCAGCCGCACGAACATGCGCTGCTCGTGGACGTAGTAGTCCGGCGAGCAGGTGGCGAACTCACGCGACCAGTCGATCGCGTAGCCCAGCGCCTTGAGCTGCGCGCGCATGTGGTCGATGTTGGCCCAGGTCCACTTCGCCGGCGCGGTGGCGTTCCTGATCGCGGCGTTCTCGGCCGGCAGGCCGAAGGCGTCCCAGCCCATCGGCTGCAGCACGTTCCTGCCGGTCATGCGCTGGTAGCGGCTGATCACGTCGCCGATGGTGTAGTTGCGCACGTGGCCCATGTGCAGCGCGCCGGACGGATACGGCAGCATCGACAGGCAGAAGAACTTCGGCCTGCCCGGCTGCTCGGTCACCTCGAACGCGCGCGTGTCCTCCCAGAACCGGCGCGCGGCGGCCTCCACGGGGGCGGGCTGGTAGGCGGCGGTCTCGGTGGCGGCGGGCTCGGCGGACACGGCTTCTGCAGGAGGAAAGTGGACCGGGAAGCCTACCGCAGCCGGCAGGTTCCGTCATGCGCTCACGGCGCGCGCGGGCCGCGTCGCGCGGTGTGGTTCAATCCCCCGCACCTCGCCTGGAACCCGCCGATGCCATCGCCCCGCCGCCTGCTGCTCCTCGTCCTCGCCGCCTGCGGTGCACCCGCGCTGGCCGCCGAGCCCGTCGCCCTGCACTGCGAGCGCCTGTTCGACGCGCGCGCGGGCCGGATGCTCGGCGAACACACGATCGTGGTCGAGGACGGCCGCGTGCGCTCGCTGCTGCCGGGCCGGGCCAAGCTGCCCGACGGTACGCGTTCGATCATGCTCGCCGGACGCACCTGCCTGCCGGGATGGACCGACCTGCACGTGCATCTGGGCGGGCAGTCGAGCCCGCAGAGCTATTCGGAAGGCTTCCGCCTGGATCCGGTGGACTTCGCCTACCGCTCGGTCGGCTACGCCGGCAAGACGCTGCAGGCCGGCTTCACCAGCGTGCGCGACCTCGGCGGCGAGATCGCCCCGCACTTGCGCGATGCGATCAACCAGGGGCTGGTCGAGGGCCCGCGCATCTTCGCCGCCGGCAAGTCGATCGCCACCACCGGCGGCCACGCCGACCCGAGCAACGGCCACAACTCGATGCTCTCGCACCTGATCGGCCCGCCCGGCCCGACCGAGGGCGTGATCAATTCGATCGACGATGCGCGCCAGGCGGTGCGCCAGCGCTACAAGGACGGCAGCGACGTAATCAAGATCACCGCGACCGGCGGTGTGCTGAGCTACGCGAAGTCCGGCGACGCCCCGCAGTTCACCGTCGACGAGATCCGCGCGGTCGTCGACACCGCGCGCGACTACGGCTATCGGGTCGCGGCGCACGCGCACGGCGAGGAAGGCATGAAGCGCGCGGTCGAGGCCGGCGTGACCAGCATCGAACACGGCACCCACATGAGCGAGGAGGTGATGCGGCTGATGAAGACGCGCGGCACCTGGTACGTGCCCACGATCTACGCCGGCCGCTTCGTCGCCGACAAGGCGAAGATCGACGGCTATTTCCCCGAGATCGTGCGGCCCAAGGCCGCGCGCATCGGCGCCCAGATCCAGGACACCGCCGCACGCGCGTACCGGGGCGGAGTGAAGATCGCCTTCGGCACCGACCAGGGCGTGGGCCCGCACGGCGACAACGCGCGCGAGTTCATCTACATGGTCGAGGCCGGCATCCCGCCCGCGTACGCGCTGCAGTCGGCAACGGTGCACGCCGCCGAGGTGCTCGGCGTCGACGACCAGGGCGTGATCGAGGCCGGCAAGCGCGCGGACATCATCGCCCTGCCGGGCGACCCGGTCGCCGACATCGCCGCGGTGATGAACGTCGACTTCGTGATGAAGGACGGGGTCGTGCACCGCATGCCGGCGGCGCAATGAACCTGGAATGGCTCGGCTATCTCGCCGCCACCCTGACCACGTTCGCATTCGTGCCGCAGGCGGCCAAGACCATCCGCAGCCGCGACACGCGCGGGATCTCGCTGGGGATGTACGTGGTGTTCATCGCCGGCGTCGCGTGCTGGTTCGGCTACGGGATCGTGCTCGGCTCGTGGCCCATGATCCTCGCCAATGCGCTGACGTTCGTGCTGGCGGCGGTGATCCTGGGGCTGAAGCTGCGCCACGGCTGACACCGGGCGTGCTGGCCGGCGACGCCTCGGGCCACGAGCGCGATCAACCCTGTCGCCCGCACTGCAGGCCCGGAACCGTGCAGGCGCACGGGCGCAGCTCCGCGGCGCCCGCGGCAGCCCGGTGGCGCCCGGCAGGGCGACCGGATGCACCAGATGCGAATACCCCGGCAGCGCCGCGGACAGCGCCACGAAGGCACCTGCCGCGATCGATGCCGCAATCGGCGCCAGCCAGCGATCGGGCAGGCTCACGGGGTCGCCCATTGCACCGCGACCTCCATCTCGACGGCGCAGGTGCGCGCAGGGCGTGCCACCCGCCTCAGCGGCACGCGCCCGGGCTTCGCCCCCGGATCTGTCCGGTCCCGGAGACCGGGATGGAATGCGCGTCGCAGCGGGGGACGACGGCGCCCGCCGCGCGCATGCGCGATGCCGGATTCCAAGCTGTCCGCCTCCATCGACCGGGTGTCGCGACCAGCTTACTGCGGCCGCCGACGGGACCCAATCCGGCAGGTCCGCTTGGAATCCATGGCCGCCGCCGCCATCCTTCCCACTCCCCGCACTGGAACCGCGCATGTCCACCGCCGCCGCCACGCCGCACGTCTTCGATGCCACCACCGCCGGATTCGAGGCCGACGTCCTGCAGAAGTCGCTCGAGACTCCGGTGCTGGTCGACTTCTGGGCCGAGTGGTGCGGGCCCTGCAAGACCCTGGGCCCGGTCCTGGAGAAGCTGGCGGCCGACTACCACGGCGCGTTCCTGCTGGCCAAGGTCGATACCGAGAAGGAGCCGCAGATCGCCGGCGCGTTCCAGATCCGCTCCATCCCGACCGTGTTCCTGGTCAAGGACGGGCAACTGGTGGACGGCTTCCAGGGCGCCCTGCCCGAGGGCCAGGTGCGCGAGTTCCTGAAGCACCACGGCATCGAACCGGCGCCGGCCAGCGATGAGCAGGCAGACGCCGCGCCTCCTCCGCCGCCGGATCCGCACGCCGAGGTGCCGCGCCTGCGCCAGGCGATCGAAACCGAGCCGGACCGCGCCGAACTCCGGCTCGACCTGGCCCTCGCCCTGCTCCAGACCGGCGCCGCGGCCGAGGCCGAGACCCTGCTCGACGCCCTCCCCGCCAACCTCGCCACCGACGACCGCGCGGTGAAGGCCCGCGCGCGCCTGGGCTTCTCGGCGCTGCTCGAGGGTGCGCCGCCGGTGCAGGCGCTGGAAGCCGCGGTCGCCGCCGATCCGTCCGACCTGCGCGCGCGCCACCTGCTCGGCGCCCAGTACCTGGTGGCCGGTCGCAACGAGGCCGCGTTCGAACAGTTCCTGGCGATGCTGCGCGCCGACCGCGACTTCCAGGACGGCCTGCCCCGCAAGGCCCTGATCGACGCGTTCCGCGTGGTCGACGACGCCGAGCTGGTCGGTCGCTACCGCCGGCAGATGGCCTCGTTGCTGCTGGTCTGAGCCGCCCGGCGGGACACTGCTCGACGGCGGGAGCGGACCGCCGCCCGCCGCCAACTGCGCCCATACGCGTGCGCATGGTAGGCTCGCGGCGCCTCCACGCCCGCCTCCGCCATGCGCTCGAAGCTGCGCCCCGCCCACCTGCGCTGGATCCTCAACCTGTGGCCGCCGTTCGCCGCGGCGGGGATCCGCGTCACCCAGCTGGCCGATGACTGGCGCAGTGCGCGGGTCGAGCTGCGCATGCGCCCGTGGAACCGCAACTACGTCGGCACCCATTTCGGTGGCAGCCTGTTCGCGATGACCGACCCGTTCTGGATGCTGATGACGCTGCAGTCGCTGGGGCGCGAATACATCGTGTGGGACCGGGCCGGCGGGATCGACTTCGTGAAGCCGGGTCGCGGGACTGTCGCGGCGGAATTCCGGCTGGACGCGGAGGTCCTGGACACGATGCGTGCAGCGACCGCCGGCGGCGAGCGCTACCTGCACTGGTTCGAGACCGATGTGGTCGACGCCGGCGGCGAGGTGGTGGCGCGGGTGCGCAAGCAGCTGTACGTGCGCCGCAAGCGTCGCTGAGCCTGCCGGCGGACGCGCGCGGGGTTCACCCGTCGGCGTCGGAGGCGTGTGTATCCTCGGCGGTCGTACAGGGGGCACGATGAACGGCTGGCCGACACAGGATGCGCAACGACCGCTGCCCGGGGTCCCGGGCTATCGCGTCGCGCGCGTGATCGGCGAAGGCGGCATGTCCACGGTCTACCTCGGCACCCAGCTTTCGCTGGGGCGCGAGGTCGCGATCAAGGTGATGCGACCCGAGGCGCTGGCCGACGAAGTCAGCCGCCGGCGGTTCGAGAACGAGGCCCGCACCATCGCGCGCCTGGAGCATCCGCACATCGTCGGCATCCACGAGGTCGGGCGCACCGACGACGGCCTGCCCTGGTACGCGATGCCGCACCTGGCGCGCGGCCACGTCGGCCAGCGCGACCTGACCGCCGACCCGCAGCGCGTACGCGAGATCCTGCGCGCACTGCTGTCCGCGCTCGCCTTCGCCCACGCCCGCGGGGTGATCCATCGCGACGTCAAGGCCGAGAACGTGTTGTTCGACGAAGCCGACCGGCCCCTGCTGGCGGACTTCGGCATCGCCCTGCGCCGCGGCCATGGCACGCGGGTGACGATGACCGGGCTCGCCGTCGGCAGCACCGCCTACATGGCGCCCGAACAGGCGCGCGGCCAGCAGGTCGACCACCGCGCCGACCTCTACAGCGTCGGCGTGCTGGCGTGGGAGATGCTCACCGGCGAGCTGCCGTACAAGGCCGACGACGCACTGTCGATGGCCATCCAGCACGCGCAGAATCCGATCCCGAAGCTGCCGCCGGCGCTGCGCCACTGGCAGAAGTTCTTCGACCGGGCGATGGCGAAGTCGCCGCGCAAGCGTTTTGCCGATGCGGCGCAGATGCTCGAGGCGCTCGATCGCGTGCCCGTCCACCAGCGCAGCCGCGGACCCGATCCGCGCGAACTGCTGGCGCGCATGCGCGCACGCCTGCGGCGCGTGACCAGGCCGGCCTGGGTGGCGGTGGCCCTGGTGCTGGCCGCCGCGATCGGCCTGGGCATGCATGGCCGCTCGCCGTCCGAAGCAGGCCCGGCAGCCGCTGGACGCACCGCGGGGCCGGCCTCCGCAGCCGATGGATCGGAATCCGACGCGTCTGCGGGCGCGCCCGCCGGCACCCACACGCCCGGGGACGCCCCCGGCGACATGCTCGCCGCCGCGCCGTTGTCCACCGCGGACCGGCTGCTCGAACAGGCGCGCGCGCAGGTCGAGGCCGGCAGGCTCGCGGCGCCGGCCGGCGACAATGCCGGCGAGACCCTGCTTGAAGCCGCCCGCGCGGACCCCACCCATCCGCAGCTGGCCGGCACCGCCACGCGCGTGTCCGATGCGCTGCGCGACGCCACCGTGCGCGCGATCGCGCGCGACCGCGCGTCGGACCTCGACCTGCTGCTGCGCACGGCGGCGCGGGTCCAGGCCACCGGCGTGGTCCCCGACGCGGCCCGCGCCAGCTGGCGCACCCGCGTGGGCGAGGCGATCGAATCCCGCGCCGAAGCGGCGCTGACGCGCGTCGACCGGGCCGCGGCGCTGCGCATGGCCGATGCGGCGGGAGCCGCCGGGCTGCCCGACGCCACGGTGCGCCAGTTGCGCGCCCGCGCCGAGCGCCTTCCCGACCTGCAGGGACGCGATCCCGGCAACCTCGACGGCATGAAGGTGCTGGAGGGCACCGCGCGTCCGCTCGCCGCCTACCTGCGTCCGGTGACGCGCAGCGAGTACGCGCGTTTCGCCGAGACCACCGGCCGCGAACCGTCGCTGTGCCGCGAGCGCGCCTCGCTGCTGCGGATGGTGTCGCCGCGCGACTGGACCCGACCCGGCTTCGACCAGGGCGACGGCGATCCCGTGGTGTGCGTGTCGGTGGCGGACGTCGAGGCCTACGCGCAATGGTTCGGACGCCGCGACGGTCACCGCTACCGCCTGCCGACCGCCGCCGAGGCCGCGGGCCTTCCCGCCACGGGCGGCCGGGCACTTTCCGAATGGCGCGCCGACTGCGCAGCCGACTGTGCGAAGCGTCGGGCCGCGGGCGCCAGCTTCCGCAGCGGCGAGGCCTCGCGCACGCTCGACGCGGACCGCGGCTACGACGACGTCGGCTTCCGCCTGGTGCGCGAGCTCTGACGCATCGCGGCCGTCGCGCCGCGCCGGTAAGATCGCCGCATGTCCCCCACCCCGACCCTGCCGCAGCGCCTGCAGCGGCTGTTCCTCACCGGCCTGCTGACCCTGCTGCCGATCTGGCTGACCTGGGTGGTGGTCAAGTTCGTGTTCGTGCTGCTGTCGGACATGAGCCGGCACTGGGTGGGACCGCTGTCGCACCAGATCGCGGCCTGGTTCCCGAGCACGCTGGGATGGATCAACGCCGACTCGGTGCAGGCCACCATCGCGATGGTGGCGACGCTGCTGCTGATCCTCGTGGTCGGCTGGCTGGCGCGACGCGTCGTCGGGCAGCGCCTGCTGGGATGGGTGGAGGCCCTCGTGCAGCGGATTCCGCTGGCGAACGTGATCTATTCCAGCTCGCGCAAGCTGCTCGACATCCTCCAGACCAAGCCCGACGGCACCCAGCGCGTGGTGCTGATCGACTTCCCGCACGACCAGATGAAATCGGTCGGTTTCGTCACCCGGGTGATCCGCGAACAGGGCACCGGGCGCGAGCTGGCCGCGGTGTACGTGCCGACCACGCCCAACCCGACTTCCGGGTACCTGGAGATCGTGCCGGTGGAGAAGCTCACGCCGACCGACTGGACGGTGGACCAGGCGATGAGCTTCATCATCAGCGGCGGTGCAGTGGCACCGGAGACGATCCCGTTCGAGCCTCCGCGCCGCGCGCCGGGTGCCGCGCCGGGATGAGCGTGCACCCGCTCGACGACCGCGCCACGCGCCTGTTCATCGCGCTGGCCGCGTTCTTCTGCGTCAACGCCGTGCTGGCCGAGTTCATCGGGGTCAAGATCTTCGCGCTCGAGGACACGCTCGGGATCGCGCCGCGCGAATGGGCCCTGTTCGGCCAGTCCGGCTCGCTCAGTTTCACCGCCGGCACCCTGCTGTGGCCGGTCGTGTTCGTGTTCACCGACGTGGTCAACGAATATTTCGGCCGGCGCGGCGTGCGGCTGATCTCGTGGATCGCGGTGGCGCTGATCGTGTACGGCTTCGTGTTCGCCTTCGTGGCGATCGCGCTGGCGCCGGCCGGCTGGTGGGTGACGGCGGCGCAGGACCAGGGCGTGCCCGATTACCAGGCCGCGTTCGCGGCCGTGTTCGGCCAGGGCATGTGGACGATCGCCGGCTCGGTGGTCGCGTTCCTGGTCGGGCAGCTGATCGACGTGCAGGTGTTCCACCGCATCCGCCGCGCGACCGGCGAGCGGATGGTGTGGCTGCGCGCCACGGGGTCCACGGCGGTCTCGCAGCTGGTCGACAGCTTCGTGGTGATCTGGATCGCGTTCGTGCTCGGGCCGCAGCAATGGCCGACCTCGCTGTTCCTGGCCGTGAGCAGCGTCAACTACGCCTGGAAGATGGCCGCGGCGGTGGCGCTTATCCCGCTGCTGTACGTGATGCGGCGCGCGATCGCCGGCTACCTGGGCGTGGAGCGCGCGCGCGGGTTACGCGCGGCGGCGGCCCAGGGCTGAAACACGGCCACGGTCGCTCCCCGGCCCGTCCGGCTCATGCGCGCAGGCCAAGCGCGCTGCGCAGCGCGTCGCGATAGCGGCGTCCCGATGTCAGCGAGCTGCCATCCTTCAGCCGTAGCCAGTACTGGCCGGCCCCGCATGGCTCCACCTGGTCGACCAGGTCCACGCGCACCGCGCGCGAGCGGTGGACGCGCACGAATCGCGCCGGATCCAGCCGCGCTACCAGCGAGGTGAGCGTCTCGCGCAGCAGCAGGCTGCGGCCGGCGATTACCAGCTCGACGTAGTTGCCCTGCGCCACCAGCATCGTGATGTCGGCGACCTCCACCATGCGCAGGCGCGCGCCGTCGGGCACCGCCAGCCGGGTGGCGTGGCGGGTCGCGTCCTCCGGCACGCCCGGTTGCGCCGTGGCCTCGGCGCGGCCGCCGAGCCTCGCCCGCAGCCGTGCCACCGCGTCGCGCACGCGCGCGCCGTCCAGCGGCTTGACCAGGTAGTCGACCGCCTCGACGTCGAACGCGTCCAGCGCGCGTTCGCCGAAGGCGCTGACGAACACCACCATGGGCCGGCGCGGCGGCGGCAGGCGTTCGAGCAGCTGGAAGCCGTCGAGTCCAGGCATGCGGATGTCGAGGAAGATCGCATCCACCGGCGACTGGCCCAGCCCGTCCAGCGCCGCGGGTCCGTCGCCGTAGCTGCCGGCGATCCGCACGCCCGCGATCCCGCCCAGCAGCCGCGCCAGGCGTTGCCGCGCCAGCGGCTCGTCGTCCACGATCGCCACCCGCAGCGGTACCGGCTCGCTCACGGGTCCGCTCCCGCGACCGCGCGCGCTTGCGGCAGTCGCAGCCGCGCGGTCGTGCCGCCATCTGCATTGCGGTCATGACTGAGCCACGCACCGTCGCCGTGGAGATGGGCGAGCCGTGCGCGCAGGGTCGCCAGTCCGTGTCCATGATGGACGGTGGACGCGCGATGCCCGCCGTCGTCCGCGATCTCGACCAGCAGCATGCCGCCGTCCGTGGATACGCGTATCCGGAGGCATCCAGGCGTCGTGCGCAGCGACACCGCATGCACGATCGCGTTCTCGGCCAGCGGCTGCAGCGCCAGCGGCGGGACCGGCCAGTCGTCGAGACCCGGCGCGACCGACCAGTCCAGCTGCAGCCGCTCGCCCAGGCGCACCTGCTCGATCCCGAGATAGTCGCGCAGCAGCGACAGCTCGTCGCGCAGCGGCACGGTGCGCGCGGACTGGTGTTCCAGGCTGCTGCGCAGCAGCGTCCCGAGCGAGACCAGCATGCGGTCGGCGGCGTCCGCATCCTGGTGCACCATCTCGGCGATCGAGTTGAGCGCGTTGAACATGAAATGCGGGTTGAGCTGCGAGGTGAGCGCCTGCAGGCGCGCATCCACCAGCGCGGCCTGCAGCTGTTCCGTCTGCCGTTCGCGCTGGCGCGACCGCGCCGCATACAGCAGCGCATGCGCGGCGCCCACCATCAGCCACAGCAGGAGCAGGTTGTTGGCCAGGCTGGTGAGCAGCACATCCGCCAGCGGCGGTGGCGACCGGTACCAGCCGATCCAGGGATTGAGCGCGATCACCGCGAGGGCGCGCAGGACGACCAGCAACAGCACCACCGTACCCGTGGCCACAAGCGACACGAGCGCGCGCCCGCGTTCGATCGGGAAACGCCCGACGCACCACAGCAGCAACATCGTCAGCGGAATCCACAGCCAGGCCGATGCGAATCCCAGCATCGCCGCCTCGCGCAGCGGCATCACCGCGCCGTCCGCGCCTTCCATGCTCAGCCACTGGCTGGTCGATGCCACGCCGTACAGCGTCCACCAGGCGGACACGATGAGCAGCGTGGACCAGGGCCGTTCGCGCATATGCCGGACATCGTGGGCCGCCATGCGAACGCCCGCAACCGCCGGCGGCACGTTCGTCACGCGATCCGGACGGTTCGTCCCGACGGGTTTGCGCGTGCGACGCGCGGGGCGCCCACTCGAAGCCCCCGAGCCCGAGGAGCCGCCCCATGACACATGCACCGATCCTGTTCGCCGGCGCGCTGGCGATCGCGCTGTCCGCGTGCGCCCGGGCGGGCGACCGTCCTCCCGCCCGCAGTCACGGCTGCGCGCCGGTAGAGGTGTTCGCACCCGGCGTGATCTCGCTGGAGGGCAGCTGGCAATGGCGACTGAGCTTCACGCCGACGCGCCGGCAGGCGTACTGGTCGCACAGCGAGGGCTGGTGGCCCGGCACGCGCGAGCGCGCGACCATCCGTACCTCGCACCGCCTGCCCGGCGGGCGCTGGTCGACGCCCGAGGTGGTGCCGTTCTCGGGCCAGCACGCGGACATGGACCCGTTCGTCTCTCCGCTGGGGACGACGCTGCTGTTCTCGTCGATGCGTCCGGTCGACGGCGTCGAACGCGGCGACATGGACCTGTGGATCGTGCGCCGCACCCGGCATGGCTGGAGCGCGCCGGAACACCTCGGCCGCGAGGTCAATGCCGACGGATACGACGAGCTGTATCCGAGCGTCGACCTGCTGGGCAACCTGTACTTCGCGCGGGTCAAGGCGCCCATCCCCACCGAGGACGTCGACATCTGGCGCAGCGCGCGCAGGCGCGACGGCAGTTATGGCGCGCCCGAGCGGCTCGGGCCCGGCGTCAACACGCCGCAGCGCTGGGAATTCAATCCGGAGATCTCGCCCGACGGCCGCACCCTGCTGTTCGTGCGCCTCGACCGGCCCGACGACGGCCTCGACGACCAGGGCCATGGCTGGGGCGATCTGTACGTCAGTCGCCACCATCGCGGTGGCTTCGGGCCGGGGGTGAACCTGGGCCCCTGCGTGAACACGGCCGCGGACGAATTCCATCCGACCATGCTGTGGGAGCGCAACGAACTGTTCTTCGCGCGCGATCCCGGCGCGCCCAGCGATTTCCACCGCACCCGCATCCGCCTGCCGCGCTGAGCCGGCAGGCGGGAACGCCGCCGTGCGGGACGGGTGTCGGCCGTCCCGTTGCGGGCAGCGTCGGCATCGATAACGACGGCGCGCGCGTGGAAAACGCGCGCCGTGGTCAGGACCGCCGGCCGATCAGGCGCGGGCGTCGCGCCCGTCGCGCTGCGGACGGCCCTGCCCCGGGCCGGTGCGCTGGCGCGGACCGGCGTGCGCGTGCGCGCCGCGGTCGGCCGGCTTGCCGTGCGCGCGGTGCGCCGGCTTGCGCGGCGGACGCTGGCCGCCCGCCGGCTTCGGTCCGCTCGCGCGGCGGCCGGGCTGGTTGCCGTCCAGGCGCAGCGGCTGCGAAGGCTCGAAGCCGCGCACCGGTTCCATCGCGATGTCGGCCTTGAGCAGGCGCTGGATCTGCCGCAGCAGTCCCGCCTCGTCCGGCGACACCAGCGACAGCGCCTCGCCCTGCGCGCCGTTGCGGCCGGTACGGCCGATGCGGTGCACGTAGTCCTCGGCGACCATCGGCAGGTCGTGGTTGATCACCAGCGGCAGGTTCGGGATGTCGAGCCCGCGCGCGGCCACATCGGTGGCGACCAGGATCCGCGCCTTGCCCGACTTGAACTGGTCCAGCGCCTTCTGCCGCTGGGCCTGGCTCTTGTTGCCGTGGATCGCGAGCGCCGGCAGGCCGGCCTTCTCGAGCTGCTCGGCGAGCCGGTTGCAGCCGTGCTTGGTCTTGCCGAACACCAGCACCTGGTCGGTGTGGCGGGTGGAGAGGATCTCGACCAGCAGGTCGCGCTTGCGCGAGGCGTCGACCGGATGCACGCGGTGCACGATGGTCTCGGCGATGGTGTTCTGCGCCGCGACCTGCACTTCCACCGGGTTCTTCAGCAGTTCCATCGCCAGGCCGCGGATGCGCGGCTCGAACGTGGCCGAGAACAGCATGGTCTGGCGCTGCTGCGGCACCCGCGACAGCACCCGCTTGATCGAGGGCAGGAAGCCCATGTCGAGCATGCGGTCGGCTTCGTCGAGCACCAGCAGCTCGACCGCGTCGAGCTTGGCGTGGCCCGAATCGAGGTGGTCGATGAGGCGCCCCGGGCAGGCGACCAGGATGTCGACCCCGCGGCGCAGGTTGTCGATCTGCGGCTGCATGCCGACGCCGCCGAAGATCATGGTGACGTTGAGCCGCAGGTGGCGGCCGTAGGTCTTGAGGCTGTCGCTGACCTGCACCGCCAGCTCGCGGGTCGGGACCAGCACCAGGGCGCGCGGCTTGCGCGGGCCCTTGGCGGGCGTCATGCCGGCCATCTTCTGCAGCAGCGGCAGGCCGAACGCGGCGGTCTTGCCGGTGCCGGTCTGCGCGGCGCCGAGGATGTCCCTGCCGGCGAGGGCGGGCGGGATCGCCTGGGCCTGGATCGGCGTGGGCGTGGTGTAGTTGGAATCGGACAGCGCGCGCAGCAGTGCGGGCGACAGGCCCAGCCCTTCGAAGGGCGAGGTTTCAAGCGTCATCGGAAAAGTGCTCCGTGGCAGCCGCCGCGGTCATGCGCGCGCGGCCACTGACGTGGCCACGGAGCGCGTGCGAACGCTTCGACTGTCTTGCCCGGAACCATCCAGATCCGCGTTGCGGGCAAAGGTGTGACGGCGTCCGGAGGGTCCGGGCCGTTGTCTGCGCGACGAAAGACGTGCGGGAGAGGACGCCGCGGGTGGGGGCCCGTGGCCGGCCTGCCAGGATCGTGGCCGCGAGGGGTCGCGGCGGGCAGCCGTGCTGCAAACGCCGCCAGTGTAGCGTCCGCCGCGCGTTCGCGCCAGCATGGCCCTCACCGCCCCGACGCGGGGCGTGGCCGTGCGCCCCCTGCCCGCCATCGCGCGTGTCCGGACGGTGGAAAGCGGCCCGGCGGCTGTGACACCCTTGCGCGGGTCCCCCCAGCGAGCGCCGCATGTCCTTCCGACCGTCGCCTTCGAGCCCTGGCACCACCCTCGCCCGCCTGCTGCTGGCGAGCGTGTTCATCGTCATGGGGGCCTGGCGACTGTGGCAGGCCTACGAAGGCGCCTCGTTCAGCGGCGCGACGCTCAGTTTCAGCGCCGCCGAACTGGTGCTCGGGCTGCTGGTGGCGGCCGGCTGGAAACTGCGCCTGGTGGCGCTGGCCTCGGCGGCGCTGCTGGTGGCCGACGCGGTGCTCTCGCACGCGTTCTGGGCGCTGGGCGAGCCGGCGCGCAGCGCGCAGATGCTGCATTTCATGAAGAACATGGCGATCGTCGGCGGCTTCCTGCTGCTCGCGCTCACCGCGCCGGCGCGCAGGCGCTGACGATGGCCGCCGAAGCCGACCCCAGCCAGCTGATCCGCGCCGTCGCGCTGCTGGGCGCGGCGGTCGTGGCGGTGCCGCTGTTCCGCAGGCTCGGGCTCGGCTCGGTGCTGGGCTACCTCGCCGCCGGCCTGGTGATCGGGCCGTTCGGGCTGGGCTGGTTCGCGCACCCGCAGGCGATCCTGCATTTCGCCGAGCTGGGCGTGGTGATGTTCCTGTTCGTGGTCGGCCTGGAAATGCGACCCAGCCACCTGTGGAGCCTGCGGCGCCAGATCTTCGGGCTCGGCGCGCTGCAGATGGCCGCCTGCACGCTGGCGCTCACCGGCGTCGCCCTGGCGCTGGGGCTGGCGCCGACGGTGGCATTCATCGCCGCCGCGGGGTTCGTGCTGACCTCGACCGCGATCGTGATGCAACTGCTGGGCGAGCGCGGCGACATCGCCCTGCCCCGCGGCCAGCGCATGGTCTCGATCCTGCTGTTCGAGGACCTGCTGATCGTGCCGCTGCTGGCGCTGGTGGCGTTCATGTCGCCAGCGCCGGTCGATCCGGACGCGCCCTCGCGGCTGGTCAGCGTCGGGATCGCGGTCGCCTCGCTGGTGGCGCTGATCGTCGCAGGCCTGTACCTGCTCAACCCGCTGTTCCGGATCCTGGCCGCGGCCAAGGCGCGCGAGGTGATGACCGCCGCCGCGCTGCTGGTGGTGCTCGGCGCGGCGGTACTGATGGAGATGGGCGGGCTGTCGATGGCGATGGGTGCGTTCCTCGCCGGCGTGCTGCTGTCCGAATCCACGTTCCGCCACCAGATCGAAGCGGACATCGAACCGTTCCGCGGCATCCTGCTGGGCCTGTTCTTCGTCGCGGTGGGCATGTCGCTCGACCTGGCGGTGGTGCGCGAGAACTGGCACCTGATCGCGCTCGCGGTGCCGGCGATGATGCTGGCCAAGGGCGCGTGCATCTACCTGGTGGCGCGCCTGCTGCGCAGCAGCCACGGCGACGCGCTCGACCGCGCCACGCTGATGGCCCAGGGCGGCGAGTTCGCGTTCGTGCTCTACGCCGCGGCCGAGGCCGCGCGGCTCATCGACGCCCCGGTCAACGACACGCTGACCGCGATCGTGGTGCTGTCGATGGTGCTCACGCCACTGGTGGTGCTGGCGATGCGGCGGCTGGGCCCCCGGAGCGAGGCGCCGTCGCTGGACGGCGTGGAGCAGGTCGACGGCCAGACCGGCAGCGTGCTGATCATCGGCTTCGGCCGCTTCGGCCAGGTGATGAGCCAGTCGCTGCTGGCGCGCGACGTGGACGTGACGATCATCGACACCGACATCGAGATGATCACCAGCGCGGCCGAGTTCGGCTTCAAGGTCTATTACGGCGACGGCCGCCGGCTGGACGTGCTGCACGCCGCCGGCGGCGACAGCGCGCGCGCGATCGCGGTGTGCATCGACGACCGCGCCGCGGCCGACCTGATCGTGGAACTGGCGCAGCACCAGTTCCCGCAGGCGAAACTGCTGGTGCGTTCGTTCGACCGCGAGCACTCGCTGAAGCTGGTCAATGCCGGGGTCGATTTCCAGATCCGCGAAACCTTCGAATCGGCGGTGGCCTTCGGCGAGGCCGCGCTGCGCGCGGTCGGCATCGACGCCGACGAAGCGGCGCGCATCGCCGAGCAGGTCAGGCGCCTGGATGCGGAACGCTTCGAGCTGGAAACCGCCAGCAACGACGTCCGCGCCGGCATTCCCAAGCTGCTCAACAACACCGGCAACGTGCCGAAGCCGACGCCGTTCACGCCGCCGCGTCGGGAGGGGCAGCGGCTGGACGGAGAAGCGGACGTGCCCGACCAGCCGTCGTCCGCCGCCTGACCTGCGGGCCCCACGCGCGCGCGTGCGTGCCCGCTACATCGTGATGCGCTTGCGGTTGTCGTCCGCGACCCGGTCGATCAGCTTGTTATATGGATCGAACCCGGCCTCGAACGGCGCCTCGTCGACGGTCACGGTGACCACCGGATCCTCCGTGGTCACGTGGTGCCGCTCCAGGTAGAGCGCCTTCTCGTCGCGCTCCTTGCCCGAGGGGCCGCGCGCGAACACGCCGACCTCGATCCAGTCGTCGAGTTCCGCCGGCGTCTCCCTGCCCTTGCCGTCGGCCTCGCGCTTGGCCGCGTGCAGCCGCAGGGTCACGTCGTACCTGCCGTCGGCACGCTTCTTCGACGTCGCCTCGACCACACGGTTGTCGTAGAACACGATCTTCTCGAACAGGTCGGTGATCAGCGCCTGCTGGACCGGCGAGGCCTCCTCGCGGAAATAGCCCACCAGCTCGCGAGAGGTGGCGAACGGTGCCCGCTGGTAGCCCTTGTCCTGCAGGAATCGCCGCAGCGCGCGGTTCACCGCGGCTTCGCCCAGCTCTTCGCGCAGGCGGTACATCACCAGCGCACCCTTCTGGTAGTGGATGTACTGCTGGTTCTCGTTGCGGTACAGCGGCAGCTCCTCGAGGCGTTCGCCGCCACGTCCGCCGAGGTAGCGATCCAGCTCGTAGCGCAGGAACTGGCGCATCTGCGCACGGCCGTACTCCTGCTCCATCACCATCAGCGCCGAGTATTGCGCCAGCGTCTCCGACAGCATCGTCGCGCCCTGCACGTTGGCGCCGATCACCTGGTGCGCCCACCACTGGTGCGCCGCCTCGTGCGCGGTGACGTAGAACACGTAGTCGATGTTGTCCGGGTCGCGCAGGTCGGTGATGAAGCCGATCGACTCCGAGTACGGGATCGTGTTGGCGAACGCCTGCGCGAAGCTGGCGTAGCCCGGGAACTCGATGATCCGGAACTGGCGGTGCTGGTACGGGGTGAAGTGCTCCTCGAAGTACGCCAGCGACTTCTGCGTCGCCTCGATCATGCGGTCGACGTTGAACGGGTGCCGGGCGTCGTGGTAGACGTCGATGGGGATGTCCTTGTAGGCGCCCTTCTTCACCTGCCAGCGCGCCGACAGGAAAGCGTAGAAGTCCAGCATCGGCTGGTCCATGGCGTAGCTGAAGCAGCGGCGCCCATCGCGCATGAACTCGCGCTCGAGGTAGCCCGGCGCCAGCGCGACCTGGTCGGGCGCAGTGCAGACGATGGTCGAGAAGTCGATCCAGTCGCCATCGTCGCCGAGGTATGTGTTGGCACGCGCGGCTTCGTCCTCGAGCTTCGGCATCCGCCGCGGCTCGCCGAGGTCGCGCTTGCGGCGGTCGTTGCGGTCCTCGATCTCGGCGCGCGGGTTGTAGCCGAACGACGGGAACAGCCGGCCGTTGAAGAAGCTGCCGTTGTCGACGAACTGGGTCTGCGCCTGGGTGTTGGTGATGCCTTTGGGAACGAACTCCATGCGGAACCGGAACTCGCGCCGCTCGTCCGGCTGCAGTGGGCGCGACAGGCGGTAGATCCGGTAGCCGAGCGGCGAGTCGCGGGCGACCAGGCTCTGCCCGCCCAGTTCGACCGACGTGAGCGTGTCGTCGTCATCGACCTGCAGGTGGACGTCGGCGATCGCCTCGGGATGCGGATTGTGGACGGTGTAGGCCACGTCCGCGGTCATCGACTGCGTTTCGGGCCGCAGGTCGACCAGCGGCCGGCTGGCGACGATCTTCGGCTGCGGCAGGTGCTCGTACTGCTTGTACTCCTGCTCGTAGCGTGCCTGCAGGTCGAGCTGGCCTTCCGGCGAGATGTACTCGTTGCGGATGTTGGTGTTCCAGAACAGCCAGGCGCCGACGCCGGCGAACGTCGCAAGCGCCGCGACGAAGGCGATGCCCAGGCCGCCGCGCATGCGTGTGCGCAGCTGCGCCCAGCGCTGGCGCCGGCCCTGGTCGACCCCGCGCACCCACAGCCCGGCGCTCAGCAGCAGCAGCGCCAGCAGCAGCGCGCCCCAGTAGCCCTGGAACCACAGCTGTCCCGCGAGGAAGTGGCCGTAACCGTTCATGTCCGAATACGGCGCGTTCGGCCAGCTGCCGAAGGTGTACAGGTTGTGGGTGAAGTCGAGCACGTCGAGCACGATCTGCGACAGCACCACCAGCACCAGCAGGCCGTAGCCGATGAACTTGTTGTTCGCCAGCACCTGCAGCACCAGCGCCATGCCACCCATCAGCACGAACGGCGCCGAATCGAGCAGCAGAGCCTTGCCGTATAGCGCCGGCTCGATCGCAATGTAGCCCTTGGCCAGCTGGATCGCCACGGAGGCGAGCATGCCGATCGCGTGGAACAGCAGCACCACCGCGACGATCGTGCAGAACTTCGCCGCCAGCGGCACCCAGCCGGGGAACGGCGCGGCGTCGGTGACCTCGTGGATCTTCGCCGCGCGCTCCTTCCACACCAGCTCGCCGGCGTAGAACATCACGATGATCACCAGCAGGAAGCTGAAGCTGCCACGCAGCGCATCGAGCATCCGCGAGGTCACCGGATACACGTCGGTGCCGTACATCGACTGGATCGACAGCGCGGTGGGGATGAAGTTGGCCAGGCCGAAGGCCAGCATCACCAGGAACGGCACGCTGCGCAGCACGCCCGCGGTGTCGAAGCGTACCTGGTGCAGGAACTGGCGCAGCGCGGTTCCGGGGCCGAACGCCGGTGCGACCCGCGGCGGGGCAGCCGTCGGGGTCGAATACGATGGGACCTCTTCGGTTGTTTCAGCCGCGCGCGCCC
The DNA here is from genome assembly GCF_029887935.1 of Luteimonas kalidii. Lineage (GTDB taxonomy): Bacteria > Pseudomonadota > Gammaproteobacteria > Xanthomonadales > Xanthomonadaceae > Luteimonas > Luteimonas kalidii. Next base: position 822,603 of record NZ_JARXRO010000020.1, on the reverse strand, counting down.
TGCGCCACCTGAGGCCGCGACCGGTGCCGGTGCGCTGCGTGCGGAACAGCGCGAACGTGGCCGCGAACAGCCCCAGCCCCAGCGCGATCCACAGTGCGCGGTTCGCGATCAGGTAGCCGGCCAAGGCCGGAAGTCCCGTGTTGCGCTCCTCGGCCGACCAGTACCGGATCGTGCGTGCCAGGGCGCGGATGCCGAGCGGTTCGAGCAGGGTCGCCAGCCAGACGTTGTCGAGGTCGCTCATCATCGCCGCACTGACGCCGTACAGCACGAAGAAGCCGATCACGCCGAGGTAGACCCACAGGATCGACCGGGTCACGGCCGCCAGCAGCGCCAGCAGCCCGCCGGTGAACACCAGGTTCGGCAGCACCATCACCGCGAACGCCCACAGGTAGGGTCGCAGCGATACCGGCCCAAGCCGCGCCTCGTCGATCCACGGCATGAACTGGGCGATGAAGATGCCCAGCGCGATCACCAGGTACACCACCAGGCTCGCCAGCATCGCCGCCGCCAGCCGTCCCAGCAGGTAGTCCCGACGACGGATCGGGCTGGCGAAGAACAGTTCGGCCGTGCCCTGCTCGAAGTCGCGCAGCAGCGCCGCGCTGACGAAGATCGGCACGATCAGCATGCCCAGCAGGGTGAACGCGGTCAGCCACTGCGCGACCACGATCGGCGCGTTGCGGTACACGTTGCCGATGCCGCCGCCGAGTTGTACGGCGTCGCTGGCCGCGGCACCGAACCCCAGCAGCGCGAACAGCACCGCAAGGAACCACAGCAGCGGCGAGCGCAACTGCTCGCGCAGCTCGAAGCGGAAGAATTCGAGGATCATCGGCGGCGCCTCACGCGGCCTGGCGCTGCAGGCGGAGCTGCCGGAAGTACACGTCCTCGAGGTCCGGATCGATGCGCTCGAAGCCCTGCTCCGGGCATTGCGCACTGAACACGTGGATCACGGGTTGCCCACCGACCAGGCGCGTCGACAGCACGGTGTGGTTGGCCTCGTAGCCCGGCAGCGCGTCCTTGCCGACCTGCTTGCGCCAGACCTGCTCGCGCAGTTCCGCGATGGCGTCGGCCGGGCGGCCCGTCAGCAGCACCCGGCCCTTGTTCATGATCGCCATCGTCGGGCACAGGTCGGTCACGTCCTCGACGATGTGCGTGGACAGGATCACCGCCACCTGCTCGCCGATGTCGGCCAGCAGGTTGAGGAAGCGGTTGCGCTCCTCGGGATCGAGGCCGGCGGTGGGCTCGTCGACGATCACCAGCCGCGGGTTGCCGAGCAGGGCCTGGGCGATGCCGAAGCGCTGGCGCATGCCGCCCGAGAACCCGCCGAGCTTGCGCTTGCGCGCATCCCACAGGTTCACCTGCTTCAGTAGCCCGTCGACCACCTCGCGCCTTTGCCCGCGGACGGTGAGTCCCTTGAGCACGGCGAAGTGCTCCAGCAGGTCCTCGGCGCTGACCTTCGGGTACACGCCGAAGTCCTGCGGCAGGTAGCCGAGCTGGCGCCGCACCGCGTCCTTGTCGCGCAGCACGTCGATCGGCGTGCCGTCGGCGCCTTCGAGCGTGGCGCTGCCGCTGTCGGCCTCCTGCAGCGTCGCCAGCGTGCGCATCAGCGAGGACTTGCCCGCGCCATTGGGCCCGAGCAGGCCGAACATCCCGCGCGGGATGTCCAGGCTCACGTGGTCGAGCGCATGCACGCCGTTGGCGTAGGTCTTGCACAGGTCGCGGATCGCGAGCATCGAACGTCCCCTCGGGCTCCATGCCCGGCTGCATGGATGGTAGCGGTGACGGCCGGGCGGCCGCCCATGTGACTGGTCAGGGTGTCGGAGGTCACACGGCGCGATGCCTCAGACCTCGACCACCATTCCTGGCCGCGCGAGCCGCACGTCGACGCCGTCGCGCTCACCGAGCTCGCCGGCGAGCGCTTCGCGCGCCCTGTCCTCGCCGTGCACCAGCACCAGCGGCGGGTGTCCTTCGAAGCCCTCGTACCAGTCGATGAGCCCGCGCTGGTCGGTGTGCGCGGACAGCCCGCCGATGGTGTGGATGCGCGCACCGACGCGGTGGTCGTGGCCGTGGATGCGGACCCACTTCGCGCCATCGACCAGCCGCCGGCCCAGCGTGCCTTCGGCCTGGTAGCCGACGAAGACCACGTGCGTATTGCGCCGGTCGATGCTGTGGCGGAAGTGGTGCAGGATGCGGCCGCCGTTGGCCATGCCGCTGCCGGCGATCACGATCGCGCCGTTGTCGATGCGATTGATCGCCATCGACGCCTCGGTCGATTCGGTGATGTGCAGGTTGGGCAGCGTGAAGGGTGCAGGCCGCCCCTTCCACACCTGGCGCGCGTCGGCATCGAACAGCGCCTGGTGGCGGTCGTAGACCGCCACCACCTTGGCCGCCATCGGGCTGTCGAGGAAGATCCGCCAGCGCGAGAGTTTCCACTCGTCCCAGTAGCGGGCGAACCAGTACAGCAGTTCCTGCGTGCGCCCGACCGCGAACGCCGGAATCAGCACCTTGCCGCGCGCGTTCCAGGCCTGTTCCAGCAACTCGCCGAATTCGTGGATGGTGTCGAGCCGGTCGCGGTGGTTGCGATCGCCGTAGGTCGATTCCATCAGCACCAGGTCGGCCACGCGCACCTGCACCGGATCGCGCAGGATCGGGGTTCCCGCAGGGCCGAGGTCGCCGGAGAACACCAGCTTGCGGCCATCGGCCCAGAGCTCGACGATCGAGGACCCCAGGATGTGGCCGGCGTCGCGCAAGGCGATCTCCACGCCGGGCAGGATCCGCGTGCGCGCGTCGTAGTCCAGCGGCTGCAGCAGACCGAGCAAGTCGTGCACGTCGTCGCGGGTGAACAGCGGCATGGTTTCGGGTTCGCCGGCGCGGCGGCGGCGGTTCTCGCGTTCGGCGTCGTTCTCGGCCAGCGAGGCGGCGTCGAGCAGCATCACCGGCATCAGGTCGGCGCCGGCAGCCTGCACGAAGACCGGTCCGCGGAATCCCTGCCGGACCAGTCGCGGGATCCGGCCGATATGGTCGATGTGGGCGTGGCTGACCACCAGCGCGTCGATCGCGGTCGGATCGAACGGGAAGGGCTCGAAGTTGTGCGCCTCCGCCCCGCGCCCGCCCTGGATCATCCCGCAATCCAGCAGGATGCGGCGGCCGGCGGCCTCGACCAGGTGCATCGAACCGGTGACCTCGCCCGCAGCACCATGGAAATGCACCCGCATGCCGCTCTCCCGCCGCCAAACCACTGATTCTGCGCGCATCGCGGCAGGGACGTGAATGCCGGCCCGGCTCCCGACATGACCTTCGACACCTTCGAGCCCGCATGCGCGGGCGTACAGTGCCGCGCAGCCGGCCCCGGCGGTTGCCGTCGTCGCCGTTCCACCGACACCGGAGATCCCCGTGAGCCCCACCGCACCCAGACTGCTGCTGTTGTCCCTCGCCGTGACCCTGGCCGTGACGGCCTGCCAGCGCGAGACCGCCCCCGCCGACGCCAGCGCCGCCGCTCCGGCCGACGCGCAGGCCACGCGCGAGATGACCCTGGACGAAAGCAAGCTGCCGCCGCTCAACCAGTTCCAGCTCGCCGACCTGGACACCTCGAAGAACGCCTGCACCGATTTCGCCGGCTACGCCAACGCGAAGTTCCTCGCCGCCCATCCGATCCCCGGCGACCGCACCAGCTGGGGCGCGTTCGAGATGCTCGACGAGCGCTCCACCGCGATCCAGCACCAGCTGGCCGAACAGGCCGCCGCCGACGCCAATGCCGGCGGCGTGGAGAAGCTGGTCGGCGATTTCTGGGCCACCGGCATGGACGAGGCGAAGATCAACGCCGAAGGGATCGAGCCGCTGCGCGACGAACTGGCCCGCATCGACGCGCTCGCCGACAGTGCCGCGATCGCGGCCTGGCTGCGCGAGACCGCCGCCAGGGGTCAGGGCTTCCTGATCGGCGTCGGATCGATGCCGGACTTCAAGGACTCGTCGATCAACATCGCCGCCACCGGCCAGGGCGGGCTCGGCCTGCCCGACACGCCCTACTACAAGGATGCCGACAAGCAGGACATCCGCGAGGCCTACGTGGCCCACATCGCCAAGGTGCTGGAGCTCTCCGGAGTGCCGGCGGCCGATGCGGCCACGCAGGCGGAGCATGTGATGGCGTTCGAGACCCGGCTGGCGGCGGCGTCGAAGTCGCGCGCGGAGTTCTCGCGCGACGTGTCGCTGTACTACAACCCGATGCCGGTGGCCGATGCCGACAAGCTGACCCCCAACTTCTCCTGGACGCAGTTCTTCGAAGCCCAGGGCGTCGAGCAGCCGGAGACGTTCTCGGTCTCGGTGCCCGACTACTTCCGCGAAGTGGACGCGATGCTGGCCGACGTGCCGGTCGAGCAGTGGAAGAGCTACCTGCGATTCCACGTCGTCGACAGCGCCTCGCCCTACCTGTCCGATGCCTTCGTGCAGCAGAACTACGAGTTCTACAACAAGACCCTCAGCGGCCAGAAGGAGCTCGAGCCGCGCTGGAAGCGGGTGCTTGGCACCATCGACGGCCAGGTCGGCGAGGCGATGGGCCAGCTGTACGTGAAGGTCGCCTTCCCGCCCGAGTCCAAGGCCAAGATGGAGGCGCTGATCGCCAACCTGAGCGAGGCGCTCAAGGTCCGGATCGAGAACCTGGAATGGATGAGCCCGGAGACCAAGACCAGGGCGCTCGAGAAATGGGCCACGTTCGAGCCGCGCGTGGGCTATCCGGACAAGTGGCGCGAGTGGAACGGGCTGGCCACCGGCCGCGACAGCTACCTCGACAACGTGCTGGCCGCGACCGAGTTCAACTACAAGTGGGACCTGTCCAAGATCGGGCAGCCGGTCGACAAGACCGAATGGGGCATGCGCCCGCAGACGGTGAACGCCTCCTACAACCCGCTCGCCAACCAGCTGACCTTCCCCGCCGCGATCCTGCAGCCGCCGTTCTTCGACCCGGATGCCACCGAAGAGCTCAACTACGGCGGCATCGGCGCGGTGATCGGCCACGAGATGACCCACGGCTACGACGACCAGGGCAGCCGCTTCGACGCCAAGGGCACCTTCCTGCCGGATCCGGGCTGGTGGACCCAGGCCGACTTCGACGGCTTCCGCGCCCGCACCGGCAAGCTGGTCGCGCAGTTCGACGGCTACAAGACCGACGACGGCCGCAACCTCAACGGCACACACACCCTGGGCGAGAACATCGCCGACCTCGGCGGCCTGGCGACCGCGTATGACGCGATGAAGAAGGCGACCGCCGGCACACCCGATCCGATGACCGACGGCCTCACCCGCGACCAGCGCTTCTTCCTCAACTGGGCCACGGTGTGGCGCCGCAACTTCACCCCGGAAGAGCTGAGCAAGCGCCTGGTCACCGACGAGCACGCGCTGGCCGGGTTCCGGGCCATCGGCGCGCCGTCGAACCTGCCCGCGTTCGCCGCCGCCTTCGACTGCAAGCCGGGCGATGCGATGGTGCGGGGGGGCGAGGAGCAGGTCGTCATCTGGTAAGGCCCGCCTCCCGTCGATGACCGAAGAAGCCCGGCCTGGCCGGGCTTTTTCCATTCAGGTGGCGCGACGATCCGTGACCGGGCAGCTGGGGCCGGCCCGGAGCGGCTTGCTAGAATCGCGGCTCCCGAATTCCGCCCCGGACCCGTTCGATGCCGATCCGCACGCCGCTCGCCGCCGCCCTCGCCACCAGCCTCGTGCTCGCGCTGGCCGCTCCCCATGCCGAGGCCCAGCGCAAGCGCCGCGCGCCGGCCCAGCCTGCGATCACCGCGTGCAGCGACTTCTACACCTTCGTCAACAAGGACTGGCTGACCGCCAACACCGTGGTCAGCGGCAGCGGTACGGTGTCGGCCCTGGGCACCCTGCAGCAGCGCGCCCTGCTGCAGCAGCGCGCGCTGCTCGACGACGCGGTGCTCAACCCGCAGAACGACGTGCAGAAGCTGCTGGGCGACTTCTGGGCCAGCGGCATCGACGAGGCGGCGGTGGAACGCGACGGCGCGCAGCCGATCGCCACCCTGCTCTCGCGCATCGAGGGCATCCGTCGCAGCAAGGACATCGCGCCCTCGATCGCGGCGCTGCACCAGGTCGGCATCCCGGTGGTGTTCAACTTCACCGCCGACCTCGACCTGGCCAACCTGGACCGCTACGTCGGCTACTTCTCCCAGGGCGGCCTGGCGCTGCCCGACCCGGCCTACTACACCCGCGAGGACGCCGATACCCGCGCCCTGCTCGGCCGCTACACCGAATACGTCGAGAAGATCCTCGCCCTGACCGGTACGTCGCAGGAGCAGCTCAAGGAGGAGATGGCGCAGGTGCTGGACCTGGAAACGCGCCTGGCGCGCATCTCCCGTCCGCTCACGTCACTGCGCGATCCGCGCGAGAACTACGCCCTGGTGCCCACCGAGGGCCTGGGCAAGCAGTTCCGCAACCTGCAGCTGGATGAATTCCTCGCCGCGCAGGGCGTGACCGACCAGAACGTGTCGATGGCGCACGCCGACTACTTCACCCAGGTCGATGGCCTGGTGCGCTCGCTCAAGCCGGCGCAGTGGAAGGTGTACCTGCGCTACCAGATCGGCAACGCGATGGCGCCGTACCTGGCGAAGGACTTCCGCGACGCGCACTTCTCGTTCCATGGCCGGGTGCTGCGCGGCGAGACCACGCCTGCACTGCGCGACGTGCAGGTGCTCGACGCGATCAACCGCGCCGCCGGCCCGATGCTCGCGCGCGAGTACGTGGCCCGCTACCTGCCGGCGACCACGCGATCGCGCGCGGAATCCATCGCCGGCGACGTGCGCACCGCGCTGGTGCGCGCGGTCGAGGGCAACGCCTGGATGTCGGAAGCCGCGCGCACCGAGGCGCTGGCCAAGCTCGCCAGGCTCACGATCGAGATCGGCGCACCGCAGCGCGACTACGACTTCAGCGTGCAGCCGATGGGCCGCACCAGCTTCGGCAGCAACATGCTGATCGCCTCGACCTGGCACCGGCGCGAGGAGATGCGCCGCATCGGCAGCGGCGACGCACAGCGGCGCTGGGGCGTGCAGCCGCAGCAGCCGGTGCTGGCGTACGACATGGCCCACAACCGCCTGATCGTCTCGGCCGCCGCGCTGCAGGCGCCGGTGCTGGACATGGAGCAGGACACCGCGGCGCAGTACGGCAGCTTCGGCGCGCTGGTCGGCCACGAGCTCAGCCGCTCGGTCGACATGAAGGGCCAGCTGGTCGACGCCAGCGGCAACGTGCGCAACTGGTGGACGCCCGCCGACGAAGCCGCGTTCGGCACCCGCGCCAAGCAGCTCGCGGTGCAGTACGCCGGTTACGACTATCCCGCGGCGAACGGGGTGAAGGTCAACGGCACGCTCACCAGCGAAGGCAACATGGCCGACCTCGCGGCGGTGGAACTCGCCTCGGCCGCGCTGGCCAACGCCCAGCCGGAACTGGACGCGGAAGCTCGCGAATCCTTCTTCCGCGCCTGGGCGGCACTGTGGCGCGAACAGCTGGCGGCCGACACCGCGGCCGATGCCGCGCGCACCCGCGTGCAGGCACCCGGCCAGTGGCGCGCGAACGGGCCGCTCGTCAATCTCCCGGCGTTCGCCGAGACCTTCAAGTGCAAGGCGGGCACGGCGATGGTGCGCAAGCCGGAAGAACAGGTGTCGATCTGGCGCCAGCCCGCGGACGCAGCGGCGAAGTAGGCCGGGAACCGCGCCGTCCGGCGCGCCGATGCGTCGGCACGCACGGATCGGCGGACTGCGATCGTGGCCGCGCATGCGGCGCCGGCGAATGTCACTACTGCTCGCGTCCGCGTATCGCGGGCGCGGGCTGCCAGCGGAGATGCGCGCGAGGCGCTACCTGCGCCTGGCGGCGTGACCGCGCCCGGAGCACACCTTCAGCGTATCATTTCCTCGACGATCAATTCGATGCGTTCGAGATGGATGTTGAGTTCATCCTTCAGCGCACGCGCCTCGTCGAGTTCGCGACGCAGGGCGTCAGGACTAATACTTGAAGTCGAGCCGACGGCTCCATCCCCCGAGCGCCCATCCGGTTTCCGTTCTGCCGCCGCCTGCCGCAAAGGGTCGCGGTCCTGCCGCACGCGCGGGTCGAACCGCGTCATCATTTCCTTGTGCGAACGCGCCCATTTGTTGCCGAAGCGTACGCCGGCCATGCGTGAACCGACGACGACCTTACGTGAATGGGTGTCGTCGCCCGGGACGTCGACCCGCACGATCCAGCCGCCGTTCTGCCGCGTGACATGCAAGACTGCGGCACCCCCTGCAAACAGGGTGCAGCCATCGGGACTGTCTCTCCAGGTGAACCCTCCCGGCAGGAGAACAGGCGTTGGTGTCGTCATGATTAAAGCTTCCCTGATAAGAATCGACCGGACCGCCCCGACATGAAAATTAAGTATCGCGATGTAAGGGAGCGTATACGTGAAGTTATAAGCGCGTGCACGTTTGTTTCACGGTAATCACGGTTTGAAGTGTTCACGGATGTCACGTGTGCGTGTGATCGAGAAAACACGCTCTTGCAGACACGCTTGCGACGGCGCCGCGCGCAGATTGCGTGCCGGCAAGCCGCCGGCACTACCGAGATCCGTCATGGCCAACCAGAACGAGCGCGACCAGAACAACCGCCAGGACCAGAACCAGCAGCAGCGCAACGAGGAGCAGCGCAACCAGCAGCAGCGCGGCCAGCAGGACGAGAACGAGCAGGAAGAGCGCGAACAGCGTCGCTGATGGCTCACGGTTCTGACCAAAAAAAGAGCCCCGCATGCGGGGCTCTTTTGCTTATTGTGGAGCGGAGCGAACTTCTGAAATGCGGGCGTCGCTTGCAGGTGTTTCCGCGGGAGGACGCGTGGGGAGATCCGAGACTGGCCGGCTCCGGTTGTTCCGCCAGCGCTCCAGCCAATCCACCAGAGCGTGGTAATAGGCGCGGCGATGACTTGGACGTCCCGTGGTGGACACGTGGTGGTCGGCGCCTGGAAAGAGCGTGAGTCGGACCGGCGTCGCACCCGACCTCGATACGGCGGTCAGAAGCTCCTCGGACTGGCCACGCGGGCAGCGCTGATCATCGGTACCTTGCAGCAGCAGTAGCGGCGACCGGATCGCATGCGCGTGGGTCACTGGGGACAGCGCCCGAGAACGCTCCCGCAACCGATAGTCCTCGTCAGTGTCCATCGCATACGGGCCGACGTAATACCCGGTGTCCGAGGTGCCGGTGTGGGATTCAATGTTCGCGATGGGCCCCGACGCGATGCCACAGCACAGTTCAGGGGCGCGGGTCAGCGCCCAAGCGGCAAGGAAGCCTCCATAGGAGTGCCCGAAGACGGCGACACAGCTGTCGCAGACACCCTCGTTGCGCAGGTGCGCAACGGCGGCCTCCCACTGCGGCCAGTCGATCTCCCCCCAGTGCCCGCAAAGCCGGCGCGCAAACTCAAGGCCATAGCTCGCCGATCCGACCGTATCGAGAGCGAGCACGGCCCAACCATGCTGCACGAGCACCGGCCAGTGGACCAGCCGCTCGAACTCAAAGCGCACATGGCTTTGCGGCCCGCCGTGCATGTCCAACAGCAGCGGATGTGGACCCTCCCCCTCAGGAAGCATCAGCCAACCTTCGATCTCCTCGGTCCCGCCGAACCCGTCGGGAACGCGGAACTGTCGCTTCTGGGCATCCAGGGGCGGCCGTTCGCCACGCCACGCGTTGAAGTCACTCACCCGACGCGCGTTCTCGCCTTCAGCGCCCACGATCCACAGTTCGGGCCCCGCGTCCGGACCTGCGACCAGCAGGCACAGGGCGGCGCCGCAGGCAGCCATGCCCAACACCTGTCGCGTCGGATGCTCCCAGACAACGGTTATCCGCCCCGACAAGTCCACGGTGACCACCCGCGAGGACCCGCGCGATGCCTGAACGACCCGCAGGCGCAAGCCGTCCTCCTGCCACTCGACTGCGTCCGGCGCATCGACTTCGATGTCCAGGCAATGACACTCGGCGCTGTCCACATCGACCACGTACAGCTGTACGATCGCCTCGCCTTCACGCTGTGAAGCGGCCAGCGCGATCCTGCTGCCGTCCGGCGACCAGCGGATGCCGCCTACCGAAGGCAGCGCGTCGGTCAGCCTGCGGACTTCACCGTCGGCGTCGCGGACGAACAGGTCGGTCCAGTGGCGCTCGCGTCCCTGCCGCGTCTGTACAAACGCGATCCGCTTGAAGCAGGGGTCCCAGCGCGCTTCCTTGATCTGGCCATTGCGCGCGACCAGGCAGCAATACGCCCCCGAATCCACGTCGAGCAGCCCGAGCTCGATCCGCTGGCCCGCGGCCGTGTCGACGCCGTCCAGCTTGTAGGGAAGATGCTCCGCGACTACGGGCGCGTCCGGCGGCGAATCCTCGCAAGCCTTCAGAATCAGCAAGCGGCTTCCACGGCCGTCGAAATCCTCGATCGCCTGCAGCCGGTCCAGGCCATGCGTGACCTGACGGGCCTCTCCGCCCGCCATCGGGAGCACGAACGCTTCGAGACGGCCGTCGATCTGGCGCGTGAACGCGAAATCTTCGCCGTCGCTGACCACACCGGTGCGCCTCCCGACCAGACCATGGGTCGGACCGTCCCGAGGCGATCGCAGTACCAGATCGCGGTCCGGCTGTTGTCGTCGTCGGCCTGCTGCGTCGTCGCCGTGAACAGCCAGCCTCTCTCACCCGCGCGCAGGTCGGCAAGCATCACGTGCTTCATCAGGTCGTCCACCGACGGCTCGGACACCCCGCCCCCCCCGCGCTCGTGCCACATCGTCCCTCATGCAGCCTCCGCTGCAACGACGCCGGCAGCGGGCATACTCGCGGCGCGCCCGCTGAGCCGTTCGAACTCGTCGATATCGTGTGAACAGAAGATCTCGACCTCGCTCGCATGCGCTTGGCGCAGCCGGCGCAGACGTTCCTGGTTGGACAAGCGCAGACGGCGATCCTTCTCCATCATCGTCTGGTACAGCCTGAGTCCCGGCGGGCACGACGGTCTCGCCAGCATTTCGTTCGCGTGGAAGTACGCATCGCCCGCCAGCAGAATCCAGCCGTCCGCGGCGCGGATCGCGACGCCCGCGTGTCCGTGCGTGTGCCCCGGCAGCGGCACGATCAGAATCTCAGGGGGTAGTCCGTCCAGCGCGCGGACGCCGCCGAGACCCATCCATCGCTCACCCTCGCCGGGCTCATAGCTCCGCCAGCGCGCACGACTCGACCACTGCGCGGGCCGGAAGCGCTGTCGGTCGAGCCAGGTCGTCTGCAACTGCGCATACTCCGCTTCGCGCGCGAGCATATGCACGCGGGCATGCGGGAAATCATCCAGCCCACCCGCATGATCGAAGTCCAGGTGGGTGAGCACAATGTGGCGTACATCGCGCGGGGAAAATCCAAGCCGCTGGATCTGTCGGCACGCCGTCATCTGCTCGCGAAGCTCCGGACGCAGAAGGGCGAGGAAGAACCCGCTCAAGCGACTGCGCGGGTTGGCGACATCGCGCAGCCCCAGGCCGGTATCGACCAGGACCAAGCCGGTGTTCGTGACCGCCAGAACGCAATGGCAGGCCAAGTGTCCCCGCGCCGCAAGCGTGAAGGAGCGGCCGTCCATGAGACGGCCGCCCAGCGGACAGGTCGAGATGCAATTGAGGTGGTGCAGCCGCACGCTGACCGCCGCCTACTCTTCGTTCGCAGGTCGCGCTGTGGTACGTGGCATCGTGCCCGGGGCCTTGCCCAGCTCGATCCCGGTGATCGGATCGACATCCGGGCGAGAGGTGACCCGCATCGCCATCGCCGCGAGCATCGTCTGCTCGGCCTCGGGCAGCAGCACCTCGGCGCCGCCGTCGCCGCCGATCGACGAGAATTCCGCGGGATCGGACACGTACTTGAAGTTCGCATCGCTGTTCCACGGCCCGCGCATGTCGCCTTCGCCCTGCGACGTGTTCACGTACATCTCCTGGAACTCGGGCATGCCGGCCACCTTGCCCGGCGGGAAGTTGGGTTCGATCGAGTACAACGCCTTCTCGAAGGATTTCTGGTGCGCCATCTCGCGCGTCATCAGGAAAGTCAGTGCCTCCTTGACGCCGGGATCGGCGGTCACGTTGATGAGCCGCTCGTAGACGATCTTCGCGCGCGCCTCGGCCGCGATGTTCGATCGCAGGTCGGCTGTCGGCTCGCCGATGCTGTCGATGTAGCCTGCGTTCCACAGCTGGCCACCGGAGTTGATCAGCGCCGGGCCGCCGCCGTAGAGCACCTGGGTCAGGTGCGAATCGTTGCCCGCGCCCTGCAGCGAGCGGAACAGCTCGCCCTCCTCCTCCACGCCCTCCGCCAGCCGGCCCTTGGCGCCCTTGTTGAGCATGCCGACCAGCGACCCGATGACTTCCAGATGACTGAGTTCCTCGGTTGCGATGTCGAGCAGCATGTCCTTGCGGCCCGGGTCGTCGTCGGCCAGCGCCTGGGTGAAGTAGCGCATGGCAGCGGCGAGTTCGCCCTGCGGACCACCGAACTGCTCGAGCAGCAGGTTGGCGAGCGCGGGATTGGGTTCGGAGACGCGGACGGTGTACTGGAGACGCTTGTTGTGCGTAAACATCGGGGGCTCCGGTGGGGCACGGGGGGGGGGAGGTTGGCGCCGGCGGCTCGGCGCAGAAGATCAGCGCTTGGCGTCGACGCCCTCGGCGTCGCGTGCGAGGAATTCACGGATGACATCGGGCTGGTTGGCGAACAGCCAGTCCGCCATCGCGACCTCCTCGGCCAGGATGGTTTCGCAGGCGGCGGCAATCTCTTCCTGCCCCGCCTCGCGCGCGGCCAGCACCAGGGCGCGATAGGTGGCGATTTCCAGGTGTTCGAACGCGTAGCTCAGGCCCGTGCCCTTGGCGACTTCGTCCTCCATCATGGCGTTGCCCATGGCGTGGATGGTGGCCATGACGCTGCCCATCGCGTCCTTGGCCGTGGATGTGGAACCGCCGAGCTGTTCGATGCAGCGTTCCAGCGTCTCCATCTGGCCGCGCGTTTCGTCGACGTGCTGTTCGATGCGCGCCCGCAGCTGCGGATAGTGTTCCAGCCGCGAGCCCATGGTGCGGAGCATGGTGTCGGCTTCGCGTTCCATGGCATGTGCATCGCGCAGCCATGTGAGCAGGCGTTCGTTGCGGTCCTCCGGCATCTCGTCACTCCTCGTGGGTGGGGACCGCCGACGTTAGGAGCGCGGCGACACACAGGACGTGAATCGCTTCCGGAGTTCACGCGCTGCATACGAGATCGACCGCCGCGGCGTGTGAGCAAGGCATTGGCGTCGCGGCATCGCGCGCCCAGGCGCGTCGCGGGCGCATGTTCTCTTCATCCGTGGGTGGTGAAGCTGCCTGCCGCCGCATCGATGTCTTCGACGAAGACCGATCCGCGTTCGTACCAGCCATTTCCTCCCAGTTACGCAACGGAGTCCGCCATCATGACCACGCACCGCAATCTCTCCCTGACCCTGCTCGCGATCGCCACCCTGGGCCTGTCGGCCTGCGACGGTGCCGGCAACGCAAGCCACACCGCCGACGACGCGACCGCCTCCTCACAGCCGGCCGCGAGCCCCGCAACGCCGACAGACCCCACGTCCTCGACCGCGCCGGAGGCCGGTGTCCCGATGGACGCCGCCGCCGATGCGCAGGCAGCCATGACCACCGAGGGCAGCCCGGGTGAGGACGAGGCGCTGGGTGTGCTCAACGCGATCAACGAGCACGAGATCGCGGCCGGCGAACAGGCGCTGGAAAAAGGCGTCGAAGGGCCCGTCGCCGACTACGCACGGATGATGATCGAAGAGCACACCCGCAACCGGGAGCAGACCTCCGCCCTGGGCGCCGATTCCGGCAGTCCGCAGGCCCGGCAGCAGATGCAGAAGGGAGAACGGCAGCTGGCCACGCTCGGCGCGCTGGACGGCGACGCGTATCGCCAGGCCTATGTCGAGGCGATGGTCGCAGGCCACACCGAGGCGCTCGCCAGCCTCGACCAGCGCCTGATTCCCGCGGCCACCTCCGAAGACGCGCGCGCGCATCTGCAGACCACGCGCGAGCATGTCGCACGCCACCTCGAACTGGCGCGCGAACTGCAGCGGGGCGAATGATCCGGCGTGCCGCCTGATCCGGCCGGCGCACCCTGCGGGCAGGCGACCTACGCCTGCCCGCGCTGGCGGTTCGACACCCGCAACGTTGCGCGTCCGGTGGCAGCCGCATCGCCGTGCCGCACCGGCACCGATCAACATTCCCGCGTCATTGGTGGGCCGTGCCAGATCTGGATGCGCGCGGCGGGCATCCGCCAAGGCTTCACATGCTGCGGGCCGAGGCGGTGCAACGCTGGGGGCGGAACAACGAGGAGACTGCGATGCCATTCCAGACCACGCGCGTCCTGCTTGCCGCCGCCCTGTTCATCGGTCTGTCCGGGTGCGAGAAGCACCAGGACCCGATCGGTACCGTCCCCAGCGACGACGTGCCGGCACGGCCGGTCGAGGCGCCCGAAGCGCCTCCCGGGCCGGTGGACGGTCCACGGTCGTGCGAAGGCCTGTCCGGGACCGATCTCGACGAATGCCGGCGGCAGCCGGACCCAGGGCCGCGCGACCCCGCACCTGTAGAACCGACGCGCTCGCCACCCCCGGAGAGCGGCGGTTGAACCGTGGGTCGCGATCCGCTCGCGCCGCCGACCCCGCTGGCCAAACCCGTCGATGACATTCCAGCGGGAAGCCTCACCCAGTTGCGGCGCGACGCGGCGGCTTGCCGGCGCTGTCCGCTGTGGCGCGATGCGACCCGGACCGTGTTCGGACGGGGGCCCGCAAGGGCCAGGTTGATGCTGATCGGCGAGCAGCCGGGGGCCCAGGAGGATCTCCAGGGCCGCCCGTTCGTCGGACCTGCCGGACGGCTGCTCCGCGAAGCCCTCGCCGAGGTCGGGCTCGATCCCGCCGATCTGTACATGACCAATACCGTCAAGCACTTCAAGTACACGCCGCGCGGCAAGGCGCGCCTGCACAAGCGGGCGAACGAGGCCGAACAGGCTGCGTGCAGGCCGTGGCTCGCAGCGGAGCTGGCGCGTCTGCGCCCGCGGGTCGTGATCGCGCTGGGGGCGATGGCTGCCGGGACGATGTTCGGCAGCGGATTCCGGTTGACCCGCGAGCGCGGTCAGTGGCGACCCTTCGGCCCGCAGGCCGAGGCACTGGCGACATGGCATCCGTCCGCGATCCTGCGCATGCGTGGCGAGGATCGCGCCGCGGCGCGGGCGGATCTGCTCGGCGATCTCGCCGCCGCCGCGCGTCGCCTGGCGGACCAGGCGCGATAGTCGGCAGGCGGAACGGAGTGCGCACGAGTCGACTGCCCGGCGCGAGGCGCGGCCACCCGCGTCAGCCGATGCGATCGTCCGTTCCGGTGCCCGCATAGCGGGTGACTTCCACGAATGTGTCGAGCCAGTAGGACCGCGCCTCTCCGGAACCGTCCACGTCGTCGAGCTTGACCACCGCGTTCACGCCCTCGTTGCCGGCCGCGTCGAGGAAGGTCTGCAGACCGGGCTTGACGAGGACGACCCCGCTGATCCGCCGGCCATCTTCCAGGGTCACCCGCACGTGCGCTTCCTCGTCCAGCAGCGGAAGCAGTCCGGTCATCCGGTCGATGGCCCCGGGCTCCACGCAGACGCGCTGGGCGCGCCGCGTCATGCGGCCGCCCCACGCGCACCGGCCGCAGGCCGGGGCATCGCGTTCGCGGCGTCCGACGGCATCGCGGTGGCGCCCGCCGACGCGGCGGCTCCGGGAACAGTGGGGTGCAGCAGCAGGTCCTGGACCCGTTCCAGCAGATGGGGAGGCATCAACGTCTCCAGGACGTATGGATGCGTGTGCTCGAGCGGACCCGCCACGACGCCAGGCGTCGCCGCGTGGCAGTCCCAGGCCACGTAATGAGCGTCCGGCCCGGCGGCGATCCGCTCCGGAACAGGATCTTCGTAGGTTCTGGACGTGCCGTGCCAGGGCCCGCCGACGAAGGTGATGCGCATCGCGTCGTCCTCTCGAGGCAGGCTGCAGACGCTAGTCGCCGTGACGTCCAGCGGGCATGACGTCGCCGTCCTGCGTGAGCGCGGGTTCACGCATCTGCGCGTGTTCACCGGTTGGCGATGGGCATCGATCTACGGTCGGGTCCGGTTCCGGTCCCGAGGAGATCTTCATGCAGCACAAGCCCATCGAGGAACAGGTCATCGTGGTGACAGGCGCGTCCAGCGGCATCGGGCTGTGCACCGCGCTGCTGGCTGCCGAACGCGGGGCCAGCGTGTGGCTGCTCGCGCGCAGCCGTCGCACCCTGGATGAGGTGGTCGGCGTGATCGGAGAGGGATCGGGTCGCGCACATGCGCTTTGCGTCGACGTTTCCGCGCGCGACCAGGTCGATGCGGCGGTGCAGGAGATCCTGGCCGCCGAGGGCCGCATCGACACCTGGGTCAACAATGCCGGAGTCGCGATCTACGGCCGTCTCGACGAAGTCGCGGAGAAGGACCATCGCCGCCTCTTCGATGTGAATTTCTGGGGTCTCGTCAACGGGTCGCTCGCGGCCCTGCCGGCCCTGCGCGCGTCCGGCGGCGTGCTCGTCAACGTCGGCAGCGAAGTGTCCGACGCGGTGCTGCCGCTGCAGGGCATGTACGCCGCCTCGAAGCACGCGGTAAAAGGCTTTACCGACGCCCTGCGCGTCGAGCAGACCCATGTCGACGATGCGCAGGTTTCGATCGTGCTGGTCCAGCCGACCGCGGTCAACACCCCCTACCCCCAGCATGCGCGCAACTACATGGGCCGCGAACCGAAGCTGCCCGAGCCCACGATCGATCCGCAGCGGGTCGCGGAGACGATCCTGCACGCCGCCAGTCACGGTGGCCGCGATCTCAAGGTGGGCGCGATGGCGCACCTCGACACGTTCGTCAGCAAACTCATCCCCCGGCTCGGCGACCGGATGACCGCCCTGCAGGCCGGACGGCAGCAGCACGACGAACCGCCCCTGCAGCCGCTCGGAACCCTGCATACGCCGGGGGAGAGCGGCCGCATCCACGGTCTGGATGCGCACGGCGAGATTCTCGAACGCAGCTGAGCGGCGACCGCCGCTACACCACCCGCCGCTACACCACCCGCCGCACGCGGCGGCCGCCGAAGGGCGGCTGTCCGCGCCAGTGGCGGATCAGCAGCCAGCCGAACAGCATGCCGCCCAGATGCGCGAAGTGGGCCACGCCCGACTGGGTGCCGGTGATGCCCAGCACCAGTTCGATCAGTCCGTAGACGATCACCAGGGTGCGCGCCTTCATCGGCACCGGCGGAATCAGCAGCATCACCCGCTGGTTCGGGAACAGCATGCCGTAGGCCAGCAGCAGGCCGAACACGCCTCCGGACGCGCCGACCGTCGGGTAGTACCCGCCTCCGTTGCGCACGCTCCACGACACCACCAGCAGCTGGCACAGCCCGGCCCCGACCACGCACACCAGGAAGTAGGTCAGGAACCGCCGCTGGCCCCAGGCATGTTCCAGCTGGGCGCCGAACATCAGCAGCGCCAGCATGTTGAACAGCAGGTGCGCGATGTTGCTGGGGCTGTGCATGAAGCCGTGCGTGAGCAACTGCCACGGCATGAAGCTGTGCGGCGCGTACGGCGCCACCTCGGACGGCAGCCACGGCCACAGCATCAGCGCGTCCAGCGCCGGTCCGAGCAGCAGCTGCAGCACGAACACGCCGCAATTGGCGATCAGCAAGGCCTTGGTGACGGGGGGAAGATTGGTGAACATCGGCGCTCCTGCACTGCGCCCATGATAACGGCGCAAGCGCGACGCGCCGGCCGGTCTCCGCGCGCGCGGGCGCGAAGCGGGCGACCGCGTTCAGCGATGTCCTGCGGGCCCCCAGAGCGCGGCGTCGAGTTCCTCGGCGCGCGGCATGCGCACGCGCCCGGCTACCACCGCCAGGCCTTCCGCCCGCAGGCGCCGCACCTGCTCGCGGTGCGGCTTCGATCCGGCGGGAAACGCGATGCGTCCGTCGCTGCGCACGATCCGGTGCCAGGGCAGGGTCGGATCCGCATTGTCCGCGAGCATGCGCGCCACCAGACGCGCCCGCCCGGGCAGCCCGGCGCGGCGCGCGATGTGTCCGTAGCCGGCCACGGCGCCGTGCGGGACATCCCGGATCGCCTCGAGGATCCGTGCCCGGGCGGAAGGATCGGCAGACAGGGCGGCCATCGGCCATTAGGATAGCCCTCCGTCCCGCCGTGCGATCCCCGCGCCATGCAGAACTTCGAACAGATCCGCCGCCACCTCCTGGGCGGCGATTTCCGGGTCACGATGCAGGAGCCTTACGTGGTGTGCGTGGAGCTCTCGCTCGACGGCGGACGCAGGCACCAGGCGATCTTCCTGGCCGAACTGCAGGACGACGACGATCGCAACTACCTGCGCACCAGCACCGTGATCGCGCCGATCACCGGCATCGACGCCCGCCGCGCGCTCGCCTTCAACTGGAACACGCGCGTGGGCTACCTGGCGATCGGCGAGCTCGACGGCGTGCCCTACCTGCAGCTGTGCGAGAACCGCCCCTACGACGGCCTCAGTGCCGCGGAGATCAGCCGCGTGGTGCTGGAGATCGGCGGCATGGGCGACCGCCTCGAGCGCGCGCTCTCGGCCGATGGCGACCTGCTGTAGGGCAGGACACGGGGCGGCGCCCTTCTCTGCCTCGAGAATCTCACGCGCCCGGATGCCGACAAAAGACGGGGCGAGACCGTTTTGACCTAGGGAGTCTCCAGCGCCCGGGTGCCCGGAAGAAACGCCGACGCTGACCTGGATACAACCCGGAGGGACTCCGCCCAGGCGTCCCCGCCCTACGCCCAGCCGAAGTTCTGCAGCATGCGGAACAGCAGGTAGGCGATGCCGCCCGACATCGGGATGGTCAGGATCCAGGCCCAGATCATCTTGTGCACCACGGTCCACCTGATCGCGTTCAGGCGCTTGGCGGTGCCCACGCCCATGATCGCGGACGAGATGTTGTGCGTGGTCGAGACCGGGATGCCCAGCGACGACGCCGCCAGGATCACCGATGCGGCGCTGGTCTCGGCGGCGAAACCGTGGATCGGGTGCAGCTTGACCAGCTTGTGGCCGAGCGTCTTGATGATGCGCCAGCCACCGGCGGCGGTGCCCGCCGCCATCACCAGGGCGCAGGTGACCTTGATCCAGGTGTCGATGTCACCGTCGGTCAGCGCGCCCTCGGACGGGTGCAGGAACGCCAGCCACGCCGGCAGCACGTCGAGCGTGCCGGCGGCCTGCGCGCTGGCCAGGGTGAGGGCGACGATGCCCATCGTCTTCTGCGCATCGTTCATGCCGTGCGCGAAGCCCATGCCGGCGGCGCTGATGATCTGCGCCTTGCCGAAGAATCCGTTGACCCAGCGCGGCCGCGCGATCCGCGCCAGGATCCCGCCGCTGCGGCTCATCATCGAGATCACGAAGAACAGCACGCCCATCATCAGGAAGCCGGCCGCGAACCCGAGGACCGGCGAGGACACCATCGGCACGATCACCTTCCACAGCACGCCCGCGCTGCGGTAGAGCGGCTCGGTCGGCTCGGACCAGATCACGACGCCGAAATCGTTGTACGCCGCCGCCAGCGCCGCGCCCAGCAGCCCTCCGATCAGCGCATGCGAGGACGAGGACGGCAGCCCGAACCACCAGGTGATCAGGTTCCAGGTGATCCCGCCCAGCAGCGCGCACAGGATCAGCTGCGAACCGACCTCGATCACGCCGGCGTCGATCAGGCCCGAGGAGATCGTCTTCGCCACCGCGGTGCCGGCCAGCGCGCCGATCAGGTTCATGCCCGCCGCCAGGCCCACCGCCTGCATCGGCGAGAGCACCTTGGTGGCGACCACGGTGGCGATCGAATTGGCGGTGTCGTGGAAGCCGTTGATGTATTCGAACACCAGGGCGGTGAGCACCACCACCAGGACCAGGGTCAGCATCGTCGCGGCCCGGTCAGGAGTTCTTGAGCACGATTTCGTAGGCGACCACGCCGGCCCCGCGGCAGCGGTCGATCGCCTTCTCCAGGATCTCGAAGAATTCCTTGAGCAGGAACATCTGCAGCGGGTCGAGCTTGCCGGAGTAGATGTCCCGGTACAGTTCGAGCATCAGCCGGTCGGCTTCGTTCTCGATCGAACGCAGCTTGTCGCTGAGCGCCTTCATCGGCTCGAGCTTCATGTGCCTGAGCTGCCTGACCATCTGCACCACCACCTCGGCCGACTGTTCGAGCATGGCCGCGCGCGGGGCGAAGTCGATGTGTTCCAGGTGCTGGGTGGCCAGCGAGTAGCGGTCGGCGAACTTCTCGATCTGCTTTGGGATCTTGTACAGGGCCGAGCCCAGCGCCTCGATGTCCTCGCGCTCGATCGGGGTGATGAAGCTGTCCACCAGCGCCTGGCTGATCTTGTCCGAGGCCTCGCGCTCGCGCAGGCGGGCCAGCTTGAAGGCGTCCAGGGCCGGCTGGCGGTCGGCCTCGCGCAGCATCGCGTGCAGGGCTTTCGCGGCGTCGTGGGCGGCCACCGCGGCCTCCTCCAGCAGGGTGTAGAACTGGTTGCCCTGGCCGAACATGGTCTGCAAGGAAAACATCGCGCGATCCCGCCGTCACGGGGTGGACGGCCTTCGGGGCGGAATTATGACGGTTGTATGACGCCGGCTGCCAACCCCCCGGCCCCGGACCGCCCTTGCAAAGGCCTTGCGGAACCGGGTGTTATGATGGCCTGCCGCGCCTGCGACGCGCCGCCGCCCCCATGGACGACGACCCTAGAACGCCCCCCTCCGGCCCCGCCCGCGGCCGTCGCTCCCGCCTGAGCCCGGCCACGGCCGCCCCCCGGAGGCGCGCCCGTGCTTGAGCTGTTCATCGTCCTGGTCCTGATCGCCTGCAACGCGTTCTTCGCGCTGTCGGAGATGTCGGTGGTCACCTCGCGCAAGGGCCGGCTCAAGCAGCTGGCGGCCGGCCACCGCGGCGCGCGCAAGGCGCTGGAGCTGGCCGAGCACCCCGAGCGCTTCCTGTCCACCGTGCAGGTGGGCATCACCCTGATCGGCATCCTGACCGGCATGTTCGGCGGCGACGCCATCGGCGCGGCGATCGGCGTCTGGCTGGCCCGCCACGTGCCCCTCGCGGGCGACTACGCCGGCACCATCGGCGTGGTGGTGGCGGTCGGCCTGATCACCTTCCTCACGATCGTGCTGGGCGAACTGCTGCCCAAGCGACTGGCGCTGCTGGCGCCGGAGCGGGTGGCCGCGTTCGTCGCCCTGCCGATGCACGGACTGTCGCGGATCGCGACCCCGGCCGTCTGGCTGCTCAGCGCATCCGTGCGCGGGATGCTGCGGCTGCTGCGGCTCAACCACAGCCAGGCCGCGAACGTGACCGAGGAGGAGATCCGGCTGCTGGTGAGCGAGAGCCACGAGCAGGGCGTGATCGACGCCGACGAGCGCAACATGATGAACCGGGTGCTGCGCCTGGGCGACCGCACAGCGGCCAGCCTCATGACGCCGCGCACGCGGATCGCCTGGCTCGACATCGCCGAGGGCTTCGAGGAGAACCTGTCGACGATGCGCGCCACGCCGTTCTCGCGCTATCCGGTGTACCGCGGCAGTGACGCTGAAGTGGCCGGCGTGCTCGAGATCAAGTCGCTGATCGACCGGCTCGAGGAGCGCGAGTTCGACCTGTTCAAGTACCTGCGCGAGGCACTGTTCGTCTCCGAGTCGACCCCGGCGTTGAAACTGCTGGAGATCCTGCGCGAGGAGCAGCAGTCGCTGGCGCTGGTGGTGGACGAATACGGCGACGTGACCGGGCTGGTGACCGTCAACGACGTGATGGAGGCGGTGATCGGCCGCAACCAGCTCAGTGGCGATGGCCCCGATTCGATCCCGCAGATCACCACCCGCGACGACGGCTCGCTGCTGGTGGACGGCGGCATCTCGGTCGAGACCGCGCGCGAACTGCTCGGCGGCGGCGAACTGCCGGCCGAGGACGAGCACGACTACCACACCGCGGCCGGCATGGTGATCGCGCAGTTCGGCCGCATCCCGCACGTGGGCGAGCATTTCGACTGGGCCGGCTGGCGGATCGAGGTGGTCGACCTCGACGGCCCGCGCATCGACAAGCTGCTGTTGCAGCGCCTCGAGGATGCGACCGGCGATGAGCGCTGACGATCCCGCGGATTCGACCGGGCGCGCGCAGGCCCACATCCTCGGCACGCGCGAACTGTTCGACGCCCTGGCCACCGGGGACCCGACCGATCACCTGCGTCTGGAGGACATCCTCGCCGGGCTCAGCCGGCAGGTGTTCGGGATGCTGCTGTTCGTCTCCACCCTGCCCGCCTTCATCCCGATCCCGGGCGTGGGCGGGGCGATCGGCGGCCCGCTCACCGTGCTGGTCGGCGTGCACCTGCTGGTGGGCATGCGCAAGCTGTGGCTGCCGCGGTTCATCGCCCGGCGCGGTCCACGGCGCTCCAGCCTGCAGGCGTTCCAGCGCACGATCGGGCCCTGGCTCTCGCGGCTGGAACGGGTGGTGAGGCCGCGCCTGACCGGGGTCATCGAACACCGCGCGGCGGCGATGTTCACCGGCCTGCTGCTGGTGCTGCTGGGGATCCTGCTGGCGCTGCCGATCCCGTTCACCAATTACCCGTTCGGCATCCTGCTGCTGGTCTACGCCTTCGCCCTGCTCGAGCGCGACGGCGGCCTGATGCTGGTGTGCTGGGCGGTCGGGATCGCGGCGATCGTGGTGTTCGGCATCCTCAGCGGCGCGCTCGCCACCGCCGCCACGCAATGGATCGGCAGCCTGTTCGCATAGGGCGCGGCACGATGCCGCGGAGGGTCGCGCCGGCCGCAGCGTGCGGGCGGCGAACGGCAAGGACCCGACGCCCTGCCTGCGGCGTCCCCGCCTAGGCGAGCAGGCGGGTGAACTCGTGGTTGTGCACCGGATGGCCCAGCCAGAAGCCCTGGGCCATGTCGCAGCCGCGCTCGCGCAGGATCGCGTACTGGCCTTCCTTCTCCACGCCCTCGGCCACGACATGGATGCCCAGCGAATGCGCCATCGCGATGATCGCGGTGGTGAGCGCGAGATCGTCCGGATCGCGCAGCACGTCGGCGATGAAGCTGCGGTCGATCTTGACCCCGTCCACCGGCACCCGCCGCAGGTGGCTCAGGCCCGAGAATCCGGTACCGAAATCGTCCAGCCACACCTTGACCCCGGCGCTGCGCAGGCGCGCCAGCAGGCTGCTCACGCGCGCCTCGTCGCCGATCACCGCGGTCTCGGTCAGCTCGATGTGCAGATGCTGCGGCGCCAGCCCGGTCTCGCGCAGCACCGCCTCGACCTGGGTCGCCAGGTCGCTCGCGCGCAGCTGGCGGGCGGACACGTTGACCGAAACGAACAGCCCGCGCGCGGCCGGGAAGTCGCGCTGCCAGCCGCGCGCGTCCATGCACGCCGCGCGCAGGACCTGCGGCCCGATCACCTCGATCAGGCCGCTCTGCTCGGCCACATCGATGAACAGCGAGGGCGACACCGGCCCGTGCTCGGGATGGCGCCAGCGCAGCAGCGCCTCGGCGCCGGCAAGCTTGCCGTCCTCGAGCCGGTACACCGGCTGGTAGGCCAGGCTCAGCTCGCCGCGTTCCCAGGCCCCGCGCAGGTCCTGCTCCATGCGCACCCGGCGTTCGACCGCCTGGTCCATCACCCGGCTGTAGAAGCGGTGGCAGTTCTTGCCCGCGACCTTGGCCTGGTACATCGCGATGTCGCCGTTCTTCATCAGCGCGGACACATCGCCGGCATCGTCCGGGAACAGCGCGATCCCGATCGAGATGCCCAGGAACACCTGGCGCCCGTGCACGGTGATCGGCCGTCCCAGTTCGCGCACCAGCGCTTCGGCCAGGCGCTCGGCGCGCGCGCGGATGTCGTCCTCGACCACCGCGCCCTGCAGCAGGATCACGAACTCGTCGCCCCCGAAGCGCGCCAGTTCCGCGCCCGGGCCACCGAGCTGGTCGATGACGTCGCGGATGCGGCCGGAGAACTGCATCAGCACTTCGTCGCCCGCGTCGTGGCCGATGGTGTCGTTGACCCGCTTGAAGTCGTCGATGTCCGCGAACAGCAGCGCCAGCTGCCGGGCCGAGCCGTGGCCCTGGGCCACGCGCTGGTCGAGCAGTTCGCGGAACGCGAGCCGGTTGGACAGTCCGGTCAGCGCGTCGGTATAGGCCATGCGGCGGATGTCGCGGTCGTGGCGCACCAGGCTGTCGCGCATGTGCGCGAATGCGCGCATGAGGTCGCCCACCTCGTCGTCGCGCCGGCTGGTCGGTACGTCGGCGTCGAGCCGCCCCGCCTCGATCGCGCGCGCGGCATCGGCCAGCTGGCGCACCGGCGAGACCAGGGCCCGCTGCAGCACCACCACGATCGCCGCCAGCAGCGCGACCATGCCCGCCAGCAGCAGGCCCAGCCAGAGCAGCTGGCTGCGCCCGATCTGGGCCAGGCGCGCGGCCATGATCCCGCCGACCTGGCGTTCGTCGGCCTTGGCCGCGGCCAGCGAATAGCCGACGCGCACGCCGCCCAGGCGCTGGTCGCCGATCCGGATCGGCGCGGCGATGTCGACCAGGGTGCCGCTGGACTGCACGTGCGCGCCATCCAGGGCCAGCACCTCGTAGGCGAACGGATCCGACATCGCCTGGCCGTAGGTGGAGATGTCGGCGCTGCCGTCGTGGATCACCTGGCCTTCGTTGTCGTAGACGATCACATAGCTCACGTCGGGCTGGCGCAGCATGCCGCGCGCGGCCACGCCGATCGCGTCGAGGTCGAAGTAGTACAGCGGGTTCACCAGCGCATCGGCCAGCTGCAGCGTCGCCGCACGCCCGTGCGAGAGCAGGCGTCGCGACGAGAAATCCTGGATCGACTGCAGCCCCAGCTGCTGGGTGTCGCGATGCATGGCGTCCTGGCGGTGCCAGACCAGCGCCACCATCGCCAGCACCGCCAGCAACACCACCGCCGCCAACAGCGCGAACCGCCCGCGCAGGCCCAGGCGCGGCTTCATTCCACCTCCCGCGAGACCCGCGCTACGCCGCGCCGAAGTCCATCCAGCGCGCGCGTGGTCTGCGCATCGATCGGCACGAAACGCGTGGTCTTGAAGAAGCGCAGCAGCGCCTCGCGCGCGTCGGGGTCGTCGGCCGCGCCGAGCAGCACCTCGCGCAGCCGCTCGCGCACCCGCGGCTCGAGGTCGCCGCGCACCATCTCCAGCGCACGCGGGAACTCGGGCGTCTCGCGCACGATGCGGAAGTCGCGCCGGTACGAGGGCGGCACCCGCTGCGGGTTGATCCAGTCCAGGTTGCTCATGGCCCCGGCGTCGACCAGGCCCTTGTGTACCCAGGCCGAGACGTTGAGCTCGGAACGGCCGAACACGTAGCCGACCGAATCGGGCGCCGGCCGGTCCATCGGCGAGAGCAGCACCTCCAGCCGCAGCCCCTCGTCGAGCAGTTCGATCGCGGGCACGTAGTAGGAACTGGTCGAGAACCGGTTCTGGAACGCGATGCTGCGCCCGCGCAGGTCGGCGATCGTGCGCACCGGACTGTCGGCACGGACGAAGTACAGCGTGCGGTAGCCGGCCACGCCGTCGCGCTCGGTCATCAGCAGCGGCTGCGCGCCGCCGCGGTCGGCCAGGACCATGGCGGTGCCCGCGGTCTCGGTCACCCAGTCGACCCGGCCGCGACGCATGTAGCTCTGCATCTGCTGGGCGTCGCGCGCCATCAGGACGCGGCCTTCGCGGATGCCGACGTCGGCCATCCTGGGCACGACGTAGTCGAGCAGCGGCTCGAGCTGTTCGTAGTGGGCCCCGGGATCGTCGCTGATGCGGCCCAGCACCAGGACGCCGTCGTCCGCGCGCGCCGGCGCCAGCAGCGCCAGGCACAGCACCAGCAGCCAGCGCAGACGACCGGAACCGGAGGACGACGCAGGCAAGGGACGGATCCGGTTCAGGGCGGGCACGGCCGCGAGCCTAGCGGAAAACCCGAGGCCCCGGTAGCGCGGCCGTGTGCCGGCGCAGCGTCGGCTCATCCGGCGCGGCAGGACGTCAGCCCCCGCGCTCGCCCGCCAGCCTCGCCATGCGCTGGGCGTCGGCCAGCACGCCGCGCAACAGGCGCACGTCGCGATCATCGAGCGATGCGCGCAGGAAGATCCGGCGCAGCTTGCGCATCGCCGATGCGGGTGCACGGCCCTTGTGGAAATCGATCGCATCCAGCGTGTCGCCCAGCTGCGCGAAGAATCCCTCCAGTTCGGCATGGCTGGCGGGCACGTCGCCATCGGGCGCCGGCGCCGCCGCGGCGGCCGGCGCGAGCGCGCGCAGCCCGAGCATCGCCATCCGCAGTTCGTAGCACAGCACCTGCACCGCGGCGGCCAGGTTGAGCGAGCTGTAGCCAGGATCGGCCGGGATCGTCACCGCGGCGTGGCACAGCTGCAGCTCGTCGTTGTCCAGGCCGGTGCGCTCGCGCCCGAACACCAGCGCCACCTGCGTGTCGGCCGATACGGCTGCGGTGGCGACCGCGCGGCTCGCGGCGTCCCCCGGCAGCAGTTCGTCCAGCGCGATGCGGCGGCTGCGCGCCGTGCAGCCCAGCACCAGCCGGCAATCGGCCACCGCCTCGGCCAGGTGCGACACCCGCGGCGCGGCGTCGAGCACGTCGCCCGCGCCCGCGGCCATCGCGACGGCATCGGCATGCGGGAAGCGCTCGGGCGCGACCAGCACCAGCCGGTGCAGGCCCATGGTCTTCATGGCGCGGGCCGCCGAGCCGATGTTGCCGGGGTGCTGGGTGCCGACCAGGACGATGCGGATGCGGTCGGCCGCGTGCAGGAGTTCGCTCATGGCGCGATGTTAAACTGCGCGCCCGGCCACGGCGCCGGACCGTTCTTTCCCCCCGCCGATCACCCCGCCCGCCCCACGGAGTCCGCAATGCTCGCCCCAGCCGTCAACGTCATGGTCAAGGCCGCGCGCGCCGGGGGCAACGTCCTGCTGCGGCACATGCACCGGCTGGACGCGCTGAACGTGGTCGAGAAGGATCGCCTGGACTATGCCAGCGAGGTCGACGGCCTGGCCGAGGAAGCGATCATCAAGGAGCTGCGCCGGGCCAATCCCGACTACGCCATCCTCGGCGAGGAAGGCGGCGCGCAGAAGGGCAACCGCGGCCCCAGCCGCCACACCTGGGTGATCGACCCCCTCGACGGCACCAGCAACTACCTGCACGGCATCCCGCACTGGTGCGTGTCGATCGCGCTGTGCGAGGGACCCGAGCCCGTGCACGGCGTGGTGTTCGACCCGCTGCGCAACGAGCTGTTCATCGCCAGCCGCGGCGCCGGCGCCCAGCTCAACGACAAGCGCATCCGCGTGGCCGAGCGCAAGGACCTGACGGGCACCATGCTCGCCACCGGCTTCCCGCCGCGCGAGCGCGCGCGGGTCGACGCCCACCTCGACTGCATCAAGCTGCTGCTCAAGGAGGCCGAGGACGTGCGCCGCACGGGTTCTGCCGCGCTCGACCTGGCCTGGGTCGCCGCGGGGCGCTGCGACGCCTACTTCGAGGCCGGCGTGCAGCCCTGGGACATCGCTGCCGGCGTGCTGCTGGTGCGCGAGGCCGGTGGCCGGGTCACCGACTTCAAGGGCGCCGGCACCGGACCGATGCACATCGCCATGGGCCAGGGCCGGCCGCTGATCGCCGGCAACCTCAAGGTCACCGACGCGCTGCAGAAGGCGATCGTGGCCAGCGGCTACGCCAGGGAGTTCGGCTGAGGCGATCGCCTGGACGCGTCGCGCCACGTCGGCGGCGCTGACGACACGCCTTCCACCGGATCGCACAGCAGAAGGCCGCACAATGCGCGGCCTTCTGCATTTCCGCAGGGGCGCCGATCAGGCGCGGCCCGTCGTGGCGCTCAGGGCCTGCGCGCCAGCGCCTCCTCGTCGCGCGCCTTGGGCAGCAGGTCCTGCTTGGTCACGCGCAGCACGCCCATCGTCAACAGCGGGCAGGCCACCAGGATCGACGAGGCGGTGCCGATCGCGATGCCGATCATCATCGCCTCCGACATGCCCTCCAGCGAACCGCCGCCGTAGAGGTACAGCGCGAGCACGGTCAGGAATGCCACCACCGAGGTGATGATGGTGCGCGACAGGGTCTGGTTGATCGAGGTGTTGAGCACCTCCAGCGGCCCGGCGCGCATGGTGCGGAAGTTCTCGCGCACGCGGTCGAAGACCACGATGGTGTCGTTGATCGAGAAGCCCATCACCGTCAGCAGGCCGGCCAGCAGGGTGAGGTCGAACTCGCGCCCGGACAGCGAGAACCAGCCGGCCACGATCACCACGTCGCCCAGGGTGGTGATGATCGCCGAGACCGCGAACTTCCACTCGAAACGGAACGCGATGTAGATCAGGAATCCCAGCACCACGAACACGATGGCGTAGATGCCCTTCTTCGCCAGGTCCTGGCCCACCTGCGGGCCGACGTACGAGCGGCCCTTGATGGTGGCGGCGTTGTCGGCCGTGGACGCCGCGGCCAGCACGTCGTCCGCCGTGCGATTGATGGCTTCCGCGTCGCTGGCGCCGCCCTTGGGCTGCAGCCGGATCATCAGGTCGGTCGCGGTGCCCATGGTCTGCACCTGGGCGCCCGGGTAGCCGGCGGCCTCGAGCCGGTCGCGCACCGCGTCCACGTCGGCCGGACGCTCGAACAGCAGCTCCACCGAGGTGCCGCCGGTGAAGTCGAGCGCGTAGTTGAAGCCGCGCGTGGCGACCAGGGCGATCGAGGCGATCATGATCGCCAGCATGAACACGACCGTGACCAGCCGCCAGCGCATGAAGTCGATGCGGGTTTCGGCCGGGATGAGTTTCAGTGGGAACAGTGCCATGTGTCTTCCTGCTGCCGGTCAGATCGCGATCGACTTGAGTTTGCGACGGCCGCCGTAGATCAGGGTGGCCACGCCGCGCGAGACGGTGACCGCGGTGAACACCGAGGTCAGGATGCCGATCACCATCGTCACCGCGAAACCGCGCAGCGGCCCGGTGCCGAAGGCGTACAGCGCGATGCCCGCCAGCAGCGCGGTCATGTTGGAGTCGAAGATGGTGCCCGACGCCTTGTCGTAACCGCTGGCGATCGCCGTGCGTGGCGGCAGACCGGCCCGCAGCTCCTCGCGTATGCGTTCGTTGATCAGCACGTTCGCGTCGACCGACATGCCGATCGACAGCGCCAGGCCGGCGAAGCCCGGCAGCGTCATCGTGGCGCCGAACAGGCTCATCACCGCCACCACCATCAGCAGGTTCAGCAGCAGCGCCACGCAGGTGATCAGGCCGAACATGCGGTAGTAGAGGGCGAAGAACACCAGGGTGAACACGAACGCGTACATCACCGCCCGGGTGCCGCGGGAGACGTTCTCGGCGCCCAGGGTCGGGCCGATCACGTTCTCCTCCACGAAATCCATCGGCGCGGCGAGCGCACCGGCCTTGAGCTGCTTGGCCAGGGCCGCGGCTTCCTCGCGGCTGAGCCCGGTGGTCTGGAAATCCTTGCCGAACACGCCACGGATGGTGGACGAGCTGATCACGCGCTCGACCGTGCGCGCCGAGCGCACTTCCTCGCCGTCGACCACGGTCACGGTCGGGATCCGCTCCACGTACACGATGCCGAGCCGGTTGCCGACGTTCTCCAGGGTGTGGTCGAGCATGCGCTGTCCGCCGGCGGCGTTGAGCGTGATGCTCACCGCCGGCAGGCCGGTCTGCGGATCGGTCTGCGGTTGCGCGTTGACCAGTTCGTCGCCCGACACCAGCAGCCGCCGCGAGAGCAGCAGCGGCTGGCCGTTCTGGTCGCGGTAGATGCGCGAGCCGGCGGGCACGTTGTTGTCGGCCAGCGCGGCGGCGGCCTGTGACTCGTCGCCGGTGACGGCGCGGAACTCGAGCGTGGCGGTGGCGCCGATCAGGCGCTTGGCCTCGGCGGTGTCCTGCAGTCCTGGCAGCTGGATCACCAGCCGGTCCTCGCCCTGGCGCTGCAGCACCGGCTCGGCGACGCCGATGGCGTTGATGCGGTTGGCGATGACGTTGCGGTTCTGCTCGATCGCGTCGGTCGCGATGCGGTTGAGCTCGCCCTCCGACAGGCGCACGTGGATGCGGCTGCCGTCGACCTCGATCAGCGGGCCGCCGGTGCCCATCGCGGTGGAGGTGCCGACGCCTGCGAGCGCGGTGGCGATCGCGGTGCGTGCGGCGTCCACGTCGGCCCCGCCGGTGAGCGTGACCAGCACGCTGTCGTCGGGCCGGCGCTCGGCGCCCGTGTAGCCGATGCGCGCCTCGCGCAGCGCCGCGCGGATGGCGTCGGCATAGGCGTCGACGCGCTTTTCAAGCGCCGCCTTCTGGTCGACCTGCATCATGAAGTGCACGCCGCCCTGCAGGTCCAGGCCCAGCGACATGGGTCGTGCGCCGAACGATTCCAGCCACGCCGGCGTGGTCGGCACGAGGTTCAGCGCCGCGGAGTACTCCTCGCCCAGCGCCGGGCGCAGGGCGTCGGCCGCGCGCGTCTGGGTGGTGGCGTCGGGAAGGCGCACCAGCACCTGCTCGCCCTCGAGCGAGATCTCGCCGCCGGCGACACCCGCCTCGTCGAGGATCGAACGCACGCGCTCGACCAGCGCCTCGTCGACGACCGCGGCCGGACGGTTCTTCGTGACCTGGACCGAAGGATCCTTCTGGAACAGGTTCGGCGCGGCGTAGAGCGCGCTGAGCAGCACCACGACCAGGATGAGGGCGTATTTCCAGCGGGGAAAGTCGAGCATTGCGGGCTTCGCTTGCGGAGGGAGGCGCGGGCCGTCCGGCCCGGCCCCGTGCCCGCCCGGGACGGGCGGGACGTCGGGTGCGGTCGCGTCGCGCCGCCGGCGACCGGCCGGCGACGTCGCGGGTCCGCCGGATCAGGCGGCCTTGAGCGAAC
The DNA here is from genome assembly GCF_029887935.1 of Luteimonas kalidii. GTDB lineage: Bacteria > Pseudomonadota > Gammaproteobacteria > Xanthomonadales > Xanthomonadaceae > Luteimonas > Luteimonas kalidii. The sequence continues at coordinate 791,679 of NZ_JARXRO010000020.1, read as the reverse complement.
CCTTGGGCAGCACGTTGGCGATCGCACCCTTCTGCACCCGGATCTCGACCCGGTCGGCGATCTCCACGGTCACGAAGCTCTCGCCCAGCGCGCGCACCACCCCGGCGATGCCGCCGCTGGTGATGACCTCGTCGCCGACCGCGAGCTTCTCGAGCATGCCGCGGTGTTCCTTCTGGCGCTTCATCTGCGGGCGGATCATCAGGAAGTACATGATCGCGATCAGCACGATGGGCATGATCAGGAAACTCAGTCCGCCTCCCTGGGGGGCGGCGCCGGCGGCCTGGGCGTGGGCCGGGGCGATCAGCAGGTCGAGCAGGTTCATCGGATCGGGTCCATCTGGCGGAAAACAGCCGTGAATTATGCCATGCCGGGGTGCCGGCCCCGGGCGGGGCGGCCTGCGGGCAGGGGCCGGGCGGGTTCGGAGCGGTTCGGAGCGGGCTGGCGGGTCCTCAGCGGACCCCGCGGGCCGCGTGGAAGGACTCGCGGAAGGCGGCGAAGGTTCCCGCCTCGATCGCCCCGCGCATGCCCGCCATGAGCGACTGGTAGTACCAGAGGTTGTGCAGGGTGCCCAGGATCGGGCCCAGCATCTCGCCGCAGCGGTCGAGGTGGCGCAGGTAGGCGCGGCTGTAGCGGCCGGCGCAGGCCGGGCAACCGCAGCCTTCCTCGATCGGCCGCAGGTCCTTCTCGTACGTCGCGTTGCGCACCCGGACCACGCCGGTGGAGGTGAAGTAGTGGCCGTTGCGCGCGTTGCGGGTCGGCATCACGCAGTCGAACATGTCCACGCCGCGCGCTACCGCCTCGACCAGGTCCTCCGGGCGGCCCACCCCCATCAGGTAGCGCGGGCGGTCCACCGGCAGCTGCGGCGCGGTGTGCTCGAGCATCGCATTGCGCTCGGCTTCGGTCTCGCCCACCGCCAGGCCGCCGATGGCGTAACCGTCGAAGCCGATGGCTTTCAGCCCATCGGCCGAGCGCGTGCGCAGGTCGCGGTGCACGCCGCCCTGGACGATGCCGAACAGGGCCGCGTCGCTGCCTTCGTGGGCGCGGCGGCTGCGCTCGGCCCAGCGCAGCGACAACTCCATCGAGCGCTCGACCACGCGCCGGTCCACCGGCTGGCCGTCGACCTGCACCGGCGGGCATTCGTCGAAGATCATCACGACATCGCTGCCGAGCACCCTCTGGATGTGCATCGACTCCTCGGGCCCGAGGAACACCTTGGAGCCGTCGGTGGGCGCGGCGAAGGTCACTCCGGCCTCGGTGATCTTGCGCTTGTGGGCCAGCGAGAACACCTGGAACCCGCCCGAGTCGGTGAGGATCGGCCCGTCCCAGCGCGCGAAGCCGTGCAGCCCGCCGTGCGCCTGGATCACCTCCAGCCCCGGCCGCAGGTAGAGGTGGAAGGTGTTGCCGAGGATGATCTGCGCGCCCAGCGCCCGCAGCTGGTCGGGCAGCATGCCCTTGACCGTGCCGTAGGTGCCCACCGGCATGAAGGCCGGCGTCTCCACCGTTCCGCGCGGGAACGTCAGCCGCCCCCGGCGCGCGGCGCCGTCGGTGGTGGCAAGTTCGAACTGCATGCGGGACATGGGGTGCCTGATTGCCATAGCGGAGGACCGGACTGCCGGCGGCGATGCGCGGCCTTCGCCCGGGAGGACGGATCATGGGATGCGTGCCGCATGCGGCCTGCCGGCGCGCGACGGGGCACCCTCGACCACCGGACGACGGCGGACGCGTAACGTCCCGCCACGGCCCGGCGATCGGCAGAACCGATGCAGCGGCATGCATCGCGACGCGCGCATTGTAGGCCGGCCCGCACCCGCGCCCGCACCCGCCGAGCCGGCTAGCGAAAGAGCACCAGCCCCGTCTCCACAAGCCGCAGCGCGAGCCTCGTCCCTGCCTGCGCCGCCGCATCCGCCGGCAGGTCGACCTCGACCCGTTCCCCGCCCGCCAGCCGCAGCAGTGCCACCCGTCCCGGCCCGCGGAACGTCACCTCCATCACTTCGGCATGGATCGCACCCGCCGGATCCGGCACCAGCCGGTCCGGTCGCACCAGCACCGTCCCGCCCCCGGCGAGTCCCACCGCGCCCGCCGCCAGCACGCTGCCGCGGCCGATGAAGCCGGCCACGAACGGGTCGGCCGGCCGGGCGTACAGCGTCTGCGCGTCCGCCCACTGCAGGATCCGGCCGCGATCCATCACCCCGATCGCATCGGCGATCGCGAACGCCTCGGCCTGGTCGTGGGTGACCAGCAGCGCGGTGGTGCCGGTCTGTCGCAGGATCGTTCGCAGTTCGGCGGCCAGGTGCTCGCGGGTGTCGATGTCGAGGTTGGAGAACGGCTCGTCCAGCAACAGCAGCGGCGGCGACGGCGCCAGCGCGCGCGCCAGTGCGACCCGCTGCTGCTGGCCGCCCGACAGCTCGTGCGGATACGCGCCGGCGCGGTCGCCCAGTCCCACCAGCGCGAGCACCTCGTCGATGCGCGCACGCCGTTGCGCGCGCGACCGGCCGGCGAGCCCGAAGCCCACGTTGCCGGCGACATCCAGGTGCGGGAACAGCGCGTAGTCCTGGAACATCATGCCGATGGCACGCTGCTCGGGCGGCACCATCGCATCGGCGCGGGAGAGTTCGCGCCCGACGAGCACCACGCGCCCGGCCCGCACCGGCTCGAAGCCGGCGATCGCGCGCAGGACCGTGGTCTTGCCGCAGCCCGAGGCGCCGAGCAGGCAACCGATCGCACCGCGTTCCAGCGCCAGCGACAGGCCATCCACCACCACCCGTTCGCCGCCGGCGGCCGGATAGGCCACGCGCAGGTCCTCCAGCGCGAGCAGCGGCGCGCTCATGGCGCCACCTCGCGTCCGTAGCGCAGGCCGGTGCGCGCCAGCAGGATCACCGGCAGCAGCCCGGCCAGCACGATCAGCAGCGCCGCGAGCGCGCCGTCCTCGTAGGCGCCGCGCGCGGCGTCGGCGTACAGCCAGGTGGCCAGGGTCTCGAATCCGAGCGGGCGCAGCAGCAGGGTGGCCGGCAGTTCCTTCATCGTGTCCACGAACACCAGCAGCGCCGCCGCGGCCAGCGCCGGCCGCAGCAGCGGCAGGTGCACGCGCGCCAGCACCCGCCGCGGCGCCGCGCCCAGGCTGCGCGCGGCCTGGTCGAGCGAGGGCGCGATGCGCGCGAAGCCGGCCTCGATCCCGCCGGCCGCGATCACCAGGAAACGCAGCACGTAGGCCAGCACCAGCGCGCCCACCGAACCCATCAGCAGCATGCGCGGTTCCTGCCCGATCGCGCGCAGCAGCACGTTCGCGGCGTCGTCGAACCAGGCCAGCGGCAGCAGCAGGCCGATCGCGAGCACGGTGCCGGGCAGCGCGTAGCCCAGGCCACCGATCCGCAGCGCCGCCGTGGCGACGCTCGTCCGGCGCCGCGCCTGCGCCAGCCGCAGCGCCCAGGCCAGCACCAGGCCGGCGACCAGCGTGGCCAGCGTCGCCAGCAATGCGACCCGCACGGTATTCCACGCGCTGCGCCAGAGCATCGGCGGGACACCTGCGCCGTCGGCCAGTCGCTGCATGCTTTCGACGGCCAGGTAGCCGGCGGGCGCCACGAAGCCCAGCAGGACAGGCAGCGCCGCCAGCGTCAGCGCGCCCCAGCGCGACATGCCGCCCAGCGGCACCGGCTGCATCGGCCGCGGCCGCATCGTGGCGGCGTACCGCTCGCGCCGGCGCCCGTAGCGTTCCAGCGCCAGCAGCGCCACCACCACCGCCAGCATCGACAGCGCGATCTGCGCCGCACCGGGCAGGTCGCTGCGCGTGACCCAGGTGGTGTACACCGACACGGTGAGCGTCTGCACGCCGAGGAATTCCGACGCGCCGATGTCGCCCAGCGTTTCCAGCAGCGCCAGTGCCGCACCCACCGCGATCGCCGGCCGCGCCAGCGGCAGCGCGACCCGGGTGAACAGCGCCGTGCGACCTGCCCCGAGCGAGCGCGCGGCGTCCAGCAGGCCGGCCGCCTGGGTCATGAACATCGCGCGGGTGGTGATGTACACGTACGGATACAGCACCAGCCCGAGCAGCACGATGCAGCCGGCCAGACCGCGGATGTCGGGCAGGCGGAACTCGCGCGGGCCCTCAAAGCCGAGCACGCCGCGGATCGCGCCCTGCACCGGTCCCAGCGGATGCAGCAGGTCGAGATAGGCGTAGGCGACGATGTAGGTGGGTACGGCCAGCGGCAGCAGCAGCGCCCAGGCCATGATCCGACGCCCGGGGAAATCGTAGGCGGTCACCAGCCACGCGCTGCCGGTGCCGATCGCGATCGCCAGCGACCCCACGCCCAGCAGCAGCCACAGCGTGTTGCGAGCGGCCTGGGGCAGCACATGGGCGGCGACATGCGGCCAGGCATCGCTGCCCTGCGCGGCGGTCCACGCCAGCGCCAGCAGTGGGAGCAGCACGAGGCCGGCAATGGCGCCTGCGGCCAGCAGCCAGGCATCCGGCCGACGCCGAACGCGCAGCGTGCCGGCCGGCAGCTCCGGGGCGGCGACGCTCATGGGCGCGTCAACCTGCGCACGCGCCGCGCCAGTGGCCCACTGGCCCTATCCGGCCCGGGCGGCGCATCGTGCCCGCGCATCGTCCGGCGCGCGGTCAGTTCTCGAAGCCGACCCGGTCGACGAGTTCGCTCGCCTGGCGGCGATGCTCGGCGATCTTCGCCAACGGCAGTGCATCCACCTTCATCTCGCCGAAGCTGGCGACCACCGGATCGAGCTCGACGCCGGCCTTGACCGGATACTCGTAGTTCGCGCGTGCATACAGGCTCTGCGCCTCGTCGGAGACCAGGTATTCGAGCAGCGCCACGGCGTGGTCGCGGTTGGGCGCGTGCGCGGCCACCGCGGCGCCACTGATGTTCACGTGGGTACCGCCGCCCTCGACGCTGGCGAAGGTCGGGCGGATGACCTTGATCGCCTCGCCCCACTGGTGCTGCTCGCTGCCGGGCTCTGCGTTCTTCATGCGGCCGACGTAGTAGGCGTTGGCGATGCCGATCTCGCAGATGCCGGCGAGGATGTCGCGCGCCACGTCTCGGTCGCCGCCGGCGGCCTTGCGCGCCAGGTTGGCCTTGACCCCGCGCAACCAGGTCTCGGTCGCCTCCACGCCGCGGTGGGCGATCATCGCCGCGATCAGGCTGGTGTTGTACGGGTGCTGGCCGGAGCGGATGCACACCTTGCCCTTCCATCTGGGATCCGCGAGTTCCTCGTAGCTGAAGGCGTCCAGCGCGAGATCCCTGTCGGCATACAGGATGCGGTCGCGCAGCGAGAGCGCGAACCACTTTCCGTCCGCGCCGCGCAGGTGCGCGGGGATGGCGTCGGCCAGCACCTGAGACTGCACCGGCTGGGTGATGCCGGCGCCGACCAGGTCGAGCAGGTTGCCGGTATCGACGGTCATCAGCACGTCGGCCGGCGAGCGCTCGCCTTCGGCCTGCACGCGCTCGAGCAGCCCGTCGCGCACGAAGACCGTGTTGACGCGGGTGCCGGTGCGTTCGGTGAAGGCGTCCAGCAGCGGCTGGATCAGCCCGGGCTCGCGGGTGGTGTAGAGGTTGACCACGCCCGGAGCGCTGCCGGCTTCGGCGCCCTCCACCTCGCTGTCGGCGGTCGGCGCCGGCGTGCCCCCGCCGCAGGCGGCGAGCAGCAGGGCGGCGGCGGGCAGTGCGAACAGACGGGAGAAGCGCGACGTGGCGGGCATGGGACGTTCCTCGGGACCGGGGGGCGACACGCGGGCAACCGTCCCGGCGCGTCAGCGGTAATGAGAATTGTACTCATTTGGACCCCAACCCCGCCACCGCGCGAGGGTCAGGCCGGGTCCGGTCCGCGTGGAAACAGCAGCATCGCGTCGCCGTAGGAGAAGAAGCGGTAGCGCGCCTGCACCGCATGCGCGTAGGCGGCCAGGATCCGCTCGCGGCCGGCGAAGGCGGACACCAGCATCAGCAGGGTCGACTCGGGCAGGTGGAAGTTGGTCAGCAGCGCGTCGACGCTGCGGATGCGGTAGCCGGGGAAGATGAAGATGCGGGTCTCACCCGCGAACGGATGCAGTTCGCCCTCGTGCATCGCGCTCTCCAGCGCGCGCACCACCGTCGTCCCCACCGCCACCACCCGGCCGCCCGCCTCACGGGTACGCCGCACCTGGGCCACGAGTTCGGCGCCCACGTTCAGCCACTCGCTGTGCATGTGGTGCGCACGCACGTCGTCCTCGCGCACCGGCTGGAAGGTGCCCGCGCCCACGTGCAGGGTGACGTGGCCGAAGACGATTCCGCGCGCGCGCAGGTCCGCCAGCAGCGCATCGTCGAAGTGCAGTCCCGCAGTGGGCGCAGCGACCGCGCCGACCTCGCGCGCGAACACGGTCTGGTAGCGTTCGGCGTCGTCGCGCCCGGGCTCGCGGCGGATGTAGGGCGGCAGCGGCAGGCGACCGGCTTCCAGCAGCCACGATTCCAGCGCGCCGTCGACCTCGAACCGCAGGTGGTAGAACTCGCCCTCGCGCCCCAGCACCTCGGCCGTGCCGCCGGCATCGAGCGCGATGCGCCCACCCGGCTTCGGCGGCTTGCTGGCGCCGACCTGGGCGCGCGCCTCGTTGTCGGGGAGCAGGCGTTCGATCAGGATCTCGACCCGCCCGCCGGTGGCCTTCTGCCCGAACAGCCGCGCCGGGATCACCCGGGTGTCGTTGAACACCAGCAGGTCGCCCGGGCGCAGCCACTCGCCCAGGTCGCGCACCTGGGCGTCGACCAGCGGCGCATCCTCCGGCGGCACCACCAGCATCCGGCTCGCCGAGCGCTTCGGCAGCGGCGCCTGCGCGATCAGCTCCGGCGGCAGCGCGTAGTTGAAGTCGGATTTCTTCATCGCGGAATTGTAGGGCGGCCCGGCTTTCGGCCTAGCGCTCGAACTTGGTCGACAGGATCACCGCCGAAGTGGTGCGCTCGACGCCCGGCACCGCGCCGATGCGGTCGGTGAGATCGTCCATGTCGGCCACGCCGGGCACCACCCCCATCGCGACCAGGTCGTGCGCGCCGCTCACCGAATGCAGGCTGCGCACCTCGGGCATGCCGCGCAGCGCCTGCACCACGGCCGGCATCTGTTTCGGCAGCACGGTGATCAGGATATGGGCGCGGACGTGGCCGCGTTCGACCTCCTCGTTCACGCGCACGGTGTAGCCGCGGATCACGTCCTCGCGCTCGAGCCGGTCGATCCGGCTCTGCACCGTGGTGCGCGACAGTCCGAGCCGGCGCGCGATCTCCGCGGTCGAGGCGCGGGCGTTCTCGCGCAGCGCGGACAGGAGCTGGGCATCGGCCGGGGTGATCTTCATGAAATGCGCAAAAGTTTCGTCGATTCGACGAAATCATACGGAATATTGCGCAGATCCGCCCTACCTTGTGCCGACAGGATCGAGATAATAGGGGCTTCGCCCGCCGCCATGTGCGCCTGGCGCCATCCAGGCGACCCGCGCCCGACGCTCCGGGCCGCGGGTCTTCCAACGCAGGAGACCGCACGATGCCCGTGACCGACGCCCTCGCCCCGCTGCGCGCCCATGGCGGCCAGCGCCGCACCACCGGACTCGACGACGCCACCATCGAGCGGCTCTCCGCGAGCCACCCCGAGCTGCGCCAGGCGATCGATGCCGCAGCGTGCGAGTACGCGCGCCTGCGCGACGACTTCGCCGACCTCCTCGAACTGGACGAGTCCGCGCAGATCGAGGCAGTGCAGGCCGGCTACGTGAATTTCTACGCCACCGATGCGGTGAACCCGTACGTCGCCCTGACCGCGCGCGGGCCGTGGATCGTGACGCTGAAAGGCGCGGTGGTGCACGACTCCGGCGGCTACGGCATGCTCGGCTTCGGCCACGCCCCGGCGGCGGTGCTGGAGGCGATGGCGCGCCCGCAGGCCATGGCCAACGTGATGACGCCGAACCTCTCGCAGCTGCGGTTCGACCGCGCGCTGCGTCGCGAGATCGGGCACAGCATCGGCGGCTGCCCGTTCGCGCGCTTCCTGTGCCTGAACTCGGGCTCCGAGGCGGTCGGGCTCGCCGCGCGCATCGCCGACGTCAACACCCTGCAGATGACCGAGGCCGGTGGACGCCACGCCGGCGCGAAGGTGAAGCGGATCGTGGTCAAGGGCAGCTTCCACGGCCGCACCGAACGCCCGGCGCTGTATTCCGACTCCACCCGCAAGACCTATCTCAAGCACCTGGCCAGCTTCCGTGGCGAGGATTCGCTGATCGCGGTCGAGCCCTACGACGCCGATGCGCTGCGCCGCGCGTTCGCCGATGCCGAGGCCAACGGCTGGTTCGTCGAGGCGGTGTTCCTGGAGCCGGTGATGGGCGAAGGCGACCCGGGACGCGCCCTGCCGCGCGCGTTCTACGATGTGGCGCGCGAGCTCACCCGCGCCCACGGCTCGCTGCTGCTGGTGGACTCGATCCAGGCCGGCCTGCGCGTGCACGGCGTGCTGTCGATCGTCGACTACCCCGGCTTCGAGGGCTGCCAGGCGCCGGACATGGAAACCTATTCCAAGGCGCTCAACGCCGGCCAGTACCCGCTGTCGGTGCTCGCCGTGACGGACAGTACCGCCGCGCTGTACCGCAGCGGGGTGTACGGCAACACCATGACCACCAACCCGCGCGCGCTGGACGTGGCCTGCGTGGTGCTGGACGCGATCACGCCGGCGCTGCGCGCCAACATCCGCGAGCGCGGCAGGGAGGCGGTGGCACGGCTGGAGGCGCTGAAGGCCGAACTCGGCGGGCTGATCACGAAGGTCCAGGGCACCGGACTGCTGTTCTCGTGCGAACTCGCGCCGCAGTTCAAGTGCTACGGCGCCGGCTCCACCGAGGAGTGGCTGCGCGAACAGGGCATCGGCGTGATCCATGGTGGGGCCAACTCGCTGCGCTTCACCCCGCGCTTCGAGACCACTGCCGACGAGCTCGAACTGCTGGTGTCGATGGTGGGCAAGGCGCTGCGCGAAGGGCCGCGGCAGTCGGCGGCGCAGGCCGCCTGACGCATCGATACGCCGGATGCGTCGCGCACATGGCGCGACGCGATGGTCAGGGCGTGGCGGCGTCCCGCGCCGCGAAGCGCGCGATCGCCTCTCGCAGCAGCGCGCGGGCTTCGGCCGCGTCGCCGAAACCCGACAGCTGCACCGGGTTCGCGCCGTGGCCCGTGTCCTTGTAGAGGCGGAAGAACGCCTCGATGCGGTCGCGCTCGGCGGCCGGCACGTCGCCGATGTCGCGGATGTCCGCGTAGCCGGCATCGACCGCGTCCACCGGCACACCGACGAGCTTCTCGTCGCGTTCGCCGGCGTCGACCATGCGCAGCACGCCGACCGGCCGGAAGCGCACCAGTACGCCCGGCGGCAGCGGCGCGCGCGTCAGTACCAGGGCATCGAGCGGATCGCCGTCGCCGGCGAGCGTGCGTGGCAACGATCCGTAGTTGGCCGGATACGCGACCGGCATCGGCAGGAAGCGGTCGACGAACACCAGGCCGTCGCTGCCGATCTCGTACTTGATCGCGCCGCCGGCGGGGATTTCCACCGCCATCACGGCGGATGCCGGGATGTCGTCCGGCTGCGCGGCCAGGAAAGGGTGGCGTACCCGGTCCTCGGGCGGCGGTTTCGCGATCGCCGCGAGCGGCATGGCCAGCGCCAGCAGCGCGCACGCGAGCGCCGTGGAACGACGCGCGTGCGTGCGTCCCGCAGCGGGACGGCGGCGGCACCGCTGGGCATGCTCGCGCACGGCGTTCACTCCCAGCAGCGGTCGCTGCGTCCCTTGAGCGTCTCGGCGCGCGCACACAGGCGCCGGTCTATGCGGCTGTCCATCTGTTCGACCAGACGGCGCGCGCCGCGCGCGCCCGTCAATTCAAACGCGTCGTACAGGCGTCCGGTGGCGGTGCGCGCCTCGTAGCGCAGGCGATCGCCCTCGATGCGGATGACCTGGAACAGCTGGGTGTCCTCGGCCACCGGCGCCATGGTGTCGCGCGCGCCGGGCGAGAGCCGGTACTGCTTCGCCCCGGTCACCGAAACCGCGAACACCGGCAGGCGGCCGTCCTCGTCCAGACGACGACCGTAGACGTGGTCGTGCCCCTGCAGCACCAGGTCCACGCCGTGGCGACGGATCACCGGCAGCAGGTGCTCGCGCAATTCGGCGTTGTCGCGCCCGGCGCGCGGCGAATAGAACGGCTGGTGGATCATGACGATGCTCCAGCGCGGTGGATCCCGCGCGAGCACCCCGTCCAGCCAGCGCGCCTGCGCCTGCGCGGTGCCCAGGTCGAGCGCCGAGGTGCCGTCGAGCACCGCGATGCGCACGTCCTGGTAGTCGAACCAGTACGTCGTGCGCTCCGCGCCGGGCGCCCCGTTGCCGGGCAGCGAGAACTGCAGCGGCCAGTGCGCGCCGAGCACGCGGCGCTCGCGCGGCGTGTCCTCGAACTCCTCGAAGTGCTCGTGGTTGCCCGCGGCCGGCGCCACCACCAGCGACGTCGGCAGCGCTCCCGCGGCCTCGAACCACTCGCCCCACTCGACGTCGTCCTCGCCGTCGCCGCCGCTGACCAGGTCGCCGGCGAACAGGGCCAGGCGCGCGTCGGGCGCGTGCCGCATGGCCTCGCGCACCACGCGCGTGGTCAGGCTGACGTTCTTGTTCTGGGTGTCGCCGAAATACAGCAGGGTCAGCGGAGCGTCGGGTGCCGCCGCGGTACGGGTGTGGTGCCATGCGCTCCAGGTGCCGCCGCCCTGCACGCGCCAGGCGTACAGCGTGTCGGCGACCAGGTCGTCGACCTCCGCGAGATGGTGGTGCGCGAGGCCGTTGTCCGAGCGTAGCGGGCGGGTTTCGCTGCGGATGCGGCGCGGCTCGCCCAGGTCGGGCGAATCACCCGCTTCCACGATCTCCAGCAGCGGCGCCTGCACGGACGCGTCGGTGCGCCAGGCCACCGCCAGGCCCTCGCCCGCGTCCTGCACCGGCGAGGCGACGATGCGGTCGGGAAACACCGTCGGCAGATAGAGGCGCACGCCCGCGGGAACGCGCGTGTTCGGTTCGGGCTCGCGTGTGGGTTCGCGCGTTGTCTCGCGCGCGTCCAGGGATGACCATGCCGGCGCCGACAGCAGCGCGGCCGCGAGCGCCAGCGCGCCGGTGGTACGTCCGATCAGCGCGCGCATGCGGGCAGCTTCAGCGCGGCGGCGATGTCGCGCCAGTCGAACGCGGCCACCGCTGCGTCGAGGTGCGAGGCATAGAACACGCCGTCGGGAAAGCGCGCGTCGCCGCGCGGGTCCAGCCACACCCCGTCGGTCAGCCCGGTGACCTGGCCCGCGAACGAGCCCACGTGCGCCAGGCGGGTGCGGTCGAACAGGTGGAACACGGTGCGATCTGCGAACTGGTCGCTCGCCACCCACCAGCCGCTGCCATCCCTGCACTCCATCAGCGCGATGCCCTCGGCCTGCGCGACGTACTGCCCGGCACCGACGTCCCGCCCGCGGTAGCGGCCCTGCAGGTCGTACTCGCGCAGGCGTGTGCCGGTCGGTACGTCTTCCTCGGCGACCAGCAGGCGATCGTTCGCGGCATCGCCGAACAGCGATTCGGGCACGCGGATCGCGCCGGCCGCGGTGGTGTCGCCGAAGGTCCCGGTTTCGCGCGCGCTCCAGGCGCCGTCGCGCTCGCCCACCTGGTAGCGGCGGAAACGCTGGCCGAGCTCGGCCAGTGGCGGCACGATGTCCTCGCCTTCCGCGTCCTCGCCCGCCATGTAGGCATCGCTCACCAGCACCTCGTAGCCGCCATCGTGCGGACGCACCCACAGGCCGTAGGGCTGGCGCAGCCCGTCTTGGCCGAACGACAGCAGCGGCTCGAGCCCCGGCAGCGAGAACGCCTGCAAGCGGCGGTTGTCGCGCTCGACCACGAACAGCACGCGGTCGTCGACGGTGGCCACGCCGTTCGGACGCCGCAGCTGTCCCGGGCCGTCGCCGCTGCCGCCGACCGCACGCAGCCGGGCGCCGGTGGCCCCGTCGTACACGACCAGCTGGTCGCTCGCCTTGGCGGTGGCCACCAGCATCCGTCGGCCGCCGTCCATCCAGCTGGCCGGCGAATCGATGTTGTCGTCCGGCGTCGACGCGGTGACGAACGCCTCGGCCACCACCACGTGCGGCACGTCGTGGTCGCGCAGCAGGACGTCGTCGGCCTCGTACTCGTCGGGCTCGCGGTCGACGGCCGCGGGCGGGTTCGCAGTCGCGGGCGCGTCGGCGGGTGGCGTGGTTGTGCACGCGGCAAGGGACAGGAGCGCGAGCGCCAGCGGCAGGTGGCGGAGATCAATGGTCATGGTCGCTTCGGAACGGTCTTGGGGAAGCGCAGGATCGTATGACGCAAATGTGACATTCCCGAGAATCGCGCGCCGCGTCCCCCTCGGATCGTGACGGAGTCTTTGCGCTGTCATGTCAGCGACATATCGCCGGGTGAAAGTTTCGTTCATTTCCCACCCGCAGACCCCACACATGACACGTCACGCACTGGCCATCGGCCTGTCACGCGCACTCGCCTGCGCCCTGCTGCTGCCGGCCGGCGGCGCGTTCGCCGCGCCCGACGCGAACACCGCTGCCGACGCGGCCGCCGCCGTCGCCGGCGATCCCAAGGACCTCGACGCGGTCGTGGTCCAGGGCGAGATCGCCTACCGAAACCGCACCGACGACACCGCACCGGTGCTCAGTTACGACCTGGAATATTTCCAGCGCTTCGAGCCCAACACCGTCGGCGACATGGTCAAGCGCCTGCCGGGCGCGGCGTTCGTCGGGTCCGATATCGGCGAATACGACGGCGTGCAGCTGCGCGGCCTGGGCGGCGGCTACACCCAGATCCTGATCAACGGCAAGCAGGTCCCGGGGGCCGGCGACGACCGCTCGTTCTGGGTCGACCGCATCCCGGCCGAGATGGTCGACCGGATCGAGATCCTGCGCAGCAACAGCGCCAACCGGTCCGGCGACGCCGTGGCCGGCGCGATCAACATCATCCTGCGCGATGCCTACGCGTTCGACGGCAGCTACCTGCGCGTGGGCGTGAACCGCGCCTTCGACGGCGAGGTGAACCCGACCTTCGGCGCCGTGACCAGCGGCGAGGCCCTGGGCGGGCGCGTGCTCGCGGGCATCAACGTGCAGGACCGCTACCGCGCCAAGATCAAGCGCTCGGACCGGTTCTCCGACCCGTCGATGGACGAACTCGTGAGCTGGGAAGACCAGACCGAGGTCAAGGACGGCCGCGACTACTCGGGCAATGTCTCCTACACCGTCGACGTGGGCGAGACCGGCCGCCTGGGCGTCGACGGCTTCTTCGTGAAGACCGACCGCGACATCACCGAGGTCTCGTTCGAGGAGGAGTACGACGACGGCGAGGTGATCACCGCCGACGTGCCCGGCCGCTCCACCGTCGACCAGAAGAACTGGGGCCTGGGCGTGGAGTATCGCTTCGACATGGCCGGTGGCACCACCGAACTCGGTGTCGACCACGCGCGCTTCGAGGACGACAGCGTGGAAAGCGAGGAGGCGCACGCCTACGTCGACGGCGAATGGGACGAGTCGGAGGCTGAATCGCTGGCGATCGACGCCAAGGACGCGGAAACGCGCTTCGAGATCGCCCACAAGCGCGACGTCGGCGCCTCGACGGAAATGGAATTCGGCGTCGATTACCGCCGCAAGGAGCGCGACATCGACCACACGTTCTACGAGTGGGCGGCCGAGGCCGAAGGCGACCCGGTGGTCTATGAAATCGACGGCACCGTCGAGAGCGTGATCGAAGAGACCCGGCTCGACCCGTACCTGATGTTCTCCGGCCAGGCCGGCATCGTGTCGTGGGAAGCGGGCCTGCGCCTGGAGACCACCGAATCGGAGATCCGCTACATCGAGGATGGCGAAACCGAAGGCGCATCGACCAAGGATTACGACGAACTGCTGCCGTCGCTGCACCTGAAGTGGGACCTCACCGACGCCGACCGCCTGAGCCTGTCGCTCGCCCGCAGCGTGAAGCGCCCGAACTTCAACGAACTGGTGCCCGCCATGCTCGACGGCGAGTTCGGCGACAACGACTACATCGGCAACCCGCAGCTCGACGCCGAGAACGCGAACGGACTGGATTTCGGCTACGAGCGCCGCCTCGGCCGCCGCGGCGTGTTCGGCGTCAACGTGTTCTACCGCGACGTCAAGGACCTGATCGAGCTGGTGAACACCGGCGCGCCGAGCGAGGAGGCGATCGCGGTGTGGGAGGAGCTGGTCGAGGACGGCGACTACGCCACGATCGAGGAGGCGATGGCGGCCGAGCCGGCCGAAAGCTTCGTGTTCTCCTCGGCCAACGTCGGCGACGGCCAGGTGTACGGCATCGAGTTCGACCTCTCCACGCCGCTGAGCGCGTTCGGCATGGAACACACCGGCGTGTTCATGAATTACGCCTGGGTCGATTCGAAGGTGGATGACTTCCTGGGCGAGCGCCGCTTCAACGACCAGGCGCGTTCGACCTTCAACGTCGGCTTCATCCAGGACCTGCCGACGCTCGAATCCAGCTTCGGTCTGTCCTATCGCAAGCAGGGCGATGCCTACACGCGCATCCTCGCCGAGGAAGTGAAGATCCGCTACGGCGCAGACCTCGAGGCGTTCGTGGAGAAGCGCTTCGGCGACAGCGTGTCGGTGCGGTTGTCGGCCTCGAACCTGCTCGACGCGTCGAAGGACGAGTTCTTCGACAAGTTCGACACGCTCGGCGACCAGATCGACCGCGACTACGACGAGTACGAACTGGAAACCGAGGAAGCCGGTCCCAGCTACCAGCTGGTCATGCGCTGGGCGTTCTGATCCGATCGTAGCCCGGGCAAGCAAAACGCACCCGGGGGCGGCCGCATCGCCGTGTGGCCCGGGTAAGCGAAGCGCACCCGGGGCCCGGGCCGAGTCGATCGACAACAGGTCCACGTATCCGGACCCGAGACGCTACAAGATTATTTTGGGGGCGCCCCGCGCCTCCGGAAGGCCCCGCAGCGCCCCGGGCAGGGGNTCGCGGCCGCGGCACATCCGTGTGCCGCTTGCGCGTCCCCTGCCCGGGGCGCCGCTGCGCGGTGGCGTTACGTCACGTCTCTTCGGGTGCGTGTGGCCGCGTCGCTCCGGACAGACACAAAGCCACTGCATTGCCCAATGTGCAATCTAGACTCGGCATCGCTATCTCCGAGTCAGCCGGCTGCGAAGAAGCGCCGCGCTGCCGGAAGCGCCGGGGCGCGTCCTGGCGACCGGGGGTCGCGTCGAGCGCGCCATGGATGGCGCGCGCCCGAGTCAGGGCAGGATGCCCTGACCGAGGGAAGAGCGGCGCCCGGGCGACAGGGCGCGCCTTCCACCCGAATTCCCACGCAGCATCGCTCGACGAAGCGCGGCCGCGCCGGAAGCGCCGAGGCGCGTCCTGGTGACCGGGGG
>NZ_JARXRO010000020.1:752030-776244 GCF_029887935.1 Luteimonas kalidii | reverse complement strand
TGGCGCGCGCCCGAGTCGGGGCAGGAGGCCCCGACCGAGGGAAGAGCGACCCCCGGTCGACAGGGCGCGCCGTCCACCCGAAGCACGGCTGCAGGTTCACGGCGGTAAGAACGGGCTCGAGCGCAGAGCGACATCGGCGACATCAGGTTCGGCCTTCGCAGCTTTGTCGCCATGCACCGATTCATGCAGACTGCCCGGACGCCACATCGTCGCCCCCGCCATGAAGACCGTCGAAGTCCGCCACCCGCTCGTCCAGCACAAGATCGGCCTGCTGCGCGACGCCTCGCTCAGCACCAAGGCCTTCCGCGAACTGGTGACCGAGCTCGGCACCCTGCTGGCCTACGAGGCGACGGCCGACCTGGAGACCGAGACCGCGACCATGCCCGGCTGGGCCGGCGAGGTGACTGTGCGCCGCATCGCCGGCGCCAAGATCACCCTGGTGCCGATCCTGCGTGCGGGGCTGGGCATGCTGCCCGGCGTCCTGGCGCTGATCCCGGCGGCGAAGGTGAGCGTGGTCGGACTGCAGCGCGACGAGCAGACCCTGCAGCCGGTCCCCTACTTCGAGCGCCTCACCGGACGGCTCGACGAACGCGATGCGCTGATCCTCGACCCGATGCTGGCGACCGGCGGCACCCTGATCGCCACCATCGACATGCTCAAGCGCGCCGGCGCCCGCCGCATCAAGGGCATCTTCCTCGTGGCCGCGCCAGAAGGCCTGCGCGCGCTCGAGGCGGCGCATCCGGACGTGGAGGTGTACACCGCCGCGATCGACGAACGTCTCAACGAGAAGGGCTATATCCTGCCGGGCCTGGGCGATGCCGGCGATCGCATCTTCGGCACCCGGCTCGACTGACTGTCGTCGCCTACTCAGGCGGCGTCAGCGCCTGGATCGCCGCGGCCACGTACACCAGCGGCGCGTTCCAGTTGATCGCGATCTCGTTGCTGGCGTAGCTGCAGTCGTGGTCGAGCCACGACAGCGCCGGCAGCGTCGACGGATAGCCGCCGGCCGGCGCGCACTCCTCGCGATCCTGCTGGCGCGGGTTCGGCCCGCCCGACAGCAGCCCCGGCACCGGCGCGTCGATGCCGTCGGCCTGCGAGGGCCGGTGGTGGATGTGCATCGGCGTACGGACCCCGTACCCGGTCACGAACGACATGCCCAGCGGATTGCGCCCCAGCACGTAGTCCAGCTGCGACTGCGCCGCGTCGAGGTACCCGCGATCGCCGGAGAGGCGATAGCCCTGCACCAGCATCAGCGCCTGGTTGAGCGCCTGCGCGCTGCTGCCCCAGACGAAGTCCTCTGGCTGCATCGCGATACGCCAGGCCGAGGCGCGGGATTGCGCGGCGAGCCGCGCGGCCAGCACGTCGATCGTCGCCTCCACCCGCGCGCGCATGGCGGCGTCGGGCAGCCGGTCGCGATGACGCGCCAGCGTGCCCCAGCCCAGCGCGCCGACGCTGGCCCAGGACGGCACGTCCGCCTCGCGCGCATGGCGTTCGAACGCGCGCAGGTAGTCGCCATTTCCGGTCAACACGAACAACTCAGCCGCCGCCCAGGCGAACTCGTCGTCGAACCCGTCGTCGCCGTAGGCGCCGGTGACCACGTCATCGGGCTGGCGGTACGGCACGTCAGGATGCGCCTGCGCCCACGCCCACGCATGCTCCGCCGCCTCGCGCATCCGCGCCGGCATCCCGGGGAACTGCGCCTCGAAATCGCCATACACGCGCGCGGCCTGCGCCATCACCGCGGCGAAGTCGAGCGTGGCCGCCGTGCCCTTCTGCACCACGTAGCGCCGCTCGCGCGCCGCCTCCGGCATCACTGCGCCGTCGAACCGCAGGTTGGTGAGCTTGTGGTAGACGCCGCCGTCGGCCAGATCCTGCATCTCCAGCATCCAGCGCAGGTTCCACCAGGCCTCGTCGAGCAGGTCGGGCACCGCGTCGCCGCTCTCGGGGATGTCGATGTCGCGGCTGCGGAAGAACGCCGGGAAGTCCTCCCAGGCGGCCAGCAGCGTGTGCATGGTGATGCCGGAATTCACCACGTACTTGTTGTAGTCGCCGGCGTCGTACCAGCCGCCCGGCGCGGAGATCGTGCTGCCGGCCGGCCGGTCCGGCGAGGCCGCCGAGGCGTGGATCTCGACCTCGGTATCGGGATGGCCCGCAGCGCGCGCGTAGCGACCGGCATACGCGGGCGCAAGCGCGGTCCCCGCGCGGTTGTAGTAGAAGCCCTTGAGCGCGGCATCGGCCAGCGGGGCGTACGCGTCCGGGTCGACCACGAGCCGGTCCAGTGCCTCCACACCGTCCACCCGCAGCCGGTAGCGGCCGGCGTCGAGCTCGCCGAGATCGGCCACCGCTGCGGCACGCCCGGCGGGAGCCCATTGCGACGCGGGCGGCAGCGGGGCCGCCAGCACCACGTCGCCGGTGTCGTCGCGCAACACTTCGAACCGGCCGCCATCCACGCCTTCCACCACGGCGAGCTTGGCCGAGCCGGGCAGGAAACCGAGCTGGTTGAACCGGGCGGCAGGTCGCCCCTGCCCGGGATCGCGCCCGGACGCCGCCGGCGCGATCTGCGGCAACGCGGCGAGCAGCAAAAGCGGGAGGGAGAAGAGGCGGATTGCGGGCGAGGCAGTCGGAGGCGTCATGCCCCGATCCTCGGTGCATCCGGCGCCGCTGGCAAGACGGGGCCGGACGCGTGTCGGGAGGGGACCCGACGGGGGGAGGGACCGGTCCGGTTGGGCCGACGGAAACCGTCGACCCAACCAAACCTGCGCTTGCTTCCAGCGTTTCCCTGCGGAATTGCTCCTATGGCGTCCATCCTTGGAGCCGACGCGACCACACGGGTGCAACCCTCGCCCATGTCCACCGGACACGCAATGGGCCAGACCCGGTCTCCGGTGTCAGTATTGCTGACGTGTTCAAAATATATGCCTCGCCCGCAATCACTTGCGAGACTTTGACAACAAAGGTGGACAAGCGTTGTCAATATCTCTGACATGTCAGGATTGCTGTAGCATCGACCGTGGCAGGCGGGCGGTGGCCCGCTCCGGAGACCTTCGCAGATGAAGCTGAGTACCCGCATCCGCACCGCGCGCGTGCGCGCCGGCATGTCGCAGGCGGACCTGGCCAGTGCGCTCGGGGTGAGCCGCAGCGCCGTAGGCAACTGGGAGAGCGTCAAGGGACGCGTGTTTCCGTCCACCGAGCGGCTCTCGGAGCTGGCCATGGCCACCAGCGTGTCCTACGAGTGGCTCGCCACCGGGCGCGGCGCGCCCCAGGCGCCGAGCGAGGGCATCCCGGCCGCGGACGCGGAGTTCGTGGACGATCCGGTCGAGCGGCGACTGCTGGAGGGCTTCCGCGCCTGCAGCGAGCAGTTCCGGCAGGCGATCCTGACCGTGGTCGAGGCGCAGTCACCGCAAAGGCCGCGGCGCCAGCGCCCGGGCTGAGGGCCCGCGCCCGCCTTCGTCAGAGCGTGTAGACCACCACGAAGCGCCACAGGCCCGCCAGCGCCATCGCCAGCAGCACCAGGAAGGTCAGCAGCGTGCCGGCGAAGCGCCCGAACGAATAGCCCGGCGATCCGCCCAGCCCGATCGCGTGCAGCACGCGCGCCAGCAGCAGCACCCCGCCGCAGGTCCACAGCAATGCGGCGGGCATGGCCGAGAGTTCCAGCAGCGCCAGCATCAGCAGCGCCAGCGGGACGTACTCGGCGAAATTGCCGTGCACCCGCACGCGCAGGGCCATGGTCCCGTCGCCGCCGGTGCCGACCCCGATCCGGCTCGCGCGCCGGTGCAGCACCACGCGAAGCGCCAGCGCCACGTACAGCAGCACGTGCAGCGAGGCCATCAGCAGGGTGATGCGCGGCATCATGCGGCCGCTCCCGCGCCCAGCGTTCGCGCCGCCAGCCGCGCGACCGGATGGATCGCGGTGAAGCGGCCCTTCTCGTCGCGCGCGAGCTGTACCAGCGACGTGTCCGGGTCGTGGGTCAGGAACAGATGCACATCGCGCACCAGCTTGTCCTCCAGGAAAGCCTGCTTCTCGTCGACCAGCAGTTCGGCGCAGCGATCGTAGCCCATGGTGATCGGCACATGCACCCACGGCAGCCCGGGCACGAGGTCGGCGCAGAACACCACGCCGCCGTGCGGCCGTCCCTCGCGCAGGTCGGGCCCGAGGATCTCCGCCAGCATCATGCCCGGAGTGTGCCCGTCGCTGTAGTGGAAGCGCACCGCATCGCCGAGCGCGGGCGTGCGGTCGCCATCGACGAATTCGAGCCGTCCGCTGCCCTCGAGCAGTGCGGGGAGTTCGGGGATGAAGCTGGCACGGTCGCGCGGATGCGGATGGCAGGCCCGCTGCCAGTGGCGGCGGCCCACCACGAATGTCGCGTTCGGGAACAGCAGGCGCGGCGGCGTGTCGCGCTGCCAGGGCGCCAGCAGCCCGCCGGCGTGGTCGAAATGCAGGTGGCTGAGCACCACGACGTCGATGTCGGTGTGCTCCACGCCGGCCGCACGCAGCGAATCGAGCAGCACATGGCCTTCCTCGGCCACACCGAAGCGCTCGCGCATGCGTGGATCGAAGAAGGCGCCGACGCCGGCCTCGAACAGCACGGTGCGACCGTTGAGCGGGGCGGCGAGCAGCCCGCGCGTGGCCAGGCGGATACGGTTGTCGGCGTCGGGTTCGACCCAGCGCGTCCACAGCGCGCGCGGCGCATTGCCGAACATCGAACCGCCGTCGAGCCGCTGCGAGTTGCCTTCGATCGACCAGAGCTTCATGGCGGCTCTCCTGGTGGGACGGAATGGCGCCGGCGCGAATCCACGTGCGCGACGCGCTCAGCGCGGGGGCGCGTCCACCGCCTGCACCGCCGCGCTGCCGACGGGATTGCGCGGATCGGAGCCGCCATGGAGCGTGTTGTCCTGCAGCCGCCATTCGACCGTCTGCAGGTTGCCCCAGACGTGGCTGGAGCCGCGTCCGCCCTCCGCCTCGTCGCCCGGCAAGCGCACGGTGTGGCCCAGCGCGCGCAGCGCCTGCGCGACCTGCGGCGTGAAGGCGCCGCTTTCGGCGTCGATCCGGTCCGGCATCCACTGGTGGTGGTAGCGCGGCAGCGCGGCGACCGCCTGCGCGTCGAGCCCGGCGTCGTAGCCGAGGATGCCGAGCAGCACCATGGTGATGATGCGGGTGCCGCCAGGCGTGCCCAGCACCACGACCCGGTCGGGCGACTGCATGAAGGTCGGCGTCATCGAACTGAGCATGCGCTTGCCCGGCTCCGGCGCGTTGGCGTCGTAGCCCATCACGCCGAAGGCGTTGGGAGTGCCGGGCTTGAGCGCGAAATCGTCCATCTCGTTGTTGAGCAGCACGCCTGTGCCGGGGGGGACGAGGCCGGAGCCGAACAGCAGGTTCACCGTCTGGGTCACGGCGGCGCGATTGCCTTCGGCGTCGATGATCGAGAAGTGGGTGGTCTCCTCGTCCTCCAGCGGCGTCGGCTGACCCGAGAGCAGGTCGCTCGGCGTCGCCTTCGCGGGATTGATGGTCGCGCGCAGGCCGGCGGCATAGTCGGGACTGGTGAGCAGGCGCTGCGGCACCCGCACGAAATCGGGATCGCCGAGGTAGAAGGTGCGGTCGCGGAACGCGCGGCGCATCGACTCGGCCACCAGGTGCACGCGCAGCGGTTCGTCGAGTTCGCGCAGCTCCCAGCCCGACAGGACCTGCAGCATCTGCGCCAGCGCGATGCCGCCGGACGAGGGCGGCGGCGCGGTGGTGATGTCCCAGTCCCGGTAGCGGAAGCGGATCGGCTCGCGTTCCTTGACCGTGTAGGCGGCCAGTTCGTCGGCGGTCCACTGCCCGCCCTCGGCATTGACGCCCGCGACCAGCTTCTCGCCGACCTCGCCGCGATAGAAGCCGTCGAAGCCCTTCTCCGCGAGCAGTTCCAGCGTGCGCGCGAGATCGGGCTGCCGGAACACGTCGCCGTCCTTCGGCGCCACGCCGCCGGCGAGGAACACCGCGCGCGTGCCGGGGTAGCGTTCCATCACCTCGCGCCGCTGCTGGAGGCCGCGCGAAAAACGTCCGTAGACGGGAAAGCCTTCGCGCGCGATGCGGATCGCGGGCGCCAAAGAGGTCGACAGCGGCAACCGGCCGTACTCGCCGGCCACGTGCACGAACGCCGCCGGCAGGCCGGGGATGCCCGCCGCCCAGGGGCCGTTGACCGCGCGGTCGCGGTCGAACTCGCCGTCGGCGGTGAGGTAGCGCGCCTGGGTCGCGGCCGCCGGCGACATCTCGCGCGCATCGACGAACACGTCCCTGCCGGTCTTCGCCTCGTGCAGCAGGAAGAAGCCGCCGCCGCCGAGACCCGACGAGATCGGCTCGACCACCGACAGCACGGCGGAGACGGCGACCGCGGCATCGAAGGCGTTGCCGCCGGCGCGCAGGGTCTCGAAGCCGGCTTCGGTGGCGAGTGCGTGCGCGGAGGCGATCGCGGCGCCGGGCGGGCGGGCGTCGGGCGCGGTGTCGCGCGCGGACAGCGGCGCGACGACCAGCAGGCAGGCGAACAGGAGGGCGGCGAGCGGTCGGGTCATGCGGACTCCTGCTGCAGGCGGCGCAGCTTGGCGAGCAGCTGCGGTTCGGTTTCCGGATGGTCGGGATCCGGATCGATGCACTCGACCGGGCAGACGACCACGCACTGGGGTTCGTCGAAATGGCCGACGCACTCGGTGCACAGGGCCGGATCGATGACGTAGATCGTTTCGCCCTGCGCGATGGCGCGGTTCGGGCAGACCGGCTCGCACACGTCGCAGTTGACGCAGAGCTCGTTGATCTTCAGGGACATGCGCGCATTGTAAGCGCTGCGCCGCACGAGACCCGTTCCATGCGCGGAACGCAGGCCGCCGGCGGTCCGCGGTACGCGGTGCCGGGGCGGTCCAGCGCCCGCGCCGGGCGCTGGCGCCCCACTTCGGAATGCTCGATCCCGCCCGTGCGGAGATGCCGTTCCGACACCCACGCCCGCTGCGCGGGCGTGGGTCATCACGTCACTTGGCGTCGACGAAGACGTATTCCACGCCGGCCGGCTCGACCGCAGCCCGGACGCGGTCGTTGTTGGCCTGGTCACCGATGTAGACCACGCGCACGCCCTTCATCGTGTTCGGGGTGACTTCCCCGAACGCCGCCACCATCAGGTCCGCGGTCTTGGTCGGGTTCAGCCCCGCGTAGGTCAGGATGTTGCCCTTCACGATGCCGCGGGCCACGTCCATCTTGGCCTTGTCGAGCAGGCGGTTGTATTCCTCGGGATCGTTCGGGTTCTCGTTGGCCGGCACGCGGTACACGTAGGGCTGGGCGGTGATGCCCTCCATGTGGCGCGGCACCTGGTCGCTCAGGTAGGTCTGCCAGGCGGCCTTGTCGTCGGTCGTGGGGACCGGGACGGCCGCCGCCTCGACAGGAGCGGCCTCTTCCTTCTTGCACGCCGCCAGCAGCAGCACCAGGCAGGCGGTCAGCGCCAGGGTGTTCATGAGTTTCATCGCGGTACTCCGAGGGTAGATGTGTGGGGTGGACGATATCAGCCGGCGTCGCTACGCCACTCGGCCTGCAGGGCTTCGGCCACGGCGGCCGGGACGAAACCGGACACGTCGCCGCCCAGCCGCGAGATCTCGCGGACCAGCGACGAGGAAATGAAGCCGTACTGCTCGGCCGGCGTCAGGAACAGGGTCTCCACCTCCGGGATGAGGTGCCGGTTCATGCTCGCCATCTGGAACTCGTACTCGAAGTCGGACACCGCGCGCAGGCCGCGCAGCAGGATGCCGCCGCCCACGTCGCGCACGAAGTGCGCCAGCAGCGAATCGAAGCCCTGTACTTCCACGTTGGGATGCCGCGCCAGCGCTTCGCGCGCCAGCCGGACGCGCAGCTCCAGCGGCAGCGTGGGACGCTTCGACGGGCTCGCGGCGACGCCGAGCACCAGTCGTTCGAACAGCGGCGCAGCGCGATCGACGAGATCGATGTGGCCGTTGGTGATCGGATCGAAGGTACCGGGATAGACCGCGATACGGTTGCGGGCCTGGCTCATGGCTTGGGCAGTGGCGCAGTCGGTGTCCGGGATCGGGCGGAGTGTAGCAGCGCGGCAGGCGCAGGATCAGTCGCCGCGCCGGTACAGCGCGTGCCGGGTCTCGCGCGTGCGCCCTTCGCGATGCAGGCGCCATCCGGCAGGCGGCGCGATGTTGCGCTGCAGCGAAGCCTCGACGTACAGCCACGCGCGTTCGGCCGTCCAGGCGTCGAGCTGGCCGAGCGCCGCGTCCCACAGATCCGCATCGAACGGCGGATCGACGAACACGACGTCGAACCGACCCTGCAGTGGCGCGTGCAGGAAGGCGATCGCGTCGGCCTGTATGACGGTCGCCGCCTCGCCGCCCGGCAGGCGTGTTGCGGCCTCGCGCAGCGCCTCGCACACGCGGGGATCCCGCTCGACCAGCAGCGCCTCGCGCGCACCCCGCGAGAGCGCCTCGAAGCCGAGTGCGCCGCTGCCGGCGAACAGGTCCAGCACCCGCGCGCCGGGGATCACCGGCTGCAGCCAGTTGAACAGCGTTTCGCGGGTGCGGTCGGACGTCGGCCGCAGCCCGTGCGCGTCGGCCACCGGCAGGCGCATGCCCCGCCAGCGCCCGCCGATGATGCGCACGCTGCCGGCCGCGCGCGTCATGGCGCTGGCGCGGCCTTCTGCGCTGCGATGAACGCGCGCACTTCCGATTCGAGCACCGGCAGCGGCACCGAGCCCAGTGCGAGGACGGTGTCGTGGAACGGGCGCTGGTCGAAGCGCGGACCCAGCTCGCGCTCGGCTTCCGCGCGCAGGTCGCGCAGGGTGCGATAGCCCAGGTAATACGACAGCGCCTGGCCGGGCCAGGAAATGTAGCGGTCGACCTCGGTGACCACGTCGTGCCGGGCGAGCGCGGTATGGCTGGCGAGATAGTCGATCGCCTGCTCGCGGCTCCAGCCGTACTCGTGCAGGCCGGTGTCGATCACCAGCCGCGCCGCGCGCCACATCTCGAAGGTCAGGCGGCCGAAGTCCTCGTAAGGCGTCTCGTAGATGCCCATCGAGGTGCCGAGCCATTCCGTATACAGGCCCCAGCCCTCGCCGTAGCCGGAGAAATACGTCTGCTGGCGGAAGTCCGGGCGCGCCGGCGCCTCCAGCGCCAGCGCCGCCTGGAAGCTGTGCCCGGGCGCGCATTCGTGCACCACCAGCGCGGGCAGGTTGTACAGCGGGCGCGACGGCAGGTCGTAGGTATTGAACAGGCAGGCGTCCAGTCCGCCGCGGCCGGAGGTGTAGATCGGCGCGATGTCGTCGGGCACCGGGATGATGGTGAAGCGGTAACGCGGCAGGATGTTGAACGCGTGCTTGAGCTGGCCGTCGACCTTCTTGGCCACGTAGGACGCGTTCGCCAGCAGTTCGCGCGAGCTGCGCGCGTAGAACTGCGGGTCGGTGCGCAGGAACTGCAGGAACTCCTCGAAGCTGCCCTCGAAGCCGGCGCGCGCCATCACCTCGCGCATCTCGGCCGAGATGCGTTCGACCTCGGCCAGGCCGATGGCGTGGATCTCGCGCGGGTCCATGTCGCGGGTGACGTACTCGCGGATCTGGCTGCGGTAGAACGCGCGCCCCTCGGGCAGCTCGCTGGCCGCGATCGTGGTGCGCGTGCGCGGCAGGTACTCCTCGCGCAGGAAGGCGAGCAGCGTGGTGTACGCCGGCACCAGCCGTTCGAGCACGAGTCGCCGCCCCTCCTCGCGCAGCTGGCTGCGGCGCGGCTCCGGGACCGACGCCGGGATCGCGTCGAAAGTGGCGAGGAAGGGATTGCCCGCGTCGGTGCGGGTGTAGGGTTCGAGCGTGCGGTCGCGGCCCTCGATGCTCGCGCGCGGCACGCTCCAGCCGCGCTCGAGCCCGCGTTCCATGTTCGCGATCTGCTGGTCGAAGTAGCCCGGCAGGTCGCGCAGCCGGCCCAGCAGCCGGTCCCAGTCGGCTTCGCGTGCGTAGGGCTGGTTCGGATTGAAATAGCTCCAGAAGAACGAATCGCTGTTGAACGGCGCTTCCCAGGTGCGCCACGTGGCGGCGCTGTGGTCGGCCTCGACCATCGCGCGGAACACGGCAGCGTTCACGCGTTCGGCCGGCGAGAGCTGCGCCGGGTCGATGGCGTCCAGCGCCTCGAGCACCTGCGTCCAGTACGCGGCGCGGCGTTCCCAGTCGTCGGGCGCGACCGACGGCAGCCGAGAGGAGGCCTGCCAGCGGCCGTCGATCTTCTCCCGCGCGAACTCCTGCTGGCGCCACGCCCATTCGCGCTCGTACAGCGCGCGCAACGCCAGGTCTGCCGCGCTCGCCGACGCGCCTGCGGCCGGCTCCACGGCGGTCGCAGGCATCGGCTGGCTCGCGGTCTGCGCGTAGACGAGGTGCGGTGGCAGCGCCAGGACGGCAGCGATCGAAAGCGTGAGGCGGAGGGACATCGGGCGCACCTGCGGACGGCGAAAACAGGGGATGGAACCGCATCCGGGCGCGTCTGCACAAGGGCCCGGGGTCACGGGCCGGCGGGGGGCCGGTGGTAGCATGTGCGGCCTTCGGACCTCCCCCCACCGGTCCGCACGTCGCCCGATGATCCGACTGTTCGGCCGCAAGAAGCCCGGCTCCGACGCCACCGGCGAGCGGGAGGACGGACGCGCGGCCGAGCGCAGGGGCGGCTTCAGCATCGAGGAGCTGGCGGCGGCATTCCCCGACGCCGCGCCCACCGAGCCGACGCCGTCCGCGGACGTAGACGCGGACATGCCGGCATCCTCGCCCGCTGGCCAGCCGTCCGGCGCGAAGCCGGACGTACCGGCGACTCCGGAAGCGACTCCATCCGCATCCCAGACGCATGTACGCGCCTCTGTTGTCGACGCGCCTGTTGCGCCTGCGCCTGCGTCCGCACCCACTGCCGCCACGCCAGCACCGTCTGTGTCTGTGTCTGTGCCTGTGCCCGCTCCCACACCCGCAGCGCCGGAGCAGCGGGCCGCGCCCGTGCAGGCGCAGCCCACGTCCGCACCGGTCGTGCCGCCCTCGCCTGCGCCCGCGTCCACACCAGCGGTGCCGCCCGTGGCACCGGCGCCCGTCCCGGTTGCGAACCCGCCGTCGATCCCCGCTGTCGATGAGGTGGACGGTTCCGGCGCCCAGGCGCCACCCGCCGCCGAAGGCAAGCGCGGCTGGCGCGACCGCCTGCGCGGCAGTGCCTTCGCGCGCGGCGTCGGCGGCCTATTCTCGCGCAACCCGAAGCTCGACGACGACCTGCTCGACGAGATCGAGACCGCGCTGCTCACCGCCGACGTCGGCGTGGCGGCCACCACGCAACTGGTCGAGGACCTGCGCAGGCGGATGAAGGCGCGCGAATTCGCCGACGCCAACGCGTTGCTCGCCGCGCTGCGCGAGGACCTGATCGCGATGCTGCGCCCGATCGCCAGGCCGCTGCAGGTCGATACCGGCGCGAAGCCCTTCGTGATCCTGACCGTGGGCGTGAACGGCGTCGGCAAGACCACCACCATCGGCAAGCTCGCACGTCGCTTCAAGGACGAAGGCCACGCGCTGATGCTGGCCGCTGGCGACACATTCCGCGCCGCAGCGGTAGCGCAGCTGCAGGCCTGGGGCGAGCGCAACGGGGTGGCGGTGATCGCGCAGGGACAGGACGCCGATCCCGCCTCGGTCGCGTTCGATGCGCTGCAGGCGGCGAAGTCGCGCGGCACCGGCGTGCTGATCGCCGACACCGCCGGTCGCCTGCACACCCAGCAGGGCCTGATGGCCGAGCTGGGCAAGATCCGCCGCGTGCTCGGCAAGCTCGACCCGTCCGCGCCGCACGAAGTGCTGATGGTGATCGACGGCACCACGGGGCAGAACGCGCTGTCGCAGCTGCGCCAGTTCCACGCCGCGGTGAACGTGACCGGACTGGTGGTGACCAAGCTCGACGGCACCGCCAAGGGCGGCGTGGTGTTCGCGCTCGCGCGCGAGTTCGGCATCCCGATCCGCTTCGCCGGCATCGGCGAACGGCCCGAGGACCTGCGCGTGTTCGACGCCGAAGCCTTCGTCGACGCGTTGCTGCCCGAACGCCTCGGCGGGTGAACGCCGGCCGCGCGCAGGCGGCGACGCCGCGGGCGCGCCCGCGCTGGGCCCGGATCGCGCTGGCGCTGTGCGCGGTTCCGCTCGCGCTCGGGTTGCTGCTGTGGCTGGTGCTCGCGCTGGCGTTTCCCCCGGAGCGCATCGTGCCGCTGGTGCTCGCGCGGGTCGGCGCATCGATCGGCCTGGAGATCAGCGCCGACGGCGACGCCGCTTCGCGCTTCGGCGCGCGACCGAGCTTCGTGGTCCGCAATCTGGTCGCGCGCGAGCCGGGCGCCGCACGTCCGCTGCTGCAGGCGCGCCGGGTGCTGGTGGCGCTGCCCTGGCGCACCATCCGCGCGCTCGGAGATCCGCTCGAACTCGCGCGCGTGGAACTCGATGGTGCGGTGCTCGATCTCCCGGCGCTGCAGCACTGGCTCGCGACGCGGCCGCCCGGCGCGGGCCGCCTGCCGATCGTCAGCGACGGACTGCAGGTGACCGGGGGCCGCATCGACGGCGACGGCTGGCACGTGGAAGCGCTGCGCCTGGCGCTGCCGCGACTGCATCCCGAGCGGCCACTGCGTGCGCAGGTCTCGGGCCGCTACGTCGATGCGTCGCGGCGCGCACCGTTCGCGCTCGCGGCGAGCCTGGTGCGTCCCGCAAGCGGCCGCGGTTTCGCGCTGGCCGGCCCCGTCGCGCCGGAGGGCGACGGCTGGCGTGTGCCGGCCTGGATCCTGCTGTCCGGCGCGCTGCACTGGGAGGACGGTCTGCGCCTGCTGCCCGCGCGATTCGGCGCGAGCGCACGCCTGTTCGCCGGCGACACCGTGGCGCCGTTCGCGCTCGGCCTGCACGCTCCGCTGCGTTCGCATGCGGGCGCCTGGACGCTCGTGCCGGCCGGAATCGCGTTGCGCGGCGAAGGCCTGGTGCCTTCGCTCGACGCGCGTGGCCGCATCGCGTACGGCCAGCGGTTGCTGTTCGAGGCAGAGGGTCGGATCGCGCGCTGGCCGTCGGAATGGCCGACGCTGCCGCCGCCGCTGGGCGCGTCGCGCGTGCCGCTGGATCTCGCCTTGGCCTATCGCGGCGCGCCGGACCTGTCCGCGCCGCTGTCGCTGCGCGCCGCGCGCGACGACCTGCGCTTCGACGGCCGCCTCGACGTTCCCGCGCTGGTCGCCTGGGGCACCGCGCCCACGCGCGATTCGCCGCTGCCTCCGCTGCAGGGACGTCTGCAGGCCGCGCGCATCGAGGTCTCGGGCGCCGAACTCGAGGGCGTCGTGCTCGAGTTCGAGGACGATCCGCCCGCCACGGCGGCCCCCGCGCCATGAGGGCACCGGACGACCGCTTCGCCACCCGGGTGCTGCGCTGGTTCGACGTGGCAGGACGCCACGACCTGCCCTGGCAGCATCCGCGCACGCCCTATCGCGTGTGGCTGTCGGAGATCATGCTGCAGCAGACCCAGGTGCGTGTGGCGCTGCCCTACTTCGAACGCTTCGTCGACGCCCTGCCCGACGTGCGCGCGCTCTCCGCCGCTCCGCTGGACCAGGTGCTGGCGCTTTGGTCGGGGCTGGGCTACTACGCACGCGCCCGCAACCTGCACGCCGCGGCGCGCCTGTGCGTGGAGCGCCACGGCGGCGAAGTGCCGCGCGACTTCGACGCGCTGCTCGCGCTGCCGGGGATCGGCCGCAGCACCGCCGGCGCAATCCTCTCGCAGGCCTGGGGCGACCGGATCGCGATCCTGGACGGCAACGTCAAGCGCGTGCTGTGCCGCGTGCACGCGGTGGACGGCTGGCCGGGCACCCCTGCCGTGGAAAAGCGCCTGTGGGCGGTCGCCGACGCGCACCTGGCCGGGGTGCCCGAGGGCCGCATGGCCGATTACACCCAGGCGCAGATGGATTTCGGCGCGACCCTGTGCACGCGGCACGATCCTGCATGCGTGCTGTGCCCGCTGCAGGACGAATGCACCGCGTTGCGCACCGGGCGCGTCGGCGAATTGCCCACGCCGCGGCCCGGCAAGCCGCTGCCCGAGCGCGAGGCGCTGGCGCTGCTGCTGCGCGACGCGGAGGATCGCGTCCTGCTGCTGCGCCGTCCGCCCACCGGCATCTGGGCCGCGCTGTGGTCGCTGCCAGAGCATGCCGACCGCGAGGGCGCACGCGACTGGTTCAGCCGCCATGTCGGCACCGGATACGACGACGCGGAAGCGCTCGAGCCGATCGCGCACGCCTTCACCCACTACCGCCTGACGCTGCGGCCGCTGGCCTGGCATGGCGTGTCGCTGGGCGCGGCGGTCCGCGACGATGGTGACCTGCGCTGGGTCGCGCGCGCGGACCTGCCCGCATTGGGAATCCCGGCGCCGGTGCGCAGCCTGCTCGAACGCGTGCTGCGGGCGTAGCGGCGCCGGACCCGTCGAGAGCCGTGGCGGCAAAGCCGCGCGTCGCCGGCCACGACACTCCTACAATGGCGACCGGTCCCACCGGAACAACGCCGCCATGTCCCGCATCGTCTTCTGCCACTACGAACAACGCGACGCCGAAGGACTGGATTTCGTCCCCTGGCCCGGCGAGCTGGGCAAGCGCGTGTACGCCGACATCGGCAAGCCGGCCTGGGCGGCGTGGCTGGCGCACCAGACCATGCTGATCAACGAGAACCGCCTTTCGCCGCTCGATCCCCAGCACCGCGCCTTCCTCGAGGCCGAGATGCAGAAGTTCCTGTTCGGAGGCGGTGCGGAGAAACCCGCCGGCTACGTGCCGCGCGACGGCGAGTCCTGAGCCGGCCGCGCATGCACGTCGTGGCCGGCGGCCTCGGCCGGATGATGCACATCAGTCGGACCGCGTAGCCCGGGTAAGCGGAGCGCACCCGGGAGCTATCGATCTCCGTCGGGCGAAACCTTCCGGAGAACCCGGATGCGGCTGCGGCCTTATCCGGGCTACACGAATCCGTCGCACCGCGTCGTCCGGACAGGCGACGCGCACCCATGCCCGATGAGGCAGCGAACGCCGTACGAACGCGGTCCGTCAGGGCGTGGCGTCCTGCGCTTCGCGCTCCTGCACGCGCGCTTCGCGCAGGTCGCGCTCGGACGCGCGCAAGGCCTTGACGTCGAGCGGACGGATCTGGCCGATGTGGCAGGGAATCCGGATCCCGCCGCCGCTGCCCACGATCACTTTGTCGAAGCGCGCGTGGACCCGGTTCATCTGGCTGGTCAGTCCGATTGTCGGCGTGAACGCCAGGTCCTGGCACGGGCCCGACAGTTCCAGCAGCCAGGCCTCGGACGGGCGCGTCCACACCGCAAGCGCGCGATCGCCCAGCGGAGTCCAGCCGTTGAGGCTGCCGAAGTAGCTGAAGGCGGTCACCGGTTCGCCGGCATGGGCCTGGTACAGCGCGAGCCGCTCGGCATCGCGCAGACCCGTGTCGGACGCGCATCCCGCCAGCAACAGCGCCGCGAGCAGCGTGGCCATGGTCGATCGGGTCGTCATCGTCGTCGCTCCGCGTGGCTCCAATGGCTGCATGATGCGCCCGCCGCGCTGGCATCCGGACGATAAACAGGCCCCGGTTCAGCGACCGGTCGGCGTCTGCGGCGACGATGCGGATGCGACAATGCCGCGCATGTGCCCGGCTGCCTGCATGCATGACGCCAGACCCCGGACCCGATGAGGGCAGCTACGACGCGGTGATCGTCGGCGGCGGCGCGGCCGGCGTGCTGGTCGCGATCCGGCTGCTGATGCGGGGTGCGACCGCCCCGCGCATCGCGATCGTCGAACCCGATGCCGAACTGGCGCGCGGCGCCGCCTACGCGACCGGGCAGCCGGCGCACCTGCTCAACGTGGTCGCCTCCCGCATGAGCGCGATCGCGGAGCAGCCCGGGCACTTCCTGCAGTTTCTGGAGCGCGACGGGGCTGGAGCCGCGGCCGGACTGTGCGCACGCTTCATGCCGCGCCGCGACTACGCGCGCTACCTGCGCGACACCCTGGCCTCGCTGCCGGGAAGCGCAGCCGTGGCGCACCTGCGGGCGCCTGCGACCGACATCGAACGGTTCGAAGGCGGCTACCGCGTGCAGCTCGGGAACGGCGGGTCGATTTCGGCCGCGCACGTGGTGCTTGCGATCGGAAACGCGCCGCGCCCGCTGCCGGCCTACCTGCTGCATGCCGGGGTGTGCGTGGCCGAAGCCTGGAGCGACGGGGACGTCGCCGCCATTCCCGCCGCGGCCGACGTGTGCATCCTCGGATCGGGGCTGAGCATGGTCGATGCCGTGCTCACGCTCGCTGCAGGCGGACACCGCGGCCGCATCCTGGTGCTATCGCGGCACGGTCTGGCGCCGCTGCCGCACGTGGCGCCGGGACCGCACGACGATCCAGGCGTGGAGGACCTGCTGCCGCTCGGGGTGCTCGCACGCTGGCGCCTGCTCCGTCGGCGCATCGGGGCGGCGGTGGCCGCGGGCGAGCCGTGGCAGTGGAGCCTGGACCGGCTGCGCCCGCACGGCCAGCGCCTGTGGCGCTCGCTGGACGCGGTCGAGCGCCGCCGGTTCCTGCGTCATGCGGTGCGCTACTGGGACATCCACCGCCACCGCATCGCACCCGAGGCCGCGGCGGCGCTCGACGCGTTGCGTGCCGAAGGCCGGCTGGAGATCGTCGCCGGACGCCTGCGCGCCATCACCGCCGATCCCGCCGGCGGCAGCTGCATCCACTACCGGCC
The DNA here is from genome assembly GCF_029887935.1 of Luteimonas kalidii. Lineage (GTDB taxonomy): Bacteria > Pseudomonadota > Gammaproteobacteria > Xanthomonadales > Xanthomonadaceae > Luteimonas > Luteimonas kalidii. The sequence continues at coordinate 759,512 of NZ_JARXRO010000020.1, read as the reverse complement.
GCGCCACCACGCGCGCGAGCACATGCGCCATGCCGACTGGATCGTCAACGCCACCGGCGTGGAGACCAATGTCGACCTGCATCCCGGCGGACTGCTGCAGGCGTTGCGCGCACGCGGCATCGTGCTGCCCGGCCCGCTGGGCATCGGCCTGGCGAGTACCGTCGACGGCCACGTGATCGACGCCCGTGGGCGTCCGGATCCGCGCCTGTTCGTGATCGGCGCGCTGCGCATCGGCGAGCTGTGGGAGAGCATCGCCATTCCCGAACTGCGCGAGCAGGCACGCGACATCGCCGCGACGATCCTTCCGGACCGGGCGAGACCTGCTGGCCGCCAGAGCTGAGGAAGACGCCCTGCGGCCGCGCGGCAGGCGGGCGCTCGCGTCAGCCGCAGGTGCCCACGATCAGCCGCACCTCGCCCGCCACCGGGACACGGACGCCGGTCGGGCAGCCGGTCTCGGCGTAGCGCCGTTCGGCCAGGGCGTGCGCGCGCTCGATCGCCTGCAGCTTGGTCACGCAGACCAGGCAGGTCACGCCGCTGCGTACCAGCCAGCCGTCGCCGGCAGCCTCGATCTCGACCAGTTCGCGAACCATGCACGGACACCTCGGAAAGACAGGTGCCCCGGCACGACCGGCGATCCTGTCGGTCGCGACCGGCATCCGTGCAGCGTCGATCCATCGTCCTCGCGCGCTGCCGGGGCGGACACAGCGTGCCTGCGACGGCGGGCCTCGACCATCGGGCGGCACCGCCACTGCGCGTAGGAAAAATCCGACCCGCGCGCTTCGCACAACCTGGCCCGCACCTGCGGCCGCGTCATACCCCCGCAAGCGAACGCCTGCTGGCGACGCGACGCACGCAGCGATCCGCGCATCCTTGGCCGATCGCGACGGTCCACCCGCGCAGCGGCGCCCGCGCGGGCTGCACGCCTCAGTCGTCCGCCGGTTCCGGTGCGATGCCGAGGCGTTCCCGCACATGCGCGTCCAGGGCGGGATGCGTGAGTCCGGCCGAGCGACCGAAGGCGAATGCGTCCGTCGGCGACATGTCGCCGGCGTCGGCGGCACCAAGCGCCAGCAGCGCGCCGGCGCGGTTGGCCGTGGAGCAGTGCACCAGCACGGTGCCGGGCGCCTCGTGCACGAGGCGCCAGAGCTCGCGCGCATTGGACTCGGTCAGGTCGGCCGCACCCGCGATCGGGATCGCATGGTAGGCGAGTCCCGCCGCGCCGACCTCGGCGCGCAGGTCGCGCTCCGGCACCTCCGACGGGGGCCGGAGATTGATCACCATGACCACGCCATCGGCCGCCAGCGCGGGCCAGGCGATGGCGTCCGGCTGACCGGCCGTCAGCAGGCCCGGGCGCGGCGACCGCAGGCCGGGCACCGCGATCGAGACCGGGGCATCGGACACTGCGTAATCGGCCGGCGCGCGAGCCGATGTGGCGCATCCGGCCAGCAGGGCTGCGGCGAGCAGGCAGAAGGCATGCCCTGCATGGTGAGACGTGGATGGGTTGCGCACGGCAGGCCTCCTTCGTGGATCCCGCACTTTACGCCGGCTCCGTCGCGCGGGCGCCTGGAGCCTGGCGTGGGACGCGACACCCACGATGGCGTCCCCAGAGGCCGGACGATCGATCGACGCTTCGCCGGAAAAGCCATGCCCGCCGGCCGGGCGCCGTTGCCGCGACCGCTATAGTGCGGCCCGTCACCCTCCGCACCGGATCCGGTATGGCTCGACGTCTCCATCCGCACCGGCCGCGCCTCGCGGTCCTCGCATCGGCGGCCCTGGCATGGCAGTCCGCCATCGCGGGGCCGCAGCCGCAGGATCCCGCGCTGCGGGCCTCGTTGCCCGGACCGACGCAGATCGCCTCACCTGTTTCCGTGCAGCTCGACGCGAACGTGCTGGCCGGCCTGCCGCGCGAGTCCGTGAACGCGCGCGTGCACGACGCCACGCTGCGCTGCGAAGGCGTTGCCCTGATCACGCTGCTGCGGGCCACCGGCGCCGTGCCGGAGGAACGACTCGACCGCGCGCACCTGTTGCGCTACGTGCTTGCCGACGCGCGCGACGGCGATCGTTCGCTGTTCTCGCTGGCCGAACTCGATCCGGACACCGGCGGCCGTGCCGCCTTCGTGGTGGACCGCTGCGACGGCAAGGCGCTGGATCCGGACACCGGACCGCTCCAGCTGCTGGTCCCCGGCGACACGCGCGCGGCAAGGGCCCTGTCCCGGCTCGACGCGCTCACCGTCGTGGTGGCGCCATGAGCCGCGGACCGGCGACTCGCGGCACGCAGTCGATGGCGCGGCGGGTGGTGGCCGCCACCGTGCTGGCCCTCGTCCTGGCTGCGTGCAGTCGCGGCGACGCGCCTGCCGCGGGCGTGGATCCGCCATCGCCGCCCCTGGTCGTGTTCGCGGCCGCCAGCCTCCAGGAAGCGATGGACGGTGCCGCCTCAGCGTTCCGGTCGCGCAGCGGCCAGGCGGTGCAGGTGTCGTATGCCGGCAGTTCCGCGCTGGCGCGCCAGATCGAACAGCGCGCGCCCGCCGACGTCTTCGTCAGCGCCGACAGCGAGTGGATGGACTGGCTGCAGGCGCGTGCGCTGATCGATCCGGCCACGCGCATCGACCTGCTCGGCAACACGCTGGTGCTGGTCGCGCCGAATGACGGCGATGCCCGGGCGTTCACCCTGTCGCCGGGTTCCGACCTGCGTCCGCTGCTCGGCGAAGAAGGCCGGCTTGCACTGGCGTTGACCGACAGCGTGCCGGCCGGCAGGTACGCGAAGGCCGCGCTGGATTCGCTCGGAGCGTGGGAGCAGCTGCGCCCGCGCGTGGCCGAGTCGGACAACGTGCGCGCGGCACTGCTGCTGGTCGCGCGCGGCGAGGCGCCGCTGGGCGTGGTCTATGCCAGCGACGCGCGGGCCGAGCCGAGGGTGCGGGTGCTGGCGACGTTTCCCGCAGGCTCGCACCCCGACATCGTGTATCCGGCGGCGACCGTGCACGCCAGCGGACATCCGCAGGCGAACGCATTCGTGCACTGGCTGCAGTCCCCGGAGGCCGGCGCGGTCTTCCGCCGCCACGGCTTCATCGTGCGCTGAGGACGGCCGCGCGTGTTCACGCCAGAGGAAACCACCGCGATCGCGCTCAGCGTGAAGGTTGCAGTCGCCGCGGCGCTGGCCAGCCTGCCGTTCGGGGTCGCGGTGGCGTGGCTGCTCGCGCGCAGGCGCTTCTTCGGCAAGTCGCTGCTCGATGCGCTGGTGCATCTGCCGCTGGTGTTGCCGCCGGTGGTGGTGGGTTACGCGCTGCTGGTGGCGTTCGGCCACAATGGCACGATCGGCCGGATCTTCTCGGAACAGTTCGGCATCACGCTCGCGTTCCGCTGGACCGGCGCGGCGCTGGCGAGCGCGATCATGGGCTTTCCCCTGATGGTGCGCGCGGTCCGGTTGTCGATCGAATCGGTGGACCGGCGCCTGGAACAGGCGGCCGCCACGCTGGGAGCCCCCCCGCTCCGCGTGTTCTTCACCGTCACCCTGCCGCTGGCCTGGCCCGGCATCGTCGCCGGAGGCGTGCTGGCCTTCGCCAAGGCGCTGGGCGAATTCGGCGCCACGATCACCTTCGTCTCCAGCATCCCCGGCGAGACGCGCACGCTCTCGTCCGCCATCTACGGCCTGATGCAGGCCCCCGGCGGCGAGGCCGGCATCTGGCGGCTTGCACTGGTGGCGCTGGCGATCTCGCTGGCCGCGTTGATGGCTTCGGAGTGGCTGGTGCGGCGCCAGCGCCGCGGAGCGCGCGACTGATGCTGGACATCGACATCCAGCTTCGGCTCGGCCGGTTCGAGCGCGACGTGCGCATCGTCGAGGACGCGCGCGTGCTGGCGCTCACCGGCCCCTCGGGCGCCGGGAAGACCTCGGTGCTCAATGCCATCGCGGGACTGGTCCGGCCGACGCGCGGGCGGATCACGATCGACGGCCGCACGCTGTTCGACAGCGCTGCGCGCATCGCGGTGCCCACCCACCGCCGCCGCATCGGCTATGTGTTCCAGGAACCGCGCCTGTTCCCCGATCGCGACGTGCGCGCGAACCTGCTCTACGGTCGCCATGGCGCGCGCGGGAGCGCGGCCACGTTCGAACTCGAAGCGGTGGTCGCGCTGCTCGGCATCGGTGAGCTGCTGGCGCGTCGCCCGGAGCACCTGTCCGGCGGCGAGGCGCAGCGGGTGGCGATCGGGCGCGCCTTGCTGTCCCAGCCCGCGATCCTGCTGTTCGACGAGCCCCTGTCGGCGCTGGACCAGGCTCGGCGCGAGGAACTGATCCCATGGCTGCGGAAGGTGCGCGACGAGGTGCGGCTGCCGATGGTCTACGTCAGCCACACCCAGGATGACGTGCGCCGCCTGGCCGACGCCGTGCATGTGCTGGCGTGACGCCACGTTCGCACGCCGCGGGGCATGCTGCCGGCCGTGAGTCGCGCGAAACCCATCGTCAGCGTCGTCCGCAAGCGGTCCTTTCCGGTCGAGCGCGTCCGCCGCTACCTCGAACCCGGGCCGGTGCTGCTGCTGTGCACCCGGTGGAAGGACGAGCGCGCGATCATGACCCTGGGCTGGCACATGATGCTGGGCTACGACCTGGTCGGCACCTACCTCTGGGACGCCAACCGCAGCCATGCGCTGGCGCGCCGCAGCCGCGAATGCACGCTCAACCTGCCGACGGAGGCCCTGCTCGACACCGTGGTCGGCATCGGCAACTGCTCCAGCCGCGAGGGCGACAAGTTCGAGCGCTTCGGGCTGACCGCCTCGCCGTCGCGGCAGGTGGCCGCGCCGGGCATCGCGCAGTGCCATGCGACCCTCGAATGTACGCTCCACGAGACCCGAATCACCCGCGACTATCCGCTCTTCGTCTGGCGCGTGACCGCCGCACGCGCGGCACCGGCGCCGAAGCTGCCGCGCACGATCCATTACCGTGGCGAAGGGCGCTTCATGGTGTCCGGCCGGGAAGTGTCCCGGCGCCGCCTGTTCCGGCCGGACATGCTCGATCAATGACGGGAGCGGCCCGATGACCCTGCGGCTCGAGGACCTCGACGAGGCTGTCGCTGCGATGCTGCAGCGTCTTCCGCCAGCGCTGCACATCGGTGCGCCGCTGGGCCTTGGGAAGCCGCATCGCCTGCTGAACGCGCTGTACGAACGTGTCGCGGCCGATCCCGCGCGGCCGATGACGCTGTACACCGCGCTCTCGCTCGACCCGCCACGCGCGCCGCCCGGGCTGGCGCGGCGGTTCATGGCGCCGTTCGCCGAGCGCCAGTTCGGCGCCGGCTTCCCGCGCCTGGCCTATGTCGATGCCCTGCGGCGCGACGCGCTGCCGGCGCACGTATCGGTGGAAGAGTTCTACCTCCAGTCGGGCGCGATGCTCGGCTCGGCGCAGGCGCAACGGCGCTACGCCAGCCTCAACTACACGCATGTGGCGCGCGCACTCGCCGACCGCGGGGTCAACTGCATCGTGCAGAAGGTCGCCGCGAACGACGACGTCTCGCGGCTGTCGCTCTCGTCCAACACCGACCTGACCTTCGATGCGGTCGACGCCATCGTCGCCGCGGGTCACCCGCGCCCGCTGCTGGTGGCCGAGATCGATCCGCACCTGCCCTGGCTCGACGGCACGGCGGTGGTGGACGCGGACTGGTTCGACCTGGTGATCGCGCCACCGGGCCCGCATCCGAAGCTGTTCGCGTTGCCGCGCCAGCCGGTGGGCGATGCCGAGCACGCGATCGGCCTGTACGCCAGTGCGCTGGTCCGCGACGGTGGCACGCTGCAGATCGGCATCGGCGCGCTCGCCGACGCGCTGTGCCATGCGCTGGCGCTGCGGCATGTCGACAATGCCGCCTACCGGCGCGTGCTGCACGCGCTGGATCCGACGCTCGAAGCTCATCCGGCCGTGAAAGCGAGCGGCGGGCTGGAGCCGTTCGAGCAGGGCCTGTACGGCTGCAGCGAGATGATCAACGAGGGTTTCCGCCGGCTGGTGGAGGCGGGCGTCCTGCGGCGCAAGGTGGTGGACAAGGCGTCACTGATGCAGCGCGTGAACGACGGCAGCGCCAGTCCGCTCGACCTGGAGCTGCTCGAGCGCGACGGCCAGTTCCTGCACGGCGCGTTCTATCTCGGCTCGCAGGCGTTCTACGACTGGCTGCACGGACTGGACGATGCCACCCGGCGCGGCATCGGGATGAAGCGCGTCAGCGAGGTGAACGAACTCTACGGCCTCGACGAGGGCCTGGAGCGCCTCCAGCGCCGCGACGGGCGCTTCTTCAACACCTGCATGATGGCCACCGCGCTCGGCGCGGCGGTCTCCGACGGGCTGGAGGACGGGCGCGTGGTGTCGGGCGTCGGCGGCCAGTACAACTTCGTGGCGATGGCGCACGCCCTGCCCGGCGGGCGTTCGGCCCTGCTGCTGCGCGCTACGCGCGAGAGCGGCGGCGAAGCCGAATCCAATATCCGCTGGAACTACGGCCACACCACCATCCCGCGCCACCTGCGCGACCTGTACATCACCGAGTACGGCATCGCCGACCTGCGCGGCCAGCCCGACGAGGACTGCGTGATCGCGATGGCCGGGATCACCGATGCCCGGTTCGCGTCACAGCTGCTCGATACGGCGCGGCGCGAGCGCAAGCTGCGTGGGGACTTCGCGATGCCTGCGGCGTGGTCGGCGCATACCCGCGAGCGCCTCGCGGACACGCTGGCGCCGTTCCGCCGCGACGGCACCCTGCCCGACTATCCGCTCGGCAGCGATTTCGCGGAGGTCGAGCAGCGCCTGGTGCGCGCGCTCGCGTGGCTGCAGGCACGCACGGGATCGCGCCGCGGCAAGCTGGAGACGGTCGCCGCCGCGCTGGCTTACCGGGACGCCGCCGCTGACGATGAGGCGCTGGCACGCATGGACCTGGCGGCGCCGCGCGGCATCGGCGCTCGCATCGAGGCGCGCCTGCTGCGCCTCGCACTGGCGCGGACCCGGGCCAGCGGCTGAATGCAACGCAGTGGTGCGCCATCGGGGCGCACCGGCACGGCACCTCGACGGCACGGCGAGTATCATCGGCCCATGTCCACCAAAGCAGACCGCCTCCGCGACGCCCTGCAGGCCCTTTCGCCATCGCGCCTCGACGTGCTTGACGAAAGCCACATGCACAGCCGCGGGCTGGAAACGCACTACAAGGTGGTGATCGTCAGTGATACGTTCGACGGCAAGCGCCCCGTGCAGCGCCACCAGACGGTCTACCGCACGCTCGGCCCGCTGATGCAGGAGATCCACGCCCTGGCCCTGCACACCTACACGCCCGGCGAATGGGCGCAGGCGGGCGGCGCTCCGGACTCGCCGACCTGCCGCGGCGGCAGCAAGCACGATCGCGCAAATTCCTGAGGTCGAGAGCCGTCTGTTTCGTTGATCGTCGATTGCCGACGGCGTCGCGTGTGGTCCGCGGAAGGATTCGGGCTTCGGAGGGACACCGTGTCCTGCCGCCCGGGACTCGCTTTTCG
>NZ_JARXRO010000020.1:747373-751979 GCF_029887935.1 Luteimonas kalidii | reverse complement strand
GCGGCAGGACACGGTTCACGCAGGTCTGGCGACGCCACTTCGATACTCGATTCGTCACGTCTCGCAGCAGTCCTGTCAGAACTGCGTCTCGGAGTCCATCCCAGCAAGAAAATTGCCGCCGCACCGCCGACTGCAAAAGTGGCCGCAAGGCGGATAACACGCTGGACGATGAGCCGCGGCCCGGTGACCGGGGATCGCGATACGCAGGACATGGATGTCCTGCGCGCGAGTCAGGGCAGGAGGCCCTGACCGAGCGGAAAGCGATCCCCGGTCGCCGGGTCGCGGCGTGCCCCCGAAGCCCGTGCACCACATCCATGCCGTTCCAGCGTGACGCGTATCGCATCGCGCCATCTGGCGTACGCCTACAGCGCTTTTGCCGCCTCCACCACCGCGTCGACGGTGATGCCGAAGTGCCTGTACAGCTCGCCCGCCGGAGCGCTGGCGCCGAAGCTGTCGATGCCGATGACAGCGCCGTCCAGGCCGACGTACTGGCGCCAGAAACCGGTCACGCCCGCCTCCACCGCCACGCGCCTGCGCACCGAGGCCGGCAGCACCGATTCGCGGTAGGCCGCGTCCTGGCGCTCGAACACGTTGCTCGACGGCATCGACACCACCCGTACCTTGTCGCCAAGCCGGTCCGCGGCCTGGGTGGCGAGTTCGACCTCCGAACCGGTCGCGATCAGGATGATCTCCGGCGCGCCGTTCGAATCGCGCAGCACGTAACCGCCGCGCGCGATGTCCGCGACCTGCTGCTCCGAACGCGGCTGGTGCTGCAGGTTCTGGCGCGAGAACACCAGGCAGGCCGGACCGTCCATGCGCTGGATCGCGGCCTTCCACGCCACCGCCGACTCCACCGCGTCGCATGGGCGCCACACGTCGTTGTTCGGGATGTAACGCAGCGAGGCCAGGTGCTCGATGGGCTGGTGGGTCGGACCGTCCTCGCCCAGGCCGATCGAATCGTGGGTGTAGACGTGGATCGCGTGCGAACGCATCAGCGCGCTCATGCGCACCGCGTTGCGCGCGTAGTCGCTGAACACCAGGAACGTGGCGTCGTAGGGAATGAAGCCGCCGTGCATCGACAGCGCATTCGCGATCGCGGTCATGCCGAACTCGCGCACGCCGTAGTTGATGTAGTTGGCGTCCGGCGTGCCGCCGGTGACCGGCTGGCTGCCCTTCCACAGGGTCAGGTTGGAATGGGCCAGGTCGGCCGAGCCGCCGATCAGTTCCGGCAGCAGCGGCGCGTAGGCCTCGATCGCCATCTGCGAGGCCTTGCGCGAGGCGACCACCGGGCCGTCGGCCTGCAGCTTCGCGATGTAGGCATCCGCCGCGGCGGCGAAATCGGCCGGCAGCTCGCTGCGCTGGCGGCGCTGCAGCTCCGCGGCCTCTTCCGGGTGCTGCGCGGTATAGCGTTCGAACAGCGCGTTCCAATCGGCCTCGTGCTGCGCGCCCTTCGCGTTCGCGCGCCAGGTGTCGGCGATCTCCTGCGGAACCTCGAACGGACCGTGGTTCCAGCCCAGCGCCTTGCGCGTGGCCTCGACCTCGTCCTTGCCCAGCGGCGCGCCGTGCGAGGACTCCTTGCCTGCCTTGGCCGGGGAGCCGAAGCCGATCGTGGTGCGGCAGCAGACCAGGGTCGGCCTGTCGCCGTGCTTGAGCGCGGTCTCGATCGCAGTGCGGATCTCCTGCGGATCGTGGCCGTCCACGCCGCGGATCACGCGCCAGCCGTAGGCCTCGAATCGCGCCGGGGTGTCGTCGGTGAACCAGCCCTTGACCTCGCCGTCGATCGAGATGCCATTGTCGTCCCAGAACGCGACCAGCTTGCCCAGGCCCCAGGTGCCGGCCAGCGACGCGGCCTCGTGCGAGACGCCTTCCATCAGGCAGCCGTCGCCCATGAACACCCAGGTGCGATGGTCGACGACATCCAGCCCCGGCCGGTTGTAGCGCTGCGCCAGCAGCTTCTCTGCGAGCGCGAATCCAACCGCGTTGGCGAAGCCCTGGCCGAGCGGACCGGTGGTGGTCTCGATGCCGGGCGTCATGAAGTTCTCGGGATGCCCCGGGGTCTTCGATTCGAGCTGGCGGAAGCGCTTGAGCTCGTCGATCGACAGGTCGTAGCCCGCCAGGTGCAGCAGCGCGTACTGCAGCATCGAGCCGTGGCCGTTGGACAGGATGAAGCGGTCGCGGTTGGGCCACTTCGGGTTGTCGGGGCTGTGCCGCAGGTAGTCGTTCCACAGCACCTCGGCGATGTCGGCCATGCCCATGGGCATGCCGGGATGACCGGATTTGGCCGCCTCCACCGCATCGATGGCGAGGAAACGGATGGCGTTGGCGAGGTCTCTGCGGCTGGGCTTCGTCATGGGCGGTGGCGGATGCGCTGCGGGGAATGCCCACGAACCGGGGCGCGGCCATTGTCCCATGTCCCGCCGGACATGTGGCGGACATCGCGCCGTCCGACGTGCTTTCGCCCGCAACCGATACCGCTGCAACCGTGGCGCCGCGGCGCCTACGCGGCCGCGAGGTCGACCTGGGAGTCGCGCTCGCCCTTCGACACCAGCGCGGCGATGCCGAGGTCGCCGGTGACGTTGACGGTGGTGCGGCACATGTCGAGGAAATGGTTCACGCCCAGCACCAAGCCGATGCCCTCCGGCGGCACGCCCACCATCGCGCAGATCAGCGCCACCACCGGCAGCGAGCCCGAAGGCACGCCGGCGGTGCCGATACCGCCGAGGATGCAGACCAGCATCACCATGACCTGCTGCCCGAGCGTCAGGTCGACGTTGAAGAACTGCGCCAGGAAGATCACCGTCACGCCCTCGAACAGCGCGGTCCCGTTCTGGTTGGCGGTCGCGCCGATGGTCAGCACGAAGCGCGACACCTTCTTGGGCAGCTTGAGGTTCTCGTCGGCCACCTTCAGCGCGGTCGGCAGCGTGGCGTTGCTCGACGCGGTGGAAAACGCCATCAGCATCGCTTCCTGCACGCCGCGGAAGAACGCCAGTGGCGACCAGCCTCCGATCACGCGCAGCGCCAGCGAATAGGTCACCAGCATGTGGATCGCCAGCGCACCGACCACCACCAGCACGTACGCGCCCAGGCGCAGCAGCAGGTCCCAGCCGAACAGCACCGCGAGATTGAACATGAAGCAGAACACCGCGTAGGGCGCGAGCCGGATCACCAGGCCGATCAGGGTCATCGAGATCTGGAACAGGCCTTCGATGCCGCGCTTGAGCACCGACGTCTGCGCGGTCTGGGTGAGGACCAGGCCGATGCCGAACATCAGCGCGAAGAACATCAGCGCGATGATGTTGGCGTTGTTGGACGCCGCGCCGATCACGTTCTGCGGCACGATCGACAGCAGCATCTCCATGCCCTTGGGCTGGGTGGCGCTGTCGCGCACGATCGCCTGGGTGCGCTCCGCGCCCTCGGCCAGCAACTGCTGCGCGAGCGCGGGATCGACGCCGGTGCCGGGGCGGAACACGTTCACCATCACCAGCCCCAGCAGCACGGCCAGGCCCGACAGCACGATGGTGTAGGCCAGCGTCCGCCAGCCGATGCGGCCCAGCGACGCCACGTCGCCCATCTCCGACACACCGACCACCAGCGCGGAGAACAGCAGCGGCACGATGAGCATGAAGATCAGGCTCAGGAACAGCTGCGAGAACGGGGTGGTCAGGTACTGGGTGAGCGTGCCGACCCACGGTGCGTCGGCGCCGATGCCGTAGTGGACGAACAGGCCGAGCAACAGGCCGACGCCGAAGCCGATCGCGATCTTCCAGTGCAGGGGCATGCGCGTCTTGGCCGCAGGCGTGGACGGTTCGCTCATCGGCTCGGTCTCGGTTGCAACGATTGCGGCAGCTTAGCAAACCGCGCCCGATGCCCCACTGTGCCACCCGCGCCACGGGTCCCGTCCGCCGCGTGGGGCGCGATGCCGAGGCGGTGGCGACAGGCACGGCATCGATGCCATGCCTGTCGCGAGACAGCGAGGGCCGACTCCCCGCTTCGTCGCGACCTTCGCCGGGAAGCAAGCGCCCGGGGATGCTCAGTGCGCGTCGCGCGGCCCGGGATACAGCGGGGGCAGCAAGCGTTCGCTCGCGTCGGGCGAAGCCACGGAACGCCAGCGCGGACCCGCGACGAACGCCTCGCGCAGGGCTTGGCGCGCACGTGCGGGATCGCCATCGTTCCAGCGCGCGTCCTGCAGCAGGGCAAGCGCTTCGCGCTGGGCCGCAGCGTCGAGACGTCGCGACAGTGCATCGAGGCTGGAAGCAGGCGGCGAGGCCAGACCCAGCAGGGCCAGTTCCACTTCACCCAGGTCTGCGGTCTGTAGCAGGCGCTGGAGCTCGCGTGGCGACGTTGCGGAGACGCCGACGGGCATGTCTTCGCCCGTCACGTCGGGCCGGCCGGGCGCACGCGCACCGCGCGCCATGCGCCGCGCGTGCAGCAACCAGGCCAGTGTGCCCAGCCACAGCAGCGCGAACGCCATCGCCAGCCAGCGCCATGTGCGCGCGCTGCCGCCGACACTGGCGTCTCCGCGGCCGGCCTCGAACGCGGCCTGCGCGGCATCGTCCACGGCGGCCACGGCGCCGTCGCCGGCGGCGACGTCCAGTTCCAGCGCCGG
>NZ_JARXRO010000020.1:663087-747230 GCF_029887935.1 Luteimonas kalidii | reverse complement strand
TCCACCTGCGGCGGTTCGGGGAACACCTGCGCGCCGTCGATCGCCGGCAGCACCATGTCGGGCAGCTGGCTGGCCGACGCGCCGTCGGCGACGAGTTCGACGTCGATGGTCGCCGCCTCGCCGACGCGCAACGATTGCGGCGTGGCCAGGTAGCGCAGCTCCAGCCCGTGCAGCGGCAGCCATGGCTGCGGCGCGGCATCGGGCGCGGCGCGCACCTGCAGGATCTGCGGCGGGCCGTTGGCCTGCAGGGCGCGGCGGCCGTCGCCGAACATGTCGTCGAAAAAGCCGCCCACTCCCGTGCCCTCGAAACGCGCACCGGGGATGGTCAGCGTGCCGCTGCGCTCGGGCACGACGACGAAGCGCCGCTCGACCACGGTGTAGCGGCGGCCGGCGAGTTCACGGCTGTACTGCAGGTCGCTGCCGACGCGCTGCAGCGCCGCGCCCTCGGGCGCCGGCTGGTCGAGCTGGCCCGAGACCAGCGGCGTGGCGTAGTACAGGCGCAAGGTGTAGCCCACCGACTGCTGGACCCAGGGCGAGCGGGTGTCGGCCTCGCTCTCGATGAAGACCGGCCGGCCGGCGCGCGCGGGCGCGGTGGACGCCGGCACCACGGTGAGCGCGAGCGGCGCGGTCGACTCGTTGCCCACGCGCAACTCCGGGACGGTCACCACGCCTTCGCGTCGCGGCTGCAGCGCGACCGCGAACAGCACCCGCGGGCGCGAACGGCCGTTGACCCGTTCGGTGCCGCGGCTGCTGCTGTGGCCGCTGAGCACGAAGTCGGGCACCAGTTCCGCGAATCCCGGCATCCGCGCGCCGGCCTGGTCGGTCTCGATGTTGAGCGTGGTGGTCTCGCCCACCCCGATCCGGTCGCGGTCCAGCCACGCGCGCGTGGCGGCCTGCGCCGGCGCGATCGCGCTGCATGCGAGCAGCCCGGCGAAGAGCATCCGTGCGATGCGGGTCATGGCGCACTCCTGTTGCCGGTGCGGCGTTCGTGTTCGAGGCGGAAGCGCGCGCGCAGCAGGCCGCCGGGATCGTCGGGCACGCGCCGCAGCCAGGCTTCGCCGGCCTGGCGGCGTTCGCGCTCGGCTTCGGTTTCGGCGCGCTCCGGGTCGCCGGGAGTCGCGTCCCCGTTTTCGGCCGCGTCCTGCCCGGCGTCCAGCGCCTGTTGCATGCGCTGGCGTTGCGCCGCGTCGGCCTGGTCCTGCGCCTGCGCATCGACCGGAGCGTCCGGTGCGCGCGGGGTTTCGCGCCGCGGCGCGCCGGCATCGTCCTGCGGCCGGGATGCCGGCGGAGGGGTTCCCGACTCGCCCGGCTCGCCTTCGGACTGCGCCGGTTGTGCGTTCTCGCCGCCCGACGCATCGTCGCCGGACTGCTCGTCGCCCGCCTCCGGGTCCTGCCGCGCCGCCCCCGGGCCGGACGGCGGATCGCGCTCCAGCGCGGCCTGCACCACGGCACGGTTGGCGATCGCGTCTTCCATTCCCGGCTGCTGCCGCAGCGCCTCGTCGTATGCGGCGATCGCCTGCTCCAGGCGCCCGGCACGCGCGAGCGCATTGCCGCGGTTGTACGCGGCCTCGGCACCGGGAAGCGCACGCCACGTGCGCTCGGCTTCGTCGAGCCGACCGGCGCGGTAGGCCTCCAGCCCAGCGCGCATGCGCGCATGTTCGACCTGGTCGGCGCGGCTCCAGGCGGTGCCGTCGACCGGTTCGGCGGCGTGGAGGCCGGGGATGGGCAGCAGCATGCACAGGGCGAGCACGGCCAGACCCGAACCCCGGCGGAAGGCGAACAGTCCGAGCAGCAGCAGCGGCACCAGCAGCCAGTAGCCGTCGTCGCGCCACGTGCGCGTGGCGGCGGTCGCACGCGATTGCGTTGTCGTCGACGAAGTCGTGGACGCGCCGGACAGCTCGAGTCCGGCCGCTCCGGCCGAGAGCGTGGCGTATGCGCCTCCACCGGCCTCGGCGACGCGCTGCAGCGAGGCGGCATCCAGGCGCGAGGGCCGCAGGCTGCCGTCGCGCGCGCGGTAGCTGGCACCGGCGGGCCGGCCCAGCCCGAGCACCGAGACCCGAATTCCCGCCGCGCTCGCACGCGCGGCCGCCGCCTCCGCGGACGCGTCTGCAGCATGCGTCATCAGCAGGATGTCGCCGCTGCGGTGGCCGGCCTGGACGAGCAGCGCCATCGCGGCATGGATCGCGCGCTCCGGCCGATGCCCGTCCACCGGCATGACGTCCGGGGCCAGCGCATCGATGAAGATCGCCACGTTCGCCGCGTCGTCGGTGAGCGGCGTCACCGTGTAGGCATCGTCCGAGAATGCGACCAGGCCGACGTCGCCGTCGCGCGACTGCAGGAACGTGTCCAGCCATGCGCGCGCCTGCAGCAGGCGCGAAGGCGGCAGATCGGGCGCCAGCATGGCGTCGGACAGGTCGAACGCGACCACCAGCGCGCGCGCGCCCTGCCGCAGCGGTGCCTCGCCCTGTCGCCAGCTGGGCCCGGACAGGGCCAGCACCGCGAGCGTGACCGCCAGCAGGCGCAGCGCGATGCCGCCGACACCACGCCGCGCGACCCCGGCTTCGACCAGATGGGGCAACAGGTGCGGATCCACATGCGCGCGCCAGATCCCGGCCCGCCGCCGCTGCGCCAGCCACCACGCGGCCAGCAGCGGCAGCGCGAGCAGCGCCCACAGCCACTGCGGACGCAGGAAATGCAGGGAGGCGAAGACGTCAGTCATGCCGCGGGCTCCGCCGCATCGTCCATCCCGCGGCTGCGCCCACCAAGGCGTCGCGGTCGCGAGGTCGCCAGCAGGCCGAGCAGGAGCGCGGCCGCCAGCGGCCACGGGTAGCGCTCGATCGCCGGGCGCACCGCCTCGCCCGGGCGCATCACCGGCTCCAGCCGGTCGATCTCGGCGTAGATGCCCGCGAGCTGATCCGCATCGCGGGCGCGGAATGCGCGCCCGCCCGTCGCGGCGGCGATGCGCTGCAGCGCGGCCTCGTCGATCTCGGCGGCATTGGGCGGCAGCTGCAGCCCGAACATGCCCAGCGCGTCGCCATCACCGCCGAACGCGACCGTGTGGATGCGCACGCCATGTTCGCGGGCGAGTTCGGCCGCCTTGTCCGGATCCAGCTGGCCCGAGGTGTTGACGCCGTCGGTCAGCAGCACCAGCACGCGCTGGCCACCGTCCTGTGCGCGCAGGCGCTTGACCGCCAGCCCGATCGCATCGCCGATCGCGGTCTCGCGCCCGGCGAGCCCGACCACGCTGTCGAGCAGTTGCGCACGCACGCTGTCCCGGTCCAGGGTCAGCGGGGCCAGCGCATAGGCCCGCTGGCCGAACACGATCAGGCCCACCCGGTCGCCCTCGCGCCGGTCCAGGAAATCGGCCAGCACCGCCTTGGCGGCGGTCAGTCGATCGACCACGCGGCCGCCCACGCGCATGTCCTCCTCGCCCATGCTGCCCGACAGGTCGACCGCCAGCATCAGATCGCGACCGGAGGCCGGCGGCTGCACGACTTCGCCTGGCGACTGCGGGCGCGCCGCGGCCACGCACAGCAGCGTCCACGCCAGCCAGGCCAGCCACGGCATGCCGCGCACGCCGCGTGTCGGCCCGGCGTGCGTGAATCCCTGCAGGCGCGAGCCCCAGGGCGCACGGAGGGCGGGCTGGGTGTCGCGCACGGGCGGCAGCCACCGGCGCGCGAGCCAGGGCAGCGGAATCGCCAGCAGCCACCATGGCCAGGCGAACAGGTCACCCAGCGCGGCCAGCCCACTGGCGGACGGCAGGTTCACGGGCGACGCGTCGTCCACTCGACGAAGCGTGCGCGGGCGAGCACGCGCAGGGCGTCGACAGCCGACGCGTCCACCTCGGCGCGATAGGGTCCCTCCCGCAGCAGCGCACCGGGACCGTCGGCGAAGCCGCCGCCGGGCAGGCCGCGGTCGAGCAGACGCAGCCAGTCGTCGCCGGACAGTGTCCCGGCTCCCGGCTCGATCCGCTTCGCCGCGCGACGCAGCAGGACCGAGATCGCGGCCACCTGCTGCGCCGGCGTGCCTGCCTGTGCGAGCGTCTCGTCGAACATGCGCGCGGCCAGGCGCCGCTGCCGCGCCCGCCACTCGCGCCAGGCGAACCAGCCGCCCAGAAGCAGCAGCACCACCGCCGCCAGACACCACCAGCCCGGCGCCGGCGGCCACCATGGCGGGGCCAACGGCTCGTGCACGTCACGCAGCGGCAGTTCGACCGGACTCACGCGCGCCACGCCCCCGCACCGGCGGAGGACGGCAGCCAGGCGTGGCTGGGCGCGTCCGCGGCCAGCACGTCCGCACGCACGCCGCGGGCACGCAGTGCCGCGACGGCGGCCGCGACCGCACCGGGAAACGCCGCTTGCCAGCGCTGGCGCTGGCGCGGGTCCCCGAGGTCCGGCTCCACCCGCTGGCCATCCACCAGGAACGGAAGCCGCGCCGTGGGCGGATCGCGTTCGAGCCGATCCTCGACCAGCAGCACCGTCACCTCGTGGTGCTGGGACAGGGCCGCCCAGGCCGCAGGCGGCACCTCCGCGATGCTGCCGGCATCGGCCAGCACGTACAGCCGCGAGCCCGGTCGCAGCAGCCGCCGCGCATGCTCCAGCGCCACCGCGAGTCCGGCATCGTCCGCAGGCGGCGCCGCGTACCAGCGCACCAGCGCATCGAGCACCCGCAGGACGCCACGCATGCCGCCGGCCGGCGGCACCAGCGGCTCGCGAGTGCTGCCGCGCAGCGCCGCGACCCGGTCGCCATCGCGCAGCGCGGCCCAGGCGGCCACCGCGCCCGCGCGCGCGGCCTGCACCGACTTGAAGCGCACCCGGGTGCCGAAGTACAGCGACGGTGCGGTGTCGGCGACCAGCAGGGTCAGGCGCTGGCGCTCGGCCTGGAACAGCTTGGTGTGCATGCGTCCGCTGCGCGCGGTCAGCCGCCAGTCGATGTGGCGCGCATCGTCGCCTTGGGTGTAGCCGCGCGACTCGGCGTATTCCATGCCGCGTCCACGCAGCGGCGATGGCGCCGGCCCGCTGGTACCGTGCCGGGCGCGGCGCGGCGGCCGGCGACCGAACGCCACGCCGCGCAGCGCGATCAGTTCGGCGAGCGTCGGCACGACCCCGTGGTCGACGCCTGCAGGCGCCGATCCCGCGATCACGGGCGGTCCGGAGTGCGGGGCGTTCAACGCCACTTCGACACGTGCCCGTGCGCGCCCATCGCCGCGCTCACGGCAGCGGCACCTTCGCCAGCAGTTCAGCGACCAGGCGCTCGCCATCCCAGCCTTCGGCCGTGGCCTCGTAGCCGGGCAGCACGCGGTGGCGCAGAACGTCGGGCGCCACCGCGCGCACGTCGTCGGGAGTGACGAAGTCGCGGCCGGCCAGCCAGGCATGGGCGCGCGCGCAGCGCTCGAGCGCGATCGATCCGCGCGGGCTGGCGCCCCAGGCGATCCGCCTTGCCAAGGCCGCGTCGTAGCGCGACGCATCGCGCGAGGCCAGCACAATCTCCACCAGGTAGCGCTCCACCGCCGGCGCCAGGTGCAGATCGAGTACCGCGGCGCGGGCGGCGAACACATCGGCCTGCGGCATCCGGTGGACGGCGCGCGGGGTCGGCTGCAGGCCGTCGCGCGCCCGCTCGCGCGCTAGGCGCAGGATCTCGGTCTCGGTGTCGGCCTGCGGGTAGCCGATGCGCAGGTGCATCAGGAAGCGATCCAGTTGCGCCTCGGGCAGCGGGAAGGTGCCTTCCTGCTCGATCGGGTTCTGGGTCGCCATCACCAGGAACAGCGGCGGCAGTGGATAGGTCCGGCGGCCGACCGTGACCTGGCGCTCGCCCATGGCCTCCAGCAGGGCCGACTGCACCTTGGCCGGCGCGCGGTTGATCTCGTCGGCCAGCAGCAGCGGATGGAAGATCGGGCCGGGCACGAACTCGAAGCGCGCGTCCTGCGGCCGCCAGATCTCTGTGCCGGTGAGATCGGCGGGCAGCAGGTCCGGCGTGAACTGCACGCGGGAGAAGTCGGCATCGATCCGCGCCGCCAGCGCGCGGATGGCGCTGGTCTTCGCCAGCCCCGGCGCGCCCTCGACCAGCAGGTGGCCATCGGCCAGCAGCGCCACCAGCAGGCGTTCGACCAGGGCGGCCTGGCCCACGATCTCGGCCGCGAGGTCGTCGCGGAGCGCGGCAAAAGCCGCATGCAGGCGGGGAATCTCGTCGCGAAAAGTGTCCATGGCGCCCAGGTTGCGGAACATCAGCCCGCATTGGACCAGACTCGCGCCCGCGGGTTCAGTGCCGGAGGGCACCCGGCCGGGTTCGGCTCCACGGGCTCCCGAACGCGAACGGGGCCCGAAGGCCCCGTTTGCGCACCATGGATGCCGTCGCTCAGCGCTGGGCGACGCGCAAGACCTTCGGAGTCACGAAGATCAGCAGTTCGCCCTTTTCGTTGCTGCGCCCGCGACTCTTGAAAAGGTTGCCGAGGAAGGGCAGATCGCCGAGGAAGGGCACCTTCCTCAGATCACTGCGATCGCGGAACTCGTAGACGCCACCGATCGACACCGTCTGCCCATCTTCCACGAGCACCGCGGTGGTGATTTCCCGCTTGTTGATCTGGGGGACCTCACCAACACCCGTGTCGATGAAGTCGTTGATCTCGTCCTTCTTCAGTTCCATCGCAAGGAAGACGCGGCCATCGTTGGTGATGGTGGGCGTCACCTTGAGCTCAAGCAACACATCCTTGAATTCGACGGTGGGGATGTTGCCCGACTGACCACCCGTGACCGTGAGGTAACCCACCTCCTGACCCTGCCGGATGATGGCTTCACGCTGGTTGCTGGTCACGATCCGGGGGTTGGACACGATCTCGCCACGTCCCTCCTCCTGCAGCGCCGACAATTCGACTGCCCAGTCGATCGAATTGCCGAGAATCGTGAACGCAAGGGAGCCGGCGCCGGTACCAACGGGATTGCTGAAGTTCAGTCCAGGCGCGACCTGGCCAGCCCCATTGAGTTCTCCACCCCAGGAAGCGCGGTCCTTCGAGCCCGAGACGCCGAACTTGGCGCCAAGGTCGCGCGCGAAGCTCTCGGTCGCAATCACGATCCGCGCCTCGATCACCACCTGATCGACCGGCTTGTCGAGCATGGTCACCAGGCGCTTGATCTCGGACACGCGCTGGGGAATGTCGATGACCAGCAGGGTGTTGGTGCGGCGATCGAAACTCAGGCTGCCGCGCCGGGACAGAAAGCCGCGGCTCTCCTGGCCCTGGCCACCGCCGCCCTGGCTGCCACCACCCATGCTGTTCTTGCTTTCCTCGGTCAGCAGCTTGGCGATGTCCTCGGCGTTGCCGTAGCTGATCGGCACGTACTCGGTGACCATCTCGGCACGTTCCTCGAGTTCGAGGCGCGCGTCTTCCTTGGCCTTCTCGAAGCTCGCGATTTCGACCTGCGGCGCCACCCACACCACGTTGCCGCTGCGGCGCTTGTCGAGCTGCCGGGCCTGCAGCACGATGTCCAGCGCCTGGTCCCAGGGCACGTTGATCAGGCGCAGCGTCACGTTGCCCTGCACGGTGTCGCTGGCGACGATGTTGAGGTTGGATTCCTCGGCGATCAGCTGCAGGACGGTGCGCACCGGCACGTCCTGGAAGTTGAACGTCACCGGACGACCGCTGTAGGCGCGGGTCGCCGACGCCTGTGCCGACGAGGTGACCGCCGACGGGCTGCTGGCACCGATGGCGCGATCGGCCGACGCACCGGCACGCGGCACGATCTCGACCACGTAGTCGCGACCGCTCTGGTACGCCATCGATTCGAAGTTGCCTTCCGCGCTCAGCACCAGCTGCGCGCCCTCGCCGCCCTGCCTCGCGTCGATACGCTGGACGGGGGTGGCGAAATCGGTGACGTTGAGCGGCCGCTGCAGCGCGACCGGCAGCGAGGCATTGCCGATGTTGACGATGACGCTGGAGCCCTGCGTGCGCAGGTCGGGATTGGCGCCGTCGCCATCGAAGCGCACGATCAGCTTGCCGGCGCCGCCATCCCCGCGCTTGAAGTCGACCGCCGAGACCGCGACGACGCCTGGCGTCTGCTTGGCCGGATCGGCGGAGGCGACCTGCGCGACCGCGACCAGCGCGGGCACGTGTCCCTGCAGGTTCGGGGCACCCGCAGCGGCGGAGGCCGAGAGCAGGCCCGCGACGAGTCCGATCGCAAGCGCCTGGACCGGGAAGGCCCGCCGGGTCGGCTGCGGATTACGCACTTTGGTGACGGTCATCTTTGACTTCCCCTGGATCAATTGTCTTCGAGCGCAACCGAAGCCGGCCGTTCCAGCCAGCCGCCAGCGCCATCGGGCACGAGTTCGACGAGATCGATTCTATCTTCCTGCACATTGGTCACCCGGCCATCGTTCTGGCCCAGGTAGGCGCCGGGTGCCACGCGGTAGGTCACCTTGTCGGGCGCCATCACCAGCGCCACCATCCCCGGCCCGGTGTGCAGCGTGCCCACCATGTCCAGGCTGTCGAGCGGGAACTGTTCGAGCGTCTGCTTGCGGCGGTTTGAATCCGGACGCGGACCGGTGCCGGATCCGTCGTCGCTGAAGACCGCGCTGAAGGGATCGCGCAGATCCTGCGCGGCGTACTCGAAGGTCTCGAACTGCTGCATCACCGGCAGCGGGTCGAGCGGCGGCGCCGGACGCGCCTTCACGTTGGCGACCCATTCCTCGAGGTTGGGCGCATCACCCGGCGTGCTGGTGATCCCGCGCACGCAGCCCGCGAGCATCAGCGCCAGCGCACAGACGGCGATCGTCCCGGTCTTGTTCGACATCATGCGCATGTCAGCGAGCCCCCCCGGCAGCCGCAGCCGCGGCCTGTTCCTGAGCGGCGGCCTCGTCCTCGTCCAGGTAGCGGTAGGTCTTGACCGTACCGGCGAGCTCGAGGCTCGAATTCGGTCCGATTGCCGCAGGCGCGTCCCCACCGGAGCCGCGCGGGCGCAGTGAGATGTCGTGCATGGTCATGATGACCACCCGCGGCAGCGACGCCACGCCGCTGACGAAGGCGCCGAACTGGTGGTAGGTCCCCACCATCCTCAGCTCGATCGGCTTCTCGGCGTAGAACTCCTTGGGTGCTTCCGGGCCGGGCTTGAACAGCTCGTTGTTGATGCCCGTCGCCAGCGCGGTCTGCGAGATGTCGTTGATCAGCGCGGGCATCTCGGTCCGGCTCGGCAGCTGGCGCAGCATCTGCTGCAGCTGCTGCTCCATCTGCGCGAGCTGCTGCTTGAGCGGCTCGAGGTTGGCGGCACGGCCCTGCTTCTTCTCGAAGTCCTCGCGCAGTTCGGTCTCGCGGCGCTCGAGTCCTTCGAGCTCGGTGCCCTTCGGACGCGTGACCAGATACCACAGCAGGCCGAAAATGAGCAGGGCGAGCAGCACGCAGAAGCCGATCTTGTACTCGCGCGGCCAGCTGCCCATGTTGTTGACGTCGAGCTCGCGCAGCGACACTTTCTTCTTGCTCACTGTGCACCTCCTTCGACAGGCGCGGACGTCGCCGCAGGCTCGGCTGCGGGTTCGGCCGCGGGCTCTGCGGCGGGCGCATCGGCAGGTGCTGCGGCCGGCGTGGCCGGATCGACAGGCGCGGCGGGTTCGGCGTTGACCGGCGGCACCGGATCGGGAATGCCGTCGCCGTCCTCGTCCTTCGGCGCGTTGGGGTTGGCCAGCTGGACCGACAGGATGAAGGCGTACGGCAGACCGGCCACCCCGTCGCGCGCCTCGATGATCGACAGATCCGGCTTGGTCATCCAGCCCGAACCCTCGAGGTTGCGCATGTAGGTGCTGACCCGCGAATTCGACTGCGAGCGCCCCTCGAGCGTCAGCTTCTCGCCCTCCTGCTTGATCGCGGTCAGGATCACGCCGTCGGGGATGGTGCGCACCAGCGAGTCGAACAGGTGCACCATCTGCGACCGGTTGGCCTGCAGCTGCTCGATCACTTCCTTGCGCGCCAGCAGCCTGGCCCGCTGCCGGTCGAGCTCGTCGATCTCCACGATCTTGGTGTCGACCTCGGCGATCTGCTGCTCCAGGTAGGCATTGCGCTCCTGCTGCCCGGAGATCTGCGCGTTGTAGTACATGTTGAAGGCGAACCACAGCACCAGGCCGGCCAGCGCGGCCAGGCCGAGCATGACGCCGAACTCCTTCTGGCGCTGCTTGCGGCGCTCCGCGCGCCACGGAAGTAGGTTGATCCGGGCCATCAGTCGAAGCTCCTCAGGGCCAGGCCGCAGGCGATCATCAGGGCCGGCGCGTCCTGGGCGAGCGCATGCGCCTGCACCCGCGAACCGAGCGTCATCTGCGCCAGCGGATTGGCGATGACCGTCTGCACGCCGAGCTGCTCCTCGACCATTTCGGCAATGCCCGGGATCGACGCACAGCCGCCGGCCAGCACGATCTGGTCGACCCGGTTGAACTCGCTGCCGGCGTAGAAGAACTGCAGCAGGCGGCTGATCTGCTGGACCAACGCCTCCTTGAACGGCTCCAGCACCTCGATCTCGTAACTTTCGGGCAGGCCGCCCTGGCGCTTGGCCAGGCCCGCCTCCTCGTAGCTCAGGCCGTAGCGGCGCATCACCTCGTCGGTGAGCTGCTTGCCTCCGAACACCTGCTCGCGCGCATACAGGCTGCGGCCGTTGCGCAGGATGTTGAGCGTGGTCATGGTCGCGCCGACGTCGACCATCGCCACGATGCCGTCGCGCGGGATGTTGAGCGTGCCCGCCAGCAGGCCGAACGCGTTCTCGATCGCGAACGCCTCCACGTCCACCACCTTCGCCGTCAGCCCGCCGAGTTCGAGCGCCGAGGCGCGCATCTCGACGTTCTCCGAACGCGAGGCCGCCAGCAGCACCTGGACCATCTCGGTGTTGCCGGGCATGGCGCCCAGCACCTCGAAGTCGAGGTTCACTTCCTCGATCGGATAGGGGATGTAGTTGACCGCCTCCAGCTCGACCTGCGACTCCATGTCGTCGTCGTCCAGATCGGCCGGCATCGGGATGATCTTGGTGATCACCGCCGAACCCGAGACCGCGGCGGCCGCGAACTTGGCCTTGGTGCCGGACCGTGACACCGCGCGCCGGATCGCCTCGCCCACCGCCTCGACCTCGACGATGTTCTTCTCGACCACCGCATTGGGCGGCAGCGGCTCGACGGCGTAGTGCTCGACCCGATAGCGGTCCCCGGAGCGCGACAGCTGCAGCAGCTTGACCGCGGTCGAGCTTATGTCGACGCCGACGAGCGGCGCTTGACTTTTTGTGATCAGCCCCACGTTTTTCCCCTTTGTCACGGGCGCTTACGTGCGCAACGTGCCCCGGAGCATTAAATAACGGACTTTTCATCCGGTGGCAACTATCGATTTGCGAGAGCGTGCCGGATTGCCCGGCTCGCGGCAGTTCCTGCCCCTGCGCGACACCCCCACGCAAGGTCCGTGCCGCCGCGCCACAACTGTCCCTGACCCATGCGCCGCGGACCCGGCCCGGCCGGTCGTCGGCCGCGGCGGTCCCTCTATACTTGCGCGCCTATGTCCAGCCCCGACCCCCGGCCGCCCCGGAAGAAGTCCCGCCCGTTCCTCCGCTTCCTGCGTTGGGTCCTGCTGATCTGCGTGGTGCTCGGCCTCGCCGGTGCCGCGGTGGGCGGCTTCATCTACTACACGGTCTCGTCCCGCCTTCCCGATGTGCAGAGCCTGCGCAACGTCGAGATGCAGGAACCGATGTACGTGTACTCGCGCGACGGCAAGCTGATCGCCCTGTTCGGCGAGATGCGGCGCTATCCGGTGGAGATCGACGAGGTGCCGGAGCGGCTCAAGCAGGCGTTCCTGGCGACCGAGGACGCGCGCTTCTACGAGCATGGCGGCGTCGACTATCGCGGCGTGGCGCGCGCGGTGTGGCTGCTGGCCAAGACCCGCGGCCAGGAACGCGTGCCCGGCGGATCGACCATCACCCAGCAGGTGGCGCGCCAGTTCTACCTCAGCACCGAATACAGCTTCACCCGCAAGTTCGCCGAGATGCTGCTGGCCCGGAAGATGGAGCGGCAGCTGAGCAAGGACGAGATCTTCGAGCTCTATCTCAACAAGAGCTTCTTCGGCAACCGCGCCTACGGCATCGCCGCGGCCGCGGAGTTCTATTACGGCAAGACGCTCGACCAGCTGGACCTGGACGAAATGGCGTCGCTGGCGGCGATCCCGAAGTTCCCGTCCAGCGGCAACCCGCTCAGCAACCCCGAGCGTGCGCGCGAGCGACGCGACGACTACGTGCTGGCGCGCATGCGCGAGCTCGGCTTCATCGGCGAGGACGAATACCGCCAGGCGCGCGCGGTGCCGATGCATGCCAAGCCGCACGAGCGGCCAGTGGAGGCGTATGCGCCCTACGTGGCGGAAATGGTGCGCCTGGAGATGGAGGCGCGCTTCGGCGGCGACGTGTTGACCAAGGGCTACCACGTCACCACCACGATCGACCCGGTGATGCAGGCCGCGGCCGACCAGGCGGTGCGCGATGGCCTGGCCGTCTACGACCATCGCCACGGCTGGACCGGCAAGCCCGAACAGACCTTCGAACTGGCCGCGGACGAGGATCCCGCTGCGATCGCCGCCCGGCTGCGCGGCATCCCGGCGCAGGGCGGACTGCTGCCGGCGATCGTACGCTCGACCGCCGACCGCAGCGCCGAGGTCGTGCTCGCCGACGCCACCCTCGTGACCCTTGACGCGGCCAGCAGCCGCTGGACCGGCAAGTCCCCGGCCGCGCTGCTCGAACGCGGGCAGCTGGTGCGGGTCAAGCGGATCGAGACGCCGGCCAAGGCGCCCGCCGGTGCGGCCGAAGGTGAGCCGCTCCCGCCGCCCACCGTCAGCTGGCAGCTCGACCAGCTGCCGCGCGGCCAGGCCACGCTGGTGTCGCTGGAACCGGACACCGGCGCGCTGCGCGCACTGGTCGGCGGCTTCAGCTACGCCGGCAACAAGTTCAACCGCACCACCCAGGCGAGGCGCCAACCCGGCTCCAGCTTCAAGCCCTTCATCTATGCCGCCGCGTTCGAGCGCGGGTTCAACCCGGCCTCGATCGTGCTCGATGCACCGGTCGTGTTCCGAATGCGCCGCGGCCAGGACTGGCGGCCGCAGAACGACGACGGCCGCTTCGCCGGCCCGATGCGCCTGCGCGAGGCGCTGGTGCGTTCGCGCAACCTGGTCTCGGTGCGGCTGCTCGATGCGATCGGCGTGGACTACGCGCGCCGCTACATCAGCCACTTCGGGTTCGAGGAGTCGGAACTGCCGCCGAACCTGTCGATCTCGCTCGGCACGCCGTCGCTCACGCCGCTGTCGGTGGCGCGCGGCTACGCGGTGTTCGCGAACGGCGGCTTCCGCATCACGCCCTGGTTCATCGACGAGGTGCGCGACCGCAACGGCGAACTGGTGTTCAAGGAGAACCCGCCGACCGCATGCCGCGGCTGTGCCGCCGGCAGCCGCGCGGTGCAGGTGGCGCGCGCCAACGTCGTGGACGGCTTCGACCTGGGACCGGCGCGACCGGTCACCGCCAGGCCCACGCCGGAGGACGGCGAGGCGTCGGAAGCGCCCGCCGCCGAACTCCCCGAAGACGCGATCCTCGCGCCGCGCGCGATCGACGAACGCGTCGCCTACCAGCTGGTGTCGATGATGCGCGACGTGGTCCAGCGCGGCACCGGGACGGCGGCTCGGGTTCTCGAGCGCGAGGATGTCGGCGGCAAGACCGGCTCCACCAACGACCACCGCGACGCCTGGTTCTCCGGTTTCGGCGGCAACCTGGTGACCTCCGTCTGGGTGGGGCGCGACGACAACCGCTCTCTCGGCTACCGCGAATACGGTGGACGCGCGGCGCTGCCGATCTGGATCGACTTCATGCGCGTCGCGCTGAAGGACGTACCGATCGCCGCGAACGAGCCGCCCGAAGGCATGGTGCAGGTCGCGGTCACGGCGGGCGGCCAGCTCATGCCCACGACCTCCGGCGGCGGAATCGTGGAGTACGTGAAGGCCGAGGATCTCGAACGAATGGAAGCGGTCAACGAGTTCCAGTTCGACGACATGCCGGCCGAGGAAGCGTTCGACATCTTCTGAGCCAGACCTGCGAGCGCCGGAGTCGACCACAGCCCCGGCTTCATCCCGGCGCACCGGAGTTCGCGTGACCCGGGATCGCGCGGACTCTGCGTTGGGCGCTGCGCAGGTGGTGGCCGGGGTCCTGATCCTGCGCTGACCGCCGACAGGCGCCACGTTGACCTGCCCGACCCATCGGGTACAGTCGCAGCGACGCCGTTCCGGGGGGATCGTGATGCACCGCGCCCGACAGCACGCGCAAACGCGCACCCGCGAACGTCGCCACCGGCTGGCCCACGAGGCCGCGAGGCTGATGGCCGAAGGCGGCATCCGCGATTTCCAGCAGGCCAAGCGCAAGGCGGCCGAGCGGCTGGGCATCCACGACGATGCCTCGCTGCCCCGCAATCGCGAGATCGAGGACGCGCTGCGCGAATACCAGCGCCTGTTCGTCGGCGATCGCCACGCACGCGAGCTCCGCACCCGTCGCGAGGCGGCGCTGCGCGCCCTCGAGTTCTTCTCCCGCTTCGACCCGCGCCTGGTCGGCCCGGTGCTGGACGGCACCGCGGATGCGCGCACTCCGGTGTCGCTCCAGCTCTATAGCGACGACGCCGACGCGGTGGCGCGGTTCCTCGAAGAGTCCGGCATTCCTGCGGAGCCGCGCAGCCGCCGGCTGCGGCTCGACCGCCTGCGCGAAGCCGAATTCCCGGTCTGGCTGTTCGCCGCCGAGGACCTGGCCTTCGAACTCACCGTCCTGCCGGACGTCGCACTGCGCCAGGCGCCGCTGTCGGGCGTGGACGAAAAGCCGATGCGGCGCGCATCCGCCACGCAGCTGCGTCAGCTGCTCGTGGACGAGGACATCGCAGGCTACGTGGCGGACGCCGCGCGCTGAGCGCAGCGCCACCCGTCCTGCGACGCCCCGGATACGCGAACGCCCCGCAGGGCGGGGCGTTCTGCGGCCAGCGGCGGAGTGCGCTCAGCGCTTGCCGAGGGGCACGTAGTCGCGCACGTCGCTGCCGGTGTAGATCTGGCGCGGGCGGCCGATCTTGGCTTCGGGGTCGACCTGCTGCTCCAGCCAGTGCGCCACCCAGCCCGCGGTGCGGCCGATGGCGAACATCACCGTGAACATCTCGGTCGGAATCTTCAGCGCCTTGTAGATGATGCCGCTGTAGAAGTCGACGTTCGGATACAGCTTGCGCTGGATGAAGTAGTCGTCCTTCAGCGCGGCCTCTTCCAGGCGCATCGCCACTTCCAGCAGCGGGTCGTCCACGCCCAGCTCGCCCAGCACCTTGTGGGTCATCTCGCGGATGATCTTGGCGCGCGGGTCGAAATTCTTGTAGACGCGGTGGCCGAAGCCCATCAGGCGGAAGCCCGACTCCTTGTCCTTGGCCTTGGCGATCGCCGAGTCGACGTTCTTCGGATCGCCGATCTCCTCGAGCATCTTCAGCACCGCCTCGTTGGCGCCGCCGTGCGCGGGACCCCAGAGCGCGGTGATACCGGCGGCGATGCAGGCATACGGATTGGCGCCGGTCGAGCCCACCAGTCGCACGGTCGAGGTCGAGGCGTTCTGCTCGTGGTCGGCGTGCAGGATGAACAGCAGGTCCAGCGCCTTGGCCACCACCGGGTTGAGTTCCAGCGGCTCGCTGGGGACCTCGAACATCATGTGCAAGAAGCGGTCGACGTATTCCAGGTTGTTGCGTGGGTAGCGGATCGGCCAGCCGATCGAATAGCGATAGGCGGCCGCGGCCAGCGTCGGCACCTTGGCCAGCAGGCGGATCGCGGCCTGGCGCCGCTGCGCCGGGTCCTCGAGATCGAGCGTGTCGTGGTAGAACGCCGACAGCGAGGCCACCGTCCCGGCGAGCATCGCCATCGGATGCGCGTCGTAATGGAAGCCGTGCAGGAAGTTCTTCAGCGACTCGTGCATCATCGTGTGATGCGTCACCTCGTGCTCGAACTTCGCGAACTCGGCCTTGTCCGGGAGTTCGCCGTTCATCAGCAGGTACGCCACTTCCAGGAAGCTGGAATGCTCGGCGAGCTGCTCGATCGGGTAGCCGCGGTAGAGCAGCACGCCCTGCTCGCCGTCGATGTAGGTGATCGCGGACTTGCAGCTGGCGGTGGCGGTGAATCCCGAGTCGTAGGTGAAGAGCCCGGTCTCCCTGGTGAGCCGCGACACGTCGACGCAGTCGTTGCCGAGCGTGGGCTTCAGGACGGGCAGATCGACGGACTTGCCGCCGGCGTTCAACACGACATGGTCTGACACGGATGACTCCTCGTTTCGGGCGTACGGACGGGCCCGCAGGCCCGGCGCAGGCGGCGTGGACGCTGCCGCAACGCAGCAATTATCGCATAGGCGGTTCGGGCGCCGGCTGGGACTTTGGTCTGGCCGCAACGGCGCAACGCGGACCCGGAACACCGCCAGGCAGGCACCGGACGGGCATCTTCGGCATGAGGTGATGGCGGGCAGCAGGCGCAGGATCGCGTCTGGCCCCACGTGCGCAGGAACTGCGACGTGGTGGCCGGGGAGGGAATCGAACCCCCGACACGGGGATTTTCAATCCCCTGCTCTACCAACTGAGCTACCCGGCCGGTGCGCAGCGGCGCTGGGCCGTGCGAGCCCGCCATGATACGGACGCGCACGATGCGCGGCAAGCAAGGGGCTGCAGCCCGGGAGCAGCGGATGCGGCGTCGTTCCGGCGAGGCTCCGTCACCCGCCGGATCGTGGCGCTGCGCTCGGCCGGCACCACCGTACGTCGTAGTATCCTGCGGCGATGCTGACGATGCGTGGAGTCGAGATGAAGCGTGGATGGCGGATTCCGGCAGTGCTGCCGGCGATCGTGCTGCTGGCCTTCCTGGCCGGCTGCTCCACCGGCGGGATTCCACGGCGGGTGTCCGAACCCGCCGCGAGCCTGCAGCAGCTCACCGTGCAGGCCGACGGCCGCTGGTCGATCGAACTGCGCCTGCAGAACTACAGCAGCATTCCGATGCGGTTCGAGCGCGTGTCGCTTGCGCTTCGGGTCGGCGAGGAAGCCGCCGGCACGCTGGTCGCGCAGCCGGACCTGACCATCGGCCCGGAATCGGCGGACGTGGTGACCGTCGCCTTCGACCCGTCGGCGAACGCGCGCCTGCTGCTCGCCGGCCGGCTGGCGGATGGCGGCGGCATCGCCTACCGCCTCGAGGGCACGATCGACGCCGCACCTGCCGACCGCGGCAAGGTGCGCGACTACGAGATCGAGCGCGACAGCCGGCTGAGTCCGGTGCCGGGCCTGCCCGGCGTCCTGCGCTGAGCCCACCCCACCCGACGTTTCCCGCCGGCGAGCGCCCATGAGCCGATATTCCGCACCGCTGCGCGACATCCGCTTCGCGCTCTTCGACCTGCTCGACGTCGCGTCCGCCTTCCGCCGGCTCGGCTTCGACGATGCCAGCCGCGATACGGTCGACGCCGTCCTCGACGAATCCGCCCGCTTCTGCGGCACGATCCTCGCTCCGCTGAACCGTATCGGCGACGAACACGGCGTGCGCTTCGATCCGTCCGACGGCAGCGTGACCACCGCTCCCGGTTTCCGCGACGCCTACACCCAGTTCGCGCAGGGCGGCTGGGGCGGGCTGGCCGCTCCGGCGGAATACGGCGGCATGGGCCTGCCGCACGTGCTGGGCATGCCGCTGGAAGAGATGATCGACGCGGCCAACCTGGCCTGGGGCAACTTCCCGCTGCTCTCGCACGGCGCGGCGAGCGCGCTGCTGCATCACGGCGAGGAGTGGCAGCGCGAGGTGTTCCTCACCCGGCTGGTGTCGGGCGAATGGACCGGCACCATGTGCCTGACCGAACCGCATTGCGGCACCGACCTCGGACTGCTGAAGACCCGCGCCGAGCCGAACGACGACGGTACCCATTCGATCACCGGCACCAAGATCTTCATCACCGCCGGCGAGCACGACCTCACCCCCAACATCGTGCACCTGGTGCTTGCACGGTTGCCGGATGCGCCCGCGGGCAGCAAGGGCATCTCGCTGTTCATCGTGCCGAAGTTCCAGGTGGCGCGCGACGGCACCCAGGGCGCGCGCAACGCGCTGCGCTGCGGCGCGGTGGAGCACAAGATGGGCATCCATGCCTCGGCGACCTGCGTGATGAACTTCGATGGCGCCCAGGGCTGGCTGATCGGCCAGCCGCACAAGGGCCTGGCGGCGATGTTCACCATGATGAATACCGCGCGCATCGGCGTCGGCATGCAGGGGCTGGGACTGTCCGAGCGTGCGTACCAGAATGCGCTGCGCTATTCGCGCGAGCGGCTGCAGTCGCGCGCGCTGTCGGGCGCGAAGTTCCCGGGCAAGCCGGCCGACCCGATCATCGTGCAGCCCGACGTGCGTCGCATGCTGCTCACCTGCAAGGCGCTGATCGAAGGCGGGCGCGCGTTGTCGTACCACGCCGGGCTACAGGTCGACATCGCCACCCGCGGCGCCGACGACGCCGAGCGCAAGCAGGCCGACGACCTGCTCGGCTTCCTCACTCCGATCGTCAAGGCCTGCCTCACCGAATGGGGCGTGGAGTGCACCTACCACGCGCTGCAGTGCTTCGGCGGCCATGGCTATATCGCCGAGCACGGCATGGAGCAGTTGGCGCGCGACGCCCGAATCACCACGCTGTACGAGGGCACCACCGGCATCCAGGCGCTGGACCTGATGGGGCGCAAGACCATGCAGCTGCAGGGCGCGGGCCTGAAGGTGTTCCTGGGCCTGATCCAGGCATTCTGCGGCGCCCATGCCGACGACGCGGCGCTGGCGGAATTCGTGTCGCCGCTGCGCGAGAAGGCGGACGAATGGCAGGCGCTGACGATGTCGATCGGCAGGCGCGCGACGGGCGACCCCGAGGAGATCGGCGCGGCCGCCTACGACTATTTGTTCTACTCCGGCTACGTCGCGCTGGCGTACTGGTGGGCGCGCAGCGTGGCCGCTGCCGAGACGTCATCGCAGCCGCAGGCGTTCAAGGACGCCAAGCGCGAGACCGCCCGTTTCTACTTCGCCCGCATCCTGCCGCGCACGCTCGCGCACAAGGCCGCCATCGACAGCGGTCCGGCACCCCTGCTGGCGCTGGACGAGGCCGCGTTCGACGCCTGAGGGATCCTCCCACCGACGCGGCGATGGCGGGCACGACCTTCGAAAAGCGGCGCGGAGGGCGGTCGTCGGCGAGGCCGTTACCGCATCGACCGCGACGCCCACCGATGAGCGCCAGGTGCGGCACGCCGGGGTCGCGCAAGCGTCATCGAATCGGCGTATGCTCGCGACGATGGGGCCTGACAGAGTGCAGCGTCGCGTGATCCCCGCCGGAATCCGGATGATTCCGGACGGTCCCTGCTCCGCCGACGTTTCCCTGCCCGGATCGCTGCCGCCGCGCCTGGACGCGGTACGCCTGCTCTCGCTCGACGCCCACGGACGTGCCCTGAACTGGATCAGCTGGCAGGATGCGGCCTGCCTCTATGCGCGCGAAGCGGTCGCGTGGACGCTCGGCGATCCCTGCCTGCACATTCGCGGCGGCACCTGTCGCGACACCGGCGAGCGCAGCCTGCTCGACCTGCATCCGATCATCGCCGCCCGTGGCCACGTGCGCCCGCAGGCGCTGGACCCCACGCCCGCGCTGACCAATGCCGCGCTGTTCGCGCGCGACCAGTCGCTGTGCATGTACTGCGGCAAGCACTTCAGCCGCCAGCTCCTCACCCGCGACCACGTGGTGCCACTGTCGCGCGGCGGCCGCGACACCTGGGAGAACGTGGTCTGCGCCTGCTTCCACTGCAATTCGCGCAAGGGCGGCCGCACGCCGCAGCAGGCGTCGATGCCGCTGCTCGCCATTCCCTACCGGCCGAGCTGGATCGAGCACCTGATCCTGAGCAACCGCAACATCCTCGCCGACCAGATGGCATTCCTGCGTTCGCACCTGCCCAAGCGCAATCCCCGCTCGCACGCTTGAATCCGGCCGAGGACGACCGCGCCAGGGTGCGGTCGCTGGTTTACACTCGCCCCACCTTTCCCAGCGAACCCGCGCAATGTCCCTGACCATCGGCCTGGCCGGGATGGATCCGGCCACCGAAGCCGCGCTCAAGGCGGCCTTCCTGGAAGCCAACCAGCGCCTTGCGGGAACCTGGCAACTGCTCCCCGAAACCCAGGCCGACCACATCGTGGTCGACATGGACAGCATGTACGGTCCGATGAGCTGGCTGCGCCTGCACGCCTCGGGCAAGCGCGTGGTGGGGCTGACCTCCGCCATGCGGACCCAGACCGACTTCCGGCTCGGCCGCCCGTTCAGCGTGGACTCGCTCGCCGAGCTGCTGCGCGAGATCGGTGGCGCAACTGGCGCCCCCGCAACCATCGCGCCCGAAGCCGACCACGCGCCCGCGGTCGACGCGCCAGCCCCCGAGGTCAGGCTCGCGGAGGCCGCACCTGCCGTGCCGATGCCCGCAGCGCATGCCGCGCCGCCGCCTGCGTCCGTGGCTCCGGCGCCCCTTCCCGCCGAACCCACGCCGGCGACGGCAGCGCCCCCCGCGCCTGCGCCCGACATGGCTCCGGCTGCTCCGGTACCGCCCGCGGCGTCGCCGTCCGCGCCGGCCACCCTGCTCGGCTGGCTCACCAGCGGACAGCTGCGCGGCCGCCTGCGCTACCGGCGTCCCAGCGGACCGACCCTGCTGGTCGACGCCGACATCCCGGCCTATCACGGCCCCTCGGCGCTCAAGCCGCTGGCCCAGTATTTCGAGGGCGAGGTGGCACGCGAGGACCTGGAACCGGTCGACGACGCCACCTGGGACCAGGAAACGACCGTCGCCGGCGCACCGCAGCCGCTCGCGCGGTTGATCTGGCTGGGCGCACTGGTCAGCGGCAAGGGCGCGCTGCTGCCCGGCCACGATCCCGACGCCCGCTACCAGCTCAACCGCTGGCCCCAGACCGAACGCGAGTTCCCGCGCCATTTCCGCATCGCCACCGCGATGATGAAGGGCCCGGCGAAACTGCAGGATGTCGCGGCCGCCAGCGGGATCGCGCTCGAGGACATCGTCGACTTCGTGAACGCCAACCTGGCCACGGGCGTCGCCGAACCGGTGCCCGAGCAGCCGTCCGAGCCCGCCACCGCGCCGCGCAGCGGGGGCCTGCTGGGGCGGCTGCGCGGGCGCTGACGGGCGGTCCCTGCACGGCGGCGTCCGGGGACAGGATCTACAATGCGCGGATGATCGATTCCACCCGCTACCCGCGCCTCGCGCGCATCGGCAGCCCGGCCGAACTGCGCCAGTTCGACGAGACCGAACTGCCCGCCATCGCCGAAGAGCTGCGCGGCTACCTGATCGAATCCGTCGGCCGCTCCGGCGGTCATTTCGGTGCCGGGCTTGGCGTGGTCGAGCTGACCACGGTGCTGCACTGGATCTACGACACGCCCGAAGACCGCATCGTCTGGGACGTCGGCCACCAGACCTATCCGCACAAGATCCTCACCGGCCGCCGCGACGCGATCCACACAGTCAAGCAGGAAGGCGGCGTCGCGCCGTTCCCCAAGCGCGAGGAGAGCGAGTACGACACCTTCGGGGTCGGCCATTCCTCGACCTCGATCTCGGCCGCGCTGGGCATGGCGATCGCCAACGCGCGCGCGGACAACGGCCGCCGCGTGGTCGCCGTGATCGGCGACGGGGCGATGACCGCGGGCATGGCGTACGAGGCGCTGAACCATGCCGGCGGCATGGATCCGGAGCCCGACCTGCTGGTGATCCTCAACGACAACCGCATGTCGATCAGCGAGGCGGTCGGCGGACTGACCCGCATGCTCGGCCGCATGACCAGCAGCCAGACGCTCAACGCGCTGCGCGAAGGCGGCAAGAAGATCCTCGGCGACAAGCGCAACAGCGGTACCGCGCGCTTCGTGCGCCGCTGGGAAGAACACTGGAAGGGCATGTTCGTGCCGTCCACGCTGTTCGAGGAAATGGGCTTCCACTACACCGGCCCCATCGATGGCCACGACGTCAAGGCACTCGCCGGCGCGCTGAAGACGCTCAAGGGGCTGAAGGGGCCGCAGTTGCTGCACGTGA
The DNA here is from genome assembly GCF_029887935.1 of Luteimonas kalidii. Lineage (GTDB taxonomy): Bacteria > Pseudomonadota > Gammaproteobacteria > Xanthomonadales > Xanthomonadaceae > Luteimonas > Luteimonas kalidii. The sequence continues at coordinate 725,144 of NZ_JARXRO010000020.1, read as the reverse complement.
TCACCACCAAGGGCAAGGGTTACGAACTGGCCGAGGGCGACCAGATCGGCTACCACGCTGTCTCCCCGTTCGATCCGACCAAAGGCCTGGAAGCCAAGGCCGGCGCGAAGAAGCCGACCTACACCGACGTGTTCGGCGACTGGCTGTGCGACATGGCCGCCAGCGATCCCGCACTTCTCGGGATCACGCCGGCGATGCGCGAGGGCTCGGGCCTGGTGCGCTTTTCGAAGGAATATCCGGAGCGCTATTTCGATGTCGCCATCGCCGAACAGCACGCGGTCACGCTCGCCGCCGGCATGGCCTGCGAAGGCGCCAAGCCGGTGGTCGCGATCTACTCGACCTTCCTGCAGCGCGGCTACGACCAGCTCGTGCACGACGTGGCGATCCAGAAGCTCGACGTGCTGTTCGCGGTCGACCGCGGCGGCGTGGTCGGGCCGGACGGCGCGACCCATGCCGGCAACCTGGACCTGAGCTACCTGCGCTGCGTACCGAACCTGGTGGTGATGGCACCCGCCGACGAGCGCGAGTGCCGGCAGATGCTGAGCACCGGCTACCGCCACGAGGGCCCGGCCGCGGTGCGCTATCCGCGTGGCAGCGGCCCGGGGGTCGCGCCGGGACAGACGCTCGACACGCTGCCGATCGGCAAGGCCGAGGTGCGCCGGCGCGGGACGCGCCTGGCCCTGCTCGCGTTCGGCGCCCTGGTGCCGGCGGCCGAACAGGTCGGCGAGGCGCTCGGGCTGACCGTGGTCAACATGCGTTTCGTCAAGCCGCTCGACCGCGCACTGCTGCTGGAACTGGCCCAGGACCACGAGGGCTTTGTCACCCTCGAGGACAACGTGGTGATGGGGGGCGCCGGCTCGGGTGTGCTCGAACTGCTGCAGGCCGAGGGCATCCAGCGTCCGGTGCTGCAGCTGGGCCTGCCGGACGCGTTCCAGCACCACGCCAGCCGCGAGGTGCTGCTGGCCGAAGCCGGACTCGATGCGGCGGGCATCCGCGCAGCGATCCTGCAGCGCTGGCCGCAGCACGCCGATCAGCCCGCGCGGCGCAGCGCGTCGGGCTGACGCGTTCGGACCTTCCGCCACGCCGCCATCGGCCGCACGCCGGCCGCGCGATGCCGCCCCGGTGATCGATGTCCCGCCGCAAGGGACTGGATGCGAAGCGAACGCCGGTGGCCACGGTTCCCGCCCGCGCCGGCCTGCGCGAGAGCGACGATGCCGGGCGTTACGGCGGCGACGAGTTCGGCATCGTCCTGCACGCGACCCCGGCGGGCGACGCGCGGCTGGTAGCCGAGGCGATCTGCCGCGAGATCCGCCGCATCGACGTCGCCGCACTGGGGGAGGCGCGCGTGACAGCGAGCGTCGGCATGGCGCCTGCGCACGGCGGCCATGATTCCCTCGAACAGTGGATCGAGGAGGCCGATGCCGCGCTGTACCGCGCCAAGCGCGGCGGACGCGACCGGATCGAGGCCTGAGCGCCGCTCAGGGCGCTTCGACCGCGTAGCCCTTCTGTTCCAGGCGCGCGAGGTAACCATCGGGCGCGGTGACCAGCGACAGCGGCAGCATCGCCAGGCTCGACGCATTGGCCGCAAGCGTTTCCTCGGCAGCCGCGAGCCACATCGCATCCAGGCGCGCGCGCAGGTCGTCGATGCCGAGCCTGCGCGCCAGTCCGTTCTCGGTCATCGCGCGGATGCAGGTGCTGTACTGGTTCTCGATCGACAGCGAGCGCAGCGCGCCGACCTCGCCGGTGGCCCAGGCGTTGGCCCGCTGCCGCATCAGTTCGAGATCCCCCTCGATCCGCGACAGCGTCTTCTCGAAGCACTCGGTGTCTGCGAGCGTGGTGGCCTGGAATTCGCGGATCACGGCCTTGGGGTCGTCGATCTCAAGCTCGAAGTTCACCGCGCGCAGTTCCACATCATGGCGCCGGGCCATGCGCCGGACCGCCTTGTCGACCACGCCCTCGCGGCTGAGCCCGGAGTCGTCCATCGCCGCTTCGTAGAGGTGTTGCGCGGCGAAGATCGGGCGCCACTGCTCGACGCCGCGATCGTTGCCGAGGTAGCGTCGCTTGAGCGGCACCCAGCGCGCGTACAGGTCGGGCGACACCATCTGCTGAAGGGTCGCGCCGTCCGGATTGCGGCGGGCCTTCAACAGCGACGGCACCAGCAGCATGCCGCGGAACATGCCCACGCCGGCATCCAGGGTGAACGACGGCGGCAGCAGGACCTGCTGCGAGCGCGCGACCACCGATTCGAGCCCGGTCGAATCCCATTCCATCCGCTTCGGCAGGGGAGACACCGTGGCCATTACGTACAGCACGTGTCCGTCCTTGCGCACCTTCCACAGGCCGGGACCTGGAAGCGCGCCGGACACGACGATGGTTTCGTGATCGACGATGGACGCGGCCGACCCTGGTGGTGCGGCCGTCGCATCGGCAGGCTCGCGCGCAGCGGAGGCCGGTGGGACATCGCGTGCATCCGTGGCCCGGGACGCGGTGTCTGCATCGTCCGCGCTTGCTGCGACGGTCTCGACGACGGGTGCAGGCCCGGGCGGGGGCGCCGCCTTCGCTCCCAGGAGCGCAGGCACCAGCATCGACAGGAGCACTGCATTCGCGGCCAGGGTCATGGAGGAGAGCGTAAGCGATGACGGGCGGCCACCGGCGCTCATCGCTGGACCGCGCCGCGCCGCCACAGTTCCCGCCCGATCTTCGAGGCAGGATCCAGCAGTTCGAATCCTTCCCAGACGAAACCGGGCGCCACCGTGCACACGACCAGCACGGCTGCCCCGCCGGCATGCGCGGATTGCCACTGGCCGGCCGGGACGATGCAGGACGTGCCATCGCCCGCAGGCGTCGGAGCGAGGCGGTGGCGCGACAGGGCGCCGTTCGCGGCGTCGTAGCGCTCGAGCTCGAGCGTTCCCCCCTGCTGCCAGTGCCAGGTTTCATCGGCGTCCACGCGGTGCCACCGGCTGCGCTCGCCTGGTGCGAGCAGGTAGTGGATGGCGGTCAGCGCCGGGCGCGGCGCGCCGTCCACGTGCACCTGCTGCCGCGACTCATGGAAGCGCCGGAAGTATCCGCCTTCCGGATGCGGTTCGAGGCCGAGCGTCGCGATCAGCTGCGCGATTTCCAGCTGTGGATCGAGCGTCTCCATGCCCACACCTTATCGCGTGCGGATGCCGCCGCGGCAACGGGCGATCCGCGCCGCCACGCTGCGCGCTCGCATGATCAGCCGTTGCGTCGCTGCCAGCACAGGCGGAAGAAGACGAGCAGGTCCCAACTGTAGCGCCGCAGCAGGCGGCGGGGTTCGTGCACCAGCCGATAGAGCCATTCCAGGCGCCAGCGCCGGACCCAGCCGGGCGCGCGTTGCGCCTGCCCCGACAGAAAGTCCAGCAGCGCGCCCACGCCGAGGACCAGTGGCACGCGCAGGGTGCCGGCATGCTCGACGATCCATTGCTCCTGCAGCGGATTTCCGAACGCGACCAGCAGGATATCGGGCGCGGCCGCCTCGATCCGGGCCGGCAGTGCCGCGCCGGCGCGCGCCCTGCCCTGGTAGCCGTCGCAGACGCCGACGACCACCTGTCCATGCTCACGGCGCAGGACATCGGCCGCGGCTTCGGCCACCCCCGGTCGCCCGCCCAGCAGGTAGAAGCGCAGCGGCGTCGTCGCCCGCTCGCACAGGCGCGGAACCAGGTCCGTGCCATTCGGATTGCCGGCGAAGCGGCGTCCGTGCAGCCACAGCGCCGCGAGGTCCATGCCGATGCCATCGTTGACGATCCGGATCGACGGGTCGTGCAACTGCCCGCGCAGGTGCTGGCACTGGACGACGAAGTTGGTGTTGGCGAACAGCACCCGCCGTGGCCGGCCGGCGCCCAGTACGTCGGCCAGCTCGCCGGCGAACGCGTCCAGCGTGGTCGACAGCACCCGGAAACCGCCGATGGCCACGAGGTCCCCGATCGCGAAACGGCGCGCCCCCCCATCGCCTGCGCCGCCGTCACCCATGCCGGGGCGGCCCATCGACCGCCGCCTCCGGACGGCCCTGCCACAGGTCATACGGAAAGGCCGCCAGCAGCTTCGCCTGGATTGCGGCGAGGTCGAATCCGTCGTTGCCGCCCAGCGCCACGCATTCCTCGATGCTGCCACCGCTGTGCCAGCGCGTCCGTCCGGTTCCCGCGTAGTAGTCGTCGTACTTGAACCGGTCTTCGCCATTGCCCCAGTCCAGGTACACCGCCGGGATGCCATAGGCTTCGGCCAGCACCAGGCCATGCAACGAGCTGCTGACCACCAGCCCGGCGCCGAGCAGGCGACGCACGAAGGTCACCGGCGGGCAGTCGGGCCACACCAGGTCGGCGTGGCCGCGGTACTTCGCGGGCGGCTCGTTGAAGTGGGGGACCACCACCACCGGGCGCCGCTGCCCGCCATCGAGCAGGGACGCCGGAAAGAACAGGGGCATGAGCAGGCCGGGATCGCCGTACACCTCCGGCACCGCGACCCCGCGCTCGTGCAGGAAGCGGCGGGTGCCCGGCCCGCGCACCGCACGCACGTCCAGCGTCTCGAAGCGATGCAGGTTCTGGTCGACCTTGCCGTTGACGCCGCTGCCCCACACCGCGTCTCCGCTGCGGGCGAAATGCAGGATCGAACCGATCGCCAGCAGCCGCCGCCTGGTCGCGCGCGCATCGAGCAGCGAGTGGCCACGCAACGCCAGCACGCAGGAGACGATGTCCCGCGACAACTGGTCGCCGGTGTTGATGCGCCCGTCCTTCGGACGCCACCAGTACAGGGCCTGGCGTTCGGTGCGTTCGATCCAGCGTTGCAGCAGCCGTTGTCGCATGTCGTGATGTCTCCAGGTGGCCGTTGGCGTCAGGCCAGGCCGGCGGCAAGGCCTGCGTGGTCGATGCGCGTATCCGGGTAGCGCGCCGGGTCGAGCACGCGATCGGTGACCTCGGCCCAGTCCAGCAGCCTGCGAGGCCGCGCCCGCGGCTGCGCCAGCGCGCTGCGGATCGCGGCGATGAGCGACGCCTCGTCGCCGGGCACGTAGCCGTGGCGACCGTCGCGCCCGCCGACCACCACGTGCGGGCACACCGCCGGCAGGCCGAAGTAGTCGTACTGCAGCAGCTTCATCGAGCTGTCTGCCAGGTAGGCCGGCACCTCCTGCGACGCGTACGGCGCGAACCCGATGCGGGCATGCTTGATGTAGGGGATCGTGCGCGCGTGCGGCATCTCGCCGTAGACGACGACGTTGTCTCCGTAGCCGGGGTGGCGTCCCTGCCCGGATCCGATCACGTGGAACGTGATCTCCGGAAACACGCGACTAGCGGCGACGAACACCCGCGGATCGAACAGCATCGAGCCCACCGCCACGGCATGGATGCCCGGGTCGTAGGGCGCAGGATCGCCCAGCGCGTCCAGACCCGGATCGAGCCCGTGGCCCACGTGGAAGACGTTGTCGCGACTCGCGATGGCCGGTGCCATCGCCGGAGACACGAGGGCGATCACGTCCAGCATCGGCGCGACCCGGTCGAACCTGCGTTCCACCCAATGGGCAGCGTTGATCGCCGCCAGCGAATCGGACGCCCGGTACACCAGGCGCGCCGCCGGATTGAGCCTGCGTGCGGCCTCGATGAACGCCACCGCGGTGCCGCTCTCGAACACGATCACGTCGGCCTCGGCGATCCAGCGCTCGAGCACGGCCGGCGGATGGTCCGCGTACCACGCGAACATCGCGTCCTCCAGCGGCCTTGCCCAGCGCCGCCGGCTGTTGAACGGATGGACCAGCGCCCGCCACAGATAGCACTCCACGCCATCGTGCATTTCGATCCGGTTGGCCCGGTCATCCAGCGCCAGCCTCGCATCGCCTTTCCATCGCGACAGCAGGCTGTAGCGCAGCGAAAAGAAGCGCGTGGGCCCGCGCCTGGCCAGTTCGGCGGCGATGAAATGGATGTTGGCGCGGCGCGGCGTCCGGTAATCGTGGGCGGAGAGCACCAGGTGGTTCGGCGCACGAGGGCCCGGACCGCCCGGGTCCGCTCGCGGATCGCGCGCCTCGTGGGTGGGCGGACAGGGGGCAAGGCTCATCGATGCCTCCGGGATTCGGCGAGGAGATGGCGGATCTGCACGATCGAGGCGACGTCGCGGCGGAACGCCGGCCATGCCAGCACGAGCACGGCGAACCCGCCCGCCATGGCGGCCGTCCCGACCAGCAACTGCGTCCACAGCGAACCCGCCACCCACGTGGACGCGGCCGTGGACAGCGCCGCGCACGCGCCATACGCGGCCAGCGCGCGCAGTCCGTTGCCCAGCATCGCCAGCGCAGGCGCGTCGCTGACGCGCGAGATCCAGAACAGCGACAACGGCCACAACAGCAGCAGGCCCAGGGCGTAGCCGGCGGCCACGCCCTCCACGCCCCATGCCGCCCCGGCGACGACGCACGCGACCAGAACGGAGCGCCCGACCAGTGCGCAGCGCAGTTGCGCACCGGCCAGGCCCTTGGCCATGAATACCCAGTAGCAGGCATAGCCAGCCACCTGGAACATGCCGCCCAGCGCGAGCCAGCGGAACGGCCGCACCGCGGCCAGCCACTGGTCGCCGAGCAGCAGCACGATCAACGGCAGCGCCTGCGCGCAGGCCCATGCGAGCAGCGCCGCCACCAGATGCACCAGCACCGTCTGCCCGCGAAGCAGGAACGCGCCGAAGCGCGCCGGATCGTCCTGCAGGCGCGACAGCACCGGCAGCGCCACCGTGGTGGCGGGCGCGCTGATCTGGTTGAGCGGCATCATCAACAACTGGAAGGCGCGGTTGAACGGGCCCAGCGCATCGGCGCCCATGCGCAAGCCGATCATCACCTGCCCGGTATTGCGGCTGGCGTATCCGAGCAGTTGCGTCATCGCCAGGCTGCCGCCGAAGCCGATGAAGCGGCCGACCGGCGCGTCCCGCCGGTAGCCGCGCGGCAACCAGCGCCCGCACAGCAGTGCCAGCAGCAGCGTCGCCGCCGCCTGCACCACCTGCTGCACCACCAGCGCCCAGAAGCCCGCGCCCGCCAACGCGGCGGCCACCGCCGCCGCCAGGCCGGCCACCTGGCCGCCGACGTCGCCCGCCGCCAGCCGGCCGAACTGCAACTCGCGACCCAGTTGCGCGCGGTGCTGGGTCGCCAGGCCATTGAGCAGGAAGGTCGCCGCCAACGCCTGCGCGATCCCCACCAGTGCCGGCTCGCCGTAGAACCGCGCGACCGCGTTCGCACCGCAGAAGACCGCGACCGCCAGCGCCAGCCCGATCGCGGCATTGATCCAGAACAGGTTGTCGCGCTGCTCGCGGCTGACCGTCCGCGCCTGCATGGTGGCGGAGGAGAGCCCGAAGTCGCGCAGGATCTCGGCCACGCCGATGATCGCGGTGACCATCGCCACCAGGCCGTAGTCGTGCGGGGTCAGCAGCCGCGCCAGCAGGATGATGCCGCCGAACTGCACCAGCGCGCGCACGCCCTGCCCGCCCATGGTCACCAGCGCGCCGCCCGCGGCGCGCACGCCCAGTCGTGGCGGCGTCGGCATGGCGCCGGCCCGGTCGCTCATGGACGCGCACCCGTGGCGGCAAGCGCGTCGCGATACGCGGCGAGGTGCGCAAGGCCGATGGCCGGCCATTCGCGCCGCGACAGATCGGGCAGGCTCGTGCGTCCACCGGCACGCGTCCGCGCCAGCGCATCGGCAAGCACGGACGGCGCCAGCTCGCCTTCGTACAGGTGCACCCAGCCGTGGCCGACTTCGTCGGCGATCGCCGCATTGGCCGGGCTCCTCGGCGCAAGCACCGGGCGTCCCAGCGACAGCGCCAGCAGCAGGGTGCCGGAGTTGTGCATCTGCCGGTAGGGCAGCACCACCAGTTCCGACAGGCCCACCTCGGCCGCGAGCGTGGCATCGTCGAGGTAGTCCAGCCGCGCGCTGATGCGCGGATCGCGCAGGCAGGCCTGCTCGACATCGCGACGGATCCGCGCATCGGACGGCCGGCCGCAGATGCGCAGCCGCACCTGCGGATCCTGGAGTCGCTCCATCGCCGAGATCAGCGATTCAACGCCCTTGTACGGCCGGATCAGCCCGAAATGCAGCAGTCGTCCGGGCTCCGGGGACGGACGTGGCATGGCTGCGAACCAGTCGCGGTAGTGGCCGTGCAGGATGGTATCGGTGGCCGGCACGCGCGGCGGGGTCGCGGCGTTGATGCGGATCCATCGGCGCGTGGCGCGATCGAGTCCGCGCAGCAGCCAGCGTTCGACCCTCCCGCCGTCCTCGTGCGGCTGCACGTTGTGCAGGGTGCGCACCACCGCGGTGCGCCTTGCGCGCAGTCGCACCAACAGCAGCAACACGCAGGCGTGCTTCGCCCAGGTGCCGATGCGGCGGGGATGCCTGAGCAGGTATTCGGGCCAGTGCAGGTGCAGCACGTCGTAGTCGCCCCACAGGGCCTCGCGCATGGAGAAGTAACGCTGCTCCAGCGGCGCCGGCAGGGCACCGTAGAGCTGGCTCAGGTAGGGATTGGTCGTCGGCCCCGGCCGTTCGGTCGAGAACAGCACCACGATCCGGTCCGCGTCGACGCCAGGACGGCTCATGCGGCCGCTCCGCGCCGCGAACGCGGCGACAGCGCCTGCCGGTACTCGTCGAAGTATCGTGCGGCCACGCTGTCCCACGCGTAGCGATCGCTGAAGCGACGACAGGCGAGCTGCCATCGTGCGAGTTCGGGATCGCCGCGCAGCGCGAAGTCCTGCACCCGGTCGGCCGCCTGCTCCGCCTGCGCGGGCGACACCAGCACGCCGGTGCCAGATTCCCGGTGCAGGCGGCGGAACGGCGGGATGTCGCTCAGCACCGGCAGCAGGCCTGCGCTCATGGCTTCCACCGCCGCCAACCCGAAGCCCTCGTGCCGCGACAGGCAGACGAAGAACTGCGACCGCGCGATCAACGCACGCAGCTGCGCGAGGTCCGGCGCCACCACCAGCTCCACCGCAGCATCCAGCCCCAGCGACCGACTCTGGTGCAACAGCCGCGGGCGATCCAGATCGTACTCGCGGCCTGCCACGATCAGTCGCCAGCGCGGATCGCGTTCGCGCAACGCGCGCAGCAGTTCCAGCGTTTCCGGCAGACCCTTGTTCGCCGACCAGCGACCGAAGAACAGCAGCGTGCGTCCTGGCGACGGGCACGCCATGCCCGCGAACTTGTCGACATCGACGCCGTTCTCGATCACCCGCAGCCTGCGCGCAGCCACGACGCGGGAGAACAGCAGCCCGTCATTCTCGCTGGTGGCCACGATGCGCGCGTAGGCCGATGCCGAGGCGCGGGTCATGGTCCGGAACCACGCCTGCTTGATCGACGACGCGAAACCGGTATGGAAGAAGCCACCATGGGTGGACGCGATCAGGGGTCGCCGATGCAGCATCCGCGTCATCGCCAGGTAGTCGTAGAAGAAGTCGATGCCGTGCACGTGCACCAGGTCCGCGTCCGCCAGGCCGGAGAGCACCGAAGGCGCCAGCGGGTAGCGCGACGACCCGGCGTAGCCGATCCGCCGGACCGGGATGCCTTCGACCTCGTCGCGCGCGGGCAGCCTTTGGCCCGGCGCGGTGAACAGGCGATCCAGGCTCAGGATCTCCGCCACGCCCCCGGTCTTCACATGCTGGCGGGCGATGTTGAGCACCACCTCCTCCATGCCGCCCACGGAAGGATGGAACTGGCGGACCACGTGCAGCACCCTCATCGCGTCTGCGCCTCCGATGCGCGGCCGATATTCGCCGTTTCCCTGCCCGGCTGTCCGAGCACCCACGGCGCCAGCCGCAGCAACAGCCAGCGCAGCGGCACCGCCGCCAGCAGCGCGACCGCGGTGACGAACAGCGCCCAGCCCGGGCCCGGTGGCGACTCGACACCGGCCACGGCTCGGATCCCCGAGAGCACGAAGAACACCGGGAAATGGATGCCCAGCAGCAACAGCGTGTTGCGCCCGATCCATGCCACCGCGGGCCAGCGGTGCAGGCGCGTCGCCAGCTGGCTCGCCACCAGGCTGCCGAGCAGTGCAGCGGCCAGGAAGGCGAACGCGGAGGCTCCGAAGCGCATCAGGTTGATGTCGACCCGGCCGTTGAACCACGCCAACGGCAACCAGGCCGCGACCACCAGCCACACGATTCCAGCCGGCAACGGGGTCGCGGGCGAACGGCCGTGCACGGCCAGCGCGGCGCCGAAGGCGTAGAAGCAAAAACACACCGGCAGCAGGTCAAGCGACCACGGCAGGCGCACCGGCAGCGGCAGCACCGCTTCGATCCACGCGCAGCACACCACGGCCGCCACCGGCGCGAGCCAGCGCGCGTGCGGTCGACGCACCAGCAAGCGGTACGCCACTGCGGTCACGAACAACGCCGGCAGGAACCACAACGCCGGCTGCACGTAGAGCCCCGGCCCGCTGCCGGCCAGCGCGCCCTGCAGGGGATCCCACCACGGCACCTCGCCCCAGCGCTGCGCCTTGCTGCCGATGTTCCGGGTCGCGAGCCAGTACCCGTAGGCGGGCAGGAAGAACCCCAGGTAGGGCAGCAACAAGCCGCGCGCCTGGCGGGCAACGAAGGTACCGTCGCCGCGCGCCCTGCCATGCGCCGTCGCCAGCCACCCGGACAGCAGGAAGAACAGGGGCACGTGGAAGCTGAAAACCAAGGACTGGAAGGTTTCCGGAATCCCGCGCGCGTGACCGAGCATCACCAGCACGATGGCCAACGCACGGATCGCGTCGATCCGCGGATCCCGCTGGCTGCCTGCGGGCCGGCTCACCGCTGCGGCTCCGTGCCGGCGGAGGCGGCATCACCCGGCGCCGCGAGTCGTGGCCTCGCCTGCCACGCCCAGCCGCAGACGAACCACCACAGCGCCGCGGTCTTGATCGAGAAATAGCCGTTGGACACGAGCAGGCTCAGCGCGAAGGCGAAGATCGCCAGGTGCTTGAACAGCCGCCCCTCGACGCCCGGCAGGATCAGCAGGAACGAGTATCCCAGGGCGAATGCGATCACGCCCGGCAAGGACTGCGACGCGATGAAGTAGGCGATCCCGCTGTCGAAATAGCGGTATGCCGCTCCCGGCTCCAGCCCCAGCCATTGCCGCAGCGACAGGCCCTCGATCGACTGGACGGAGAAGAAGATCCGCCCCAGCATCGTGTCGTCGAACGCCTCCACCCCGGCCACGTGGACCAGGCCGGCTCCAGCCAGGAGGACCGCCGCGAACACCGCGAACGCCATGCGCTGGTCGAGCCGGGCGAACACCGGCGCGACCAGCAGCATCAGCACGCAGGTGCCGGCCGCCAGGCGCCCGTCGGAGGCGACGACCAGGAACAGCACGAGCGCGAATGCGGCGAGCCGCGCGAGCGGCGCGAGCCGGCGGCCGAACGCGAGCACCACCGCAGCCAGGAAGATGATGAAGTTGCCCATCGTCACCGGCTCGACGAAGATCGACGACGCGCGCGGCAGCTCGCTCGATGCCAGGAAGTTGCGCGCGTTGGGGCGGGTGGCGCTGACGTAGAGGTTGCTGTCCTCGTTCCAGAAGCCCGCCGCGCTGGCGCCACGCGCGTTGACGAAGTAGCTCTTCGGATTGACCAGGTCGCCGTACAGCTGCGGCGCCGCCAGCTCGAACGCGGCCACCACCGCCACCAGCAGCGCCAGCCACAGGCACAGCCGCGGTACCTGTCCGCGATACGCCGCGCCCAGCACCAGGAAGGCGAACGCGATCAGCGCATCGCGCATGAACTTGGGATCGAACTGCCAGCTGGCGACGTAGCGCAGCAGCACCAGCGCCACCAGCACGCCCAGACCGCCCACGACGAGCGCCGCGCGGTCGCGGTCCAGGCGCCAGAGCCCCAGTGCGAAACAGGCCATGTAGATCGCGAGTTCCAGCGCGTATGTCATCGCCGGCCTGACCACCGACACGTTGGCATTCACCAGCGCCAGCACGAAGCCGGACCCGATGCCCAGCAGCAGCACCGCCTCGATCGCCCGGTCGCGCCAGCGGCCGGGGCGGCGGGCCGCGGCCGCCGCCCCCCATTCCCGGGCGTGTACCGATGCGGGCGTGCCCATCAGTACGCGTTCTTCTGCCCGACGACGCAGAAGGCGGTCAGCACGATGATCTTGAAGTCCAGCCACAGCGACCAGCGCCGGATGTAGTCCAGGTCGTACTGGACCCGCTTCTTCATCGTCCGCAGTTCGGGCGTCTCGCCGCGGTAGCCGTTCACCTGCGCCCAGCCGGTGATGCCGGGCTTCACGTAGTGCCGCTGCATGTAGTGCTGGATCAGGCGCTCGTAGTAGGTGTTGTGCTGGGCCGCGTGCGGCCTCGGGCCCACCAGCGACATGCTGCCCCCGAGCACGTTGAACAGCTGCGGCAGCTCGTCCAGGCTGCTGCGGCGCAGGAACGCACCGAACGGCGTGATCCGGCTGTCGCCGCGCGTCGCCTGCGCGACGGCGCCGTCGCGCTGTTCGTGGACGCGCATGGACCGGAACTTCAGCATCCAGAATTCGCGCCCGCCGCGCCCGTGCCGACGCTGGCGGAAGATCACCGGGCCGGGCGAACCGGCCTTGACCCCGATCGCGATCGCCAGCATCAGCGGCCCCAGCAGGAGCAGGGCCACCAGCGCGAGGATCCGGTCGATCAACGACTTGGCGACGATGAAGTAGATGTTCCGGTCGACGCCGCCCTGGCGCAGGTTGATGACGGGGACGTTGCCGATCTGCTCGCCGGCCTGGTTGAGCATCCCCAGGTCGAACAGGTCCGGCACCAGCTTGACGTTGATCGGATAGCGCTCCAGCCCGCGCAGCAGGTCCTTCAGCCGCTCGCGTTCTCCCATGGGCAGGGAAATCCAGACCTGGTCGACGCGATGGTGTTCGAGGTAGTCCAGCAGCCGGTCCGCATCTCCCAGACAGGGCAGGTCCTCGCGCCGCTGGTGGGCGATGCTGAGGTCGTAGGGGCTGCGGAAGTATCCGACCACCTGCATCCCGACCCAGGGATTGCGTTCGAGGTAGTGGTCGATCTTCATCACCGGCTGCCGCAGCCCGACGACGACCACGCGCTGGATGTCCACGCCGTGCAGGCGCAGGCCTTCCAGCAGGTTCCTCAATGCGGTGCGGGCGACGACCAGGGTGGCCAGCCCACCGGCGAACCAGAGCGCGATCCATGTCCCCGACACGCCCCGGCCGGGCTGGACGATCAGGGTGTGCAGCGCGAACAGCGCGAACACGCCACTGAACGCGCAGCCAAGGACCAGGAGTTCACGGCCCAGGTCGCGCCCGCGCCAGCTGCGGTACAGCGGGAACGCGGTGAAACAGATGGCGGCGTACAGCAAGGTGGTGCCGATCGCGGCACGGTAGGGTGCGGCCGGCACCACGCTCCCGTAGAGGAGGCGGTAGGCGACCAGGGCGCTGGCCACGACCACGGCCAGGTCGAACACACGCAGGACCAGGTCGGCCGCGGCCGAATACTTGGTGAGCGAGCGCGGCGTCGCGGCGACGCCCGTCGTTCGTGCAACGTCTGCGAGAAGCATGGGATGTTCCTCCAACCCTCGGGTACGCCGCGTGCGGGGGAACACGCCGGACCGTCGGTATTCGATTACCTGCCCGATGCCATCGCGACGTCCTCCTACGCCGGCCCCTGGTCATCTGGCAGCACTGCACTCCGGGGGCGGAAGCCCGACGGACCGAACTCGAACTCTGGGATTACCTCCTTTTCCAATGGCCGGCCCTGGTGCCGGCCGGTTCGAACATGGACTTCCGGAAACTGCGGTCGCGCTAGCGCCTGCCGGCCTGGTCTTGCGGCGCCCGCAACAGGAACCGCAGCAGTGCGAAGCAGATCGCGATCGCCAGCCCGAACATCCCTGCGAGCACGAGGTTCAAGGGCAGGTTCGGCGAGCTGGGCCGGCCCGGCGCCTCGGCGCGGTCGACGATGCTGACGTTGTTGCTGGCCACGTTCGCCGCCACGCCGATCTCCTTGTAACGCTGCAACATCGCGTCGTAGAGCTGGCGATTGGTATCGACTTCGCGCTTGAGCAGGTTGTAGCGGATGCTGCGGGACTGCAGGTCGAGTTCGTCGTCCATCAGCGCATCGATGCGCTGCTCCGTCAGATCTTCCTGGCGAACCGCCGCCTCGTACTGGGCACGCAGCGACTCGCGTATGCGCCGGACCTGCCCGTCGATCTGCAGGCGCAGTTCGTCGATCTGCGCCCGCAGGCGCTGCATCTCCGGGTAACCCGGTTCGAACGTGGCCAGCTTCTGGGTGTACTCGGCGCGCAGCCGCACCTGCTCGGCATGGAGTTGCTGGACGAGTGGATTGCCTACCACCTGCGGCAGGTCCATGCCGTCTTCGTTTCCGACCTGGCGCCACGCGGCTTCGGCCCGGATGCGGTCGCCCTGGGCGGCGGCGAGTTGCCTGTTGAGTTCCGCCAGGTTCTGCGCCGGCAACGACGGCGCGTCGATACCGAGGGGGACGATCCGCTCCTCGTCCGAATACGCCACCAGCCTGCCCTCGGAATCCTCGACCCTGGCCTGCAACTGCTGCAGGCGTTCGGACAGGTACTTGCTCGCCACCGACGACGCCTCCGAACGCCGCCGCTGGCCTTCGGTGATGAACATCCTGGCGTACGCATTGGCGATGCGCGCGGCCAGCGCCGGGTCGGTGGCGTCGTAGTGGATGCGGACCAGGCGGGAGTTCCTGACCGGCTCGATCTCCAGGCCGTCGAGCAGGGTGCCGACCAGTGCGCGCTCCCTGGCCTCGGACGCGGGCTTCCCGCCATCGGCCGGGGCCGGAGCGCGCGGCATGAATGCCTCGTCGTCGACGAGCCGGGCCTCGGCGATCACCGCACGCGCCAGCGACCGGCTGCGCAGGAGTTCGTACTGGGTTTCGTAGAAGTCGCGGTCCTGCGGCGATTCCACCGGCAGCAGGGCCTCGACGTTGACCACGTTCATCGGCTCGCGCTCGATCTGCAGCGTGCTGGTGGCCCGGTACCGGGTCGGCATCAGCAGGCTGCCCAGCAGCACGAGCGCCAGGACGGCCAGGGTGATGCCCGCCACGAGCCAGCGTTGCACGACCAGCGCG
The DNA here is from genome assembly GCF_029887935.1 of Luteimonas kalidii. Classification (GTDB taxonomy): domain Bacteria; phylum Pseudomonadota; class Gammaproteobacteria; order Xanthomonadales; family Xanthomonadaceae; genus Luteimonas; species Luteimonas kalidii. Next base: position 710,091 of record NZ_JARXRO010000020.1, on the reverse strand, counting down.
ACCCAGTAGTCGCGCAACGAGAGTTCGCCCCCGTCGCGATGGACCTCGAAGGCCCCTGGCCGGGCATGGTCGACGTTCACTGGTAGGCCCGCCAGACCATGACGAAGGGGGTCAGCTCGAGCATCGTGCGCAGCAGCAGGCGAGCATCCGAGCGGTACACCACGACGATATCGCCGCCGTAGATCTGCGGATCGGGCGCCAGCCCCTGTTCGATGTCGGACAGGTCGAAACGCGCCACCATCTTCGTCGCCTCCACGGTGCGGAACACCACGACGTTGCGACGGCTGGCGACGCTGGTGACGCCTCCGGCCTGCGCCAGCGCCTGCTGCAGGGTGAGGTTGGCGCCCACCAGCGGATAGATGTCGGGCTCGTTGACCGCGCCCGACACCGTGACGCGCCGCGCGTTGGCCTCGCGCACGAAGATCGAGACCTGCGGATCCTTGAGGAAACCGTCGCGGTAGCGCGCCGCCACTTCCCGTTCGAGGTCCGCGACCTCGCGGCCGGCTGCCGCCACGTCTCCGATCAGCGGGAGCGACACGCGGCCGTTGTTGTCGATGCGCACTTCGCGCTCAAGGTCGTCCACCTGGAACACCTGCACCAGCATCACGTCCCCCGGCGCCAGCAGGTAGGCGGGCTGGACCGTGGAGAGCGCGAGCGGATCGGGTCGCGGCAGCGCCGACGCCATGTGCGCGGTGCTGCGGCAACCTCCGCACAGGCCCACGAGGAGCAGCAGCACGGCGGCGTAACCCGGGGAAGCCAGGGGTCTCATGTGTCGCGATCAGCGCCTCGGTCGGGGGAGTCCGGGGGACGTCGGGGTCCGGCCTGTCGCGACCGGAACCGTCCGTCGTAGTCGCGGCGAGCCGTCGCCGGCAACGCCATGCTGCAGTGCAGTATTAGCACGGGAACGGATGAGATCGCGAGTCTTCCGACGCTGGATTCATGTCCGAAGCCCAGGTGCCGTTAACGTTTCCCCCGCATCGCGCGTACGCCCACATTTATTGCGTGATGGGAGTCACCTCGCCATTCAACATCCCTGGCAAAGGCAAGCCGGGCGGGCGTGCGCATCCGACGCCGGACAGCAAAACGGCCCGCTTCCTGGGATGCGGGCCGCTTGCTTCACACCGAATTGGTCGGGGTAGCCGGATTTGAACCGACGACCACTTGTCCCCCAGACAAGTGCGCTACCAGGCTGCGCTATACCCCGGAACGGGCGGCGATTATAGCGCGCCGCGGCGATCGCGCACGGGCCCGCGGGCTGAACGAGACGGACCGCCTGCGCCTCTCAGCGCTTGAGCAGCTGCAGGATCTCTTCCAGCTCCATGCGAACCTGGCGCACGATCTGGCTGCTCATCGCCGACTCCTGCTTCGCGCCCTCGCCTTCCAGGCGCAGGCGGGCGCCGCCGATGGTGTAGCCCTGCTCGTACAGCAGGCCGCGGATCTGGCGCACCATCAGCACGTCGTGGCGCTGGTAATAGCGACGGTTGCCGCGGCGCTTGACCGGACTCAGGCTGGGAAACTCGGTCTCCCAGTAGCGCAGCACGTGCGGCTTGACGTCGCAAAGTTCGCTGACCTCGCCGATGGTGAAGTAGCGCTTGGCCGGGATCGGCGGGAGTTCGCGGTTGCTGCCGGGATCAAGCATCGCGCGATCCTGTGTAGGTTTCGACGCGTTCCTTGAGCTTCTGGCCCGGGCGGAAGGTGACCACGGTGCGCGCGGAGATCGGGATCTCCTCGCCGGTCTTCGGGTTGCGGCCGGGACGTTCGTTCTTGCGGCGCAGGTCGAAGTTGCCGAAGCCCGAGAGCTTGACCTGGCGACCCTGCTCCAACGCCTCGCGCAGCACGTTGAAGAACGCGTCGACGAATTCCTTCGCCTCGCGTTTGTTGAGCCCCACTTCCTCGTAGAGCTTCTCGGCCATCTCCGCTTTGGTCAACGCCACGCTGTCCCCCGAGGCAACATCAGCTTCTGATCCTGGCGCCGTGTTCGTCGTGCAGGGCGGTCATCACCCCGGCCACCGCCACCTCCACGTCACTGTCGGTGAGAGTGCGCGATTTATCCAGCAGAATCAAGCCGGTTGCGAGACTTCTGTAGCCCGGATCGACCCCCTTCCCGAGATAACGGTCGAACAGCCGCACGTCGGCCAGCAGCGCGCCCGCGGCGCGGCGGATGGTGGCTTCCAGTGCCGCCCAGGACACGTGCTCCGGGGCGACGAACGCGATGTCGCGGCGGACGGACGGATAGCGCGGCACCGCCTGCGCACGCGCGATCGCGCGCTCCGCCAGCGGGGCCAGGTCGAGCTCGAACGCGAGCACCGGGCCGTCCAGGTCCAGCGCGCGCAGCAGCCGCGGGTGCAGCTCGCCGATCCAGCCCAGGCGCCGTTCGGTGCCGCCGTCGATCCGCCACACCTCGGCGCTGCGTCCCGGGTGGCCGTGCGCAGCCTGCGACGGGCGGTAGGACAGGCGCGCTCCGCCGCAGGCGGCGAGACTCTCGAGGTCGCCCTTGATGTCGTGGAAATCGGCCGCGCGCGCAGGCACGCCCCACTGTTCGGCGTGGGCCTGGCCATGGATCGCCGCGGCGATGCGCAGGGTCTCGACCGGCGCCCCGCCGTCGATCGCCGCGCCGAACACCTTGCCGATCTCGAACAGGCGCACCCTCGACTGCTGACGCGCGAGATTGCGGCCGAGCGCCGCTACCAGGCCCGGCAGCAGCGCGGTGCGCATCACGCCCAGTTCCGCGCTCAGGGGGTTGGCCAACGGCACGCTGCCGTCGGTGGCCTGCCAGTGCTGCAGCAGCCCCCCGTCGACGAAGGCGAAGTTCACCGCCTCGTAGCAGTCGCGCGCCACCATCTGCGCGCGCAGCGCATCTTCGCCGACGCGCGTCTCGCTCGGCGCGGCGATGCGCGAGGCGCCGGCGGGCAGCGTGGCGGGGATCGCGTCGTAGCCGTGGATGCGCGCGACCTCCTCGATCAGGTCTTCCTCGATCGCGATGTCGAAGCGGCGGCTCGGCGGCACCACCTGCCAGCCGTCGGCGGTCGCCACCACCGTCATGCCCAGCGCGCGCAGGATGCGTTCGACCTCGGCGTCGGGCACGACCAGGCCCAGCACCCGCGCGAGCCGGGCACAGCGCAGGACGATGGCCCGTGGCGTCGGCAGCGCATCGTCGAGCGCAGCCTCGACCACCGGTCCCGGGATGCCGCCGGCGATGTCGAGGATCAGGCGCGTGGCGGCCTCGACCGCGATGCGCGGCAGTTGCGGATCCACGCCGCGCTCGAAGCGGTGCGCGGCATCGGTGTGCAGCCCGAGCCGCCGGCTGCGACCGATGATCGCGGCCGGGGCGAAATGGGCGGCCTCCAGGAACACGTTGCGGGTGGCATCGGTGACGCGGGTATCGAATCCGCCCATCACGCCGGCCAGCGCCACCGGGCGGTCAGCGTCGGTGATCGCGAGGAAGTCCTCGTCCAGCACCACGTCGCGCCCGTCGAGCAGGGTCAGCGTTTCGTGAGCGCGTGCGCGGCGCACGCCCACCGGCCCGTTCAGCAGGTCGCGGTCGAAGGCGTGCATCGGCTGGCCCAGGTCGAGCATCACGTACTGGGTCACGTCGACCAGGAAGCTCACCGGGCGGATGCCGCTGCGGCGCAGGCGTTCGGCCATCCACACCGGTGTCGCCACCCCCGCATCCAGCCCTTCGATCACACGGCCGACGTAGCGCGGGGCGTCCGCACCGGCCTGCAGGTCCACCGCCAGGCGCGCGTCGCTCGCGGCCGGCACCGGCGCCGCGTCGGCATCGACCACGCGGCTGTCCAGCGCGGCCGCGACGTCGAACGCGATTCCGCGCAGGCTGAAGCAGTCGGCGCGGTTGGGGGTGAGCTTGATCTCGATGCTGGCGTCGGGCAGGCCGAGGTATCCGGCCAGCGGCGCGCCGACAGGCGCGTCGGCGGGCAGTTCGAGCAGGCCCGAGGCGTCGGCGTCGATGCCGAGTTCCTTCGCCGAGCACAGCATGCCGTTGGACGCGACGCCGCGCAGCTTCGCCGCCTTGATGGTGAGTGCGCCCACCTGCGTGCCGATGGTGGCCAACGGCGCGAGCAGACCCGGCCGCGCGTTGGGCGCGCCGCACACGATCTGCAGCAGGCCGGTCTGGCCGGCATCGACCTGGCACACCTGCAGGCGGTCGGCTTCGGGATGCTTCTCCGCCGAGACGATGCGCGCCACCACCACGCCGTCCAGTGCGTCGCCCAGCACCGAGACCTCCTCGACCTCGAGCCCGATCGCGGTCAGTACCTCGACCAGGCGCTCGTGAGGCGCGTCGGTGGGTACGTGCTGGCGCAGCCAGTTTTCCGAGAACTTCATGTGGTCACTCTCATCTGTCGCTGCAGGCGGACGAACCGTCGCCGCAACGCTGGAATCCGGGTCCGTTGCCAGGCGCGGGATGCGTATCGCCGGTGGCGTGCCATGCGCTCGACCGGCCGCTCACGCGAACTGCTTCAGGAACCGCAGGTCGTTGTCGAAGAACGCGCGCAGGTCGTCCACGCCGTAGCGCAGCATCGCCAGCCGCTCCACGCCCATGCCGAAGGCGAAGCCGGTGTAGCGTTCCGGATCGATGCCGACCGCGCGCAGCACGTTCGGGTGCACCATGCCGCAGCCCAGCACCTCCAGCCAGCGGGTGCTGCCGTCAGGGCGCTGCCAGGCGATGTCGACCTCGGCGCCGGGTTCGACGAAGGGGAAGTAGCTCGGCCGGAAACGCATCTCGAAATCGCGCTCGAAGAACGCGCGCACGAACTCGGCCAGCGTGCCCTTGAGGTCGGCGAAGGTGGAATGCTCGTCCACCAGCAGGCCCTCGCACTGGTGGAACATCGGCGAGTGGGTCTGGTCGGAATCGGAGCGGTACACCTTGCCCAGCGCGATCATGCGCAGGGGCAGGCCGTTGCCGCCGGCGAGCGCATCGCGCATGTAGCGCACCTGCACGCCCGAGGTGTGGGTGCGCAACAGGCGCGCGATGCCGCGGCCGTCGGGCGGGAAGTAGAACGTGTCGTGCATCGCGCGCGCCGGGTGGTGCGGCGGGAAGTTGAGCGCTTCGAAGTTGTGCCAGTCGTCCTCGATCTCCGGGCCGTCGGCCAGGTCGTAGCCGAGGCGGCCGAAGATGTCGGCCATGCGCTGCAGGGTGCGGCTGACCGGATGGATGCCACCGCGGCCGGGATCGCGCCCGGGCAGGGTGACGTCGATCGATTCGCCGGCCAGGCGGGCGTCGAGCTCGGCGTCCTCGAGCGCCGCCCGGCGCGCGGACAGCGCCGCGCCGACCGCATCGCGCACGCGGTTGATGGCTTCTCCGGCGGTCTTGCGCTGGTCGGCCGGCAATGCGCCGAGCGATTTGAGCTGCGCGGTGATGCTGCCGCTCTTGCCCAGCAGGGCCACGCGCAATGATTCGAGCGCCTCGGCGCTGGGCGCCGCGTCGATGTCGGCCAACGCCTGTTCCGACAGTGATTCGATCCCGCTCATCGCGCTTCCTCTGTTGCGGACCCTGCCCGTCTTCCCGGAGACCGGACCCGTACGCCGCCCTTCATGTCCGTCGCGGCAGCAGATGCCGCATGTGACCGGCAGAACCCCGCGCCACGCCGCATGCGGACGCCCACTGGTTCGCCCCCCCTGAAAAAACGAATGGGGAAGGACTTGCGCCCTTCCCCATGCGTGTACCAGCTTGTCTCCCGGCCACCGCGGGCGCGCTGCGCCAGCGGTGGCGACGGGACACGTGCATTACGCCGCGAGCGCGCCCTTCGCCTTTTCGGTCAGGGCGGTAAACCCTGCCGCGTCGTGCACGGCGATGTCCGCCAGCACCTTGCGGTCCAGGGTGATGCCGGCCTTGAGCAGGCCGTTCATGAACCGGCTGTAGCTCATGCCGTTGATGCGGGCCGCCGCGTTGATGCGGGTGATCCACAGCGAACGGAAGTTGCGCTTCTTCTGCTTGCGGCCGATGTAGGCGTACTGACCCGCCTTGATGACCGCCTGCTTGGCGACGCGGAAGACCTTGCGGCGGGCGTTGTAATAGCCCTTCGCGCGGCCGAGAACCTTCTTGTGACGACGGCGCGCCTGCACGCCACGCTTGACTCGTGCCATTGTTCAGCCCTCCTCAGAGATACGGAAGCATGCGGTCCAGACGGCCCGCGTCCTCGGCACGAACATGGTTCGTCTGCCGGAGGTTGCGCTTCCGCTTGGTCGCCTTCTTGGTGAGGATGTGGCTGCGGTTGGCGTGGCCTGCCTTGTACTTGCCGGAAGCGGTCTTCCGGAAGCGCTTGGCCGCGCCCCGATGCGTCTTGATCTTGATCTTCGACATTGGGTGGGTCCTTGGGGTCGTTTCGAGTACTGGCCCGGGCGGCGTTCTTCTGCAGGCGATTTTGCGGCTACGCCGCGCGTCGCTTGCTGGAACGCACTTTCCTTCCTGCCTGGCCGGTTTGTAAGCCGCTGATTCGAAAGGACATCAGGGCGGGTCCAAAGGGATTGCGTGATGCACCCGGAGAACCGGGCCGGCCATTATGCCCGCCGCGGGTTTCGCTTGCAAATCAGGGGCTTCGGCGGGCCACCACGATGTCCATCTACCGCCGGCCCTCTCATTCCGGCGGCACTCGCCCGCCCCTTCCCGACGGTCGCGGCGGGAACCGGCCAAGGCCCAGTACAACTTTCTCGCGCGTCTATGCGCACAGGACTCGAAGCGACGCAGGCTCGTCCGCAGCGAGCCGCGCCCCGCCGGCCGGGGATTGCGGCAAGCAGGACATGGATGTCCTGCGCCCGAGTCAGGACAGGATGTCCTGACCGAGGGAGGAGCGATCCCCGGGCGGCGGGACGCGGCGTCGGTCCCCAAGGCGCCGAAGGATCCGTCGACCGGACCCTCCCCTCAGCCAAGCAACAGAAAAAACGAAACGCGCCATTCGGCGCGCTCCCCACCTTCTACCCGTCGGGCCCGGCGCAGCGCGCCGGTTGTTCATGCGATCGCGCGGCAGTGCCGCGCACCCGGATCGCATTCATCCCCCGAAAGCGGGCGGAGGGGAACGGGACGAATCGCGGGCTGCGCCCGCGATCATTTCTTCTTCGGGGCGATCATCATGACCATCTGCCGGCCTTCCAGGCGCGGGCGCGATTCGATCACGATGTCCTCGCCGAGGTCGGCCTCGATCCGCGCGGCCATCTCGCGGCCCAGTTCCTGATGGCTCATCTCGCGGCCACGGAATCGGATGTTGACCTTGATCTTGTCGCCCTCTTCCAGGAAACCACGCATCTTGCGCAGCTTGATCTGGTAGTCGCCTTCGTCGGTGACCGGGCGGAACTTCACTTCCTTGATCTCGACCTGCTTGGACTTCTTCTTGGCCTCGTTGGCCTTCTTCTGCAGGTCGAACTTGAACTTGCCGAAGTCCATGATCTTGCAGACCGGCGGATCCGCGTTGGGCTGGATCTCGACCAGGTCGAGGCCTTCGTCCTCGGCCATCTTCAAGGCTTCGTCGCGCGACAACACGCCGACCATCTCGCCGTCGGAACCGATCACGCGCACGCGCGGCACGCGGATCTCGTTGTTGCGTCGATTCTGCTTGTCTGGGGTGCTAATACTGCGTCTCCGGAAATGGAAAAGCCGGGGCGCCTGGGGGCGCCCACGGGACGTTAGTACGGATTTTTAACGGAATCCGCCCACGATACAACCGTCACGCGTGCGATTCTGCCGCCAGCCGGGTCGCGAAGGCGTCGACAGGCATGCTGCCCAGGTCCTCGCCACCCCGGGTGCGGACCGCCACCGCACCCGCCTCCCGCTCGCGGTCGCCGACCACCAGCAGGTAGGGCACCCGCTGCAGGCTGTGCTCGCGGATCTTGTAGCCGACCTTCTCGTTGCGCACGTCCGCCCGGGTCCGGAATCCCTTCGAATTCAGGAACTTGACCACGTCCTGCACGGCCTCGGCCTGGGCGTCGGTGATGTTCATCACCACCGCCTGCACCGGTGCCAGCCAGGCCGGGAATGCCCCCGCGTGGTGCTCGATCAGGATGCCGATGAAGCGCTCCATGGAGCCCACGATGGCCCGGTGCAGCATCACCGGCACCTGCTTGTGGCTCTGCTCGTCGACATAGTGGGCGCCCAGGCGACCGGGCATCATGAAGTCGACCTGCATGGTCCCCAGCTGCCAGGTGCGCCCGATCGCGTCCTTGAGGTGGTATTCGATCTTGGGGCCGTAGAAGGCGCCCTCGCCGGGCAGCTCCTGCCAGTCCACGCCCGACGCGCGCAACGCGTCGCGCAGCGCGGCCTCGGCCCGGTCCCACGTGGCATCGTCGCCCAACCGCGATTCCGGGCGCAGCGCGATCTTGATCTGGATGTCGTCGAAGCCGAAGTCCTCGTAGACCTTGAGCGCCTGCGCGTGGAATGCACGCACCTCTTCCTCCACCTGGTCCGGCGTGCAGAACACGTGGCCGTCGTCCTGGGTGAAGCCGCGCACGCGCAGGATGCCGTGCAGCGCGCCCGAGGGCTCGTTGCGATGGCAGCTGCCGAACTCGCCGTAGCGGATCGGCAGGTCGCGATAGCTGTGCAGCCCCTGATTGAACACCTGCACGTGGCCGGGGCAGTTCATCGGCTTCACCGCGTAGGTCCGCTTCTCGGACTCGGTGAAGAACATGTTGTCCTTGTAGTTGTCCCAGTGGCCGGACTTCTTCCACAGCTCGACGTCGAGGATCTGCGGGCAGCGCACTTCGCCGTAGCCGGTCTCGCGGTACACGCGGCGCATGTACTGCTCCACCACCTGCCACACCGCCCAGCCCTTCGGATGCCAGAACACCAGGCCCGGCGCTTCTTCCTGCAGGTGGAACAGCTCCTGGGCCTTGCCGATGCGGCGATGGTCGCGCTTCTCGGCTTCCTCGATCCGCTGGATGTAGGCCTTGAGCTGCTTGTCGTCGGCCCAGGCGGTGCCGTAGATGCGCTGCAGCTGCTCGTTCTTCGAGTCGCCGCGCCAGTAGGCGCCGGAGATCCGCAGCAGCCTGAAGGACTTGAGGAAGCGCGTGTTCGGCACGTGCGGACCGCGGCACATGTCGACGTACTCCTGGTGGTGGTACAGGCCCATGGCAGTGACCTCCGGCCCCATGTCCTCGATCAGGCGCAGTTTGTAGGTCTCGCCGCGCTGCATGAAGGTGTCGATCACCTGGGCACGCGGCGTGACCTGCTTCACCACGTCGTAGTCCTGCGCGATCAGCTCGCGCATCCGCGCCTCGATCGCGGCCATGTCGTCCGGCGTGAACGGGCGCTCGTACCAGATGTCGTAGTAGAACCCGTCCTCGATCACCGGCCCGATCACCATCTTCGCGTCCGGGTACAGCTGCTTGACCGCGTGCCCGACCAGATGCGCGGTGGAGTGGCGGATGATCTCGACGCCTTCCGGGTCCTTCGCGGTGAGGATCTGCAGGCTGGCGTCGTGCTCGATCGGGTCGGAGGCGTCGACCTGGCGGCCGTCGACCTTGCCGGCGACGGTGGCCTTGGCCAGACCGGGACCGATGGATTGCGCCACCTCCATCACGGTGACGGGGTGGTCGAATTCGCGGCGGCTGCCGTCAGGGAGCGTGATCGTGATCATGGTCGAAACCGGGTTCGGAAAACGGGTAGGAATGGCCGGCCTGTGGCCTTGTGGCGTCGGCGCCGCAGGCGCGGACCCGGCGGATCCGGTGTGTCGATTCCCGGATCCCGGGCGCCCGAGGCAATGCCGCAGCCAACAAAAAAGCGCCACGAGGGCGCCCTGCGGATGGCCTCGTGTACGTCTCAGCGATGGGCGGTGGAAGTGCTCATGTCGCACGCTCGGCCGGCGTTTCCGCGGGCCACCTCGTGGTCGGGTCCGTGGCGGCGATTCTACCCCGGATCGGGCGATGCTGCGGCGCGTCGCGGCGCCCGCGGGGGCCGGTGGCATCATGCCGCCCTGCCCCAGGCGCCTGTGCATGACCATCCGCGGCAAGCCCACCTCGCTCGACATCGCCCACCTGGCCGGGGTATCCCAGCCGACGGTGTCGCGTGCGCTGCGCGGCAGCCCGATGGTGAACGAGGAGACCCGCAAGCGGATCCTGGCGATCGCCGAGCAGCTCAACTACAAGGTCGACAAGAACGCCTCCGGGCTGCGGCGCCAGCACGCCGGCACCCTGGCGCTGCTGCTGTTCGAGGATCCGACCCCGGACGAGTCGCACATCAACCCCTTCTTCTTCCCGATGCTGGGCTCGATCACCCGCGCCTGCGCCCGCCACGGCCAGGACCTGCTGATCTCGTTCCAGCAGTTCTCCGACGACTGGCATGCCGAGTACGGCGACAGCCACAAGGCCGACGGCCTGATCCTGCTCGGCTACGGCGACTATCTCGCCCACCAGGGCAAGCTGACCAAGCTGGTCGAACAGGGCACGCCGTTCGTGCGCTGGGGCGCGGTGATGCCGGACCAGCCGGGGCTGTCGATCGGCTGCGACAACGTCGGCGGCGGGCGGCAGGCCGGCGAACACCTGGGCGCGCTCGGCCGTCGGCAGGTCGCCTTTCTCGGCGATGCGTCGAATCACTACCCGGAGTTTCTCGACCGCTTCGCCGGATGCGACGCCGGGCTGCGTTCCGCCGGCGGCACCGGGCTCGACCGCGCGCTGCAGGTCGATGCCGAAAGCGCGGAGGATTCGGGCTTCGCGGCGGCGACCGCGCTGCTCGAGCGCGGACTGCCGTTCGACGCGGTGTTCGCGGCCAGCGACCTGATCGCGATCGGCGCCATGCATGCGCTGCAGGCGCGCGGACTGCGCATCCCCGAGGACGTGGCGATCGTCGGTTTCGACGACATCCCGGCCGCGCGCATCGCGACCCCTGCGCTGACCACGGTGGTGCAGGACACGATCCGGGCCGGCGAACTGCTGGTGGAGGCGCTGGTGCGCCTGGTCAACTGCGAGCCGGCCGAGAGCACGCGCCTGGAGACGACCCTGGTGGTGCGACGCTCGAGCGGCGCGCTGCCCTAGGCCGCGACCCACATACCCGCGCGCGTCACGGGTCCGGTCGGGCGTCGCCGCTTTCCACCCGATCGTCCCGACATCGCACCGGCCCCGATGGGCGGCATCGCCTTCATTCCGGGCGCGGACGCGCCATCGCCTTCGCCAGCGCGGCCTTCAGTGCCGGTGCATCCACCGGCGCGTCGCGCAGCAGCACCCGCACGCCGTGCGCGGGCGCCTCGATGTCGATGCGCGCGTCGATCCGGACCGGCGTTCCGTCGAAGGCATCGCGCCATTCGCCCGGCTGGACCATCTCTTCGATCACGATGCGCTGCGCCCGGTCGCCCTTGTTCAGCAGGACGAGCGCGGTCTGCGCGGTGCCATCGTGCTGGTGGATGCGGTAGAACGCGGCGGTGTCTCCTTGCAGGCGCAGCGGCACCTGCAGGCCCCGCTGCAGGGCCGGGGTGTCGCGACGCACGCTGGCGATGCGGCGCAGCGCGCGGTGGATCGCGCTCTGCGGTGCGGCATCGATCCGGGCCTGGCCGAAGTAGTTGCGGTTGCCGGCGTGCTCGCCGCGTCCGCGCATGAACCCGGTTTCGGAGCCGTAGTAGACGACCGGAATGCCGCGCGCGGTGAACAGCCAGTTGTGGGCGTCGATGAAGCCTTCGTCGCTGGCATCCATGCGCGGCATGTCGTGGTTGTCGTAGAACGTGGCCAGGTCGTAGACGTTCGCGTACGGCGCCTGGTCCAGGAACAGGGCCTGCGCCAGTCGCTCGAAGCCGGCCTGCTTCGTCCCGAACGCCTCGTCCATCGCCTGCTTCATCGGGAAGTCGAGCACGCTCACGCCGCCGTTGCGGGGCCGGGTGTGGACGGCGATGTTGGCCGCGTCGTAATCGAAGGCCTCGCCGAACATGAAGAAGCCAGGTCGCTTCGCGCGGATGCGGTCGGAGAACCGCTTCCAGAACGAGGACGGCATCCAGCCGATGGTGTCGATGCGGAACGCCTCGGCGCCCTGTTCTATCCAGTGCGCGTACGCCTCGACCAGGTAGTCCAGCACTGCGGGGTTGGCGGCATCGAAATCGGACAGCTGCGCGAGGTTGCCGTCGTAGATCGAGCCCTGCGCCGCATCCACCGGACCGACGTCGCTGTAGAACGCGTGCAGTGGATTGCCGGCCGGGTCGAGCCGGCCAGGCGGCAGGTTCTGGTGGTCGGCGAGCAACTGCCCGTCGCGTCCGTGGATCTTGCCGAACTTCGGCTGGTCGGTCGTCATGCCCCAGGCGGGCGAGCCGTGGTTGCCGACGATATCCAGCACCAGCCGGATCTCGCGTTCACGCATCGCCGCGGCCAGGTCGGAAAACCCCATGCCGGGGCTGGGCAGGTGCTCGTCGAGCTCGAAGAAGTTCACGCCCCAGTAGCCGTGGTAGCCGGTCTTGCCGCGATCGGCGAGGCTGCTGCCGCAGCCCGGCGGTTCGCCGCCGGTGAACGACTCGTCGGGATTGTCGACCACCGGTGTGATCCAGACCGCGGAGAAACCGAGGTCGCGGATGTAGTCGAGGTTGTCCGCGAGGCCGCGGAAATCGCCGCCCAGGTAGCCGATGTTGCCGGCCACGCCGTCGCACGGCGGCAGCGGGATGTCGAAGGTACGGCGCGCGCCGCCCTGGTCGCGGTGGTCGTTGCCCGGATCGCCGTTGACGAAGCGATCGGTGACGACGAAGTACACCGCCTCGGACGCGAACGGTTCGAGTGTGCCGTACGCCTCGTCGACCTCGACGCGCGGCGCGGGAGCGCTTGCGCAGGCGGACAGCAGTACAGTCAGGCAGAGGCAGGACAGCAGGCGCATGGAGATCACGAAGTCGCTCCGGAAGCTACGGATACGGCCGGCGCGCGGCTGCGGTCGTCGCGCACCAGCAGCACGCACAGGCCCGCCACCAGCAGGCTGATGCCGCCGAGTACCAGCACGCGCACCGGCTCGCCGCCGAGCACGCGTGAGAGCACCACGCCGAGTGTGCTGACCGCGACCAGTTGCGGTATCACGATGAAGAAATTGAAGATGCCCATGTACACGCCCATCTTCTCCGCCGGCAGGCTGTCGGAGAGCATCGCGTAGGGCAGCGAGAGGATCGACGCCCAGGCGAAGCCGACGCCCACCATCGACAGCAGCAGCCACTGCGGATCGCCGATCACGGCGATCGACAGCAGCCCCAGCCCGCCGAGCCACAGGTTGCACAGGTGGCTGCCGCGCAGGCCGAACCGCCGTGCCATCCACGGGATCGCGATCGCCGCCAGCGCGGCAAACCCGTTGTAGGCCGCGAACAGCACGCCGACCCAGTTCGCGCCGTCGTTCCAGGCCGCCGACGCGGTATCGGTGGTGCCGTAATGCACACGGGTGACGGCGGCGGTGGTGTAGATCCACATGCAGAACAGGCCGAACCAGGAGAAGAACTGCACCACCGCGAGCTGGCGCATGGTCGCCGGCATCGCGTGCAGGTCGGCGGTCAGCGAGGCCAGCATGGCGTCGCGGCGCAAGCGCGGGGCGATCACGCGCAGCGATCCGTAGGCCAGCGGCAGCGCGGCGAGCACGTACAGCAGGCGATCCCAGCCCAGGCGCCAGACGAGTCCCGCGCCCACCAGGCCGGCCAGCAGCCAGGGCCAGCCACCGGCGGCGCGCGGAACCGGCGCGACACCGCGCGGGCGTCCCTCGGGTTCGGCATCGTCGAACGCGCGCAGCACCTCCGGCGGATATTCGCGCGTGCGCAGCACCGTCCACACGATGGCGAGCAACAGCACCGTGCCGCCGGCATAGAAAGCGTAGCGCACGGTGTCGGGCACCTCGCCCGGGGCGGCGGTATTGGCGACGCCGGCCTTGGCCAGCAACCAGGGCAACAGGCTCGCCACCACGGATCCCACGCCGATGAAGAAGCTCTGCATCGCATAGCCGGTGGGGCGCTGGCGCGGCGACAGCTGGTCGCCGACGAAGGCGCGGAACGGTTCCATCGACACGTTCAGCGACGCGTCGAGGATCCACAGCATGCCAGCCGCGATCCACAGCTCGGGAGAGTTCGGCATCACCAGCAGCGCGAGGGTGGAGAAGATCGCGCCCCACAGGAAGTACGGGCGGCGACGTCCCAGACGGGTCCAGGTGCGGTCGGAGAAGTAGCCGATCACCGGCTGCACCAGCAGGCCGGTCAGCGGCGCGGCGATCCACAGTCCCGGCACCTGGTCAATGTCCGCGCCGAGCGTCTGGAAGATGCGGCTGACGTTCGCGTTCTGCAGCGCGAAGCCGAACTGGATGCCCAAGAATCCGAAGCACATGTTCCAGATCTGCCAGAACGTCAGTTGCGGCTTGCTCGCCATCCGACCCGCGCTCCCCGTTGCGATGGGGCGCATTGTGACCACAAAGGGCGGCGATGTGGCGCGCGTCCGCCGGCCGCACGCGGCGCACCTCCAGCCACGCAGATGCGCGGAAACCGCTTGTTTCATGCTTTTTTTCGCCACTCCAGTCATGCGGCAGGCATGTCGTGCATCGTTGCGATGCATACGTATTCATCGCTTCCGACGCATCCGCGGCGGTCGCGGGGCGGATGGCTGTGGAATAGTGCGCGCCACCAAACGATGTCGCGGAGGACACGGTGTCGGGAAGCAGCACGCAGGCATGGTGGCGCGGCGCGGTGATCTACCAGATCTACCCGCGCAGCTTCCAGGACACCAACGGCGATGGCGTGGGCGACCTGCCCGGCATCATCGACCGGCTCGACCATGTCGCCAGCCTCGGCGTCGACGCGGTGTGGATCTCGCCGTTCTTCCGTTCGCCGATGGCCGACTTCGGCTACGACATCGCCGACTACCGCGATGTCGACCCGCTGTTCGGCACGCTCGACGACGTCGACCGCCTGCTGCACAAGGCGCATGGCCTGGGCATCCGGGTCATGATCGACCAGGTGCTGAGCCACACCTCCGACCAGCACGCGTGGTTCCGCGAGAGCCGGATGAGCCGCGACAACGCGAAGGCGGACTGGTACGTCTGGGCCGATCCCAGGCCCGACGGCACGCCGCCGAACAACTGGATGTCGCTGTTCGGCGGCGTCGCCTGGCGCTGGGAACCCAGGCGCGAGCAGTACTACCTGCACAACTTCCTGGCCTCGCAGCCCGACCTCAATTTCCACAATCCCGAAGTGCAGCAGGCGACGCTGGACAACGTGCGGTTCTGGCTCGACCGCGGGATCGACGGCCTGCGCCTGGACGCGATCAACTTCTGCTTCCACGATCGCCAGCTGCGCGACAACCCGCCCAAGCCGGCGCAGCTGCGCACCGGACGCGGCTTCAGCACGGACAATCCCTACGCCTACCAGTACCACCACTACAACAACACCCAGCCGGAAAACCTGCCGTTCCTCGAGGCGCTGCGCGGGCTGCTCGACCGCTACCCGGGCGCCACCGCGCTGGGCGAGATTTCCTCGGAGGACTCGCTGGCGACCACCGCCGAGTACGTGACGCCCTCGCGCCTGCACATGGGCTACAGCTTCGAGCTGCTCACCGATGATTTCAGCGCGCGCCACATCCGCGACACGGTCGAACGGCTGGAATCGGCCATGACCGAGGGCTGGCCGTGCTGGGCCGTCTCCAACCATGACGTCCGCCGCGCGGTGACCCGCTGGGGCGGCGCCCAGGCTTCGCCGGAGCTGGCGAAACTGCTGGTGGCGCTGGTGTGCTCGCTGCGCGGCTCGGTCTGCCTGTACCAGGGTGAGGAACTGGGCCTGCCCGAGGCCGACGTGCCGTTCGACGCGCTGCGCGACCCCTATGGCATCGCGTTCTGGCCCAACTTCAAGGGCCGCGACGGCTGCCGCACGCCGATGCCGTGGACCGCGGATGCGAACGGCGGCTTCAGCGCAGGCGAGCCCTGGCTGCCGGTGCCGCCCGAACACCTGGCGATCAGCGTGCAGGCGCAGGAGGCCGATCCGGCATCGGTGCTCAACGGCGTGCGCGCGTTCCTGCGCTGGCGCTGTGCCCAGCCCGCGCTGCGACATGGCGCCATCCGCTTCATCGATGCGCCGGAGCCGATCCTCGCCTTCGTGCGCGAAACCGCGGCGCAGCGGGTGCTGGTGGTCCTGAATCTCGGCGGCACGCCGGCATCGATGACGCTGCCGCCATGGGCGCGCACGTACTCGCCGCTCGCCGGCCACGGTCTGGCGCAGGCGCATTGCGATGCCGCCGGACTCGTGCTGCCCGCGCACGGCGCCTGGTACGCGCAGCTGTCCGGCGACACGGAACCGCCGCCCGCAACGCCATGAATACGTATGCAGCGCGGCGCGGTGCGCCCGCTGCACGCCTACCATCGAATCCAGCCATGGAGACGGCGCATGCGAACGCGTCCGCACGCGCCGGAACACATCACAGACGTCGACTGATCCTTCGGGAGGGGACATGTTGAATCCACAGCGCAACCTGCTGAGCCTGGCGCTCGCATCCGCCATCACGCTGGCCGCCGCACAGGCCCATGCGCAGGACGCGCAGGCCGACGACCCGGCCGAAACGCCGCAGGCCGAGGCCTCCGAACTCGACACGATCGTCGTGCGCGGCATCCGCCGCGGCATCGAGAGCGCGATCTCGGTCAAGCGCGAGTCCACCTCGATCGTCGAGGCGATCTCGTCGGAGGACATCGGCAAGCTGCCCGATGTCAGCATCGCCGAATCGCTGGCGCGCCTGCCGGGCCTGTCCGCGCAGCGCGTCGCCGGACGTGCGCAGGTGATCAGCGTGCGCGGCCTGTCGCCCGACTTCTCGACCACCCTGCTCAACGGGCGCGAGATGGTCAGCACCGGCGACAACCGCAGCGTCGAGTTCGACCAGTATCCGTCCGAGCTGATCAGCGGCGTCACCGTGTACAAGACCCCCGACGCGCGCCTGGTGGGCCAGGGCCTCACCGGCACCCTGGACATGCAGACCGTGCGCCCGCTGAGCTTCGACGAGCCGACCGGCGTGATCAGCGTACGCGGCCAGCACAACTCGCTCGGCAACGCGGCCGACGCGTCGGGCTACGGCGAGCGCATCAACGCCAGCTACATCACCCGCTCGGACGACCGCCGCTTCGGCTTCTCGATCGGCTACTCGCACTCGAACACGCCAATCCAGGAGAACCAGGTCGGCCTGTACGAGCCGTGGCAGCCCATCGGCGAGGGCTGGCGCCCCGGCGTTCCGGCCGGCACGTACTACTCCGACGGCATCAAGGCGCTGCGCCGTACCGGCAACACCGAGCGCGACGGCGTGATGATGACCCTGCAGTTCCGGCCGTCGAACGCCTGGACCAGCACGCTCGACCTGTTCCATTCGCAGGCCGACCAGGTGAGCACGGCGAACCAGTTCGAGATCCCCCTGGGCGACTACAACGGGACCAACGGCGCCATCCGCCTGGACGTGACCAATCCGGCCATCAACGCCGACGGCACCTTCACCGGCGGCGTCGCCAACAACGTCTACCCGCTCGTGCGCGGCATGTACAACCAGCGCGAGGACGAGATCAACGCCTTCGGCTGGAACAACGCCTTCACCCTGGGCGCGGTCGAACTCAACGCGGACGTCAGCTACTCGAAGACCGAACGCGACGAGATCGTGCTCGAGAACAATACCCAGCTGCTGCCGGCGCCGCAGCTGGATTCGGTCACGCTCGATTACCGCAGCGACGGATTCTCGCAGCTGTCGCCCACGCTCGACTATTCCGACCCCGGCTCGCTCTACCTCACCAACACCATCTACGGCTCCGGCTACGGCAAGACCCCGCGGGTGGAGGACGAGCTGCGCGCGTTCCGGATCGATGCCTCGATTCCGGCGCCTGAAGCCGCGGCGTGGCTGGTCGACTTCGACCTGGGCCTGAACTATGCCGACCGCCAGAAGAGCAAGTGGCAACCCGAAGGCAACATCAACCTCGGCCCGCAGGGCGACACGCCGATCGCCGACGACCTGCAGTACGGCCTGGTCGACCTCGGCTTCGCCGGCGTGGGCATGATCCCGTCCTGGAACGTGCCCGAGGCGGTCGCGCGCTACATGAGTTTCATCCCGGTCGACGACCTGTCGTACCTGATTCCCAAGGCCTGGCGGGTCGACGAGGAGATCACCACCGGCTACGCGCGCGCCAACCTCGACACCCAGTGGGGCAGCGTGCCGGTGCGCGGCAACTTCGGCGTGCAGGTGCAACGCGTGGACCAGTCGTCCACCTCGCGCTACTGGGACGCCACCCTGCCCGAGGGCCAGAACGTGCAGCCGATCACCCGCGGCAAGTCGTACACCGACGTGCTGCCGAGTATGAACCTGGCCTTCTCGCTGCCCGCCGACCAGACCCTGCGCGTGGCGTTGGCCGAGCAGATCGCACGCCCGCGGGTGGACGAGCTGCGCGCCTCGCTCGAGTTCGGCGTCAACACCGCCACCGGCGAGCCGGGCGGGTCGGGCGGCAATCCGGAGCTCGATCCCTGGCGCGCGTACGCATTCGATCTGTCGTACGAGAAGTACTTCGGCCAGCGCGCCTACGTGTCGGCCGCGTTCTACTACAAGGACCTGCGCACCTACATCTACACCGAGGCGCGCGACGGCTACGACTTCAGCGACCTGCTGGTCGACTACGTGCCGGGTCCCAACGAGCCGCCTACCCAGACCACGGGACGCTTCACCGCTCCCTACAACGGCGAAGGCGGATCGCTGCGCGGCCTTGAGCTGACCGCGTCGCTGCCGCTGGACCTGTTCGCGCCGGCACTCACCGGCTTCGGCATCGTGGCCAGCGCCAGCTTCAACGACAGCGACATCACCATCCCGCCGCCGCCCAACGCCCAGAGCAGCGTCGGCAGCGAGAACGTCATGCTGCCCGGCCTGTCCAAGCGCGTGTACAACCTCACCGCCTACTACGAGCGCGGCGGCTTCGAGGCGCGCGTCAGCCAGCGGCGGCGCTCGGACTTCATCGGCGAGATCGGCAACTTCGACGGCGATCGCACCCTGCGCTACGTGGTCGGCGAAAACATCACCGATGCGCAGGTCAGCTATGCCTTCGGCGACGAGACCGGGCTGGGCGGCCTGAGCGTGCTGCTGCAGGCGAGCAACATCACCGACGAGTCCTACCGCACCTACGCCGGCACCCGCGACCGTCCGCTCGAGCACATCGAGTGGGGCCGCACCTGGCTGCTGGGCGTGAACTACCGCTTCTGATCCGGCGTTCCCCGCGCCGCTGCAGCCCCGGCCGGCCCTCCCCCGGCCGGGGCATTTTTTTGGCCTTCTTCCCGTTCGAGGAGACGCCGAAGCGCTTGGCTTCCTCCGCTCCCGTCTTCGGGTCGACGCCGCGCCCCGTCGGCCGGGAATCGCTATCCGCTCGGTCAGGGCATCCAGCCCTGACTCGCGCGCAAGACATCCCTGTCCTGCTTGCCGCGATCCCCGGCCGACGGGACACGGCCCAGCGTTATCGATGACCGTTCTTCGACAAGAGCGATTCGGAGCCATGTCGATGAACCAGAGACCCCGGGCCGGTCGCGAGGTCAGCTCAGCATCAGGCGTAGAGGCCTGGTGGCGCAGTGTGGCCGGCCGCAAATGACAAACCCGCCAGGCGGCGGGTTCGGGTCCAAAGAACAACTCCAGGTTGTCGTTTGGTGGGCGGTACAGGGTTCGAACCTGTGACCCCTACCATGTCAAGGTAGTGCTCTACCGCTGAGCTAACCGCCCGAAATGCGCAGACCTCCGGGCGTCGCCCGATGACTGCTTCCCTGACCGCCGGCCGGACTGGCCGAGGGCAAGGGTCCCACCAACGCGGCGGGAGGCGAATTCTAGCCGAACCCGACCGGGCTTGCCATCCTCCGCCCCGCCCGTTCAGCCCGCGAGCGTGGCTTCCTTGAGCTTGCGGATCTCGTCGCGGACCCGCGCCGCGTCCTCGAACTCCAGGTCGCGGGCGTGCTGGTACATCTGCTGCTCCAGGGCCTTGAGCCTGGCCGCCAGCTTCGAGGGGTCGAGGGCGGCGTAGTCCTCGGCCGTGTCCGCCACCCGCTTGCCGCGCCCGGCGGCCGCGCGCGCCGCCGCCGGTTCGTCGCGGGCGCCTTCCATGATGTCCATCACCGCACGCACCACCGACTGCGGGGTGATTCCGTGCTCGGTGTTGTACTCGACCTGCTTCTGGCGGCGGCGGTCGGTCTCGTCCAGCGCGCGCTTCATCGAATCGGTGATCCGGTCCGCGTACAGGATCGCCTTGCCGCGCAGGTTGCGGGCGGCACGGCCGATGGTCTGGATCAGCGAGCCGGTGGAGCGCAGGAAGCCTTCCTTGTCCGCGTCCAGGATCGCCACCAGCGACACCTCGGGCATGTCCAGCCCCTCGCGCAGCAGGTTGATGCCCACCAGCACGTCGAACTTGCCCAGGCGCAGGTCGCGGATGATCTCGACGCGCTCGACCGTGTCCACGTCCGAGTGCAGGTAGCGCACGCGCACGTCGTGCTCGCCCAGGTACTCGGTCAGGTTCTCGGCCATGCGCTTGGTGAGCGTGGTGATCAGCACGCGGTCGCCCATGGCGACGCGCTGGTGGATCTCGCCCAGCACGTCGTCCACCTGGGTCGCGACCGGGCGGATCTCCACCTCCGGATCGATCAGGCCGGTCGGACGCACCACCAGTTCGACCACCTGCCCTTCCGACTTCTCGATCTCGTACTTGCCCGGCGTGGCGGACACGAAGATCGTGCGCGGCGAACGCAGCTCCCATTCCTCGAACCGCAGCGGGCGGTTGTCCAGCGCCGAGGGTAGGCGGAATCCGAACTCCACCAGCGTCTCCTTGCGCGAGCGGTCGCCCTTGTACATCGCGCCCACCTGCGGCACGGTCACGTGCGATTCGTCCACCACCAGCAGCGCATCGGGCGGCAGATAGTCGAACAGGCAGGGCGGCGCCTCGCCCGGCATGCGCCCGGTGAGGTGGCGCGAGTAGTTCTCGATGCCGTTGCAGTACCCCACCTCGGCCATCATCTCCAGGTCGAACTGGGTGCGCTGCTGCAGGCGCTGCGCCTCGACCAGCTTGTTCTGGGCGTAGAACTGCTCGAGACGCTGCGGCAGTTCCAGCTTGATCGCCTCGATCGCCTCGAGCGTGGTGCGCCGCGTGGTGACGTAGTGCGACTTGGGATAGATGGTGTAACGCGCCAGCGAACGGCGCGTCTCGCCGGTGAGCGGGTCGAACTGGGTCAGCTTCTCGATCTCGCCGTCGAACAGCTCGATGCGCAGCGCCTCGTCGTCGGATTCGGCCGGGTGCACGTCCACCACCTCGCCGCGCACGCGATAGGTGCCGCGCCGCAGCTCGGTATCGTTGCGGGCGTACTGCATCTCGGTCAGGCGGCGGATCAGCTCGCGCTGGTCGATGCGCTCGCCGCGCACCATGTGCAGCACCATCCGGAAATACTCGTTCGGATCGCCCAGGCCGTAGATCGCGGACACGGTGCAGACGATGATCGCGTCGCGCCG
The DNA here is from genome assembly GCF_029887935.1 of Luteimonas kalidii. Lineage (GTDB taxonomy): Bacteria > Pseudomonadota > Gammaproteobacteria > Xanthomonadales > Xanthomonadaceae > Luteimonas > Luteimonas kalidii. The sequence goes on along the minus strand of NZ_JARXRO010000020.1, from coordinate 688,689 downwards.
CTCCAGCAGCGCCTTGGTCGCCGACAGGCGCATCTGTTCGATGTGTTCGTTCACCGAACTGTCCTTGTCGATGAACGTATCGGTGGACGGGACGTAGGCCTCGGGCTGGTAGTAGTCGTAGTAGCTGACGAAATACTCGACCGCGTTGTGCGGGAAGAACGACTTGAACTCGCCGTACAGCTGCGCGGCGAGGGTCTTGTTCGGCGCCATCACCAGGGTCGGCTTCTGCACCGCCTGGATCACGTTGGCGATGGTGTAGGTCTTGCCCGAGCCGGTCACGCCGAGCAGGGTCTGCCGCGCCAGCCCGCTCTCGAAGCCCTCGATCAGCTTCTCGATGGCCTGCGGCTGGTCGCCGGCCGGCTGGTACGGCGAGACGAGCTGGAACGTGGCGGGATGCAGGGGATTCGTCATGTGGGAGCGGGGGACGGGCACGCCAGTTTAGCGACCCCTCGTGATGGGGGCGGATAGGGCGTTTTCCTACCCCGCCGGCCGGCCATGGCTGATGGCCGCGCCCTGCTCGCAGGCGCGATGCTGAGCGCCCAACGCCATGGAGGGCATTGTGATGCGGAAGCAGCTGCGCGGGTTCACCCTGGTCGAGATGACGCTGACGGTCGCCATCCTGGCGGTCTGTGCCGCGGTCGCGGCACCGGTGATGGGAGATTTGCTGGAGCGCCAGCGCGCGGGGGCCGCCATGGGCGCGCTGGCGACCCAGATGCAGCTGGCCCGGATGGCGGCGATCACGTACCGCCAGTCTGCCGTCCTGTGCCCTTCGCGCAGTGGCACAGCCTGCGACGGATCCACGGACTGGAGCGGCGGCTGGATGATGTTCCTGGACCGCGACGGCAACCGCGAGCCCGATGCCGGCGAGGACATCCTGCGTGCCGAGTCAGGGCCCATGAGCCGCTCCCTCAGGCTGCTCGGCACGACCGGGCGGCCGCAGCTGCGATACATGCCCGATGGCCGCAGCGCAGGCACCAACCTCACCATCTCCGTCTGCAACGGCGACGGCATTCTGCTGGGGGCCGTGATCGTGAACAACGCTGGGCGCCCGCGCACGTTCCGGCCCACCACGCCCGCCGCGTGCCCGGGCTGAACGGGTTCCGACGGGCCATGACGCCAAGGCCGCGACGGGGTGCATCCAGGGCCAGCGGCTTGCCCGGCTCCCGGGCGCCGTCTACAATCTCCTGCCCGCCCGAATAGCTCAGCCGGTTAGAGCACTTGACTGTTAATCAGGGGGTCGTTGGTTCGAGTCCAACTTCGGGCGCCAGATTCCGGTACGACAAGGCCCGCAGCGATGCGGGCCTTGTGCGTTTTGGTTGGGGCGATACCGACATTACCAGCAGCCGACCGTATCCGGTGACTTCGTGCCGGCCGCGTCGAGACTGAGGGTTTCGCACGAGTCGCTCGCCTGCCGCCCGGTGGGCTCGGCGGTGACGGTATAGGCCTTGGGCCCCACGTCCACCACATCCATGTCGTAGAAGCGCAGCGCATCCGGATCACAACGGTTGTCCAGTTCGTCCACGTCCGGATGATCTTCGTACGTCAGCGCGGTGGTGTAGTGGCGTTCCATTGCCTGGGCCACTGCCGCTGCGCACGCCGCCCCCCCGACGCGTCGCCCCTTCATGACGTGTTCGTTGTAGCTCGGCAATGCGATCGAGGCCAGGATGCCAATGATCGCCACCGTAACCATCAACTCGACCAGACTGAAGCCCGAGACATTGCGGCGCGCGGCGTTCCTCTGCATGACCATCACTCTCCCCTGATCTCACGCCAGGACGCGCGGTCCCAGCGAGGTGTGAGCGTCCTCAGTCCCCGCAGGTTGCCGCTGCCGGTGCCGCCGACCACGATCAGGCCGCGCAACAGGTTCGGAAGCGTCGGCATGCCCGTGCGCACATCGACCGAGCCGACCGGCAGGTCGTCATCGCCAATGACCGAGTCGTCCGTCCCGGCTTCACCACCGAGATCAAAATAGCTCGCCCCCGCGCTTGTACCGGTGAAGGCGTCGAGCGCATTGATGTATCCGCCGCCGTCGGGATTACATGCATTTCCTGAGGGAATCATGCTGGCAGTCACCAGGAAGGTGGAGACGACCTGCGCATCCTGGATGATTCGCTCGCCACTTTCCGGAAGGTCAATGTACCAGCCCTTGGAGTCGACAGGCAGGCCGGATCGTTCCTCGAACGCCCGCACCGGATAACCGTTAAGCGACTCATCCGTCACCGCGATCGTACGCTCGGTCAGATCGGAGCGCTCGATCGCCGCGCCCTCGTCGATGAATCCGTACATGCTCTGGACGTCGGCACCCGAAGTGCTGATGTCGTCGGCGGTCAGGTAACGCCCGGTTCCGAAGAACAGCCAGCGCTGGCTTCTGATTGGATGACTGGCGATCGTGATCGCTCCGCTGATCGGCTGCGCGGCACCGTCGTCATTGGTCGCCGTGAAGAGCCGGGTCGCCGTCCACGCGGCCGGCGACGCATCCGTGAGGTCGAACTTCCACACATTACCGAGCATGTCGCCGGCGTATGCGTAAGCGAGGGTCCGACCGTCGGCGCCAACGATGCCGGTCACAGCCGACAGCCCGTTCGGGGCTGCCGCGGACCCCGCCCCAGTGTCGATTTCGGCAATGACCGCACCCGTCTCGGCATTCAGCACCATCAGTGCTGCCCGATCGTTGGTGCTGTTGATCCCATTGCCAAAAACCGCGGCAACCACGCCCGTACCCACCCTGGACAATAGCGGCTTGTTCAGCACGAGCCCCATGTGCCCGCCAGGGGTATTCGAACGCTCCCACTTGAAAAGGCCAGCGGCGTTCACTGTTCCCGGAGCGGTGACATCGAGAGCGAAAAGTCCTTTGCCGCCCCTCCCGAGCGATCCGATCAGTATGTTCTTGGCAGGCGTCAGCGAACGACTGGACACGACCACCGGCCCATCCACAAAGAACTTGTGGCTGTAGTCGCCACGACTCAGCGTCGAAAGGTGGCCGAAGTTGATGATGTTCGGCACGTACGCGAACAGTTCCCGACCGTTGCTGGCGTCGAAGGCATGCAGCATGCCGTCGTTCGCCCCGACATAGAGCGTGTTGGTGTCTTTCACATAGGCCGGCGACGAGCCGATAATATCGCCGAGCTTCGTCGAGCGATTTCGCAGGAGGCCGCCTTCACTGGCCTCGTTACTCTCGTCACCCTTGATGTAATCCGCATTGTCGGCAGCCGTCACCGGAAAGTTCAAACTGCCGCCGGTGCGTCCGAGCAATGCGCGCTGCGCGGTGGTGGGAAACTGGGCCCCGGCCGTCCCGGTGGAGGTGAAGATCTTGCGGTCATCCCAATCGGGCAACGACGCCGTCCAGTCGGGGTCGGCTTCGACGCCGGAGGCGGTCACCTCACGCGCGGCCAGCGTGCCAGTCCAAGTTCCGGTCACGTAGCTGGCGTTGAACACCTGAGATCCGGTATCCAGCGACACAGAGTTACTTGCAACGTTCGAGAAGGAGCTATCTCGCGTGGCGATCTCACTCAGCGCGCCCCTCAATGCCTGCGAGAATTCGTCGGCGTCGCTGGCGACGACGAACTTGCCCCGCCCGTTGACCGACGCATGCCAGAAGTCGTCGATGCTTCTCGGGTTCAAATTGGTGTGATACGGCCACGACTTAGTTCCCGCCGTCAGGGCCGGGAGGTCCGATTCTGGATCCAATGTCCCCGCGGCCCCGAGGGAAATCCCGAACGTCACCATGTGCTGCCAGAACGCGGGATTCGCGGGAGTCTTCGCGACCACGTTATCCAGGTCTGGTCGCAGGTCGCGCTTCCAGAACCGCATCGCAATATCGGCGAGGTTGCTCGAATGCTCGCTTGCGTATGGCGCTGTGGGGACGTACTGATAGCTGTCGCCGAAAGGACTGGTGATGACTTCGCCCTCGCTATTGTCTTCCTCACCTACCTTGCTCCAGCCGTCGGAATCGTTGCGGTACCCATCGGTGGTCAGGATCGTGTAGTTCTGGCGGCAGGCGAAATGATCGACAGCGGCCCCGCCGATACCCTCACCCCAAGGACCTGTCGACGAACTGTCATCTTCAAAATACTTGCCCGCGTTGTAGAGCGCCTCGCGCAGAGGCGTAGAGTCAGCCGCGTCTTCTGCATACAGTCGCTGATACCATGCGGTCTTGTTGTTGTCGGCGCCTCCGGGACCGTTGGGATCCTCGAACAAGCCCTTGTTCCAAGCAACCGGAATCGGCTTGGACTGGGAGATTGGATGACTGCCCCAGTTCACCCCGCCACTCGACCCGCTCGTCCGCATGTCGTTCCAGATATTTCTGTAACCAACCCGATACTCACCGCCGATCTCGGCGAATGCACGACCGACGGCGGCCTTGGCAACCTTCGACCGGGAGCGATGGTACGAATACCAAGTCGCGAAGTTTCGGCGCTCCTGAGCTGCGGTGCGTGTCGTGGGCAACGCCTCCGTGCAGTTACGCCAGTTGGTTCCACCACCCGTAGAACAGTTCCTGTTGGAAAGGCCTTGATTGTAAGAAGGCCAGCCACCAGACCGCGTAGTCCACTCACTTCTGACGATGACCTCGTCTTCGTGAATCTGGTAGCGCCAGTAGTTCGCCAGATCGGTTAGATCTCCGGCCGAATTCTTGGGAACATAGAACGTCTGCTCGGAGTCGCGCAGGTCGGTGGTGCCGTTGTTGAAGGGCGGGACTAGAACGATGTGGGAATAGGCATTCCGATAGTCTTGGCCCCCGGTCATGACCGCCCCGGTGGAATCCACCCAAGGCTGGTAGACGACGTTCGGATTGTAATAGATCCTGTTTCGGGTATAGGCCTGTCTGGCCCATCCGGTCGGTATCCCATCCGGCAAGAACGTGTCCGCCATCGATCCCGAGTTGTCGAGCAGAAACAGGATGTTCGGGGGGATGCGAGAGCCGATGATCAGCGGCTGATCCGGTATCGCGATCCCCGCGCTCGCGGGTAATGCGAGCAGGGTCGACAGCAACGCGAATGGCGCCGCCCACCAGGAACGACCCGACCCACGAACTGAGCGGCGGCGAGAATTGATCGAACGTGTCTTCATGACTCAGGTCCCCGGTTCCGGGATGCGGCTGATGATGTTGGCTTGCATGGTGACGTCGGCGCGCCCTTCGCTGCGGGTACGTGCCGTCACGCGATACATCGGACTGAAGCAGTCGAGCGGTTGCGGGATCTGGTCACAGCTGCCCCTGCGGGCCGGCCCTTGCCCCAGGTACTCGATCCAGTACTGGGGCGGCTCCGGGATCAGATCACTGTCGTACTGGGTATCGGGCAGGTCCTGCCAGGAGGGAGCAGAACCAGTCGGACAGATGCCGTCCTCCGAGCAACTGTCACCGTCAGGCACGTTGGTGTCCCATGCGGCGCCCGCGAGGACCTGATCCTGGGCAAAGCGAAGCGCGGCTTCGGTCGACTGCACGGCGAGATTGCGGTCCCGCAAGTTGGCGCTCATGCGTTCCTGCATGGCCGAGCTGCGCAACACGGCGATGCCGAGCACCGAGACTGCCACAAGCAGGATAAGGACGATGACCAGCGAAATGCCGCGCTCAGCACGAGCGCCTTTGAGCGGGGGGCGGATGTTTTGCGATTTCACAGCGTACGCCCTCTCATGCTGACCACGTTGGACGCAGTACGACGCAGCTGGTTGCCGTCGACGTCTGCCCCGACCAAGGTCATCGTGACGCGCACCGCAACCACTTGACGCCAATCCGCCGGGGTGTCCACATAATCGTCCTCACCGGTTTCAAGGTAGGAGAACGCAATCCCCTCCACGCCTTCCGCAACCTCTTCCGGATCGCCACCATTGCGCGAAACGAAGAGAGAACTTCCCCCTCCCGGACGTCCGTGCCCGGCGACGAACCAGTTCACGTCGCGATATCGCGCAAGCACGACGGCGGCGGGCGGCGCATAGATGTCTGCTGTCGGGACATAGCCACCCGGCAAGGCGGCGAACGTGACGGTGTGACCCGTCACGCCCGTAGCCCGAACCACATGGGTCTTCCGGGCATTGCACAGGATCAGGAAATCGTTGACTGCGAATACGTCGCTGGCTGCATCCACGTCATCGGCATGCAGCGTGACCGAACCGGCAGTCGAGCCCACGACACGATAGGCGGTGTCATCGCCAGACACCACCCGAAGTGAGTCGGTGGTCCCGCTGACGGCGTTATCCCTGAACTGGATGGTTCGCGCATCCGCACCTTCCACCGCCGAGAAGTTCGAGCACGCCGAGCCGCCGGCCGCGCGAACATCGCGCGAGATCAGTTCGAAGGCCGCCCGGGCGGTTTCCTGGATCCGGCTCAGCCCTTCGTTGGAGCGGAAAGTGGTCTGGCTGGTCTGGAAGATGGCGAATGCGGCACCGATCACGATCAGTCCGAGCACCATCGCGATCATCAGTTCCGTCAGACCGAAGCCGGCCATCGTGGTGGCGGCGGCGCCCCTGCGGAGTCTGGACCTGCTCATATGCGCGTCCTCGTGGCGAATTCGCGCTCGTCGTCACCGCCGGCGCGCGAATCATCCCACCGAATGGTGACCTCGCAGGCGTCGGGGCAGCCCGTGATCTGGCCGCATGTGGTCACGTCGTCACCGGCGGCCGGCCCACTGACGTTCGCCTTCAAGGACGTGATCCAGTTCGCCAGATCGTTCTGGGCCAGTGTGCCGCCAGCGCCAGCGGCGCAGACCATGCCCGCAGTGTTGTAAGCGGCGGCATCCGCACGATTGGCACGCATGGCCTCGATGATGGCGTTGCTCTGCATGACCACCTGGCTGGCCTCGAGCGAACTCTGGCCGCCGCGCAGCGCCAGCGACTGCATCGCCGCGACGCCAAGCAGCCCGATGCCGAGAATGACGACCGAGACCAGGATCTCGATCAGGCTCAGGCCGTCCATGCCGCGGCGCGCCCGCAGGCGGCCTCCAGCCGATGGACGTGCCTGTCTGGATGAATATGCGATCACGAACAACTTCCTCCACCGCTCGCCTTGTCTGAACGCACCCCGCCACCGAGCATGACGGTCACGACGCGCTGGTTCTGGGACGGGTAATTTGTCGGCAGGCAGACAGTCAAGGTCTGCTCCGCATCCAGCAGGCCGGACGGGCGGAAAACGACCCCCTCTTCCGGCCCCACCAACTCCATGTTTCCGGGAAGCGCCTCGTAGCGGATAACGTCGATGACTTCGCTTCCGGTCTCATCGGACGCGGCGTTGTCGCGCCCGATCACGACCCACTCCTTCCAGTCTGCCTGGTCGGCGCAGGTCTCCCCGTCCGTCGTCGCGCACACCTCGACGCTGGCGCCGCGCCGGATCGCCTCCGCACGCGCCAGCTGCAGCGCCGCGGTCAGGTTCTCGTTGGCCGCGGTGATGCGGTTGGCGTTGACCAGGCCGGCCATCGCCGGCACGCCGACCACGGCCAGGATGCCGATCACGGCCACGGTGACCATCAGCTCGATCAGGGTGAAGCCGCCCGGACGGGAGGCCCTGGCGGGCGCGCACGGGCGCGTTGGACGGATCATCGGCATACCACTCCCCAGTTGCCCGGACACCCTAGCGGTCGCACCCGGCCGGTTCCAGCGCTGGTGGACGAACGGCGCAAGCGGGGCCATGGATGGCTACACTCGGGGCCGATCCCGTTCCGCAGCCGGAACGCCGTCACGCCCCGAGGCCCGCGCCGCATGCCCAACCGTCCCGGCGATCCGCGCCCGCTCGACCTGTTGTGGCAGCCGCGGACCCTGCTCTGGATCGTGCTCGCCGGAGAGGCGCTGGCCGCCCTGCTGGCGCTCGCTCCGGGGGTCCAGGGCGCCAGGCTGACCTATTTCGGCATGGCGTCGTTCGCCATCCAGTGGGTGTTCGTGATGTCGCTGAGCCTGCTCTATCTGGCCAGGTCCTGGCTCCAGCGCGCCTCGCCACCGCTCATCGCACAGAGCGGCCTGGCGTCGCTGCTGCTCAGTACCTGGCTGGTCGCCGGCATGGCGCGCCTGTTCCTGCCGCAGCTTGGCCTGGTGCCAGCGTCCGGCTGGAACGTGTTCACGCTGCAGATGACCCTCATGGCGCTGACGGTGGGCATGCTGGCCTTCGCGGCCTTCCAGGCCCAGTGGCGCGCCCGCCAGCTCGCGGTCCGCGCCAAGCAGGCGGAACTGGACGCACTGCAGGCGCGGATCCGGCCGCACTTCCTGTTCAACGCGCTCAATACCGGGATCGCGCTGGTGCACGGGCGTCCGGAGGCGACCGAGCGGCTGCTGCTGGACCTGTCCGACCTGTTCCGCGCCGCGATTTCCGGCCGCGAGCGGGTGTCGCTGGCCGAGGAGCTGTCGCTGACCCGGCGTTACCTCGAGATCGAACGCCTGCGCTTCGGCGATCGCCTGCAGGTGCGGTGGGACGTGCCCGAGGACGATCCCGGCCTGGGCGATATCGACATTCCCCCGCTGTCGATCCAGCCGCTGGTGGAGAACGCCATCAAGCACGGGATCGAGCCCGCACGCGCGGGCGGCGTGGTCACCATCGCGCTGCACCGTTCGCCGGACCTGGTCACGATCGAGGTCCGCAACCCGGTGGCGATCGAAGGCGTGCTGTCGACGGGGCACGGCATCGGGCTCAACGCGGTGCGCTCGCGACTGCAGGTCTTCACCCACGGAGAGGGCGGCGTGGCGACCGCCATCGAAGATGGCGAGCACGTGGCGACGCTGCGCCTGCCGCTGCGCTGACGGCGCGATCGGCCTTCAGGCAATCACCCGGTAACAGGGCCGGTATTCCCCCGAGATCTTCATCCGGCGCTGCTCCACGAACGCGCGCAGCAGGGCGTCCAGGGCCTGCATGATGTCCTGGTCGCCGCGGATCTGGAACGGGCCGAACTGCTCGACCCGGCGCATGCCCTCTTCCTTGACGTTGCCGGCGACGATGCCGGAGAACGCCCGGCGCAGGTCGGCGGCGAGGTCCTGCGGCCGGCGGCCGTGACGCAGGTCGAGCGCGGCCATGGCCTCGTGGGTGGGCACGAACGGCTGCTGGTAGGGCAGCGGGATGTCCACGCCCCAGTTGAAGTAGAACGAGTCCTTCTGCGCGATGCGGTGCTCGCGCACCTTGCGGATGCCCGCGGTCATGCGCTTGGCCACCTTCTCCGGGTCGGCGACGATGATCTCGTAGCGCGCCGCCGCGGCCTCGCCCAGGGTCAGGCGGATGAACTGGTCGATGCGTTCGAAGTACGGCGCGGCCGCGGTCGGGCCGGTGAGGATGAAGGGGAACGGCAGCTGGGCGTTTTCCTCGCGCAGCAGGATGCCGAGCAGGTACAGGATCTCCTCCGCCGTGCCGACGCCGCCGGGGAAGACGATGATGCCGTGGCCGAGCCGGACGAACGCCTCCAGGCGCTTCTCGATGTCCGGCATGATCACCAGGTGGTTGACGATCGGGTTCGGCGATTCGGCCGCGATGATCCCCGGTTCGGTGATACCGATGTAGCGCGTGCGGCGCCGGCGCTGCTTGGCGTGGGCGATCGTGGCGCCCTTCATCGGACCCTTCATCGCGCCCGGGCCGCAGCCGGTGCAGATGTCGTGGCCGCGCAGGCCGAGTTCGTAGCCCACGTCCTTGGTGTACTGGTACTCCTCGCGCCCGATCGAGTGGCCGCCCCAGCACACCACGAGGTTGGGTTCGATCGGATGCAGGATGCGCGCATTGCGCAGCAGGCCGAAGACGGCGTCCGTCAGGCCTGCGGACGACTCGAAGTCCGCGGCGTACTCGGGTCCCAGCTCGATCGCCGTGTACGCAAGGTCGCGCACCACCGCGAACAGCAGTTCGGCCACGCCGCGGATGAGCTCGCCGTCGACGAACGCCATCGCCGGCGCGTTGACCAGTTCGATGCGTACCCCGCGATCCTGCTGCAGCACCTGGATGTCGAACGAGGGATACAGCTCCTGCGCCGCGCGCGGGTCGTCCGACGCGCTGCCGCTGGTCAGCACCGCCAGGGCGCAGCGGCGCAGCAGGTCGTGCATGCCGCCGGCGGACGCGTCCTTGAGCCGCGCCACCTCGTCGCGCGACAGGATGTCCAGGGCGCCGCGCGGATAGATCCGGGTACTCACCACCGGCAGCGCCGTCGCCGCCTCGCTCACGTGCTGTGACATTCGTCCTCCCTCGTCAGGCGGCGACTGTAGCGCAGCCGGCCGCCGCAACGGAAACGGCCGGGTCGCCCCGGCCGTTCCTGTACCGCATGGATCGCCTGGATCAGAACTGGTAACGCAACGTCAGCATCGCCGACCAGCGCGACACCACGCGCGACGGGTAGGAGCCGCTGGCGTCGTACGGGGTCAGGGTTTCCCACGTCGGGCGATCTTCCGTGCCCAGGTCGTAGGTGTAGCTGCCGTCGGCGTTGACCGCCTCCAGGCGCGCCAGATAGCGCGTGTTGTCGGAGAAGGTCTCGCCCATCGTCTCGCCCCAGTCGCTGTCGATCAGGTTGAGGAAGTTGTAGATGTCGAGCCGGATGATCGACTTGTGGTCCTGGAAGAAGCCCGGCAGCTCCTGCTGCAGGCTGACGTCGAGCTGGTTCACCCACGAGTAGCGGTCGCCGTTGCGGTTGGCGATGCTGCCGCGGCGCGAGGCCAGGTACGGATTGCTGGCGATGTACTCGTGGAACGCCGCGATCTGCGCCGGCGTGGCATCGCCGTAGCTGACGATCGGATCGTTGACGAACGGGATGTACGCCGGATCCTGGAAGATGCCGTCGCCGTTGGTGTCGCCGTTGACCGTCCAGGTGTACGGCAGGCCGGAACGGCCGTTGTAGAACGCCGACACGCTGGTCTTGTAGTTGCCGAACAGCTCCTTCTCCCAGCCGACGCTGAGCTTGATCGAGTCGCGCACCATGCGCCCGGCGCGGGTGGCGAACTCCTGGTTCGGGTTCACGCGCGAGACGTACTGGTAGCTCGACCACGCCTGCGAGCTGCCGTCCGAGGCGACTTCGTCGGCATCGGTGAAGGTGTAGCTCAGGCTGCCGAACCAGTTCTCGGACAGCGGCTTGTTGAGCGCGAACGTGACCGAGGTGGCCGCACCCTTGTTGGTGTTACCCATCACCGTGGAGTTGGTGGTGAAGTCGGGGTTGGCGCCACAGGTGCGGTTGCTGCTGCTGGTGCTGCCCAGCTCGCACCAGAAGTACTGGCGACCATCGGCGAGCAGGCCCTGCGCCGGGCCCAGGTTCAGCGCCTGGTAGAACACCGCGTCCTTGGCCTGGATCTGCTGCAGTTCTACGGTACCGATCAGGCCCATCCACGGCAGTTCGGTGTCGTAGCCGAGGCTGAACTTGTAGACGGTCGGCAGCTTGAAGTCCGGATCGATCGAGTCGATCTGATAGGTCGGCGTGCCGCCTTCCGGGACGTTCTGGTTGTACGGATCCGGGCTGAACGGCGCGTCGGCCGCGTCGAACGAGCGGTACGAGAGCGACGTCACACCATTGTTCTGGTACGGGTTGGCCAGCCACACGAACGGCGGGATGCTCTGGAACACGCCGGCGCCGCCGCGCAGCTGCGAGTAGCGCTCGGTGTCGAAGCTGTAGTTGAACGACAGACGCGGCATGATCACCTTGTTGTCCGAGCCGAGCTTGTAGTCGTTCGGGAAGCCGAAGGCTTCCTCGAAGCCGGGCGTGCGCACCGGCGCCTTGTCGGCGCGCGGGATGTTCACGCGCAGTCCGTAGGTCAGCGACAGCTGGTCGGTGACCGCCCAGGTGTCCTGCAGGAACGGGCTGAACTGGCTGTAGACCAGCGCGGCCGCAGTATCGGCCTCGGTGTAGCCGGCCGACGGACGGCGCAGGTTGTAGACGTCGTAGTCGCCGGCGGCGAAGTCGTCGACGCTGGCGAACACGTACGAGCCGTGCAGGTCGCGGCCATACAGGTTGTACACGTCGTGGCGCAGGTACTCGAAGCCACCCTTGATGGTGTGGTTCTCGGTGTAGTACGTACCGAACGCGGAGAGCGTGTAGCGCTCGGTGTTGATCTGGTTCTCGTGGCGGTTGTTGTCCTCGCCGATGAAGATCGAGCCGCCGTTCGCGGTTTCGATCTCGACTTCCGGCTGGTCGATCGGGTTGCCGTTGACCTGGTCGAACTTCTGGTGACTGAGCTTGACCTCGGTCGAGAAGTTCTCGGTCCAGTCGCTGAACAGCTGCAGCGAGGTGTTCTTGGTGACGTTGTCGATGTTGTACCAGTGGCTGGACAGCACCACCGTGTCGGAGAACGCGTCATACGGCGACGGTCGGAACTCCTCGGTCTGCTGGTAGGTCAGGCTGGCGCGATGGTAGTCGCTGATGTTCCAGTCCAGCTTGACCAGCGCGCGCTTGTTGTCGAGGTTGACGCCGCCCGAGTCGCGGGTGCCGGGCTGCAGGCCCAGGGCGGTCGCGGCCGCGATCGCGTCGTCGAACTCTTCCTGCGACACGAACCCGTTGGTCAGGCCGTCGGCCGTGGAGGCGCCGCCGAAATCGGTGATCTCCTGCTCCTCGTAAGAGGCGAAGAAGAACAGCTTGTCCTTCACGATCGGGCCGCCGATGGTGAAGCCCATCGTGCGGTCGGTGTCGAACAGGTTGTAGTCTTCGCCGTCGCGGCTGCCGACCATGTCTTCGGCGTTCTTGTACACGTAGTACACGGAGCCGTGGAACTCGTTGGTGCCCGACTTGGTGACCGCGTTGACGGTGGCGCCGACGGTGTCGGCCGTGACGTCGTAGTCGGCGACCTTGATGTCGTAGGCCTCGATCGTGTCGATCGAGATCGGGCTGCCGGTGTAGGGCATGCCGTTGCTGTTGAGGCCGAAGGGGTCGCCCTGCGACAGGCCGTCGACGGAGATGGTGTTGTAGCGGTTGTTGACGCCGGCCACGGAGATCGCGCCGCTGGCCTGGTCGGTCACCGACACGCGCGGGTCGAGGCGCGCCACGTCGTCGAGCGAGCGGCTGCTCTGCGGCAGGATTTCCAGCTGGCGGCCGCTGACCGAGGTGCCGACGCCCTTGTTGTCCGGGTTGAACGTGTCGAGCAGGCGCGAGCCGGTGACGGCGACGGTGGCGAGCGTGGTCGTGTCACCCGACAGCTGGGTGTTCACGGCCGTGACCTGGTTGAGGTTGAGGTAGACGTTGTCCTCGGTGCGGGTGCCCGAGCCCGACTTGGTCACCGTGATTTCGTACGGACCACCCACGCGCAGGCCGCGCGCGTTGTAGCGGCCGCTCTCGTCGGTGCTGGCGCGGCTGACCGTGCCCGACTCGACGTGGGTGATGACGACTTCGGCGCCGGCGACCGGCTGCCCGCTGCTGTCGGTGACGAGACCGCCCACGCCGGCGGACGTGCTCTGGGCGAAGACGGGTGCCGCGGCAAGCGCGGCGATCAGACCGATCGACAGTTTGGACAGTCGGACGCGGTTGCGGTGGGTCATGGTGAGTGGCCTCGAGGCAGTGGTCGTGTGTGGCGGAACCGGTGCGCCGCGCCATCCGGGGCGGTCCCCCTCCCGGCGCGACGGCGGGCACGGGGGCACAACGGTTAACTTAAGGTTAACACGTTAACGGTTGCACATGACAGCAAAAAGACAGCCGTCAAATTCACGGAAGTGCTTGACGGGACTGGATTTGATGGCGGATCGAGATAGTGTCGCCAAGTCGTTGTTGCTGCAGCGCAACAGGCCTCAGGCGGGCCCGCGTCCGAAGTAGCTGGCCAGCCCGTCGAGCAGCATCTGGACCGAAATCGCGACCAGCAGCATGCCCATCAGGCGCTCGATCGCGGTCAGGGCGCGCGCGCCCAGCAGACGGTACAGCCAGGTGGCCGAGAACAGGATGGCGGCGGTCGCCGCCCAGGCCAGGAACAGCGCCAGGCTCCAGTCCGGCAGGCGGTCGGGTTCGCGGCTGCCCATCAGCATCACCGCGGCCATGCCCGACGGACCGGCCACCAGCGGGATCGCCATCGGCACGATGAAGGGTTCGCCGCCCGGGATCTCGCCCATCAGGCCTTCGGGGGGCGGGAAGATCATGCGGATGCCGATCAGGAACAGCACGATGCCGCCGGCGATCGACACCGACTCCTGGCGCAGGTGCATCACCTCGAGCGCGTACTTGCCGGCCCACAGGAACAGCATCAGCACCGCGAGTGCGATGAGCAGCTCACGCGCCAGCACGATCCGCTGCCGCGCCGGCTCCAGCCGCCGCAGCATGCTCAGGAACACCGGGATGTTGCCGAGCGGGTCGAGGATCAGGAACAGCAGCAGGGCCGCCGAGAGAATGGTCATGGCGCCGCTTGCATCGCCGTGGGTTCGGCCGCGAGAAGCGCGACGCAGGCGGCCGCAGCCGTGGCGGCGTCACGCGCCAGGCGGTCGTCGTCGGCGGCGTAGGCGCGCGCGCGCAGCGGCGTGCGCAGCGGACCCGGTCGCAGCACCTGCACCCGCAGCGGCGAGGACGCGGTCTCGGCCTCGAGCGTGGCCGCCAATGCATCCAGTGCCGGCTGCACGATGCCGTAGCCACCCCAGTACGCCGGCGCGGCGGCGGGCGCGGGATCGACCAGAAACACCAGCCGGCCCGCGTCGGACTTGTGCAGCAGCGGCAGGCAGGCCTGGCTGAGCCACCAGCGCGCCGTCAGGCCCACGTGCACGGTGCGCGCGAACACGGCCGGATCCACGTGCTCGAGCGGCGTCAGACCGGGGAAATCGGCGGCGCAGTGCACCACGCCGTCCAGGCGCCCGAAGCGCCCGGCGATCCGGGTCGCGAGTTCCGCGTAGTCGTCAGGGGTCGCGCCTTCGAGATCGAGCGGATACAGCAGCGCCTCGCCACCGGCCTGTTCGACTGCGTCGGCCACACGCTCGAGCTTGCGTGCGCTGCGCCCGAGCAGCACTTGGGTCGCGCCCGCCCGCGCGCACGCCAGCGCCAGCGCGCGCCCGAGGCCGCCATGGGCCCCGACCACCAGCACCACCCGGCCCGCCAGTGGACGGGCGTCGGGCACGGACGCCACAGCGCTCACGCCTTCTGCACTTCCGCGATCATCCGCGCCAGCTCGCCGCTCTCGTGCAGCTCCAGCGTGATGTCGCAGCCGCCGATCAGTTCGCCGTGGATGAACAGCTGCGGGAACGTGGGCCAGTTGGAGAAGCGCGGCAGGTTGGCGCGGATCTCGGGATCCTCGAGCACGTTGACGGTGCGGATGCCCGAGGCGCCCGCGGCCTTCAGCACCTCGACCGTGCGGCTGGAGAAACCGCACATCGGGAACTGCGGCGTGCCCTTCATGAACAGCACCACGGGGTGGTTTTCGACTTCGGCCCTGATGCGGTCGAGCACGGCCATGACGGGTCTCCTGTGCCGGCACGCCCGGCGGCGCGCCCGGCAAAACGACGGGATTGCGTATTGTATTCCGCCCCGACTCGCTTTCCGGACCCGCGATGCCGTTCCAGCCCAGCCCCCTGCCCTGCGACGCGGCAGCGTTCGCACCCCATCTGTCCGCTGCGGCGGTGGACCAGCATCGGCGCGCGCAGCGGGCCGGAATCGACGCACTCAACGCGATGCTGGATCCGGCCACGGGCGACGACGAAGCGCCCACGCTCGCCGCGCTGGCCGTGCAGGCGCGTGGCGCGCTGGCCGCACGCGCGGCGCAGGCCTGGAGCGAGGACTTCCACTGGGCCGCGCTGCGGCCGCCGCCGCCCGGCGACGCGATCGGCCCGACGGGCGCGCTGGCCGATACCGTCGCGCGCGATTTCGGCGACCCCGGGCGCATGCGGGAACGCTTCGCGGAAGCGGCAGGCCGCCTGACCGGGCCAGGATGGGTGTGGCTGGTCCTGCGCCGCGACGGCCGGCTGGCGATCCTCGCCACCCCGCAGTCCGTGACGCCGCTGACCGGGGCCGACACGCCGCTGCTCGCCGCCTGCCTGTGGCCACACGCCTGGACGCAGGACGGGGCCGAGGCTCGCGACCGCTACCTGGCGGGCATGTGGAAGCTGGTGGACTGGAAGGTCGTCGCATCGCGGATGCCGCAGGCACGCGCCTCGCAGTGAAGCCGGGCGGGCTGCGGCCGGCGCACGCGTGGCCGGCACGCGCCTAGTCGCCCAGGCGTTCGACCACCGGCACGACCTGGGACGCGCGCCCGAGCGCGGCGCCCACCCGCGCCAGCGCCTTCGCGAGCGACTCGCGACTGTCGGCCCGCAGCGTGGCGTGACCGACCTTGCGCCCGTCGCGCGGCTGCTTGCCGTAGTCGTGCCAGTGCCCGCCCGGCTCGCGCAGCACCGCCGCGGCCTCGGGCATCGCCCCGATCCAGTTGAGCATGCAGGCGTGGCCGAGCATGCGCGTGTCGCCCAGCGGCAAGCCCAGCACCGCACGCAGGTGGTTCTCGAACTGCGAGGTCTCCGCGCCTTCGATGGTCCAGTGCCCGGAGTTGTGCACGCGCGGCGCAAGCTCGTTGGCCAGCAGCATGCCGTCGCGGCAGAACAGTTCCAGCGCGAACACGCCCACGTACTCGAGACGCTCGGCCAGCGACCGCGCATGCGCGGTCGCCTGCGCTTCGAGCGCGCCGCTGCACGCGGCCGGCGCCAGGCTCGCGGACAAGACCCCGTCGACGTGCCAGTTCTCGGTCAGCGGCCAGGTGCGGAACTCGCCGTCGCGGCCGCGCACGGCGACCACGCTGAGCTCGCGTTCGAACGCCACGAACCCCTCGAGGATCAGCCCGACGCTGCCGGCCTGCGCGCCCAGCGCGGCCCAGGCCGCATCGATGTCGCCCGTGGACCGGATCCGGAACTGGCCCTTGCCGTCGTAACCGAGCCGGCGGGTCTTGAGGATGCACGGCGTGCCGACCTGCGCGACCGCCGCCTCCAGCGCCGCGCGCGTGGGCACGTCCACGAAGTCCGGCACCGGGATGCCGAGTTCGCGGAACAGCGTCTTCTCCGCCAGCCGGTCCTGTGCGACCGCCAGCGCATGCGGCCCGGGAAACACCGGGATCCGGCGCGAGAGCCATTCGGCGCTTTCGGCCGGCACGTTCTCGAAGTCGAAGGTGGCGACATCCGCCCTGGACGCGAACTCCGCCAGCGCCGCCTCGTCGCGATAGTCGCCCACCAGCAGCGGGGCGCACTGGCCGGCGCAGGCGTCGGCCACGGTGTCCATCACCAGCATGCGCAGGCCCAGCGGCGCACCGGCCAGCGCAAGCATGCGCGCAAGCTGCCCGCCCCCGAGGATGCCGACCGTGCCCATCGCCGCGCTCACCGGCGGGGATCGTCGTTGCCGGCCACCTCGTCGGTCTGCCGCTGGCGGAATTCCGCAAGTGCCTGCCCGATCTCCGCATGGCCGTCGGCGAGCATGGCCGCGGCGAACAGCGCCGCGTTGGTCGCGCCCGCCTGGCCGATCGCGAACGTGGCCACCGGCACGCCGCCGGGCATCTGCACGATCGAGAGCAGTGAATCCAGGCCGTTGAGCGCGCGGCTCTGCACCGGCACGCCCAGCACCGGCACTGCGGTCTTGGCCGCCAGCATTCCCGGCAGGTGCGCCGCGCCACCGGCACCGGCGATGATCGCCCGCAGCCCGCGCTGCTGCGCGCTGGCCGCATAGTCGAACAACACGTCGGGCGTGCGGTGCGCGGACACCACGCGCACCTCGTGCGCGATGCCGAGCGCTTCGAGCTTCTGCACCGCGTGCTGCATGGTCTCCCAGTCGGAACGCGATCCCATCACGACGCCGACCAGCGGGCTCTGCGGATTGGCGGACATGCCTGCTCCCCTGCCTAAAGACGTATTCTAACGGTTCGCCCTCCCTGCTTCCCGCCATGGACCGCAAGCTGCTCGACATCCTCGTCTGCCCCGCGACCCGGCAACCGCTGGCCGTGCTCGGCGCGCCCGGGCTGGCCGCGCTCAATGCCGCGGTCGCCGCAGGCACGCTGAGCCGGGTCGACGGCACGCCGCAGTCGGCGCCGCTGCGCGAGGCGCTCGTCACCCACGACCAGCGGCTGGTCTACCGGATCGACGACGGGATTCCCGTGCTGCTGGTCGAGGAAGGCATCCCCGTCGGGCAGATCGCGGATTTCCCGAGAGGCGACGCCGTCCGAGGCTGAGGCGCGCACCAGACGGTGTGGCAGGGGGCCACCGCCCCTCCACCGGCCACACACGACCAGCAGACCCGAGCAAGTCATGTCCGCACCCGTCGCCGCCACCGCGATCGCGCCACCCGATGCCGCCGTCGTCGCGGACGACGTCGCCCGCGCACTGGCCGAGGACCTGGGCAGCGGCGACGTCACCGCCGCGCTGCTGCCCGATGCGCCCGACCGCGCCTACCTGCTGTGCAAGGAGGTGGCCGTGGTCTGCGGCCGCCCCTGGTTCGATGCCTGCCATCGCGCGCTCGACCCGCAGGTGCGCATCGACTGGCGGGTGGCCGAAGGCGATCGCGTGGATGCCGGCACGGTGCTCGCGACGCTCGAAGGGCGCGCACGCGCGCTGGTCAGCGCGGAGCGCGCGTCGCTGAATTTCCTGCAGACCCTGAGCGGCACCGCGACCACGACGGCAGCGCACGTCGCCGCCGTCGCAGGCACCGGCACGCGCATCCTCGACACCCGCAAGACGTTGCCGGGACTGCGCGCGGCGCAGAAGTACGCGGTGCGCGTCGGCGGCGGGCACAACCATCGCCTCGGCCTGTTCGACGCGGTGATGCTCAAGGAAAACCACGTCCGCGCGTTCGGCTCGCCGACCCTCGCCATCCGCGCCGCGCGCGCGGCGCAGCCGGATCTGCCGCTGATCGTGGAGGTGGAGACGCTCGACCAGCTGCGCGAGGCGCTCGCGGAAGGCTGCGACCGGATCCTGGTCGACGATTTCGATGCCGCGACGCGACGCACGGCCGTGGCGATCGCCCACGGCGCTCCGTTCGAGGGCCGGATCCCGCTGGAGGTGTCGGGAGGCGTGGATCTCGAGGGCTTGCGCGCCATCGCCCGGGACGGTGTGGACTGCATCTCGATCGGCGGCCTGACCAAGCACGTGCGCGCGATCGACCTGTCGCTCAAGCTGGGCCCGCCGCCGGGCTGAGCCCCGTACCGCGGCCGGGCATCACACGCGACATCGCACGGCGATCCGCCTGCGCAGCACCGGCATGACGTCCCCCAACCGCAGAAAACAGAACGGCCGCCCGAAGGCGGCCGTGCCTGCAATCGATCGCGGACGCGAACTACTTCGCGTTACTTCGCGTAGCGGCGCTTGAACTTGTCGATGCGACCGCTGGTGTCGACGATCTTGTTCTGGCCTGTGTAGAACGGATGCGTCGCCGAGGACACTTCGATCTTCACCAGGGGATATTCCTTGCCGTCGTCCCACTTCACCGTTTCCTTGGTGGAAGCGGCCAGCGTGGAGCGGGTCAGGAACCTGAAATCGGAGGTCACGTCCTGGAAGACGACTTCACGATAGTCGGGATGGATGTCGGCCTTCATGGGCGGGCACCGGATTCGCGCGAGGAAAGAGCGGCATTTTAGCTCGCCCTGCCCGGACGCGCAAGCCGGCCCCCTACCCGGCCGCAAGGGCCGAGCGCACCCTGGCCTGGAACCGGTCCTGGTCGTAGCGCAGCAGGATCCGGGCACGGTCCGGCTGTCCGCTCTGGCGGTTCCAGTCCACCACCGTCGCGCCGCGGGCCGGGCCGTGCTCCAGGCACACTGCGAGCGGTCGTTCCGCCGCCTCCAGTGCGCCCTGCGGCTCCAGGGCCCAGGCCATCGCCAGCGCATCGGCGGCGAACCAGCGATCGCCGCGGCGATCCGCGGACCAGCGCCTGGTCTGGCGCGAGATCGCCTCGTAGAAGCGCGCCCGCCCGCCGCGTCCGCCCAGCCACGTCTCCACCTCCTGGTGCGGCAGGCCATGGGCCACCGTGGCCTCCCAGTCGGCCAGATCGAAGCGCGGGAAGGCCTCGAACACGATCCGCGCCGCCTCCGGGTCGAAGTGGATGTTGAACTCCGCGGCAGGAGTGATGTTGCCGTGCGCGGTGACCGCGCCGCCCATCACCACCAGCCGCCCCACCCGCTGCGGCAGCGTGGGGTCGAGCGCAAGTGCCAGCGCGAGATTGGTCAGCGGCCCCAGCGCCACCAGCAGCAGCCGGCCGGCGTGCACGTGCGACAGCCGCAGGATCGCCAGCGCGGCGTGTTCCTCGGCCACCTTCGTGGTGGCCGGTTGATAGCCGGTGTCGCCGAACCCGTCCCGGCCGTGCACGTAGGCGGCATCGGGCGCCGGGTGCAGCAACGGTGCGGCGCTGCCCGCGAACACCGGCACCTCGCCGCGCCCGGCCACCTCGCACAGCTTCAACGCATTGGCCACCGTGTGCGTCAGCCCGACGTTGCCCGCCGCGACCGTGAGGCCGACCACCTCGTGCGCGGAATCGTCGAACGCCATGAGCAGCGCCAGGGCGTCGTCGACGCCCGGATCGGTGTCGATCAACAGCGGGATCGGATCGGCCATGCGCGATGCGCTCCTTCGAACCTGGGTGGATCGCGAGCGTATCCCATCGCCTCGGCCGTCCCGCCATCGCCGGGGCCGGCGGCAGTCGGGGACGCACGTTGCGACGGGGCGTCCATCGTCCCGGTCAGCGACTCCGGCCCCGGAGCGGGTCGCTCACGCCGCCGCATACCGCGCCGCCCCGCCGATCCACCGTTCCACCAGCCGGTCGGCGATGTCGGGCGACTCGCGCATCAGCGCCTCGCCGATGCGATGCACCTCGGGGAGCAGGTCGGCGTCGCGGGCGAGGTCGGCGATGCGGAAATCGGCCAGGCCCGTCTGCCGGGTGCCGAGCAGTTCGCCGGGGCCGCGCAGTTCCAGGTCCTTCTCGGCGATCACGAAACCGTCGCTGGTGGCGCGCATGGTTTCCAGGCGCTGTTTCGCCATCTGCGACAGCGGCGGCTGGTACAGCAGCACGCAACTGGAGGCCAGGCTGCCGCGGCCCACGCGCCCGCGCAACTGGTGCAGCTGCGACAGGCCGAGCCGTTCGGCGTTCTCCACGATCATCAGCGAGGCATTGGGCACGTCCACGCCCACCTCGATCACGGTGGTGGCCACCAGCACGTCGAGTTCGCCGCGCTTGAACGCGAGCATGGTGGCCTGTTTGGCGGCGGCCTTCATGCGCCCATGCACGAAGCCCACCCGCAGGCCGGGCAGCGCGACGGTCAGCTGCTCCCAGGTGGTCTGCGCGGCCTGCGCCACGACCTCGTCGCTCTCGTCGATGATGGTGCACACCCAGTAGGCCTGGCGGCCTTCGGCGCAGGCGGTGCGGATGCGCTCGATCAGCTCCGGCCGCCTGGCTGCGCCCAGCACCACGGTCTGCACCGGGGTGCGGCCGGGCGGCAGTTCGTCGATGGCGGACACGTCCAGGTCCGCATACGCGGCCATCGCCAGGGTGCGCGGGATGGGCGTGGCGGTCATCACCAGCTGGTGCGGCACGCTGCCGGCGGCCGCGCCCTTGTCGCGCAGCGCCAGGCGCTGGTGCACGCCGAAGCGGTGCTGCTCGTCGACGATGGCCAGGGCCAGGTCGCGGAACACCACGCCTTCCTGCATCAGCGCGTGGGTGCCCACCACCAGCTGCGCGGCGCCGCTGGCGGCTTCGGCCAGCACCGCGGTGCGCGCGCGCCCGGACACCTTGCCGGCCAGCCAGGCCACGCGCACGCCCAGCGGCTCCAGCCAGGTACGCAGATTGGCAAGGTGCTGCTCGGCCAGCAGTTCGGTGGGCGCCATCAGCGCAGCCTGGCGGCCGCTGCCGATCGCGATCAGCGCCGCCATCGCCGCGACCACGGTCTTGCCGCTGCCCACGTCGCCCTGCACCAGACGCAGCATGGGCGAAGGGCGCGCGAGATCGGCGCGGATCTGGTCGAACACGCGCTGCTGCGCGCCGGTGAGCGCGAACGGCAGCGCGGCCAGCAGCGCCTGCACGCGGCCGCCGTCGTCCGCCAGCGCGGGCGCGGCATGCGCCTGCAGCGCGATGCGCTGGCGCCGCAGGCTGAGGTGGTGGGCCAGCAGTTCTTCCAGCGCCAGTCGCCGCTGCGCGGGATGGGTGCCGGCCAGCAGCGCGGCCACGTCGGCCTCGCGTGGAGGCCGGTGCAGCGTGACCAGCGCGTCGCGCAGCGAGGGCAGGCCGTCACCCAGGCGCGCTGCCGGCACCAGCTCCAGTTCCTCGGCCGGCGGCAGCCGCTCCAGCGCCTGCGCCACCAGCCGCCGCAGCGTGGCCGGACCGATGCCTTCGATCGCGGGGTAGACGGGATCGAGCGCGTCGCCGAGTTCGCCGTCGGCGTCGTCGTCGAGCACGCGATAGCTGGGGTGCACGATTTCCAGCCCCTGCTGCCCCGGTCGCGGGGTGCCGTAGGCGCGCACGCGCGCGCCGACGCGGAACTGGTTCACCTGCTGCGAACGGAAGTGGAAGAAGCGCAGCACCAGGGTGGCGCGCGAGTCGTCGCCGATCGCCACCCGCAGCAGCGGACGGTAGCGGAAGCCGCGCTCCACCGCTTCCACCCGCCCTTCCACCTGGGCCGCGACGCCGGGCTGCAGCAGCCGCACCGGAGTGATGCGGGTGCGGTCCTCGTACTGCCGCGGCAGGTGCAGCCACAGGTCCTGCAGCCGCAGCAGGCCGCGCGCGGCGAACTTCTCCGCCACCGCCTTGCCCACGCCCGGCAGCGCGGTCAGGCCGACGTCACCGGCGGCGGCGAGCGCTGGGACGGGCTTACCCATGCCTGGCGCGGATCAGCCCGGCACCATCACTGCGGCACCATCACTGCGTCACCATCACCGCGTCGACCTCGAACAGCACGCCCTTGGGCAGCGCGGACACCTCGATGGTCGAGCGCGCGGGATACGGCGCGTCGAAGTACTCGGCCATCACCGCGTTGACCGCGGTGAACTGCGACAGGTCGGTCAGGTACAGGCCGACGCGGGCGATGTCGGCGAGCGATCCGCCGGCGGCCTCGGCCACGGCCTTGAGGTTGTCGAACGCGCGCCGCGCCTGCGCGTCGATGCCGCCCTCCACCACTTCGCCGGTGGCGGGGTCGAGCGGGATCTGGCCGGAGAAGAACACCGTATTGCCGGCGCGCGTGGCCTGGGAGTACGGGCCGATCGCGGCGGGGGCGGCATCGGTCTGGATCGGGGTGCGGGGCATCGGACGGCTCCGGAAGAATGTCGGACGATTGTAGCGGCGGGCGTCGGCGGGGAGGCGACGGTGGCGCGCGCTCGGCGGGCGGCGGATGTGGCGCGCCAGCGGGTGGGGTGGATTTCGCCCGGGCCGAATCGACGCGTCGGCGTGAGCGGCCGCGCAGGGGTCGTCCGCGCATGCACGCGGACGATGTGCGCCCCCGGATGCGGCCTTCGGCCTTGTCCGGGCTACAGGCGCTGGACGCCGTGCACCACCGCCAGTCGGCGGGTGCGGCGGATGACGTCGGCCAGGTGCTCGCGGTTGCGCACCTCGATCGCGAACCGGATCACGGCGATGTTGGCGTCGCGCTCGAGGTATTCGACGCCCTCGATGTTCGAATCGGCCTTGGCGATCGCCGCGGCCACTTCCGCCAGCGAGCCGGGCTTGTTCTCGGTCTCGATGATCAGCGCCACGGCGTAGTCGCCGGTCACCTCGCGGTCCCAGCCGATCGCCACCCAGCGGTCGGGGGACTTGCGGTATTCGGCCACGTTCGGACAGTCCAGGCGATGCACCACGATGCCCTTGCCCGCAGTGTGGTAGCCCATGATCTCGTCGCCGGGGATCGGCATGCAGCAGTTGGCGAAACTGATCACGCCGCGCTCGTGTCCGCTGATCAGGATCCGCTCGCCGCGTCGCTGCAGCTGGCCCGGCTCCGCCCCGTCCTCCGCCGAATCCTTCTGCGCCAGCGCCATCGCCACCTGCGAAGGCATGCGGTTGCCGAGCGCGATGTCGGCCAGCAGCTCTTCCAGCCGCGGGTAGCGCAGTTCGGCGAGATACCCGTCCAGGCGCGCCTGCGGCAGGCGGTCGAGCGAGGTGCCCAGGTCCTCCAGGGCGCGATCGATCATGCGGTGGCCCAGGCTCACTGCGTCCTCGTGCTCGAGCTGCTTGAGCTGGGCACGGATGGCGGTGCGCGCCTTGCCGGTGACCACCACCTCCAGCCACTGCGGCTTGGGCAGCGACGACTTCGCGGTCACCACCTCGACCGACTGGCCGCTCACCAGCTTGGTGCGCAGCGGCACCAGCTTCTTGTCCACGCGCGCGGCCACGGCGGTGTTGCCGACGTCGGTGTGGACCGCATAGGCGAAATCCAGCGCGGTGGAGTTGCGCGGCAGCGACAGGATGTCGCCCTTGGGTGTGAACAGGTAGACCTCGTCGGGGAACAGGTCGACCTTCACGTTCTCCAGGAATTCCAGCGACGAACCCGTGGCGCGCTGCGATTCGAGCAGGTTGGCGATCCAAGAATGCGCGCGCGCCTGCGCGCCGCTGGGCGCCATGCCGTGCTTGTACGCCCAGTGCGCGGCGATGCCGCGTTCGGCGATCAGGTCCATCTCCTCGGTGCGGATCTGGACCTCGATCGGCGAACCGTACGGCCCGAACAGCACCGTGTGCAGCGACTGGTAGCCGTTGGCCTTGGGGATCGCGATGAAATCGCGGAAGCGGCCGTCCAGCGGCTTGAATACCGAGTGCGCCACGCCGAGCGCGCGGTAACAGTCGCTGACCGAATGCAGCACGATGCGGAAGCCGAACACGTCCATCACCTGGGCGAAGGTCTTTCCCTCGCTGCGCATCTTGTTGTAGATGCTCCACGGCGACTTGATCCGGCTCACCAGCCGGTACTGCAGGCCCTCGTTGGTCAGCCGCTGCGCCAGCTGCGCCTCGATCTTGGCCATCGCCTCGCGCCGCAGCATGGGCTGGCCGCGGATGTGCTTTTCCAGGATCAGGTGGCGCAGCGGATGCAGGGCGTGGAAGCCGCGGTCCTGGAGTTCGGCCTTGATCAGGTTCATGCCCAGGCGCTGGGCGATCGGCGCATAGACCTCCAGCGTCTCGCGCGCGATGCGCTCGCGCGTGGGTCCGGGCTGGGCGCCGAGCGTACGCATGTTGTGCAGGCGGTCGCCAAGCTTGATCAGGATCACGCGCAGGTCGCGCGCCATCGCCAGCATCATCTTGCGGAAGCTCTCGGCGGCCGCTTCCTGGCGGCTGCTGAAATGCAGCTTGTCGAGCTTGGTCACGCCCTCGACCAGGTCGGCCACGGTCTCGCCGAACTCCTGCGCCAGCTGTTCGCGGGTGAGCGGCGTGTCCTCGATGGTGTCGTGCAGGATCGCCGCGACCAGGGTCTCGACATCGACCTTCTGCTCGGCTAGGACCTGGGCGACCGCGACCGGGTGGGTGATGTACGGCTCGCCCGAGCGCCGGGTCTGCCCCGCGTGCGCGGCCGCGCCCACCGCCCACGCCCGCCGCAGCTGCCCGCGCTGGTCCTCGGGCAGGTACGCGGCGCTGCGTTCGAGCTGGCGCATGTAGTCCGGCACGTCCGCTTCGGACGAGGGCACGGGCTGGATCAGGACGGGGGCGCCGGCGGTCATCCCGGGAGCCTAAAGGGAAGGCGTGGAATGCGAAATAGGGACCGCCGCGCGGGTGGCCCACGGCGTGCGCCCATTCAGTGGTCCGCGGTCGTCCACGCGGCGCGCGCGATCGTCCGGCGCGCGCCGGAAACGACGAA
>NZ_JARXRO010000020.1:648962-663021 GCF_029887935.1 Luteimonas kalidii | reverse complement strand
CGCGCCGGTCGACGCCGGCGCATCCGGTTTACAGGTCGTCGCCCTTCATGTCGTCGTCGCCGGCGACCACTTCGGCCGCGGCCCATTCCAGCGCCTCGCGCTCCTTGCGCTCGCGCTCGGCCTTGTCGACCGCGTCGATGTAGGGCTGGTCGATGCGGCGGCCGGCGATCTCGCGCAGCGCCAGCACGGTCGGCTTGTCCTGCGCGTCGGTGTTGTCGATCTGCGGCTCGACGCCGTTGGCGAGCTGGCGCGCGCGCTTGGCGGCCATCATGACGAGTTCGAAGCGGTTGTCGACCACTTCCAGGCAATCTTCAACGGTGATGCGAGCCATAGGTCTCCCGGCGGCCGACAGGCCGTCGATCAGGATGTGAACAGGACCGGGCATTCTAGCCGTCCGCGCCAGAAACGCAAGCCCGCGCCAGCGAAATCAGTGACTTGCGTGGGCAACTGCCTGATCACGGGTGTCCGCCGACGGATTCGGGGACACGCCGTGGCCGCGAACCCGGGAGCGCCACGACCGGCCGGCTCACTCCTGCGCCAGCAGGGCCCGGAGCAGTCCGGCGTGTCGCCCCAGCTGCTGGTCGCGCCGCAGCCGGCTGGCGGTGAAGATCGCGCACATCTCGTCCACCGCGGTCTCGAAGACTTCGTTGACGATCAGGTAGTCGAACTCGGCGTGGTGCGACATCTCCTCGCGCGCGTTGGCCATGCGCTGGCCAATGACGGTCTCGCTGTCCTGTCCGCGCTTGCGCATGCGCTCCTCCAGCGCCGCACGCGACGGCGGCAGGATGAACACGCTCACCGCGTCGGGCACCTGCGACTTCACCTGCTGCGCGCCCTGCCAGTCGATCTCCAGCAGCACGTCCTTGCCGGAGGCCAGCTGCGGCTCCACGGACTGCTTCGCCGTGCCCTTCCAGTCGCCGTGGACCTGCGCGTACTCGAAGAAGTCGCCCGCCGCGATCATCGCCTTGAACTCGTCGGCACCGATGAAGTGGTAGTGCTCGGCATGCCGCTCGCCCGGCCGCGGCGCGCGCGAGGTGAACGAGATCGAGAGGCAGATGTTGGGATCGCGCGCCAGGCAGGCGTTGACGATGCTCGACTTGCCCGCGCCGGACGGCGCCGCGACGATGAACAGCGTGCCGCGCATGGGCGTGGTGTCATTCAATGTTCTGCACCTGTTCGCGGATCTGGTCGATCAGCACCTTGAGCTCGACCGCCGCATTGCTGGTGCGCGCATCGACCGACTTGCTGCCCAGGGTATTGGCCTCGCGGTTGAACTCCTGCAGCAGGAAATCCAGGCGGCGGCCGACCGGCTCCTGCTGCCCGAACACGCGCCGGATCTCGTCGACGTGGCTGGCCAGGCGGTCGAGTTCCTCGTCGACGTCGAGCTTCTGCAGCCACAGCACCAGTTCCTGTTCCACCCGCGCCGGATCGGCAGCCTGGGCGAGGTCTGCCAGCCGCGCCTGCAGCTTCGTCCGCTGTCCTTCGCGGATCAGCGGCACCAGCGTGCGCACCTCCGCGGCGATGCGGGCGATGCCGTCGACCCGTTCGAGGATCGCCGCCACCAGGTGGGCACCCTCGCGTTCGCGCGCCGCGATGAAGTCCCCGAGCACCCCATCCACAAGCGCAAGCGCCTCGGCCTGGAGCTCGGCCGGGTCGGCCGCCTGCGACTGCAGCACGCCGGGAAACTGCAGCAGTTCCACCAGGCCCACGCGCAATTCGGGAAAGCGTCCGCGCAGCCCGTGCGCCAGTTCGCCCAGGCGCGCCACCAGCGCCTCGTCCACCTGCAGCGAGACCTCGCCCTCGGCGGAACGCAGCCGCAGCGCCAGGTCGAGCTTGCCGCGCGCGACGCGCCGGGACACGCGCTCGCGCAACATCGGTTCGAGCACGCGCAGCTCGTCGGGCAGCCGCACCCCCAGCTCCAGGAACCGATGGTTGACCGCGCGCACCTCGCAGCCCAGCGTGCCCCAGGGGGTGCTGCGTTCGCCGGAGGCGTAGGCGGTCATGCTGCGGATCGGCATCGGCTGTCCAGTGTCCGCCGGGGGCGGCGAGGCGCCAATGGTAATCTGGCGCCCCCTTTTTTGCCGGAACGCATGCGCATGAGCATTGCCCGCCCCAGTGGCCGCGCGCCCGAACAGCTGCGCGACGTCCGCATCGAACGCGGGTTCACGCGCCATGCCGAAGGCTCGGTCCTGGTGTGCTTCGGGCAGACGCGGGTCCTGTGCACCGCGAGCGTCGAGAACCGCGTGCCGGCGTTCCTGCGCGGCAAGGCCGAAGGCTGGGTGACCGCCGAATACGGCATGCTGCCGCGCGCCACCCACACCCGCAGCGACCGCGAGGCCGCACGCGGCAAGCAGGGCGGGCGCACGCTGGAGATCCAGCGCCTGATCGGCCGCAGCCTGCGCGCCTGCGTCGACCGCACCGCGCTGGGCGAACGCACCATCACCCTGGATTGCGACGTGCTGCAGGCCGACGGCGGCACCCGCACGGCGGCGATCACCGGCGCCTACGTGGCCCTGGTGGACGCGGTGCGCTGGCTGCAGAAGCGGCGCGAGATCGCGCGCGATCCGGTATTCGGTGCGGTCGCGGCCGTGTCGGTGGGTGTGTACCGCGGCGTGCCGGTGCTCGACCTCGACTACGCCGAGGACAGCGACTGCGACACCGACATGAACGTGGTGATGAACGACGGCGGCGGCTTCATCGAACTCCAGGGCACGGCCGAAGGGCACGCGTTCCGCCGCGACGAACTCGACGCCCTGCTGGGCCTGGCCGAGCGCGGCATCGGCGAACTGCTCGCCGCGCAGCAGGCGGCGCTGGCGCAGCCGTGAACGGGCGCGTGGCGATGGCCACGCTGGTGGTCGCCGACTACGACGCGGCGATCGACTGGTACACCGCGGCGCTGGGGTTCGCGCTGCTGGAAGACCGTCCACTGGACGCCGGCAAGCGCTGGGTGGTGGTCGCGCCGACCGGCGGGACCGGTGCGGCGCTGTTGCTTGCCCGCGCATCCGGCGACGCCCAGGGCGCCCGGATCGGCGACCAGACCGGCGGCCGGGTCGCCTTCTTCCTCGAGACCGACGAGTTCGCACGCGACCACGCCGCGATGCAGGCGCGCGGCGTGGAGTTCCTGGAAGCACCGCGCCACGAATCCTACGGCACCGTGGCGGTGTTCCAGGACCTGTACGGCAACCGCTGGGACCTGCTGGAGCGCGCACGATGAGCCGCCGCCTGGTGCTGGCCAGCAGCAACTCCGGCAAGCTCGAGGAATTCCGCGGCCTGCTGGCCGCCTCCGGGTTCGACGTGCGCCCGCAGGCCGAATTCGGCGTGTCCGATGCGGAGGAAACCGGCCTGAGCTTCATCGAGAACGCGCTGCTCAAGGCGCGCCATGCCTGCCGCGCCACCGGCCTGCCGGCGCTGGCCGACGACTCGGGGCTGTGCGTGGACGCGCTGGACGGCGCTCCGGGCCTGTACTCGGCGCGCTATGCCGGCGGCCACGGCGACGCGGACGCCAATATCGACAAACTGCTGCTGGCGATGGCCGACGTGCCCGCAGGCAGCCGCGACGCGCATTTCGTCTGCGTCCTGGCCCTGCTGCGCCACGCCGAAGATCCGCAGCCCATCGTGGTGGAGGGCCGGTGGCACGGCACGATCGCCCACGCCCCACGCGGCAACGGTGGCCACGGCTACGATCCGGTGTTCCTGGATCCCGCGCGCGGCCAGACCGCGGCGGAGATGCCGCTGGACGAGAAGAACCAGATCAGCCACCGCGCACTGGCGATGGCGCTGCTGCGCGAGCGGCTCGGGTCGGTCTGATGCTGCCTATCACGGCGCGAGCCATGATCGGCTGTGGGCGTTCAAGATCGTAGTCGTGCCATCCTTGGCGTTACCTATGTCGGCTCCGGACACTCCAGCCACGCCATCCATGGCCGGGCGCTCAGCGGCAGGCGAACTGCCGATCGGGCAGTTCGCAAGCATGCCGCTTCGCCCGCCGCCGCTCTCGCTCTACGTGCACCTGCCCTGGTGCGTGCGCAAGTGCCCGTACTGCGACTTCAATTCGCACGAGGCGCGCGGGCCGCTGCCGTTCGATGCCTACGTCGACGCGTTGCTCGCCGACCTCGACCACGACCTGCCGTTGGCCTGGGGTCGCACCGTGCACAGCGTGTTCTTCGGCGGCGGCACCCCCAGCCTGTTCCCGGCCGATGCGATCGACCGCCTGCTGCAGGGCGCGAGCGCGCGGCTGCGTTTCGCCCCCGGTGCCGAGATCACGCTGGAAACCAACCCCGGCACCGCCGAACACGGGCGTTTCGAGGACTACCGGCGCGCCGGCGTGAACCGGATCAGCTTCGGCATCCAGAGCTTCGACGACGGCTGCCTGCAGCGGCTCGGCCGCATCCACGACAGCGCCCAGGCCGAGGCCGCGGTCAAGCTGGCGCAGGACGCGGGCGTGGACAACCTCAACCTCGACCTGATGTACGCACTGCCCGGCCAGGACCTGGCCATGGCCCGGCGCGATGTCGCGCGCGCGCTGGCGCTGCAGCCGGCGCACGTGTCGCATTACCAGCTGACGCTGGAGCCCAACACCGTGTTCGCCGCGCGCCCACCTGGCGGCCTGCCCGACGACGACCAGGCCTGGGACATGCAGGAGGCCTGCCAGGCGATGCTCGCCGACGCCGGATACGCGCAGTACGAAGTCTCGGCCTATGCGCGGCCGGGCCGGCAGTGCGCACACAACCTCAACTACTGGCGCTTCGGCGACTACCTGGGGATCGGCGCCGGCGCGCACGGCAAGCTCACCCTCGGTGCGCAGCAGGCGATCGTGCGGCGCTGGAAGCACAAGCATCCGGCGGCGTGGCTGGCCGTGGCCGGCTCGCCGGCAGCGGTCGGTGGCGAGGAGTTCATTGCACCGCAGCAACGCCCGTTCGAATTCATGCTCAACGCGCTGCGGCTGGTCGACGGCTTCGCGCTCACCGACTTCGAAGCCCGCTGCGGCCTGTCGGCCGAGGCGATCGAACGCCCGCTGGCGGAAGGCGTCGAGCGCGGCTGGCTGCAGTGCGCGGCAGGCCGGGTCGTGCCCACCCCGACGGGGCGTCGCTTCGGCAACGACGTCATCGCCCTGTTCCTGCCCGGCTGAGCACGCTGTCCGCGCCATTGGCCGTTCCGCGTTGGGCATGACAGTATTGGCCCGACTCCAGCCGCAGCCCGCTTGATGCCCGCATCGCACACGCCTGTCGAACCCGCGGCCCCGAGGTCGCTGGCGTCCGCCGGTCTGCCGCCCCGCGTCCGCAAGGCGCTGGAAGCAGCGCTGACGATGGTCACCGACGACATCGAGCCGCATCTGGGCGCGATGCTCAACGAGTTCGAGGAAGAGCTGTTCCGGCTTGCCGACCAGGCCCGCAACCCGGGCATGGAATCGGGCTACATGCAGACCCTGCGGACGTTCCGGCTCAACCGCTCCGACCTGATCCCACGCTTCATCCTCGAGCTCGAGGCGGCGGTTGCGGCGCTGCGTACTCCGCCCGCGCCCTCCCCCGCGCCAGGCGCCGGCGGAGGCGGAGGCGGCAGCGTGGCCCAGCCCCGGTTCGGCACCCTCAGCCTGGTGGACGAGGCGGTGATGGACGAGGGCACCGTGCTGCGCGAGATCGCCAGCCGCCAGGAGTCCCGCGCCAACCTCGCGCTGCACCTGCTCGGCCAGCGCTTCGGCGTGCTCGCGGCCACGCCCGCGTTCGATTCCGAACGCATGCCGCTCGGGCCGCAGGCGCTGTGCCGGGCGATGCGCGGCGCGGCGCAGGCGCTGGACATCGAGCACGATTCCCGGCTGCTGCTGTACCGCATCTTCGACCGCCACGTGATGGCAGGCTACTGGCGCGTGCTCGACCGCCTCGACGAACTGCTGGACCGCGAAGGCATCCTCTCGGGACTGACCTACGTGCCGGTCCGCATCCGGCCCTCCGCGCAGTCGCGCGAACAGGGCGAGCCCGCGGCCGCGGCGGCCGATCCGGCCGCGCCGGGCAGCCCGGCCCCGTCGCGGTCCGGCAGCGGCGGCCAGGGGCGTGCGGTCTACCGCGCGGCCGATCCGCAGCGCCCGCACACCGGCTGGATGGGCGAGCCGATCGAGGAACTGGACGAAGACGAGCGCGTCGCCTCCGAGCAGCTGCAGCACCTGCTCAACAGCCGGCGCGAACTGCTGGGCAAGCTGCGCCCGGGCCGCAAGGCGCGCAGCGGGACGGTCATCGGTACCGACGACGTGTTCGCCGCACTGGGCCACCTGCAGGCCCAGCCGCTGTCGGTGGCCGGTGCGCCGCAGACGCTGGCGGACGTGAAGCAGTCCCTGCTTGCGCAGGCGCGGCAGCGCCGCGGCGTGCATGCCGAACTCTCGCCGCGCGACAACGACACTTTCGAACTGCTCGGCATGCTGTTCGGCAACCTCGACGAGGAGATCCGCGCGGAAGCACCCGCGGCGGCCCTGCTCAAGCGCCTGCAGGTGCCGCTGCTGCGCGTCGCGCTCAACGACAGCGGGTTCTTCGTGCGCAGCCGCCATCCCGCACGCCAGCTGCTCAACACGGTGGCCGAGAGTGCCGCGCGGTGGCTGGACGAGGCCGACTTCGACCCGCAGTTCCTGGTGCCGTTGCAGCATGCCGTCAACCACGTGGTCGAGAAGTACGACGGCGACTTGGAAGTGTTCACCGCGTCGAACGAACAACTGCAGACCCACCTGCAGGCGCAGGTGCGCAAGGCAGAGCTGCTGGAGAAGCGTCACACCGAGGCCGCGCGAGGCAAGGAGAAGCTGGAAGTCGCCAAGCTGCGCGCGGCCCAGGTGATGGCCGACCTGATCGGCGACCAGCGCCTGCCCCGCTTCACCCGCGCGCTGCTCAACCAGGCCTGGGCCGACGTGCTCACCCTGACCCTGTTGCGCCAGGGCGAGGAGTCCGAAGGCTGGACGCGGCAGCTCGACGTGACCCGCCGGATCGTCGACGCCTGCAGCCGCGACGATGCGCCGCGCGACCCGGACCTGGTGGGCCATATCGAGGCCGCACTGGCGCAAGTGGGCTATCACGGCGACGAGGCGGGGGTGATCGCCCAGCGCCTCACCAGCAGTCGCGCCGACGAGGACGAGGACGATCCGGCTTCGCGCACCGAGCTGGCGATGAAGCTCAAGGCGCGCACGCGCCTGGGCGAGGATGCGGACCGCAAGAAGCCGCAGCTGCCGCCGCGCACGCCCGAGGAACAGGCCCGCTACGAACAGCTCAAGGTGCTGCCGTTCGGCACCTGGATCGAGTTCACCACCAACCAGCAGGGCGACGTGGTGCGCAGGCGGCTGTCGTGGTTCAGTCCGATCACGGACCGCGCGCTGTTCGTCAACCAGCGCGGGCAGCGCGTCGGCGAGCAGTCGCTCGACAGCGTGGCCCGGATGCTCGCCTCCGGACAGGCGAAGATCGTCACCGCCGGCCATGCGCGGCTGGTGGACCGTGCGTGGCAGGCGGCGATGCACGCCCTGCGCAGCTTCGCAGGTCTCGGCGACAAGGATGCCGAGGGCGAAGGGGTGCCGGCATGATGCACGAGTTCCGCCGCGCCAAGCGGCGCAAGGCCCCCGACACCATCCTGGTCACGGACGCCATGACCGAACGGGTCATCGGCCGCATCGGCAACCTCTCGGAGACCGGGATGCTGCTGATGCTCAATGCGCATCTGGTGGACGATGCGCTCTATCAATTGCGCTTCACCCTGCGCGACGGCGGCAACGGCCAGCAGGTGGACGTGGGCGCGCACCTGTTGTGGATGGATCGCGCCAGCGCCCCGACCCAGGTCTGGGCCGGCTTCCGCTTCATCGCGGTCTCCGAGGCGCAGGCGCGACGCCTGCGCAGCTGGATCGACGCGCCCGGCAGCCACTACGAGTAGCGCGCGCGGCGACGGGCAGCCGCGCGCATGCGCTGACGGGAACTGCGCCACGCTGCAGCCTTCGCCGCCTTGCGCCAGAATGTGCGCATCGCCTCACCGAAGTCGCGCAATGACGTCCAGCACCGCCGCCTCCCTCTACGCCGACCATCTGGCAATCCTGCAGACCCGTACCGCCACCGCCCTCGAGCGGGGCGGTTTCGACCACCTCGTGGTGCCCAGCGGCACGCCGCACACGCAGCTGTTCGATGACCGCGACTACCCCTACGCAGTCAACCCGCAGTTCAAGCACTGGCTGCCGCTGACCCGCAACCCGGGCAGCTGGCTGGTGGTCACGCCCGGCGCGCGCCCGAAGCTGATCTACCTGCAGCCGCGGGACTACTGGCACGTGGTGCCCGAGGCGCCGCAGGGCGACTGGGTGTCGCACGTCGACATCGAGGTGATCCGCACGCCCGAGGAGGCGATGCAGCACCTGCCGAAGAACGCCCAGCGCTGCGCGATCCTGGGCGAGGCGCAGAGCGCGCTCGGCAAGTACGCCGCGTTCAAGCCCAACAATCCGCAGCCGGTGCTGGACTACCTCGACTACCACCGCGCCTACAAGACGCCCTACGAAATCGCGATGCTGCGCGCCGCCACCCACCGCGGCGTGCGCGCGCACCGCGCGGCCGAGCGTGCGTTCCGCGCCGGGGCCAGCGAATTCGGCATCCACCTGGCGTACTGCCAGGCCGCGGGCCAGGATGCGAACGACCTGCCCTACGCCAACATCGTCGCCCTCAACGCACACGGCGCGGTGCTCCACTACACCGAGCTCGAGCGCGTGCCGCCGAAGCCCGCGCGCAGCTTCCTGCTCGACGCGGGCGCCAGCCACGCCGGCTATGCCTGCGACATCACCCGCACGCATGCGCACGCGGACGAGGCGGACTTCCAGGCGCTGGTGAATGCGGTCGATGCCGCGCAGCAGCGGATGTGCGAACAGGTCCGCGCCGGCGTCGACTACCGCCAGCTGCACCTGGACGCGCACCTGGCGCTGTCCGGGGTCCTCCGCGACTTCGGCCTGATCACCGTCTCGCCCGAGGAAGCCGTGGCCACAGGCGTGAGCAGCGCGTTCTTCCCGCACGGCATCGGCCACGGCATCGGCCTGCAGGTGCATGATGTCGCCGGCTTCGCCGCCTCCGACCGCGGCGGCACCATCGCCAGACCCGACGGGCATCCTTACCTGCGCCTGACCCGCACGCTGGAACCGGGTTTCGTGGTCACCATCGAGCCCGGCCTCTACTTCATCGACATGCTGCTGGAGGACCTGCGCGCGGCCGGGCGCGGGACGAGCGTCGACTGGGATCGCGTCGAGGCTTTCCGACCCTGCGGCGGGATCCGCATTGAGGACAACGTGGTCTGCACCGATGCCGGGCCGCTCAACCTGACCCGCGAGGCGTTCGCCGCCGCGTGACTGCACGGCCTTCGACGTCGGCGCCCGGCGACGGTTGCAGGCTCGAATGCCATCGGTCAAGATCCACCCACGCGGCCCTGACCCGGCTGCGGACGGTGACGCCCGCCTGAGCGCGGCCGTCATTCCCGGGCGCCGCCGAGGTGCGGAACCCAGGATCCCGTCCCGCCCGCGTTGGCGGAACATGGAAGCTCCACGCCCCGTTCGAAGGATCGAACATGTCCCCGCCCGCCTCGTACCCGCCGCCCACCCCGTCCTGCGCTGACAGCGTCACGCGGGGATTCCGACGTTCCGTGCGGCACCGCGTGCGCCTCCCACCAGGTCGACGCCGCCGCGCGGCGTCCGTCGCGCCGCGTCAGGACTTCCCGCATGCGCCTTCCGGGCGATCGCCCTCGCGACTGGCGCGGGTGTGACATGGACCACGACACGATCGAGGACTTCGTCGCCAATGCCGCGCTGCTCGCGGCGCACCTGGGCCAGCAGTGCGACCGCGCGGGCGCCAGGCTGCAGCAGGCCGCGGCCACGTTCGACCGCAGGATCGAGCAGGGGCAGGCGACGATCGCCGCCACCACCCAGTCGCTGGTGCGCGAGTCTCTGGCCACGGAGATTCCCGCCGCGCTGCAGGCGCTGTCCGATGGCGCGCGTCAGCTGCAGGGGGTCGCGGAACGCGTGCAGCGGCAGCAGGCGGAGCTGGAACAGCGCGCGCGCTGGCTGGGCCTGAAGGCGATCGGCGCGGTCCTGGTCGCCGCGCTGGCGGTGCTGGCCTCCACCGGCTACGTGGCGTGGTCCAATCTCGCGCGCAGCCAGGAGGCGCAGGTCCGGACCGAAGTGCTGCAGGCGCTCGAGCAGGTCACCATCACCTCGTGCGACGGCCATCCCTGCCTGAAGCTGGAAGACGGCCAGCGGCGCTGGGCCGGGAACGAATCCTACGTGCTGGTCGACACCGCCGTCGGCGCCGCCACGCCGCCTCGCACACAATGATGCTGGCGTTCGCCGCGCACCGCTGATCGTCCCCTCCCGATCCCTCA
Source organism: Luteimonas kalidii (assembly GCF_029887935.1). Lineage (GTDB taxonomy): Bacteria > Pseudomonadota > Gammaproteobacteria > Xanthomonadales > Xanthomonadaceae > Luteimonas > Luteimonas kalidii. Next base: position 652,662 of record NZ_JARXRO010000020.1, on the reverse strand, counting down.
TGTCGTCAAGGAAGACCTCGTGAACAATCCCCGCATTCTGGCCGCCGTCGCGGCCTCGCTGCTCTCGGCCGTGGCCGCGCTCTACCTGTCCGGTTACCTGGCACTGCTGTTCCTGGGGCTGGATCCCGGGCGCGTGGAAGCGGGCACCTACCTGCGCTACCTCACCCACCTCAACCACCCGGCCGTGGCGCGCTGGTCGGGCCGGCTGCTGCTCGCCGGAGCGCTCGCGTCCGGGACGATGCTGCTGGTGTGGGCGTCGGTGCTGGTGATGCTGTTCAAGCTGCGCAGCCATCGCGACATCCACGGCCGTGCGCGCTTCGCGGGACTGCTGGACCTGTCGCGCCTGGGCTTCCTGCGGCAGAAGGATGACGGGATCGTGGTCGGTCGCATGCACGGCAAGCTCCTGCGCCTGTCCGGGCAGCAGTTCGTGATGCTCGCCGCGCCCACCCGCTCGGGCAAGGGCGTGGGCGTGGTGATCCCCAACCTGCTCGACTACCGGGAGTCGGCGGTCGTGCTCGACATCAAGCAGGAGAATTTCGACCTGACCTCCGGCTGGCGGCAATCGATCGGGCATTCGGTCCACCTGTTCAATCCGTTCGCCGAGGACCGGCGCACCCATCGCTGGAACCCGCTGAGCTACGTGTCGACCGACGCCGCGTTCCGCATCTCCGACCTGCAGGGCATCGCCGCGATGCTGTATCCGGACGGCGACGACAAGGACCGCTTCTGGTCCAGCCAGGCGCGCAACGCCTTCGTCGCCTTCGCCCTGTACCTGTTCGAGACCCGCGAGCACCAGCTGCGGCAGGGTACGCCGCCGGAACTGCTGCAGGCGCCCACGCTTGGCGCGATCCTGCGCCTGTCGTCGGGCGACGGCGGCGAGCTCAAGCCCTACCTGCACGGGCTGCTGCAGCGCCCGGGCCTGAGCCAGCACACCCGGACCGCGTTCGCCGGCCTGCTGTCGCAGGCCGACGTCACCTTCGCCTCGATCGTCGGGTCGTTCCGCGAACCGCTCAACCCGTGGCTCAATCCGGTACTCGACGCGGCCACCAGCGGCGACGATTTCAGCCTCGAGGACCTGCGCCGCAGGCGCATGACCGTCTACGTGGGCATCCAGCCCAGCAAGCTGGCCGAAAGCCGGCTGATCGTGAACCTGTTCTTCAGCCAGCTGATCAACGTCAACACCCGCGTGCTGCCGCAGGCAGACCCGTCGCTGCGGCACCAGTGCCTGCTGCTGATGGACGAGTTCACCTCGATCGGGCGCGTCGACATCCTCTCCCGCGCGGTCGCCTACATGGCCGGGTACAACCTGCGGCTGCTGCCGATCATCCAGTCGATGGCCCAGCTCGATGCCGTCTACGGCAAGGAACTCTCGCGCACGATCCTCACCAACCACGCGCTTCAGATCATCTACGCCCCGCGCGAGCAGCAGGACGCGAGCGACTACTCGGAGATGCTCGGCTACCGTACGGTCAAGCGGCGCGCGCGCACGCGCTCGCACGGCGGCGCCCGCAGCGTATCGGACAACGAGGTGCTGGAGCGGCGCGCACTGATGCTGCCGCAGGAACTCAAGGCGATGGGGCCGCAGAAGCAGATCCTGCTCTACGAGGGACTCGCCCACCCGGTGCTGTGCCGCAAGATCCGCTACTACAGCGACCGCCACTTCACGCGACGGCTGCTGCCGCGGGTCGAAGTGGCGCCGCTGGTGATCCCGGGCGCCGTCGAGGCGCCGCAGCCGGCACGCAGCGAGGTTCCGTCGGCGGCCACCCGGCTCGCACGCGCCTAGGGCGAGGCCGACATCCGGCGCATCCCGCCCGCGCCGGCTGCGGCTGCACGAATTGCGCGGACGCGCGGCCCCCGGCGCATGGGCCGTCACGCCGATTGCAATCCGTGCGCCCCGCCGCCACATTGCGCCGATGCCCGACTTCCCTGTCCTGATCGCCCTGATGCTCGCCGGTGCGGCCGGCTATGCCTGGTGGAATGCCTCGCGCGCCGCGGCCGAACGCGCGACCCGGGTCGGCCGCGACGCCTGCAGGGCCGCCGGCGTGATCTGGCTGGACCAGAGCGTGCATGCCGCCGGCATGCGGCTGCGCCGCCGGGCCGATGGCCGACTGGGCTGGGAGCGCGTCTTCCGCTTCGAGTATTCCGAGGACGGCATGCAGCGGCACATCGGTCGCATGGTGCTGCACGGGGACGAACTGGTGCAGTTCACCGGGCCGGCCCAGGCGGCGCAGGTGGTGGCGCTGCACTGACCGCGGCGGGATCGGCCTTCTGGGTCGGCGGAGACCTCCCGCGCATCACGCGGAACTTTGCGACTGCGCGGGCTCAGGATCCGGCGCGTGCCGGTAACGGCGAGGGCGCACGGACCGACCGCAACGCCTCCCGCGGCCGGTGCCCGACAAGCCGCTGCTTCGGTTCGTCCCGATGACCGCACCCGGGGCAGGCAATGTCCCCGGTAGCTTCGCTACTTGATCACCCGCAGGTGCGCGCCGCGTCTGGGGGCGCCATCGTCGCCGGGCGTGTCGTCGGGCGGCGTGGGTTCGTCGTCGGGCGGGGGCTGGCCGGGGCCGACCTCCTCCGGCAGGGCCATGCCCTGCCCGGTCTCGCGAGCATAGATCGCCAGCACCGCCGACACCGGCACCACCACGGGATGACTCACGCCGCCGAAGCGGGCCGTGAACCGTACCGCCTCGTTGTCGAGTTCGAGCTTGGCCACCGCGCGGTCGGCGATGTTCAGCACCACGCGTCCTTCCTTCACCGTATGCGCGGGCACGCGCACGCCTGGCAGCGCCGCATCCACGAGGATGTGCGGCGTCATCCCGTTGTCGGAGATCCACTCGTACAGCGCCCGCAGCAGGTACGGGCGATGGCTGGTCATGGCCGGGGAGTCGGACATCGCGGGCTACCGTGCCGCATCCTGCCGGCCGCTGTCCACCGCGCCAGCGCCGGCGCCGGCACGCCGCCGGGTCCCGCGCATCAGTCGGGCAGCTCGCGCAGGTTCTTCTCCTGCGGCGTGAGGCTACGGGCGAAGCCGGGGTTGCGGAAGATGCGGTTGCCGTATTCCTCGATCACCTTGCCGTCCTTGGGCAGCGGCACGTCGAGCGCCGGCAGGCGCCAGATGATCGGCGCCATGGCGCAGTCGGCCAGGCTCATCTCGGGATTGAGGAAGAACTTGCTGGCCTTGAACAGCGGGATCGAAGCGGTCAGCAGTTCCTTGAGGCGCTTGCGGCCCGCATCGGCCTGCTGCTTGCCGCCGAACTGGATCGCCTGCACCTGCGGCACCCAGTCGTGCTCGATGCGCAGCATCGCCAGGCGAAGGCGCGCGCGAGAGAGCGGGTCGACCGGCATCAGCGGCGGGTGCGGATAGCGTTCGTCCAGGTACTCGCTGACCACGCTGGCGGCGTAGAGCACCTGGTCGCGCTCGACCAGGGTCGGCACCGAGTGGTAGGGGTTGAGGTCGATCAGGTCCGGCGGCGGGTTCTGCGGGTCGACCGGGACCAGGTCGTAGGTGACGCCCTTCGCCGCGAGCACCAGCCGCACGCGGTGGCACAGCACGTCGTCCACGGACGAAAACAGGGTCATTGCATTGCGCATACGTACACTCGCAGCCATCAACGGCCTTCTCCCGCGACCGGAATCCGCCGGTCGCACGGTGCCTGCCGCCCATCGCGGCCGGTCACCCCGGTGTCGCACCCGGTCGCGG
>NZ_JARXRO010000020.1:433875-648952 GCF_029887935.1 Luteimonas kalidii | reverse complement strand
CCCGGCGCCGCGACCCGCCCCGTCGGGTTCGCGCGCCATCGGGGTCGCCTGCGGGCTAGTGGACGTCCCTCCAGTACTCGTTCTTCAGCAGCCACGCGAGCAGCGTCAGGAACGACAGGAACAGGATCACCCACACGCCCATGCCCTGGCGCTTGAGCGCGGCGGGCTCGCCGGCGTACTCGAGGAACGCGGTCAGGTCGCGGATGGTCTGGTCGAACTCGGCCGGGCTCTGGGTCCCCGCGGTGGCGACCTCCAGCCGCTCGACCGGGGTTTCCCCGGTCGCGGCATCGGATTCGCCGAACACGGCGTGCTGCAGGCCCTGCTGCTTCCAGAACGGATTGGGCATCGACGCGTTCGGGAACAGCGTGTTGTTCCAGCCCAGCGGCCGCGTGTCGTCCAGGTAGAACGACTTCATGTAGGTGTACACCCAGTCGCTGCCGCGCACGCGGGTGATCAGGCTCAGGTCCGGCGGCACCTGGCCGAACCAGTCCGTCGCCTTGTCGGCGGGCATCGCCGAGACGATGTGCTCGCCGAAGGCGGCGCCGGTGAGGTTGAGGTTGGCCATCACCTCGTCCTCGCTCAGGCCGAGGTCGTCGGCCATGCGCGAATAGCGCAGGTACTTGAGCGAGTGGCAGCCGGCGCAGTAGTTCATGAACAGCTGCGCGCCCCGCTGCAGCGATGCACGGTCGTTGAGATCGGTCCCGGCCTGCTGCAGGGCGCCACCGCCTCCGGCGGCGAATGCGGAAAACGCCAGGAGCATGCCGCCGGCGAACGTGGCGACGCGGGCAAGGAAGGTCTTATTCATGCATCGTCACCCGATCCGGCACCGGCTTGGTCTTGTCCCAGCCCGTCCACAGCGGCATGGTCAGGAAGAACAGGAAGTAGAACGCGGTCAGGAAGCGGCCGATGATCGTCTCGACCGGATCCGTGCCCGGCCCGGCGCCGATCTTGCCCAGCCAGATGAAGCTCACCGCGAACGCGGCGAGCAGCAGCTTCGACATCAGTCCGCGGTAGCGGTACGAGCGCACCCGCGCGCGGTCCAGCCACGGCACCAGGAACAGGATCGCGATCGCGCCGAACATCACCAGCACGCCCGAGAGCTTGTGCGGAACCACCCGCAGCATCGCGTAGTACGGCGTGTAGTACCACACCGGCTTGATGTGCTCGGGCGTCACCAGGCGGTTGGCCTCGGTGAAGTTGTCGTGCTCGAGGAACCAGCCGCCGAACGCCGGGGCGAAGAAGATGATGAACGCGGCGATGATCAGGAAGAAGCAGACGTAGAAGCTGTCCTTGACCGTGTAGTACGGGTGGAACGGGATGCCGTCGGCGGGCGCGTTGGGCGACCAGCGGTTGCCCTTCGTTCCCTTCTTGATGTCCACGCCGTCCGGGTTGTTCGAGCCCACCTCGTGCAGCGCACCCAGATGCAGCACCACCAGCAGCAGCAGCACCAGCGGCAGCGCGATCACGTGCAGGGCGAAGAAGCGGTTGAGGGTGGCGTCGCTGGGCAGGTAGTCGCCCATGATCCATTCGGTCAGGCCGTTGCCGATCACCGGGATCGCGCCGAACAGCGAGATGATCACCTTCGCGCCCCAGAACGACATCTGGCCCCAGGGCAGCACGTAGCCCAGGAACGCCTCGGCCATCAGCACCAGGTAGATCAGCATGCCGAGGATCCACACCAGCTCGCGCGGCTTCTGGTAGCTGCCGTACATCAGGCCGCGGAACATGTGGATGTACACCACGATGAAGAACAGCGAGGCGCCGGTGCTGTGCATGTAGCGGATCAGCCAGCCCCACTCCACGTCGCGCATGATGTATTCGACCGAGGCGAAGGCTTCCGCCGCGCTCGGCTTGAAGTGCATCGTCAGGAAGATGCCGGTCAGGATCTGGTTGACCAGCACCACGATCGACAGCACGCCGAAGATGTACCAGATGTTGAAGTTCTTCGGAGCGTAGTACTCCGACATGTGCTTGCGGTAGAAGGGCATGAAGCCCGGCGCACGCGCGGTGAACCAGTCCCAGGCGCCGTTGACGCCGCGTTCGATCACATTGGCCATGTCACGCCGCTCCCGGGTCGACGCCGACGACGATGGTGCTGTCGTCGGTGAAATGGTGCGGCGGCACCAGCAGGTTGGTCGGGGCCGGCACGCCCTGGTAGACACGGCCGGCCATGTCGAACTTCGACTTGTGGCAGGGGCAGAAATAGCCGCCCTTCCAGTTCGGGTCGAACGGCTCGGGCCGGATCTCGGCGACCATCTCCGGCGAGCAGCCCAGGTGCGTGCACAGGCCGACGAGCACGGAAATATCCGGCTTCAGCGAGCGCAGCTCGGGGTTGGCTTCGGCGATGTAGCCCGGCTGCTGGTCGGGGTTCTCCGACTTCGGGTCGCGCAGCTGGTCGTCGAGCGTCGGCAGCGCCTCGATGATCGCCTTGGACCGCTTCACGATCCAGATCGGCTGGCCGCGCCACTCCACGATCAGGCGCTGGCCTTCCTGCAGGGCGCTGATGTCCACCGTGACCGGCGCACCGGCCAGCTGGGCGCGCGCGCTCGGATTCCAGGACTTGATGAACGGGACGGCCGCGAAGCCTGCCCCCACCGCGCCGACGGCCGCAGTCGTGGCCGTCAGGAACCGGCGACGGCCCTTGTGATCGGGTTCCCCGCCGTCGGCGGGATCGATTACCGCTTCGTTGGCCATCCGGCTCTCCGCGAAACTTTTCGGTAGCTGATTCTGATGTGGCTGCCGCGCACCGCCCCGTCCCCGGAGGCAGACGCAAAGAACGCCGAAGTGTAACGGAACGCTGAATCCGGCGACAACGTCTGACCTGTCGTGACCGGGATTTCCGCCCCCGGATCAACCGCTTGCGCGCACGTGCGGCGGCGGGCCCGGGGCGCACCCCGGGGCGCTGGCAGATGGCGCGAAGGCGGCTTCGCCGTCGCGCCCGGGGAAGCCGCTGCAACGGCATGACATCCAGGAGTGCATCAGGCCTGCCGGAGAACCGGCAGGCGCTGGCAGGTCGCCGGGCCGATGGCGCGCGCGAATCCCGGCCGCGCCGGGGCGGAAGCCTCAGTTCGCGGCCAGGTGGCCGCGGTAGCGCTCGGCCAGCTGGGCGACGCGGACCACGTAGCGCTGGGTCTCGCTGTAGGGCGGCACGCCCTTGTGCCGGTCGACCGCGCCTTCGCCCGCGTTGTAGCCCGCGGCCGCCAGGGTCAGATCGCCGTTGAAACGCTTGAGCAGCCACGACAGGTACTTCACGCCGCCACGGATGTTCTGCGACGGATCGTAGGCGTTGACCACGCCAAAGCGTTGCGCGGTGGCCGGCATCAGCTGCATCAGGCCCTGGGCACCGGCGCGCGAGAGCGCGTTGGGATTGAACGCCGACTCGGCGTGCATGATCGCGCGCACGACGGCCTCCTCCACCCCGAACTCGGCGGCCGCGGCCTTCACCTCGGCCGCGTAGGCGGCGGTGTTGAGGCGCACGTTGCCGAAGTTGACGCCCGGCAGCGGGGCGCAGGCGTAGCAGGTCTCGAAGAAGCTGTAGCGGATGGTGCGCACCGCCGCCACGTCCGCACCCTTTGGGCGCTGGCTGGTGTAGTGGCGCACGCCGTCCTTGACGTAGGAATAGACCTGGCCCTGCTGCAGCCGCCGGGTGGAGGCTGCCGGCGTGGTGGACGCCACCGCCACCGCCACCGGCGCCGCGGCCGGAGCGGTGCCCGCGGTCGAGGCCGAGGTCGAACCGCCCATGAAGGTCGCCGGGGCGTTGCTGTGGATCGAGGCCGGCGATCCGGCCACCGCATTGGCGGGCGACGCGTTGCCGGCAGCGGGCACCCACGATGCGGGCTTCGGCGAGCGGCGTGCCGCGGCACTGCTGTAGTTGCTCACCGCCACGCAGGTGGCGCCCTTGACCCGCTTGCTGACGTAGCTGCGCGAGCCGTCCGCGCCGTCGCAGCGGTAGATGGTGCCGGCCCACGCGGGCGCGGCCAGCGCCAGTAGCGCCAGCCCCAAGACTGCGATGAGCCCCCGCCCCCCTTTCATGTGCGCAGTGTCCACGCTTCCGGTCCGCCTGCCAAGTGCTTGATTGTTAAACGGCGCACGGTTCCGGAAGCGGACGCCCGGTCGCCGGCCATCCGCGCGACCCTTACACTGTCGTCCCCCGTCCAGGCGCGGCATCCGGAAAGCGGCGGCCAGGCCGCCGGGACCGTCATCCGTCGCGCAGGCCGTTGCCCAACCGGCCCTGCCTGCGCGACCCGCCGCCGCCACGCCATCCGGCCCGGAAGACCCGCTTCTTCGCCGCCGCGCTCCCCGGAGATCGCCATGACCGAACTGCCGATCCTTGCCGACGCCCCACCGGAGGACGGATCCCGCCCGGCGGCGGGGCCGTCGGTGGGGACTGCCCGGCCGCCACGCGGCAAGCTCTTCATCCAGACCCACGGATGCCAGATGAACGAGTACGACTCGGCGCGCATGGCCGACGTACTGGCCGTCAGCGACGGGCTCGAGCTGACCAGCAACGTCGAGGAAGCCGACGTGGTGCTGGTCAACACCTGTTCGATCCGCGAGAAGGCGCAGGAGAAGGTGTTCAGCCAGCTCGGCCGCTGGAAGGCGCTGAAGGCCGGCGGCCGCGACGTGATCATCGGCGTCGGCGGATGCGTGGCCTCGCAGGAAGGCGAGGCGATCGTGAAGCGCGCGCCGTACGTGGACCTGGTGTTCGGCCCGCAGACCCTGCACCGCCTGCCGGAACTGATCCGCGCCCGCCGCGAACTCAAGCGCCCGCAGGTCGACATCAGCTTCCCGGAGATCGAGAAGTTCGACCGCCTGCCGGAGCCCCGCGCCGAAGGCCCGAGCGCGTTCGTCTCGATCATGGAAGGTTGCAGCAAGTACTGCAGCTTCTGCGTGGTGCCCTATACGCGCGGCACCGAGATCAGCCGCCCGTTCGAGGACGTGCTGGTGGAGATCGTGCAGCTGGCCGCGCAGGGCGTGCGCGAAGTCAACCTGCTCGGGCAGAACGTCAACGCCTATCGCGGCGCGATGGAAGGCTCCGGAGAACTGGCCGACCTGGGCCTGCTGATCCGCACCATCGCGCAGATCGACGGCATCGACCGCATCCGCTTCACCACCTCGCACCCGCTGGAATTCTCCGACTCGCTGGTCGAGGCCTACCGCGACGTGCCGCAGCTGGCCAGCTACCTGCACCTGCCGGTGCAGTCGGGCAGCGACCGCATCCTGTCGGCGATGAAGCGCGGCTACACGGCGCTGGAGTTCAAGCAGAAGATCCGCAAGCTGCGCGCGGTGCGGCCGGACATCTCGATCAGTTCCGACTTCATCGTCGGCTTCCCGGGCGAGACGGACGCGGACTTCGAGAAGACGATGACCTTGATCGAGGAGGTCGGCTTCGACCAGAGCTTCTCCTTCATCTACTCGCGCCGCCCCGGCACGCCGGCCGCCGACCTGCCCGACGATGTCTCCGGCGACGCCAAGCACGCCCGCCTGTCGCGCCTGCAGGCGACGATCAACGCCAACGCCGCGCGCATTTCGCAGGCGATGGTGGGCAGCGTGCAGCGGGTGCTGGTGGAAGGGCCCTCGCGCAAGGACCCGGCCGAGCTCACCGGCAAGACCGAGAACATGCGCTCGGTGAACTTCCCGGCGCCGGCCGCCCTCATCGGCCGCTTCGTCGACGTGCAGGTCACCGCGGCGATGAGCAATTCGCTGCGCGGCCGCGTGTTCACGGCCGAGGCCGACGCCTGACCCCTGCGCGCGGAATCAGCGCGATGGCGTGCCGGGGACCTGGGCCCGGTCCGGCTCGCGCCGCCACAGCGTCCGCCCCTGCGCGCCCTCCAGCACCCACCAGCCGCCGTCGGCGGAGACCGCCACCGCCTGCCGGATGCCGGCGCCCGCCGGCAGTTGCACCTGCTCCAGCTGCGCCGCCAGCGCCTCGGCCGGGGCGTGGACGCGGCGCAGCGTCTCGCGTCCGAACGCCGCGCCCGGGTCCGCGTCGGAGTCTTCGACGCCGGCCGGCAGCGGATCGATCCGCATCTCGCCACGGGCACAGGTGCCGTCCAGCCACGCCTGGTGCCGCAGCATGCCGACGCCGTCGCCGTGGGCGTAGCGGGCGACGACCGCGCCCTGCGCATCCACCGCGAGCACGCGGTCGGCCTCGGTGTCCTCGGCGGCACAGACCATCGCGCCGTCGCGCCACAACTGCGGCACCCCGTCGACCACGAGCCACAGCGCGCCGCCGGGCGCGAAGGCAAGGTCGCCGACCGCGCCGCCGACGTCCATGCGCCGCTCGCCGCCCTCGTGACCCGGCGCGAGCAGGCGGACTTCGCCATTCGACCCCCAGGCCAGCTGCCGGCCCGCAGCATCGAACGCGACCGGCCCGGCCCCCTGCAGCGGCCGGGGATCGACCAGGCCCGGCATGGGCCGCCCGGCCACGTTCGTGGAGCCGCTGCTCAGCGCTTCGGCCGACGCGTCGTCGCGCGTGTCGGGATCGACGCCCGAAGCGGGTCCGGCGCCCGTGCACGCGGCGAGTGCGGCCACGCCGGCGCACAGCAACGCGCGCGCCGGAGAGGCGGGGCGACGGCGCGCACATGCGTGCCACGCGCGGACGCGGGAAGGGAACAGCGGCATATCCGGATCCTGTGCACGTGCCGGCGTTGCGGGGGTGGCCGCCGGCTTCGGGGGTCAGGGTAATGGGCCGCGGCCGCGTCCACAGCTGGGGACGTCCCCAGTGGCGGGCGCTGGCACCTTCAGTCCAGGCGCTTGCGGAAGCGCAGGATCGCCGCGCCCATCGTCACCGAGGTGAACACCAGCAGCGCCGCCACGCCCGGCCACAGCTCCGCCAGTCCGGCGCCGCGCAGCATCACGCCCCGCACCAGGCGCAGGAAGTGCGTCATCGGCAGCACCTCCGCGCCCCACTGCACCACCTCGGGCATGCCGGCGAAGGGGAACATGAAACCGGAGATCAGGATCGAGGGCAGGAACACGAACATCGTGATCTGGATCGCCTGGAACTGCGTGCGTGCCCGGGTCGAGATCAGCAGCCCCATGGCGAGGTTGGCCAGGATCAGCAGCAGCGCGGCCACGTACACGTCGAGCAGGCGGCCGCGCAGCGGCACGTCGAACATCCAGATGCCCAGGGCCAGGATCAGCGTGGTCTGCACCAGGCCGATCACCGCGTAGGGCAGCACCTTGCCGATCATCAGCTCGGCGCGGCTGAGCGGCGTGGCGATCAGCAGCTCCATGTTGCCGCGCTCGCGCTCGCGCACCACCGCCATCGCGGTGAACATGGTCATCGTCATGGTCAGGATGATCCCGATCAGGCCCGGCACGATGCTCACCGCCGAGCGGCGCTCGGGGTTGTAGAAGCTCACCACCTCGATCCGCGGCGGTGTGCGCGCCGCCTGCCCACCACCGGACGACAGCGGCAATTGCGCCAGCTGGGTGGCGGCGGCCTGGACCACCGTATCGGTGCCGTCGACCATCACCTGGATCGCCGCGCGGCCGTCCGCCAGCCGGCGCTCGAAATCCGGCGGCACCACGATCCCGACGCTGATCTCGCCGCGCCGCAACCGGTCCATCGCCTGCTGCGGGCTCGCCGCGATTCCGGTGATCTCGATCACGCCGGTGGCGCGCATGTCCATCACCGCCGCGCGGGAGGCGGCGGTGTTCGCCTGGTCGACCACCACCGCGTCGAGGTCGCGCGGGTTGAAGTTGATCGCATACCCGAACAGCAGCAGGTCGATCACCGGGATCGCGACGATCATCGCCAGGCTGATGCGGTCGCGGCGGATCTGGCGCAGCTCCTTCGTCACCACCGCCCACAGCCGTCGCAGCGGCTTCATGCGCCGCCCTCCGCGTCGACGCGGCCGCGGGTGGCGGCCACGAACACGTCCTCGAGATTGGCGTCCACGGGCCGCACCTCGGCATCCGGCGCCACCTCGCGCAGCGTGGCGGCCACCGCGTCCGCGCCGGCGCCCCCGGGCGCCGACAGCACCCGCAGGCTGTTGCCGATCTGGGCGACGCTCAGCACGCCCGCCAGTCCGGAGAGCGCGCGCTGTGCGCGGCGCGGGTGGCGCGCGTGCACTTCCAGCGCGCGCCCCTCGAGCGCTCCGGCGAGATCGCCCGGCGTGCCGTCGGCCACCAGCGCGCCGCGGTCGAGGATCGCGATGCGGTGGCAGCGCTCGGCCTCATCCATGTAATGGGTGGAGACCAGCAGCGTGGTCCCGGCGTCGGCCAGCTCGAACAGCTTTTCCCAGAAGTCGCGGCGCGACTCCGGGTCCACCGCGCTGGTGGGCTCGTCGAGGAACAGCAGTTCGGGCTGGTGGATGACGGCCCCGGCCAGCGCCAAGCGCTGTTTCTGGCCACCGCTCAGGGTGCCTGCAAGCTGCCTGGGGCGGTCGGCGAAGTGGTAGTGCGCGAGCAGTTCGTCCACGCGCGCGCGTGCGGCGGCCCGCGGCAAGCCGTAGACGGCGGCGAGGAATTCGAGGTTCTCGCGCACGGTCAGGTCTTCGAACAGCGAGAACTTCTGGGTCATGTAGCCGATGCGCAGGCGCAGCGCATCGGCCTGCTCGGGTATCCGCAGGCCCAGCACCTCGATCTCGCCGGCACTCGGCGTGAGCAGTCCGCACAGCATGCGGATGGTGGTCGACTTGCCGGACCCGTTCGGCCCCAGGAAGCCGTAGACGTGCGCGCGGGGCACCGTGAGGTCGACGTGGTCGACCGCGGTCAGGACGCCGAAGGTCTTGACCAGGCCGCGCGCACGGATGGCGGCGTCTTCGCTCATCACCGCGCGTACCCGCATTGCGCATCCCGAGGTTCGACACGGGCGGATGCCGGCCGACTGGCGAAGCGGGAGCGCCTCACCGCGCGAACTCCACCCGCAACGGCAGCCCGGCAGGCAGTTCCGACACGCCCTCGCCTTCCAGTTCCACCTCGGCCAGATAGCTCAGGCGCGCGGCGTCCCTGCCGCTGAGCGCGTAGTACGGGGTGAACGTCGGCTCGCTGCGGATCATGCGCACGCGACCGGCGTAGCGGCGTTCGCCCGCGGCGCCGACCAGCACCGTGGCTCGGTCGCCGACCTCGACGCCTGCGCGCAGCGGTTCGGGCACGTAGACCCGTGCATGCGGCGCCTCGCCGACCAGCAGCACGGCCAGCGGGGCGCCCACCGGCGCCTCGTCGCCGAGCCGGTAGGGCAGGCTGTCGACGCGGCCGGCGCGCGGCGCCACCAGATCGAGCCGTCCGGTGGTCACCGATTGCGCCTGCAGTTGCGCCTGCGCCGCATCGAGCGCGGCCTGCGCCTGGGCGATCTGCTCGGGGCGCACGCCGTTGTCGAGTTCCGCCAGCACCGCGCGCGCCGCGGCGACCTGCGCGTCGGCGCTGCCGGCGGCGGCGCGGGCGCGATCGAGTTCGGACGCCGCCACCAGCTGGCGCGCGCCCAGCGGCTGCAGGCGCGCGAGATACGCGCGTGCATCGCGGGCCTGTGCCCGGGCGGCGGCGAGGTTGGCCCGCGCCTGGTCGATGTCCTCGGCGCGAGCGCCGTTGCGCAGCTCCTCCAGCGCCTCGCGCTGGCGGGCGACGTCGGCGCGCGCGACGGCGAGCTGCGCGTCGCCGCGCACCCGTTCCAGGGTGAGGATGCGCGCACCGGCCTCGACCCGCTCGCCCTCGCGCACGGCGATGTCGGCGATGCGCTCGGCGGCGGGCGCCGGCAGGGTGATGCGGTCGTACTCCAGGGTCCCCAGCGCCTGCGGGGCGTCGTCGCGGCAGGCAGCCAGGGCCAGCAGCGCGACGACCAGGAGCGCGAGCGGCGGGCGGGTGCGGGAATGCGGCTGTTTCATGCGGGCAGCTCCAGCCCGCGCTCGATCAGCGCGAGCGCATGGCGGCGGATGTCCTCGATACCGAGTTCGTCGCTGGCGAAGATCTGGCGCCAGATCGGGGTGCCGGCGGCGGGAAACAGCGTCAGCCCGACCAGCGAGACCATCAGCAGGCGCGGGTCGAGCGCGGGATTGAGCCGACCGGCCGCCTGTTCCTGCGCGAACCGGTCCGCGAGCACGGTGGCGATCTGCGGTGCCAGCCGCGTCACCAGCAGGTCGCGCAGGCTGCCGCCCTCGCTCACCACCTCGCGGATCCACAGCGGCGGCAGCCAGGGATGCCGGGCGATGGTCGCGCAGATGCCGTCGACGAACGCGGTCAGCACCTCCCGCAGCGACGCATCGGGCATGCCCAGCAGGGTGTCGCGGATGTCGGTGAACACCGGCATCAGGCGCTCGGCGATCACCGCTTCGCGCAGGCCTGCGGCATCGGTGAAGTAGTAGTGCAGCAGCGCCGGGGTGACGCCTCCCTCGGCGGCGATATGACGCAGCGTGGCGCCGGCGATGCCGTGGCGCACGTAGCTGGCCAGGGCCGCATCGAGCAGCGAGGCGCGCAGGTCCGGCGCGTCGCCCCGCGGCCGGCCGCGCCCCCGCGGCGGGGCCGCAGGCGAAGACGGAACGGGCGCGGAACCCAGGGCGGCGGGCGGGGCTTTTCTGACCATGCGCATATTTAATTGACTAATTAATTAAATTTCAAGCGCGAGTCTGAATGCTGCTGGAGTCCGGCTCGTTTCCAGCGGCCGCGGTCGCACGCCCACGAGGCCTTGCCGGCCCGGCGCCCGTGCGGACAGGCACCCGGATGCGTGGCGCGTGCCGACACCGCCCGGGCAGCGCTGGCGGTATCCTGCGTCGCCGGTCGGCCGCACCCGCTCCGCCCTGACGCGCATCGCCCACGTGCCAGCGCCGACCACGCACCAGCCCCGCCCGACGGCCGCATGCGCCCGGTCGCGGCCAGGCCACCCCCCGCCCGCTTCCCTGCCCACACGCCGATGCCCCCACTTCCCCAACGCGACTTCACCCTCGACCCGCCCGATACCGAACGCCTGGCCAACCTGGCCGGTCCGTTCGACGCCCACCTGCGCCAGATCGAACTGCGCCTGGGCGTGGAAATTTCCAACCGCGGCAACGTGTTCCGCGTCGCCGGACGCGACGACAAGGCGCTCGCCCGGACCGAATCCCTGCTGCGTGAGCTCTACACCGACGCAGGCAGCGAGATCCTCGACGCCAACGCCATCCACCTGCGGCTGTCGGGCGTCGAGGAGCCGGTTCCCGATCCCGGGGTGGTGCCCCAGGACGTCGCCATCCGGGTCAAGCGCGGCACCATCCGTGGCCGTGGTCCGAACCAGGCGAAGTACCTGCACGCGATCGCCACCCACGACATCAACTTCGGCATCGGCCCGGCCGGCACCGGCAAGACCTTCCTCGCCGTGGCGATGGCGGTCGAGGCGCTGAACGAATCGCGCGTCCAGCGGCTGGTGCTCGTGCGCCCGGCGGTGGAGGCGGGCGAGAAGCTCGGCTTCCTGCCCGGCGACCTCACCCAGAAGGTCGATCCCTACCTGCGACCGCTGTACGACGCGCTGTACGAGATGCTCGGCGTGGAGAAGGTGATCAAGCTGTTGGAGAAGAACGTGATCGAGATCGCGCCGCTGGCCTACATGCGCGGGCGCACGCTCAACGACGCGTTCGTGATCCTGGACGAGGCGCAGAACACCACCATCGAGCAGATGAAGATGTTCCTGACCCGACTGGGCTTCGGCTCCACGGCGGTGGTCACCGGCGACATGACCCAGATCGACCTGCCCAAGCACGTGAAGTCGGGCCTCAAGGACGCGATCGAGGTGCTGCGCGACGTCGACGGCGTGAGCTTCACCTTCTTCGAAGCCCGCGACGTGGTGCGCCACCCGCTGGTCGCGCGCATCGTCAGCGCCTACGAGCGTCGCGACGCGATCGATGCGCAGACCGGTCCCGCGCCTTGACCCGGGGTCCCATCCGGCTGGACGTTGCCGTCGGCTACGCGGTTGCGCGCAAGGGACTGCCTTCGGCGGTGTCGTTCCGCAAGTGGACGGCAGCCGCGCTGGCGGGGCGCATCCGCCAGGCCGACCTCGCCATCCGTCTCGTCGGCGCGAAGGAAGGCCGCGCACTCAACCGCCACTACCGCGGGCGCGACTACGCGACCAACGTGCTCAGCTTTCCCGCCGATCTGCCCGAAGGACTGCCCCCGGGCGTGCGCATGCCGCTGCTGGGAGACCTGGTCCTGTGCGCGCCGGTGGTGGCACGCGAGGCGCGCGAGCAGCGCAAGGCGCTCAACGCGCACTACGCGCACCTGACCGTGCACGGCGCCCTGCACCTGCTGGGCTGGGACCACGCCGACACGCGCGAGGCAGAGGCGATGGAGCAGCTCGAACGCGAGATCCTCGCCGGGCTCGGGATCGACGATCCCTACGCGCCGGACGAATGACCGCGCGACGGCCTCACAGGCAGTCGATCAGCCCGTCCATCATCGTCCGCCCGCTCGACGGCAACGGCGCATACAGCGGCTCGTCGACCGCCAGCGCTGCCAGCAGTTGGTCGATCGTCGTCCCTGGTGCCAGCGGCGTGCGGCACTGCCAGAAGGCCCGCTGCACGCCGATACGCCCGGTCGCCGGCGCGATCTCCTCGTGGCTGGCGGCGAACACCCAGGTACACATGCCGATGCGTCCGCTCACCCGATGCACCGAGCAGCGATAGCGCAGGGACTCGATGTTGCTGTACTCGCCCTCGCAGAAGGTGTCGCCGCAGATCTGGTCGAAGTCGTGGCGCAGGCCGCGCGTGGCGGTGAACCAGTCTTCGTACTGGGCTTCGGTGCTGAAGTAGGCCGACGTATCGACGTAATCCTGCCCGGCGGCGGCGGACGCGGCTAGGGGCAGCAGCGCGGCGATGGCGAGGCTGGCGAGAAAGGGATTGCGGCGCATGGGAACGTCCTCCTTGACGTAGTGGGTGACTGCGGCCCAAGTGTTGCCGGCTGCGGAGCGCGCGCCCATCGGGGATCCGGGCGCCGGCGCGTCGGAAAACCCCGCATGCGGGGCCCGGTTTTCACCCTTCCCGCGCGTTGCGCGCTAGACTTCGGTCGCGAGGCCCATCCGGGCGCCATACAAATCAAGACCTTAGCTCCAATGTCCGAGGACGACAGTAGTCCCAGCGCCACCGAAACACCGGAAAAGCGGCGCACCTGGCTGGAACGGCTCAGTTCCGCCATCTCCGGCGAGCCCAGCACCCGCGACGACCTGGTCGAGCTGCTGCGCGACACCCATTCCGACGGCCTGATCGAGGCCGATACCCTGCGGATGATGGAGGGCGCGCTGGCCGTGTCCGACATGACCGTGGGCGACGTGATGGTGTCGCGCTCGCAGATGGTCGCCCTGCCCGCCGATGCGAAATTCCTGGACCTGATGAGGCAGGTGGTCGAATCGGGCCACTCGCGCTTCCCGGTGCACGGCGAGGACAAGGACGAGATCCTCGGCATCCTGCTGGCCAAGGACCTGCTGCGCGGCGTGGTCGCCGACAACGGGCCGGGCACGATCCACGAACTGCTGCGGCCGGCGGTGCTGATTCCGGAATCGAAGAAGCTCAACGTGCTGCTGCGCGAGTTCCGCCAGTCGCGCAACCACATGGCGATCGTAATCGACGAGTACGGCGGCGTGGCCGGGCTGGTGACGATCGAGGACGTGCTGGAGGAGATCGTCGGCGAGATCGACGACGAGCACGACGACGCCGAGGACCCGAACGCGCTGATCGCGGCCCAGGCCGACGGCCAGTACGTGGTCGATGCGCTGACCCCGATCGCCGATTTCAACGAGCGCTTCGGCTCGGATTTCGACGACGACGAATACGACACCATCGGCGGCCTGGTGACCGCGGCGATCGGGCACCTGCCCGAGGCCGGCGAGGAACTCACGCTGGGCCGCTTCGGCTTCCGCGTCACCCGCGCCGATGCGCGCCGGCTGCACGCGCTGCACGTGAGCGTGCATGCCGAACACGACGCGGAGTGAGCCCACGCCCGGGGCAACCGTGACGCCGGCCGGCACCGGCTGGGGGCGGATGGCGGCTGCGTCGCTGACGACTCGCGTCCGGAATCGCGCGCGATCCTGCGATGCGCGCCGGACCTCCGCGACGTCGTCGTCGCGTGCCGGTGTCTTCAGCGCATGGCTCCTGCTGGCGCTGTTCGTCCTCGCGCCGCTCGCGCAGGCCGCGCCCCGCGTCGGCGTGGCGACCATGCAACCGGGCGACATCTTCTTCGAGCGCTTCGGGCACAACGCGATCGTGGTCGACGATCCCGCCTTCGCCGAGCCGGTCTCGTACAACTTCGGCTTCTTCGACATGACCGAGCCGGACTTCATGTCCCGCTTCGTGCTCGGGGACATGCGCTACCGCCTGGTCGCGCTGCCGCTGTCGCAGGACCTGGCTTACTACGCGGAGGTCGGCCGTGGCGTCTCGATCCAGTGGCTCGACCTCGACCCCACCGAGGCCGAGCAGCTGGCGCTGGCGCTGGCGATCAACGCGCGGCCCGAGAACGCGGTCTACAGCTACGACTACTTCATCGACAACTGCTCCACCCGCGTGCGCGACGCGCTCGATGCCGCCACGGGTGGACTGCTGCAGCGCCGGCTGGCGGTGCGCTCGCGCGGCAACACCTTCCGCGGCGATGCGGTGCGGCTGGCCTCGCCGGCGCCGTGGATGTGGCTGGGCTTCGACCTGGGGCTGGGGCCCGCCGCCGACCGGCCCAATGCGCTGTGGAACGACGCCTTCGTGCCGATGCGCCTGGCCGATGCGCTGGACGGCCTGCGCCGCGACGATGGCCGGCCACTGGTGGCGGCCACCGAAACGCTGTTGCCACACCGGCTTGCATCCGAACCGGCCGAAGCGCCGCGCCCGTGGTGGCCCTGGCTGCTGGCCGGCCTGGTGCTGGCCGTCGCGATCCGCGCGCTCGGCGCGCGCCGGCCACGCATGCTGGCGGCGATCGCGCTGCCGCTGTGGACGCTCTGCGGCGTGCTCGGCCTGGTGATGGTGTTCCTGTGGGGCTTCACCGCGCACCACTTCGCCTGGGCCAACCAGAACCTGCTGCTGTTCACGCCGCTGTGCCTGCTGTTGCTGCACGGCGGCTGGAAGATCTCGCGCGGGCATACGGCCGGCGCAGCGTTCCGCGTGCTGGCCTGGCTGGTCGCGGCGGGCGCGGTGCTGGCGCTGTTCCTGCACTGGCTGCCGGTGCTGCCGCAGCGCAACGTGCACTGGATCGCGCTGATGCTGCCCATCCATGTCGCGCTCGCGTGGGCGCTGGCGACGCGACCGCGCGACTGAGGCCGACCGCCCGTCGGCGTCGCGCGCGACGGTCTCGCCATTGGACGGCCGGCTCGCGCCATTTCGAACCACACCGACGCGAACGCGTGTTCGCCCGACGGGGCGCGGGCGCGCAGCCGTGCGGACGCCGACGCCGCACCGCATACGTATGCACGGAAAGCGCGCGGAACGCCTGTGACATGATCGGATGGACCCGGGTCCGAGAATGCACCGATGTCGCTTCGACGCATGTCCGCCGCCCTGCTGCCGACGATCGCGGCAAGCGCGAGGACATCGTGATCGAGACCCGCGAGGTGACGCGCGACGAGGTCCTCGCGATGCGGCTGGCCCCGGGCGGCGGGCAGGCGATCCGGTTCGCCGCGCACTGAACGGGCCTCGCGCGTCGCCGGATGCGACGCGCCGGCGACAGGCGGGCCGCTTGCCCGCCGCAGCCGGCTGCAGCACGATGCCGGCATGGATTCTACTCCCGCCCCGGCTGCCAACCCCGCCTGCGTCATCAACTGCGCGGTCTATGCGCGCGACGGCGAGCGCCGCGACATTCCGCTCGAGGCGATCAGCGACGTGCTGGCGCACGACGACGGCAGCTTCGTCTGGATCGGCCTGTACGAACCGGACGATGCGGTGCTCGAAACGCTGCAGGAGGAATTCGACCTGCACGACCTCGCGATCGAGGACGCGCACAACGCCCACCAGCGCCCGAAAGTCGAGGCCTACGGCGGCGCGCTGTTCCTGGCGGTCAACACCGCGCAGATGGTCGAAGACCGGATCCTGTTCGGCGAAACCCACATCTTCGTCGGCCCGCGCTACCTGATCACGGTCCGCCACGGCGCTTCGCTGTCCTACGCGCCCGCGCGCGCGCGGGTGGAACGCGAGCCCGGGCTGCTGGCGCTCGGTCCGTCGTATGCGCTGTATGCGGTGCTCGACTTCATCGTCGACAACTACCTGCCCATCGCCGACCAGTTCAAGTCGGCGCTGCGCGCGCTCGAGCGCGACATCTTCTCCGATTCCTATCGTCGCAGCACCCTGGTGCGGCTGTACGACCTCAAGCGCCAGCTCACCGAGATGCGGATGTCGGTGGCGCCGCTGATCGACGTGCTCTCGCAGCTGGTGCGCTCGCCCTCGCCGCAGATCCCGGAGGAGACCCGCTTCTACTTCCGCGACGTGCACGACCACGTGATCCGGGTCAACGACACGGTCGATGCGCTGCGCGACCTGCTGGGAACGGCCATGGCGGTCAACCAGTCGCTGGTGACGCTGGCGCAGGGGGAGACGGTGAGAAAACTCGGCGCCTGGGCCGCCCTGCTGGCGGCACCGACGCTGATCACCAGCTGGTACGGGATGAACTTCCGGTCGATGCCCGAACTCGACGGTCGCTACGCCTACCCGCTGCTGGTGCTCTTCGTCGGCGTGGTCTGCTTCGGACTCTATCGCCTGTTCCGGCGCATCGGCTGGCTCTAGGCGTCGCGCGCCAGCAGGTCGGCGAACGCGGCCACGCCCGCCTCGCCCGCCACGTCGCCCGCCAGCAGCGGAAGTTCCTGCAGCGCGATGTCCGGCAGCGACTCGTGCAGTGCGCGCAGGTGGATGTCCTCCTGGACGCGCCGTTCGGCGAGGAACGCGCCGGCATCGGCGGGCGAGCGGCGGTTGACCACCAGCGCGCCGACGTGGATGCCCGCGCGCACCAGGCTGGCGTGGAGTTCGACGGTTTCCAGTACCGGCAGGCGCTCGGCTGCCAGCACGATGGCGAAGGCGGTGGTGCCGGCATCCGCCAGCACGTCGCGCAGTTCGCCGAACAGGTGGCGGCGCCGGTGCAGCATCGCGCGGATCGCCTGGTCGCGGTCGCCTCCGCTGCGCGCCTCGTCGCCAGCGCCGAGCGCGCGTGCCGCCACGCCGTCGTCGCCACCGAGGTTGCGCAGTGCGGCACCGAAACGCTCGCTGCGCGCCTGGCGCCGCAGCAGGCCGTCGGTCCACGCCGCCATCATGTCCGGCAGCGCCATCAGGCGCGCGGTATGCCCTGACGGCGCGGTATCGAAGACCAGCAGGTCGTGGCTGCGCAGGCCCTGCTGCACGATCTGCGCGATGCGCTCGAGCAACGCGGCCTCGTGCATGCCGGGCGCGTCGCGCGACAGCGCCAGGTGCCGGTCGACTTCGCCGGACAGGTGCGACGGCATCAGCTTGCGCAGTGCGTCACCGACCTGGGCCAGGTGGGCTTCCACGGTGGCCCCGGGATCGATCTCGACCGCGTCGAGCCCGGCCGCCAGCGCTCGGGGATCCGCGCCGATGCGGCATTGCCACAGATGGCCGAGGTTGTGCGCCGGATCGGTGGATACCAGCAGCACGCGGCGTCCGGCGCGGGCCTGCGCATACGCCAGGGCCGATGCGACCGTGGTCTTGCCCACCCCGCCCTTGCCGCCCAGGAACAGGACCCGGCGCGACGCCGCCAGCGTCAGCAACACCCGACGTGGTCCAGCGGCGAGCGCTCCATGCCCATGCGCCGGTGCCAGTCATGGAAGCGCTCGTACAGCACCGGCATCAGTTCCAGGGTGTAGAAGGCGGCCGGGTTCGGCACCCCCAGCGCCTCCGAGCAGACCAGCAGCATGAACAGGTCGTCCTCGTCGCGCCGGGCCCGGGCGAACGTGCGCCGGTAGGGCGCGGCGTAGAACTCGCCGAGCGCGGCCGAAAGACGCGCCAGCGCCGAGTCGCCGGGCGCCTCCGTCGCCATCAGCCGCGCTCGCCGTCCAGCGTGCCGTCCTCCGCGGCAGCGGCATCGCGCCCCTTGCGCATCGCCAGGAACGCCTCGAACGACACCCACAGCGCCGCCACCAGGATCACCACGTCCATCGCCAGCAGCAGCCAGTTCTCCTGCTCGAGGAAAGTGCCCAGCTGCACGATCAGCGCGTACAGCGACATCAGCAGCAGGAACACCAGCGGCACCAGGGTGAACAGCGGATTGCGGCCCTTGCGGATCAGGATCACCGAGATCACCGCCAGCGTGAGCGCCGCGAGCAGCTGGTTGGTGGTGCCGAACAGCGGCCAGATGACCATGCCGCCGGCGCCATCGCCACCGGCGCCGAAAGCCAGCGCCATGCAGACCGCCAGCGCGACCACGGTTCCGAGGAAGGTGCCGACCTTGAACCCCGCCAGCTCGGCCGCTTCCTGCACCACGAAGCGCTGCAGGCGCAGGCCGGTGTCCATGGTGGTGGCCGCGAACAGGATCGCCATCGTCGCCAGCATCGTCGAGCCGAGCTGCTCGGGCATGCCCAGGCCGTCCATCAGCAGCACGTCGCCGCCGTTGACGAACGCGGTCACGCCGCCGGCGCCGAATTGGGCATAGACGGCCTGCCAGTCCACCAGGGTGGCGAAACCGGCGGTGCAGCAGATGATCGCCGCCAGCGACAGCATGCCCTCGCCCACGGCACCGAAATACCCCACGAAGCGCGCATCGGTTTCCTTGTCGAGCTGCTTGGACGTGGTGCCCGATGCGACCATGCCGTGGAAGCCCGAGATCGCGCCGCAGGCGATGGTGACGAACAGCAGCGGCACGATGCCCGGCGTGCCGTCGGGCACCGAGTCGTTGAACGCCGGGGCGACGATCGTCGGCGATGCCAACAGCACCGCCGCGTACAGGATGCCCAGGCCCACGAACAGCTGCAGGCCGTTGATGTAGTCGCGCGGCTGCAGCAGCACCCAGACGGGAAGCAGCGAGGCGATGCCCGCGTAGAGGAACAGCAGCACGATCCACGCCGATTTCGCACTCATGCCGAACACCGAGTCCGGCAACACCAGCGGATAGCTGTTGCCGATCAGGATCAGCGCGTACAGCACGATCACGCCGCCGATCGAGGGCCACAGCAGTCCGACCTTCCAGCGGTAGATCAGCTGTCCGATCACCAGCGCGACCAGGATCGCGCCCCACACCGGGATCACCGAGGTCGGCGTGGACACCAGCAGGTTGGCGATCACCACCGCGAACGCGGCATTGACCATCAGCAGCAGCAGGAAGATCACCACCAGGAACAGGTTGCGCCCGCGGCGGCCGATGTAGCTGCCGCTGAGCATGCCCATCGACTTGCCCTTGTTGCGCACGCTGGCCCAGAGCGCGCCGAAATCGTGCACGCCGGCGAAGAACACCGTGCCCAGGGTCACCCACAGGAACGCCGGCGCCCAGCCCCAGATGACCGCGATCGCTGGCCCCACGATCGGCGCCGCGCCGGCGACCGAGGTGAAGTGGTGGCCCCAGAGCACGAAGCGGTTGGTCGGCACGTAGTCCACGTCGTCGCGCAGGGTATGCGCGGGCGTCGGGTAGTCGGCCTGGAGCCGGTAGATCTTCTCGGCGATGAACTTCGAATAGAACACGTAGCCCAGCGCCATCGCGCCGAGCCCGACCAGCAGGAGGATGATGGCATTCACGTGCGGCGGCTCCCTTGGCGACGGCGATGCCGCCCGGTAGCGCAAGCCGAACCGAAACCGCGCGATTTTGCAAGCTTCGCGTCGTGCAAATGGGTTGCCAGTCGGACTCGTGGCGCGTGCTGCAGTGCGACACGCACGCGGCATTCCCGCGCGTCACGCACGTCACGCGCGTCGCCAGACGGGCCGGCCTGTGCCTGCCCTCCCGGTACCGTCGCTGCGGCCGGGTGTCGCGGCCGTGCGGCGAGGCCCCCTGCCCGGAGGCGCTTCAGGCGCCCGCCATCACCCGCAGCAGCAGCCCGGTGATGTAGGCACAATAGGTGCCCAGCGCATAACCCAGCACCGCCAGCAGCACCCCCACCGGCGCCAGTGCCGGATGGAACGCGCTGGCGACCACCGGCGCCGAGGCCGCGCCGCCGATGTTGGCCTGCGACCCGACCGCCAGGAAGAACAGCGGCGCGCGGATCAGCTTGGCCACCACCAGCAGCAGCGCCGCGTGCACGCTGATCCAGATCAGGCCGAGCAGGAACAGCCAGGGGCGGTCGAGCAGCGCGCCGATGTCCATGTGCATGCCGATGGTCGCCACCAGCACGTAGAGCATCGCGGAACCCACCTTCGAGGCGCCGGCGCCTTCCATCTCGCGGGCGCGGGTGAAGCTCAGCACCAGGCCCACCGTTGTGGCGATCACCACCATCCAGAAGAAGCCGGAGGTCAGGCTGTAGTCCTCGAGGTTCCAGGACGCGGGCAGGCTCTGCATCCAGGCCACCAGCGGCTCGGCCAGCAGGTGCGACAGGCCGGTCGCGCCGAGGCCGATGGCGAGGATCACCATCAGGTCGGTCAGGCTCGGGATGCGGGAGTGCTGCGCCTGGTAGGCCTCGATGCGCTGCTTCATGTCCTCGATCGCGGCCGTGTCCGCGCGGGTCCAGCGGTCGAAGGCATCGGCGCGCGCGGCCATCAGCAGCAGGATCGCCATCCACACGTTGGCCACCAGCACGTCGACCGCGATGAACTGGCCAAACAGGGTCGCCTCGACCTCGAACACCTCCTTCATCGCCGCCTGGTTGGCGCCGCCGCCGATCCAGCTGCCGGCCACGGTGGTCATGCCGCGCCAGGTATCGCCGGCCACGGTCTCGGGATGGATCCAGCCCATCGCGACGAACGACACCAGCGCGCCGAGCATGACCCCCACGGTGCCGGTGAGGAACATCACCACCGCCTTGGGCCCCAGCCGCAGGATCGCGCCGAGATCGATCGCCAGGCACAGCAGCACCAGCGCGCTGGGCAGCAGGTAGTCGCGCGCCATCGGGTACAGGCCCGAGGCATTGCCGTCGATCAGGCCGATGCTGTTGTAGACCGCCGGCAGCAGGTAGCACAGCAGCAGCGCGGGCACGTAGGTGTAGAAGCGCTTCCAGATGCCCGTCGGTCGCGACGAGGTCCAGAACACCAGGCCGAGGGTGATGGCCAGCAGGCCCATCACCACTGCATCGTTGGTGATCAGGGCGGTCGAGGGGACGGCGGTGTCGATCGCCATGCGGGTCTCCGGGCGGGTACGCCTGTCGCGGCGGGGTTGCGGATGCGCCGGCGGATCGCCGGCGCGCGCGGGCTCACTGGCCGATGTGGCGCTTCAGCCAGGCGTTGACGGTGTCGTGCCACAGCACGCTGTTGTGCGGCTTGAGCACCCAGTGGTTCTCGTCCGGGAAGTACAGCAGCTGCGACTCGATCCCCTTGCGCTGCAGCGCGGTGAACGTCGACAGGCCCTGGTCGACCGGCACGCGGTAGTCCTTCTCGCCCTGCACAACCAGCATCGGCACCCGCCACTCCGACACGTGGTTGACCGGGTTCCACTTCTCGTAGGCCTGCGGTTTGTCGAACGGCGTACCGCCGTTCTCCCACTCGGTGAACCACAGCTCCTCGGTGACGTAGCCCATCGAACGGGTGTCGAACACGCCGTCGTGGTTGACCAGGCACTTCCACGGCTCGTTCCAGTTGCCGGCGATCCAGTTGACCATGTAGCCGCCGTAGCTGGCGCCGAGCGCGCAGGCGCGGTCGCCGTCGAGGAAATCATAGCGTTCCTGCGCCGCTTCCCAGCCCTGCTGCAGGTCGACCAGCGGCTTGCCGCCCCAGTCGCCGCTGATGGCATCGGTGAAGGCCTGGCCGTAGCCGGTCGAACCGTGGAAGTCGATCATCACCACCGCATAGCCCTGGCCGGCGTAGGTCTGCGGGTTCCAGCGATAGCTCCAGCCGTTGCCAAAGCTGCCCTGCGGGCCGCCGTGGATCAGGAATGCGACCGGGTACGACTCTCCCTCGGTGTAGTTCCAGGGCTTGACCACGTAGCCGTGGACCTGCGCGCCGCCGGCGCCGCGGAAGGCGAACTGTTCGAACGCGCCGAAATCGACGTCGGGCAGGCGCTCGGCCGCGGTCGGCGTGATCGCGCGCAGGCCCTCGCCATCGGGCGAAGCGGCGTAGAGCACGTCGCCGGTGTCGAGCGCGTTGCGCGTCAGCACCAGCGACTGTCCCGCCACCTCGTAGGCCGATACGCTGCCGTCGCCGACCAGTTCGGTCACCTCACCGCTGGCCAGGTCGATCCGGAACAGCGGGTATTCGCCCATGCTCTGCGCCGCCGCGTACAGCGAACGACCGTCGGCCGAGGGCTTGAGGCTGCTGGGCGAGCGATCCCAGTCGGGTGCGATCTCGCGCGTCTGCCCGGTGGCGAGGTCCATCGCCATGATCGCGTAGCGGTCGGCCTCGAAGCCGGGACGCTTCATCGCGCGGTAGTACAGCGTATCGCCGTCGGCGCTGAACACCGGGCCGGCGTCCCAGGCGGTGTTGGCCTGCGTGAGGTTCACCGGCGCGCCGCCGGCCACCGGCAGCCGGTACAGGTCGAAGTTGGTCGACCACGGCTCCTCGCGCCCGGCGACGCGGATGCTGGCGACCACGCTGGCGCCATCCGGCGACCATGCGTAGTCGCCGGCATCGCCGAACGGCTTCGACGGCACGTCGCCGTCGAGCGCATGGCTGATGCCGCGTGCCGTGGACACCTGCGCCGCATCCGCGGCCGCCGGCAGGTCGGCCACGAACAGCCGGCTGCGGCGGCCGTCCTTCCAGGTGTCCCAGTGGCGCACGAACAGCTGCTCGTACACGACGCCGCTGGCCTTCGCCTGCTTGCGTTCGTCGAGACGCTTGTGCGTGCACGCGAAATCGTCCGCGCAGTCGGCGAAGGTCTCGGCGCTGAACGCGATGCGACGGCCGTCGGGCGAGAGCCGGTAGCTGCCGACATCGAGCGCGAACGCGGTGACCTGGCGAGGCGTGCCGCCCTCGGCCGCCATCGTGTACAGCTGCTGGTTGCCCTCCTTCGCGCTGAGGAAGTAGAGCGTGGCGCCGTCGGGGGAGAACGTCGGCGCGCTCACGTTCCAGCCCTCGGGCGTGATCCGGCGCGGCGGCGCCAGGTCGCGGGTGACCAGGTTGCGCGCATACAGGGCGGTGCTGGCCTTGAGGTCGGCATCGACGCTACGCTGCGCGAACACGACCACACGGCCATCGGGCGACAGCGTGGGCGACGACACCCGATCGAGTTTCACCAGGTCGCGGACGTCGAGGCCGCGGGCCTGGGCCAGCGCCGGCAACGCGGCCAGCAGGCAGATCGGCAGCAGGGCGTGTCGCAGCATCATCGGAAACTCCGCAAGGCAAGGGGGCCGATGGTAGGCGCAGGAGCGGATGCGGCGCAAAGGCCGTGGGACCGGTCGCCGGATCGGCGCAGCGGCATGCCTGTGTCGCGGCGGGGCGCGGTGGTCGCTACCGGATGGCTGAGGCCGGAGGCGGCAGGCTGGAGCGGCTCACCCGTCGTCCAGCCACCGGACGGGCAGACCGGAGGCGTCGTCAAGTGTCCGCGAGAGTGCATTGCCCCAGGACGGCAGCGCGATGCCGGTCGTCGTTCTCAGTCGCGTCGTGTCGAGGCAGGAATAGGCGGGCCGACGCGCCGGGGTGGGGTAGTCGCAGGTCGCGATCGGGACGACGTGCGGCCGCCGACGGATCAGGCGCCGCGCATGCGCCTGATCGAAGATGGCATCGGCGAACTCGCGCCAGGTCGCCTGTCCGCCAGCGACGACATGCCACAGGCCAGCGCCGATCCCGGGGTCGCCGAGCAGCCTGCTGGTGGCATCGGCGACCAGCCACGCCGGCGTCGGCGTGCCGGTCTGGTCGTCGACCACGCGCAGTGCGTCTCGCTCCCCGGCCAGGCGCAGGATGGTGCGCATGAAGTTGCGGCCATGCAGGCCGTACACCCACGCCGTGCGCAGGATCATGTGGCGGCCGCCCGCCGCGCGCACCGCCTCCTCGCCCGCGAGCTTGCTGGCCCCGTAGACCCCCAGCGGCGCGGTGGCGTCGTCTTCGCGATACGGGCGCGAACCGCGACCGTCGAACACGTAGTCGGTCGAGTAGTGCACGAGCAGCGCATCGCGCTGCGCACAGGCGCGTGCGAGCAGGCCCGGCGCCTCGGCGTTGACGCGGAATGCAGCCTCGCGGTCGTCCTCGGCGCGGTCGACCGCGGTGTAGGCGGCGGCATTGACGACGACATCCGGCGCAACGCGTGCGACCAGCGGCGCCAGCGAGGCGGGCTGGTCGAAGTCCGCGCGCTCGCACGCAGCGCCATCGGACAGCCGGCCGTCGCGGGTCGCGCACACGAGGTCGGCCGACACCGGCAACGTTTGGCGCAGCGCGTGGCCCAGCTGCCCGTTCGCGCCGAGCAGCAGGACCCTCATGCCGCAAAGGTCGGCAGGCGCTCGGGCGCGAGGTCGGCCAGGAACGGCGCCTTCGCATCCTTGGGCGACAGCTGGGGCGCGGTCACGGGCCAGTCGATCGCCAGGTCGGCGTCGTTCCAGCGGATGCCGGCGTCCGCGGCGGGATCGTAGGTCGCGGTGCACAGGTAATGGAACAGCGCGCGCTCGCTCAACACCACGAAGCCGTGCGCGAAGCCTTCCGGGATCCAGAGGTGGCGCCGGTTCTCCGCGCTCAGCAGCACCGCGGTCCATCGGCCGAAGTGCGGCGAACCGCGGCGGATGTCGACCGCCACGTCCCACACCTCGCCTTCGAGCACGGACACGTACTTGCCCTGCGGGTTCGGCCACTGATAGTGCAGGCCGCGCAGCACGCCCCGCGTGGACGCCGAGACGTTGGCCTGGACGAAGGTCGGGGACAGCCCGTGGGCGGCGAGCTTGTCGCGGTTGAACGCCTCGAACACGAAGCCGCGCGCGTCGCCGAACACCTCCGGCTCGATCACCACGCAGCCCGGCAGGTCGGTGTCGACCAGCTTCACGGCGCGTGCCCGCGCTCGGCCAATCCCAGCAGATAGCGCCCGTAGCCGCTGCGATCCAGGGGCGCGGCGAGCGCGCGCAGCCGGGCGTCGTCGATCCAGCCGTTGCGCCAGGCGATCTCCTCCGGGCAGCACACCCGCAGTCCCTGTCGCGCCTCGATCGTCGCGATGTAGTTCGATGCCTCCATCAGCGACTGGTGGGTGCCGGTGTCGAGCCACGCGTAACCGCGGCCGAGCTGCTCGAGGTGCAGTTCGCCGCGATCGAGGTAGCAGCGGTTGAGGTCGGTGATCTCCAGTTCGCCACGGGCCGAGGGCTGCAGCGAGGCGGCCAGGTCGCTGGCGCGGGCGTCGAAGAAATACAGCCCGGTGACCGCGTGGCTGGAACGCGGGACCGCCGGCTTCTCCTCCAGGCCGACCACCCTGCCCGCCGCATCGAACTCGGCGACGCCGTAGCGTTCGGGATTGGCGACCCGGTAGCCGAACACCGTGGCGCCCGTCTCGCGCGCATCCGCGCGCCTGAGCATCGTGGTCAGGCCCGGGCCGTGGAAGATGTTGTCGCCCAGCACAAGGCAGCTCGGCGCGCCGGCGAGGAATTCACGACTGATCAGCAGCGCCTGCGCCAGCCCGTCGGGGCTGGGCTGCGCGGCGTACTCGATCCGCATGCCCCACTGCGAGCCGTCGCCCAGCAGGCTGCGGAACAGCGCCTGCTCGTGCGGGGTGTTGATCACCAGCACCTCGCGGATCCCCGCCAGCATCAGCACGCTCAGCGGGTAGTAGATCATCGGCTTGTCGTACACCGGCAGCAGCTGCTTGCTGATCGCCTGGGTGATCGGATACAGCCGGGTGCCGGAGCCGCCGGCCAGCACGATGCCCTTGCGGCCGCTCATGCCGCCACTCCGATGCGCTCCAGGCGATAGCTGCCGTCGAGCACCCGCCCGACCCAGTCCTGGTGCGCCAGGTACCAGTCGAGGGTCTCGGCCAGGCCGCGCTCGAACGTGTACTCCGGCATCCAGCCCAGCTCACCGCGCAGCTTGCCCGCATCGATTGCGTAGCGCCGGTCGTGGCCCGGGCGGTCGACGACGAAGTGGATGAGCGCGGAGTGCGGCTGGCCGTCCACGCGCGGGCGACGGACATCGAGCAGGGCGCAGATCGCCTCCACCACGTCGAGGTTGCGTCGCTCGGCATCGCCACCGATGTTGTAGGTCTCGCCGACGCGCCCGTTCGCCAGCACCGCCCGGATCGCGGCGCAGTGGTCGGACACGAACAGCCAGTCGCGCACCTGGCACCCGTCGCCGTAGACCGGCAATGGCTCGCCGGCGAGGGCCTTCGCGATCACCAGCGGGATCAGCTTCTCCGGGAACTGCCAGGGCCCGTAGTTGTTGCTGCAGTTGGTCGTCAGCACCGGCAGCCCGTAGGTGTGGTGGAAGGCGCGCACCAGGTGGTCGGACGCGGCCTTGGACGCCGCGTAGGGCGAATTCGGCGCGTAGGGCGAGGCCTCGGTGAAGCGGCCGGTCGCGCCGAGCGCGCCGTAGACCTCGTCGGTGGACACGTGCAGGAAGCGGAACGCATCCGCCGCCTCGGCCGGCAGCGATCTCCAGTATTCGCGCACGGACTCCAGCAATGCCAGGGTTCCGACCACGTTGGTCTGCACGAACGCCGCGGGCCCGTCGATCGAGCGGTCCACATGGCTCTCGGCGGCGAAGTTGAGCACCGCGTCGGGGCTGTGCCCGGCCAGCAGACGCGACACCAGGGCGCGGTCGCCGATGTCGCCATGCACGAACACGTGGCCGGGATCGTCGCGCAGCGACGCCAGCGTATCGGGATTGCCGGCGTAGGTCAGCGCGTCGAGATTGACGACGCGCACGCCGCGCGCGACCGCATCGAGCACGAAGTTGCCACCGATGAAGCCGGCGCCGCCGGTCACCAGCCAGGTCGGCACGGATCCTCCGCGGCTGCGCTGGTCATGGGGTGCCCGGGGTCAGAACGGGATGTCGTCGTCCGAGAAGTCGTCCACCGGCGCCTGCTGGCGCGAAGGGGCGGACTGCTGGCGCGGCGCGGACTCGGAGCGCTGCGGGCGCGAACGCTCGTAGGATCCGCCACCACCACCGCCAGCACCGCCAGCACCCTCGCCGCGGCCGCCGAGCATCTGCATCTCGTCGGCGATGATGTCGGTGTAGTAGCGCTTCTGGCCGTCGTCACCGGTGTGCTCGCTGTAGGTGATCCGCCCCTCGACGTAGACCTGCGATCCCTTGCGCAGGTACTCGGCCGCGATCTCGCCGAGCTTGCCGAAGAAGGTCACGCGGTGCCACTCGGTCTTTTCCTGGTTGTTGCCGTCGCGATCCTTGCGTACGGACGTGGTAGCGAGGCTGACCTTGGTGATCGCCATGCCGCCCTGGGTGTACTTGGTTTCCGGATCGTTGCCGAGATTACCGACAAGGATCGCCTTGTTGATGCCACGGGCCATTGCTGTCCTTCGATGTCGCCGGAAGAGGCCGGCAAGGGCATTGCAGTATACCGGCCCACGTCGGCGCCGTCGGCCCTCGCCGCGGCGGCGTGTCAGGGTTTCCCGCGTCCCGGACGCTCACGTCGGCTCCGTATAATCGCGGGTTCATGTTCGATGGACCCCCCATGGCCGACCTTCCCCCCGCGCCGGTGCCCGGCCTGCCCGAGATCCAGGCGCTGGCCGCCGGCGACATGGACGCGATCGACGCCCTGATCCGCCGGCGCCTGGCCTCCGACGTGGTGCTGGTGAACCAGGTGGCCGAACACATCGTCTCCGCCGGCGGCAAGCGCCTGCGGCCGATGCTGGTCGCGCTGGCCGGGCGCGCCACCGGCGAGGTCACCCCGCGCCACCACCAGCTGGCCGCGATCGTCGAGTTCATCCACACCTCGACCCTGCTGCACGACGATGTGGTCGACGAATCCGACCTGCGCCGCGGCCGCAGCACCGCCAACGCGCTGTGGGGCAACGCACCCAGCGTGCTGGTAGGCGATTTCCTCTATTCGCGCAGCTTCCAGCTGATGGTGGAGCTCGACTGCATGGCGGTGATGCAGCTGCTGGCCGACACCACCAACCGGATCGCCGAGGGCGAGGTACTGCAGCTGCTGCACGTGCGCAACCCCGACACCGACGAGGCCGCCTACCTCGATGTGATCGAACGCAAGACCGCGGTGCTGTTCGCCGCCGGCACGCGGCTCGGCGCACTCGCCTCGGGCGCCGACGAGGCCACGCAGCAGGCCCTCTACGACTACGGCCTGCAGCTGGGCTATGCGTTCCAGATCGCCGACGACGTGCTCGACTACGACGGCGATGCCGCCGCGCTGGGGAAGAATCTCGGCGACGACCTGGCCGAGGGCAAGGCCACCCTGCCGCTGATCCACGCGATGGTGCAGGCCGACCCCGCTACCCGCGAACGCCTGCGCGGCATCGTCCAGCAGGGCGACACGTCGGCCATGCCGGAGGTGCTGGCGGCGATCGCGCGCGCCGACAGCCTGGGCTACAGCCGGGCCCGCGCCCGCGAGTACGCCGCGGCGGCCGAAGCCGCCCTGGCGTCGCTGCCCTCCAACGAGGCGATCGCCGCGCTGCGCGGCCTGGCGCGACACGCGGTGGAACGCGGGCACTGACCGGCTCGCTGAGGCCGATTGTCCTCGGCGCCGCCGCCCCCGTAGCCCGGATAAGCGAAGCGCATCCGGGGCGCCCCTGATCCATCGCTCCGCTCTACGCGAAGCCTGCGCTACCGCGCCAGAGGCGCAGGTCGCCCGGGAGGTGTCGCGTCGGCGCGCACCGCGGCGCTGGCGATCGACGGCGCGGATGCGGCTCGCGGCACCGCACCCGACACCGTCGGGCGCGACAGCGGCGATACCGGACGGCGCCCGCTCACTCCTCTTCGAACACTTCCTCGAAGAAGCCGTCCATCATCCGGTAGGCGCGCTCCGCGGCGCGCGCGTCGTAGCGGCAGTTGCTGGCCGGGTCGTTGCTGGCGGACGGCTCGGCGAAACAGTGCACCGCGCCGCTGAAGTCGACGAACTGCCAGTCCGCCCCGGCCGCGTCCATCTCCTGTTCGAACGCGACGATGTCCGCATCGCTCACCGCCTTGTCGTCGGCGCCGTTGAGCACCAGCACCGGGCTGACGATCTTCGACGCGGTCGGCGACTGCGCGCCGGGCGCGAGACCACCGTGCAGGCTGACCACACCGGCGAGATCGGTGCCGGCGCGCGCCAGCTCCAGCGCCGCCGAACCGCCGAAGCAGAATCCGAACGCGCCGATCCGGTCCGTATCGAGCGGCGCCCGGCCGGCTTGGGCCCTGAGCGTGTCGAGCGCGGCCTGCATGCGCGCGCGCAGCGCACTGCGGTCGTCGCCACGCAGCGCGCCGGCCAGCTTGCCGGCCTCGCCGCTGTCCTTCGGCCGCCGTCCCTTGCCGTAGACATCGGCGACCAGCACCACGTAGTCGTCCCCCGCAACGGCCTTCGCCCGCTCCAGCGCATCGTCGGTCACGCCCATCCAGTTGGGCACCATCACCAGGCCCGGGCGGCGGTCGTCGTCTTCGTCGTCGTACACCAGCCAGCCGCTGAAGGTGTCGCCATCGACGGTCCACTCCACGGGTTCGGACTTCATCGCGGCCGCGGCGGTGACCGGCAGGACGATGACGGAGCACAGGGCGAGCAGGGAGGCGGCAAGGCGCATGGCGGTGTCCTCTGGCGGGAACGGACCGACAGCCTAGCCCAGGCGTGCGTGCGCGGCGTGCACGGGCTTTCGGCGCGACGGTGCCGGAGGCATGGCGAACAACGTATGTCCGGGCAGAACGCCCCGCCGGGACCGCCGCCCGGATCGCAGCGCCCTGGCAGCCCGGGTGCTGCGACCTCGCCCTGTCAGGCGATCCCGATCCCCGGGATCGCCGTGATCGCGTCGGGATCGAATCCGGCCAGCGCGGCGAAGTGGCGGCCGCGCTCGGCATAGTCGCGGTAGGCGCCGAAGCTCGGCGCGCCGGGCGACAGCAGCACCACGCCCTCGCCGTCCAGCAGTCCCCGCGCCTGCGCGACCGCCTCCCCGAGATCATGCGCCTCGCGCAGCGCGAAGCCGCCGGTCCGCGCGCCATCCTCGAGCAGCGCGTGGATGCGCGGGCCGTTCTGGCCCAGGGTCACCACGGCCGCGGGCGGCGCGACGCGCATCGCATCGGCGAACGCCTGCCAGTCCAGGCCGCGGTCGTGCCCGCCGACCAGGATCGCCACGCGCCGCCCGGCGTACACCTCCAGCGCCGCGAGGCTGGCATGCGGTGTGGTGCTGATCGAATCGTTGACGTAGGTCAGCCCGTCGCGCGTGCCGAGCACCTGCAGCCGGTGCGGCAGCGCGCGGAAGGTCGCCGCATGCGGCGCCAGCGCCTCCGCATCCAGCCCCAGCGCCTCGATCGCCGCCAGCACGGCGCACAGGTTGCCGCGGTTGTGGCTCCCGGGCACCGGCAGGTCGCGGGTGTCGAAGACCGCTTCGTCGGCGCGCCAGACGACATCGCCGCGCAGGTGCCAGCCGTCGTCGCGGCCGAACCAGCGCACTGCGCTGTCGGACAGGTCGAGCGCCGACAGGGTCGGATCACCGGCATTGAGCACCGCGATGCGCGGCCGGGCCCCGGTGAGCAGCGACAGCTTGTCCTCGACGTACCGCGCCTGGCTGCCGTGCCAGTCGAGGTGTTCGGGGAAAATGTTCGTGACCACCGCGACCGCCGGGCGCTCGCCGCTGCGGGCGACATCGCGGGTCTGGTAGCTCGACAGCTCGACCACCCAGAACTCGGCCTCGCCCTCGAGCAGCTCCAGCAGCGGCTGTCCGATGTTGCCGGTGAGCGCGGTGCGGTGGCCCCCGGCGCGCAGCAGGTGCGCGAGCAGCGCGGAGGTGGTGCTCTTGCCCTTGGTGCCGGTGATGCAGATGGTGGTCGCGTCGGGGCGCGTGGCGAACCACAGCGTGGTGCCGCCGATGAAGCGCGTGCCGCGCTCCGCCGCCGCCAGCGCCTCGGGCCGGTACGGGCTGATGCCGGGGGACTTGACCACCACGTCGAACGCCGCCAGGCGCTCCACCGTCGCCTCGGTCTCGATCCGCAGCCGCGTATCGCCCAGCGCGCGCGCGTCGTCTGCTTCGGACGGCGAACAGAACAGCGTCAGCGAAGCGGGGAAACGGTCGTGAGCGTCGGCCGCGCCTGACTCCGCCACCTGCGCCGTGCGCAGCGCCGCGTACGCCGCCCGCCCCTCGCGCCCCCATCCCCAGAGCGCGACCCGCTGCCCGGCGAGCGAGGCCAGGTCAGGGCGCGAAACGGTCACGCAGGCGTTCCCACAGCACCGCCGGCACGCCGTGACCGGTGTCGTCGGGCACCAGCAGGGCAGCCACGTCTTCCTGGTCGCCGGCCAGCTGCGGCGCGATCTCGCGCGCGAAGCGCGCGACCACCGCGTCCTCGCGCCATTCGGGGCGCGCCGCCAGCGCCGCCATCGCCGCGCGCGATTCGCGCCCCTCGCCCACGCATTCGAACGGCTTGTGGTCGCGATACTCGAGCAGCGCGTCGAAGCCCGGCACCTGCGCCGGATCGTCCAGCAGGTTGCGGCCGAAGATGCCGACCAGGCGCGGCTTGGGCATGAACGGCGCCAGCGCCAGGAACACGAAGTGGCACTTGGGGCACACGCCGCACCAGCGGTTCACCGGGCGCTCGCCGAGCAGGTGGAAATTGCGGTTGCAGCTGGAGAAATGCGCGTCGTACTGGTCGGTCCGGGCGAACTGGCGCGCCACCGCGAGTTCGCTCAGCGGCCGCAACAGCGAGTAGTAGGACAGGTCAGCGGCGACGTGGTCACGCAGGTAAGCCGCGAACGCGCGCTCGAATGCCCAGCCCTTCGACCACTGGTGGTTCACCTCGCCGGTGCCCTCGATCAGGCTGCCGTAGCTGGCCGAGCGTTCGTTGGAGAACACCACCTGCTCCACGCCCAGCACTACCGCGGCGAAGGCGAGGATCGCTGAGTTCACGGCGGTCACCGGGATGTGCCCGTTCCAGGCGCCCTGGCGGTTGAATTCGAACAGTTCCGGCGCGAGCTGACGGCCGATGTTGAGCGTCGGCAGGCCGGTGCGACCGGCGCAGGCGCGGATCAGCTGCGAGCCGCCGATCCAGCTGACGGTCTGGTCGACGCCCAGCACGCGCAGCGCCTCGATGCTGACCAGCGAATCCTTGCCGCCACCGATCGCGACCAGCGCATGGTGGCGCAGGCCGAGCGTGGGCGCCGTCGCGCCGCCGCGCGCCGCAGCCGAATCGGTCGCCACCGGAAACCGGATCCGCCCGTGCAGGTCGAGCCCGTTGCGGTAGGCGAACTCGCCCAGGCCGTGGACGTAGATGTCCTCCAGCAGCGCCGCGGTCGCGGCATCGAGGCCCTCGCCCTCGACCCGGATCTCCGGCGGCACCGCGGCCTTGTAGTAGCTCACGCCGGCGACCAGGTGCAGCAGCCGCAGCGCGCGCTGCGCCGCGACGGCGCGCACTGCGTCGAGCGCGAACGGCGCGCCCGGCAGCGTCACAGTCTCGACCAGTTCCGGCCCCTGGTCGAAGGCGTAGACCAGCTGCGCCACGCCGGTGCCGGCGTCGAAGCCGCAGCGCACGAAGCGGAACGCCTGGATCGCGTCGCGATCGAATCCGGCCGCGCTCATGCCAGCACGTCCTCGCGCGGCAGGCCGCGCAGGTTGTAGTGGTTGGCGATCACGGCCCCGTAGGCGCCGGCATCGGCGATCGCGACCACGTCGCCCTCGGCCGTATCGGCCGGCAGGCGCCGGCCGTGGCCGAACACGTCGCTGGACTCGCAGATCGGGCCGACCACGTCGAACGCGGTGTCCGCCGGCCCCTCGCGCCGCGACAGGTTGTGGATTCCGTGCCAGGCGTCGTACAGCGCCGGGCGCATCAGCGAATGCATGCCCGCATCCAGCCCCACCCGGCGCACGCCCTGCTTCTCCACCACCTGGGTGACGCGGGCCAGCAGCACGCCGGCTTCGGCGACCAGGAAGCGGCCGGGCTCGATCGCCAGCCGGTAGCGCGGCCAGGCGGCCTTGATCTCGGCCAGGCCTTCGGCCCATGCGGCGAGGTCGAACGGCGCGTCGTCGGGCTTGTAGGGAATGGTGAGGCCGCCACCGATGTCGATCGTGTCCACGGTGCCGATGCCGTCGGCGACCGCGGCGAGCTCGGCATACACCTCGCGCCAGTGGCGCGGATGGCCGATGCCGCTGCCCAGGTGCGCGTGGATGCCGGTGATGCGCGCATCGAGCGCGCGCGCGGCGGCCACGAACGCCTCGACCTCCGCCACCGGATAACCGAACTTCGACGCCGTGCCGCCGGTCACGACCTTGGCATGGTGGCCGTCGCCGCGGCCGAGGTCGATCCGCAGCCACAGATCGCGACCGCGGAACACCTCCGGCCAGCGCTGCAGTGCCTCGACGTTGTCCAGCGTGACCGTCGCGCCACGCGCGTACGCAGCTTCGTATTCGCGGCGCGGTGCGAAGCTCGGGGTGAACAGCACCCGCGACGGATCGAGCTGCGGGACGGCTTCGAACACACGCTCCAGTTCGCCCTGCGACACGCACTCCAGGCCGAAGCCTTCCTCCACCAGCGCGCGCAGGATCTCGGGGTGCGGATTGGCCTTGATCGCGAAGAAGCGCCGGTCGATCGCATCCACCGCAGTGAGCGCACGCGCGCGTTCGCGCACCGTCGGCAGGTGGTAGGCGTAGCGCGGCGTGCCGGTCGCGGCCAGTTCCAGCAACCGCCCACGGGCGTCATCGGCTTCCCACCATCGCGGCGCGCGCTTCGGCGGACCGTGCTGGATCTCGCGCCAGCTGGGTCCGAACACCGCCGCGTCCTGCACCGGCATCGCACCGCTGCCGATCAGCTCGGCGTGCAGTTCGGGCAGCAGGCCGTCGGCATCGGCCTCGTCGATCACGAAGGTCAGGTTGAGGTCGTTGGACGACTGCGAGATCAGGTGCACGCGTTCCTGGCCGAAGGTCGCCCACACGTCGGAGAGCTTGTGCAGCAGCGAGCGCATGCCGCGACCGACCAGGGTGATCGCCGCGCAGGGCGCGATCACCTTGACCCGGCAGATCTGCGCCAGATCCTCCGACAGCCGCGCCAGCACGTCGGTGCTGACCAGGTTCTCGCTGGGATCGAGCGAGACGGTGACGTTGGTCTCCGCGGTGCCGATCAGGTCCACCGACAGGCCGTGGCGCCTGAAGCGCTCGAAGATGTCGGCCATGAACCCGACCGACTGCCACATGCCCACGGTTTCCATCGACACCAGCACGATGCCGTTGCGACGGCTGATCGCCTTGACGCCCGGCACCGGCGATGCGTCGCCGTCGATGCGGGTGCCGGGCAGGTCCGGACGCTCGGTGTCGAGGATCGCCATCGGCACCCCGCTCACGCGGCAGGGGCCGAGCGAACGCGGATGCAGCACCTTGGCGCCGGTGGTGGCGATCTCCTGCGCCTCGGCGTAATCCAGGCGGGTCAGCAGGCGCGCATCGGGCACCTCGCGCGGATTGGCGGTGAACATGCCCGGCACATCGGTCCAGATCTCCACGCAACGCGCGCGCAGCAGACCGCCGAACAGCGCGGCCGAAGTGTCCGAACCACCGCGGCCGAGGACCGCGGTGCCGCCGTCGCCGTGGCGGGCGATGAAGCCCTGGGTGATCAGCAGCCGCGTCGGCTGCGCGGCGAAGCGCGTGCGCCAGTCCTCGTCGGCCTCGCGCCGGCACGAGACCGACAGCCGCTGCCCCCACGGGCTCTGGTTCGGCAGCGCGATCGCGTCCAGCCAGTCGCGCGCGTCGCACCAGCCGATGTCCAGACCCTGCGACGCCAGGTAAGCCGCACCGAGGGTCGAGGACAGCAGCTCGCCCTGCGCCAGCACTTCGGCCTGCCAGTCCAGCGTGCGCGAGGCCGCGCGCGTGTCGGCCGCCAGCGCGCGCAGCGCGTCCAGGCGCGCGCCGAGCACGGCATCGGCGTCCAGGTCAAGCGCCTGCGCGA
Source organism: Luteimonas kalidii (assembly GCF_029887935.1). Lineage (GTDB taxonomy): Bacteria > Pseudomonadota > Gammaproteobacteria > Xanthomonadales > Xanthomonadaceae > Luteimonas > Luteimonas kalidii. The sequence goes on along the minus strand of NZ_JARXRO010000020.1, from coordinate 614,027 downwards.
ATGCGCGATGGCGCTCGACCAGCGCCTGCGTGCGCGCGCCGGCATCCGACGCGCCGTCGGCGATCGCGGTCAGCTCGTTGGTCACGCCCGACAGCGCCGAGACCACCACCAGCACCCGCGCCCCGTGTTCGTCCGCGCGTTTGCCCGCGAGCCGGCCGATCGTGTCCCAGCGGTGGCGTTGCGACACCGAGGTGCCGCCGAACTTGAGCACGACCCAGGGCGTGCCGGTCGGAGAGGAAGGCATGGAGATGGCGGGAGTCCGGATGATGCGGGCGGCGCTGCGCGCGCGGAGCGAAGCGCGGATTCTAGCGAATCCGCCTGCTCGCCGAAGACCGGACCGCAGCGGACGACACCGACCAGGCGCGGCCGCGTCGTCCGCCGCTCGCCGGGCAGACAGCGGTTGCAGCTGCATCCATCGCGCACGGTAAGCTGCGCGGCCCCCATCGCCGCGAGCCCCCATGCCCCGCCGCTACCTGCAGCTCGACGTCTTCGCCGATCGCCCCGGCGTCGGCAACCCGCTCGCCGTGGTCCTGGACGCCGAAGGCCTGGACGACGCGGCCATGCAGGCGATCGCGCGCTGGACGCGACTGCCCGAGACGACGTTCGTGTTCGCGCCGTCCTCGCCGGATGCGAGCTACGGCATCCGCATGTTCAGCCCGCGGCGCGAGGTGCCGTTCGCCGGCCATCCCAGCGTGGGTACCGCGCATGCGGTGCTCGAGGCGGGGCTGGCCGCGCCGCAGGACGGCCTGCTGGTGCAGGACGGCGTGGCCGGCCGGCTGCCGCTGCGCGTCGACGGCGACGGGCCGTCGCGCACGATCGCGGTGCGCACGCCGCGCGCGCGCATCGTCGAGGTCGCCGATCCGGGACACGCGCTGGTCGCCGACGCGCTCGGCGCACTGCCGCGGGGCGCGCTGCCGCCGGCGCTGGTCGACGGCGGCCGGCGCTGGTGGCTGGCCGAGATCGCGGACGAATCCGCGCTGCGGGCGGCCGAGCCACGCTGGGACGCGGTCGAACGGCTGGCGGTCGACACCGGGAGCATGGGCCTGTGCGTATTTGCACGCAGCGGGGATGCCGACTACCAGCTCGCCGTGCGCGCCTGGGTCGGCGCCACCGGACGCTTCGAGGACGCCGCCTCCGGCGCCGCCAACGCGACTCTCGCCGCGTGGCTCGCCGACCGCGATTCTCTGCCCGGCACCGGCGGTCGCTACCGCATCAGCCAGGGGCGCGAGGTGGGCTTCGATGCGCGCATCGAACTGCAGGTCGATGCGGACGGCGATGTGTGGTCCGGTGGCCGCGTGCAGACCGTGGTCGAAGGCACGATCGACTGGGAAGGCGCCCGCTAGACGAGGCCGCGGCGCGCTTCCGGTACCGCACCGGTCACGCGCGGCAGTTCCGCGTATGCGGATCGGGCGTGCCACGCGCTGCATCACCGTCGCCGGCCTGCGCGGCGGACCCGCCCAGGGCCAGCGGTCACGGCGACCGGATCGGCACCCGCACGCCGGGCGGCCGCCGCTGTCGTGGCCCGGTCAGTCGGTTCGCGCGGCCGTCCCCGCCTCGAACACCCGCGTGCCGTCCACCCAGGTCGACCGGATCTCCAGCGCCGGCAGCTGCGCGACGGGCACCGACAGCGGATCCTGCGCCAGCACCACGAAATCCGCCTGCAGCCCTGGCGCGAGCCGGCCCACGCGTGCCTCGTCGCGATGCGCCCAGGCCGCGTCGCGGGTGAAGCCGTACAGCGCCTCGGCGGCAGTCAGCACCTGGTCCGGCCGCCAGCCGCCGGGCGGACGGCCTTCGCGATCCTGGCGCGTCACCGCCGCATGCAACCCCAGGCGCGGGTCGGGCGATTCGACCGGGAAATCCGAGCCCAGCGCGAGCGGCACGCCGGCGTCGGCGAACCGGCGCCAGGCATAGGCGCCGGCGATGCGCACCGGGCCCACGCGCTGCTCCGCCCACGGCATGTCGGACGTGGCGTGGGTGGGCTGCATCGAGGCCACCACACCCAGCTCGGCGAAGCGCGGCAGGTCGTCCGGATCGACGATCTGCGCGTGTTCGATGCGCCAGCGATGGTCGCTGCCGGCGGCGTCTCCGAGCGTCCGCGCGTAGGCGTCGAGCACCAGCGCGTTGCCGCGGTCGCCGATCGCGTGCGTGGCCACCTGCAGGCCGCAGTCGTGCGCACGCACCAGCAGCGCGTCGAAGCGCGCCGGCTCGATCAGCACTAGGCCGCGGTTGCCCGGATCGTCGCTGTAATCCTCCGCCAGGGCCGCGCCGCGGCTGCCGAGCGCGCCGTCGATCAGGAACTTCACCCCCCGCATCTGCAGGCGCCCGTCCGGATGCGCATAGGCGCCGTGCTCGCACAGCCAGTCCAGCGCAGCGGCATCGCCGTCGGCATGGGCGGCGACCCGCAGCGTCAGTCGCCCGGCGTCGGCGAAGCGCTTCAACTGCTCGAAGTCGGCCAGGCTGGTGCCCATGTCGTGCACGCCGGTGAGCCCGTTGCGCGCGGCCGCTTCCAGCGCAAGTGCGAGCGCGCGATCGGCATCGGCCTGGTCCATCGCCGGCACCACCGCGTCTACCAGGCGCTCGGCCTCATCGACGAACACGCCGGTCGGACGCCCCTGGGTGTCGCGCACGATCAGCCCGCCCTCCGGCTGGCCGTCGCGCAGCAGCGCCGCAGATTCCGGGCGCGCGGCGATCGCACGCAGCGCCGCGGAGTTGACCCAGCCGGCATGGCCGTCGACGCGGCGCAGCCACACCGGGCGTTCCGGGAACGCGCCATCCAGATCGGCCGCGGTCGGGAACGCGGCGTCCGGCCAGTCGTTCTGGTCCCAGCCACCGCCCAGCAGCCACTCGCCCGGCGGCAGGCCGGATTCGAACGCGCGCAGGCGTTCGACGATCTCGTCCTTGTCCGCGGTGCCGACCAGGTCGACGCGGGTCAGCGCCACGCCGAGGCCGAGCAGGTGCCCGTGCGCGTCGATCAGGCCGGGGATCACGGTGGCGTCGCCGGCATCGACCACGCGCGCCTGCGGATGCGCGCCCGCCAGCGCCGCGGCGTCGCCGACCGCCACGATGCGGCCGTCCGCGTCCCACACCAGCGCCGTGGCGACCGGCACGTCCACGTCGGCGGTATGGATGCGCGCCGCCCGCAGCAGGGTCTGGTCCTCTGCCGCCGCGGGCAAGCTGGCGATGGCGCAGAACAGGCAGGCCAGTAGCGGACGCAGCATCGACATACTCCGGAGCGGGCAGGAAGGCCCCGATGCTACAACGCGGGCGCCGGAGGCCGGCGCGGAGCGGGGCACGTCCCGCCTGGCGGGAGGTCGGGGAGATCGATCGCCGCCACCGCGTCCCCGGCCCGCACATCCCTGCGATCGTCACGCACACGCTCCGGTCGCGCGTCGGCGCGCAGTCCTCCCGCATGCCGACGCTGGGATGCCGGAAATCCCTCCGCGCTGCCCCGCTGCCTCGCTGCCGCGATCCCGCGCCTCGGCGACTACTCCGCGCGCACGTCCACGCGCACCCGGATCCGGTCGCCGGGGTGGTGGTCGGTGCGGGTCACGTACTGGCGGCCGGCATATTCGTAAGTCACGTCGTAGGCGCTGACCGGGCCGTCGTTCGGCTGGCTGCCGTAGGTGTCGTATCCGCGGTAGTCGCCATGGTCGTCGCGGTAGGGATCGGGCTCGCACACGGTCACGCTGCCCTGGCGGTTGCGCCGGTTGGCGTCGTAGATGCCGCGGCCGGCCGCGCCGCCCACCATCGAGCCCACCGCGGTGCCCACCAGCTGCCCGCTGCCGTCGCCGATCCGGCTGCCCAGCACCGCGCCGGCGATCCCGCCGATCACGGTGGCGACCAGGCGCCCGTTGCCGTCGCGCGGCCGCTGACCGTAGGGATCGCCATGGCGATCGTCGCCATAACCGCCATAGCTGTCGCGCGGGGCATACCCGTCGCGCGCATACGGATCGCTCGAGACATAGCCGTCGCGCCGCGTTTCGCAGCGACGCGTGTCGTAGACCGGACGCGCGCGCCCGTCGAACACCGGATCCACGCGCACCACCCGGGCCCAGTCGTACTCGCCCGCTCCGGAATGGCGGTCCGGGCCGCGATCGGTGCGGTAGGTCCGGCCGTCGTCCTGCATCGGACCGGCCCGATGGCTGTAGTCGCCATACGGGGCGGGGCCGTAGCGGTCCTCGTCGTACACCTGCGCGCCGGCGATGCCGGTGGCGAGCAGCCCACCCATCGCCAACGTCATCGCCACCTGCTTCATCGTTGCTGTCCCCGCACCCGTGGAGTGGGCGCGTGCGCCACGCTAGGCCGGGCCCGCCAACGCCCGCTGAACCCGGCCGGGCAAGGCGCGCCGTGGCGGGACCCGTTCAACCTCGCGACAGCCAGGCGAGTGCCTGCTCCGCGCAGTCGGCCGCATTGCGCCCCAGCAGCGGACCCACGTGGCTGACCGCGGTGGCCCGCAGCAGCGACGCATCGAGGTCTGTGGCCAACGCGGCGGTCAGCGCCGGCGGGACGTCGTCGTCGACCATCGAGGCGATGCACAGCACCCGGCACGCGGGGCGCGGCACCGCGCGCCCTGCGTAGGCCTCGCGCATGGCGCGACCGCTCTCGTCGCGCCAGTGGCGGAAGGCGAACAGGGCAGTGGCCTCGTCGGCGTCGGGGAGTGCGCGCCGGGTGCCGGTCAGCCGGGCGTCCCGCTGCCACGGCACCACGTCCGGCCAGTCGCGCCCCGGCAGCTGGGCATGCCAGGGCGACGGCGGCACGGGATTGACCAGCACCAGCGCATCGGCGTCGGCGGCGCATTCCATCGCCAGCAGTCCGCCCAGGCTGGCGCCCACCACCGCGCGCGGACGCGGCAGCGACGCCAGCGCCGCGCGCACCTGCGCGGCGTAGTCGTCCAGGCCGGTGGCGGCGAGGCCGTTCGGGCTGGCACGCAGGTCGGGCGCGGCCACGCGCATGCGCGTGGCCTCGAAGACACCCTTCCAGACGTTCCATTCCCAACCGCCACCGCCGCCTCCGTGCACCATCAACGTCGAGCGGATGCGCTCACCCAACCAGTTCCGCCTCCAGCGTGATCGGTACCGCGCTCAGGGCCTTGGACACCGGGCAGTTCTGCTTGGCGTCGTCCGCGATCGCACGGAACTCCGCCTCGTCCAGGCCCGGCACCTTCGCCTTCATCTTCAGCCTGATCGCGCTGAGCGTCGGACCGCCTTCCATCGACAGGTCGACCTCGGCGCTGCCGTCGAGCGATTCGGGCGGGTGGCCCGCCTCGGTCAGCTTGGCCGACAGCGCCATGGTGAAGCAGCCCGCATGCGCGGCCGCGATCAGCTCTTCGGGATTGGTCCCCTTCTCGTCGCCGAAGCGGCTGTTGAATCCGTAGCGGGTGTTGTCGAGCAGGCCGCTCTGCGGCGTGCTGAGGCTGCCCTTGCCGCTCTTGAGGTCGCCTTCCCAATGCGCGCTGGCCTTGCGGGAGATGCCCATCGTGTGTGCTCCTGTGGGGGTCAAGCGGCCAGCGTAAGCGCGAGCGCGTTACTTCCGCGTTCGCGGCCCGGACGTGCTGCGTCGCAACGCGCCCGCTCCGCGGCGACGCGCTAAGGTGGCCTTCCGCCGTGACCGCACCGCGGGCGCAGGTCCCGACGCCTGCGCTGCCCCCACGCGGTTGCCATGGCGGCCATGCGATCCCGCCCCGGTTGCCGGGCACGCCTTGTCCGGCACAGGCAGGATCCCGATGCAGATGCCGGCCGCCGGCCGGCTCCCATGCAAGGGAGGATCGGCCACATGCCCTACTCGACCGCACAGATCCGCAACGTGGCCCTGGCGGGCCATCCCGGCGCCGGCAAGACCACCCTGTTCGAAGCCCTGCTGCATGCCGGCGGCGCAGTCCAGACGGCAGGCACCGTCGAACGCGGCAACACCGTGTCCGACTTCGACCCGATCGAGAAGCAGCGCGGCCATTCGATCGACGCCGCCATCGCCGGCCTCGACCATGTCGCCGCGTCCGGTGAATCGATCCACGTCAACCTGGTCGACCTGCCCGGCTATCCCGATTTCCGCGGCCCGGCGCTGGCGGCGCTGGCCGCGGTCGAGACCGCGATCGTGGTGGTCGATGCCGCCGGGGGCGTCGAGCACGGCACCCGCCGGATGATGGAACGCGCGCGCGAACGCGGCCTGTGCCGCGCGATCGTGGTCAATCGCATCGACACCGAGGGCGCCGACCCGGCACGCGTGCTCGCGCAGCTGCGCGAGGCCTTCGGCACCACGGTCCTGCCGCTCAACCTGCCCGCCGGCGGCGGCGCGCGGGTGATCGACTGCTTCGGCCAGGCCGAAGGCGACAGCGACCTGGGTCCGGTGGCAGAGTGGCACCAGCGCATCCTCGACCAGGTGGTCGAGATCGACGAATCGGTGATGGACCACTATCTCGAACGCGGCGAGTCGGGCCTGTCCGGCACCGAACTGCACGACGCGTTCGAACAGTGCCTGCGCGATGGCCACCTGGTGCCGGTGTGCTTCGCGTCCGCGCGCACCGGCACGGGCGTGCGCGAACTGCTGGACGTGGCCGAGCGCCTGTTCCCGCATCCGGGCGAGGCGAACCCGCCGCCGTTCGTGAAGGGCGCCGGCGCGGAGGCGCAGGCGATCACCACCACGCCCGACCCCGACGCGCACGTGGTCGCCGACGTGTTCCGCATCGTGCACGACCCGTTCGTCGGCAAGCTCGGCGTGTTCCGCGTCTACCAGGGGACGGTGCGCCGGGACAGCCAGCTGTTCGTGGACGATGGACGCAAGCCGTTCAAGGTCGGCCACCTGTTCAAGCTGCGCGGGCGCGAGCACGTCGAGGTCGAACAGGCGATCCCCGGCGACATCGCCGCCGTGGCCAAGGTCGAGGAGCTGCATGTCGACGCGGTCCTGCACGACAGCCACGACGAGGACCAGATCCACCTCGCGCCGGTGGACTTCCCGCGGCCGATGTTCGGGCTGGCGATCGAGGCCGGCAGCAAGGGCCAGGAGCAGAAGCTGGCCACCGCGCTGCACAAGCTGGCCGAAGAGGATCCGTGCTTCCACGTCGAGCACGAGACCGAGACCAACGAAACCGTGATCCGCGGCCTGTCCGACCTGCACCTGCGGGTGCAGATCGACCGCCTGCGCGACCGCTTCGGGATCGAGGTGCACACGCACCCGCCGCGCATCGCCTACCGGGAGACGGTGGCCGCCCGCGCCGAGGGCCACCACCGGCACAAGAAGCAGACCGGCGGCGCCGGGCAGTTCGGCGAGGTGTTCCTGCGGGTCGAACCGCTGCCGCGCGGTGGCGGGTTCGAATTCGTCGACGAGGTGAAGGGGGGCGTGATCCCGGGGCAGTTCCTGCCCGCGGTCGAGAAGGGCGTGCGCCAGGTGCTGGCGTCCGGCGCGGTCGCCGGCTACCCGATGCAGGACCTGCGCGTGGTGGTGTACGACGGCAAGCATCATCCGGTGGACAGCAAGGAGGTCGCCTTCGTCGCCGCCGGACGCAAGGCCTTCCTCGATGCCGTGTCCAGGGCGCGGCCGCAGGTGCTCGAACCGATCGTGGACCTGGAAGTGAACGCGCCTGAGGCGCACATGGGCGACATCAGCGGCGGCCTGGCCGCCAAGCGGGCACGCATCAACGGCACCGATGCCGCAGGCAGCGGCGAGATCGCGGTCAGCGCGCAGGTGCCGCTGTCGGAACTCGAAGGCTATGCCGCCGAACTGAAGTCGATCACTGCAGGCCGCGGGCGCTACGCACTCGACTTCAGCCACTACGAACCGGTGCCGCCGCAGGTGCAGCAGGCGCTCGCGGCAGCCTGGCGACCCGGCCACGAGGACGAATGAACGCGCGTCTGCTCCCATGACGCCCGCCGTCGCCGCCCTGCTCGCCGACGCGATCCTCGCGCTGCACGTGGGCGTGGTCGCGTTCGTGGTGCTGTTCACCCTGGCGATCGTGGTCGGCGGGCCGCTCGGCTGGCGCTGGGTGCGTGCGTTCGCGCTGCGGGCCACGCATCTGGCGCTGATGCTGGTGATCGCGCTGCAGGCCTGGCTGGGCCGGCTGTGCCCGCTGACGACGTGGGAGCAATCGCTGCGAAACCGAGCCGGGCAGGCCACTTACGGCGACTCCTTCATCCAGTACTGGTTGTCGCGCCTGATCTTCTTCGAGGCGCCCTGGTGGGTGTTCGTGTTCGCCTACAGCGCGTTCGCCGGACTGGTCGCGCTGTGCTGGTGGCGCTGGCCTCCGGTCCGGCGTCGCGCGCAGGACCGCTGATCGGCCATAGAAAAGCGGCGTTTTTTCCGCGTTTCCTATTGGCGGCGGGTGGCGGATGCCCTACATTGCGCCTGCCGGCACGTTCGGCCACAAGACAACGCTGACCACAGACACTGACGAGGGAACACAAAACCCATGGCAAAGAAGAAGGCTCCTGCCAAGAAGGCAGCTCCGAAGAAGGCCGCCAAGCCTGCCGCGCCGAAGGCGATCAAGGATCCGCTGAGCAAGTCGGGCCTGGTGGCCCACATCGCCGACAGCACCGGCGTCGCCGCCAAGGACGTCCGCGCCGTGATGGGCGCGCTCGAGGGCGCGATCCACGGCTCGCTCAACAAGAAGGGCGCGGGCAGCTTCACTCTGCCGGGCGTCGCCAAGTTCAGCGCCGTCAGCGTGCCGGCCAAGCCCAAGCGCAAGGGCATCAACCCGTTCACCAAGGAAGAGCAGTGGTTCGCCGCCAAGCCCGCCTCGGTGAAGGTCAAGGTGCGCCCGCTGAAGAAGCTCAAGGACGCCGCCGCCTGATCGCGGCGCCTCCAGCGACACCACGAACGGGACGGCCTTTGCCGTCCCGTTTCGTTTCCGGGAGGTACGATGCGCGCTTCCTCCCCTGACCGACCGGATGCCCCGATGAGCCTCAACGGATTCCTCGACCACCTGCTCAAGTCCGCCGCCCCGACCACCATGACCGGCAACGATGGCCGCGGCGGCATCGGCGGCATGCTCGGCTCCGATTTCGGCAAGGGCGCGCTCGGCGGCGGCGCACTCGGACTGCTGCTCGGACGCAACAAGACCACGCGCAAGCTCGCCACCTACGGCGGCCTGGCGGCGCTGGGGATGATGGCCTATCGCGCCTACGGCGATTACAGGGCGCAACAGGGCGCGACGGTGCAGCCGCAGACGGTCGACCGCCTGCCGCCGCCACAGGCCAATCTGCACGGCGAGGCGATCCTGCGCGCGCTGGTGGCCGCCGCAAAGGCCGACGGGCACATCGATGCGCGCGAGCGCGAGGTGATCGAGGGCGAGTTCGCACGCATCGCACCCGAGGCCGAGGTGCAGCAGTGGCTCAAGGCCGAACTGGAGAAGCCGCTCGATCCGGCCGAGGTCGCGCGTGCGGCCTCCACCCCCGAGATCGCCTCGGAGATGTATCTGGCCAGCCTGGTCGCCGCCGACGAGCAGAGCTACATGGAGCGCGCCTACCTGGACGAGCTCGCGCGCCAGCTCAAGCTGGACGATGCGCTGAAGCAGCGCCTGGAACAGGAATTCCGCAACGCGGCGGGCTGAGCGGCGACCGCGCGATCGCGTCGCCGCGCTGCATCGGACCGCCTTGCGGACGGGTGGCCCGACGCAGTACACGGCAGTAGCATGGCGGTCTCGGCGCGTGCCAGGGGGAAGCGATGGGCAAGCGGTTCTGGATCTGCGGCCTGGTGGTGTCGTTCGCCGCGCTGCTGCTGACATTCGTGATCCATGCCTTCCTGCTGGGGCCCGACTACGCCGCGCTCGGCGCGATGTACCGCAACGCCCAGGAAGGCGCCCGCCACTTCGGCTGGCTGCTGCTGGCCCACGGGCTGGTCGGGTTCGCGATGACCTGGATCTTCGCGCAGGGGGTCGACCGCCGCCGCCCCACTCTGGTCCAGGGCCTGCGCTTCGGGCTGGCGATGGCGCTGTTCTCGACCGTGCCGGCCAGCCTGCTGCAATACGCGGTGCAGCCGCTGCCCGGCGCGCTGGTCGCGCGCCAGGTGGTGCTGGGCACGCTGGCGATGGTGCTGCTGGGCGCGCTGCTCGCCTGGCTCCAGCCCCGGCGCGAGGCGCTGCACGCGCCGCCCTGAGCGGGCGCGTGGAGCAGGCGTTCAGCCGGCGCCGGCACACTGTCGCGAGCCGTTCCCAAGAGGACACCCCATGCGTCGCATCCTGCCTGCCGCATTCGTGCTGATGCTGCTCTCGCTGCTCGCCGGCTGCGCCACCCTTGGCGCGGTATCGGCCTGGTTGAACGACCAGGTGGCGGTCACGCCAGGCCAGCTGCAGCGCCAGCTCGACCGGCGCTTCCCGCGCGAGTTCGACAAGCTGGGCGGACTGGTCACGGTGACGCTGGCCAATCCGCGCGTCTCGATCCCGCCGGGCGACTCGCGCCTGCGCATGGAGTTCGACCTCGGGCTCGGCGCGCTGGGCGGCGAAGGCGAGACCAGCGGCCGGCTCGCGCTGGCCAGCGGCCTGCGCTACGACACCGCGACCCAGGGCCTGCACCTGGAGGCGCCCGAACTGCTGCAGTTCGAACTGCCCGGCTCCGGCGAACTGCTGCGCGGCGGCGCGCGCGGAGTGGTCAACAGCCTGCTGGCCGAGATGGCGCGTAGCGAACCGGTCTATCGTCTGGACGAGGACCTGCTCGACAAGCTGCCCGCCGGGCGGCGGATCGGCGACGTCGGCATCGAACGCGGCACGGTCGTCGTGCACCTGGAGCGCTGACGTGGCGCCCGGCTCCACTCCGTCCGCCCTGTCCGTGCGCATCGTCGCAACGGCCGCGCTGTGCGGCCTGCTGCTGTCCGCCTGCAGTGGACGCAACGACGCACAGGTCGCGGACGACACCACGGACGCCGACGCCGCACCGCTGCCGCAGCCGAGCGCGGCCGACGGCGCGATCACCGACATGCCTGCGCGCCCGGGACCCGGTGAAGTGCCGTTGGCCGGCGCCGCGCCGCCGCCTCCACCCGACCTGCTTCCCGCCGACGCAACGGCCGGGATGCCGCCGCTCGAGGACAATCCCGAAACCGGGCTGGCCATGCCGGCGCCCGCCGATGCTGCCGCAGAGCCCACGCCCGCCGATGCAGCCGCGACCCTGCGCGCGTACTACGCCGCGATCGAGGCGCGCGACTACGCGCGCGCCTATGCGGCCTGGTCGGATGGCGGCCGGGCCAGCGGCCAGGATCCGGCCGCGTTCGCGGCGAACTTCAGCGACATGACCGCGCTGGAGGTGACCTACGGCGATCCCGGTCCGGTCGAGGCCGCCGCCGGCTCGCGCTACGTCGAAGTGCCGGTCACGGTGACCACCACGCGCAGCGACGGCAGCGTGCAGCGGCTCGCCGGCCGCTACCTGCTGCGGCGCGCGGTGGTCGACGGCGCGAGCGCGGCGCAGCGCGCGTGGCACATCGCCTCGGCGGACCTGCGCGAGGCCGCCTCGCCCTGATCCGGCACGCCGCCTACAGTTCGAAGCGGTAGCTGAGCTTGACCATCAGCTGCTCGTCGTCGCGCAGGTCGAAACTGTCGACCAGCGCCTCGTCGACGCCCTCGGAGACCGCGCTGCGGTCGAAGCCACCGCGACCGTAGACCACGTAGAGATACGACAGCGGCGCGAGTTCGTAGCGGTAGCGGATCTGGAAGGCGAGGTTGCGCACGCTGAAATCCTCGACCGGGTCCGACGCGGCGATCGCGTTGCCCGCCGGGTCGAAGCGCCAGGCCTGGCGCGCACGCGCATCGATGCCGATCGCCTGCAGCTTCACCCGCAGCTCCTGGCGCGGATCGATGCTCCAGTCCAGGCCTGCGATCAGCCTCGCCTCCTTGCCGTCGAAGGCGCCGACCAGATCGCCCGTCTCCGCCCCCTGCCAGATCAGCCAGTCCGGCCGCTGGATCAGGATCGCACCGGCGTTGAGGCTGAAGGCGTCGCTGACGAAGTACGTCGCGCCGTACCACAGCGAGCCGCCGAGCCGGTCGTTGCCGGCCAGGCCGCCTCCGAACAGTTCGGCTTCCACGTCGTGCGCCCAGCGCCCCTTGCGCGGACGCTCGAACTCGTAATACGCATTGAAGTTCGCCGGCAGGCGCACGATGCCGTTGCCGCGCAGCAGCAGGTCGTTGATGCCGGCGCCGTTGACGTTGATCTGGGCGTACTCGGAACTGCCGTCGCGCAGCTGGCCCTGGCGGCTCATGCGGAACTGGTCGTTGAGCTTCTGGCCGCGGTTGTTGTGGTTGCTGCTCGCGCGCCAGCGCCAGTCGGCGGATGCGTAGCGCGAGGTGTCCGGCAAGTCGGTGAAGCGGCGCGAGACCTGCCAGTGCAGGTAGTTGGTGCTGTTGCGCGAGAGATACCCCGCGTCGTTGATTTCCAGCTCGTTGCCGAAGTGCATCGCGATCCACTGCTGGCGCCAGCCGTCGTCCATCTCGTAGTCGGCCCACACTGTCGCACCCAGGTCGCTGACGCGCTCGCCGTCCTGGTCGATACGGCTGCCGAACACGCGGCTGCGCACGTTCCAGCGCGCGCTCGGGCGCCAGTCGTGGTCGATGCCGAGCACGCTGGCCTCGCGCCCCAGGAACGGGCGCTCGACGTGGGTCAGCATCATGCCGAGGTTCTGGGCCTGGAAATCGCGCACCAGCCGCAGCGCGTGGAAGCTGCGCCCGGCTTCGCCCGCCTCGTCGGCGGAGAACAGACCGTACTTCGCCGCGCCCAGACTGCCGTTGAGCTTGAGCGCGGCGCTGATGTCGCTGGCGCCGCCGCCGTCGTCGGCCGGTCCGCCGATGCGGCGGGTGTAGAGCAGCTGGCTGAAGTCGGAGGGCGTGGTGTATTCGAAGATGCCCTGGTTCTCGGTGAAGAACGGACGCTTGTCGCTGACGAAGGTCTCGGTGGCGCTGAAGTTCACCACCAGGTCGTCGCTTTCCACCTGGCCGAAGTCCGGGTTGACAGTGGCCGAGAGCTGGAAGCGGCCGTTGGGCTTCCAGAACAGGTCCACGCCCGCATTGCCCTCGCTGTCGCCACCGACGTTGTCGTACAGGCCCGACACGTAGGGCGTCACCGCCAGCAGCGACTGGCTGTACTGGGTGACGGTCAGCGGCGCGAACTCGGACAGGAAGCGCGCGCGCTCGAAGCTCGCCACCGGCCAGGCCATGCGTTCGCCGGTGGAGCCGACCACGCGCGCCAGGAACAGCTTGAGCGTGCGCTCGCCACCGGCGCCGTCGCGCATCGGCGCGGTGTGCCAGGGGATCAGCAGCTCGACCGACCAGCCCTCGGCGTCCTCGGTCACCGCATGCCGCCACTGCCCGTCCCAGTCGCTGCTGAACTGGGTCTCGTTGGTGATGATCTCGTCGGCGATCCCGCCGGTGGAGCTGACCGTGAACGCGTAGCCGGTACGGCCGTCACCGTCGAAGTCGACGAAGACGTTGACCCGGTCGACCTGTTCGTCGAAGTCGCGCCGCACCTTCTGCCGCGTGCGCGGCACCCCCGGCGGCTGGATGTTGCGGAAGCCCACCGCCAGGCCATCCGGCGTGGCCAGGATCCAGGCCCGGGTCGGCTGCGAGCCGGGTTGTCCCGTCAGCGGCTGCACCATGCGGAAGTCGTCGATCGCGGTCGCCGCGTCCCATTCGCCGGGCGCGATGGTGCCGTCGATCTCCACCGCCCATGCCGGCCCGCACAGCAGCGCCAGGCCACACCCCCACCATCGCATCCAGCCAGGCACCCCGACCCCCTCGCATGAGCTCCACCGGCGCGCAGGCTAGACCCGGCGCGCGCGCGCGCCGCGTCCCATCGGTCATGGCAACCATTCGCCCGGCTCGTGCATCCCCGGGCAGGGGCGATCGCTCAGCGCTTGGGCTGCAGCATCGTCCCGGTGCACTTCTTCGACCCGCAGCGGCAGGCCCAGAGCTTCTTGACCTTCGCGGTGTGGGGTTCGTCGAGGGTGATGCCGTAGTTGTAGGTCAGCTCTTCGCCCGGCTTGATGTCGCGCAGCGCCAGGATGTAGACCTTGTCCTTGTGCCGGCGATCCCTGGCGTCCTCTTCCACTTCCGACTCGCAGTTCGGCTGGCAGCTGTGGTTGATCCAGCGCGCGACGTTGCCGCCCTCGTTGGCATCGATCACGTACTCGTCGTTGAGGGTGAACAGGAAGGTGTGTCCGTCCTCGTCGTCGTCGCCGTATTCCGCGTCCACTTCTTCGTGGGTGCGCAGCTTGCCCTTGTAGCGGACGACGCGCTCACCCTTCCTGATCAGGTCGGTGGCGAACACGCCGTTGCCGTGGATCGGCGACAGGCGGGCTTCGATCTTCTTGGTCTTCTTCGGCATCGCGGGCGGAGGATCCGGTGGGGTCGGCATTGTGGCACGAGCCATGCGCGGGGCAGGCGGACATCCCGCCCGCCGCGGCGTGCCAGCAACCACGAGGGCCGATGGGGTGGATGAGAACCGGCGTCCGGCCACGCCCGCGAAACGCGTTGGATCAGGCCGGACATCCGCCGACGCTACGCCATGCGCCCATCCCTGTTCCTGCGCCCCCTGCCCGGCCTGCTGGCCGCCTGCCTGTTGGCTGCGTGCCAGGGCGCCCCCGTCGCGAGCGCCACGGCCAGCGATGCCGCGCCTGCCGCGCCTGCCGCTGACGACCTCGTCGCCCACGGCGAATACATCGTGCGCATCGCCGGCTGCAACGACTGCCATACCGCCGGCTACACCGAACGCGGGGGGCAGGTGCCGGTCGCCGACTGGCTCACCGGCTCGCCGCTCGGCTACCGCGGACCCTGGGGCACCACCTACGCCACCAACCTGCGCCTGTCCGTTTCCGCACTCGACGAGGCGCAGTGGCTCACCTATACCGCCAACCTGCACACCCGCCCGATCATGCCGGACTTCATGCTGCGGCAGATGCGCGAGCACGACCGCCGCGCGATCCACCGCTTCGTGCGTTCGCTCGGGCCGGCGGGCACGGCGGCTCCCGAGGCCCTGCCACCGGGCCAGTCGCCACCGGCCCCATACTTCGAACTGGTGCTGCCGGCGCCGGGCGCCGCCTCAGCGACTCAGAACGGCCAGACCCCGGTCCAGTAGGCGGCCATGCCCAGGCCGAACGCGGCCCAGGCCAGATCCCTGGCGCCGCGTGCGGCCTTCCACAGGAGGAAGGCGACCGCGGCCACCACCGCTGGCCCCAGCCAGGCGTTGCGCCCGCCCCGGTTCATCGCCGCGCCCTCGTTCGTGAGCTGCATCCTGAGTTCTCCAGCCGCGTCCGGGATCGGACGCGTCCATGCTCGCGCGACCGGTCGTGCCGCGGCAGTGGCGCCCATCAGCGCGGGGAGCTGACAGTCGTCACTCCGATGAATCGCGGCATCCGCCCGCATTGAGCCGGCAGGCGCGAAAGCGTACAATTTTGGTCCGTTTTCGAGAACCGTTCGCATCCGTGCTCCGGGTCACCAAACTCACCGACTACGCCACCGTCGTGCTGACGGTCCTGGCCTCGCGCCCGGACGTCGTGCTGAGCGCGGGCGAGCTGGCCGAGCGCGCCGGCCTGGAAGGCCCCACCGTGAGCAAGCTGCTCAAGCCGCTGGCCCAGGCCGGGCTGGTCGAAGGCTTCCGCGGCGTGCACGGCGGCTACCGCCTGGCGCGGCCGGCGGCCGCCATCAGCCTGGTCGAGATCGTCGAGGCGATGGAAGGCCCGCTGGCGATGACCGAGTGCAGCCTGGACCACGGTGAATGCGGCATTTCGGGACAGTGCGGCGTGCGCGCCAACTGGCGCCGGATCAACGACGTGGTCGCCGATGCGCTGCGCGCCGTGACCCTGGCGCAGATGCTCGACGACGTCCCGTCCTCCCCTCCGCCGGCCAGGCGCATCGCCGCGCGCCTGGCCAGCGCGTGACGGCTCCGGCCGCCACCCGTACAGACCACAGGCAGCCCCCCATGGCCACCGAACTCGCAGAACCCATCGCCAACCGTGAGATCCACGAACAGCTCGGCCGTCGCTACGACGCCGGGTTCGTCACCGAGATCGAATCCGACTCGCTGCCGGCCGGCCTCGACGAGGACGTGGTGCGCGCGCTGTCGGCCAAGAAGAACGAGCCCCAGTGGATGACCGACTGGCGCCTGGCGGCCTACCGCCACTGGCTGACCATGCCGGTGCCGCACTGGGCGAAGCTCAGGATCGCACCGATCGACTTCCAGGCCATCAGCTACTACTCGGCGCCCAAGGGGCCGAAGTACAAGTCGCTCGACGAGGTGCCGCAGGAACTGCTCGACACCTACGACAAGCTCGGCGTGCCGCTGCACGAGCGCGCGCGGCTGGCCGGCGTGGCGGTCGACGCGGTGTTCGATTCTGTGTCCGTGGGCACCACGTTCCGCAAGGAACTGGCCGAGAAGGGCGTGATCTTCTGCTCGATGTCCGAAGCCATCGCCGAGCACCCGGAACTGGTGAAACAGTACCTGGGCACCGTGGTGCCGGTCGCCGACAACTACTTCGCCGCGCTCAACTCGGCGGTGTTCTCCGACGGCAGCTTCGTGTTCATCCCGAAGGGCGTGCGCTGCCCGATGGAGCTGTCCACCTACTTCCGCATCAATGCCGGCCACACCGGCCAGTTCGAGCGCACCCTGATCATCTGTGAGGACCGGGCCCACGTGTCCTACCTCGAAGGCTGCACCGCGCCGATGCGCGACGAGAACCAGCTGCATGCGGCGGTCGTCGAGCTGGTCGCGCTGGAAGACGCCGAGATCAAGTATTCGACCGTGCAGAACTGGTACCCCGGCGACGAGCAGGGCCGCGGCGGGATCTACAACTTCGTCACCAAGCGCGCCGAATGCCGCGGCGCGCGCAGCAAGGTCACCTGGACCCAGGTCGAGACCGGTTCGGCGATCACCTGGAAGTACCCGTCCTGCGTGCTGCTGGGCGACGATTCCAGCGGCGAGTTCCACTCGGTCGCGCTGACCCACCACCGCCAGCAGGCCGACACCGGCACCAAGATGATCCATGTCGGCAAGCGCACCAAGAGCAAGATCGTCAGCAAGGGCATCAGCGCCGGCCACGGCCAGAACAGCTACCGCGGCCTGGTCAAGGTCGCCGCCGGCGCCGACGGCGCGCGCAACCACACCCAGTGCGACAGCCTGCTGATCGGCAAGAAGTGCGGCGCCCACACCTTCCCCTACATCGAGGTGAAGAACCCGGGCGCGACCGTGGAGCACGAGGCCACCACGTCCAAGATCAGCGACGACCAGCTGTTCTATTGCCGCGCGCGCGGGATCAGCGAGGAGGACGCGGTGAGCCTGATCGTCGACGGCTTCTGCAAGCAGGTCTTCCGCGAACTGCCGATGGAGTTCGCGGTGGAGGCCAAGAAGCTGCTGGACGTCTCGCTGGAAGGCAGCGTCGGCTGAGAATTCGCGGCGCCCCCGCTGCGCGGGACATCGCGCCGTTCACGGCTGGAAGGTGCCCCAGGAGCCCGCCCCCGCGAAGGCGGAGCGGATGCAGGACGGCCCGCCACGTCGGACCCACCCACCCTCCCCGCCGGTCGGGGAGGGAGCAGATCAACGAAACGGAACCACCATGCTCAAGATCGACAACCTGCACGCCAGCATCGCCGGCAAGGACATCCTCAAGGGGCTCACGCTGCATGTGAAGCCGGGCGAGGTGCACGCCATCATGGGGCCCAACGGCGCCGGCAAATCCACCCTCGGGCACATCCTCGCGGGGCGCGACGGGTACGAGGTCCAGTCAGGCACCGTCGAGTTCGGCGGCAAGCCGCTGCTCGAGCTGGAGCCGGAAGAGCGCGCCGCCGCCGGCGTGTTCCTCGCCTTCCAGTACCCGGTCGAGATCCCCGGCGTGAACAACACCTATTTCCTGCGCAGCGCGCTCAACGCGCAGCGCAAGGCGCGCGGCGAGGAGGAGCTGGACTCGATGCAGTTCCTCAAGCTGGTTCGCGAGAAGCTCTCGGTGCTGCACCTGGACGACAGGCTGCTGCACCGCGGCGTCAACGAAGGCTTCTCCGGCGGCGAGAAGAAACGCAACGAGATCTTCCAGCTGGCGGTTCTGGAGCCGCGCCTGGCGATCCTGGACGAGACCGACTCGGGCCTGGACATCGACGCGCTGCGGCACGTGGCCGACGGCGTCAACGCGCTGCGCGCGCCCGACCGTGCCTTCATCGTGATCACCCATTACCAGCGCCTGCTCGACTACATCCGGCCCGACCACGTCCACGTGCTGGCCGATGGACGGATCGTGGAATCCGGCGGGCCGGAGCTGGCGCTGCAGCTCGAGGAGCACGGCTACGCGTGGATCGCGGACCGCGTCGCGCCGGAGGCGACCGCCGGATGAGCGCGCTGTTCGATTCCCTGGCGAGCGCTTTCGCCTCCGGTGGCGACGCCCGGCGGCGCGCGCAGTTCGATGCGGCGCTGCGCGACGGCCTGCCCGGACCACGCAGCGAGCGCTGGAAATACACCTCGCTGCGTGCGCTGGAGCGCCGCAGCTTCGCCGTCGCGCCCGACGCCGCGCCGCCGGTCGATGCCGCACTGCTGGCGGACATTCCTGCGCCGCGGCTGGTGTTCGTCAACGGCCGGCTCGACGCGGCGCTTTCGCACGTCGAGACCCTGCCCGCCGACCTGTCCGTCGATACCGGCACCGACGCGCACGACATGGCCGCAGCCGACGCCGCGGTCGAGAGCGACGGAGACGCCGGCACGCCGGGCGACGACGTGTTCGCACGCGTCAATGCCGCACTCGCGCGCGAAGGCGTGCGCGTGCAGGTGAACGCAGGCGCGCACGTGGACGCGCCGCTGCAGCTGGTGTTCGTCGGCGCATCGACCGACGCCGACCTGGCCTGGCACCTGCGGCACCGCATCGTGCTGGGTGCGGGCGCGTCGCTGTGCGTGGTCGAGCACCATCTCGCCAGCGGTGCGCACCGCCATCTCGACACCAGCGCGCTGCGGATCGACGTGGCCGAAGGCGCCACGCTCGAGCACGCCCGGGTCCAGCAGGCGGCGGACGGCGCGACCCTGTTCACGCGCACCGAGGCGACGCTCCAGCGCGATTCAGTCTACCGGCGTGTCGACCTGGAGCTCGGCGGTGCGCTCTCGCGGCACGAGCTCGACGTGCGCCTGGTCGGCGACCGCGCCCTGCTGGCGGCGCACGGCGTGCTGCTGGCGGCCGGACGCACGCACCTCGACACCCGGCTCGGCATCGAGCACCTCGCCCGCGACACCCGCTGCGAACTGCTCTGGCGCGGGATCGGCGCCGGCCGTGGCCGCGCCGTGTTCCACGGCGGCATCACCATCCATCCGGGCGCCGACGGCACGGATGCACGGCTGTCGAACAAGAACCTGCTGCTCTCCGCCACTGCCGAGATCGACACCCAGCCGGTGCTGGTGATCCATGCCGACGAAGTGCAGGCCGCACACGGCGCGACCGTGGGTGAGCTCGATCCCAACGCGCTGTTCTACCTGCGCGCGCGCGGCCTGCCGCAGCCGCAGGCGAAGCAGCTGCTGACCGCCGCGTTCTGCCGCGAGCCGCTGGCGGCGGTGGCCGATGCGACGTTGCGCGAGACGCTCACGGCGCTCATCGACGCCGCGCTGGACGCGGTGACCGGATGAGCGCGGTCGACGCCGCTCGCGCCACGCGCGCCGACGCCGGCACGCCACCGGACTGGGCGCGGGTGCGCGCCGACTTCCCGATCCTCGCGCGCCAGGTGCACGGCAAGCCGCTGGTCTATCTCGACAGCGCCAACTCCGGCCAGAAGCCGGCCGCGGTGATCGACGCGATGGACGCGTTCTACCGCCAGCACTACGCCAACGTCAGCCGCGCGGTGCATACCCTCGGCACCGAGGCCACCGAAGCCTACGAGGGCGCGCGCGCCACGCTGGCGCGGTTCCTCAACGTGCGCGCGGACGAGCTGGTGCTGTGCAGCGGCACCACGTTCGCGATCAACCTGGTGGCGTACTCCTGGGCGCTGCCGCGGCTGAAGGCCGGCGACACCATCCTGGTCTCGCGCATGGAACACCACGCCAACATCGTGCCCTGGCAGCTGGTGGCTCAACGCACCGGCGCGACGGTGCGGGTGGCGGAAATCACGCCCGAGGGCACGCTCGACCCCGATGCGCTGCGCCGGGCGATGACGCCCGACGTGAAGCTGCTCGCGCTCACCCACGTGTCGAACGTGCTGGGCACGGTCAATCCGGTGCGCGAGATCTGCCGCGAGGCGCGCGCGCGCGGCATCGTCACCGTGGTCGACGGGTCCCAGGCGGTGCCGCACCGGCCGGTGGACGTGGCCGCGATCGGCTGCGACTTCTACGCCTTCACCGGCCACAAGATGTGCGGGCCGACCGGCACCGGCGCGCTGTGGGCGCGGCGCGAGCACCTGGCGGCGATGCCGCCGTTCCTCGGCGGCGGCGAGATGATCCGCGAGGTCAGCTTCGAGGGCACCGTGTTCAACGACGGGCCGCAGAAGTTCGAGGCCGGCACGCCCAACATCGCCGGCTTCGTCGGCCTGGGCGCGGCGGTCGACTACCTGCAGGGCCTGGGCATGGCGCACGTGGAAGCGCGCGAGGCCGACCTGCTGGCGCACATGACGCACTCGCTCGAGGCGATCGACGGCGTGCGCATCCTCGGCAGCGCGCGCGAGAAGGCGGCGGTGGTGTCGTTCCTGGTCGAGGGCGCGCACGCGCACGACCTGGCCACCCTGCTCGACCTGGAAGGCGTGGCGGTGCGGTCGGGCCAGCACTGCGCGCATCCGCTGCTGCAGTTCTACGGTGTTGCGGCGACCTGCCGCGCCTCGGCCGCGTTCTACAACACCCACGACGAGATCGACGCGTTCGCCGCGGCGCTGCGCAAGGTGCGCAAGCTGCTGGGGTGATGGCGTTCCCGCCGGGGACACGACCGCCGCGAGCCCGGCTGCGAGCAGCGCGATGGTCCGTGTCGCGGCTACACCCGCCGTGCGATGTTCCGTAAGATTCCGCCATGGACCCACACGCATTCCGGGCGGCCACGGCCGCCGACGTTCCGGCCCTGGTCGCGCTGGTGACGTCGGCCTACCGGGGCGATGCCAGCCGCCAGGGCTGGACCACGGAGGCGGACCTGCTCGATGGCAACCGGATCGACCCCGATGTGCTGCGCCACGACATCGAGCGGCCGCGCAGCCGCGTCGTGCTGCTCGAGCGCGGGGCGGCGCTGCTTGCCTGCGCGCACGTCGCCGAGGCCGCGGGTGCCGGCTACTTCGGCATGTTCGCGGTGCGGCCGGATGCGCAGGGCAGCGGTATCGGCCGGATCGTGCTGGCCGAATGCGAGCGGATCGTGCACGAGGACTGGGGGTTGTCCAGCATGCGCATGACCGTGATCGACGTCCGCGAGGAGCTCATCGCCTGGTACCTGCGCCGTGGCTACCGGCGCACCGGAATCCTCAGTCCGTTCCCCTACGGCGACGAGCGCTTCGGCATCCCGCGCCGCGACGACCTGCGCTTCGAAGTGCTGGAGAAGCCGCTCGCAGGCGTGCCGGCATGAGCGACGCCTGGACCTTCGTGTGTGCCGCCGGGGACCTGCTGCCCGGCGAGATGAAGGTCGCATTCGACGAGACGACGGGGGCAGCGATCGTGGTGTTCAACCTCGACGGTGACCTGTACGCGCTCGAGGACCTGTGCAGCCACGAGGCGTTCGAACTGTCGTCCGGCGCATACGACCCTGCCGCGGCGACCATCGAATGCGTGCTGCACGGCGCGAAGTTCGACATCCGCGACGGCCGCGCGCTGTGCGCCCCCGCCTACGCCCCGGTGGCGAAGTTCCCGGTGAAGCTCGAACACGGCGGGGTCTGGACCCGGGACGATCGCGACTGAGCCGGTGGCGCCGCCGGTGGGAAACGCGAACGCGCCGGGTGGCCGGGACTTGCGGGTCGGCGGGTCCGGCGGACACTCGTCGCAGGCTCTGCGTGCTGCCATCGAGCGACCATCCCCGTACGCCCTCAGGCTTTCCACATCGAACCTGCCGTGGCGGATCGCCGCGTGAATGAGGGCTGCGCCGGTGGCGACGGGCCGGTTCCCCGGACCACCGCGACGCCTACCGCACCGCCGTGTCCGATCGCGGATCGATCCGGACCAGCAGCGCCTCGCCCCCGCCATCGAACGCGTAGCGCGTACGACCCCCGCGGTGGCGCAGCAGGGCGGTGTCGCCCGTCGCCATCTCCGGCAGCAGGTCGCCTTCGAAGCGCACCCGCCCGGCGACCAGGTGCAGCGCCCAGGTCGCTCCGGGATCGACGAACACCACCATCGCCCCGGCCAGCGGCCGGTGCCACAGCGCCGCATCGACGACATCGCGTCGCCACATCAGGTTGAAGCACTGCGCCCGCCCGCCCGACGGCGCGCCATGCAGTCCGCGTTCCCCCGCGAAGCGGAGGCGCTGGTACGGCGGCGCCAGCGTGTGGACCCGGCCGTCGTCGAACTCCAGCTGCAGGCCCTCGCCGTCGAGCAGGACCAGCTCGCGCTCGACACCCGGGAACCGGGAAAACAGTGCCCTGCCCTCGAGTTCCGCGATCGACAGGCGCCAGGTCCAGTCGGCATCGCCTTCGGCGTGGATCTCGCGCGTCCATCCACCGCCATTGCGCCAGCGCGACCGGCGGTACTCCTGGGCGGGAATCACGCATGCGCGGTCCATGTGCGAAGTGTAGCCGTGGGTGCGCAGGGAGCCCGTGCCCCCGGCCCACGCAGTGGCCGCCCGCCCGTGCCGGTCCCTGGCACGGAACGGGCGGCGGCACGTCCCTGTCACGGCATCCTGCCGGTCCGCGGAGCGGTCCCTGCTCCCCGTCGCGGGCGCGCGTCCGTGCGNGCGCGCCCGCCGACTCCTGCGCTCAGCGCGTCTTCGCGGTGGCGCGGGTGGCTCCGGCGGCGGCGCCGGCCGGCTTGGCGGCCGGTGCGGCCACGACGATGCGCTCGCGGTTCTGCTCCACGGTGCGCAACCCGATGCCCTTGACCTCGGCGAGCTGCTCCGGGCTGCGGAAGGGCCCGTTGGCCTTGCGGTATTCGACGATCGCCTCGGCCTTCGACGGGCCGACGTTCACCAGCACGCGGTCGAGCGTGGCGGCATCGGCGGTATTGACGTTGACCTTCTCCGCGGCGAGCGCGGTGCCGGCCATCGCCAGCGAGAGCAGCAGCGCTGCGAGGCCGTGCTTGAGCATCTTCATGTCCGATCTCCTGAACTGTGGTGGGTTTCCTTGCCGCCGGCAGGCAGCCGCCCGCCGGTGGAGACAGTCTCCCGGAGCGCGGACGCCTGGAACATCGCCGCATCCACTGCCGCGGACCCGGGTTACCCCGTAGGACGCCGTCGGAAAAGCCCTACGCGGGGCCGGCGTTACAATCGCCCTTTCGCACAACCGGAGGTGTCCATGGACGCCAGCAAGGTCGACCGCTACGTCGCCGGGAAGTGGGACGACGACATCGTTCCGCAGCTCGTCGAATACATCCGCATTCCCAACAAGTCGCCGATGTTCGACGCCGACTGGGCGCGCAACGGCTACATGGCCGACGCGGTGAAGCTGATGGAGACATGGGCGCGCGCGCAGCCCGTTCCCGGCATGAGCGTCGAGGTCGTGCAGCTCGAAGGCCGCACGCCGCTGCTCTACCTCGAGGTTCCCGCCGCACACGGCGGCAGCGACGACGACTGCGTGCTGCTCTACGGCCACCTCGACAAGCAGCCGGAGATGACCGGCTGGGACGACGACCTGGGCCCGTGGAAGCCGGTGCTGCGCGACGACCGGCTCTATGGCCGCGGAGGCGCCGACGACGGCTACGCGATCTTCGGCTCGCTCGCCGCGCTGATGGCACTGCACGAGCAGCAGGTGCCGCATGCGCGCTGCGTGGTGCTGATCGAGGCCTGCGAGGAATCGGGCAGCTACGACCTGCCCGCCTACGTGGATCATCTCGCCGACCGCATCGGCAAGCCGTCGCTGGTGGTGTGCCTGGACTCGGGCTGCGGCAACTACGACCAGCTCTGGTGCACCACCTCCCTGCGCGGCCTGGCCGGCGGCAACCTGGGCGTGCAGGTGCTGGAGGAAGGCGTGCATTCGGGCGATGCTTCCGGCGTGGTGCCGTCGAGCTTCCGCCTGCTGCGCCAGCTGCTGTCGCGGATCGAGGACGAGAGCACCGGACGCATCCTCGTCGACGGCCTGCATGCCGACGTCCCGGCCGAACGCCTCCAGCAAGCGCGCCGCGCCGCCGAGGTGCTGGGCACCGCGATCTACGACAAGTTCCCGCTGGTGGCTGGACTGCAGCCCATGCACGACGACCTGGCCGAACTGGTGCTCAACCGCACCTGGCGTCCGGCGCTGTCGGTGACCGGCGTGGACGGGGTGCCGTCGCTGGATTCGGCCGGCAACGTGCTGCGTCCGCACACGGCGGTCAAGCTGTCGCTGCGTCTGTCGCCCACCGTGGACGGCAGACGCGCCGGCGAACTGCTGCAGGAGGCGCTGCTGCGCGATCCGCCCAACGGCGCGAAGGTGACGCTGGCGCTGGAGAAGGCGGCGACCGGATGGAACGCACCGGCGATGTCGCCGTGGCTGGAGCGCGCGATCGATGCCGCGAGCCGCGAGTTCTACGGCCAGCCGGCGATGTACATGGGCGAAGGCGGCTCGATCCCGTTCATGGGCATGCTCGGCGAGAAGTTCCCCGGCGCGCAGTTCATGATCACCGGCGTGCTTGGACCGCATTCGAACGCCCACGGGCCGAACGAATTCCTGCACATCCCGATGGGCAAGAAGGTCACCGCCTCGGTCGCACGCGTGATCGCAGAACACCACCTCGCCAGCCAGCGCGGCGAGACCACCGGCGCGGCGGTCGCGCCCGACAGCGGCGCGCGCCGCGGCGACCACGGCTGCTGCTGAGCCGGCGTCCGGCAGGACTGGCGCGGCGGCGCCGGTCCTGCCAGTCTTCGCGACTCATCGATCCATCAACGACAACACGGGGGCAGGGGAATGGACGGCGTCTTCGGCGGCAGCAGCTGGCTGTGGATCATCCTGGTGGGCCTGGTGGTGGGCGTGCTGGCACGCCTGCTCAAACCCGGCCGCGACCGCATGGGGCTGATCATGACGATCCTGCTCGGCATCGGCGGCGCGCTGCTGGCGGGCTGGTTCGGTCGCACCATGGGCTGGTACGCGGCGGGCGAGCAGGTCGGCTTCCTCGCCTCGCTGGTGGGCGCGATCGTGATCCTGGTGGTGGTCGGCGCACTCCGCCGGCGCTGATTCGCGCGCGGCAGTACGCGTTCAGTCCAGCAGGTGCGCGATCACCCGTTCCGCAAGCGCGGCGGGCGCGTCGGCCTCGGTATCGAGCACAAGCTCGGCATGTTCGGGCGGTTCGTAGGCGGAGTCGATCCCGGTGAAGTTGGGCAGCTCGCCGCGGCGCGCCTTGGCGTAGAGCCCCTTCACGTCCCGTCGCTCGGCCTCGGCCAGCGACGTGTCCACGTGCACCTCGATGAAATCGCCCGGGTCGAACAGCGCGCGCGCGGCGCGGCGTTCGGCCCGGAACGGCGAGATGAAACTGACCAGCACGATCAGTCCGGCGTCGGTCATCAGCTTCGCGACCTCGGCCACGCGCCGCAGGTTCTCCACCCGGTCCTCGTCGGTGAATCCGAGGTCGCGGTTGAGGCCGTGACGCACGTTGTCCCCGTCGAGCAGGTAGGTGTGCAGCCCGCGCGCCAGCAGGCCGCGTTCGACCAGGTTGGCGATCGTCGACTTGCCGGCGCCCGACAGGCCGGTGAGCCAGACGCAGCGCGGCTGCTGTCCCTTGAGCGCGGCGCGCGCCTTGCGGTCGACGTCCAGCGCCTGCCAGTGGATGTTGTCGGCACGGCGCAGCCCGTGGCGGATCATGCCCGCGCCGACCGTCGCGCGCGTCAGCGGGTCGACGAGGATGAAGCCGCCGAGCGCGGCGCTCTCCGCGTAAGGGGTGAACGCGACCACCGCGTCGAGCGACAGCACGATCTCGCCGATCTCGTTGAATTCCAGCCGCTTGGCCGCCAGCGGCTGCAGGCTTTCCGGATCGTGCCGGGACTTGAGTTCGCTGATCCGGGCGCCGACGGTGCGGGTGCCGAGCTTGAGCTGGTAGCGCCGTCCGGGCAGCAGCGCGCCTTCGTCGAACCAGAGTACGTCGGCCACCACCTGGTCGCTGTGCGCCAGCGGCGCATCGGCCGCGGCCAGCACGTGTCCACGTCCGGCGTCGACCTCGTCCGCCAGCTGCACCGTCACCGCCTGGCCCGCGTGCGCGGACGCGCGCGACGTGCCGGATACGGACAGCGCGGCGATCGTGCTCGCTGCACCGGCCGGTTCCACCCGGACCGCGTCGCCGACGCGCGCCGTGCCCGACGCCAGGGTGCCCGCCAGCCAGCGCCCGCCAGCGGCATCGCGCAGCACCGACTGCAGCGGCAGGCGCAGCGGCGCGCCGGCATCGTCCGCAGGCACCTGCACCGATTCCAGGTGCGCGAGCACGCTCGGGCCTTGGTACCAGTCCATCGCGGCCGAGCGCATGGTGACGTTGTCGCCCACCGCGGCCGCGACCGGGATCGCGACCACGTCCGCGATGCCCAGGCGCTGCGCATGCGCGTCGAAACGCGACGCGATGTCTTCGAACACCGCCCGGTCGAAGCCCACCCGGTCCATCTTGTTGACCGCCAGCAGCACGTGGCGCACGCCGAACAGCGACAGGATCGCGGCATGGCGGAAGGTCTGCGGCAGCAGCCCGCGGGTGGCGTCGACCAGCACGATGGCCAGGTCGGCCACCGACGCGCCAGTGGCCATGTTGCGGGTGTACTGCACGTGGCCCGGGCAGTCCGCGATCAGGAACCGGCGGCGCGCGGTCTGCAGGTGGCGCCAGGCGACGTCGATGGTGATGCCCTGCTCGCGTTCGGCGTCGAGGCCGTCTAGCAGGAGGGCATAGTCGATCTCGCTGCCACGGGTGCCGTGGGTGGCACTGGCGCGCGCCAGCGCGACGCGCTCGTCGTCGGGCACACGACCGGCCTCGTGCAGCAGGCGCCCGATGAGCGTGCTCTTGCCGTCGTCGACGCTGCCACAGGCGATCAGGCGCAGGAAGCCCGTCTCCGTGTCCGGAGCGTCGGATCCGGTCTCCGGTCCATGCGGCTTGGGATCGGCATAGACGCCGGTCCGCCGGTACAGGTCGCTGGCCGCGCTCGTCATCGACTCTCTTCCTCCAACAGTGCAGGGATGCGGCGCAAGGACGCCGGTCTCGCGTTCCGCCTTGGATCCCGGTGCAGGCCGGCGGCCGGCAACGGGCGGACGGGGTCCGGCGAAGGTCCGTCGTCCGCAGTCGCACCGGCGATCCTCCATGCCGGCCGATCCCGCCTCCCGGACACGCCATCCGGGCGCTCGCCGTCTTCCAGCCTCATCCGGGTACGGGCGCCCGTGCCTCACGCCTCAGAAATAGCCGGCCCGCTTCTTCTTCTCCATCGAATCGCCGTCGGCATGGTCGATCAGGCGGCCTGCCCGCTCGGACTGGGCGCTGGTCTCCATCTCGGCGATCACCGCGTCCAGATCGGCCGCGTCCGATTCCACCGCGCCGGTCAGCGGATAGCAGCCCAGGGTACGGAAGCGCACCCGGCGCTGCTCCACCCGCTCGCCGTCGCGCAACACGAAGCGCTCGTCGTCGACCATGATCCAGGTACCGTCGCGGCGCACCACCGGGCGCTCGGCGGCGAAGTACAGCGGGACCACGTCGATGTTCTCGCGGCGCACGTAGCGCCACACGTCGAGCTCGGTCCAGTTCGACAGCGGGAACACGCGCACGCTTTCGCCCTCGCCGACGCGCGCGTTGTACAGGTTCCAGAGTTCCGGCCGCTGCCGGCGCGGATCCCAGCGGTGCTGCGCGTCGCGGAACGAGAACACGCGCTCCTTGGCGCGGGATTTCTCCTCGTCCCGCCGCGCGCCGCCGATCGCGGCGTCGTAGCCGCCGGCCTCCAGCGCCTGCTTCAGCGCCTGGGTCTTCATCACCTCGGTATGCACGCTGGCGCCGTGGCTGAAGGGACCGACACCCTCGCGCACGCCGTCGGCGTTGATGTGCACGCGCAGCTCGATCCCGGTCTCGGCGGCGCGACGGTCGCGGAAAGCGATCATCTCGCGGAACTTCCAGGTGGTATCTACGTGCAGCAGCGGGATCGGCGGAAGCGCCGGCGCGAAGGCCTTGAGCAGCAGGTGCAGCAGGACCGAGCTGTCCTTGCCGATCGAGTACAGCAGCACCGGATTGCGGCACTCCGCCGCGACCTCGCGCAGGATGTGCAGGCTCTCGGCCTCGAGCCGGTCGAGGTCGGTGGCCGTGGCTGCGTGTGGAAGTGGCTGTAGAAGCGTCATCGCCAGCGATTTAAGCAGGAGGGTCCCGCGCGAGGTAAATCACCGCAGGGCATGACTGCATAACCGACCCTCCTTTCCCGCGCCGGCCGCGCCTGCCTAGCCTTCGAACGTCCCCTCATCCAAGGAACGCCGGAGGATGTCCGCACCTGCCGCACTGCCCGCGCTGCCGTTTCCGCAGGAGACGGCGGACGCGCTGGTCCGCCTCACCCAGGGGCTGGAGCCGGCCGGGCTGTGGTGGCTGTCGGGCTATGCCGCGGGCCTGGCCAGCCGCGCCGGTGGACCCGCCGCCGCGGCGCCGGCGCCTCCCCGCGCCGAGGCCGCCTCCGGCGCGCGCCTGACCATCGTCTACGGCAGCCAGACCGGCAACGCGCGGCGCGCCGCCGAAGCGCTGTTCGAGCGGGTCCAGGCAGCCGGCCTTCCTGCGCGCCTGGTGCGCGCCGATGCCTACGCGACCCGCGAACTCGCCGCCGAGCGCCTGCTGTACGTGGTGATCAGCACCCAGGGCGAGGGCGACCCGCCGGACGATGCGATCGGTTTCGTCGAGTTCCTCGCCGGTCGGCGTGCGCCGAAACTGCCGGAACTGAAGTACGCGGTGCTCGGCCTGGGCGACACCAGCTACGCCGACTTCTGCGGCATCGCCTGCCGCATCGATGCCCGCCTGGCCGAACTCGGCGCCAAGCGTCTGGCCGAGGTCGCGATGGCGGACCTCGACATCGACACCGTGGCCGGGCCGTGGCGCGAGACCGCGCTGGCGAGCGCCGCGGAGCTGCTGAAGGCCACCGCTCCCGCGGCGTCCCACGTGGCCACGGTGACCCCGCTGCGCCCCGCGGCGAGCTGGTCACACGAGCGTCCGTTCCCGGCCGAGGTGCTGGCCAACCAGTCGCTGAGCGGGCGCGAGTTTCGCGGCACCGGCTTCCGGCGCTACGGCGCCATCGACAAGGACGTGCGCCACCTGGAGCTGTCGCTGGATGGTTCGGGCCTGGCGTACGAACCGGGCGACGCGCTCGGCATCCGCCACCGCAACCCCGAGGCGCTGGTCGCCGCGGTGCTGGAGGCGACCAAGCTCGACGGCGACACGGTGGCGACCATCGGCGCCGACACGCTGCCGCTGTCCGAGTGGCTGGCCACGCGCCGCGAGCTCAGCCGGCTGTCGCGGCCGCTGCTGGCCACGCTGGCCGAACGCAGCGGCAGCGCCGACCTGGCCACGCTGCTCGAACCCGGCCAGCCCGGCCTGGCGGCCCTGCTCGGAGACCACCAGCTGATCGACGTGCTGCGCCGATGGCCTGCCGCCTGGGAACCCGATGCGCTGCTCGCGGCGCTGCGCCCGCAGGCACAGCGGCTGTACTCGATCGCCTCGAGCCGCAAGCGCGTGGGCGACGAGGCGCACCTGACCGTCGACGTCCTCGGCTACCACGCCCACGGCCAGGCGCATGCGGGCGCCGCGAGCAGCTTCCTCGCCGCGCTCGCCGAAGGCGGCCAGGTGCCGGTGTACGTCGAACCGAATGAGCGCTTCCGGGTGCCGGCTGACGGCGCGCGCGACATCGTCATGATCGGCCCCGGTACCGGCGTTGCGCCGTTCCGCGGCTTCGTGCAGGAACGCGCAGAGACCGGCGCCGGCGGCCGCAACTGGCTGTTCTTCGGCGCCCAGCATTTCAACACCGGCTTCCTCTACCAGGCCGAATGGCAGGACGCGCTGCGCACCGGCGAACTGCATCGCCTGGACCTGGCGTTCTCGCGCGACCAGGCCGACAAGGTCTACGTGCAGCATCGCCTGCGCGAGCGCGGCCGTGAGCTCTACGACTGGCTGCAGGCGGGCGCGCACCTGTACGTGTGCGGCGCGATCGCCATGGGCAAGGACGTGCACGCGGCCCTGCTCGATATCGTCGCCGCGCACAACGGTGGCGATGCCGAGGCCGCGGCCGAGTCCCTGTCGGCCCTGCAGAAGGAAGGCCGCTATGCGCGCGACGTCTACTGACCGGCTCATCCCTTCCCGCGCTGTGCGGGGAAAGATGCCCGAACGGCGGATGGGGGCCGGCCCAGCCACGTTCCCGCCCCGACCCGTCGTCCCGGCAACGCCATGAGCAACCATTCCGTCGAAGACATCAAGGCCGAGAGCAACCGCCTGCGCGGTTCGCTGCTCGACAGCCTCGCCGATCCGGTGACCGGCGCGCTGCGCGAGGACGACCAGACGCTGATCAAGTACCACGGCAGCTACCAGCAGGACGACCGCGACATCCGCGACGAGCGCCGGCGCCAGAAGCTCGAGCCCGCCTACCAGTTCATGATCCGCACCCGCACGCCCGGGGGCGTGGTCACGCCGGAGCAGTGGCTCGGGCTCGACGCCATCGCCACCCGCTTCGCCAACCATTCGCTGCGCGTCACCACCCGCCAGGCGTTCCAGTTCCACGGCGTGATCAAGCGCGAGCTCAAGGCGACGATGCAGGCCATCAACGCCGCGCTGATCGACACGCTGGCCGCCTGCGGCGACGTCAACCGCAACGTGCAGGTGGCGGCCAACCCGCTGCTGTCGCGCGCCCACGCCGCGCTCTACGCCGATGCCGCGCGCACGTCCGAGCACCTGTTGCCCAACACCCGCGCCTACTACGAGATCTGGCTGGACGAGGAGCGCGTGGCCGGCAGTGGTGGCGAGGACGAGCCGATCTACGGCGACAAGTACCTGCCGCGCAAGTTCAAGATCGGCTTCGCGCTGCCGCCGGTGAACGACGTGGACGTATACGC
This sequence comes from Luteimonas kalidii, assembly GCF_029887935.1. Taxonomy (GTDB): domain Bacteria; phylum Pseudomonadota; class Gammaproteobacteria; order Xanthomonadales; family Xanthomonadaceae; genus Luteimonas; species Luteimonas kalidii. Next base: position 583,003 of record NZ_JARXRO010000020.1, on the reverse strand, counting down.
CAACGACCTCGGCTTCATCGGCGTGGCCGACGACGCCGGCGGGATCGTGGGCTACGACGTGACCATCGGTGGCGGCATGGGCGCGACCCATGGCGATGCCGAGACCTATCCGCGCCTGGGCAACAACGTCGGTTTCATCCCGCGCGAGGCGCTGCTGGCGGTCGCGACCGCGGTCGTGACCACCCAGCGTGACCTCGGCAACCGCGACGTGCGCAAGCGCGCGCGCTTCAAGTACACGATCGACGATCACGGCCTGGAGGTGGTCAAGGCCGAGATCGAACGCCGCGCGGGCGTCGCGTTCGGCGCGCCGCGCTCGGCCCCGTTCGAGCACAACGGCGACCGCTACGGCTGGGTCGAGGGCGAGGACGGCCACTGGCACCTGACCCTGTCGCTGCCGTCCGGCCGCATCGCCGATCGTCCCGGCATGCCGCATCTCACCGGACTGCGCGAGATCGCCCGTATCCATCGCGGCGAGTTCCGGATGACCGGCAACCAGAACCTGGTGATCGCCGGCGTGCCTGCCGGCGAGCGCGCGCGGATCGATGCGCTGGTGCGCGCGCACGCGCTGGATGCGGTCAACGGCGCGCCGACCGCGCTCGCGCGTACGGCGATGGCCTGCGTCGCGCTGCCGACCTGTGGCCTGGCCATGGCCGAGGCCGAGCGCTACGTGAACGAGTTCACCGCTGCGCTGCAGCCGATGCTCGAGACCCACGGCCTGGCCGAGACGCCGATCCTGTTGCGCATTTCCGGCTGTCCCAACGGCTGCTCGCGCCCCTACCTGGGCGAGATCGCGCTCGTGGGCAAGGCACCGGGCCGCTACAACCTGATGCTCGGCGCCGACCATCGCGGACAGCGGCTGAACACCCTGTACCGCGAGAACATCACGCAGGCCCAGATCCTGGCCGAACTCGAACCGCTGCTCGCGCGCTATGGCGCGACGCGGCTCGCTGGCGAGGGTTTCGGCGACTTCCTGCTGCGGACGGGCGTGGTCGACATCCCCGCAAAGGATCGCCGCCAGCACATTCGGATCGACAGCACCCTGGTCGAGGACATCGCATGAATATCCCCACTCCGGATGCCGCGCTCGAGCCGTCTGTCGCGCGCGCCGAGCTCAACCGCTGGCTGGCCGGCCGCCGCGCCGAGGAGCGCGTCGAATGGGCGCTGCACACCCTGCCCGGCGAGCACGTGCTGTCGTCGAGCTTCGGCGCGCAGGCGGCGGTGTCGCTGCACCTGGCCACCCGTCAGCGCGCGGACCTGCCGGTCGTGGTGGTCGACACCGGCTACCTGTTCCCCGAGACCTACCGCTTCATCGACGAGATGAGCGAACGCCTCTCGCTCAACCTCAAGGTCTACCGGCCGCAGATCGGCGTGGCCTGGATGGAGGCGCGCATGGGCCGGATCTGGGAAGAAGGCGTCGACGGCATCGAGCGTTACAACCGCCTGCGCAAGGTCGAGCCGATGCAGCGCGCGCTGCGCGAGCTCGGCGTGGGGACCTGGATCGCCGGCCTGCGCCGCAGCCAGGCGCGTACACGCGCCGGCATCGATTTCCTGGAACGCAAGGACGGACGCTGGAAGCTGCACCCGATCGCCGACTGGAGCGACCGCGACGTCGGCCAGTACCTCGCCCGCCACGACCTGCCCTACCACCCGCTATGGGACCAGGGCTATGTCTCGATCGGAGATGTACATACCACGCGCCCGCTAACCGCCGGACTCAGCGAGGAGGACACCCGCTTCTTCGGCCTGAAGCGGGAGTGCGGGCTGCATTTCGACGATGAGTCCGCAGCTGCCTAGCAGCGCGCGCGACCAACCGGTTCACAGCCAGGGAGAGTGTCACGTCCTGCGACGTGGTGTCGCGCGCGACGGTCGGGTACACCCCCTGCGGTCGGCACGATGCGATTGTGCGCCGGGCCGAGAAACGGCGGCCCGGCGCGGTCGCGATCACTTCCCGGGAGAGGTGATCCGCCAGCTTGAACTGTTCGTGCTGTACGGCGAACCGAGGTCAAGCTTCGAATCGAACGACGTACCGCTTCCGATACGCACCGTCACATGGCCGGTGCTCGGGTTCGCCCACACAAGGTCCACGTTCCCGTCACCGTTGAAGTCGCCCGTCGACGCCAGTATGTAGTGCCTGGAGAACGAGAAATAGGCACTCTTGGTCACGTTTCCGTTCGATGCAATGCGCCAGAAGCGGAAGTTGTCGCTGTCGGTATTCGTGCGCCGCCAGAAGATTTCGGACCGGCCGTCGGCGTCAACGTCGCCCGTTCCATCGATCCGCCATCCGCCGCTGTACGGATTGCCGAGGTCGAGCTTGGTCGAGAACCCCGCGCCATCCCCGAGCCTGATGGTGGTATGGCCGGAAGCAGGCCTGGCCCACACCAGGTCGAGGAATCCATCCCCATTGAAGTCGCCGGTCGCCGCGAGCATGTACGTGTTCGTGAACGACAGCAGCGGCCCCCTCGTGATGTCTCCGTTGGACGCGATCTTCCAGTAGCGGAAATTCTCGCTGTTGGTATTGGTCCGGCGCCACAGCAACTCGGCGCGCCCATCGCCATCCACGTCGCCGGCGCCCTCGATCCGCCACCCGCCCGAGTACGCGTTGCCCAGATCCACCCGGGTACCGAACGACGAACCATTGCCGATCCGCATGCTGACGTGTCCCGTGGTGGGATTCGCCCACACGAGGTCGAGCAGGCCATCGCCATTGAAGTCGCCCGTCGCGGCCAGGATGTAGTGGACATCGAACGAGAAGTACGGGCTCTTGGTCACCGCCCCGGTAGCGGAAATGCGCCAGTAGCGGAAGTTCTGCGTGCCGCTGTTGGTCCGGCGCCACAGCAGTTCGGACGTCCCGTCGCCGTTGACGTCACGGGGCGCAACCTGCGGAAGCGGAACCACTGTCTCCCTGAACTGCCCGATGATGGGCATGGTCAGGTTCATGCTGCGGGCATTGTCCGCCTCGCCCGCTACGCCCGTCGGACGCGAGGATCGCGTGACCTGGGGATTGGCGAAGTTGGGAATCTCCACCTGGGACGTGCCGGACGGGTACGCCATGATGGTATGGAAGCCGGTCGCTGATGCCTCGCGGTATCCGTAGGAATACTCGTGGGCACCCTCGTCGAGCGCATCCTCCTCGTTGTGCGCCTGCCCCATCAGGTGGCCAAGTTCGTGCGCGAGCGAGAAATCGCTACAGAAGTAGGTGTTGTTGTCGCTTTCGTCGCGATCCTCGCCGTCACTGACCACCGCGTAGCCGAACCCTGCATCGTCGTCGGCGGAAATGCCCGAGCCGTTCATGCCCAGCAACCAGGCGATGCCGCAACCATCCTGTTCCGGCTCACGATAACGACGCACGAATGCGACCAGGTCCGCGCCGTACTCTTCGCGCGCCTCGCGCAATGCGCTGAAGGCCGAATTGGGCGTGATCGGCTGCTGGGCATCGGCGTCATAGCCGGTCAGCTGCTGCAACGCATCCTGATTGTCCGAGGTGTCGGCATAGTTGACCTGCAGCGTGTGCACCGTGCGCAGACGCATGTTCACGCCACTGTTCGCGTAGGCCGAGTTGGTCAGGGCCACCAGGCTCGTCACGAAAGTCGCCGCGGCAGACTGGCTGCCGTAGACACTCGCCAAACCACTGGAATAGCCGATCAGCACGTCGATCACCGCCGCTGCCTTGGTGGAAACATCCGCAGATGCGGATGGCGCGGCCTTCGACAGATGGCGAGCGGCGGCGGCGGTCAGCGCACTGGCTTCGGGCGGGAGCAGGAAGTCGGACCCGTTTTCGCGGCGACCACCGTTGGAAGCCAGCAGGCTGCGGTCGGTCTCCACCACCCACGCACCGGTCCGGTCGGTGCGGACGCGGTAGTAGTCGTCGCCGCGCGAGATCATGCCGAACACGGCCTTCTCGCCGAAGGTCAGGATCGCGCTGGATCCATCGGCGTTGCGGCCGATCCAGGTCCAGTTCCCGTCGGGCTGCTCTTCGTGGCGCTCGTACTTGATCTTCACCGGCTCGCCGTCGGGCGTGGCCAAGACCAGCTCACCACTCCCGATTGCATTGAGCGCATGCGCTTCGCTCAGGGCGACCGGGTGATAGGTATACGCACCGGACTGCCGGCTCTTGCGCGCGCCGCCATAGGACAGCAGTTCGCCCCGGTCGGGCAGCGACGCGAAGCTCGTTGGCGAACCACGCAGCGCCGCCAGCGATTCGCCCGTGGGCAGCGAACCGGATGCCGGAGAATCCGCGGTCTTGGGCACTGCAGCCGCCGCGGGATCGGAGTCGGACTCCGACGTGCAGCCGGCCAACCCGGCGACCAGCATCAGGCCCAGAAGATGTTTGCGCATGTCGCGTCCCGAAAAGTGGAGAAATGCCGCCCCTGCGGCGGACAGTGTCGCAGCATACGCGCGCTCCCGGCTGGCCGGTAGCTAAACGAGGCCTGAAAGCAGGCCATCACGTCCCCCGCGTGAACTCCGCTCCGGTTTTCGCCCGCAGCGCCTCTTCGTCCACCCCCGGGGCCAGTTCCCTGAGCACCAGACCATCCGGGGTCACATCCAGCACTGCGAGGTCGGTGATGATCCGTTCCACCACACCAACCCCGGTCAGCGGCAGGGTGCACTCGGGCAGGATCTTGTGCTCGCCGTTCTTCGCCGTATGTTCCATCAGCACGACCACGCGCTTGACCCCGGCCACCAGGTCCATGGCCCCGCCCATGCCCTTGACCATCTTGCCGGGCACCATCCAGTTGGCCAGGTCGCCGCGGTTGGTGACCTGCATCGCGCCGAGGATGGCAAGGTCGATGTGCCCCCCGCGGATCATGGCGAACGAATCGTGGCTACCGAAGTAGCTGGCGCCGGCGCGGGCGGTCACCGTCTGCTTGCCCGCGTTGATCAGGTCGGCATCGACCTCGTCCTCGGTCGGGAACGGGCCGATTCCCAGCAGGCCGTTCTCCGACTGCAGCCAGACGTCCATGCCGTCGGGGATGTAGTTGGCCACCAGGGTCGGCAGGCCGATCCCGAGGTTCACGTAGGCGCCGTCGCTGAGTTCCTGCGCGGCGCGCTGGGCCATCTGGTCGCGGGTCCACGGCATCAGCGGGTCTCCTGGCGCACGGTGCGCTGTTCGATGCGCTTTTCGGGGGTCGGGTTCAGGACCAGGCGATCGACGTAGATGCCCGGCAGGTGGACGTGGTCCGGTTCCAGCTGTCCGGTGGCCACGATCTCCTCGACCTCGGCGACGCAGACCTTGCCCGCCATCGCGCAGGCCGGGTTGAAGTTGCGCGCGGTCTTGCGGAATACGAGATTGCCCGCTTCGTCGGCCTTCCAGGCCTTGACCAGGGCGAGATCGGCCTTGAGCGCGGTCTCCAGCACGTACCAGTGGCCATCGTCGAACTGCCGGGTTTCCTTGCCCTCGGCCACGACCGTGCCGTACCCGGTCCGGGTGAAGAAGGCCGGGATGCCGGCGCCGCCGGCGCGCAGGCGCTCGGCCAGCGTGCCCTGGGGATTGAACTCGAGCTCCAGTTCGCCGCCCAGGTACTGGCGTTCGAATTCCTTGTTCTCCCCCACGTAAGAGGAAATCATCTTGCGGATCTGGCGGGTCTCCAGCAGTTGGCCGAGACCGAAGCCGTCGACCCCGGCGTTGTTGGAGATGACCGTGAGCCCGGTGACGCCCGAATCGCGCAGCGCGGCGATCAGCGCCTCGGGGATGCCGCACAGGCCGAAGCCACCGACCGCGAGCGTCTGGCCGTCGGTCACCAGGTCGGCCAGTGCAGCCCGGGCGCCGGGAAATCGTTTGGAAGTGGCCATGCGGGTCTCGTCGTCACGAATGCGGGGATTCTAACCAGCCGGGACTGCACCGACATCTTGCCCTTCGTGCGCCGCCTGCGTGCGCAGCGGATGCGCCCACCACACGGCGGTCGGGGAACGGGCCGCCGGCGTGACCCGACAGCGGGGTCGCGCCCCGGGTCGGGGGCCGGTAAAATCGCGGCACTCCGGCGTCCCGCGCCGCGTCCCCAAGGACCCCCACCCCGATGAAGATCCTCGTCGCCTACAAGCGCGTGGTCGACTACAACGTCCGTATCCAGGTCAAGCCGGATGGATCGGGTGTGGTCACCGACGGCGTGAAGCTCTCCGCCAACCCGTTCGACGAGATCGCGCTGGAAGAGGCGCTGCGGCTGCGCGACAAGGGCGTCGCGACCGAGGTGGTGGTGGCCACCATCGCGCCGGCCGATGCGGCCGCGCACCTGCGCAACGGCCTGGCGATGGGCGCCAACCGCGCCATCCATGTGGTCACCGACCAGGCGATCCAGCCGCTCACCGCGGCGCGTACGCTGCTGAAGCTGGTGGAGAAGGAGTCGCCCGACCTGGTGATCCTGGGCAAGCAGGCGATCGACGACGACGCCAACCAGACCGGCCAGATGCTGGCCACCCTCTGGGGCCGGCCGCAGGCGACGTTCGCGTCGAAGCTGGAAATCGCTGACGGCAAGGCCACGGTCACGCGTGAGGTCGATGCCGGGCTGGAGACGCTGGAGGTCGATCTGCCCGCCGTCGTCACGACCGACCTGCGCCTGAACGAGCCGCGCTTCATCAAGCTGCCCGACATCATGAAGGCCAAGAGCAAGCCGATGGAGACGCTGCAGCTGTCCGAGCTCGGCATCGAGCCGGCGGATTTCCTCAAGACCACCCATTACGCCGCTCCGGGCGGGCGCAGCAAGGGCGTGATGGTCAAGGATGCGGCCGAACTGGTGGCCGCGCTCAAGCAGAAGGGGTTGCTGTGATGGCCAAGGTCCTCGTCATCGCCGAACATCTCGACGGCCGGCTCAACGCGGCCACGGCGCGCACCGTGAGCGCGGCGCAGGCGCTGTCGCCGGAGGCCATCGACGTCGCCGTACTGGCGTCGGAACCGGACGTGGTCGCGGCCGAAGCCGCGCGCATCGCCGGCGTGTCCCGCGTGCTGACGGTGGCGAACGCCGCCAACGCGCACCCGGTGGCCCAGATGCTGGCGCCCCAGGTCGCGCGCCTGGCCGACGGCTACAGCCACGTGTTCCTGCCCAGCACCACCTTCGGCAAGGACCTGGCGCCCTGCGTGGCCGCGCTGCTCGGCGTGGCACAGGTGTCCGACCTGATGTCGGTCGAATCCGCGCACGTGTTCAAGCGCCCGATCTACGCCGGCAACGCAGTGGTGACCGTCGAGGCGCCCGCGGACCAGGCCGTGGTCGCCACGATTCGCACCGCCTCCTGGCCGGAAGCGGCCCAGGGCGATGCGGCTCCGGTAGAGGCGGCCAGCATCGAGGTCGAACTGCCCACGCATACCCGCTTCATCGGTCTGGCACAGGCCAAGTCCGACCGCCCCGACCTGCAGGGCGCCAAGCGCGTGGTCTCGGGCGGACGCGGCGTGGGTTCGAAGGAGAACTTCGAGATCATCTATAAGCTCGCCGACCGGCTCGGCGCGGCAGTGGGCGCCTCGCGCGCCGCGGTCGACGCCGGCTACGTGCCCAACGAGCTGCAGGTGGGACAGACCGGCAAGATCATCGCTCCCGAACTGTACGTGGCGATCGGCATCTCCGGTGCGATCCAGCACCTGACCGGCATCAAGGACGCCGGCACGATCGTCGCGATCAACAAGGATCCGGACGCGGCGATCTTCGAGATCGCGGATATCGGGCTGGTGGGGGATTTGTTCACGTTGCTTCCAGCACTCGAGGCGGCGATCTGAGCGCTCTGGACTCCGGCTGTCCCCGCGAACGCAACCGGGACGGCGTCGGCGCGGGGAGCCTGCATGCGTAACCGCGCCATGGTGGTGTTCGGCACGCGCCCGGAAGCCATCAAGATGGCGCCGGTGGTCGCAGCGCTCAGGGCGACGGACGCCATGGACGTGTGCGTCGCGGTGACCGCGCAGCATCGTGAGATGCTCGATCAGGCCCTGGCCCTGTTCAGGATCGTCCCCGACGACGATCTCGACCTGATGCAGCCCGGCCAGAGCCTGTCGGCGCTGACGGCCCGCATCCTCGAAGGGATGGACGAAGTCATCTCGCGGCGCAGGCCCGATGTCGTCCTCGTACACGGGGATACCACCACCACGCTCGCCACCGCGCTGGCCGCGTTCTACCACCGCGTTCCTGTCGCCCACGTGGAGGCGGGTCTGCGCACCGGGGACCTGGATGCTCCCTGGCCCGAGGAGGCGAACCGCAAGCTCACCGACGCGCTGGCCAGGTGGCATTTCGCACCGACGGAACGTTCCAGGGCGAATCTGGAGGCGGAAGGCGTGCCCGGGGAGCATATCCACGTGGTCGGCAACACCGTTATCGACGCACTGGTCATGGCGACCGACAGGATCAGGCGGGCCCCCCAACTTGAGGCTGCTCTGGCGGCACGGTTCCCGTTCCTGGAGGCGGGCAAGCGGCTGGTGCTCGCAACCGGCCATCGCCGCGAGAATTTCGGTCAGGGATTCGAGCAGATCTGTCTCGCCTTGCGGGCCATTGCCGCGCGCGGCGACGTCCAGGTCGTCTATCCCGTCCACCTGAACCCCAGCGTGCAGGAACCCGTCTATCGGCTACTAGGCGATCAACCGGGCATCCATCTGATCGAACCGCTGGACTACCTTCCATTCGTATACCTGATGTCCCGTGCCCATCTGGTCATCACCGATTCGGGTGGGATCCAGGAAGAAGCACCCGCGCTGGGCAAACCCGTCCTCGTCATGCGCGACACCACAGAGCGCCCGGAGGCCTTGGAAGCCGGCACCGCCCGCCTCGTCGGCACCGCGAGCACACGCATCGTCGAGGCCGCGTTCCAGGTACTGGACGACCCGGCAGCCCACGCCGCCATGGCGCAGGCCCGGAACCCGTACGGGGATGGGCGCGCAGCCGACCGGATCGCCTCGATCATGCTGCAATATGCTGCCGGCAGGGGAAGCCGGTGATCACTGCCGGCGGTCGCGGCGGATTGTGGTGCGTTGGTCACCCTCATCGGGGAACTCCGCCTGCGTACGCAGGCGACGAGCTCCGGAGTGACGCGCCGCAATGGCCGCGGCCGCAGGCGTCGACGCTTCGCAGGACGTGGAGGACCACCCGTTGAATCCTGATGTCGAGCGACCGGCTGACCTTCCTGCACGTCCGGACCCGGACGAAGGGCGCGCCCGCATCCGCAAATTCGAATCTGCACTGGCGGACGAGCGCGCCAGGAACGCCGCGTTGGTGGTCGAACGCGAGGGCCTGCTGCGCAGCCGCTCATGGCGCGTGACCGCACCGCTGCGCTGGGCGATGTCGAGACTCGCGCCGCGAGGGGTGGATTCCACCCCCGGCGACCCGGGTGAAGGTGCATACGCAGGCGCCGGAGGACTCGCACCCGGGCTGCTGCGGCCACAGAAGGGCGACATCGAGTCCGACAACGCCACCTTCCGGTTGCTCGACTTCGGTGCAGGTCTTGAAGGCGTGGTCAACGATCGCGTCCTCGACATCCTGCGCGCCCCTTCACCAGCCGAGATCCCCGGGTATCTCGGCTGGAAGGCCGCGCCTCCGACGATTGCGTTCATCGGCAGCCCGGACCTCCAGCTCGATCTCGCCTTCGATGCCCGCGTCCTCGCGTTGAAGGACGACGACTGGGAGTCGACCCTGTCCCGGGAACGGCCCAGGTTCCTGTTGATCGAACCGGTGTGGCATGTCGAGCACCGGCACTGGCGCTATGCGCTGACGCGCGACGGCCGCAAGGAGTCGCTGCTCCGACTGCTGGAACACTGCAGGCAGGTCGGCATCCGCGTGGTCGTGTGGTATCGCGACACGATCGCCAATCTTGCCCAGTTCGCCTGGCTCGCAGAGCATGCCGACCTGTTGTGCGCGGCGGACTCCGCGACGGCCGCAGCGCTCGCCAATGCGACCCGACACCCGGTCGAGTACCTGCCACCGGCGATCCAGCCGGCGCTCCACAATCGGCTGCGCGGCCCGGGCCTGCAACTGGCGGCCGCGTCGCTTTCGGATCGCATCACATTTGATGGCTGGTGGGACCTGCAGGGGGAACGGCTTCACGAGCTTCCGGTGCTGCGCAGGCTGCAGCAACACCGCCTGCTCGTGGCGGAAAGCCGCTGGGAGTTCGGCCGCATCCGTCTGGCCGACAGTCCGGAGTTCAGGCGGTACGTGGTGGGGTGCCTGGACCGGCACGACCGGCTGGCACTCAACCGGGTCCAGGGTGCGGAAGTCTTCGCGAACGAGCCAATCGCGGGACGATCGCACAGTGTCCAGCGCATGCTGCAGGCAGCCGCCTGCGGAAGCATCGTCGCCCGACTGGACGGGAACCAGGCCGTGCTGGACGAGTTCGGGCTGCCCGTGCTCGACCAGGGTGGTGGTGAGCCGGTCGATGCGCTGGCGGCGCTACTGTCGGATCCACTAGCAGCCGAACGCTGGCGCCACCGGTCCTGGCGGGGGCTGATGCACTCGCACACGGTCGCCCACCGGCTGCAGAGGATTTCCAGTCTGCTCGGGGACACCGATGCGGGATTCCAGGCCGATGAGCCGAAGATCGCGTGTCTGCTGGCCACCATGCGCCCGGAGCGGCTCCAGGACTGTATCGAACGGTTCCGCCGCGATGCCTACCCCGCCAAGGAGCTCGTCGTCGTCGTCCACGGCGACAGCATCCCGCGGCGCGACCTGACGTCCATGGTCCGGGAGGGCGAAGCCATCACCTTCCTTGAAATGGGATCGAACTGCAGCCTCGGCGCATGCCTGAATTTCGCGGCGGCGCACACCGATGCCCCCTACTGGACCAAGGTCGACGACGACGATCTCTATGGTCGCGAGTATCTCGGCGACATCATGCTGTACCAGCGGACCGGCGACCACGCCGTGTTCGGAAAGTCCCCGATGTTCAACTACCTGGAGCGCGTCGACGAACTGCTCTGGGACCCCCAGTGGGCGCACTACGCCAACCACGTCCACGAAGCGATCCGCTCGCGCACGGCGCTCGTGGCCGGCGGCACGCTGGGCGGCAAGGCGCAGGTGCTTCGGGACATACCCTTCTCCGAACGGCGGCGCGGCGGTTCGGACTCGGACTTCATCCTCCGCTGCCACGACGCCGGGCTGGACGTCCTGTCGATGGACGGATTCAACTTCGTCCGCTACCGCAGCGGCCAAGCGGGATTCCACACCTGGCAGATGGCGGAAGACGAAGCGCGGCACCGGTCGCGGGTGGTCGGCACGCGTGACGCGCTGGGCATCGCGCTGCTGGGCGACAGTCCATAACACACATGTAACCGCGAAGGACGATAACGTGACCTGCCCGGGCAGGTCAATTTTCAACGCGCAGCCTGGGTCAGTTTTGAGTGCGCGCCAACATGTCACCAGCGAAGATTCAGGCGTAACCCGCGGCCCGCAGCATGTCCTGATAAGCGCGCCGCAATCCTTCTTCCAGCGCGACCACAGGCTTCCATCCCAACGCATTGAGCCGTCCCGAATCCATCCATTTGCGGGGCGGACCATCTGGCTTGCTCGCATCGAAAACCACATCGCCTGCATAACCCACCACGCCGACGATTGTTTGCGCCAGCTCCGCGATCGTCACGTCTTCGCCATAGCCCACGTTGATGTGACTTAGTTGTGGCTGCACTTCGTTCCAGTAAACCTCATCGTCCAGGTTCATCACGAACACGCTGGCTGCCGCCATGTCGTCCACAAAAAGGAACTCGCGCTTTGGGCTTCCCGTCCCCCAGATGACGACCTCGGGCGCATTCCCCGCCTTGGCCTTGTGAAAGCGCCGCAGAAGCGCTGGAATGACGTGGCTGTTCTCGGAATGGTAATTGTCGCCTGGACCATAGAGGTTGGTAGGCATCACGCTACGGTAGTCGCGCCCGTACTGGCGGTTGTAGCTCTCACACAGCTTGATGCCAGCGATCTTGGCGATGGCATACGGTTCGTTGGTCGGCTCCAGCGTTCCGGTCAGCAACGCAGTTTCCCTCATCGGTTGCTGGGCCATGCGCGGATAAATGCAACTGGACCCGAGGAAGAGCAGTTTCTGCACGTCGTTCCGGTGCGCGGCCTGGATGACGTTGGCCTGCATCATCATATTGTCGTAAATGAAATCGGCCGGGTAGATATTGTTGGCGTGGATGCCACCCACCTTGGCGGCAGCCAGATAAACTTGATCAGGCCTTTCCTGCGCAAAAAACTCGCCCACTGCCCGCTGGTCAGTCAAGTCCAGCTCGGCGTGAGTACGAGTGACGATGTTCTTGTCCGGCACGCCCTGCGCCTTCAAGGTGCGCACGATGGCACTACCAACCATCCCGCGGTGGCCGGCGACATAGATTCTGGAATCCGACTGCATGCTCAGGCTATACCTTCAAGATTCAGAGAAACCAGCGTGCCGTTCGTCTTGTCCAGGTGCGGCAGGTACGCTTGCGAGAAATCGTCGATGCCGGCGTGCTCGGTCGTGCGCCAGTCCCAATGTCGCACCGAGGAAAATCCGGCTTCCAGCATCGCAGCCTTGAGCGAAGGCTCGTCGAAAACATTGAAGTGATAGTCGTACTGGTCCTTCTGACCACCGGACATCAGCCCTCGTATCTCCTCGATTCCCCTTGGCAACGCCCCCGAAACATAGAGTCTGGCCGCGGCTGCGAAGTCGGGAACCGCGATGCGCAGTATGCCGCCTGGCCGCAGCACCCGCCGCCACTCCTGCAACACCTTCATGTAAGCATGGCGCCCGAAATGTTCCAACACGTGCGAGGCATAAATGATGCCCACCGAACCGTCTGGGATCCACGCCAGATCATCAACCGGTCCGACATGATCGACATGCGCCAGCGCAAGTGCATCAACGTGGTACCAGCCGGGTATGTGGCGCGGGCCGCAACCCAGATGCAATTTCTCGATAGCCATCTGGCTCATCATGAGTACCCCTAGTTTTCGCAGCTTAGAGCGATGTCATAGCCATGGGTCCGGAGCAACGCATGCTGCTTTGCGGTCGACAGGTCACTGGCCACCATCTCTGCCACCATATCGCGCAGCGTGATTCCGGGGATCCAGCCCAGCTCATCCTTTGCCTTCGTGGGATCGCCCAGCAAGGTCTCGACCTCTGCCGGTCGGAAATAGCGCGGGTCAATCGTGACTATCACATCCCCTGGCTTCAGGGCAGGCGCCATGTCTCCTTCTACCTTCACCACAACGCCCTTTTCTTCCGCGCCACTGCCCTCAAAGGCCACCATGACGCCAAGTTCCCTCGCCGCCATTTCAATGAACTGCCGCACGCTGTACTGAACGCCGGTGGCGATAACGAAATCCTGCGGCTTCTCCTGCTGCAGCATCATCCACTGCATCCGGACATAGTCTTTGGCATGGCCCCAGTCGCGCAGTGCGTCCAGGTTGCCCATGTAAAGCGTCTTCTCCAGGCCTTGGGCAATGTTCGCCAGGCCACGCGTGATCTTGCGGGTAACGAAGGTTTCGCCCCGGCGCGGACTTTCATGGTTGAACAAGATGCCATTGCACGCGTACATGCCATAGCTTTCGCGGTAGTTCACCGTGATCCAGTACGCGTAAAGCTTGGCCACGCCGTACGGGCTGCGCGGGTAGAAGGGCGTGGTTTCCCTTTGTGGAATCTCCTGCACCAGGCCGTAGAGCTCGCTGGTGCTCGCCTGGTAATAGCGGGTCTTGTCCTGCAGCCCGAGGAAACGGATCGCCTCGAGCAAACGCAAGGCACCAAGGGCATCCACGTCCGCCGTGTATTCCGGCGCTTCAAAACTCACCGCCACATGGCTTTGTGCGCCCAGGTTGTAGACCTCGTTCGGCTGCACTTCAGCGATGACCCGGGTCAGGTTGCTGGTGTCAGTGAGGTCACCATAATGAAGGTGGAAGCGAGAACCGGCATCCTGAGGGTTCTGAAGCATGTGATCCACGCGCTGGGTGTTGAACAGCGACGCACGGCGCTTGATTCCGTGCACGATGTAGCCCTTCTCCAGCAGAAATTCAGCCAGATAAGAGCCATCTTGGCCCGTAATGCCTGTGATGAGAGCAGTTTTCTGAGTCATAAACTTTTGCCATCCTATATTGATAGCGCGCTACCCGCCTAGGGACGGTCTGAACAAGCCGCCAGCCTGACACCTCGGCCTTGTTCTGTGCAATCGGCCTCGATTCGGTTCCACGCTACCGGCTTCCAAAACCGTTCTCAGGCCGGAATTGCCTGAAGATTCCCTTTGCTTCCGATCTTCGGACACACCTTCCCCGTCAGCAGGTGCCGGAAGTTGAGGATCGTCGTCTCGTCCGGGATCGCCTCCAGCAGCGACAGGCGGAAAAACTGCCGCATCGAGGCAATCTCGTACAGCGCTTCCTCCATCGCAGGATCGCTCAGCGCGTACCACTGCTGCAGCAGGTGGATGCGCAGCATCGCCTCCAGCGCGTAGGGATGGCGGCCACGGCCCGCCTTCGGGTAGTGCGGCTCGATCTGCGCCAGCAGTGCCTTCCACGGCACCACTTGTTCCATCTCCCCCAGGAACACCTCCCGCCGGGTCTGCTTGCGCTTGCCGGCGTGCTCGGCATCGGAGAAGCTCAACTGCGTCATCGCATCCCGCCTCCGATCAGCAAACGGTATTGTCGGCGATCGGGGGCGACTTGTTCAGAGAATCCCTAGCATAGAAGACACCACATCCACAGGCTGGAGAATCAATAACCATCGGACCTGAAGACCTCCGAGTCCGTGGATCCGTTGAGAGTATATCTGGGCGAGAGGTATGCCTGGGCGTAAACCCGCACCGTTCACTGCGCATCCACTACTTCCTCCCACCGAGCAGAACCTGCATTTGCGCAACCAGCGCATCCAGGCTCGGGCTTACCGATTGCTCCAATGTTCCGACCAGGGCAGGCTGGCCGCTGGAGCACGCCCTTGAGAACGTCACAATCGCATGCGCATTGTGATATCCCAGCATCGACAGGTTTCCCGGATCCTCCGTGAACACCTTCTGCCTGATGGCGGGCCTGGACATGAAGGCCATAATCACCCCCAGCCATGCCGATGCCTTCTTCCTCTTCAGAGCATCCTTGGCAAGTTCTTCGGCCTCGGAAAAACGTCCGTCGCTACACAGCGCGAAGAAATATAGCACAGGGAACCCGGGGTTGCCGGGGTCCAGGACCGCACCCTCTTCCAGTAAAGCCCTGTCAGAGGGGTCGCGAGCAGAGTAATAATACAGAGATGTCTTCAGAGAAGCCATGAGCAAGTTGTCGTACTCACCAGCCCTGTACTTGGAATCCTCTGATATTGCCGACAACACATCGCCACTTGAAAAGATGTCGCTTAGCCGAATTGGTATTTTTCCAGAGATAATAGAGGCCATATCGCAGACTGCGCTCGTGCCTCCGTAGATCTGTTCGCACCTCGACATGAGCACGATGTCGAAAACTGTTTTCTCAGCATTGGAAGTAAGATCAGCGCGGAGATCGCTTGAAATGACGACGTTCGAGTAGCTCCGGAGTTCATCTTCAAGAGCCAAGTCCTGAGCGAAAACGACCCATCTCTTGCCGTCACTTGAAGCGATCATCTTCTTTGCGACAGGAAGAGGGATCACCTTGTCCTGATGTGTGAAAGCATGCTTCCTTAACTCCCCGTACAAGATGTCTCCACCGCGCAGATGAATCGCGGACGCCCTGGCGACATCGGGACGCCTAGCCAAGTCGATTGCATTCTGCATTCTCGGAGCGAATCCGATACTCTCGAACTGCTCTCGAAAGCACTCGCCCGCGTCGCCATCGAATTTGCGTAGAGCTATGTCCAAACCGACAGCGGAGTAGTTAATGCCGCGACGCCAAGGCACTGTTGCCGGCTTCTGTTTTATGTAATGCCTTTCCACAAAATCTGATGAGAATATCTCGTTCACGTCACCGCATGAATGAAAGCTTCCGTATGCGCCCTTTTTCTCATCCCACAGAAACTTCATGCCGATCCGATTCTCTGAGGCTAGCTTCATGGCTTGCAGCATGACCTTC
The DNA here is from genome assembly GCF_029887935.1 of Luteimonas kalidii. GTDB lineage: Bacteria > Pseudomonadota > Gammaproteobacteria > Xanthomonadales > Xanthomonadaceae > Luteimonas > Luteimonas kalidii. The sequence goes on along the minus strand of NZ_JARXRO010000020.1, from coordinate 567,065 downwards.
AGCCTCTGGCCAAACCCGTCCGTCCGCACAGCAATTATGTCGACCATTTCGTTTCTCAAACTCACTCGCGAGCGCGCTCGACCGTTCCAAAAGGCATCGTTCCAGACGGACACCTCATCCTGTGACGCCGCCGATGTCCACTACACCAACTGCCAGCTCGTGCCGTGAAGTGGAAGCCCGGCGGAAGTCGCCTCGATGCTGGGCTTTCCGTTCGAACGAACGGCGGGGTCGCCCGCCAGATGAACGTGCGCACGTACTACCGTGCGGGGGTGAGCCGCATGGAGAGCCACATACAACCGAGCGCGTCCGCGAAAGCCCACTGCACTTTCCGTATAGGTTCCGTGGCCGCCCTCGCGCTTGCGCAATCGACGCCGCCCGCCACAGATCACTCTCTTGCCGATTATTTGCTGCGAGACATTCGAGCTTGCCACCCTGTCATCCACCAACGGGTCGAGTCAGATAGACAGAAGCGGTGGAATCGTCGTGATTCAGGCCTGAGTGCGCTTCACGAGATCGGACAAGGACGCTGACAGGGATGTCCCCCACGTCGGCAAAGCGGATCCTGACGCCATTCTCGTCGCTCCACCGCCGCCCCTGCTCGTATCCCAAGCCGAGCAGTACCTGTGCCGCAGCGTCCGCTGCCTGTTCATCGGTGAGGCCTACGACCTCCACGAAAACCTGGCGCTCCTTGCCTCCTCCCTTGGCATCACGGATCCGGTTGAAACGAAAGTGACCCTTGCCGTCAGCGACGAGCTGCTCTGCGAACCTTTCCAGGCGAAGCGCGGCGGGATCCTTTTCAGGCAGGGCCTCTGCCGAGACTCGGGCTGGTGACTCCGGAGAAACGGTTTCCGCTTCGACTGGCTGAGTGTCGGGTGCCGCCGGCGGGGGCTTGTCGATGCCGCAGGCACCGAGCATGACGAGCAGGGGAGTCGCGAGAATGTGTTTCTTCATGGGAATGACCTCAGAGTCGTGAAACATGGGGAAGCTGAGGCAGAACGCCTTTTACGTCAAAGACGATTCCGCCCGGCTTCAGCAGTGATTCGACGTCGACAGATGCCTGCGGACCCACGAACTGGTGATGCGCGACCGCCAGAATCACCGCGTCGTAGGCTCCGGGCGCGACGGCGTCGACCAGCTCGATGCCGTACTCACGCCGCGCATCCGCGGCGTCGACCCAGGGGTCGTAGACCTCCAGCCTGGCGTTCGTATCGGCAAGTTCCTTCAGGACATCGACAACCTTCGTGTTGCGGACGTCGGGACAGTTCTCCTTGAACGCCAGGCCAAGCACAAGGATCCGCGAGCCGACGATGTTCAAGCCTGCCTTCGCCATGGTTCGCAGGACGCGATCCGCGACGTAGGGTCCCATCTCGTCGTTGATGCGCCGGGCCGCCAGGATCAGTTCCGGGTTGTACCCCAGCATCGCGGCCTTGTGCGCGAGATAATAGGGATCCACGCCAATGCAGTGCCCGCCCACCAGGCCGGGTGTGAACTTCATGAAGTTCCACTTGGTTCCCGCGGCGGCCAGCACTTCGTGCGTGTCGATGCCGATCCGGTTGAAGATGCGCGACAGTTCGTTCATCAGCGCGATGTTGATGTCGCGCTGCGTGTTCTCGATCACCTTCGCAGCCTCGGCCACGCGGATGGAACTGGCCTTGTGGGTGCCCGCCGTGATGACCTTCCGATAGAGTCCGTCGACGAAGTCGGCCACTTCGGGTGTAGAGCCAGAAGTCACCTTCATGATCTTGGTGACGGTGCGTTCCTTGTCCCCGGGATTGATCCGCTCAGGGCTGTAGCCGCAGAAGAAGTCGGCATTGAAACGCAGGCCCGAGGCATGCTCCAGCACCGGCACGCAGACTTCCTCGGTCACGCCGGGATACACCGTGGACTCGTAGATGACCACGTCGCCGCGCTTGAGGATGGAACCGATGGCCTGGCTGGACTTGAGTAGCGGGTCGAAGTCCGGCCTGCGCGCCGCATCGATCGGCGTGGGCACGGTCACGATGAAGACGTTGCATTCGCGGATGTCTTCCAGGGTTGACGAATAGGTGAGGCTTTCCGCAGCGGCCAGTTCGTCCACAGAGACTTCCAGCGTGGCGTCCTCTCCCCTGCGCAGCGACTCGACACGATCCGCACTGATGTCGTACCCCACGACGGGCATGGTGCGCCCGAATGCGACCGCCAGCGGTAGTCCCACATAACCGAGGCCCACGATCGCCATGCGTACCTCTCCCGCCAAGGGAGTTCCCGTCCCGTTGTTCTCATTCATCCAGGTGCTTTCCAGTGAGTTGTTCGATCAAGGCGCGGCGTCCGCCGGTTGCGTGCAGCCATTTCCGGGCGAACCTGCGGTGATCCGCGAGCGCCGGCGGATTTGCAAGAAACGCGCTCAACCATGTCCCGAAGCCTGCTACCGGCGCCAGTAAGCCGGAGTGGGCGAACTCCTCGCCCCAAAGGGATTCTGCCCCTAGCACGATGCATCCCGAGGCGATCGCAGCCTGCGCAATCTGCCTCGCGCCGGGAAGCTGGGGACTGCACTGCAGCAGTACGACATCGGTAAGGGCGAGTTCCACGGAATCGACGTCACGCGCGCGCAGCACGCGATCCAGGTTTCCGGACGCAGGCCCATCGTCGGGTTCCGCCGCGAGCCAGACGCGCGTCCGTACCGCACCTGCCAGTTCGGCCCAGGTGTCGCGCTGATCGGGCGTCGTTCCATCTGCCAGGCAGGCGACGGTGAGGCCGCGCCCGAACTTGACCGCCCGCGGCCGAGGCGCGGCGTACCGGGATCTCCCGAACACCTTCGCGCCCCAGCGCCGGGGTTCGGCAGCGATGCCGGGCCAGTCGGCACTGTTCTCGCCGGGCGGAAGAAGCCAAGAGGTCGAAACGCCCAACTTGCGCGCGATGTTGGCCTCGACGTCCGCACAATCAAAGGGGCGCGGCAACCCGCGCGGCATTCGGTCTGGAACGAGCAGAACCCGTTCGGCGGTGAACGCCGAGGGTTCGTCATCCGTGAATTGGAGACAGGACGGGTCACGGACCACCAGGGTCGCAATCCTGACGGCATCGGTCGGCAGTACCTCGCCGAGCCGCCCCCGTGCGATCAGTCCCTGCACCTCGTCGGAAAAACCCTCGAACTCCTTCACGAACGGATAAAGCAACGATTCGATGTGCATCAAGGCGACTTTCGCGCCCGCGTCGGCCAGCTCCAGCATCTCCTCGACGGCACCTTCGGGAAGCGGCGCGTCCGCGCGCGCATCCATCAGGTAGACCACATCCCACTGCCTGCGCGCTTGCGCTCGTTCCGATTCGCGTTCCGGCATGAAGCCGATCGGTTCGGGAAAACACCGCGCCCGCACCGAACCGTTGTTGCGCAGGACGCCACTCCGCCACGACGCTGCGTCATGCCACCAGAGGTAGCCGCGGCGGTAAGCTGCGCGCGCGGGATGACGCCAACCCGGTTTGAATTCCTCACGCGACAGCGAACCCACACGCAGCCTGATGCAGGCAAGATGCTCTTTCAGCAGGGCATGCCGTCGCTCTCCGAAATGGCGCGTGAGGCGGACGGCATACTCGGTGTCCGCCCCCTTCCTGGATGCATCGTAGAAGCCGATCGCCTCGATGGCCCTTTCCCGCCAGAAAGTGAGCGACGAAGCGTTCTCGCGCGAAGCCGACACTCCTGGCAGTGAGAACACCAGGTCGTCGTCCAGGCGCAAGGCCCGACTGCTGCTGGAGATCAGATGCGGATTCGCCTGCATCCGGTCGACCTGTCTCTGGATACGCTCCGGATGCGCCCAGTCGTCACTGTCATGGACCGTGAAAAGGTCCCCTTTCGCCTCCCTAAGTCCGCGGTTGCGCGCGACATAGGTACCGCCGTTGCGCGGCATCCGGATCAGCCGCGCCCGCGAGTCTTCCGAGACCACCGACTGGATGAACTCCTGGTACTCGTCAGGCGAACAGTCGTCGATGACCAGGATCTCCAGATTGCGCCATGTCTGGGCCGTCACGCTCCGGAACGCGCTGATGAACTCGGGGCCCGGGCACCAGGTCGTTACGACGACGCTGACCAGCGGCCCGTCGGGGACCTGCGGCCGCGGCGCGGCCGCCAGGCGGTCGAAGAGGGACCGTTCGCCCTCCTCCGGCAGCAACTCGATCGGCGCGACGCCATCCGCCACGAACTGGTAGTTCAAGGCTTCGAGCCAATCGGCCGAAGCCTGCCCCCCCCGTAAGGCCGGATGTTCGATGTCCGCCCGGATCGCGGCACGGTCGAGCCCCGACAACAGCCCACGGTCCACGATTCGCCGCGCGAACTCGTGGTCGCCAAGCCGGACGGCCAGGTCCGCCGCCAACTTCGCGTGCCGGTCCTTCAAGGCCTCCAGTCCCTTCCGCGCCGCGAACAGGCGATACAGTGCGTGGCCGAACTCCCGATCACCCTCGAGCCGGTTCTGCAGTGCGACCACGCGCGCAAGCGTCAGCACGTGGGCCGCATTGGGCCCTGAAAGCAATGCGGATACGGCCGCCGGGGCCGTGGCGTCGTTCGCGGCAAGTACCTCAGCCCGCAATGTCGGCCAGTCACGGTCGTGCCGGGTCACCAACGCCGCCAGAAGCTCTCTGGCATGGGTGCTCCCGGTCCTGAGTACGGCCCGGTGCAGGTGCGACCGGGACGCCCACATCGCCAAGTATTCGGAGATGATGCTCCTGGAACCGGCGCGACCAGGCGGCCTTTGCTCACCGCTGCCTGCCACCTCGGCCCGCAGATCGTCCATATCAGTGACCGCTCTTCTCATCGTCACTACGATGCACCCGCATCGTCTGCGCCAAAGCGCATCGCCACCATGCGTCCCGCGCATACCTTCGGCTTCGACAATTTCTCATCGAGGCCACGCCAGGCCTCGATGATCTCCAGTTCGTCGCCACGGGTCGCGTCATCGACGAAGATCGTCGCGCCGGTCCGCAGTGCGGGCCGCAACTGAACAAATGCGGGGAGCCTCGCCATCGGGCCCGTACTCTGCGGTGGACCATCGACCAGTAGCATCTCGACGTCGTCGAGCCCTTCGAGCTGCGCAAGATCATACCAATTGGCTGTTTCGCCCCCGCTGAGCTGGCACGGCTTGATCTCGGCAAGGCGGAGATCGACCCAGTCCAGCAGGTCGTTGTCCGACAGCCACCCTCTGGTCTGCCGGAGATATGCCGGATCGTGTTCGATCGACACCAGGCGCCCACTGCCCAACGCGGCGAGTGCGCCCGCGATCCAGACCGTCGACGCCCCACTGCCGAGTTCCACGATCAGGCCCGGCCTTCTTGCGGTCACACCCTCCACGACCGCGAGGATCGCGGCGGGCTCCATCGAGAAGCGGGTCATCGGCGGGCTGATGCGGACGGCAGGAGCACGCTCCCTGAGCGTCTGCATCGCGGCGATGTCCACGACGACGTCGGGCTTCACATGATCGAACAGGCGCCGTGCCAGGCCCATCGCGCCCGTGCTGGCGGATACGGCCTTCAGCGAAGATGCGACGAGCGCCTCGATGTTCTTTCCCTGGACGAATCCCTGCACAAGGGTCGCCTGCTTCTCGCTGTCCTTGCGCATTCCCTGCAGTTCGGCCGGCAGGCGGCCCAAGGGTTCGAGCAGCGCACCGGCATCGTCGAACCTGCGTGAAAAACCTGATTCGAGACGCTCCGAACGTGTGACCAGTTCCTGTCTGAGGGAAGATGCGTCGGACCTGATCTCCCGCAGCGCAGAGCCCGTTTCGTTCTGGCCCTCCGACAGCGCGCGATATTGGCTCGCGACGGCAGCTTCCTGTGCGTCCAGCTTCACATCCACGGAACGCAACGACTCCAGGAGCAACTGCAGCCCATCCTGTTGCTGCGCCGCGGCATCCCGGGCAGCGTTCTCCAACACGCCAACACTCGCATCGAGCAGGGCCCCGATGCGTTCGAACTCTGCCGCATCCTGCTGCTGTGCGGACGCAAGGCCCGCGTCGAGGGAACGGAATGTCCGAAGGACGAGATGCATGACGTCCTTGTGTGCTGTCGCCGTCGAGGTTTCCAGCGCCTGCAATGCGCCGGACAAGCCCGCGCGTGTTGCGGCAAGTTCGTCACGGGTTGCACGCAGCTCCATCCGCACGCTCGAGAGCGCGGCCTTCAGCCTTCCCCTGGCGTCGGATGCACTACGCAACCGCAGCCTGATTTCTGCGTGCTGGCGCCCCGATTCCGCTGCCGCTCCGGCCTGCCGTTCGAGCATCAACAGGCCGATGCCGCGCACGATCCACGCAACGAACACGCCCGCGAGTACCCAGGCGAACAGCCCGATCGCCATCAGCCGGACATCGGCCGTCAGCACCCCCCAGGCGAGGATCGAGGTACCGGCAAGCCCCAGTCCCGCGAGTACAACGGTCTTGAACGCCCTTCGCACCTGTCCTCTTCCAATGTTCATCTCGATACCTTTTCAATGTCAATGCGTTCGCCGGAAATGCCACTGGACCTGTCGCCAAGGCCGGCGAGTCCGATCGACTTCGGGATCTGCGAAAGACTCGCCCGACGAAGGCCTGACATCGACCCCTCTCAGCTCGAGTACGGAATCCCGTCAAAAGACGGACACAGCCGCGTGGTGGCCGCGTCGAAGATCTTCGTCGAGTTTCGCTGGTCCGGTGGAAGCGCCATGAACTTCTGGAACAGGTTACGACTGTTGAATGCCGGCAAGCCGCGGAATGCCATGTCCGATTCCGAGAAGGCGCTGCTGCCCCAGACACCCATCCGGTGCTCCCAGTACAACATGTCGTCGAGCCTGCGACCCATCAGCAGCTCGGGGTCCCATGAGGCAACCTGGCAGAATGTCCGGAATGCGTGGATGGTGTAGTCGGTTCCCGAATTGACGTCGTACGTGTTGGCCAAGTGCTGCGGGCTCGCCGAGGAGATGGCGCGATAGAAGCCTCGCATGACCTCCCCGCCGAAGCCGCGCACGAAGACCGCAGGCCGCTGTTCCTGCTGCCAGAAATGCTCCACCCATCCGGACGTGTTGCCCCGCACATATCCGGTATTTCGCCTGAAAGCCTTCGCAAAGCCGGTCTTTGCAATATCCAGATGCGGAGGCGTGGAAATCTTCACGATCTCCAGCCCCAGCCCGCAGGCTTCCGCGAGACGGCGCGCGATGCGGCTGTCGGCGGAGTCTTCCGACTCCCCGCCCGGGCTGCGCACGAACGTGAACAGCGAGGGCGAGAGGGGCACAACGCCGGCCAGTGCGCAGCGACTGTCGCGACCGGCGCTCACGCCCACGATCGCATGCTCGTCGTGCTGGCGTAGATACGCGCCCAAGCCACTCACATGCTGCACGAGTGCCGCGACCGCGCTCTCGTAGTCCGATTCGATCCTGGGTTCCCTGGGCCAGTAGCGCTCGACTGCCTTGGTCGGGAGCACGAGCCTGGTATTGGGCGTCAGTTGCCTGACTCCCTCGAACGGCGAGTCAAGGCCGGGAAGATACTTCACGTCGCGCCTGAAATATCCGCGCGACGTGATGAACGGAATGATCCACTCGCGAAGTCCGGTACCAAGGATATCGGCCACCAGGCCGGCGTGGGACGCCACGACAGCGCCGCTGTCGCTGTCGCTGTCGCTGTAGAAGATGCTCCGCGAGCCCATGGCATCGTGGTACACCTCGAGTCGACGGCCGGGCTCGAGGACGAACAGCGCGAAACGGCCGGCCATCCCGTCCAGGCGCTCGAGCAGATCGCCCTGGAGCAGATAACGGGCCGCGTCCTGGTAGATCCCGGCTTCGGGCTCGAAGGCATCGCCCACAAGCCATGCCGACCTGCCGGCATGTTCCGCGTGCTGCACCGGCACCCGTGCGTCGACCCGCAGACTGTACCCGGGCATCTGGACCACCTGCCAGCCGGCGACCGCGACAGGCGGCTCGACCCGGTCGGCGGTGAGCAGGAACCCGCGCGCGTAGAGCAGCCCCTGCGGTATGTCGCCCGGGACCGGCATACCGAGGCCCGAGCCGCGGCGGCCCTGTTGCGGGACGTTGCCCAGCCTCCTCAACCACGATGTCAATCCGCGCGAGGCCATCAGATGAACACCACGCCCGGAACGTCTTCGCCGCGACCCGCGATCGTCGTCCGGTTACGCAACTGCTCATGGTCCACGTTCCAGGTATGGAAGCCCTGCTGGCTGCTCCGGAACAGTGCGAAGTTGAAGAAATCGAAGCCGTGCAGGTCGTACCCCGCGGCGTCGGCCCTGCGCAGGAAGTTCGTATCCGATCCCTTGCGGCGCACGTCCGAGAAAGGGACTGCGGCGAGGACTTCCCGCTTCCCGATCAGCGTGCCTCCCGCGATGTGTACTTTCTCGCCCTGGCCCGCGACGCGCCGCTGCCAGGACCGGCCCAGCGCAAGCGCAGGATCGAACAGGATCTCGTCGCTTCCTTGGGAATAGGTGAACGCGGCCGTCTTGCCGCCCACGTGGAAATCCGCGAACTTGCGCCAGAGCATCATGTCGCTGAGGTACTCGGGACCGTACAGGTCGTCGTCGTCGATCTTCGCCCAGTACTCGGCCTCGGTCTGGGACGCGGCGAAGTTCAGGCATGTCCCGAGGCTGTGCTCGCGCCCAAGACGGTGGACCGAAATTCGCTCGCCATCGCGGATGAGCTTGCGGGCTTCTTCCAGGGGCGCGTCCCAGCCGTGCAGCACGATGACGAGTTCCTTATGCGGATACCGATCCGCCCGGAAACGCTCCACGCACCGACGCAACAGGTCAGGCCGCATCGTGACCAGCAGGCAGGCTACCGTCGCAGGCGCGATGCCGAAACGCACCTGCAGCCCGAGGTCGGTCGCCATCCGGTCAAGCCTGTCCGAAAGGCAATGTTCTCGCGCCAGCGCCCGCAGCGCGAGGTGATGCGTGCGCGCCAGCCGGACAGGATCGCCCAGCAGGGCGTCCAGCTCGGTGGTGACGGCGTCGACTGATCCGGCCAGTGGCAGTCCGCCCCAACGCGTTTCGGGTTCGTCCGTGGTCGCAGCCACCGCGCCACACGCGATGGATCGCATCATCATGGTGCGCATCGCCCACGCCGGAGTGAGCGGGGAATGCTTGAACAGTTCCGCGCCGACCATTTTCGCAAGCGCGGCCTTGCCCGGCAGATTCAGGCAACCGATGGCGTTGTCGATGAACTCCGCCTGGTCGGTCAGGCGGACTCCGCCGAAGTCCCAGCGACTGTCGCCGACCAAGAGGCGATCGCCCTTGTAGTGGCCGAGCAACGGATCCGCAGCCAGCCCTTCGGACAGGTTCAGCCAGCCGTCGTACAGGACCTTGCCCTTCCAGCCGGGCGCCGTCAGTTGCGGCCAGCGCCGGAAGGGATTGTGGATCGCCGGCTGGATGGCCGGCGCCAACACGCCGACCCTGACCGCAGGCGGCTGCGCCAACGCCTGCGCCAACGCTTCGTCGATCGCATACGCACGATCCGCCAATTCCACCATCCATCCGAAGTTCCCGATCTCGGGAAGCGGATTCCGGAACCAGATCACGGCGGGAATTCCGCGCGCGCGGAACGCGGCAACGAGAGGCGCGAGAATGCGGCGCCCGCGTTCCGGATTGCTGCATACATCCCTCCAGCCACGATTCTCGACGTGCCAGACGGGCTCGATCAGAAGGAAGGCAAACCGGTTGCTGTCGAGTTGCTCCATCCATGCATGTTCGTCCAGCCTCTCGACTTCGGCGTCGAATGCCAGCTCCAGCGCCAGTTCGAGACTTCCGAGGAAGGCGATGCGCGGGGCGGTGCCGTCACCGAAACTGATCAGCGGCGCAGCCCCTGCTCCGGCGCAGGCCTGCAAGTAACCCGTGGGCAGGACGTCTTCCACCAGCGCCTCCGGCCGCAGCATGATGCAGGAGTCGTTGCTGCGCATGACGGTTTCCGGCCCGGCCACCACCATTGCCTCGGGGATGTCGGAAGGGAGGCAGGCGCCCCACGCGATCGCAGGGATCTCCTCCATCAAGGCGGGCGCGGCCCCCTCTGTCAGCCCCACGGGCTCTGACGCGCCGAGCATCGTCCGCAGCTTGCGCAAGGGCCCGGTGATGCGCCAGGAGGTGCTTCGCAGGATCTGCTCCTTCTCCCAGGCCAGGGACTTGGCCTTGCGCTGTGCTTCGGCAAGCCTGCGCTTGAGCCTGTCTTCGCTGGCGAGCGCATCCTCCAGCCGCCGCTCGAGTTCCAGCACGGTCTCGACGGCCTGGGCCTGGTCCTGCCCGCGCGCTTCTACCTGCTGGTCGATACTCATCGACGGACCCTGGCTCTGGAAGTTCGACACGTCATTGCTCCGCTCTGGCGGCGATGGCCTGGGCCGTGGCGACCGCCAGCTCCACCTGGAGCTTTCCGCTTGCCTCGACCTGTTTCCGGTAGAACTGGATCGCATCGGCAACCGGTCCCGAGAACGCGATCTTTCCGCCTTCCATCACGATGCCGGAAGTACACAACCTGCGTGCGAGCTCCATGTTGTGGCTCGCCACGACCACGATCTTGCTTCCACGCACCCGGTCGACGAGTCGTTCCCTGGCCTTCCTCATGAATCCGAAGTCACCCGCGCCGAACCATTCGTCAAGCAACATGATGTCGTGTTGCACCACGGTCGAGATCGCGAATCCCAGCCGCATGCGCTGACCTGACGACAAGGTCAGGAGCCTGCGGTTGGAGATGTTGCCCAGCTCGGCGAAATCGAGGATCGACTCCACGACATCACGGATCTTCGCCGAGTCGATGCCCATGGCGGTCGCGCGCAGGAAGATGTTCTCGTGGACAGTGGCTTCCTGGTTGAAGCCCAGACCGAGATTCAGGAGCGCCTGTCGACTTCCGTTCAACTGGAGGCTGCCGACGGTAGGCTGGAAGGCGCCCGTCAGCACGCGCAGAAGGGTGGTCTTCCCCGCGCCGTTGCGACCCAGCAGGATGACGCGCTCGCCTTCCCTGATCTCGAAGCTCACATCATCCAGCAGGCGCGCGAACTGCCGCTTCGGAACCGCGGTGGCCGCGCTGAGCAAGGTGCCTGCCCAGTTCTTGCCCCTGCGCATCGGCTGCTCGTAGTACGGCACGTCGAGAGTCACGCCTTCGGCGCGGATAAAGGCTGTCATGGCGTTTCCGTTCAGATCCACAGAGGCACGAAACGCGCGTAGCGCCGGTAAAGCACGATCGCCAAGCCCCAGCCTGCGACCGTCAGACCCACGATGAACGACACGGTCGCCATCGGGATCGCCTCACCCAGAATCGGGTTGCGTGCGAAAGTGATCAGGTGATACGCGGGATTGAGGTGGACCGCCCACCAGCCGAATGTTCCCGCAGGAAAGCGGTCGCCGACCCAGAGGATGGGCGTAAGCAGAAGACCGAACCGCATGGCCGTGTTGATCATCTCGCCGGAATCCGGGTAACGCGCCCCGATCATCGATGTGCAGGTGGACAGCCAGATCGCATTGAGGACGATGACGGGAAACGTCAGCAACAGCGTCAGCACGTTCCAGACCGAGTACATCGGCGACCACAGCAACGCCCCGATGATCACCAGCACGGAGCAGGCGAAATAGAAGAACGCCTTGGCGATCGACCTCAGCACGTAGTCGCTCAGACGCGTGCGCCCATCCATGATGAACGCCTTGTGCGACCGCATGATGGAGCCTGACTCGGCAAGGCTTTGGGTCATGAAGCGGAACAGGACATAGCCGATCGCGAGATACGGGAGATAGAAGGCCGGATCATGGCCCATCACGCGCGAATAGACGCCCCCGATCACCCCGATGAATACAGCTGTCGGGATCACGATCCAGAGCAGGCCGAGTCGGGTGCGCCGGTAGCGGGTGATGATGTCGAGCCAACTGGAATACAGCCAGAAGCCCGGCAGCTTCAGGCTCTCCCGAAGATGGAACAGGTACGTACTCAAGCGATTCGCTCCGGCGTCAACGCAACCGCGAGGTCCGAAAGCAGGTCTTCGACCCCCTCCACCCCCACACTCAACCGCACCAGCCCGTCATCGATGCCCAGGCGCGCGCGGTTCTCGGGCGGTATCGACGCGTGGGTCATCACCGCCGGGTGGTTGACCAGGCTCTCCACCCCACCCAACGACTCGGCCAGGGTGAACAGGCGGGTGCGCTCGCAGAAGCGCTTCGCGGCCTCGAGCCCGCCTTTCAGGCGCACCGAGACGATCCCGCCGAAGCCGTCCATCTGCCGCTTCGCCAGCGCGTGCTGCGGATGCGACGGCAGGCCGGGATAGATCACTTCATCCACCGCCTCGTGCGCCTGCAGGTATTCGGCGATCGCCTGCGCGTTCTCGCAGTGCGCGCGCATGCGCAGGTGCAGGGTCTTGAGCCCCCGCAGCGCGAGGAAGCTGTCGAACGGGCCCTGCACGGCGCCGCAGGAGTTCTGCAGGAATGCCACCTGCTCCGCGAGCGCCTCGTCGTCGCCGACCACCGCGATGCCTCCGACCATGTCCGAATGGCCGTTGATGTACTTGGTGGCCGAATGCATCACGATGTCGGCGCCGTGTTCGAGCGGTCGCTGCAGCATCGGCGAGGCGAAGGTGTTGTCGACCACCACCTTCGCCCCGTGGCGATGGGCGATGTCGGCCACCGCGGCGATGTCGACGATCTTGAGCAGCGGGTTGGTGGGGGTCTCGATCCACACCAGCTTCGTCTTCGGCGTGAGCGCGGACTCGAACGCGGCCAGGTCGGTCATGTCGGCGTAGCTGAAATCCAGCCCCGCGCTGCGGCGGCGCACCCGCTCGAACAGCCGGAAGCTTCCGCCGTACAGGTCGTCCATCGCCACGACGTGGTCGCCGCTGTCCAGCAGTTCGAGCAGCGTCGCCGTGGCCGCCATGCCGGAGGCGAACGCGAAGCCCCGGCTGCCGCCCTCGAGGCCGGCCACGCCCCGCTCCCAGGCGAAGCGGGTCGGGTTGTGGGTGCGCGAATACTCGAAGCCCTGGTGTACACCCGGGCTCGACTGCGCATAGGTGCTGGTGGCATAGATCGGCGGCATCACAGCCCCGGTCGAGGGGTCGTGCGCCTGGCCGGCATGGATCGCCTTGGTTCCGAGCCCCCACGCCGCCGTGTCGACCGCCTCGCGGGGGTCCGTCATGTCACTGAATCCATTGGAATCCGGGGCCGGGATTCTAGCATCGCGGCCGGGCCGGCCGCCCGTTCAGTGAACCCGCCGTCGCAGCCAGTTCAGCAGGTCGATCCGGGTGATCAGGCCCAGGAACCGGGGGCCGTCGACCACGATCGCCACGTGGCCGCGGTCGAACACCGGCAGCAGCGATTCGACCGGCGACTTCACGTCGAGGATGTCGAGCTTGCGGACCATCGCGGTCGAGACCGGATCGCGGAATTTGGCCTCGTCGCCGTAGACGTGCAGCAGCACGTCGCTCTCGTCGAGGATGCCGACGATCTGGTCGCCGTCCATCACCGGCAGCTGCGAGATCTCGTACAGCTTCATGCGCTGGTAGGCGGTGACCAGCAGGTCGCCCGGGGCCAGCACCACCGTGTCGCGCTGCGAATAGGGCCGCAGGATCAGGTCGCGCAGGTCGCCGTGCTGCTCGCGTTCCAGGAAGCCGTTGTCGAGCATCCAGTAGTCGTTGTAGAGCTTGGACAGGTACTTGTTGCCGGTGTCGCAGACGAACACCAGCACCTTCTTCGGCGTGGTCTGCTCGCGGCAGTAGCGCAGCGCAGCGGCCAGCAGGGTGCCGGTGGACGAGCCGCCGAAGATGCCCTCGGTACGCAGCAGTTCGCGTGCAGCCAGGAAACTTTCCTTGTCGCTGATCGCGTAGGCCTTCTTCACCCGGCTGAAATCGGAGATCGAAGGCAGGAAGTCCTCGCCGATGCCTTCCACCATCCAGCTCGCCGATTTGTCGCTGAGCGTGCCCTCGTTGATGTACTCGGCCAGGATCGACCCCACCGGGTCGGCCAGCACCAGCTCCACGTCCGGCGCATGCTCGGCGAAGCAGCGCGACAGGCCGGTCATGGTGCCGGAGCTGCCGCAGCCGAACACCACCGCATCCAGCCCGCCGGCGTCCGCCATCTGGCGCAGGATCTCCGGCCCGGTGCCATGCTCGTGCGCGGCCGGGTTGTCGGGGTTGCCGAACTGGTTGACGAAGTAGGCCCCAGGGGTCTCGCGGGCGATGCGCTCGGCCAGGTCCTGGTAGTACTCGGGGTGGCCCTTGGCCACGTCCGAGCGGGTCAGCACCACCTCGGCGCCCATGGCCTTGAGGTTGAAGATCTTCTCCCGGCTCATCTTGTCCGGTACCACCAGCACCAGCCGGTAGCCCTTCTGCTGCGCCACCAGCGCCAGGCCGATGCCCGTGTTGCCCGCGGTGCCCTCGACCAGGGTGGCACCGGGCGCGAGCTCGCCACGCGCCTCGGCGGCCTCGATCATCTTTAGGCCGATGCGGTCCTTGATCGAACCGCCCGGGTTCTGGCTTTCGAGCTTGAAGTACAACTCGCACGGGCCGGCGTCGAGGCGCTGGGCGCGCACGATCGGGGTCTGCGCGATGAGCTCGAGGACGGAAGCGTGGATGGTCATGCGCGCTCGTGGATGCAGCCGGAGGAGCGGCGATTATCGCATCGGGCCGTGAGGCCGTCGGTGGCGCATCGGGAACAGCACACGGGCGACGGCGACCGACGAGGATGGCCGCCGCCGCCCGTGACTTCAGAAAGGCGGATCAGTGGGGGAGCGTGTCGTAGAGCCGGGTCAGGCGGTCTTTCGCAGCCAGCTTCTCGCGCTTCATCTGGGCCAGGGTGGTGTCGTCGATCGGGAGCACGCCGAGCTCGGCGTCCAGCACCTTCTTGTCGAGTTCCTTGTGGCGCTGGTAGAGCTGCTTGAACTCCGGATTGCCCTTGATCAGCGCGTCGAGTTCCGCCTGCGGTTGGCCTTCGAACATGGAAATCCTCCTGCGAACATGCGAACGCCCCGGCCGCTGGCGGCTCGGGGCGTCGTCTCTGGGGGCAGACCGGGGACCAGCCGCGCGCCCACCTGCATGCCCGGCGCGGCGGGCCTGGCGGCCGGCGGCGGGGATCTGGTGGTGGATCGGCTGGGTCATCTGGTCGGTCTGGCTCTGGCCCGGGCGGCGTTGCGGAGCGCAACCGCCCGGTGACTTCGACCCTACTCCTCCCACCCGGGGCCGACAAGGCCCTCCCGCACACCTGTGTTCCGCCGCGGGTCACACATCTGAAACGGGTGGGTCGCGGCCGCAGCGCAGGGTCCGCCGCGCACCCTCACGCATCCGCCCATGCGGCAGCAAGCGATTGATTCAAAACGGAAACCGCGCGGTGGGTCAGCGCGGCTGGGTGGCTGCGTCCGGCTCCAGGCTGCGCAGCAGCTCTTCTTCCTGGCGCTTGAGTTCGGCAGCGCGTTCGCGGGACGCGCGCAGGCGCGCGGCCTCGCGCGAAGACACGCCCTGCAGCACGGTCTCGGCCTCCTGGCGGGCCATCGACTCGGCCTCGGCGGTCTCTCGCAGGCGGGCACTTTCCTCGGCCTGGATCTGGGTCTGGATGCGCAGGCGCTCGGCCTCCTGGCGGGCCCGCGCCGCCTCGCGGCGGCTGGCTTCGAGCAGCAGATCCGTGCGCTCACGATCCAGGCGGTCGATCGCGCGCCGGGCGGCATCGGTGCGGGCGGCGATCTCGGCGGTTTCGACCCGCCACTCGGCCACCTGCAGCGCGGAGGCACGCTGCCGCGCGCGCGCGGCGGCCAGCGCATCCACCGCCTGGCGGGCCTGCAGACGCTCCAGCGGCGCCATTCCCGCGAACGCCATGTCGGCATCGATCGCGACCAGGCGTTGCTGCAGCCGGGCCACGTCCGGATCCTCCGCGGCCCGCGCCGGCGGCCACGCCAGCAGCAGGGCCAGGGCAAGGCCTGCCAGCAGGCTCGCGCTTGCGTTGCGCCCGGTCATGGCGCGTCCTCCATCCGCAGGCGCTGGCGCAGGTCGGCGATCTCGGCGCGACGCTGGTCCAGTTCTGCGTCCGTCACGGCCTCGCGGCTGCGCGCCTGGGCGAGGCCGGCAAGCGCGGCCGAGCGCACCGCCAGGTCGCGGGCGTCGGCCTCGCGACTCTCGGCCATCGCCGCCTGCGCCTGTGAGAGCAGCCCGCGCGCGCGCTGCAGGTTCTGGGGCGCGTACTGCTCGGCATCGGCATCCGACGCCCGTGCCACCGCCTGCTGGGCGGCGTTGAGTTCCCCGGTTGGTGGCGGGGTCGATGCGCAAGCCGTGAGCGCGAGCACGCATCCGCAGATCAGTGCCTGCGCCGTGGTCCTGAAGTATGCGAAGCTTGTCGCCATTGGGGGGCCGTACCGTTTCCGGGTGCGCGCCATTGTCGGCAGCCTTCGCCGGATGCGCAACGGTCCGGGCGGGTCATTGGGGATTCGTACATGGACATCGGCTATTTCCTGAAGCTGATGACGGAAAAGAACGCGTCGGACATGTTCCTGACCACCGGCGCGCCGGTCTACATCAAGGTCGAGGGCAAGCTCTATCCGCTCGGCAACACCGGCTTGCCCCCCGGCATGGTGAAGAAGATCGCCTACTCGCTGATGGACGAGGGCCAGGTGCCGCAGTTCGAACGCGACCTGGAACTCAACATGGCGATCTCGCTGCAGGACTCCGGCCGGTTCCGCGTCAACGTGTTCAAGCAGCGCGGCGAAGTGGGCATGGTGATCCGCGCGATCCGCAGCACGATCCCCAGCATCGAGGAGCTGCAGCTGCCCGAGGTGCTGAAGGAGATCATCATGGCGCCGCGCGGTCTGGTGCTGCTGGTCGGCTCCACCGGCTCTGGCAAGTCGACCTCGCTGGCGGCGATGATCGATCACCGCAACACCACCACGTCCGGACACATCCTCACCATCGAGGATCCGATCGAATACCTGCACCGGCACAAGAAGTCGATCGTCAACCAGCGCGAAGTCGGGCTCGACACCCACGCCTTCCACAACGCGCTGAAGAATGCGATGCGCGAGGCGCCGGACGTGATCCTGATCGGCGAGATCCTGGACGCGACCACGATGGAGGCCGCGATCGCCTTCGCCGAGACCGGCCACCTGTGCCTGGCCACGCTGCACTCGAACAACGCCGATCAGACGATCGAGCGCATCCTCAACTTCTTCCCCGAGGCCGCGCACAAGAACGTGCTGATGAACCTGGCGCTGAACCTGCGTGCGGTGGTCTCGCAGCGCCTGGTGGTCGGCGTGGATGGCCGCCGCCTTCCCGCGACCGAGGTGCTGATCAACACCCCGATGATCCGCGACCTGCTGCGCCGCGGCCAGGTGCACGAGATCAAGCAGGCCATGGAGGAGTCGCTCGAGGAAGGCATCGAGAGCTTCGACCAGTGCCTCTACCGGCTGTACAAGGAAGGCCGGATCGAGCGCGAGACCGCGCTGCGCGCGGCCGATTCGCGCGAAGGGCTGGACCTCAAGTTCCGCCTGTCCGAGGGCGCCACCGGCGAGCACGATCCCTACGCCGACGTGTTCGGCTCCTCGCACAGCTGATCCGGCACCGCCGCACGGCGGCGGGTGGATCGCCGTTCCGGCTCAGGACTGCTGCGGCGCGTCGGGCTGGCGGTCGGGCGCTGCGTCGCGGAACGCCGGCAGCTCCAGGCAGGCCTGCTCGATCGCGGCGATCGTCGGCCAGCGCGCCATGTCCAGTCCGAAGCGGCGCGCGTTGTAGACCTGCGGCACCAGGCAGCAGTCCGCGATCGTCGGCAGGTGGCCGTCGCAGAAGGTGTCGGTCGCCGGATGGTCGCGCAGCAGCGTCTCGAAGGCGTCGAACCCCTCGGTGATCCAGTGCCGGATCCACAGGTCGCGCTCGGGTTGCGGCACGTTCCAGTCCTGTTCCAGGAAGCGCAACACCCTCAGGTTGTTGAGCGGATGGATGTCCGCCGCGACCAGTTGCGCCAGTGCGCGCACGCGTTGGCGCTCGCGCGAGGTGGTGGGCAACAGCGGCGGCGCGGGCCAGACTTCGTCGATGTACTCGAGGATCGCCAGCGACTGGCGGAACGTCCGCTGGCCGTGCTGCAGCACCGGAACCAGTTTCTGCGGATTGGTGGCCATGTAGTCGGGCGCGAACTGTTCGCCGCCGTCGCGCAGCAGGTGCACGGGCACCGTCTCGTAGGCCAGCCCCTTGAGGTTGAGCCCGATGCGCACGCGGTAGGCCGCGCTCGATCGCCAGTACGAATACAGCCGCAGTTCTTCGTTCACGCCGGCGCCCCCTGGGCCAGTTGTCCGTTCCGAGTCACCCACCCGCCGCATGGATCCGCCTGCGGGCCACCGTGTCCACGCGTCCCGCCGCGCGTGGTTCGCATGCGATGTCTGGGCGTCGCGCGATTCCCCGTCGGCGCCGCCACCCCATCGCACCCTCCATCCGATGACAAACGTGGTGCGGGCGCGGGTCAGGCCGCCCCCTGACCGCAGTCCATCGTGACGGTCGCCCGGCTGGCGCGTCCGCCACTCGTCGCGCCAGCCCTCCGCCCGTCAGGGCGCGGCCTGGCGCTCGATCCGCTGCTCGATCGCACCGAAGATGCTGCGGCCTTCCTGGTCGAGCATCTCGATCCGGACCTGGTCGCCGAACGCCATGAACGGCGTCACCGGCTTGCCGGTCTCCAGCGCCTCGACCGTGCGCCGCTCGGCGAAGCACGAGGCGCCCTTGGAGGTGTCCTGGTTGGCGATGGTGCCCGATCCCACCAGCGTCCCCGCCGAGAGCGGGCGCGTCCTGGCCGCGTGCGCCACCAGCTGGGCGAAATCGAACTGCATGTCCACGCCCGCCTCGGGTGCGCCGAACCACTCGCCATTGATGTGGGTGAGCAGCGGCAGGTGAAGTTTGTTGTCGCGCCAGGCCTCGCCCAGTTCGTCGGGGGTGACGAACACCGGGCTCAGCGCCGAACGCGGCTTGGACTGCAGGAACCCGAAGCCCTTGGCCAGTTCGCCCGGGATCAGGTTGCGCAGGGACACGTCGTTGACCAGGCCGACGAGCTGGATGTGGCCGGCGGCCTGCTCCGGCGTCACCGCCATCGGCACGTCGTCGGTCACCACCACGATCTCGGCCTCCAGGTCGATGCCGTGGTCCTCGCTCACCACGCGCACCGGATCGCGCGGACCGTAGAAGCCCGCGCTGGTGGCCTGGTACATCAGTGGATCGGTGTAGAAGCTTTCGGGCACTTCGGCGCCGCGTGCGCGGCGTACGCGCTCCACGTGCGGCAGGTACGCACTGCCGTCGACGAACTCGTACGCGCGCGGCAATGGGGCGGCGAGCGCGTTCTGGTCAAGGTCGAACACGCCGTCGGCATCGCCCGACTCGAGCGACTGCGCGAGCGCATTCAGACGCGGCGCGATGTTGCTCCAGTCCTCCAGCGCGCGCTGCAGCGTCGGCGCGATGCCGGTCGCGCGGACCGCGCGCGCGAGGTCGCGCGACACCACCACCAGCGTACCGTCGCGGCCGCCTTCCTTGAGGGATCCAAGCTTCATCGGGGCTCCATCGCACCGGCGCCTCGCGCCGCAGGCCGGGATTGTAACCGTTGCGACCAATCGTCCCGCGGCCGGCCGGCGTGCACGCATACGCTCGCGGACGAACCCGGGGCCGGACGCGGATGCCGCGCGGGCAACGCCACGCATGCCATCGACGGCGAACGCGGCGACGACGTCTGCGGTCGCCGTGCGCTGCGCCGTCCGCTTTGCACACCGCCGCACATGCGTGACCGCAACCGCGTCAGTCGTCGCCCTGGAACGCCCCGGCGCGGAACGTGAGCACCAGCGTGTCGCGGTGGCCCGGCGCGTCGTCGGACTCCGGCTGGATCGGCGTTGACTCGTGGATCATCCGGGCATCGTCGAGGAACAGCAGCGACCACGGCTGCAAGAGGGTGAAGCGCTGGCCGTCCGGGCCCTCGGCCTGGAACACGCGGGTCTCGCCACCCTTGATGGCGTGGCGCTCCACCAGGATCACCGCGACGAAATCCACGCCGTCGCGGTGCGCACCCTCGGGCGTGGGCCGGCCGATGCCGTCGGCGGTGTCGATCCGGAACTGGTGCGCTTCGACATGCCAGGGCTGCGCCCCCTTCAGGGCCGAACACCAGCCCGCCAGTGCGCTGATCAGCGCTGGCCAGGCCGGCGCGGCAATGGTCTGCGGCGCGACCGGTTCGAACATGCGCAACATGCCGCCGTGCAGGGCGTTGTAGTCCAGCGACTGCCAATGCGCGCGATGCGGCACCTGGCGCACGACCGCGCCGTCGACCACGAAGCACGAATGGCGCCGGCTGCGGTAACGGCCGCCGTCACGCAGGTATGCGTCGGGCGGCAGGTCGTCCCAGCTCGCCTCCAGCGCGTGGAAGTCGGACGCGTCGACCTGCGCGATCGTGCCCAGGGCCTCCGCGAGGAGGACCGCGTAGCCGCGCGCGCGGACGTCGTCGAGCGCGCGATTCGGGTCGGACAGGGGCGGGGGGAACGGGACCATCATCGGCGGATTATCGCCGCATTCCGGCCTGCGGCAGAACCGGCAGGCCACTTTCCAGGCACGCAGAAACGACCAGACCCGCCGCAGCGGGTCTGGTCGTATCGCGATTGGCAGCCCCGGATGGATTCGAACCACCGAATGCCTGAGTCAGAGTCAGGTGCCTTACCGCTTGGCGACGGGGCTATGGGACCGATTGTAACGCCACCGCGGCGACGGTGGCGTCGATGCCGGTTAACGCTTCGAGAACTGGGTGGCGCGGCGTGCCTTGTGCAGGCCGACCTTCTTGCGCTCGACCTCGCGGGCGTCGCGGGTCACGAAGCCGGCCCTGCGCAGGTCGTTCTTCAGCGTCTCGTCGTACTCGACCAGCGCGCGGGCGATGCCCAGGCGGATCGCACCGGCCTGGCCGGTGGTGCCGCCGCCGGTGGCGGTCACGACGATGTCGAAGCTTTCCGTGTTCTTGGTCAGTTCCAGCGGCTGGCGCACGATCATGCGCGCAGTCTCGCGGCCGAAGAACTCGTCCAGCGGTCGGCCGTTGACGGTGATGCTTCCGCTGCCCTTGCGCAGGAACACGCGGGCGGTGGAGGACTTGCGACGGCCGGTGCCGTAATTCTGGGTGATAGCCATCGTTTAGATATCCAGGGGCTGGGGCTGCTGGGCGGCGTGCGGATGCTCGGCACCCTTGTACACCTTGAGCTTGCGGTACATGGCGCGGCCGAGCGTGTTCTTCGGCAGCATTCCCTTGACCGCGATCTCGATCACCCGCTCCGGGTGGCGCTCCAGCGCCTGCGCCAGGGTTTCGGTCTTGAGGTTGCCGATGTGGCCGGTGAAGCGGTGGTAGAGCTTGTCGCTCAGCTTCTTGCCGGTCACGGTGATCTTCTCGGCGTTGATCACGATCAGGTAATCGCCGGTGTCGACGTGCGGGGTGTAGACCGGCTTGTGCTTGCCGCGCAGGCGGCGCGCGAGTTCGGAACTCAGGCGGCCCAGCGTCTTGCCGGTGGCGTCGACGAGATACCAGTCGCGCTGGACGGTCTCGGACTTGGCGGTAAAGGTCTTCATCAAAAGGACTCCGGGCGGGTGCCTGGTCGGGCTGGTTGCGGGGCCTCAGGGGCCGCGGAACGTCGCCGCGCGTTGTGGAATGCGGGAAAAAGAAGCGGA
The DNA here is from genome assembly GCF_029887935.1 of Luteimonas kalidii. GTDB lineage: Bacteria > Pseudomonadota > Gammaproteobacteria > Xanthomonadales > Xanthomonadaceae > Luteimonas > Luteimonas kalidii. The sequence continues at coordinate 545,484 of NZ_JARXRO010000020.1, read as the reverse complement.
ATTCTAGCCGGCATCCCGGGCTCGCGCAAGCCGAGGGGATCGCCGCTGGCATCGCGGCCGATGCCGGGCGACCATGCAGGCCTACCCCGCGCCCGGAGCCCCCCATGCCAGACGCCCCCACCCCCGCGGCGCCCCGCGCCGCGCTGCCCGTGCCGTCCCCTGCTCCGCACCGGAGCCCGCCGCGCCACCTGGACCGGCTCGACCGGCTCCTGGTCGAAGCGCAGCGCGCGCTCGAGACCGTGCTCGGCCAGCCCGTCGCCCAGCGCGCCAACCCTGCCGGCGACACCCCCCTGCCCGATCTGGATCCCGCCGAGCGCCGGCACGCCGCCGGACTGATGCGGATCAACCACGTCGGCGAGGTCTGCGCCCAGGGCCTGTACTTCGGCCAGGCGGCGGTGGCGCGCGAACCCGCCACCCGCGAGCACCTGCTGGAGGCGGCGCAGGAGGAGACCGACCACCTCGCGTGGTGCGCCGACCGCCTGCACGAGCTCGACAGCCGGCCCAGCGTCTTCAATCCGCTGTGGTACGGCGGCAGCTACGCGCTCGGAGTGCTGGCGGGACTGCGCGGCGACGGCTGGAATCTCGGCTTCGTGGTCGAAACCGAGCGCCAGGTCGAGGCCCATCTGGACGAACACCTGCAGACCCTGCCCGGCGCCGACCAGCGCAGCCGCGAGATCCTGCGACAGATGAAGGCCGACGAGGCCCGCCATGCCGACAACGCCGAACTTGCCGGCGCACGCATCCTGCCGCAGCCGATCCCGACCCTGATGGCCACCGCCTCGAAGCTCATGAAGACGGTGGCCTACCGGCTGTGATGGCGCCGCCCGGCGGCAGGGCGGGAAACACGTCAATGGAGAACCGGCGCCGGAGGGGTCGCCCCCAGGGGGCGGGGTCCAACGGCCCGCAGGCACACCGCGACACTGCACCCCCTGCCGCCGCCCCTCCCTCCGCTCTTCCAGCCCTGGACGCGAAAGGCCCCGCATCGCGGGGCCCTCGGGTTCATGGCGTTCGCGCACACCGGGCGCGCCATCCACGACGGTCAGTCAGTCGAGCAGGTTGCGACCGTGGTAGAGCTCCTCGATCTCGCGCTTGAGCCGCGCCTCGATCTTCATCCGCTCCTTGAACGAGAGGTTGCGCGCCTTCTCCTCGAACAGGTACTGGTCGAGGTCGAAATCCTTCAGGTGCATCTTGGTGTGGAAGATGTTTTCCTGGTAGACGTTGACGTCGAGCATCTCGTAGCGGGACTTGATGTTCTTGGCCAGGTAGTCCTGGATCGAATTGATCTTGTGGTCGATGAAGTGCTTCTTGCCCTTGATGTCGCGGGTGAAGCCGCGCACGCGGTAGTCCATCACCACGATGTCCGACTCGAGGCTCTCGATCAGGTAGTTCAGCGCCTTCAGCGGCGAGATCACGCCGCAGGTCGACACGTCGATGTCGGCGCGGAAGGTCGCGATGCCGTTGTCCGGATGGGTCTCCGGGTAGGTGTGCACGGTGATGTGTGACTTGTCCAGGTGCGCCACCACCGCATCCGAGATCAATCCCTTGCCGGCATCCTTCTTGTCGATCACCGGCTCCTCGGAGATGAGGATGGTGACCGACGCGCCCTGGGGATCGTAGTCCTGGCGGGCGATGTTGAGGATGTTGGCGCCGATGATCTCGGCCACGTCGGTCAGGATCTGGGTCAGCCGGTCGGCGTCGTACTGCTCGTCGATGTACTCGATGTAGCGCCGACGCTCTTCCTCCGACGCCGCATAGCAGACGTCGTAGATGTTGAACGAGAGCGATTTGGTGAGGTTGTTGAAGCCCTGGAGCTTCAGGCGAGGCAGCGGCTTGACCACGTCGGACAGTCCCCGGTCGGGCGGGCGAAGGGCGGAATTATGCGGCAAAGCCCGTGACCGTTGGGGCAAGGCGTTTGCTCCGCGGGCGCCAACGTCCTAATCTCGGCGCTTCCCCCGTTCCCCCCTGCATGAACCCCAGCCCTGTGGCCCTGATCAGCAGCTATCGCCGTCCCGCCCATCCGATGGCCCCCGCCCCCGCGACCATCGAACGATTCCTGGCCCACTGCCACCGGCGACGCTATCCGCCGCGCACCGAGGTGTTCCGACCGGGAGATCCCGCCGGCACGCTGTATTTCGTGATCAGCGGCTCGGTGAGCATCATCACCGAGGAGGACGACGGCCGCGAGCTGGTGCTGGGCTACTTCGGCAACGGCGAGTTCGTGGGCGAGATGGGGCTGTTCATCGAGTCCGACACCCGCGAGGTGATCCTGCGCACCCGCACCCAGTGCGAGCTGGCCGAGATCAGCTACGAGCGGCTGTACCAGCTGTTCGACGGCACCCTCGCCAACGACGCCACCTCGATCATGTACGCGATCGGCGTCCAGCTCTCGCGCCGGTTGCTCGACACCAGCCGCAAGGCCGGGCGACTGGCCTTCCTCGACGTCACCGACCGCATCATCCGCACCCTGCACGACCTGACCCGCGAACCCGAGGCGATGAGCCACCCGCAGGGCACCCAGCTGCGCGTCTCGCGCCAGGAGCTGGCGCGGCTGGTGGGCTGCTCGCGCGAGATGGCCGGTCGCGTGCTGAAGAAGCTGCAGGCGGACGGCCAGCTGCACGCCCGCGGCAAGACCATCGTGCTCTACGGCACGCGATGAGCCACGGCCACTTCGGCCCGCCGGGCAACCTGCCCGACGCCGACCTGCGCAGCGCCAGCCCGGTCGACGCGGACGATGTCGCCGCGCTGCTGTGCGAACTCGGCTACCCCTGCGACCGCGACGACGCGCGACGGCGGATCCTGGCCATCGGCGAGAACGATCGCCAGGCGCTGGTGGTCGCGCGCGTGGGCGGCGCGGTGTCGGGGCTGGTGGCGCTGGACTTCATGTACTACCTGCCGCTGGACACGCTGACCTGCCGCATCACCGCGCTGGTGGTCACCTCCGGCGCGCGCGGCCATGGCCTGGGACGCCAGCTGCTGAAGGAGGCCGAACGTCGCGCGCGCGCCGGCGGCGCCGCGCGCCTGGAGCTGTCCAGCGGCTCGCAGCGCACCGATGCACACGCGTTCTACAAGGCCTGCGGCTTCAGCGACGGCACCGTGCGCTTCATCAAGCGCCTCGGCGACGCGTAGCGGGCCCGGCTGCGGTCGCGCAGAACCGCGCGGCCGGCCGACCCGTCCGCACGTGGATGTCGGCACGTGGATGCCTGCCCGTGCACGCCCGGGCTGCCGGAAGATCCGCCACGCGCGGAGCCGTTCCGGGCCCTGCCCGGCCCGGCTCGCGACGCCTCGCACCGTCCTAGGCGGGCGCGCCACCGCGGCCGGCGCAGCCCCAGTTGAGGATCGGCGTGCCCGCCGGCAGCACACGCTCGAACAGGGCCACGTTGCCGTGCTTGGGATTCACCACCACCGGCGTGCGCGCGGCCTTGAGCAGGGGCAGGTCGGCGCTGGAATCGGAGTAGGCGATCGCGATCTCGCCGTAGCCGCACTCGCGCAGCATCCGCATCTTCTCCTCGGCGTGGCAATGGCGCACGGCCACGATCGCGCCCAGCCGCGGGCCGACCCGCGTGCCGATCACGGGCACCGCCTCGTGCGCGACGAAGGCCAGGATCGCGCGTGCCAGCTCCGGCGGCGCGCCGGTGGCGATCACCACCCGGTCGCCGGCCTCGCGATGCCGGTGCAGGACCTCGAGCGCGACCGGCAGCAGCCGGCCGCGGATCTGGGCATCGTGTCCGGCGACGTAACGGTCGATCGCCGCGTCGAGCGTGCGCGGTCCCGGCATGCCCACGGTGCCGATCCACACATAGCCGGAAATGCCCCGGCGCCGCGTCGGCAGGAACGCGACCATCGGCCCCAGCACCGGCGTGGCCAGCAGCGCCAGCGCCGTGCGCCAGACGCTGCGCCGGATCAGCCACGCGAACAGATGGCTGCCCGAGTCGCCGTCGTACAGGGTGTGGTCGAAGTCGAACACCACCGCCGGTGCGCCTTCGCGCGAATCGGGTGCTGCGCTCATGTGGCGAAGAACAGCCGCTGCAGCGCGGCGCCCGGGTCGGGCTCGCGCATGAAGGCCTCGCCCACGAGGAAGGCCTCGACACCGGCCGCGCGCAGGCGCGCCACGTCGTCCGCGCCGTGCACGCCGCTCTCGGTCACCAGCCGGCGGTCGCGCGGCACCGCCTGGCGCAGCGACAGCGTGGTCTCGAGCGAGACCTCGAACGTGCGCAGGTTGCGGTTGTTGATGCCCAGCAGCGGTGCCGGCACCTGGATCGCGCGCTCCAGCTCGTCGATGTCGTGGACCTCCACCAGCACGTCCAGGCCGATCTGCAGCGCCGTGCCGGCCAGTTCGGCCAGCTGCGCGTCCGACAGCGCGGCGACGATCAGCAGGATGCAGTCGGCCCCGAGCGCGCGCGCCTCGTGCACCTGGTAGGGATCGATGGTGAAGTCCTTGCGCAGCACCGGCAGCGGACAGGCCGCGCGCGCCTGCTGCAGGAAGTCGTCATGGCCCTGGAAGAAGTCGACGTCGGTCAGCACCGACAGGCACGCCGCGCCGCCCGCCGCGTAGCTGCGCGCGATGTCGGCCGGATGGAACACGGGCCGGATCACGCCCTTCGACGGGCTGGCCTTCTTGACCTCGGCGATCACCGCCGGATCGCCCGCGGCGATCTTCGCCTCGATCGCGGCAGCGAAGCCGCGCACCGGCGGCATGTCGGCCGCGCGTGCCCGCATCTCGGGCAGCGGACACGCCGCCACCCTCGCGGCCACTTCCTCGGCCTTGCGCTGCAGGATGCGCTGCAGGATGTCGTCCTGTCGCGGCAGCGACGGGCGCAGCAGATGGTTCACGGGGATGGATCCTCTTCGATGCGGAGCGGCACCGCGCGCTGCCTGCGCGTCGGCGACGACGCATGATCGCAGCCCGCGCGCCACCGCGCGAGCGCCTGCGGGCACGTCGATGCCGGCGCGCATGCGCGCGATGCCGGTCGCAGGGTCCTCACGCCCGATCACCGGACGCCGCGTCCCGGTCCCAGCCATAAGCACGTTCGACCCGCGCGACCCGCAGCTCGAAGTGGCTGTACCAGCCGGCGCGGCCGCGTTCGCGCGCCGCCGCGTGCTCGGCATGGTCGCGCCAGGCGCGAATCGCCTCCTCGCTCTCCCAGTAGGCGACGGTGATCCCGAAGCCGTCCTCGCCGCGGGTCGATTCCATGCCCAGGAAGCCCGGCTGCTGCGCGGCCAGCTCGACCATGCGCGCGGCGGTCTCGCCGTAGCCGTGATCGCCGTCGGTGCGCTGCGCGCTGAAGATCACCGCGTAGTAGGGCGGCCTGGGAAGCCTGGCGAATGCGCTCGGAGACATGGCCGTGTCCTGCGGGGAAGCCCCGGAGGCCGGCGATTGTCGCAAACGCCCGGCGTGGCGTCAGCCCGCGTCCGCGGCCAGCCGCCGGGTACACGCGACGAACGCCTCTAGTCGGGCCATCGCCGCGCCGGACGCCACCGCTTCCCGCGCCCGGGCGATGCCGTCCTCGATCGACTCCGCCACGCCGGCCACGTAAAGCGCCGCGCCGGCATTGAGCGCGACGATCTCCACCGGCAGCCCCGCCTCGCCGCGCAGCGCGCCCAGCAGCATCGCCTTCGAACCGGCCGGATCCTCGACCCGCAGGTTGCGGCTGGCCGCCATGGCGATGCCGAAATCTTCCGGGTGGACCTCGTACTCGCGCACCCTGCCGTCGCGCAGCTCGCCGACCAGCGTGGCGGCCCCGAGCGAGATCTCGTCCATCCCGTCGCGTCCCCACACCACCAGCGCGCGCTCGGTCCCCAGCTCCTGCAGCACCCGCACCTGGATGCCGACGAGGTCGGGATGGAACACGCCCATCAGCACCGAAGGCGCGCTCGCCGGGTTGGTCAGCGGCCCGAGGATGTTGAAGATCGTGCGCACGCCCATCTCGCGTCGCACCGGCGCCACCGCCTTCATCGCCGGATGGTGGATCGGCGCGAACATGAAGCCCACGCCGGTCTCGTCGATGCTGCGCGCAACCTGCTCCGGCTGCAGCTCGATCGCCGCCCCCAGCGCCTCCAGCGCATCGGCGCTGCCGGACTTCGAGGACACGCTGCGGTTGCCGTGCTTGGCCACACGCGCGCCCGCCGCCGCGGCGACGAACATGCTGGCGGTGGAGATGTTGAAGGTGTGCGAGCCATCGCCGCCGGTGCCGACGATGTCGACCAGGTGGGAGCGGTCGGGCACCTCAACGGTGCGCGAGAGTTCGCGCATCACCTTCGCCGCCGCGGCGATCTCGTCCACCGTTTCCTTCTTCACGCGCAACCCGGTGAGGATCGCCGCGGTCATCACCGGTGAGACCTCGCCGCGCATGATCTGGCGCATCAGCGAGATCATCTCGTCGTGGAAGATCTCGCGATGCTCGATGGTGCGCTGCAGGGCTTCGTGCGGGGTGATGGTCATGGATTCGGGGGTTTCGGGACTCGGTGGACGGGAACCGGCGATCGGGAGACGGAGGGGCGCGCGCCGTCACCGCTCCAGGAAGTTCTTCAGCAGCGCATGCCCGTGCTCGGTCAGGATCGACTCGGGATGGAACTGCACGCCCTCGACCGGGTGTTCGCGGTGGCGCAGACCCATGATCGCCTCGAACGCGCCGTCCTCGTGCTCGGTCCACGCCGTGACCTCGAGCGCCTCCGGCAACGAATCGCGCTCCACCATCAGCGAGTGGTAACGCGTGGCCTCGTAGCCATCGGGCAGCGCAGCGAACACGCCCTGCCCCCGGTGCCGGATCGGCGAGGTCTTGCCGTGCATGATCCGGCCCGCGCGCACCACGCGCCCGCCGTAGGCCTGGCCGATCGCCTGGTGGCCGAGGCACACGCCGAGAATCGGCGTGGTCGCGCCGAGCCGCTCCACCAGTTCCAGCGACACGCCGGCCTCGTTGGGCGTGCACGGCCCCGGCGAGATCACGATGCGCTCCGGCGCCAGCGCCGCGATGTCGTCGACGTCCAGCTCATCGTTGCGCACCACCCGCACCTCGGCGCCCAGCGCCTGCAGGTACTGCACGAGGTTCCAGGTGAAGCTGTCGTAGTTGTCGATCATCAACAGCACGTCACAACCCCTTCGCTGCTTCGGCGACGGCGCGGAACAGCGCGCGCCCCTTGTTCATGGTCTCGTCCCACTCGGTCTGCGGGTCGGAGTCGTAGACGATGCCGGCGCCGGCCTGGACGTGCAGCCGGCCGTCCTGGATCACGGCGGTGCGGATCGCGATGGCGGTGTCGGCGTCGCCGTGCCAGCCGATGTAGCCGATCGCGCCGGCGTAGACGTTGCGCTTGACCGGTTCGAGTTCGCGGATGATCTCCAGCGCACGGATCTTGGGCGCGCCGCTGACGGTGCCGGCCGGGAACGTGGCGCGCAGCACGTCGGCGTAGGACAGGCCGGGTTTCAGCCGCCCCGTGACCTCGCTGACGATGTGCATGACGTGGCTGTAGCGTTCGATCACGAAGCTGTCGCCGACACGCACGCTGCCGGCTTCGGAGACATGGCCGACATCGTTGCGCCCGAGGTCGATCAGCATCAGGTGCTCGGCGCGCTCCTTGGGGTCGGCCAGCAGTTCGGCCTCCAGCGCCAGGTCCTGGTCGTGCGTGGCGCCACGCGGGCGGGTGCCGGCGATCGGGCGCACGGTGACCTCGCCGCCCTGCAGCCGCACCAGGATCTCGGGCGACGAGCCCACCACCTGGGTCCCACCGACGTCGAGGAAGTACATGTAGGGCGACGGGTTCATGGCGCGCAGTGCGCGGTACACGTCCACCGGGCGCGCGTTGAACGGCACGCTCATGCGCTGCGACAGCACGACCTGGAACGCATCGCCGGCGGCGATGTAGTCCTTCGCACGGGCGACGGCCGCCAGGAAGCCGTTGCGGGTGAAGCCGGATTCGAAGTGCGCTTCGTCCAGCGCCTCCGGGCGCAGCGTCTCGGGATAGCCGGCGCCGCCGTGGCGCAGCCGGTGCGCGAGCGCGTCGAGCCGGCGGTTGGCGCGCGCGAACGCCTGCGGCGCGCGCGGGTCGGCATGGACCACGAGATACAGCCGGCCCTTGAGGTTGTCGAACACGGCGACGTCCTCGCTGAGCATCAGCAGGATGTCTGGCGTGCCGAGCTCGTCGGGATTGGCGTTGGCCCGCAGTCGCGGTTCGATGTACTCGATGCACTCGAAGCCGAACCAGCCCACCAGGCCGCCGGTGAAGCCCGGCAGTCCTTCCACCCGCGGCACGGAGTGCTCCACCCGCAGGCGCTCGACTTCCGCGAACGGATCGTCCACCTCGCGCCGCTCGACGACCTCGCCGTGCTCGCTGACCGTCAGCGCGTGGCCGTGGAAGGCGTACACCCGCGTCGCCGGCAGGCCGATGATCGAATAGCGGCCGAAGCGTTCGCCGCCCTCGACCGATTCGAACAGGTAGGTATGCGGGCCGTCGGCGAGCTTGAGGTAGACCGACAGCGGCGTGTCGAGGTCGGAAAGGACCTCGCGCACGACCGGAATGCGGGTGTGGCCTGCGGCGGCCTGGCGCTCAAACGCGGCTTGCGGGGACTCGGCTTGCGGGGACACGCGGCATTTCCTCGGACAGCGGGCGGACGGTGGCGACGGCGGCGGCGGGCCACCATCGCCAGCTGTCGCCGACGGCACGGAAATGCGGGATTGCGGACGCGCCCATGGCGGTAATGTAACGGCTTCGCGGCGCGTTTTACAGGCGCGCAGTCCGTCACCCCCCCGCAGGCGGGCGCGCGCATCTCCAACCCTACACAGGTGTCCTCGCGTCCGGCTGAGGCGCGCCTACGCGGAAGGCGTTGGTTGCACCAGCAACGGACACTCCTGCGGCAGATGCATGCGCACGCGGCGCGGCACGCAGTCGATGCGGAAACGCGTGGCTTCCACCGGCTCTCCGTCGAGGTTGAGGGCCAGCGGCCGGGCCGCGTCGATCTCCAGCCACGGCAGCCGCGCCCGGGTGGCGATGCGTTCGAGCGCGGCGAGCTTGCCTTCGCTGAGCACCGTGCCGAGGGTGGCCGCCACGTCGCCGGAGAGTTCCGGAATCACGGTGACGTCCAGCAGCCCGTCGTCGATGCGCGCGTCCGGGCACAGCGCCTGGCCGCCGCCCGCCTGGCGGCCGTTGCCGATCCCCAGGGCGATGAAGCCGCCGCGCCAGTGGAAGTCCGGACCCCGCAGCGTCGCCTCGACCGGTTCGATCCGCCCCAGCTTCGCCAGCCCGGTGAGCAGGTAGGCCAGGCCGCCGAGCAGCTTCTTCATGCCCTCGGGCGTTTCGATCGTGACCTGGGTGCCGAAGCCGCCGCTGGCGAGGTTGGCGGCCCAGTGCACGCGGTCCTTCGCCTGCAGCCGCAGCAGGTCGATCGCGTGCGCGGGGCTGGACGCGATCACGTCGAGCGCTTCGCCAGGCGCGTCCGGCAGCCCCGCGGCCGCGGCGAAGTCGTTGGCCGTGCCCAGCGGCACCAGGCCCAGCGACGGCAACGCGCCGGCGGCCTCGTCGCGCGACGCCAGCGCGGTGGCGACCTCGCTCAGGGTGCCGTCCCCGCCTGCGGCGATGATCGTGCCGACGCCATCCGCGATCGCCTCGTCGACATGGCGTGCGGCGTCGCCGTCTTCCCAGGTCACGCGGACCTCCAGCGCCAGGCCGCGTGCGCGCAGCTGATGCACCGCCTCGCGCAGGTCTTCGTCACCTGCGGACTTGCCGTTGAGGATCAGGCGCCAGTGGGGGGTGGGCATGGGAAGAACACCGGTGCGGGGCGCATGGTGTAGCACGCCGTCGCGCCTCCGGCCTCACGCGGTCGTGATGCCGGCAGCGGACCCGCCGCGCGTCGGGGCGGCGCACCTCGACGCCCGCACCGCGTCCCGGGATCGTCGTGCTGCGGTCATCGCGATGTCATCTCCCGGCCGCAGCATCGAAGGCCATAGCAGGGACGACGGGCGGGGGCGGGATTGCCCTCATGTCTTCCGGCGACGGATCCGCCGCGACAAGGCGGATCCGTCGCCAGGAACACGGCGTTCGGCCCGGCGCCGGATCGGCAGCCGGCCTGCATCGGCCACGGTCACTGGGGCGCGCGCACAGGCACGAACCACCGCCCCTCGCGCGACTCTCCCCACTGCATGTGCATCCCGCGCAGACAGGTGTCCGATCGGGGAGCCTGTCGTACAGCCTGCCGATATCAGGACCTGGCCTGGTCGATCGCCGCACGCATCGTGGCGATCACCTGCGCATATTCGGGCTGGCCGAAGATCGCACTGCCGGCGACGAACGTGTCGGCACCGGCGGCGGCGATGGCGCCGATGTTGTCGGGCTTGACCCCGCCGTCGATCTCGAGCCGGATCGGCTTGCCGGTGGCATCGATGCGTTCGCGCACGCGGCGCAGCTTGTCCAGCGCGGACGGGATGAAGGCCTGGCCGCCGAAGCCCGGGTTGACCGACATCAGCAGCACCAGGTCCAGGTCCTCCAGCACGTGGTCGAGCACGTCCAGCGGCGTGGCCGGGTTGAGCACCAGCCCGGGTTGGCAGCCTTCGTCGCGGATCAGCTGGATCGTGCGGTGCACGTGGCGCGAGGCTTCGGGATGGAAGCTGATCGTCGTCGCACCGGCCTTCGCGAAGTCCGGCACCAGGCGGTCGACCGGTTCGACCATCAGGTGCACGTCGATCGGCGCGGTCACGCCGTGCCTGCGCAAGGCCTGGCACACCAGCGGGCCGATGGTGAGGTTGGGCACGTAGTGGTTGTCCATCACGTCGAAGTGCACCCAGTCGGCACCGGCGGCCAGCACGCGGTCGACCTCGTCGCCGAGGCGGGCGAAGTCGGCCGAGAGGATGGACGGGGCGATGACGGGCGCTTGCATCGGCGATGGATCCGGACGGGATGGGAATGGGAATGTCGCTGCCGGCAGCGGCGCGAGGCGGTCGGTCAGGATCGGCGGCGGCCGTCGCGACGACGGCGGATGCGATCGTAGGCGGCGTTGATCGCGCGCGCCTGCTTCTCGGCCTGCGCGCGCAGCTCGGGCGCCGCGCCGGCGACCTTGTCGGGGTGGTACTGGGCCATCAGCCGGCGGTAGGCCTGGTCGATCTCGGCATCGCTGGCGTCGCTGGTCAGGCCGAGCACGCGATAGGGCGCGGCGCGCCCGGGCGCGATCCAGCCGGCATCGAAGGCATGGCCGATGATCAGGCCGATCAGCCCGCCCGCGGGGTGCCGCAGCAGCAGCCAGCCGGCGATGAAACCCAGCAATTTTCCGTACCAGCGGTTCATGGACACAGTGTAGCCGCCCGGCCGGCCGGGCCGTTCATCGCCACTGCAAATGGCACTACACTTGCCGGCCCGCCCGAAGGCCACCTCCTTGGCGACCACGCTGCTGTCCTCCGACCTGCCCGGCCTGACCCTGCGCCATCGCGGCAAGGTCCGCGACGTGTACGACCTCGGCAACGACCGGCTGCTGATGGTGGCCACCGACCGCCTCAGCGCCTTCGACGTGGTGCTGCCCGACCCGATCCCGGGCAAGGGCGAGATGCTGTGCCAGATCAGCAACTTCTGGTTCGCCCGCACCGCGGCGCTGATGCCCAACCACCTCACCGGGGTCGAGGTGGCCGGCGTGTTGCCGGACGGCGTCGACCCGGCGCTGTACGCCCGGCGCGCGGTGGTCGCCAGGAAACTGCGCCCGGTGCCGATCGAGGCCATCGCCCGCGGCTACATCATCGGCAGCGGCTGGAAGGACTACCAGCGCACCGGTCGCGTGAGCGGCATCCGCCTGCCCGACGGGCTGCGCCAGGCCGAGCAGCTGGACGAGCCGATCTTCACCCCGTCGACCAAGGCCGCGGTCGGCGACCACGACGAGAACATCGACTTCGACACCGCGGTCAAGCTCGCCGGCGCCGACCTCGCCGAACAGGTGCGCGACGCGACCCTGCGCCTGTACAAGCACGCCGCCGCCTTCGCGGCCGAGCGCGGCATCCTGCTGGCCGACACCAAGTTCGAGTTCGGCACCGACGGCGACGGCCGCCTGTACGTGATGGACGAGATGCTCACGCCGGACTCGTCGCGCTACTGGCCGGCGGACGAATACGAGGTGGGCACCAGTCCGCCCAGCTACGACAAGCAGATCGTGCGCGACTACCTGGAAACGCTGGACTGGGACAAGACCCCGCCCGGTCCGCACCTGCCGCCCGAGGTGATCGAACGTACCCGCGCCCGGTACGCGGAAGCGCTGCAGCGGCTGGCGGGGATCTCGGTCGACTGAGCGCGCTGCGCGGCGTGGCCGCGGGGATTCCGACAGTCCGCGGCATCACTGGCCCTGCGCTATCCTGATCCGCGTACCGGCATCGTCTGGAGGAAGTCATGAACGCGATCCAGGATCCGCCGTCCGAACGTCCCATCGACCGCTGGTTCGCCAGCTACTCGGCCGATCACCGCAACGACGCCAACCAGTGGATCCACGTGTTCGCGGTGCCGCTGATCCTGTGGAGCGTGATCGCGCTGCTGTGGTGCATCCCGGTGCCGGCCGACAGCGGTTTCCGCAGCGGGCTGTGGGCGGGGCTGGCGTGCTTCGCGGCCTGGATGTTCTACTTCCGCGCCTCGCGCGTGATCGGCTTCGGCATGCTGGCGACGTTCGTGGCGATGCTGTGGCTCACCTTCTGGATCGAGCGCACGCTGGGCACCCGCTTCCTGCTGTGGCTGGCGATCGGCGTGTTCGTGGTGGCGTGGATCGCGCAGTTCGTGGGCCACAGCAAGCTGTTCGAAGGCAGGAAGCCGAGCTTCTTCACCGATCTGCGCTATCTGCTGATCGGCCCGGCCTGGGTACTGTCGAAGCTGTACCGGAAGCTCGGCTGGCGCTGGTGAGGCCATGACCGCCGCCGCGGGGCTGCGCGGCCGCGACCTCGCGCTCGCGCTGCTGATCTGCCTGTGCTGGGCGTTCAATTTCCTGACCTCCGCGCATGCGCTGCAGGAGATTCCGCCGTTCCTGTTCAGCGCGCTGCGCATGGCGATCGTGCTGGCGCTGCTGGTGGCCTTCATGCGCCCACCGCCGCGTTCGCAGTGGTGGCGGCTGGCCGGGATCGCCATGTTCACCGGCGTGCTGCACTTCGGCACCAGCTTCCTGGCGCTCAAGCTCGCCGGCAACCTGTCGTCGCCGGCGATCGTCACCCAGACCTACGTGCCGATGGCGGTGCTGCTGGCGTGGTGGTGGCTGGGCGAACGCTTCGCCTGGCGTACCGCGCTCGGGATCGGCCTGAGCTTCGCCGGCGTGCTGGTGCTGGGCTTCGACCCGATGGTGCTCGACCGGCCGCTGGCGCTGTTCGTGATGCTGGGCTCGTCGCTGATGGTGGCGATCGGGACGGTGCTGATGCGGCGCATGACCGGCGTGGGCATGATCGACCAGCAGGGCTGGACCGCGGCGTTGAGCGTGCTGCCGCTGCTGGCGATCAGCGCGGTGGTGGAACCGGGCGGATTCGCCGCGCTGCGCGAGGCGAGCTGGATCGGCTGGGGCGGCGCGCTGTACGCGGCGGTGTTCGCCTCGCTGCTCGGGCACGGGCTGTTCTTCAAACTGGTGCAGCGTCATCCGGTGGCTCAGGTCACGCCCTACCTGCTGATGACGCCGGTGTTCGCGGTGCTGCTGGGGATCTTCTTCTGGGGCGACCGTCCCGGACCGGCGCTGTGGATCGGCGGGGCGATGGTGCTCGGGGGCGTGCTGGTGGTCGCGATCCGCACGCTGCAGAAGAAGCGCCCGCCGGTGGCCGAGGTCACCCCGGAGGTGTGAGCATGGCCGCATCGGGCGCGAACGCGCGCGGCGCGTAGCCCAGGTCGCGCGCGGCCGGCGTGGCGTCGAACACCAGGTCCTCGCGCATGCGCGCGAGCGCGGCGTCGTTGAAGCCCGCCGCGATGCCGGCCCAGCGCGCCGGCGCCAGCAGGGTGCGGAACACCGCCGGCGGCAGCGTCCACAGGCGCGGGCGTGCCGGCAGCGCCGCAAGCACGCGCGCCACCATCTCGCGGTAGGGCATGGTGTCGCCGCCGGGAACGGCGTAGGCGTGCCCGGCCGCATCGGCCGCGTCGAGACAGGCCATCGCCGCGTCCGCGAGGTCGTCGACGTGCACCGGTTGGCGCAGGCCCGTGGCGTCGGCCGGCAGCGCGAATCCGTGCAGCCGGCGCGCCAGCATCGCGATCCGGGTGAGCGTCGCGTCGCGGCCCACGCCATAGACCAGGGTCGGCCGCAGCACGGTGGCGCCGATGCCGCGGGCGGCGGAGGCGTCGAACAGGCGCGCCTCGGCTTCGCGCAGGCGTCGGGCGACGTCGCGCTCGCCGGGGTCGATCGAATCGTGCTTCACCGCCGCGCTGGTGGAGCCGAACGCCACCACCCGCGCGCATCCCAGGTCGCCGCGTGCGAACCGCGCCGCGAAGGCATCCAGCGGACCACAGCTGAAGATCGCATCGACTTCGGCGGGCAGGTCGCGTCCGGTGGCCAGGTCGCCGCGCAGCCAGTGCACGCCGGAGGAACCGGACTGCGCGCCGCGCGAGAGCGCGTGCACCTGCCAGCCCGCGTGCAGCAGCCGCGCCAGCAAGGGCTGCCCGATCTGGCCGCTGCCGCCGAACACCAGCGCGCGGCGTCCGCGGGACGGACGCGGCGGCAGGTTCGGCAGCGCGTCGGCGACGGCGTCGGTCATCGACCAAAGCATAACGTGCACGCCGACACGCGGGCACGTCGGCTAAACTCGGGTGCCGGCACGGCGTTCGCGCGCCGCGCCGGCCCGCCCACACCGGACTCCCGATGCTGATCCTGCTCCTGGCCCTGCCCTTCGCGGCGGCGCTGGCCATCGCGCTGGCCCGCGGCGCATCGCGACGGACCATCGCCTGGGTGGCCGCTGCCGCGCCGCTGCTCGGCCTGGGGCTGCTCGCATGGCTGACGCCGGCGGTCATGGGCGGCGCGATACCGGCGGCGAGCCTGCCGTGGATTCCCGAAGCGGGACTGGCGCTGTCGCTGCGGCTGGACGGGCTGGCCTGGATGTTCGCCGGACTGGTGCTGGGCATCGGCGTGTTGATCGTGATGTACGCGCGCTACTACCTCAGCGAAGAGGACTGCTCGTCGCGCTTCTTCTCCTGCCTGCTGCTGTTCATGGGCGCGATGCTGGGCGTGGTGCTGGCCGGCAACCTGCTGCTGCTGGTGGTGTTCTGGGAACTGACCAGCATCAGCTCGTTCCTGCTGATCGGGTTCTGGACCCATCGCCAGGATGCGCGCCAGGGCGCGCGCATGGCGCTGACCATCACCGGCCTGGGCGGCCTGGCGCTGCTGGGCGGCGTGCTGCTGATCGGGCGCGTGGTCGGCAGCTACGAACTGGACGCGGTGCTTGCGGCGGGCGACGCGATCCGTGCCAGTGCCGAATACCCGGCCATCCTGGCGCTGGTGCTGGCCGGCGTGTTCACCAAGAGCGCGCAGTTCCCGCTGCACTTCTGGCTGCCGCAGGCGATGGCCGCGCCGACCCCGGTCTCGGCCTACCTGCACTCGGCGACGATGGTGAAGGCCGGCGTGTTCCTGCTGGCGCGCCTGCACCCGGCGCTGGCCGGCACCGACCTGTTCTTCTACGTGGTGACCACGGTCGGCGCGATCACGCTGCTGGTTGGCGCCTGGTACGCGATCTTCCAGCACGACCTCAAGGGCCTGCTGGCGTATTCGACGATCTCGCACCTGGGCCTGATCACCCTGCTGTTCGGGCTGTCGACGCCGATGGCGGTGGTCGCAGGCGTGTTCCACATCCTCAACCACGCCACGTTCAAGGCCTCGCTGTTCATGGCCGCGGGCATCATCGACCACGAATGCGGTACCCGCGACCTGCGCCGGCTGGGCAACCTGCGCCGCTACCTGCCGTGGACCGCGGCGCTGGCGATCGTGGCCTCGCTGGCGATGGCCGGCATCCCGCTGCTCAACGGCTTCCTGTCCAAGGAGATGTTCTTCGCCGAGGCCCTGGAGGCCGGCGACGATCGCGGCTTCCGCATCGCGATCAGCATCGCCGCGCTGCTGTACGGCGTGTTCGGCGTGGCCTACAGCCTGCGCTTCGTGCACGACGCCTTCCTCGGCAGCGGGCCGCGCGCGCTGCCGGTGGAACCGCACGAGCCGCCGATCTGGATGCGGATCCCGGTGGCGGTGCTGGTGGTGCTGTGCCTGGCGGTCGGCATCCTGCCCGCGCTGACGGTGGAGCCGCTGCTCAAGACCGCAGTCGCCGGCACCCTGGGTGATGCGGCGCCGACGTTCTCGCTGGCGGTCTGGCACGGCTGGAACCTGCCCCTGGCGATGAGCCTGGGGGGGCTGGCCGGCGGCCTGGCGTTCTATTTCATGCTGCGGCGGCTGTTCGCGCTGCACGATGCCATCCTGCGTACCTGGGGCCGGCACCTGTTCCAGGTCAACATCGAAGCGTTGTTCACCGCCGCCGGCAGGTTCACCCAGCGCGTGGCCGATGGCGGCATCCGCCGCAGCCTGTTCTGGATGATCGTGGTCACCCTGCTGGTGGGCGCGGCGCCGTTCCTCGGCGCGCCCGACCGCCTGCTGCCGGACCTGGAGCGTTCGCAGTCAATGCCATGGCTGGGCTGGATCCTCTGGGCGGTGATGGTGGCCTCCACGCTCGGCACGGTGGCAGTGCACGGACGCCGCCTCACCGCACTGATCGTGATCGGCGCGGTCGGGCTGCTGGTGAGCCTGGCCTTCGCGCTGCTGTCGGCGCCCGACCTGGCGCTGACCCAGCTGATGGTCGAGATGGTGACCATCGCGCTGATGATGATGGCGCTCAACTACCTGCCCAAGCAGTCCAAACAGGCGCGCACCCCGCTGCGCCGCTGGCGCGACGGCGCGCTGTCGGCCGTGGCCGGGCTCGGGGTGGGCGGACTGGCGTACGCGATGATGCTCTCGCCGCAGCAGACGATTTCGGGCGAGATGCTCGCGCGCTCGCTGCCGGAGGCCTATGGCGCGAACGTGGTCAACGTGATCCTGGTCGACTTCCGCGGCTTCGACACCTTCGGCGAGATCACCGTGTTCGCGGTCGCCGCGCTGGTGGTGCACGCGCTGCTGCGCTGGGCACGGCTGCGCCCGGACGAGGTGCTGCCCGGGCCGCCGGTGCAGCTGCCGATCCCGGCCGACCTGACCCAGCTGCTGTTCCCGCTGGCGCTCACGGTGTCGATCTACCTGTTCCTGCGCGGCCACAACGCGCCCGGCGGCGGCTTCATCGCCGGCCTGGCGATCGCGGTGCCGGTGCTGATCAAGTACGTGGTGCAGGGCGCGCGCGCGGTGGAGGCGACGTTCGGGTTCGACTACCTGCGCGGGATCGCGATCGGCCTGATCGTCGCCACCATCGGCGGCCTGGGTTCGCTCGTGTTCGGGCTGCCGTTCCTGACCAGCGGCCATGTCGACCTCGACCTGCCGCTGATCGGCCACCTGCCGCTGGCCAGCGCACTGGTGTTCGACACGGGCGTGTACGTGGTGGTGTTCGCCGGGGCGCTGCTGATGCTCTCGACCATGGGCACGGTGCGGCGCCGCCAGTTGCTCGAGGAAGGAGGACACTGATGGAATTCGCGATCGCCAGCGGGATCGGCGTGCTGGTGGCGGCGGGCGTGTACCTGCTGCTGCGGGCGCGCACCTTCGACGTGATCCTCGGCCTGACCCTGCTGTCCTACGCCACCAACCTGCTGATCTTCTCCTCGGGACGGCTGGTGGTCGGCAAGCCGCCGGTGCTGCGCCACGGGGTCGAGACGACCGCCGCCTACTACGCCGATCCGCTGCCGCAGGCGCTGGTGCTGACCGCGATCGTGATCGCGTTCGCGATGACCGCGGTGGTGGTGGTGGTCGCGATGCGCAACCACGCCGACCTGCACAGCGACCACGTCGACGGCCGCGAGCCCGGCCAGGCCGACAACAGCGCGCCGCCGCCGGCATGATGCAGCACCTGGTCCTCGCGCCGATCCTGGTGCCGCTGCTGTGCGGCGCGATCCTGCTGCTGCTCGAGCGCCGGCACAGCACCCGGGTGCTGCGCATCGGCGCGTCGATCGGGCTGGCGGTGCTGCTGGCGGCATCGCTGGCGCTGTTCGCGCGCGCCGCCGGCGGCGGGATCGAGGTGTACCTGCTCGGCGACTGGCCCTCGCGCATCGGCATCGTGCTGATGCTCGACCGGCTCGGTGCGCTGATGGTGCTGGTGACCAGCCTGCTGGCCATTCCCTGCCTGATCTACGCCTGCGCCGGCTGGGACAAGCGCGCGCTGCATTTCCACGCCCTGTTCCAGATCCAGCTGGCCGGCCTCAACGGCGCGTTCCTGACCGGCGACGTGTTCAACCTGTTCGTGTTCTTCGAGGTGCTGCTGATCGCCTCCTACGGACTGCTGCTGTCGGGCGGACGCGGCGAGCGGATGAAGGCGGGCATGCACTACGTGGTGTTCAACATCGTCGCCTCGACCCTGTTCCTGGTGGCGCTGGCGCTGATCTACGGCCTGCTCGGGACGCTCAACATGGCCGAACTGGCGGTGCGCATCCGCGAGGTCGCGGCGGAGGACGCGGCGCTGGTGCGGGCGGCGATGGGGCTGCTGCTGGTGGTGTTCTGCGCCAAGGCCGCCCTGCTGCCGATGTACCTGTGGCTGCCGGAGACGTATGCGCGCGCGCCGGCCGCGGTGGCGGCCCTGTTCACCATCATGACCAAGGTCGGGCTGTACGCGCTGCTGCGCGTCACCACCCTGATGCTGGGCGACGAGGCCGGTGCGCTGGCGGGGTTCGGGCGCGGCATGCTGCTCGCCTTCGGCCTGGTGACGTTGCTCCTGGGCGGCCTGGGTGTGGTGGGCGCGCTGCGTCTGCGGATCTCGGCCTCGTACCTGGTGCTGCTCTCGGCCGGCACGCTGTTCGTGGCGTTCGCGCTGGCGCAGCCCGGCACCATCGCCGCCGGCCTGTATTACCTGCCGCACAGCTGCTTCGCCGGCGCGGCGATGTTCATGATCGCGCACGCGGTGCAGCGCGAACGCGGCGAGGTCGGCGACCGGCTGCTGCCGCAGGCGCCACCCATGCCGCGCCTGACCGGGATGATGTACATGGTCGCGGCGGTGTCGCTGGTCGGCCTGCCGCCGCTGTCGGGCTTCATCGGCAAGTTCCTGCTGCTGGCCGCGGTGCCCTCGGCTCACACCGGCGCGGTGTATGCGGCGGTGCTGGTGGGCAGCCTGCTGGCGCTGATCGGCCTGAGCCGCACCGGCACCCGCCTGTTCTGGCGCACGACCGAGACCGCGCAGGTCGCGCCACCGGTTGCGGGCGCGCCCGTGCCGCGCAAGCCGCGGGTACGCAAGCGCGAGCTGTTCGCCACCACCCTGCTGCTGGGCTACGGCCTGGCCATGAGCGTGTTCGCCGCGCCGGTGCTGGAATACACGCAGATGACCGCGCGCCAGCTGCTGGCGCCCGGCGACTACGTGCGCGAGGTGCGCGCGGCCACCCCCGCCGCGCGCCAACCCTGATGCGAGGCCTGCCATGAGACGCCGCCTGTTCCCCTCGATCCCGCAAAGCCTGACCGTCTTCGCCTTCTGGGTGCTGATGGCCGAGGACTACCGCCCGGGCACCCTGCTCATGGCCGCGCTGCTGGCGTGGCTGATGCCGCACATCGCCGCGCGGCTGGAGCGCGAGTTCGCGCGCCTGGGGAACGTGTGGATCCTGGTCCCGCTGGCGATGCGGCTGATGGTGGACATCGTGATCGCCAACGTCACGGTCGCGCGCCAGGTGCTGGGCCCGGAGGCCCGCCTGCGTTCGCGCTTCGTGTGGGTGCCGCTGGACCTGACCAACATCCACGGCATCTCGGCCCTGGCCAGCATCATCACCCTCACCCCGGGCACGCTCAGCTCCGAACTGTCCGAGGACCGCCGCCACCTGCTGGTGCATTGCCTCGACGTCGACGACCCGCAGGCGATGATCGACGACATCAAGCGCCGCTACGAGGCGCCGATGCTGAAGGTGTTCCCATGATCGGGATCGAGGTCGACCTGTTCATCGCCGGCGGGCTGGTGGTGGTCGGCATCGCGATGCTGCTGTCGCTGTGGCGCCTGGTCCGCGGGCCGACCGCACCGGACCGCATCCTGGCGCTCGACACGCTGTACGTGAGCACGATCGCGCTGCTGGTGCTGTTCGGCATGTACCTCGACACCGAGATCTATTTCGAGGTCGCGCTGATCATCGCCATGCTCGGCTTCTTCGGCACCGTGGTGCTGAGCAAGTACGTGGTGCGCCGGGACATCGTCGAATGATCACCTGGCTGGTCGACCTGCTGACCGTGATGCTGCTCGTGGTGGGCTGCTTCTTCGTGTTCCTCGGCAGCTTCGCGCTGGTCAAGCTGACCCGCTTCTTCCACCGCATCCACGGACCCACCAAGGCCAGCACGCTCGGCGTGGGCTGCATCCTGGCCGCGTCGATCTCCTACCACGCCGTGCACGGATCCGGCCTGCATCCGCGCGAGCTGCTGGTCGCGGTGTTCCTGTTCCTGACCGCGCCGGTCGCCGCGCACCTGATGTCGCGTGCGGCGCTGTCGCTGATGGACAAGCGGCCCGAGGATCCGTCCGACCCGACCGGACCCGAGGGCCACATCCGCGACGATGCCGATGAACGCGCGGAGAAGCACGCGCGCGAACGCTTGCAGCCGCGGGACGGTCGTTAGCCCGCCGGCACCGCCCCGGGCAGGCGCAGCCCGCCCCGCGGCGTCGGTCAGAGCATCAACAGTTCGGCCGCCACCCAGGCCAGGAACGCCAGCAGCAGCACCGCGCCCTCGGCCCGGCTGATGCGCATCTCGCCGCGCAGCATCGGCAGCATCAACGCCGCCAGCACCAGCGCCGCCGGCAGCTCGAAGCGGACGAACGAGGCCGGCACGGGGACATCGCGCACCATTGCCATGCCGCCGACGACCAGCAGCAGGTTCACCAGGCTCGAACCGATCACGTGGCCGGCGACGATGTCGCCCTGCCCGCGCCGCGCCGCGGCCATCGCCGCGGACATCTCCGGCAGCGCGGTGCCGATCGCCACCACCAGCAAGCCGGCGAGCAGCGACTCCATCCCCAGCACCTGGCCCAGCGCGAGACCGCCCTGCACCGTCCACTTGGCGCCGAACGACAGCAGCGCGATCGCCAGCACCAGGCGCACGAGGTTGAGCACCGGATCGGTGCGGGTCTCGGCGAAGCCGGCGAATTCGCTGCGCAGTTCGGGCTGGCGGCGGCCGAAGGCCCAGGCGAAGCCCAGCACGGTGACGAACGCGGCCACCAGCACCACGCCGTCGAGCCGGGTCAGGCGTCCGTCCTGCCCCAGCAGGATCGTCGCCAGCGTGGCGACCACCAGGCACACCAGCAGCGACGGCAGCGCCTTCCACCGGATCAGCAGCGGCGCGCACAGGGCAGCCGCGCCGAGTGTGAGTCCGAAGTTGGCGATGTTGCTGCCGACCGCGTTGCCGAGCGCGAGGGCCGGATCGCCGATCCACAGCGCGCGCAGGTTGACCGCCAGTTCCGGGATCGACGTGGCGAACGCCACCAGGAACAGGCCGGTGGTGAACGGCGACAGCCCGAAGCGCCGCGCGAGTCCCGCCGCCGCCTTGACCAGCGAGTCGCCGCCAAGCGCCAGCAGCACGATGCCCGCGACGAAGTAGAACAGTGCCCCGGTCATCGCGACGCCCCCGTCCATCGAAGTGGCGCGATTCTAAGCCGGATGCCTCCCGTGCGTCAGGAACAGCCCTCGACGTAGTCCACCTGCGGCGGCACCCCGATGCGCCACTGGTCGACCCGGCCCTGGCCGTCGAGCTCGAACACCAGCGCGGCCTCGCCACCGCCGGCGTCGGTCACCCGCAGCACCTTGCCGGCCGGGTCGTACTTGTGCGGCTGTTCCTCCACCCGGCCCGCGTACAGCGTGCGCACCTCGTCGCCAGCCATGCCAACGTTCGCCCCGCCGGGCGCGGTGACCGACGCGTCGCGCACGTCGATGCGTACGAAGCGGTCGCCCTCGATCATGAAGGCGGTGCGGAAGCCCTCCGCCCCCAGCGGCTGCGGAATCAGGTAATGGCAGCCGCCCGGTTCCGCAGGCTGCGCATCGCCGAGGTCGCCGCCCCAGGCCTGGCGCACCGCCTCGGCGGTGGCGCCGAAGGCGGCCGGACCGAAGCCGGCGAAGGTAATGGTGCCTTCTGCGGGCCCGTCGACCCGCAGCGACCCGGTGGCCTGGCCGGCGGTGGCGGGCGGAACGGCCCGCTCCGGCTGGTCCGGCGCGGTCGCGGCCGGCGCGGCGGCCGCAGCCGGGGCGGCGCTGTCCGACGCCGGGGCGTCGGTGTCGCGCTGCGGGCTGCAGGCGCACAGCGCGACGATGCTGGCGGCGAGGATGGACAGGTGCAGGCGCATGCGGCGCTCCGGTGGTGATGTCGGGGCGCAGCCTGCCAGCGCGCGCGTGAGCGCGGCGCAGAGGCCGGGCAGACGGTGGGGCCGTGGCTGACGCGCGGACGCCACGCCGCGCGCGGACGCCCTCAGCGCGGGGGCGAGAAGTGGCTGCGCAGCCCGGCCCAGCAGGCCTGGTAGTCGCGCTGCCGATGCCCGGCCTCGGCCGCCTGCCGCGTCGGCTTGAGTACGCCCCGCGTCTCGAACATGAAGGCCATGGTGTCGGCGATGACGTCCGGCTTCGACAGGTCGGCGGAGGAAGCCTTCTCGAACGTCGCCGCGTCCGGTCCGTGCCCGCTCATGCAGTTGTGCAGCGAGCAGCCGCCCGGCGCGAAGCCTTCGGCCTTGGCGTCGTAGGCGCCGTGCACCAGGCCCATGAACTCGCTGGCGACGTTGCGGTGGAACCACGGCGGGCGGAACGTGTCCTGCTGCACCAGCCAGCGCGGCGGGAAGATCGCGAAGTCCATGTTGCCCACGCCCGGCGTGTCGCTGGGCGAGGTGAGCACCAGGAAGATGCTCGGATCCGGGTGGTCGAAGCTGATCGAGCCGATGGTGTTGAAGCGGCGCAGGTCGTACTTGTAGGGCGCGTAATTGCCGTGCCAGGCCACCACGTCCAGCGGCGAGTGGTCGATCGGCGCATGCCACAGGTGGCCGCCGAACTTGGCGATCAGTTCGAAGCCGCCGTCGAGCTGCTCGTACGCGGCGACCGGCGCCAGGAAGTCGCGCGGGTTGGCCAGGCCGTTGGAACCGATCGGGCCGAGGTCGGGCAGCCGCAGCAGGGCGCCGAAGTTCTCGCACACGTAGCCGCGCGAGGCGCCGTCGGGCAGCTCGACCCGGAAGCGCACGCCGCGCGGGATCACCACGATCTCCTGCGGTTCGACGTCGAGCACGCCCAGTTCGGTCGCCACCCGCAGCCGGCCCTGCTGCGGCACGATCAGCAGCTCGCCGTCGGCGCTGTAGAAATAGCGCCCGCGCATCGCGGTGTTGGCCGCGTACAGGTGGATACCCACCCCGGCGTGCGCGTCGCTGGCGCCATTGCCGGCGACGGTGTACAGGCCTTCGACGAAATCGGTCGGGGCCTCGGGCAGCGGCAGCGGGTTCCAGCGCATCTGGTCGGGCGAGACCGGCGTCTCGCCGAAGCGGTCGTGGAAGCGCGGCTGCGCGAACGGCTCGAAGCGGCCATGCATCGCCGCCGGCCGGATGCGGTAGAGCCAGCTGCGCCGGTTCTCGCCCCGCGGTGCGGTGAACGCGGTGCCGCTCAGCTGTTCGGCATACAGCCCGTGCGCGACCTTCTGCGGCGAATTGCGCCCCACCGGCAGGGTGCCGGGGATCGCCTCGGTCGCGAATTCGTTGCCAAAGCCGGACATGTAGGAGTGCGTGGCGGATTCGGTCATTGACGTGCCTCTCAGGCCCCTCTCCCCGTGGGAGAGGGGCTTCCTGGAGCGCGCAGCCTACAGCACGCCGCGCTGCATCTGGTCGCGCTCGATGCTCTCGAACAGGGCCTGGAAGTTGCCCTCGCCGAAGCCCTCGTTGCCCTTGCGCTGGATGATCTCGAAGAAGATCGGGCCCAGCGCGTTCCTGGTGAAGATCTGCAGCAGCTTGCGCTGTTTCGTCTCCGGGTCGGCGTCGATCAGGATCTTGTTTCGGGCCAGGCGCGCGACGTCCTCGCCGTGGTCGGGGATGCGCTGGTCGATCACCTCGAAGTAGGTGTCCGGCGTATCCAGGAATTCGACGCCCTGCGCACGCATCGCCTCGACCGTCTCGTAGATGTCGTCGGTGAAGCAGGCGATGTGCTGGATCCCCTCGCCGTGGTAGGTGTCGAGGTATTCGTTGATCTGCGACTTCGGATCGCTCGATTCGTTGAGCGGGATGCGCACCATGCCGTCGGGCGCGGTCATCGCCTTGGACAGCAGTCCGGTCTTGGCGCCCTTGATGTCGAAGTAGCGGATCTCGCGGAAGTTGAACAGGCGCTCGTAGTAGTCGGACCACTTCGCCATGTTCCCCTGGTAGAGGTTGTGGGTCAGGTGGTCGATGAAGGTCAGGCCGAAGCCCTTGGGCATCAGGTCCGCGCCGGGCAGCACCTCGTAATCCGGGTCGTGGATCGTGCCCTTGTCGTCGTAGCGGTCGACCAGGTACAGCATGCAGCCGCCGATGCCCTTGATCACCGGCGCGGCCACGGCCTTGCTCAGCTCGTCGCTGGCGTCGAAGGCTTCGGCGCCGTTCTTCATCGCCTGCACCCGCACCCACTCGGCCAGCTTGCTGAAGCGGATGGCGAAGCCGCAGGCGCTGGGGCCGTGCTGGGCGGCGAAACGCGCGGCGAACGAGTCGGGATCCTCGTTGATCAGGAAGGTGCAGTCGCCCTGGCGGTAAGTGCTGATCGGGCGTGTCCTGTGGCGCGCAACCTGCACGAAGCCCAGCCGCTTGAAGTAGTCGTGCAGCTGGCCGGCCTGTCCGTCGGGCGCGGCGTATTCGACGAATTCGAAGCCGTCGATGCCCATCGGGTTCTCGAACGTGGCGACCTGCATGCCCGCATGGGCGGGCGCCTGTGATTGCGCTGTCATGTGATACTCCTCGCGGGGAAGGCGACGCGGCCGGGCGCCGGGACCGCCTATTCTATAGTTTCACGAGAAACCAACAGCAAGGTGCAGCGCATCATGTCCGACCCAGCTGTCTCACAGGAACATGCGATCCTCGATCTGGAGCGTTTCCTGCCCTACCGCCTGAGCGTACTGTCCAACCGGGTCAGCAACGCGATCTCCAGCGAGTACCACCGCCGCTTCGGGCTGGCGATCACCGAATGGCGGGTGATGGCGGTGCTGGGCCGCTATCCGGGACTGTCGGCGCGGGAGGTCACCGAGCGCACCGCGATGGACAAGGTCGCGGTGAGCCGCGCCGTGGCCCGGCTGCTGGAGCGTGAACTGCTCAAGCGCGACATCCATGGCGACGACCGCCGCCGTTCGGTCCTGGCGCTGACCGACGCGGGCTATTCCGTGTACGACGAAGTCGCGCCGATGACCCTGGCCTGCGAACGCCGCCTGCTCGGCCCGCTGTCGGAAGAGGAGCGCGAACTGCTCTCGCGCCTGATCGACAAGCTCGCCGGCGAAGGCATGGACGAGATGCTGCGGCACATCTGAGCCGCCGCGCACGGGCGGCCCGACCGGCTCCCGTGCGCGCCCGCCCACCCCGGGATCAGGGGCGGGTTTCCTTGCGCACGTCGACGCCCGCCGCGACCGGTTCGCCCAGCTCGCGGGTGCCGGCCAGGTCGGCGTCGTCGCGCAGTGTGTCCAGGTGCATCAGGCGGCGCACCAGCGGCGCGATCACCAGCATGCCCGCGCCCACGCCCACCGCCAGCCAGCCGACGTTGGAATAGACCTCCAGCACCCGCTCCGGACCGGCGCCTTCGCCGCCCGTCGCCGCCGAGATCAGGCCGGCGGCGAAGTTGCCGGTGGCCGAGGCGAAGAACCACGCGCCCATGATCAGGCTGGCCATGTGCGCCGGCGTCAGCCGGTTCATCGCCGACAGGCCGACCGGCGACAGGCACAGCTCGCCCATGGTGTGGATCAGGTAGATCAGGAAGATGAACAGCACCGGCGTAGCGCCGGATTCGCCGGCGTTGGCGCCCATCACCAGCACCAGGAAGCCCAGCCCCACCTGGACCACGCCGAGCGCGAACTTGGTCGGCGTCGAGGGCTCCATGCCGCGCCGGCCGAGGGTCAGCCACAGCCACGCGAACACCGGCCCCAGCATCACGATGTAGATCGCGTTGAGCGACTGGAACATCGATGCCGGGACCTCCCAGCCGAAGATGCTGCGGTCCACCGAGCGGTCGGTGAACAGGTTGAGCGACGCGCCCGCCTGCTCGAACAGCGCCCAGAACAGGATCGAGCCGATGATCAGGTACATCGCCGCGAAGATGCGGTCGCGGTCGTGCCGCGGCAGCTTGGCCACCGCCACGTACAGCACGTAGCCGACCAGGAGCGCGCCGGCGACGCCGAGCAGGCCGCCCACCAGCTTCTGGTGCTGGATCATGAACCACACCAGGCCGACGGCCGCGAAGCCGAGACCGTACAGCAGCCACTCGAAGCGGATGCCCGCCACCGATCTGGTCAGCCGCGCCGCGTCGGGCGCCTCGCCCCGCCCCATCAGCAGCGGCTTGCCCAGCACGAACACCACCAGGCCCAGCAGCATGCCCACGCCCGCCGCGCCGAAGCCCCAGGCCCAGCCGTAGGTCTGGCCCAGGTAGCCGGCGATCAGCGAACCGAGCGCCGCGCCCAGGTTGATGCCCATGTAGAAGATCGTGTACGCCGGGTCGCGGCGCACGTCGGTGCGCGGGTACAGCTGCCCCACCATCACCGAGATGTTGGCCTTCAGGAAGCCCGAGCCGACGATGATGAACGCCAGCGCCAGCCAGAAGATGTTGATCTCCGACGCGCTCTGCCCGCCATCGCCCTCGAACGCCATCAGGAAATGGCCGAAGGTCAGCAGCACCGCGCCGAACGCCACCGCCTTGCGCTGGCCCAGGTATCGGTCCGCCAGGTAGCCACCCACCACGGGCGCGATATACACCAGCGCGGTGTACGCGCCGTAGATCACCGAGGCCTGCTCGTCGGAGAACATCCAGTGCTGGACGAGGTAGAAGATCAGCAGCGCGCGCATGCCGTAGTAGGAGAAGCGCTCCCACATCTCGGCGAAGAACAGCACGAACAGGCCACGCGGGTGGCCGAGGAGGGTCTTGCGTTCTTCTTCGGCGTACGGATTGCTGGACACGGGCGAGGGTTCCTCCACATAGGGGACGACCGCCCTCGAGGCGGTCGTTTCGCACGTAACTTAGCCCCGCAGCGCCGGGATGGAAAGCGCCGGCGGCGCCGGGCGGGCCCTCAGCCGCGGCCGGCGGCCGGGTTCAGCCGGCCGGGTACACGTAGCTCGAGCCCACCCCGAGCGGGATGCCGAAGGCCCAGAACGCCAGCAGGAAGCCGGTCCACAGCACCAGCAGCGTGAGCGAGAACGGCAGCATCAGCGCCAGCAGGGTGCCGATGCCGCTGGACTTCACGTACTTCTGGCAGAACACCACGATCAGCGGGAAATACGGCAGCAGCGGCGTGATGATGTTGGTGCTCGAGTCGCCGACGCGGTAGGCGGCCTGGGTCAGGTCGGGCGAGATCCCCAGCTGCATCAGCATCGGCACCATGATCGCGCCGATCAGCGCCCACTTGGCCGAGGCCGAGCCGACCATCAGGTTCACGAAGCCCGACAGCAGCACGATCCCCACCAGGGTCACGCCGGTCGGCATCCCCATCGCCTGCAGCGCGTTCGCGCCCTTGATTGCCATCAGGGCGCCGAGGTTGCTCTGGCCGAAGGCATAGATGAACTGCGCGGCGAAGAAGGCCATGACGATGTAATAGCCCATCCCGCTCATGGCCCTGGCCATGCCCTGGATGACGTCGCGATGGGTCTTCACCGATCCCGCGACGTAGCCGTAGACGATGCCCGGCACCACGAACAGGATGAAGATCAGCGGCACGATCGACTGCATCAGCGGCGCGGTGGCGACGAGCAGTTCGCCGGCGCCGCTGGGCGCATCGGCCGGCGCGCGCCAGGCCGAGCCCGCGGGCACCGAGGTCAGCACCAGCACCACCGCGAGCGCCAGCATCGACCCCACCGCCAGCAGCAGGCCGCGGCGCTCGCGCGCGGTGAGCGCCTCCATCGTCGGCATGTCGGCGGCATCGCCGTCGACCTCCGTGTTGCGCAGGCGCGGCTCGATCACGCGATCGGTCAGGAACCAGCCAACGAGCACGATCAGCGCCGTCGATGCGGTCGTGAACACGTAGTTGTTCAGCGGGTTCACCACCACTGCCGGGTCGATCAGCCGGGCCGCTTCCTGGGTCAGGCCCGAGAGCAGCGGGTCGAGGCTGGAGGGGATGAATGTGGCCGAGAAGCCGCCCGACACGCCGGCGAACGCGGCCGCGATCCCGGCCAGCGGATGGCGGCCGGCGGCGTAGAAGATCACCGCGCCCAGCGGAATCACCAGCACGTAGCCCGCGTCCACCGCCACGTGGCTGAAGATGCCCACCGCAATCAGCATCGGGGTGAGCAGCATCTTCGGCGTCACCGACAGGATCGCGCGCAACGCGGCATTGATGAAGCCGGTGTGTTCCGCCACGCCCAGGCCCAGCATCGCCACCAGCACCACGCCCAGCGGCGCGAAATTGACGAAGGTGCGCACCATCTCGGCCATGAACGCGGTGAAGCTGGTGCCGGCGAGCAGGTTGCGGATCTGGATCGGATCGCCGCTGCGCGGATCGAGTTCGTCGAAGCTGACGTTGGCCAGCAGGGCCGACACCCCCCACACCACCAGCATCAGCAGCAGGAACAGGACTGCCGGATCGGGCAGCCGGTTGCCGACGCGCTCGACGGCGTCGAGCACACGGGTGACGGCGGTGGACCTGGGCGCGGCGGCGTTCTGGGCTGGCGTCATCTGGGAGTCCCCGGTTCAGGATCTGGTTCGTCGGCGATGCTAGCAGCGCGCGGCCCGCCGCCCATTGCGAGGGCGGCCGCGAGCAGTGCATCGAACCCGGCGTGGGCCGGCAGCAGCAGGGCGCGCGCCTCTTCCAGGCCACACCAGCGCATGCCGACATGGCCGCCGGCGGCATGCGCCACCGGCGTGCCGCGCCACGCATGGAGGCCGAACGCGCGCAGGCGCCAGGGCTCGGGCTGGTCGCCGCACAGTTCGCCCAGCGGCTGCAGCGCACCGGCGTCGATGCCCAGTTCCTCGCGCAGCTCGCGCCGCAGCGCCGCCTCCGGCGTTTCGCCCGGTTCGAGGTGGCCTCCGAAGATGTCCCAGGCATCGGCCAGCCATGCCGCATCCGGTGCCCGCCGGCCCAGCAGCACGCGCGCGTCCCGGACCAGCAGTGCGCCGACGCAGTCGTGGCGCATCGCGCCCTACCGCCCCGGGCCGATCTGGGTGCGCACGTCGAACAGCTCCGGGAAGAAGGTCAGGTCCAGCGCCTGCCTGAGGAAACCCACGCCGGACGAACCGCCCGTGCCGCGCCGGAAACCGATGATCCGCATCACCGTGCGCATGTGGCGGAAGCGCCAGAGCTGGAACTGCGTCTCCAGGTCCACCAGGTCCTCGGCCAGCGCGTACTCGCGCCAGTGGCGGGCGGTGTCCTCGTAGATCGCCTCGAACACCGGCAGCAGCGCTTCGTCGCGCACGTGCGGCCGGGTCCAGTCGCGCTGCAGGTGGCGTTCCGGGATGGCGTGGCCCCAGCGCGCGAGGTACATCAGGAACTCGTCGTACAGGCCCGGCGCTTCGAGCACCTCGCGCAGGCCGGCCTGGCCCGCCGGATCGTGCGCGAACACCTTGAGCATGGCCGCGTTCTTGTTGCCCATCAGGAACTCGAGTGTGCGGTACTGCAGCGACTGGAAGCCCGACGACGGCCCCAGCACGTCGCGGAACTCCATGTACTCGGACGGCGTGAGCGTCTCCAGCACCGACCATTGCTCGGTCAGCTGGCGCAGCACCTGCTTGCAGCGCGCGATCACCTTCTGGCACTGCCACACCTGGTCGCGGCGCAGGAAGCCGATCGCCGCGGACAGTTCGTGGATCGCCAGCTTCAGCCACAGCTCCGAGACCTGGTGCTGGACGATGAACAGCATCTCGTCGTGGTGCGGCGGCGACGACAGCGGCTGCTGCGCGGACAGCAGCAGGTCGAGCCGCAGGTAGCCGGAATAGGTGATCCTGCCGTCGAGGTCGGTGTGGATCCCTTCCTCGAGCGGCCGTTCGTTGTCTTCGATGGCCATCGCGCGAGGGTAAACGCATCGCGCCGCGGCGTCATGCAAACGACACCCGGGCGGTGCACAATCGGCCGCTGGCAGGGGGGCCGGCCACCCAGTCCCGAGCGGACTGACACACAGGAGCGTGCAGTGGGCATTCGCCTCGTCCGCCGGCTGTTGCCGGCCCTGGTCCTTTTCTCCGGCCTGTGCGCCGTCAGCGCGCAGGCGCAGGTCGTCGTCAGCCAGGTCTACGGCGGCGGCGGCAACAGCGGCGCGCCCTACACGCAGGATTACGTCGAGCTGTTCAACCGCGGCACCGAGGCGGCATCGCTCGGCGGCCTGTCGGTGCAGTACGCGAGCGCCACCGGCACCGGCAACTTCGGCGCCGGCAGCAGCCAGATCCTGGTGCTGCCCGCGGCCACGCTCGAGCCCGGCCAGTATTTCCTCGTGGCGCTGGCGGGCGGCAGCAACGGCGCGCCGCTGCCCGCGGCCGACGCCACCGGCACCATCAACATGTCCGGCAGCGCCGGCAAGGTGGCGCTGGTCGAATCGACCGCGACGCTCGGCTGCAACGGCGGCAGCACTCCGTGCACGCCGGCGCAGCTCGCGCTGATCGTCGACCTGGTCGGCTTCGGCGGCGCCAATTTCTTCGAGGGCAGCGGCGCGGCGCCGGCGCTCAACAATGCCAGCGCCGCGTTCCGCGCCGACGGTGGCTGCACCGACAGCGACGACAACGCCGCCGACTTCTCCAGTGCCGCGCCCGCGCCGCGCAACAGTGCCTCGATCCCCGCGCCCTGCGCCGGCGGCGGCACCGTCTACGCCAGCATCGGCGACACCGCCGCGGCCGAAGGCGACAGCGGCACCACGCCGTTCTTCTTCACCCTCCAGCTCAACCAGCCCGCGGGTGCGGGTGGCGTGAGCGTGGACTGGGCCACGGCCGACGGCACCGCAATGGTGGCCGACGGCGACTACATCGCCGCCAGCGGCACGGCGACGATCGCCGAAGGCTCGACCTCGGTCACGATCGGCGTGGATGTGGTCGGCGATACCGCGACCGAAGCCGACGAGACCTTCTTGGTCGACCTGTCCAACGCCGTGGGCGCGGAACTGGCCGACGCGCAGGCGACCGGCACGATCCTCAACGACGATGTCGAGACGGTCGCGATCGCCGCGATCCAGGGCGACGGCCAGCTGTCCCCGTACAACGGCATGGCGGTGGCCACCACCGGCATCGTGACCGCGCGCAAGAACAACGGTTTCTTCCTGCAGACGGCCGACGGCGAGGACGACGGCAACCCCGCCACCTCCGAGGCCGTGTTCGTGTTCACCTCGACCACGCCGCCCGACGCGGCCGCGGTCGGCAATCGGGTGCTGGTGCAGGGCACGGTGGACGAATACGTCCCCGCAGCCGATCCGCACCAGCTGCCGCTGACCGAGCTGGTGAACGCGAGCGTGACCGCGCTGTCGGGCGGCCATGCGCTGCCGGCGCTGGTGGCGCTGACGCTCGAGCTGCCGAACCCCGCCGACGGCCTCGACCAGCTCGAACCGCTGGAGGCGATGCGAGTCGTGGTGCCCAGCGCCACGGTGGTCGCGCCCACCGGCGGCAACGTCAACGAGGCCCAGGCCAACGCCACCAGCAACGGACGCTTCGCGGTGGTCGTCACCGGCCAGGCGCGCCCGTTCCGCGAGCCGGGCATCCCGGTGCCCAATCCCGATCCGCTCGGCAGCGGCGCGACCGGCATCCCGCGCTGGGACTTCAATCCCGAGCTGATCGCGGTCAACAGCACCACCATCGGCGCCCCGGCCGCGAACGTCGCCGCCGGCTGCGTGATCGTCGATGCAAGCCTGGTCGGACCGCTGGACTACACCTTCCGCCGCTACACCGTGTATCCGGAGGGCACGCTCACGGTCGACTGCAGCGCCACCGGGCTGCCGGCACCGGCGCGTGCGCCGACCGCGGACGACGCCACGCTCGCGACCTGGAACCTGGAGCGCTTCTTCGACGACGCCAACGACCCGGCGATCGGGGAACCGGTGCTCACCGCGGAGGCCTTCGAGCGACGCCTGGGCAAGGCCTCGCTCACGATCCGCGGCTACCTGCATACGCCCGACGTGGTCGGCGTGGTCGAGGTCGAAAGCCAGCCGGTGCTGCAGCGCCTGGCCGACCGCATCAATGCCGACGCGGTGGCCGCGGGCGATCCCGATCCGGGCTACACCGCGCACCTGCTGGAAGGCAACGACGTCGGCGGCATCGATGTCGGTTTCCTGGTCAAGGGCCTGGAGGTGGCGCCGGGCGCGCCGCGTGTCGAGGTCCTCGACGTGCGCCAGCACGGCGCGGGCGAGACGCTGGCCAACCCGGACGGCAGCACCAGCCTGCTCAACGACCGCCCGCCGCTGTCGCTCGAGGGCCTCGTCCATTTCGATGACGGGCGCAGCTGGCCGTTCACTGCGATCGTGGTGCACCAGCGCTCGCTCAACGATGTCGACAGCGACGAGTCCGGCAGCAACGGCTGGCTCACGCAGGGTCAGCGCGTGCGCGCCAAGCGCCAGGCACAGGCGGATTTCCTCGCCGACCTGGTGCAGGACCTGCAGCTGGCCGATCCGGTCCGCAACCTCGTGGTGCTGGGCGACTTCAACGCCTTCGAGTTCAACGATGGCCTGGTTGACGCCATGGGCACGGTCACCGGCCTGCCCGCGCCCGATGCGCAGACCGCGGTGGACGGCGACGGCGTCGACCGGGTGGAACCGAACCTGCACAACCTGACCCTGCTGGCCGACGCGGACGAGCGCTATTCGTTCGTGTTCGACTACCAGGCGCAGTCGCTCGACCACGTGCTGGTCAACGACGCGCTGGTCGAATCGCCACTGGTCGCGGGCATCGAACTCAGCCACGCGCGCATCAACGCCGACCTGCCCGAGGTCGCGCGCAACGAGGCCGACAGCCCCGTGCGCCTGTCCGACCACGACCCGGCGCTGCTGCTGGTGCGGATCGCCGCCGGGCGCGTCGCGGACCTGTCGATGGAACTGGAGGCGCTGTCGCCCACGGTCGCGCCGGGCGCGGTGCTGGAGTTCGCGGCGGTGGTCGCCAATGCGGGGCCGGACGATGCCGACCATCCCGGCACGGGCTTCGTATTCGATGCCGGACTGGCGGACGTGGCCGTGGCTGCGCCGGATGGCTGGAGCTGCGAATCGCCGCTGGTCGAAGACGGCACCACCACCGTCGCCTGCAATGCGGCCTCGCTGGCGGCTGGCGACGAGGCGGTGTTCGCGCTCACGGCCACCGCCCCGGCGGCACCGGAGGGCAACGAGATCGGCCTGGCGGCCGCGGTTACCGCACAGACCGAGGATCCGGACACCGGCAACAACGACGCCAGCGCCACGGTGCGGGTCGAGGATCCGTTCGCCGGCATCCCGTGGCTGCAGGATGGCGTCGCCGTCGCGGACCTCTCCGGCGCGGCTGGCGACGAGTTGCTCTACCGCATCGACGTGCCGGTGGGCGCGCGCAACCTGCGTGTGCTGAGCTACGGCGGCAGCGGCGACGTGAGCGTGCACGTGGCACACGAGCGCCTGCCCACGACGGACGACTTCGACGGTCGGTCGCAGCGTCCGGGCAACAACGAAACGGTCGCGATCGCGATGCCGGAACCGGGCACGTGGTTCGTGCGCGTCTCGGGTGTCCGGGCCTTCGCCCGCGTGTCGCTGCGCGCGAGCATCACGCCGTAGAGTCGCGCCTTAGAGTCGGCCGCCCGCGACGCACCGACGCGGGCAGCGCCCGGCCCTCCGGGGCCGGGCATCGCGTGGCGCGCGAGAGCGCGCCGAAGGCCGCGTCGGCCCGCCATCGCAAAGGCCACGCCCGATCTGCAGCACGCCCCAGCGGACGAGGTCGCGCAACAGGGGCGCAAGCACAGCCAGGCGCCGCGCGCATGACGCGCCGCGCAACAGATCCTTACGCGGGAAACCTTATCATCGGCGGTCCGACGACGACCGGATGGCCGTGCATGCGCGTTGCCGCGAGCTTCGAGATCGAATACCTGCAATACCTGGGCGCCGATGGCCGGATGATGGCCGACCTCCCGGCCTCGGCTCCACCGCCGGACGAGGTCCTGGCGCTGTTCAGGCAGATGCTGTTCCTGCGCGCCTTCGACGGCAAGGCCGTCGCCCTGCAGCGCACCGGCAAGCTGGGCACGTATGCGCCCTGCCTGGGCCACGAGGCCACCCAGATCGGCATCGGCGCGCGCATGCGTCCGGAGGATGTGCTCGCACCCAGCTACCGCGAATACGGCACGCAGATCATGCGCGGCGTGCGACTGCGCGAGATCCTGATGTACTGGGGCGGCGACGAGCGCGGCAACGACTACCAGGTGGCGCGCCACGATTTCCCGTGGGCGGTACCGATCGCCACCCAGTGCCTGCACGCGGCCGGCGCGGCGCTGGCGTTCAAGCTGCGCGGCGAGCCGCGCGTGGCCGTGACCTGCTGCGGCGACGGCGGCAGCTCGAAGACCGACACCTATGCGGCGATCAACGCCGCCGGTGCGTACACCCTGCCGTTCGTGCAGTGCATCATCAACAACGGCTGGGCGATCTCGGTGCCGCGTAGCGCGCAGACCGGCGCGAAGACCCTGGCGCAGAAGGGACTGGCCGGCGGTCTGCACTGCCTGCAGGTGGACGGCAACGACCTGTTCGCGGTGCTCGAAGGCATGCGCCGCGCGATGGAACGTGCCCTGGGTGGCGAAGGCGGCAGCGTGATCGAGTTCATGACCTATCGCCTGCACGACCACACCACCGCCGACGATGCGCGCCGCTACCGCGACGAGGCCGAGGTGAAGGATGCATGGACCCGCGACCCGGTGACCCGTCTGCGCACCTGGCTCGGGGCGCAGGGACTGTGGGACGAGGCACAGGAGAAGGAGTGGCTGGCCGAATGCGCGCGCCTGGTCGACGTCGAGATCGACGCCTACCTCGAGACGAAGACCCAGCCGCCCGAGGCGATGTTCGACTATCTCTACGCCGACCTGCCGCCGGATATCCTCGAGCAGCGCGCGCAGCTGCTGGCGCTGGAGGGACGGGCATGAAGGCCGCCGTCGACCGCACGAAGATGGACCCCGCCGACGCCCCGGCCGGCAAGGCCATCACCCTGATCGAGGCCGTCACCCAGGCCCTGGCCTGGGAAATGCGCCACGACGAATCGGTGGTGGTGCTGGGCGAGGACGTAGGCGTGAACGGCGGCGTGTTCCGCGCCACCGCGGGGCTGCAGCAGCAGTTCGGGGCGACGCGCGTGCTCGACACGCCGCTGGACGAGACCACCATCGCCGGACTCACCGTCGGCATGGCCGCGATGGGCATGAAGCCGGTGGCCGAGGCCCAGTTCGACGGCTTCGTCTACCCGATGCTCGACCACATCATCTGCCACGCCGCGCGCTTCCGCTATCGCACGCGCGGGCGCCTGACCTGCCCGATGGTGCTGCGCGTGCCCTGGGGCGGCGGGATCCGCGCGCCGGAGCACCACAGCGAGGCCAACGAGGCGATGTTCACCAACGTGCCGGGCCTGCGCGTGGTCCTGCCCTCCTCGCCCGCGCGCGCCTACGGCCTGCTGCTGGCGGCGATCCGCGAGCCGGATCCGGTGATCTACTTCGAGCCCAAGCGCATCTACCGGCAGTACAAGGAGCTGGTGCCCGACGACGGCGAGGCGCTGCCGCTGGACGTGTGTTACGTGCTGCGCGACGGCAGCGACGTCACCCTGGTCACCTGGGGCGCGCAGGTCAAGGAAACCCTGGAGGCGGCGGAGCAGCTCGCGGGCGAAGGCATCAGCGCCGAGGTGATCGACGTGGCCACGCTCAAGCCGCTCGACTTCGCCACCATCGCCGAGTCGGTGGCCAAGACCGGGCGCTGCGTGATCGTGCACGAGGCGCCGCGCACCGCCGGCTTCGGCGCCGAGATCGCCGCGCGCCTGGCCGAGCACTCGATGTACGACCTGGTCGCCCCGGTCGAGCGCGTCACCGGCTACGACACCCACATGCCCCTGTTCCGGCTGGAGATGAAGTACATGCCGGGCGTGGACAAGGTGGTCGCGGCGGCGAAGCGCACCGTGGCCAATTCCTAGCGCCGCAGCGCGGGCGACTAGTCCCGGGCGCGACGCAACGGCGGCCGGCAGCGTCAATCCACATGGACATGGCGGGATCGCCCGCCCGACGGAACCACGACATGGCGAACACCAAGACCTTCCTGCTTCCCGACCTCGGCGAGGGCCTGCCCGACGCCACCATCGTCGAGTGGTACGTGCGCGAGGGCGACACGATCCGCCTCGACGACAACCTCGTATCGATGGAAACGGCCAAGGCCGTGGTCGATGTTCCGTCGCCGGTGTCGGGCAAGGTGCTGGCACTGGCCGGCGCCGCCGGCGACGTGATCACCACCGGTGCGATGCTGGCGGAGTTCGAGCTCGACGCCTCCCAGCCGCAGCGCGCCGAAGGCCAGGACACCGGCCACCACCACGGCGCCCCTACGCGCAAGGGCGTGGGCAGCCAGGATCCGGCGCCGGACGACCGCGTGGTGGCGTCCACCGAGGGCGGCGCGATCGAACAGACCGGCAAGTCCCCGCCTGAGGAGAAATCGGAGCCCGGCGAGGGCGAACGCGCCGACAGCGGGACCGTGGTCGGCGCGATGCAGGCCTCCGACCAGGTGCATGCGGAAGCGGCGGTGTCGTCCGGCGGCGTGCGCGCGATGCCCGCGGTGCGCGCGCTGGCGCGCAAGCTGAAGGTGGATCTGTCGCGCGTGCGCGGCAGCGGCGCAGACGGCGTGGTGACGATGGCCGACGTGAAACAGGCGGCCGCCGACGGGTCCGCCTCGGCGCCGGCGGGCGCGGCGGCCGCCCGTCCGTCGTCGCCCGCGGGGCAGGCGCGCGGGACCGCAGCGCCACGCGGGCAAGCCAGCCCGACGCGCACGCCCGAGCAGCGCACCGCGATGTCCGCCAGTGGCAGGCCGATGCGGACGCAGTCCCCGTCGGTCACGGCCACCGGACAGCCCGAACCGCTGCGCGGCGTGCGCCGCAACATGGCGCGGGTGATGGCCGATGCGCACGCGAAGGTGGTGCCGACCACCCTCGTGGACGATGCCGACATCCATGCCTGGCATCCCGGCAACGACATGACCGCGCGCCTGGTGCGCGCGATCTGCGCCGCCGCGCGCGCGGTGCCTGCGCTCAATGCCTGGTTCGACGGCGACGGCCTCACCCGCACGCTGCATCCGCACGTCGATCTGGGCATCGCGGTCGACACCGCCGACGGCCTGTTCGTCCCCGCGCTGCGCAACGCCGACCTGCTCGACGCCCGCGGCGTGCGCGAAGGCGTCGACCGCCTGCGCGCGCAGGTCGAAGACCGCAGCATCCCCGCGGCCGAGCTCGGCGGCCACACCATCTCGCTGTCGAACTTCGGCATGTTCGCCGGGCGCTATGCCACGCCGGTCGTGGTGCCGCCGAGCGTGGCGATCGTCGCCGCCGGGCGCGGCCGCCACCAGATGGTGCCGGTGGTGGGCGGCTTCGAGTCGCGCAAGGTCATCCCGCTGTCGCTGACCTTCGACCATCGCGCCTGTACCGGTGGCGAGGCCGCGCGCTTCCTCAAGGCGCTGCTCGACGATCTGGCGCTGCCGGAGTAGGCGCATGCCCGAGACGACGTTTCGCGCCCTGGTGCCGATGCTGCGCACGCGCGATCTCGACCGCGCGCTCGCGTTCTACGTCGGGCGCCTGGGCTTCTCGCTGACGCGTCGCAGCGACGCCGACGGCTGGGCCAGCCTGTCGCGCGACGGCATCGAGCTGATGCTGTCCACCCTGCATGCGGATGCCACGCAGGCGGACGGTACGTTTCCCGGCTCCCTGTACGTCCGCCTCGGCGATGCCGCCGCCGTCGACCAGCTGTGGTCGACGCTCGACGGCCACGCGCGCGTCTCGTATGCGCCGGACACGTTTGCCTACGGCATGCGCGAGTTCGGCATCCACGACCCGGATGGCGTGCTGCTGCAGTTCGGCGCACCGGTCGCCCCACCCTGCTGACCCCGACGGGAGGATCCCATGCCACACCACAGCCGCCTGAGCACCTTCGTGCTCGATTGCGAAACGGACGACCTGGCACCGCACGTCGAGTTCTGGAGCCGTGCGCTCGGCAAGCGCGTCGATGCGCTGGACGAGGACGGCGACGGCAAGTATGCGCGCCTGCACACGGAGGCCGACGAACCGGTCCTGCTGCTGCAGAAGGTCCCGCACCCCGCGCGCATCCACCTGGACATCGAGACGGACGATGTCGATGCCGAAGTCGAGCGCCTGGTCGCACTGGGCGCGCGCAGGATCGAGCAGGTCCATACCTGGTGGGTGATGGAGGCCCCCAGTGGCCACCGCTTCTGCGTGGTGCGCCCGCAGCGCACCCCCCTCGGTCCGCACCTCAATCGCTGGGACTGAGTTCGTTCGCGTTGCCGCCACGGGTGGCACTCGATCACGGCGCCTGCGGTCCGACGTGATTCGTCTGGG
Organism: Luteimonas kalidii; assembly: GCF_029887935.1. GTDB lineage: Bacteria > Pseudomonadota > Gammaproteobacteria > Xanthomonadales > Xanthomonadaceae > Luteimonas > Luteimonas kalidii. The sequence goes on along the minus strand of NZ_JARXRO010000020.1, from coordinate 506,793 downwards.
CACAGCCCGACGCGACGGGTCCGGCGGATCCCGAGAGCGCGCTGTGGCGGTGCCCCGCGGCGCGCGACAGCCGGCGCCAGCTTGCTTGCCCCGCGCACGCGGCGCAGGCCGCGCCTGTCAGTCGCCGCGCGCCTTCGCGAGCCGGTCGAGCCACACGCCCAGCCCCTGCGCATTGATCTCGATATCGCCGCCGAGCACGTCGGCTACCGCACGCGCGGGATCGTCGACGCCATGGTCGGCCGCGGCTTCCACGTAGAGCATGGTCAGGCCGTCGACGATCCGCGCATGGCGCTCGCCCGCATCCTCCACGCCGTGCGCGATCGCGACCATGGCGTCCACGCGCGCGACCAGGTCGTCGGCCAGACGCTCGCATTCGGTGACGATGCCGTAGTGCGCCACCCGGATCGCGGCCGGGCGCTCCGCCAGCAGTCGCCGGATCGAGGCCTTCATCTGTTGCGGATCGAACTGCACCGGCGAGGTCGTCGGCACTGCGAACGCGCCGCGGGCATTGTCGAACTCGCGGTAGCTCAGGCCGAACGCGTCGCCGGCGATCCAGCTGCGCGTGGCAGCGTCCCACACGCTGTAGTGGTGCAGAGCGTGGCCGGGGGTATCAGCGCAGCGCAGCGGGCGGCCCGCAAGCGCCACGACGTGGCCGTCTTCGGCCACCACCACCCGCGCCGCGTCCACCGGCAGCATGCCGGCGTGGTCGCGCTCGAACATCGCCTCGCCGTAGACCCGTTTCGCGCCTTCGATCAGGCGCGACGGGTCGACCATGTGCGGGGCTCCGCGCGGATGCACCACCAGCCGCGCGTTGGGCAGCGCCTGCATCAGCGGGCCGGCGCCACCGGCATGGTCCAGGTGCACGTGGGTGACCAGCAGCCAGTCGATCGCATCGCGCTGCACGCCCGCCGCGTCGAGCGCCTCCAGCACGCGCGGCGCGCACGGGGCGGTGCCGCAGTCGACCAGCGCCGCGCGTCCGCCGTCGCCGTGCACCAGGTAGGCCGCGCACAGCCGTGGCCGGAGGTAGCCGGTGTCGATGAGCGTGATGCCGTCGTCCTGCGCCATCGCATGCGTCCCCTCCCGTGGTCCGGCTGCAGTGTCGCCGATGACGCGGCCGCGGTCGACCGCTCCGCCCCCATGCCCGGTCAGCTGCGCGGGCGCAGCACCCTCCGGCGCACGAGGAAGGCGAGTCCCAGGACGCCGAGGAACACGCCGTAGCCGAGGGCGGTGGCGAGGATTTGGGGCCACAGCCGGCCGTACTGCGTGTCCGCGTTGTCCATCGACCAGTACACGCTCCACAGGAAGGCGGCCACGGACACCGCCAGCGTCGCCACGTCGTACACCACGCGGGCCGCGCCGCGAGGCTGGCGCGGATACCAGCAGTACAGCGCGGCGAGGATCGCGAACCAGGGCAGGAACAGGATCAGGGTCAGGTTGAGCTCGACCAGCGGATTCATGCCTGCGTCTTCGCGGCCCTGTCGGCGTCGGCGGCCGCGATCGCGTCCAGTGCCGCGCGCACGTCCGACGCGTCGACACCTTCGCCCAGCGTCGCGGGCGCCTGCGCCAGCGCCAGGGTGCCGCGGCGAAGCGCCGCGATCGCCTGCCCGGCCTCGCGCGGTGCATCGAAGGCATGGCTCTGCAGCAGCACGCGCTCGCCCTCCACCAGCTTGAAGTAGAACCTGCCGTCGGCTTCGCGATACTGCTTGAACGTCGCCAGCGGTGGCTTCGCGGCCGGTGCCTCCTCCTCCTGCAGCGACCCCAGCCGCACCTGCGACAGGTCGCGCAGGCCCACTGCCTCGCGCACTTGCGCCAGCAGCGGCGTGGCGTAACGCTCGCGCAGGCGTCGGGCGCCGTCGCGCAGCGTGTCCTCGATGTCGCCAGGACGCGCGACCAGGTCAAGGTAGCGCGCGCGCAGCGGTGCGATCTCGCGCTCGAGCAGATCGGCCAGGCGCTGCTTGGCTTCGCCCCAGCCGATGCCGTCGGCGAAGGCCTGGCCGAACGCGGCGGCCTCCTCCGGCGTGGCGAAGGCGCGGTACAGCTCGTACAGCGCCGAACCCTCGACCGGCTTGGGTTCCCCGGGCGCGCGCGAATCGGTCACGATCGAGAACACCAGCCTGCGCAGTTCCGCCTCCGGCACGAACAGCGGAATGGTGTTGTCGTAGCTCTTGCTCATCTTGCGCCCGTCCAGGCCGGGCAGCGTGGCCACGTGCGCCTCCACCACCGCCTCGGGCAGCGTGAACCACTCGCGCCCGTAGACGTGGTTGAAGCGCTGTCCGAAGTCGCGCGCCATCTCGATGTGCTGCACCTGGTCGCGGCCGACCGGCACCCGGTCGGCGTTGAAGATCAGGATGTCGGCCGCCATCAGCACCGGGTACATGAACAGGCCGGCGGTCACGCCGCTGTCGTCGTCCTCGCCTTCGGCGCGGTTCCTGTCCACCGCCGCCTTGTAGGCATGGGCGCGGTTGAGGATGCCCTTGCCGGCGACACAGGTCAGCATCCAGGTCAGCTCGGTGATTTCCGGTACGTCGCTCTGGCGGTAGAACCAGACCCTGTCCGGCTCCAGCCCCGCCGCCAGCCAGGTGGCGGCGATCTCCAGCGTCGAGCGCTGGGTGCGCGCCGGGTCCTGCGCCTTGATCAGGCTGTGCAGGTCGGCCAGGAAATAGAAGCTTTCGCTGCCCGGATCGCGGCTGGCGGCGATCGCCGGCCGCACCGCGCCGACGTAGTTGCCCAGGTGCGGGGTCCCGGACGTGGTGATTCCGGTCAGGACGCGGGTGGGACGTGCGGGCATTGCGGGGCACCGGAGGCGGCTGCGGAAGCGGGGCCGCAGTTTAACCGCTGGCGGGGAACGCCCCTCCGCGCAACCCCACCGCCTGCCTCCATGCGTTCGCCGGATCGGTCCATCACGAGATGCCCGCCATGACCCGTTTCCCCGTCCTGCGTCTGCTCCTGCTGCTGCTCGTCTCGTCGACGCCTGCCCTCACCGCCGCAGGTCCGCTGGTACGCGTGGACGTCGTCGACCGCGACCGCGGCCAATGGCTGCCCGTCCATCCATCGCGGGGTGAATCCTGGATCGCGGCCCCCCCCGGCCACCGCTACGGCGTGCGCCTCACCAACACCAGCGGCGAACGCGTGCTGGTGGTGCTGTCGGTGGACGGGGTCAACGCCGTCACCGGCGAGACGGCCCACCCGGGCCAGACCGGCTATGTGCTGGCACCGTGGCAGAGCGCCGAGATCGACGGCTGGCGCAAGTCCTACCAGGACGTGGCGGCGTTCGTCTTCACCGCGCTGGAGGACAGCTATGCCGCGCGCACCGGCCGTGCCGGCAACGTCGGGACGATCGGAGTGGCGGTGTTCCGTGAGCGCGCCTGGCCACCCGCGGCGTCCGGGCCCTCTCCGCCGATCGCGCGTGGCGAGGAGCGCATTGCCTCGCGACGCCATGCGCCCGCCGCGGAGGCTGCGCAGGCGCATTCGGACCGCAGCGCCGGGTATGACGCCCACGCTCGCCAGCGGATCGGCACCGGCCACGGCCCCCGCGAATGGTCACCCGTGGGACAGACCTCGTTCGTGCGCGCCAGCCGGCGGCCGGCCCAGGTCAGCCAGCTGCGCTACGACGCGCCGCATGTGCTGGCGGCACGCGGGATCCTCCCGCGCGGGTGGACAGACGGCGCGGCGGGTCCGCGGGCGTTCCCGGGCACGTTCGTGCAGGACCCGCCCGGCGGCTGGCGCTGAGATGCGTCGCATGGGAACGCAGGGCGCGGATGCCGCAGTCTCCAGCGCGCGGCTCAGCACCGACGTCGACATACGTTCAAAAGGAATGGGCCGGCGTATGCCGGCCCATTCTTCGTACGAATCGATCACTGCGACCCGCTCCCGCGTCGGCGGCGAAGCGCGGCCGCGCGGGATCAGTTGAGGGTCTTCTCGAAATCGCGCACTTCCTGCTCGGCGCGCTCACGCTCCCAGCCGTAGCGCTCCTGCAGCTTGCCCGCGAGGTACTTGCTGTCGCCTTCGGCAACGTCGAACACGTCGTCGGTGAGGTCGCCCCACTTGGCCTGGGCCTGGCCCTTGAGCTGGGTCCACTTGCCGGCAATGATGTCTTTGTTCATGACTGGGAATCCTTGTTCGGGTGGGAATGTCATCGCTGCGGAACGTGTGCGTCCGCCTCGATGGACTGATCTTCGCCGCCGCCCCATCACGACCGCATCAAGGTTTCGTAAGCCGTCGATCACAACAATGACTGGGCGCGAGCGCGTGTTCAGTCGGCCCCGATCGCGACTTCATCGATGGGCCCGCCACTGCTGGCCCGGGCGTCCACGGAACGAAAAAAGCCGGCTTTCGCCGGCTTTTCTCGCCCCATACGGGAGTCACTCACTTCGGATCGGTACCGCCGGTGTCGTCGGCCGCATCGCCGATCTTGTCGCCGACTTTCTCGACATCCTGGCCGAAGCCCTTGGTGGTGTTGCACGCCGACAGCATGCCCACCGAGAACATGGCAAGCAGCATCATGGCCATCAAACGCTTCATCTGGTTTCTCCTCGAGTCTCGTCGATGCGGTCGCAGTGGATCCGCGCCCGTCGAGGGACATCAGACCGGTGGAGGCGTGAAAGCCGCGTTGAATGCGGGCTTCCGCACGGCGCGGCGGGACTGGACGACCCCGCGCCGTTCACCAATGTGCAAGGCGCGTCAAGACGGCTCAGTCCCGCATCAGGGTCGACTTGCCGAACAGGCTCTCCACCAGATCGACCGCCAGTTCGGCGGTGGCGTTGCGCGCATCCAGGGCCGGGTTGACCTCGACGATATCGAGCGAACCCAGCAACCCGGTATCGGCGATCATCTCCATGATCAGCTGCGCCTCGCGATAGTTCACCCCGCCCGGAATCGGGGTGCCGGTGCCCGGCGCGATCGTCGGATCGAGGATGTCGACGTCGAAGCTCACGTGCAGGTGGGTGTCCGGCGCAAGGTCCTGCAGCGCCTGCTCCATCGCCCGCTTCATGCCCACTTCGTCGATGTAGCGCATGTCGTAGATGTCGAGCCGGTGCTCCTTGACCAGCCGCTTCTCGTCCTGGTCCACCGAGCGGATGCCGAGCTGCCGCACCTGTGCCGGAACGATCGCCGGCACGTGCCCGCCGATACCGGTCAGCGCTTCCGGGCCGATGCCGCATAGGCACGCCACCGGCATGCCGTGGACGTTGCCCGAGGGCGTGATCGTGCTGGTGTTGAAATCGGTGTGCGCGTCCAGCCACAGCACGCGCAGCGCCCTGCCGGCGCGGCGGCAGTGGTCTGCGACAGCGGCGATCGATCCGATCGCCAGGCAGTGGTCGCCGCCGAGCATCACGGGCATCCGGCCCTCGCCGAGGATCCCCGACGAGGCCTCGAACACGCCGCGGTTCCAGGCCACTACCTCGTCGAGATGACGGTAGCCCGCCTGCGGCCCGCGCCAAGGGTTCTTGGGCCCGACGACGTCGCCGGCGTCGACCACATCGACCCCGCGGGCCGCCAGCGCCTCGCCCAAACCGGCGACCCGCAGCGCTTCGGGCCCCATCGAGGCGCCGCGCGTGCCTGCGCCGACGTCGGTCGGCACGCCGAAGATCGAAACCGGTGGATAGCGTCGTGGCATGCGGCAGCTCCTGCGCGGATCGGGCCCGCAGTCTAGCGATGCCCTGCGGCCGCATGGATGGCGCGCCGCAGCATCGGCGGCGTCGCGGATCGTGCATTGCGCGCAATCGGCTGCCCCGCACGCGGCGGGCAGGATCCCGGCCCTGGTGCCGCTTATCCGATTCGAACGGATGACCTACCGCTTACAAGGCGGTTGCTCTACCAGCTGAGCTAAAGCGGCGATGGCCCGGGCGCGACCGGACGGCGGCATTCTAGCCCAGACGATTCAGGGCCCAGCCGCGGCGAACCCGGCGCAATCGATTGGCTCGCGCCGCGTCGCGCCGGCGGCGCGCTGCAGCACCGCCAGGTCGGCCTGCGCCCCGGTCGCGACATCGACCCACTGCCGCACCGGGCCGCCGTCGCCGATCGGCGCCTCCACCGCCTCGAATCCCGCGGCCTGCAGCGCCATGCGATGCCGCCGGGCCGCGTCCTCGCCGCCGAAACGTCCCAATGCGATGTCGATCCGCCCTCCGGCGTCGGCGGACATGAGGTAGTGGTCGCGGAAGCCGGCGGCGACGAGGCGGGCGGCCATCGCCTCCGCTGCGGCCCGGTCGGCGAGCCCTGCCAGCCGGACGTCCCACCCGCGCGGTGCGCTGCGCGCCTCGCGCAGGGCGACGCGCAGCACGGCGGGACGCAAGGCCGCGGCAGCGCGCGTCGCGGCCTGCGCCCCGTCGAACGGACCGAAGGCATGGCACTGGGCCGCGTCGGGCAGGGCGACGGTGTCCCGGGGCGGGTCAGCCTGCGCCGCGGTGGCGGACTCGGGCTCGGGGCCGGGCTCGGGCCCGGGCTCGAGCCCGGCGTCCGGACCGGCGCGACCGTCGGCGGTCGCTGGCCCGCGCGCCTGCGCCGGCACCGCGGGCACGGACTGCGGTGCAGGCAAGGTCGCAGCCGCGGACGCGGGCTCACCCAGCAGGCGCAGCGGCTCGACGCCCGCGGGCAGCGCCACGGCGGGTGGGGGCACGTCCTTGGCGCGGGTCGCCCACCACAGCGCGACGCCAAGGTTGAGGATCAGCAGCAGGACGATCAGGGCGCGCGCGAACATCGTCCGATTCTAGGACGTCCGCTCGACCCGGGCCCAGCACGCCAGGCCTTCCAGCACCAGCGCCGGTGCCGGCACCGCCTGGTCCAGGTACGGCAGCAGGGCGTCGGCGCCGCCGCCGTGCAGCAGCACCGGCACCGGTCCGCCGCACAGCTGCGCCGCAACCTCGCGGCTGCGGTCCACCAGCGCCAGTGCAGCGCCGAGGCAGCCGGACGCCAGCGCGTCTCCGGTGTCGTCCGCGAACTCCCGATAGCGGCCACCGGTCGGCGGCAACTGCGCGGCGCGCCCGTGCAACGCTTCGCGCATCAGCGCGGGCGACGGCGCGATGCGTCCGCCGTGGTGGCGTCCGTCGGCGTCCACCAGGTCCAGCGTGAGCGCAGTGCCCACGCCGGCCACCAGCCATGCGCCGCCGCGCGCATGCGCGGCGAGCATCGCCAGGAACCGGTCCACGCCCAGCCGCTCCGGCGCCGCATAGGCGATGCGAAGGTCGTCCCAGCGCCGCTGGGTCGATGCCAGGCCGATCCGGCTGCAGCGCGACGCGAGCGCGTCAAGCAATGCCACGCGCAGCGTCGGCGCGGCGACGCTCGCGACGTATGCGGCATCGATGCGGGTCGGGAGCGCCCGTTCCCACCCGGCCTGCAGGGCTCGGCCGTCGTGCGCGAACGCCAGCACCTCGCCCAGGCGGCCGTCCTGGTCCAGCGGCGCGCACTTGAGCCGCGAATTGCCGAGGTCGAACACCCATGCGCTCATCCCGCATTCCCGCCGGTGCGCAGGCTCGCCTCGCCGGCGTGGAAGACGCGTTCGCCGAGCGGGGTGCGCACGCGCAGCGCACCGTCGCCGGCAAGCCCGAGCGCCATTCCCTGGTGGACCCCGTCGCCGGCCTGCACGCGTACCTCGCGCCCGGCCAGGACATCGCAGCCCGCATAGCGCGCCAGCACCGGGGCCAGTCCCTCCCGGTCGAAGGCCGACAACGCGGGCAGGAGCGTCCCGAGCAGGGCGGCGGCGACGGCATCGCGCGGCGGCGGCGGGTCGTGGAGGGCGCGCAGGTCGATCCAGGGCTGGTCGATGCCGGCGCCAGTGGCGTCCGGCATCCGCACGTTGAGGCCGATGCCGATCACCGCACGTGCGGGCCCACCGTGCTCGCCTCCACCTTCGACCAGGATCCCGCCGAGCTTGCGCAGTCGCTCGCCGTCGGCGACGACCACGTCGTTGGGCCACTTCAGCCCCGCCCGGCCGATGCCCAGCGCGCGCAGAGACTCGACCACGGCCACCCCGGCCACGAGGCTCAGACCGCCCAGTCGCGCCAGCCCGCCCTCGAAACGGCGCGCCACCGACAGGTACAGGTTGGCCGCCAGCGGGGAGGCCCAGGGACGGCCGCGCCGCCCGCGTCCGCCGGTCTGGCGTTCGGCCAGCAGCACCTGCACCCCGCGCCCGGCCTGGGTGCGGCGGAGCAGTTCGGAACTGGTGGAATCCAGCGACCAGGCGACCTCCAGCGTGTCCACGTCCGCCTGGAGGGCCGGCGGCAACGCTGCGTGGATGCGCTGCGCGTCCAGCAGGTCGACCGACCCGGCCAGCACGTAGCCGCGCCCGGGCTGCGCCTCGATGGCCACGCCCGCCTCGCGCAGGGCCTGGATCCGCTTCCACACCGCGGCCCGGGTCTGCCCGGCCTCGCGCGCCAGGGTGTCCCCGGACACCGGACCGGCAGCCAGGCGCTGCAGCAGCGCGCGGTCGGCGGACGCGGTCACGGGGCGGGGATCGAGGCCATGGCGGGATTATCGTGGATCGGCCTGCCCACGCGGGACACCGCCGGCGCAGGCGGTCCGTCGCGCCTGCCGGGCGTCTTGTCGCAACCCCCTGCAACCATCCGCCCCCCCGCCGCATCCGGGGTATAGTGACTTGTTGCCGCCGCAACAACTGGCCGAAGGATGGTTGCCATGGCTTCTGGATCGAATACCCGCGTGCTGCTGTGCCTGCTCCTGGGCTGCGCCGCGCTGCCCGCGGCGGCCCGCCAGCCCGCGATGATGGACGCCAATGGCGCGGGCGCCGGTTGCCCCGTCAGCGCCGAGGCGGACACCGAACTCGAACCCGTGCGCACCGACAAGCGCGCGGTGGCACCGACGCGCGCACGTCCCGCACCTGCGCGACGGGGCGGGGAAACGGATGCGGCCACGCGCGCCCCGCGCTGGCACAGCTTCCTGCCGGGCATGATCCGCTGAGGATTCCGGGGTTGTGCCCGGAAGGCTGATCCAGCGGCTGTTCGGCCGCGCGCCAGACCCGATCGACGACGCCACCTGGCACCAGGTGCTGGCGCGCGTGCGCTGGATCGCCGCACTGGACCCGGTCCGCGCCGAGCGGCTGCGCACCCTGGCCTCGCAGTTCCTGCAGCGCAAGACCATCACCCCGATCGAGCCGCTGCAGCTCGACGACACCCGGCGTGCGGTCCTGGCCGCCCTGTGCTGCCTGCCGCTGCTCGAGTTCGGCGCCGAGGGTCTGCACGGCTGGTCGCAGCTGATCGTCTATCCCGACGCGTTCCGGGTGAACCGCAGCCACGTCGATGCCGCCGGCGTGCTACACGAATGGGACGACGACCTCATCGGCGAAGCCTGGGACAGCGGCCCGCTGATCCTGTCGTGGGCCGACATCGAATCCGATCTCGACGACCCGCATGCCGGCTTCTGCGTGGCGGTGCACGAGATGGCGCACAAGCTCGATGCGCTCGACGGCGTCCTCGACGGCACCCCGCCGCTGCCGCGCGACTGGCAGCGCGCGTGGGCACGCGATTTCCAGCAGGCCTACGACCGCTTCGCCGCCGACGTCGACGCCGAGCGCGAAGTCGCGATCGATCCGTACGCCGCCGAGGCGCCGGAAGAATTCTTCGCGGTGTGCAGCGAGTACCACGTCAGCGATCCCGGGACCCTGCGCGATGCGTTCCCGGACGTCGCCGCGCACCTCGAACGCTTCTACGGGCCGCCTCCCGGAGCGCCCGCGGCGCATCGTTGACCGGCCCTGCGGGATACCGCTACAGCCCCGGCGGCAGCCGTACCTCGAAACGCGCGCCGCCGAGTTCGGTCGAGCGTCCCACCTGCAGCTCGCCGCGATAACTGCGCACGATGTCCTGCACGATCGACAGGCCGATGCCGTGGCCCTGCACGCGTTCGTCGCCACGCACCCCGCGCTGCAGCACCAGCGGGATGCGGTCCTCGGGAATGCCCGGGCCATCGTCGTCGACCGCCAGCAGCAGGCCCGGCCGCCGGTTCGGGGCGCTGGCACCGGGCCTGACGGTGAGCAGCACGCGCGCGCGCGCCCACTTGAAGCCATTCTCGATCAGGTTGCCGAGCAGTTCCTGCAGGTCGCCCGGCTCGCCATGGAAGCGCGCGGCCGGATCGATCTCGAACTCGCAGATCACGCCCTTGCTGGCGTAGATCTTCTCCAGTCCCTGCACCAGGGTCTCGGCGTAGGGCTCGATCTCGATCGGCGCGGAGAACAGCGTGTGCCCCGTGGACGCGGCGCGCCCGAGCTGGTAGCTCACCAGGTCGTTCATGCGCTGCAGCTGGGTGGCCACGTCGGCGCGCAGTTCGCCATCGCCGGCATCCGAATCCAGCCGCGCGCGCATCACCGCCAGCGGCGTCTTCAGGCTGTGGGCCAGGTCGGACATGGTGTTGCGCTGTTGTTCGAGGTTCTCGCGTTCGCTCTCGATCAGGGCGTTGATGCTGTCGGTCAGCGGCTCGAGCTCGCGCGGATGGCGCTCGCCCATGCGGTTGGCCTGTCCGCGCTGCACCCGGGTGAGCTCGTCGATCACCTTGCGCAGCGGCCACAGGCTCCAGCGCAGCACCAGGGTCTGCAGCAGCAGCAGGATCACGCCGGCGATGCCGAGGTAACCCCACAGCGCGGCGCGGAACACGCGCACCTGCCGCGGCACGGTGCCGGCGTCCTCCATGACGTAGATGGTGAACGGGAACTCGGCCTCGGGCGAGGACTCCTGCGGCGCCCAGACCATGCCCAGCCCGTAGCGGTATACCTGGCCCGGGGTGCCGTCGCTGCGGGTCATCGGCAGGGGCCCCTCGAACAGCTCCTCGCCGCCCGCCAGCATCGGCGCCTCGGGCAACTGCGGGCCCGAGGCGGAACGCGAGATCCAGCTGCTGTTGGGCAGCACGATCTCGGCATACAGCCCGCTGCCGGGCCGGTCGAAGCGGTCGTCGGGACCGTTGTCGGGCGAATACAGTTCGCCGTTGCGCAGGAACTCGACGTCGCCCGCGTAGGCGAAGACGTAGTTGCGCAGGCGATCGCGCTGGCCTTCGCTGGCGACGTCGATGAAGGCGCGGTCGAGCGCGTAGCCGGCGAGCGCGAGAAAGGCCACGAGCCCGAGACTCGCAGCCATCAGCTGCCGCGCCTGCAGCGAACGCGGGCGCCAGGGCAGCACGCGCGGAGACTTGCCGGTCGTGCTCATGGAATCAGTGTCGGGACATCGGTGCGCGGGGCCAGGCGCGACGCCATGGCGCCCCAGACGACACGATAGCCGATCAGGCGTGGCGTCCGCCGCCGGGGCGACCGGTCACCGGCGCCGGTGACCGGCGCGGCCTCAGCCTTCGCCGTTGCGCGGAATCGCGAAGCGATAGCCGCGTCCGCGCACGGTCTCGATCGGCTTGAGCGTGCCTTCGGGGTCGAGCTTCTTGCGCAGGCGGCCGATGAAGACCTCGAGCACGTTCGAGTCGCGGTCGAAATCCTGCTGGTAGATGTGCTCGGTGAGGTCGGCCTTCGAGACCAGCTCGCCGGCATGCATCATCAGGTACTCGAGCACCTTGTACTCGTAGCTGGTGAGGTCGACGTTCTGCCCGTGCACGGTGACCGTCTGCGCGGCCAGGTCCAGCACCACCGCGCCGCATTCGAGCGTGGGCTTGCTCCAGCCGGCGGCGCGGCGCACCAGCGCGTTGATGCGCGCCAGCAGTTCCTCGACGTGGAACGGCTTGACCAGATAGTCGTCCGCGCCCTGCTTGAGGCCGTCGACCTTGTCCTGCCAGCTCGAGCGCGCGGTCAGGATCAGCACCGGAAACTGCTTGCCCTCGTCGCGCAGGGCCTTGACCAGTTCCATGCCCGACATCTTCGGCAGGCCGAGGTCGATGATGCCGACGTCGAACGGCACTTCGCGCCCCATGTACAGGCCCTCCTCCCCGTCCTGGGCGGCGTCCACGGCAAACCCTTCGCGCTTCAGGCGCGCGGCCAGGGTTTCCCGCAGGGGAGCTTCGTCTTCGACGAGCAGGATGCGCATGGAACGACTCCGTTCAGTTCATTGACGCGGCCAGTGTGGCCGGACTTTCCTGAACAGGATGCCGTGTCAGTCGTGGTCGTCGCGTGTAGGACGGGAGGGCGGCGGCGGCGCGCGGCGCTGCGGATCGTCGACGTAGATGCGCACCCGGCCACGGTCGTCCATCGCCTTGATGCGGTTCACGTCGCGGCCATCGGCCTGCATCCGCTCGGCACTGAGCACGCGGCTCCCGCGGTTGCTGCGCTCGAACCGGCGCACCGAATCCGACAGCGCGTCGCGGTTGCGGTTCGGCGGCACGCTGGCCCGGCCTCGCTCGCGATCGTCGCTTCCGCGGCGGTCGCGCGGAGGCTCCTGCGCCCAGCCATCGGCCCCGCCGGCCAGCGCCGCACACGCGAGCGCAAGCGCAAGCACGAGTCGGGACGGGCGGGACGACGGGAGGCTCATGGACGAGGATGGACCGCAGGCACGGCGAGGCCTGTTCGCGAGGGTGGACCGGCATTCTTGGTCCGCGGCGGTGAATCGGTCCTTAACTTTTCTTTCACCATCCGGGAGGCGTTCATCGCGATGGCCCGGGTCGGGGCTCAGAACACTTCGGCGACGCAGCACCGCAGCGAGCCCCCCGCGGCCTCGATGGCGGAGAGTTCGACGCTCTCCACGGAGAACCCGGCGGACGCCAGCATGTCCTGCGTGGCGAAGGACAGCGCCCGGTGGGCGGTGGCGCTCATGCTCACGCGCGTCGACGTCAGGCTGATGGCATTGCCGGCGAACGCCTGCCGCTCGTGAGCCTCCAGCCGCGCTGCGTGCGGATACAGACCGGCGATCGCCGAAGCCACGCCCGGGTCGGCAAACCCGTCCGGACTCACCAGCATCGCGCGCCCGGCCAGCACCGCGAGCACCACGTTGGCGTGGTATTCGCCGGGCGCGAGTTCGAAGGCCAGGGTCGCACGCAGGCCGAAGGCCGCATGCAGCAGCGCCGCGCCCTGCGCGTCGCAGCGTTCGGACAGGCCGCAGTAGCCCAGCCCCCGGGCACGATCGATGACCAGCGCGCCGGTCAGCTCGCAGGGATGCGGCTGGGCGGACAGGTCGAGCTCCTCGTAGCCCATCACGTCACGGAACCACGCCCGGATGTCTTCGCGCGCCGCCTCGCGCCAGCGCACGGCATGCCGCATGCGTCCGACGACCAGCCGCGGCGCGAAGGCTTCGGGCCTGCACGCGTCGGCGCGTGCGGTCGCAAAGACGTTGTTGGGGAACAGCGCGTCGGGCGTGTCGGCGGCGCCGGCGAAGCACGCGGTGGGCAGCAGGCGCGACAGCGCCATGTGCAGCGCACGGTGCTGGCGGAGCGCCAGCGCGGCATCGAACCCGTCCGCAGCGGCCATGTAGCGGTTGTCGCCGGCCGATTCGTCCGCGCGCGCGAAGCCGTCGGGCGCGACCAGGAACGCGGCGCGCGCGGTGGCGGGGCCGAAGTCCGGCATGCAGTCGCGGGCCGCGGCAAGGAAGGCCGCGACGTCGCGGGTGATCACGCCGCCAGCCCCGGGGTGCCTGCCGTTGCCGCGAGCGCGCGTTCGACCAGCGACCAGTCCGCACCAGGGCGATGCACGCCCTCGCTGAGCACCTGGCGGAACGCGCGTCCGCCTGGCTGCGCATGGAACAGGCCGAGCACGTGGCGGGTGATGTGCCGCAGCGGCACGCCAGCCGCCAGTTGCGCCTCGGCGTAGGGACGCAGCGCGCGCAGCAACGCCTGCCGCGGTTGCTCGGGTGTGCCGCGCAGTGCCGCATCGAGCCGATGCAGCAGGTAGGGCTCGTGGTACGCGGCGCGGCCAAGCATCGCGCCGTCGGCATGCGCCAGATGGCCGAGGGCCTCGGGCAACGAGGCGATGCCGCCGTTCACCACCACCTGCAGCTGTGGACGCTCGCGCTTGAGCCGGTAGGCCCAGTCGTAGCGCAGCGGCGGCACCTCGCGGTTCTCCTTCGGCGACAGGCCCTTGAGCCAGGCATTGCGCGCATGCACCACGAACATGCCGCAGCCGGCTGCCGCCACGGTATCGACGAAGCCGAGGAAGCGATCCCAGTCGTGGTCGTCGTCCACGCCGAGACGGCACTTCACGGTTACCGGCACCGGGCGGCTCGAGACCTCCACCGCGTCGATCATCGCCGAGACCGAGGCGGCGACCAGCGCCGGCTCGCGCATCAGGCAGGCGCCGAAGCGCCCCGCCTGGACGCGATCGGACGGGCAGCCGCAGTTGAGGTTGATCTCGTCGAATCCGTGCTCGGCGCCGATGCGCGCCGCCTGCGCCAGCAGGGCCGGTTCGCTGCCGCCGAGCTGCAGCGCGACCGGATGTTCGACCGGATCCATCGCCAGCAGCTTCGCGCGGTCGCCGTGGATCACTGCGTTGGCGTGCACCATTTCGCTGTACAGGCGCGCCGACGGCGCGAGCAGACGGTGGAACACCCGGCAGTGCGAGTCGGTCCAGTCCATCATAGGCGCGACAGCAATCATTTTTTCGTTGTAATTCAATGCCTTATCCAATAAAATCATCTACATAAATCGGGCGTGTGCACCCGCGTGTGCACTGGAATTCGCCCGATTTCGCCCCTCTACGACAGCCCGGTGCACACATAGCGCACACGAACATGGCGACGATCACCCGACTCAAGTCGGGCCACTGGCGAGTTCAGGTCCGACGCAAACAATCGTATGCCAGCGAAACCTTCCTGCGCCACGAAGACGCGCGGAAGTGGGCGACCGCGACCGAGCGGCAGATCGATCTTGGCGAGTCGCCACTGAAGCGCGGCAAAGCCGACCCCAAGACCCTCGCCCACCTGATCGACCTGCACGTGGACGACATGCGCGAAGTCGGCAAGGCACCCCGCCGCTCCAAGCAGTTCACGCTCGACGCCCTCCGGGCCAAGCTCGGCACCGTCAAGCACAAGAACCTGACCCGCGAGCGCCTGATCCAGTTCGGCAAGGACCGCGCAAAGGAAGGTGCCGGCCCGGTCACGCTGAGCGCGGATCTCGGCTATCTCAAGCTGGTGCTGACCCATGCCGCCGCGGTGCACGGTGTCGACGTCAAGGTCGAGCCCGTCAACCTGGCGCGCGTCGCCCTCAAGCGCCTGGGCCTGATCGGCAAGTCCCGCCAGCGCGACCGGCGCCCCACCCCCGACGAGATCAGGCGCTTGCTCGATCACTTCGACAGCAACCGCTACCTGATGATCCCGATGGGCCGCATCGTGCGCTTCGCGATCGCCAGCGCGATGCGTCAGGAGGAAATCAGCCGGATCCGCTGGAGCGACATCGATGTCGAGCAACGCGTCGTCCTCGTGCGCGACCGGAAGGATCCGCGCGAGAAGGACGGCAACAACCAACTGGTGCCCCTGCTCAACCTGGGCGGCTTCGACGCAATGCGCCTGATCCGAGTGCAGCGCAAGTACCACCCACGGGGCGATCTCATCTTTCCCTACAACCCGCGTTCGGTTGGCACCGCGTTCCGCCGCGCCTGCCGCGAACTGAAGATCGAGGACCTGCACTTCCACGACCTGCGTCACGAAGCCACCAGCCGCCTGTTCGAGGCGGGCCTGCGCATCGAGCAGGTCGCACTGGTCACGGGCCACCGCGACTGGAAGATGCTCAAGCGCTACACGCACCTGCGGCCCGAGCACCTGTATCGCGACAAGGCCAAGCGCCCCGGGGATGACATGGCCGAGGTGGTGCGTGCCGCCGTCCGCTCACTGGCGACCGAACTGCATGTCTCGCCGGCCCAGCAGGCATCCCCCATCGATGCAAGGGCAGTGACCCTGCAGGAAGCCGCACCGCTGCTGCAGCAGTTGGCCGCGTTGCTGCTCGATCAGGAGTCACCCCCGCCACCCGCACCTCCGCCGCCGGCCAAGTCTCGCGCCAAGCTCACCGTGGTGCCGACATGAGTCGGCCTTGCCCGACTGTAGCCTTTAAGCTACAATGACCTATATCGAAGTCCGCGAATACCAGACCTCGGACGGGCGCTGCCCGTTCGGTGCATGGCTCGCCGGCCTGCGGGACCGCCAGGCCCGGATCCGGATACTGGGGCGGCTCGACCGGATGCGCGCAGGACTGCGCGGCGACTGGAAAGCCGTCGGCAAGGGCGTCTTCGAGCTGCGCGTCGACCACGGACCCGGCTATCGCGTGTATTGCGGTCAGGACGGGGACACGCTGGTGTTGCTGCTCTGCGGCGGCGACAAGCGAACCCAGTCACGAGACATCGAGGTTGCTCATGACTACTGGCAAGACTACAAAGCCCGCAGCGGCTAGCCGACCTTTCAGCGCAGGCGCCTACCTGCGCGACGAGGCGGATGTGGCCGCCTATCTCGAATCCGTGCTCGAAGACGGCGATGCACGCGTCGTGCCCGTTGCCCTGCGCACCGTCGCCGAGGCGATGGGCGGCATGTCCGCATTGGCGGTGCGCACCGGCCTGAGCCGGGAAACCCTGTATCGCACGTTGTCCGAGAAGGGCAATCCGCGCCTCGACACGCTGGCGGCGATTCTGGCCGCGTTCGGACTCCGGATGGCGGTGGCACCCGTGCCTTCCCGCCGGCGCCAGCGGTCACGATCGATCGCACCGGCGTAACAAGGCCCCGGCCCCACTGGAGACTTCGATGACCAAGAACTTTTCCCTACTGGAAACACGAATGTCGCCCGAGGCACGTGCTCGCTCCGACGAACTTCACCGCGAGCACGTGGCTGAAATGCCGTCGAAGGGCTCGCGACCGTCCAAGGCATATGCCAGCGTTTGGGATGCGGTGTCCGATACATCTGCAGAAGCCGCCAACCTCAGGGTGAGGTCGGAATTGATGCAACAACACTAGCAGCCATGATCCAAGGCCACGGCTGGACGCCGGCCGAAACCGCGCACTACTCCAGCATCGACCCGTACCGTGTCGAGAACCTACTGCGCGGCAGCATCTCTCGCTTCTCGCTTGATGCGCTGGTCGACATTGCAGCGAAACTCGGCCAACAAGTTCGCATCCGACTGGAACCCCGTTAGCCGCCGGTCAGCAGTGTGGAGCAAATGGATGGCATCGTCCGTGGCCACAATTCTCCCTCGCTCGCATTCGATCTCGAACTGCCGGGCCAGGAGCCGGCAGAAGACATCCTTCACGACCAGGATCGGCCCAGGCTGGAGCTTGTGAACCCGGAAACGTCGCCATTCCCATCCCTACGGTTCCTGCACGCAAAGGAACGCCCAGGTGACTGAAGATCCAGCAGCAACGGCAGATCAACGGCCTGCACCTCCCGTCACCGCAGACATGATCCGGCGGATCCTCCTCGGCATGGAGGACGCCGAGATTCGCTATCGCTTCCTTCTGGACTACAACGACCAACTGGAGAACTTTGTTGGCCACATGGTGAACGCATTCCTGGCATGGGAACGCCTCGATGCGCGGATCACAAAGGACGAACCGAGTGCACACCTCACCGCGCTCGTTTACGGTGCTCTGCATACGCACCTCGTGGCGATGAAACTCTTGCTGGAGGGCTTGCTAGTTCCTTCCGGCAACTCGCAGCGTTACGTCCTGGAAAGCATCGCCACGGCCCTGCTGCTGTCCAGACCATCACTCGGATATCTGGATCGCTACGTCAAGAACACCTATTCCACGACCAAGGCAATCCGGGACGTCACAAAGCACGCGAAGACGCTGGGACTTGAGAAGAGTGCGCTCGCGACACTCAGCCAGCGCAGCAAGCTCTACGACCTCTGCAGCCATCCCACGCAGTTTGCGTCCGCCTCACTGTTGACGCTGCAGGCAGAGAATCCACAAACTGTCCTGGGCGGGCACTTCGACGAAGGAAAGGCGCTGGCCTACGACAACGAGATCTCCTCGCGTACCAGCCTAGCCGGCCTTTTTCCCAACATCATCTACGCGGTGGGACGCAATTATCTGGATCCGGCCTGACACGTCTCGCCTTCCGAATCCCGCCCCTCGTCCGTGATGCCACGAAGATAGGCGCCCGAGAGTACCGGGTCGATCCGTGCCGCTTGGGCCAGCGCCCATGCCGACCACGCCTCGAGTTCCGCGGGAACCCTGCTTCCGGAGTTGATGCTGATCGCACGCACTTCCTCCACATAGGCACGGATGTCGCGCGCCTGCCGTAGCGCCAGCGCCTCCCCGAGCAACCGATCGACCCGGGCCTTTTCTGCTCGGATACGTCTCTCCCGAGCCTGTCTGGCTTCCTCCTCCCGCTGACGTCGCGCCTGCTCGATGAGATCGGCTTTTCGATTGGTCAACCACTCGAAGCGATGTCGCTCTCCAAATCGGTAACGCATCTCGCCCAGTACGATCAGGCTGACGACGATCTGCTGCAGGTGCGATTCGACCCGGTCGCCAGGCTGATCCAGCCACTCGCTGCGAATTCCTTGCAGTCCTTCGTACGAGGCCGCGATCCGGAGCACCAACTTCTCCGTCGCTGGACGCACCAGTTCCTCCGAGGTGCGATATCCCGATCGCCCTCGTTGATGGGGATGGTCCAGATGGAATCCCACGTACTGTTCGCCAATATGGGCGCCGAAGTCGCTCGGATCGTTGCCCGACAGGGCGCCTTTCATTCCGCAACGCCCCAGGGCGGCGAAGATGCTGCTCAGTATGCGCAGCCTGCGTTGCTCGAACGGCGACGCGAACAGGGGCCGATCGGATCGATAGCTGTAACGCTTGCGGGCATCCTCCTCCCGTCGCAGCAACCCCGCGACCAACCCATGCGGTGCGCGCAGATCGCGCACCATCGTCACCTTTCCCACCAGCCGCGAGACTCTGGCCACGAGTTCTTCGACCGGCTCCGAAAACTCCGGCGGTGGCGGGATCTCTGCGTCGATGAGTTCCGCGTCAGGAATGCTCTGGCGCCAGTACCTGCCGCGCCCCGGACACACCAGGTCCGGCATGCCCAGGCCGCGCGCAGGAAGCGCGGGCCGGAACACGCGCTTGCCCGACTGCACTTTCGCCCAATGCCCACGCGGCGGGATCGGGACCAGGTGCTTGCGGCAAGTCTTGGCCAAGGCCACGTCCGATATGTCGAGACGGGTCGCGACGGTCTTGATGGGCTCCGACCAGACGGCGCGATAAAGGGCTTCGCGCGAGATCCGCTGCGCACTTCCATTCGCGGCCAAGTCCGGTCTCCCCTATGAAGTCGTGTCATTGCGGCATGCCTTCCACAGGGCGGGCTGGCAGGGAGGGCACGGGCCACATTCAATTCAACGACGCTCCAAGCAACGGGAAACCCTACCCGCAAATGCTCTGCGTTTACGTCCTTGTTGCAGCTCGGCTACTGCAACACCAGATCGCGGTTCACCACCACACGCACCGGGAATCCCACCCGAACCGTCAGCGCCGGCTGCAGGTCGAGATTGCGCCGCGTTATCTGCTGACCGACCTGGTTGACGGTGTCCTGCACGCTTTCGCGCGTGGCGATGACGATGCGGCCGTCGGCGCCCACGCGGTCGGGCGCGGCCAGTTCGGCGCCGACGCCGATCAGGGTCGAGAGTGCGGCACCGGCAAAGATGCGGCGCCAGTGCCAGTCCACGCGGTCCTCCAGCCCTGACTGGCCGGCCGCGTCGGTCGCGGGCAGGCGGTCAAGCACCAATGAGGTGCCGTCCGGGCGGATCAGGCGCGTCCACACCAGCAGCACGCGGCGCTGGCCGTAGGCGACTTGGCTGTCGTATTGGCCGATCAGCCTTGAGCCCTGCGGCACCAGCAGGTGCTGGCCGGTCAGGGTGTCGTAGACGTGCTCCGTGACGGTGGCGATGACCTGGCCCGGCAGGTCGGAGTTCACTGCGGTCAGCAGCGCGGCCGGGATCACGGTGCCGGCCATCAACTGGTACGGCGAGCTCGGCGTCTGCAGTTCCGCAGTTCCGTAAATCCGGCTGTCCGGCTCGGCGTCGACGAACGCCTGCTTGTCGGCCTGCCGGTTCTGCATGGCGTACTCGTCGGCGTCCTGGCCGGGCGCGGCCGGCATGAGCGGGATGCCCGGCGCGGCGGTGTCGCCTGCCACCGGCATCGTCGCCGCCGACGCCGCGGAGGACGATGCCGCCCGGACAGCCTGGAAGAACACCGGCGCTTTCGCGGCAGCAGCGGCCTCCTCCTGAAGCCGCTGCTGCTCGGCGCGGGCCGCCTCGTCTTCCGCCAGCGCGCCGTCGACCCCCTCACCGGGAGCGGGCGCCTCGTCCTCGGTGCGAGGCAGCGCGGGCATCGGCATCTGCCGATAGTCGCTCGGCAGCGCCTGCAATCCTTCCGCCGGCGTCACCCGCTCGACGTTATGAGTGTCCCGCGTCGGTGCGTCGCGCCTCTCCGGCGTGCGGAACGCCCAAAGCGTCACCAGCAGTACGCCCGCCGCCAGCCCCCCGACCAGCACCATCAACGTGCGGCGGTTGAGGCGCGTCACCGGCGCCGGCCGCGCACGCAGTTCCAGCTTCGCCGCGTCCTCCTTCGGCGGGACGCTCACCGTCGCCCTGCCCTCGCCGCCCGGCGCTGGCCGTCGTCGCGTTCGATGCGCACCACCTGCTGCCGCTCGCTGCCCAGACGCAGTTCGGCCGCGCCGAACAGGCGGTCGACGACCAGGTACGGCAGTCGCACCCGGTAGTTCACCAGCTGCGTGTCGCCCTCCGCGCCGATCACGAACAGCGGCGGCAGTTCACCCTGACCGATGCCCTGCGGGAACTGGATGTAGACCTTGCGGCCGTCGTCGAAGGCGCGCAGCGGGCGCCACGACGGCGCGTCGCCGCTGATCGTGTAGCGGAACCGCAGCTGCTCCAGCGCGATGCCTTCGGCTTCCGGCACCATCGTCTCCGCGGAACGGTCCCGCGCATGCAGCGCGCGCACCAGGTCGCCCGGATAGGTCCACTCCACCGAGGCCATCCACGTGCCCGACGTCGCCGTCAGCTCCAAGTGGTAGGTGCGCCGATCGGTGCTGATGAAGAAGTTGGTCTTCAGGCCCGCACGATGCGGCCGGACGATGAGGTGCACGCGTTCGTCCTCTCCGCTGCCGCTGACGGTGTCGCCGATGATCCAGCGCGCCGGGTCGCCGGCCACCGAGATCAGCTTCTCGCCCGGCTGCAGCGCGATGTCGGTGACGTGTTCGGGACTCGTGTAAACCTGGTACAGCGCGCCGGCGCTGTAGGGCCAGACCTGCATCGCGTTGACGAAGCCGTCCTTCACCGGCTCGATGCGCGCCATCCGGTTGGCCGAGGCGATGTCGCGGGCGGGATCCACGGCCGCCGGCCTGGCAGCGCCCGGTGCCGGCTTGAGCTGTCCGGGCAGCGGCAGCGGCGTCGGTACTTCGACCACGGTCACCGGCGCCGGCGGCTCGGGCGCGGGCAGCGCCTCGATCTCCAGCGGCTCATCCAGCGCGATCTCCGGCGCCGGTCGCGTCGTCGCGCACGCGGCCAGGGCGGCACACAGCGCCGCGAGCATCAGCATTCGGTTCATGGCGTTTCTCCAGCGCCGGCGGCGCCGAGTTCGCGGCTCCAGTCCAGCCCGTTGACGTAGATCCCCAGCGGGTTCTTGCGCAGCCGCACCGCGTCGCGCGGCGGCTGCAGGACGACGGTGACGATCGCGGTCCAGCGCTCGACGTCGCCGGGCGAACCGCTGACCGTGCTGCGCTCGATCCAGCGCAGCTGGAACGAGGATTCCGAGGCGCGCACCACGCTGGTCACTTCCACCGTCACCGTGACCCGGCCGACCCGCGCAAACGGATCGCGCTCGCGCGCGTAAGCGTTCAGCGCGGCCGCGCCACGATCGGTGGCGTAGTCGTAGGCCTCCAGCCAGTTGCTCCGCAGCACCACCGGGTCGAGCGGCAGCGAACGCACGTTGCGGATGAAGCGCTCCAGCTCGCGCGCGATCTGCGCGTCCGTCGGTCGATAGGCTTCCAGTGCCGGCCCAACGGCGCGCACTTGGCCGTGGGTATCAACCTCGACCACGTAGGGCGTCACTGTCGAACGGCCGAGCTGCCACAGCAACCCGCCGACGATCAGCAGCGACAGCGTTAGGCAACCGAACGCCATCAGCCGCCAGTTACGCGCCTGCACCCGCGCCGTCCCGATGCGCTCATCCCAGACCTGCGCCGCCTTCTGGTACGGCGTGACCGGTTGCGGCGTTTCGGAGTAGCGCAGGTCCGCGCGGCGAAAGCGCATCATTCATCTCCCAACTTCGGTCCGGCGCCACCGCCGCCGCGATCGGACGACCGCACCACCATCGCCGCGGTCGCCAGCCCACGCGTCGTGCGCTGGCCGCTCTCCTTCATCCGTTGCGCCCATCGCGGTGCAGCGCCCGATCCTCCCCCCGGCGAGCCAGCCGGCTTGCCGCCAGCCATTGCTGACGCTGGCGCCGGCGAGGCCTGCGGCGCCCGCCCGCGCGTGCCCGCACCGAGCGCGCCCCCGGCGATACGTGCGGCGCCTGCCGCCGCTCCGCCGGTCGCAGTGGTGACACCCGCCGCGGCCAACGCCACGCCCGCGGCGGCGCCGGCGCCCAACTGTGGTCCGCCCGACACCAAGCCGGTGGCGATCCCAGGCCCGAACAGGCCCAGGCCGAACAACGTCAACGACCCGAGCATGATCGCCAGCGCATGGTCGATCGACGGCTCGGTGCCGGGCGGTAGGGTGAACTCATCGAACAGGCCCGCGCCGATGCCGACGATCACCGCCAGCACCAGCACCTTCACGCCAGACGACATCACATTGCCGAGCACCTTCTCGGCGAGGAACGCGGTCTTGTTCCACAGCGCGAACGGCACCAGCACGAATCCGGCCAACGTCGTCAGCTTGAACTCGATCAGGGTCACGAACAGCTGCACCGCGAGCACGAAGAAACTCAACACCACGACGATCCATGCCAGGAACAACACGGTGATCGAGTCGATGTTCATGAACACCTGCGGGAACCCGGACATCTCCTGGATCTGGTCCAGCATCGGCCGCCCGGCGTCGATGCCGACCTCGGCCAGACGTCCCGGTCGCAGCAGTTCGGCCTCGCTCACGGTCGAGCCTGATGCCATCAGCCCCAGCCCGGCGAAGGAACGAAACACTACGCCCGCCAGCATGTTGAAGTTTCCGATGATGAAGGCGAAGGCGCCGACGTAGAGGATCTTCTTGATCAGTTTGGCGATGACGTCGTCGTTGCCGCCCATCGCCCAGAACAAGCCGGCCAGCGTCACGTCGATCACAATCAGCACCGATGCCAGGAACGCCACCTCGCCACCCAGCAGTCCGAAGCCGCTGTCGATGTACTGCGCATAGACGTTGAGGAATCGGTCGATGACGCCGATGTCGTCCACCCAAGGTCACTCCTTCAACGTCGGCCGGCCTGGCTCGGACAGTTCGATCGGTCCTGACGTGTAGCGGGCACCGCCATCCCCCATGAAGCGGCGTCGGGTCGCCTGCACCGAGGCGATGCACAGCTCCTCGCTGATCGCCTGCCAGTCTTCGCGACATAGCCGCCGCACCTCCTTCAGCCGCTCCGGATCGCGCACCAGTTCTTCCACGAGTTCCGCCGACAGCGAAGGCGTCTGTTCCGGCATCGGCTGCGGCGGTGCACCGCTGCCGCAGCCGCCCAGCAGTGCCAGGATCACCCACAATGAGCTCGTCCTCATCGGTCTCCTCCAAACAGGCGCACGGGCTCGCCGGTGTACGGCGTCTGCTCGGTCATGAAGCGTCGGCGCAGCTCACGCGCGCGCTCCTCGGCGGCCACGGCACGCGCCTGTTCCAGTGCCGTGGCCCGACCTTGCGCCGCCTGCAGTTGCTGCGACTGGATCAGCTGCCGCGACTGCAGTGCCAGCAACTGGTTTGTGGCCTGCGCCGCCTGCAGCGTACCGGCGGCCGACTGGCTCCGGCCCACAAGATCGGACAGCACCGTCTCATCGTCCGCGACGCTCTCCACCACCCACGCCTGCAGTTCGATCGCCGTACGCAACGCTTCCAGCGATCCCTCCCAGCGTTCCAGCGCATCCGCACCCAGTGCGTCACGCGACATCGTCGCGTCGTAGCGCTCCGGGTACAGTCGCGCGAACTCCCGCTGCGCCCGATCGACGTCGAAGGCGATCCCGCGTGCCTCGTCCAGCAGCTGCTGCGTCTGCGCCAGCGTCTTCCGCAACTGCCCCAGCACACTGAAATCCAGCCCGGCGAGGTTGCGCGCATCGTTGGCCAGCATCTGCGCCTCGTTCTGCAACTGACGTACCTGGTTGTTGATCTGCTCCAGCGTCCGCGCCGCGGTGAGCATGTTCTGCGCCAGGTTGCTCGGGTCGACCACCACCCATTGCGCCTGCGCGGGCGCAACGGCAAGCCAGCCGGCAATGCACAGCGACAGCACGATCTTCTTCATGACACGGTCTCCAGCAGCGATGACGAAGCGGTGGCATCGGCGCCCGGGAGCTCACCGAGCAGGTCCGCCGCCCAGTCGAGCCGGCAATGGCGCAGCCAGGCGCCGGCAAAACCGGGCGGGCCGCCGTCGGCCAGCACGCGATCGATGTCGCGCTGGTGCTCGGGCGTCGATGCGCCGGCAAAGGCAAGTGCCACTGGGCCGAGGTCGAGGTCGAACAGCCGGTTGCCCAGCCGCGACTGGTAGTAGTACTCGCGCTTGGGCTGTGCCCGTGCAACCAGCTCGATCTGCCGCGCGTTGAGCCCGAAACCCTCGTACACCCCGCGTAGCTGCGGCTCGCCGGCCTGCGGGTTCGGTAGGAAGATCCGGCTGGGGCAGCTCTCCACCAGCGCGGGCGCGATCGCCGAGCGCTGGATGTCGGCCAGCGACTGGGTGGCGAACACCACCGACACGTTTTTCTTGCGCAGGGTCTTGAGCCACTCGCGGATGCGGCCGGCGAACGCCGGATCGTCGAGGAAGATCCAGGCCTCGTCGAGGATCAGCAGGGTCGGCGCGCCATCGAAACGTCGTTCCAGCCGGTGAAACAGGTACGTGAGCACCGGAAGCACCGCGCTGCGCGCGTGCATCAGCTGTTCCATCTCGAACGCCTGCACGTCGGCCGTGCCCAGGCGTTCGCCCTCGGCATCCAGCAACCGGCCGTGCGGCCCGCCCAGCACGTACGGCGCCAGCGCCTGCCGCAGCCGGTTCTCCTGAAGCAGTGCGCACAGTCCGGTCAGCGTGCGCTCCTCCACCGGCGCCGTGGCCAGGCTGCCGAGCGCCGACCACACCGCGTCCTTTACCCCGGGATCAGTGTCGATGCCCTCGTGCGTCAGCAGGCCGGCCAGCCACTCGGCCGCCCAGCTGCGCGTGGAAGGATCGTCGATGCGCGCCAGCGGCTGGAACGCCACGCCACCGTCGCCGCCGAGATCGAAGTGCTCGCCTCCCAGGCCCAGCACCGCCGCCCGGATCGAGCGCCCGGTGTCGAACGCGAACACGCGCGCGCCGGGATAACGCCGGAATTGCAGCGCCATCATCGCCAGCAGCACCGATTTTCCGGCACCGGTCGGCCCGACCACCGCGGTATGGCCGACATCGCCGACATGGGTCACCAGCCGAAACGGCGTAGTGCCGTCGGTGCGGGTCACGATCAGCGGCGGCCCGTCGAGGTGCGCGTTGCGCGCCTGCCCGGCCCACACTGCCGATACCGGCACCAAGTGCGCGAGGTTGAGCGTCGATACCAGCCCCTGGCGCACATTGGCGTAGCAGTGCCCCGGCACCGACGACAGCCACGCCTCTACCGCGTTGAGCGTCTCCGACACCGCCACGAAGCCGCGACCCTGTACCACCCGCTCCACCGCCTTGCGCTGTGCTTCCACTGCCACCGCGTCGGCGTCACGCACCACCACGGTCATGGTGACGTAGCCGTAGGCCAATTCGTCGCTGCCCAGTTCCTGCAGCGCAACGTCGGCATCGGCCGCCTGGTTCGCCGCATCCGAGTCCACCAGCGGGCTCTCCTGCTGGAAGATCGTCTCGCGCAGCAGCGTCACCACGCCCTTGCGCTTGGCGAACCACTGCCGACGCAGCCGCGTCAGCTCGCGCTCTGCCTCGGCCTTGTCCAGGCACAGGAAGCGCGTCACCCAGCGATAGCCGAAGCCCAGCCGGTTCAGCTCGTCCAGCATCCCCGGCCAGGTGGAGCCCGGGAAGCCACGCACCGTCACCGCGCGCACGTGCGACTCGCCCAGCCGTGGTGCAATCCCGCCCGCCAGCGGCGTGTCCGCCAGCCAGGTATCCAGGTGCATCGGCACCGCGGGCACCGCGACCGGGTGCCGCACGTTCGACACGGTCGCGTGCAAGTAAGTCAGCGTCGCCGCGTCGTCCAGCCACGCCACTTCCGGCAGCGCGCCTTCCAGCAACGCCAGGAAGCGGTCGGTCTCGGTCACGAACTGGTCGCGCTGCTGGCACCAATCCACACCGCGCGGGTCGGTCGCCTCATAGAGCAGACGACCCGCCCGCGCCCGCGACTCGGGCGGCGGCAACCACGACAGCGTCAGGAAGTAGTCGCTCTCGAAATGCGAACCGACCTCCTCGAACGCACCGCGCCGCTCGGCGTCCACCAACCATGACAGCGGCTCCGGAAACGCGGATGCCGGATAGTCGCCCGCTGGCCGGCGATCGGCCTCGACGAACAACGCCCAACCGCTTCCGAGCCGGCGCAGCGCGTTGTTCACCCGCGCCGCGGCGGCCACCAGTTCGCTTTCGGTCGCACTGTCCAGATCCGGACCGCGGAAGCGTGCCGTACGCTGGAACGCGCCGTCCTTGTTCAGCACCACGCCCGGCGCGGCCAGCGCCGCCCACGGCAGGTAGTCGGCCAGCTTCGCGTTGCCGCGGCGGTACTCGGCCAGCGACATCACGACGCCGCGTCCAGGAACGGCCGGTGCTTCACATGCCGCGCGAACACCTCCACGAACTGCGGATCGGCCCTGGTGCCCCAGACCGACAGCGCATGGCCCGCAAGCCACAGTACCAGCCCAGGGACCCATTGCTGCAACCCGACGCCCACCGCCGCCGCCAGCGTGCCATTGGCGATCGCCAGCGCACGCGGCACCCCGCCGAGCAGGATTGGCGTGGTGAGCGAGCGGTGTAAAGGCACCTCGAATCCTTGCGCGGCACTCATGCCACCACCGCGCCGCCAGCGAACGAGAAGAACGACAGGAAGAAGCTCGACGCCGCGAACGCGATCGACAATCCGAACACGATCTGGATCAGCCGTCGAAACCCGCCCGAGGTATCGCCGAAGGCCAGCGTCAGCCCGGTGACAATGATGATGATCACCGCCACGATCCGCGCCACCGGCCCCTCGATCGACTCCAGCACCGACTGCAGTGGCCCTTCCCAGGGCATGTCGGACCCGGCCGCCTGCACCGACCCAGCAAGCAGCACGAGCAGCAAAATGACACCGGCATCGATCCGCTCGACCAGCCGGCCACGGGCAACACGGCGTCGATCTATCACGGCGCACCTCCGCAAGAGGAAAGTCACCGCCCCAGCCGCGAGCCGACTGGTTGGTCAGGGGAAGGCAGGTCCCGCGGGCCGGGGCGGTGGAGCCGCATCATTGGGCAGGCAGGCGCCGGCGAGCAGGGAGAATCGACACGCCCCGGCGCACTCTCCCTGACACTAGCCGCGCATGGCTAGATGGTCTCTGTCACGGTGACGCCACTAGCCCTCAGCACGCGCCCAGAAGCACGATCCTCGACCAGAAGCAAAAAAAGGGCCGTCATGAATCCGGAGCGGAGCTTCCGGTTCACGGCACAGAGATCTAGCGTGACTTGGCACAGCCAAGTCAACGAATGACGCCGCCGAACTGATCCGCGTCAAGCCTATTCATAGAGAACGCAGACCTCTCGCCTGCGCGGCCGCCTGTTCTTGGAAGTACTGGATCCATGTATGGTGAGAACTGGGTTCGCTATCAATCCTAATCTCCTACAGATGGCGTTCATGGCTTCTTCGCCACGGTTCCAGCCTTCATCACTCGCCACCGCATGTACTGCTCCCGCCTGGACCTGTCCGGATCTTCCTGGTCCAGCAACCAGAACCTGAACCAGTCCAGGTTCCGCTGATAGACGGCCAACCTGTGCTTCGGCATGAACTTGAAGTGGGCCTCGTCGGGAAACACGTAGAGTTCGGAGCGTCCGGCCTTGATCAATGGAACCGTGTAGTCCAGCGCCTGCAGGTACTCCTGCTCCGGTAGCTGCATGAGGATCGGTGCCTGCACCTTGTCCAGGTTGAACACCGGC
This sequence comes from Luteimonas kalidii, assembly GCF_029887935.1. Lineage (GTDB taxonomy): Bacteria > Pseudomonadota > Gammaproteobacteria > Xanthomonadales > Xanthomonadaceae > Luteimonas > Luteimonas kalidii. The sequence goes on along the minus strand of NZ_JARXRO010000020.1, from coordinate 478,679 downwards.
GACAGTATTCGCCAGCGCTCCGGCGTGGCATCGGGCGCCTGCAGTTGCCAGTACGTCTGCAAGGCGGGAAGGAAGGTGTCGTCGTAGAGGTTGCGCAACTCGTAGGTGAGCGGCGTGTGGGCCGGGGAGCTCACCGAAGCCGCCGCCAGCAGGTCGGAGTTGACGAGGGTCCACAGCGTGACTTCCGCTCCCAGGCTGAGGCCGCCCATTCCCACCCGAGAGCGATCGATCTCCCCGGTTGATGCCAGCAGGTCGATCGCGCTCCTGACCGCCGACATCCCCTGGTTGTATCGGTCCACTGCGTCGAGCGGCAGAGGGGCGTAGTTGATGCAGAGCGCCGCGACGCCCTGCGCGGCCAGCGAAACCAGCGGCCACTCGTCGCCTGTGCCGCCGCGCACGAAGCCCGAGCATTGGTAGTAGTTCACGAACAGCGGAGGAGCGGCACGGCTTCCACTGCGCGCCGGAAAGAAGTAGCCGCTGAATGCCTGGCCGCTCGCATCGGTCCAGCGAAGGCGTCGTGCGGGCGTCGTTGCCGCGATATCAATGGCCAACGCGGCATTCGGCTCGAACAGGGCCCGCCGCTCGCCGGTGTCCAGGTCGATGCGCTCCAGATACGGTGGCCGGTCGGCCTCCGCAGCCACGCAGACCATCACGCGCACCGAAACACCACAGGCGCTCAGGGGATCGCGGCCGCCGTTGACGAGGCCGTTCGCCTGCACGACCGGAACCACCGTGCCTGTCTCGACGTTCCATCGGAAGATCGACTGGCTCGAGCCCGCATCGCGGTCTGTCACGGTGAACAGCAGCTCGTCGCCGCCGGGCCGCCACCGGATGTCGGTGATCGGCTTGTGGCGGCATTCCCCGGCCCGGCACGTGATCGATCGCCGCCCTGCCGGGTCCAGCAGGACCGTCAGCTCGGAGTACGGCTGCACGTACAGGCCCTGGCCACTGCCGCTGCGGACCAGCGTCGCAGTCCGGCCGCGCTGGCGGTCGATGGCCCGCTTCCACGCCCCACCTTCCTTCCCGGGCATGGACTCCGCTGCGACCGCCTGGCGGGCGGCAGGCGAGAGCTCGCGCTGCTGTCCGGTCACCATGTCGAGTGCGAGCCACCGGTCTTCGACGTCGGCCAGCAGGCCTGCCCTTTCGAGTTCCCTGCCCCCGCGGTAGCGCTGCGTCGCCGGACGCCCTTCGATGAACCCCGAACGGAACAGCGGCTGTCCGATCGGGACGGACTTGTCGAGGAGAACGCCTTGATCGTACTGGGCGCGCTCCGCGGCGGCGACCTGCTCGCGCGTGGCTCCCACGCTGTAGATCAGCGTGCGGCCATCCGCGTCCAGAGAGAAATCCCGCACGTCCGCGGAACTCCCCGTTACCGCTTCGGCGGCCGAGCCGTCCGCCGCGGCACCCCAGACATCGATCCTGCCATCGACCATGGCCCGGTAGTAGATCCAGCGCCCGTCCGATGACCAGACCGGTGCTTCGGGAGCCGAGAGCCCGTGGAAGGCATGCATTGCGAAGCCCCCATCGGAGACTCGCAACGGAGGTGCTGCACCGTCCACGTCCTGGACATACCAGGTCGTGACGATCGTGTCGCGCTCGATGTTGGCCTGCTCGAGGCGGAAGGCAACGTGTCGGCCGTCCGGCGAGATGACCGGACGACTGAGGTCAGCAACCTCAACGAGCCGACGGGGCGGGATGGCCCCAGCGTCGCGTGTACCTGCTACCGCGACCACCGCCAGGACCAGGGCAAGCAAGTGCCCCCGCTTCATTCCCGTCGACACAGGTGCTGCATGGACTCGCACGGATGCCCGCTCCCGCGCCCCCCGCGGCAGTATTGCACCCTCCACGCTCACCACCTCAGGGAGGCCGACAGTGCCAGGAACCGGCCGACTGCCGAGTAGTTGGTCGGGTCGTACGGCAGGGCGTAGACCTGCGGCGCCGGCGTGTGCAGCGGCGGGCTTCGGTTGAACAGGTTCTGTGCGGAGAGTGCGAGCTCGAGTCCGGGCCATCGGCTGTGGTCCCGATCGATGGCATAGCGCAGCGTCGCGTCGAACGTACTGAACGACGCACCCTCCTCGGCGTTCACCGTGTCATCGACGCCGCTCGTGTAGTTGGCAAAGGTCGAGGCGGTGAGGTTGCCGCGGTTCCAGACCACGCCGAGCCGGCCATTGAGCTTCGCCGGGTTGTACAGGGTGCCGGCGAGTCGGGTGTCGGCCTGGCCTGGGGCGAGCTGCTGACTGCTGTCCAGCCAGGTCGCCGACCCGCGCAGCGTCAGGCGGCCCGCGCCCGCGTCGATCCGGTACGAGGCCGACAGATCCAGGCCTTCGACACGCTGGCGGCTCACGTTGACGAAGCGGCCGCGCAGTATCGCCACCACGTTGCTTGGGTCGTACGTCGCGCCCGAGTAGTTGAGGAACGAGCCCGCACTCTCGATGACTCCGGACTGCTCGCCGGCGGACGGCGCGTAGTCGACGAACGGTGCATACACCGGATTGCTGAGCCCTTGTGCCGCGTTCGCGAAAGGCTGCACCACGCGATCCTCGTAGTCGATGTCGAACCAGGTCAGCTCCGCCTCGAGGTCGGGCAGCGCCTCGGGATGGAAAGCGAGGGACGCCGTCCATGTCCGGGCCCGTTCCGGGCTCAGGTTCCGGTCACCGCCGACGAGGTAGATGGCCGTCGCATCGGGGGGATAGCCGGCACCGCCGAGTGCCGCCGCGGGATAGAGCAGCGCCGTCACGTAGTAGTAGCCCTGGTAGAGCGTGGGCGCCTTGAACGACCTGCCCCAGCTCCCTTTCAGAGTGACGTCCGGACTCGGACCGTAGATCACGCCGACCTGCGGAGTCGTGACCCGGCCGAAGCTGTCGTAGTCCTCGCTGCGGGCCGCGAGTGTCGTCACGAGGCGCCGCGGGCCTCCGGAGCCGGCCGCAGTCTCCATCCATGGCAGCTGCATCTCGGCATAGGCGAAACGGCTGGACTCGGCGCCCTGGTAGCTCGGCAGCCCGTTGACGTCCGCAAGGTAGTTGTCCACGTGCAACCGGTTGGTCCGGCGACCGAGGCCGGCCGCCAGCCGCGCCTCGCCACCCGGCAGACGGAACAGGGGGCCTTCCACACCCAGTTCGTACGACCGGCCCTCGTTGCAATAGCACTCGCTGTACAGACGCGTGGACGCACCGGAGGAAGGGTTGATCAAGGACTGAGACGAGACGCTTTCATTCCTGCCCCATGCCCCGCCCAGGGTCAGCGTCCAGTCGCGCGGCAGGAAGAGATCGATGCCTGGCGAGACCCAGTCGACCGTGGTCTCCGGCGCAAGACGGTAGTACGGGGTGGCCGCGGCGAGGACGAACTCGTTTTGCTGCCCCCGGGTCGACCGGAACGCATCGAGACGGAGCTCGGCAACCTCGCCGGCCTGCTGGTGCGCGCTGACGAGGCCGCTGCGCAGATCGCTGGCCGGGTAGATGGTCCGGGGCCCGGCAAGCGATGCGGTGTAGCTGCGCTCATCGGCATAGATCGGGTCGACAGACTCGTTCTTGTAGGTGGCGAGCAACCCGCCCGTCCCCCACGAGGTGCCGGCAGTGGCGGTATGGCTCCGCGTCGTCAAGCCGCCGCGGGTGGCGGTGCCGTATCGGGTGCCCACCGCCACCCCGTCGAACCCACGATTCAGGATGACGTTGGCCACCCCGCCCACCGCATCGGAGCCGTAGATCGCTGACGCACCATCGGCCACGATCTCTATCCGGTCCACCGCTTCGACCGGGATCGCGCCGATGTCGATGGCCTGGGAGAACCCGTCGTAGGGAAGGCGACGCCCGTTGAGCAGCGTCAGCGACGCGTCCGGCCCAAGGCCCCGCAAGTTCAAGCCGGAGCCTCCGGTCAAGTTCTGGTTGGCAAGCCCTGCACCGAGCAGGTTCGCGCTGGGGACTTCCGGGTTCTGTCCACCGGAGAAGTTCTGCGACACGCTGCGGATCACCCCACCCAGGTCGGTGAAACCTTCCTCGCGGATGCGCTCTGCACCGATGGTAATCACCGGCGAGGGCGAGGTGCCGCCACGAATACGTGTGCCGGTCACGGTAATGTTGCCTAGATCCTGCACCTCCGGTTCTCTTGACTGTGTGGTTGACGGAGGATTACGTGTCTCTGCTTGCGGCTTCACCGCAGGCACAGCCCTCTTGATCACCACCGTCCGCGCGTTAACGCGTTCTGCTTCCAGTCCGCTGTCCTGCAACAATTGTCGTAGTGCATCCATCGGCGGATGGTTGCCGGTCAGCCCGCCGCTGCGCTTGCCCTTCAGCAGTTCCGGTGGGTAGATCAGCTGGATGCGGCTCTGGGTACCAAAGCTGGAGAGTGCACTCTCCAGATCCCCCGCATCGATGCGATAGGCCAGCGCCTGGTCCTGCGCGTAGGCAATGGCTGGGTACGCCAGTGCGCCGCCCATCAACAGGATCGCGTTGAGAATGGCGACCCGCAGCTTATTCTTCCCCATGCCGTTTCCCCGGTAGTGCCAGTGGAACGACGCCTCGACCGCACGCGTGGGCGCGGCAGCATCGATGCCCATAAGACGGAACCCCGGAAACCTTTCCCTACCTCACCGCTGAGGACCGGGACAAAGTGCCTTAATCGCGACGGTAGAGGACGACCTCGTCGGTGGAGGAACGCTCGGCCCGCAGCGACCAGCCCAGTTCCAGTGCCTGGATCAGCGAGGCCGGGTCGTTGCTATAAAACTGGCCGCTGATCTTCAGCTCGTCCAAGGCCGGCTGGCCCAGCCGGATCTTGACGGTGTTATAGCGGTTCATCTCCGCGGCTACCTCCGCCAGCGGGCGGCTGCGGAATACGAGTTGTCCCTCGGTCCAACTCTTGGCGCTCTCCGGGTCGAAGCTGCGCTTGTCCCAGCGGCCGGCGGCGTCGAAGTCGAGTTGTTCGCCCGGGGCGAGCGTGGCCACGCGCGGCGCGTCGTCGCCAGTTGCGGCACTAATTTCTACCACGCCCTTGATCAGCATGACCTCGACGCCGCTGCTGCGCCTGCGCACCTGGAACTCGGTGCCGACGGCACGGACGGTGCCGAGGCCGGTGTGCACGAGGAACGGGCGCTTGGGCTGCGACGCCACGGTGAACTGCGCCTGCCCACGTTCCAGCACCACTTCGCGGCGCAGGCGGCTGTAGCGCACGGCCAGCGACGAGTCTGTATCCAGCAGGGCGACGGAGCCGTCGTCGAGGGTCAGGGTGCGGCGCTCGCCGACCGCGGTGGCGTAGTGCTCCTCGGGCTGCGGCGGGTTCCAAGAGCGCCAGCCAATGCCAAGCGCCAACACCAGTACGGCGGCACTGGCCAGCGACAGCGTCCAGCGCAGCACGCCGCCCCGGCGACGCTTGCGTTGCAGCCGTTCGCGCGCAAGCCGGGCGGCGGCACGCAGGCGCGGATCTTCCCCAGCGCGCTTGGCCAGCTGGAACACGCGCTCCACCTCCGCATAGGCGGCGGCGTGCGCCGGATCCTCGAGGCGCCAGCGGGCGCAGGCGGCGCGGTCGGCGCTGGTGCAGTTGCCCATCTGCATGCGCATGAACCAGCGCTCGGCCTGGTTGCGTTCGGTCTGCGGCGGTGGAATCTGGCTCATGCCCGTATCCTTATGACGCAGACGGGCCGCGTTTACCCAACTGCGCTCGCAGCGCAGTCAAGGCCCGGGTCATGTGCTTCTCCACGGCCTTGAGCGATATGCCGCAGGTTTCGGCCACCTGCACGTACGTCATCCCCTCGACCCGGTTGAGCAGGAAGATCTCCTGGCAGCGCGGCGGCAGCGTGAGGATGATCTCGATCGCGGCGGCCAGTTCCTCCTGCTGCGCAAGGTGCTCATCATGGGTGGGTTCATCGGTGGATGTGGCGCCCAGCGCGTCGTCGACGGTTACGTGAGCGGCGGCATGGTGGCTGCGCGCGTAGCGGTGCTGGTCGTTGGCGACGTTGACACCGATGCGGTACAGCAGCCGCTTCCACGCTTCCGGCGGCTCGCTGTCGCGGTAGCGGATCATCCGGATCAGGCTTTCCTGCACCGCGTCCTGCGCGTCCTCCTCGGTGGGCAGGCGGGTGCGCAGGAACTTCAGCAGCGCCTCGCGCTCGTCGCGCAGGAAGCCCTCGAACCGTTCGTCCAGCGGCGACTCGGCAGCCTGCGCCACCGCGATGATCCAGGCTGGCTGGAAGCCGTTGCTCATCCGTCCCGATCCACCACGCCCCACCGCGCGCCACAGGCAACTGTTGCGCAGGAAGCCTCGGGGCCATGGCCCGATCATCGAGCGCGGGGCGTTGCAGATCAAGCAATTGCCGTGAGTTTTACGAATTTTCCGCGGCGTGGGCCGGAGAGGTAGGGAGAACGTGGTCGTGCTGCGTCTTATAGCCTCGGAAAGCGAAAAAAGCCCCTCTGCTACGCGGATTCCACACGATAGTCCTGCCCATCCAACCCGCTGACCCGTGCGATCTCGCGCACGCGCCGTTCGCTGCCGCGGCCTTCGAGGTGCACGACGAGGTCGATCGCTTCCGCGATCAGCGGCCGCGGCACGGTAACGACGGCTTCCTGGATCAGCTGCTCGAAGCGGAACAGGCCGCCGCGCACCGAGTCGCCGTGGATCGAGGCGATGCCGCCTGGATGCCCGGTGCCCCAGGCCTTGAGCAGGTCCAGCGCCTCGGCGCCGCGCACCTCGCCGACGATGATGCGGTCCGGCCGCAGCCGCAGCACAGAACGCACCAGCCGCGCCATCGTCGCCACACCGGGCCTGGTGCGCAGCGCCACGTGGTCGTCGGACAGGCACTGCAGCTCGACGGTGTCCTCCAGCACGATCACGCGGTCGCGGGTTTGCGCGATCACCTCCAGTAGGGCGTTGATCAGGGTGGTCTTGCCGCTGGAGGTGCCGCCGACGATGACGATGTTGCGGCGTTCGCGCACCGCGGCACGCAGGGTGTCGGCCTGTGCCCGCGTCATCACACCATCGGCCACGTACTGCTGCAGCGGGATGACGCTGCTGGCGTGCTTGCGGATGGCGAAGGTGGGCGCGCGCGCCACTGGTGGTAGCAGGCCCTCGAAGCGTTCGCCGGTTTCCGGCAGTTCCGCCGAGAGCACCGGGTCGCCTGCGTGGATCTCCACACGCACATGCGCAGCCACCAGGCGAATGATGCGTTCGGCATCCTGCGGCAGCACGGTGATCCCGGCCGGCTCGCGACCACTGCGCTGCTTGTCCAGCCACAACGTGCCGTCGGGATTGACCATGACCTCGACCACCTGCGGATCCTCCAGCGCGGCGGCGATCACCGGCCCCATCGCCGTACGCAACATGCGGATGCGGCGCTCGACGGCAAGGGCGCCCTCGGCCGGGCCGCTCAAGGCGGGTCCGCACACGGCGCGTCCTCCGGTTCGCCCTCAGCGAATGCCGAGACCTCCGGGACCCGCTCTTCGATCGCGTGACGAATTCGCGTTCCGTTCTGCAGGTGCACCACCAGTTGCTCGACAAACTGTTCAAAGCGCGCCCGGCCCTGTGCCCGGGCGGCATCGACGTGGGCTTCTGGCAAGGGCGGCGTCACCGACAGGAAGTGGCGGATGTGCAGCGCCACGGTCTCGGTAAGGATGGTCTGGTCGCGCTCCAGTCGCTCGAACTGGCGGGTGAGGCGATCGAGACGGCGGGAGATGGCCGCCTCACGCCGGCCGGCGCCGTCCGGCGACAGGAACGAGGCCAGGGCCGCGGCAACGATGCTGGACTTCGACACGCCACGAGTGGCAGCCAGTTCGTCGAGGCGCCGCGCGTGCTCGCGCTCCAGGAAGATATTGAGGCGGCTGCGGCTCATAGCGGCAACCGCTCGTAGGTGGCTTCGTCGCCATGGTCGTCGACGAGCTCCGCGGCCTCGGGCTCGTCGTCCGGTACGGCCGAACGTTCGATGATGCAGCCGTCCCAGTCGTGCGCGCGGGGCGCAGGCGCGTCGGCGTAGTTGCCGTTCGCGAGCGCTGCAGGCGGCAGCACGCGGTCGAGCAGGTTGCGATCGACGAAGTAGCGCAGCTTCTGCGCACGCAGCGGCGGGTGTCCGGCGACCAGCACCAGTTCCTCGTCCGGTGGCAGTTGCATCACTTCGCCTGCCGTCAGCAGCGGACGGGGCGATGCCTGTCGCGACACGTTCACGTGGCCGAGCCAGAGCGACATGCGGTCGCCACCGTAGCTGCGGCTGGTGCGGACCTCGGTCGCCACGCCCAACGATTCGGAGAGGCGCCTCGCGGTGCGCTCGTCGTTTGGCGCGAAGGCAACGCGGACGTGACAGTTGTCGAGGATCGCGTTGCTGGCGCCGTAGGCCTGTTCGATCTGGTTGAGCGACTGCGCGATCAGCAGCGCACGCATCCTGTAGCCGGCCATAAACGCCAGGGCCTCTTCGAAGAAGTCCAGCCGGCCGAGCGCGGGGAACTCGTCCAGCACCCACAGCAGGCGGTGGTGCGCGTCGCCGCCATCCGCCTGCGCACGCCACGGCCACCGGCGTCGCGCTGCCTCCGCCGGTGGCAATGCCTCGGTCAGGCGCCGGCCGATCTGGTTGAGCAGCAGCCGGACCAGCGGCCGCGTGCGCGAGATGTCCGAGGGCGGCACCACCAGGTACAGAGATACTGGAACAGGTCCGGACACCAGGTCGTCGATGCACCAGTCGCAGCGCGAGGTGACGGTGGCAACGGTAGGGTCGTGGTACAGGCCGAGGAAGCTTATCGCGGTGGACAACACGCCGGAGCGTTCGTTCGGGCTGCGGTTGAGCATCTCGCGCGCGGCCGAGGCGACCACCGGGTGCGGCCGATCGCCCAGGTGCGGGCTGCGCAGCATCGCGGCGAAGGTGCGCTCGATCGGACGCGCGGGATCGGACAGGAAGTCGGCGACGCCGCGCAGGGTCTTGTCCGGCTCGGAGTACAGCACGTGCAGGATGGCGCCGACCAGAAGCGCGTGCGAGGTCTTCTCCCAGTGGTTACGGCGCTCGAGCGCGCCTTCCGGATCCACCAGCAGGTCGGCGATGTTCTGGACATCGCGCACCTCCCGCGTGCCTCGGCGAACTTCCAGCAGCGGGTTGTAGGCGGCCGAACGCGGATCGGTGGGATTGAAGTACAAGCAGTGGGAAAAGCGCGCACGCCAGCCGGAGGTGAGCTGCCAGTGCTCGCCCTTGATGTCGTGGATTACCGTCGAGCGCGGCCAGGTCAGCAGCGTCGGCACCACCAGCCCGGCGCCCTTGCCTGAACGCGTGGGCGCGATGGCCGCGACGTGCTCCGGGCCGTCGTGTCGCAGGTACGCACTGCCGAGCCTGCCGAGGAAGATGCCCGAGCGCGCGAGCAGGCCGGCGGTGCGGACGTCGGCCTCGTTCGCCCAACGCGCGGTACCGTAGGTGGTCGGCGGCGACTGCCGACCACTCCATGCACGCCCACCCAGCGCCGCCGCAGTAGCGAGCAGGCCACCACCGGCCGCGATCAGGCCACCCAGATTGAAGGTGCGCGGTGCCCACGCATCGAACGCGATCCACCACGGGAACAGCTGCCACGGCCGATAGACCGGTATGTCCTGCAGGACGAACCACGGCGGACCGAGGCGCGGATCGTGGCGCAGCGTGGCGGCCACCCATTGCGTCGCCGTCCACGTGCCCACGAGCGCGATCGCGGCGACCAGCGCCGCGGGAATCCATCGCTTGCTGTCCGACATTGCGGTCCACGGCTCCCGACGCCCGAGCCTTGGCATCCTTCCCGACCGCGCCACTCCTGTGGATGGAGAAACCGACACCTGCCCCGTCTCCTCCGGGCTTTTCCATAAGACGGCAGGCACCGGGAAATTCCCCACGCGTCAGCGCGAGCGGCCGATCAGAGGTGTGCGCTGGATCACGACCATCGCGCGATCCGGTGCGCGCGGTGCCGGACGGACGAAAACCTGCGCGCCATCGGGATAGCGCGACAGGTCCGCGCGATTGCCAAGATCGACGTAGTGCGCGCGGCCGTCCCTGCCGGCGACGACGAGGTAGCCGCGCTCGTGGAGTTCGTCGCTCAGGCCGCTGGCGAGGATCCTGCCACTCAGCGGCTTGCCCTTCGCCGGATCCCAGATGGTGTGCTCGTGCGCGTGCTTGCCGAGCCTGCGCTGCATCGTGCGGATGATGTCCCCGCGCTCGCCCAAGCTGCGCAAGACGCGCTCGGCCTCCGGATGCAGCGACCATTGCGCGCCGCGTTGCCGCTCGGCGAGGCCGAGCTTCGCCAAGTGCTGGAGACGGCCGATCAGCTGCGCGCGATGGCGGCGCCTACCGAGATCGCCGGGCACGTCGCGCAGGCTCACCATGCCGTCCCGCGTGCTACGCGTCAACGCCTGGTCCAGCGTCGTCCACCGGTCCTGCTGCGCCTCACGCACGAATTGGCGTTCGATCTCGTGGCGGGAACGCGGGCCCAGCCAGTCGGTGGCCAGCTCCGCGGCGCGCTGGCGCATGCCATGGCCGATGTAGTCGCGGGCGATAACCAGGTCGGCGCCGAGGTCGTCCTTACCGCGCAGGACGATGTGCGTGTGCGGATCGTCGGTGTCCCAGTGGTCCACGGCCACCCAATCGAGCCGGGTGCCGAGGTCGCGCTGCACCTGGGCCATGTGCGTGCGGGTGAAGGCGCGCAGATCACCGATCTCGTTGCCGTCCTCCGGCGCGAGGATGAAGCGGAACTCATGGCGATCCTCGCGGCAGCGCCGCTCGAAGGCGTCGCCGTCGGCGTAATCGGTGTCTGGGCCGTACAACCGCCCGCGTCCGCCCTCGCGGGTGACGCCGTCGCGCTCGATGTAGCGCAGGTGCTTCTGCGTCGATCGCTCACCGGCGCGCTTTAGCACCACCAGCCGCGCCTTGACGATGGCGCGACGCGAACGCGGCCCAAGCGACTGCCCCGCCAGGCGCGCGGCGACGTGGCCGCGACCCAGCCCCGCGCCCGGCCGCGCGGTGGCGTTCGCCAGCAGTCGCTGCGGCGAACGTCCGGCCTTCGACGTGGCCTTGAGCACCTGGCTGATGAAGCGCGGCGTGCGCCGCGCACCACGATCGCGCGGCGGGGTCGGGCGCGGGCGGAAGTCGTCGTCGCGGTCAGCCATGGCGCGGCTCCCACGTGCCGCAGCGCAGGCTGTCGCAGACGGCACGCACGAATCCCAATGCGATGAACGACTTGCACACGGCGACGGCACGCGCTGCCACTGTCGCGTGCCGTGGCCAATCCAATCCGGACAAGCACTTGTCCGCGCGGCCGTGCCGCCCCCTTCTATCTTGCCCGCCAGCCCCAAAGCACCGGTTCTTCAAAGCCCCCGCAACTGCAACGCACTCACGGCTGCACATGAGCAGTCTCCGCGGGTGGTTGGGCATGCCGGAGCGGCATGAACAGGCGGCCGGTCGACGCGGGCATGCCTGCCGACGCGGCGGCGTTCGCCCTGCGGATCGCGAACAGCGGATCGATCGGCGCATCGGCGGTGCCGGCGACCTGCGGCGCTCCGTCGATCCCGGCCGCCGCGGAGACCTGCGCGAGATAACGCCGCGTCTCCGCCGGCAGCGACGCCCCACGCTGCAGGTGCGCGGCGTAGCGGCCGGGGCCGGCGTGGTAGGCGGCGAACGCACCCGGCACGCCGAAGCGGTCGGCCAGTTCGCGCAGGTAGGCGGTGCCGGCGAGGATGTTCTCGCGCGGATCGTGCGGATCGTCTCCGAGGCCGTGCCGCCGGCGTAGGTCCGCCCACGTCGCCGGCATGATCTGCATCAGCCCCATCGCACCGGCATGCGAAGTGATGGGCCGGCCGTCGAGCTGCGTGCACCCGGCGCTCTCGGCGCGCATGACCGCGCGGATCCACGCTTCCGGCACGGCGTAGCGCCGCGATGCCTCGGCGATGTGCGGCTGCCATTGCGCGAGGCCGCAGCCGTGCGCGGGCGCGGCGACAGCCGCCGCCAGCAGCACGGCGCAGGCGAGGCGCTTCACCAGGTCCACAGCGGGACCGCACGGCCGAGGATCGCGTCGCGCCGGTCCGGCCCGAAGTAACGGCTGTCGAACGAGGCCGGATGCCGGGCCGCAAACAGGAACACCTCGTCCGGGGCCAGCGTGCGGCAGCCGGGCCAGGCCGCGAGCGGCCGGCCGTGGCCGTCGCGTTCGAGCACCCGCGCGACCTCGCGGCCGTCGATTCGGACCACGCCGTTGCGCACGCATACGTGCTGCCCGCCGACCGCGCCGATCCGTTTCAGGACCGGCAGGTGCTGCGGCAGGTAGCCGCGCCGGTGCGCCAGCTGTGCGGCGGACGCCGACAGCCGGGCGAAGACCGGCGTGCCCGGCCGCCACGCCTGCATTGGCCGCAGGAGGTACCAGCCGCGCGGCGCGCTGTCGCTGGGGTTGTAGAACAGCGGCGCCGGCCACGGTGCAAAGGTGGCCAGAGCGATGAGCAGCACCGTAACCGCGGCCGTGCCCAGCAGCCGGCGTTGTTGCCGGGTCACGACAGCAGGTTCCGGCGCCGCACCGCCGCGGTGTGTTCTGCGGCGGTGTAGACCGGCGGCGCGATGCCCGCGAGCAGGCGCTGGTGGAGCACGCACCAGTAGTCCTCGCTCACGTCCTCCGGCGCGATGTGCTGCGCCTCGATCGTGGCGATCGCGTTCAGCACCTGCGCGGTCCTGGCCGGCGTCGTCGCATGCAGCAGCAGCTGCGCGCCCGGGGCGATCCCATCCAGGCACGCCACGCGTTCGCCGGGGCCGGCGGCGCGCAGCACTGCCAGCTGCTGCCGCCCATCGGCGCGGCCTTCGACGCGGGCGAAGATCGCACCGGGCGGAAAGTAGACGCTGCGGGTCCGGTGCTCGGGCGCGTCTTCCCACAACGGCCGCCCGAAGCGCAGCCAGATCGACAAGCGACCCGGCAGGCACACCAGCGCGACGCGGGTCAGGGGAGTCATGGCGCCTCCCTCCCCTCGCCGTATTCGCGCTCGAGCAGGGCGCGCAGCATCACGGCGACGGTGACGCCGCGCTGGAAGGCAATGACCTTGATCCGGCTGCGCAGGTCGGGGGTGACATCGACGGTCAGCCGTGCGGTGAAGCCGTCGGTCCGGCCGTTGCCGCGCACCCAGGCCTCGGCGCCGGCATCGCGGGTCGGCCGCGGTCCGAGCCCGATGCGGCGCGTGCTCATCGCATCCACCCGCGGACTTCATCGCCCAGGCGCGCAATCTCCTGCGCGGCCGGGCAGGCGGCATCGATCTCGTCGACGAGTTGCCCGAGCGCAGCGGCCTCGGCGAACACCACGCGCTGGCTGACGGTCGAGGCCAGCACCGGCATGGCCTGCGGCGTGGTGTCCTGTTCGAGCGCCTGACGCACCTCGCGCCCGATCAGCGTGCGCACGACGCAGCGGTTGACGATGAAGGCCGCCTTCAGCCGCGGCTTGAACAGCCGCGCCTCGTTGACCAGGGCGACGATCTCGCTGGACGCCCACACGTCGTAGGGCGAAGGCTGAACTGGAACGAGCACGAGATCGGCAGCGAGGATCGCCGAGCGCGCCAGTGCGGTGACGCGCGGCGGCCCGTCGATGACGACGTGGTCGGCGCGACGTGCGAGCTCCGGCACTTCCTCGTGCAGCGTCTCGCGTGCGAGGCCGACGACGCCAAAGCGCCGGCGCCGGCCACCGTGGCTGCGCTTTTGCGCCCAGTCCAGCGCGGAGCCCTGCGGATCGGCGTCGATGACGACGACCTGCTTGCCGCCCGTGCTGAGTTCACCGGCGAGGTGGGTGGCGAGCGTGGTTTTGCCCACCCCGCCCTTCTGGTTGAGCAGCGCGACGATCATCCGCTTGCGCCTCCATCGTCGTGGTGGAAGCGGCGTGGATGTGCGGTCGGTGTATGGCGTGGGAGCAGTTGTCCACCGGAGCGGCGGATGCCTACCACCGTTATGCCTTTAAGCGTTAGAGCGTTACGGCGCGTGCAAGTACGCGTGCGTGTTGACGTTTTCTGGGGTTGGCACGTGTGATAGCACGAGGATTCCACGTGTGATGGCACGACAGTCGGCACTTGTGATGGCACGACGCTGTTCACAAGCTTTCCCGCCGTTGTCCACAGTGCCGCGACGGCACGCGTGCTGCGAACGGCACGCGACGGAACAGGAGCGTTTCGTTCGCCATGCGATCGCGCTCCACGTGGAGCATGTAACCGGGAAGCGGTTGTCGCTTCGCGATCCGCCGCAACCAGAGCGCAAAGTCGGCGCAGCTCATCTGGCTGCCGGATTTGGCGTGCAGGTGACGGAAGCCGAAGCGCCAGCCGGCGCGCTGGGAGCCGCCGTGCTTGCGCACCAGCCGGTACAGCCAGCGCTCGATGCCGCCTGAAAGCCGGAAGTACGCCGGGTCGATGGTCAGCACCAGTGAATGCTCGACGATGCCGGCGTAGAACCAGTCCGGCAGGATCAGCTCGACGCCGAGCGGCCGACCGCTGCGGTCGGCGCGCTCCTTCCACTCGTTGAGCCAGGAGAAGCGGTGCAAGCGCCGGCCAGTCGTTTCCCGGATCGAGGTGGCGACGCTGGTGGACTGCAGGCGGTCGAAAGCGGCGCGCAGCCGCTGGTAGTCGCGCAGCGAGGTGCCGCGGCCGATAAAGCGCAGGATCTCGTAGGGCGTGGTGACGATCCGGCGCGAGGTGGGCAGCCCGGCATCGTGCGCCTGCATCCACTGCGAGGCCGCCCAGATCAGCACGTCGGCATCCCAGATCGTGGCGATGCCGTGCTCGGCCGTGCCTTCCACCCGCACCGTCACGCCGCCGCTGCGAAAGTCGATTGGCCGGGTGCGCCGGGATTTGGCCAGCGAGAAGAACGGCCAGGCCATCAGGTCCTGCGCGTCGCGCGGCGCGAAGTCGCCGGGCAAAGCGCGGAACCGCGCCAGCGGCGTGCGGTCGCGTTCGGCGGACACCGTGCACGCTCAGCGCACCGGGTAGTTGGGGTCAGACGTCGATTCGCAGGTGCGCGCAGCCGACCAGTCCTCCAGATCGGCTACGGCGTAGAGCACGCGGCGACCGAACTTGCGGAACGGCGGCCCGCCGCCGATCACGCGCTGCTTCTCCAGCGTACGCGGCGAAAGCTTCAGCCAGGCGGCCGCTTCGGCGTTGGTCAGATAGCGCGGTGCGTTTTCGGGTGCAGTCGAAGCCATCGCAGCGTGCTCCGTCGGCGGCAGGCGCAGGGCTGCCGGTCCGGAACACGTTGGTCGAGTGCAACAGCGCAGCGAAGGGAGAATCGGCGCGTCAGCGCGGCTCTCCGCGTAGTCAGTCCAACAAGGTGCGGTACTGCCCTTCCATCAGCGCGCGACCGCGCTGGATCAGATAGCGCACCTGCGCGCGCAGTTCGCTGTCGGCCGACCAGTCCACGGCGACGCGCGCCTCGCCGAACGCGGCGATGGCGATCTCACGCTGCGAGGCACCGGCGAGGGCGCCATCCAGCGCCTGCAATGCGCGAGCATGGACAACCGCGCTGCGCGAGGGACGCGATACCGACGTGCGCGTGCCGACACGCGGCCTGCGCAGCAGGCCGAACGCGAGGTCGAGCAGTTGACGCGCTCGCTGGATCGTGGCACCGACCGGTACCACGCAGGCGAAGTGGTCGCCATCGTGCAGCCTCTCGGACAGCACCAAGCCGATCAACTCGCTGCCGGCGCGGACGTGCAGGTGCAAATCGGCGCCATCAACCGTCAGCGACTTGGCGCCGGGGATGGCCCAGAGGTCGAACCGCGCAGCGGCCGGATCGTCGTCAGGCACCAGCCGCGTCCATCGTCCGTGTCGGCGATGCCAGACCGGCTGCGCGTCGCGCGCATCAAGGTTCGGGTCTTCCGGGAAAGGACAACCCCCAGTGCGCGACGTCGCCCGTGCCGTGTACGGCACGCGACCAGTCGGCGCGGTAGTGGGGATTGCGGCGCAGGAACTCCCACGCCAGGTTCGGTCCCTTCAGGTGCAGCACGTACAGGTAGGCAGCCGAGGGCTGCCAGGCGGCGTCATCCGTCATGGCCTTATTCCTGCGGTCAAACTCGGCAAGTGTCGCGGCACGCGCGGCGTGCAGGGTGCATCGAACGCGATTCGCGCGCAAAGTTCAAGTCATTGTCGCACCGCCGTCGGCGTGTTTGCGACAGGGGTCGCTTGCTGAGAAGCGTAGTGACGTAACGACGACAATACGTCGTGCCGTGACTACGGTCGGATCGCGCCGGCCTCGCGCGCCTCGCTCAGATAGGCGCTGAGCGGCTGGTGCGCCGCGAAGTCGATGTCGCAGCGGATTTGATCGCCGGCGACGGTGGCGAGGTCCGACAGGCGCACGTAATCCAATGCCGGGGCGCCCAGGCCGAGGTCGCACAGGCCATAGGCGAGATCCGGATCGTCGGGATCGAGTTCGGTCAGCAGCCACGACGCTGGTCCGTCGGCGACGAACAGCCGCACCACCGGATACGGGTCATGGTCTTCGCCATTGGCTGTGCGCGCACCGTTGGCGAGCAAACGGATGCGCAACTGGCTGGGTATCAGATTCACGTCGTCGTTCGCGGGTTCACCCGCCCCCAACAGCTCACGCAAAGCCGGCGATCCGGCTTTGCGGTTCTACGGCATTCCACCATTCCGTCATGACGCCTTTACGGCAAGATCCCCGTGCGCCGGCCTCCGGCCGCGCGCAGGCATCTTCCGGCAATTTCCTCAGCGTGGAAAGCAGCGGCTCTCCGGACGGCCCGAGCCGCGTTGCCACCGTGCGCTACAGCCGGATGACCCCCGGCTGCGAAGAGCTACCGCACTGGTGAGTCAATGACGAACACTATAGATTGTAGCCCTAAAGGACGCAAACGGTTGAGATTCTGGGATTTGGCGGACTCCCAGAATGAAGGCCAAGTCATACCTGCCCGCGGCGCTCAAGACCATCCGCAAGGCCCGCGGCTTGAGCCAGGAAGCGTTCTCCGACATCTCCAGTCGCACCTACATGAGTTCGCTGGAGCGGGGGCTGAAAAGCCCGACGTTGAACAAGCTTGAAGAACTTTGCGAGGTGATGGGGGTGCATCCGTTGACGCTGTTGACGCTGGCCTACGCAGGGCATGATGAAGGCAAGGCCGAAGTGCTGCTTACGCAGACGGTGCGGGAACTCAGGATAGTCAACGCGAAAGACACTAGTTCGGCGGGATGAAGCGCACCGAACCTTCCCAGGCTTCTTGCTCACACGGGCAAGTCTCCTGCGTGAACCTATACGGCTGAAACTTCCCTCTCGGCTGATCAAGCTGCATCGAGAAGCCGGCTGAAACGACACGGCCTACGCGCCTTACGAAACTGACCACGACGCCATGCACGGAAAGGTCCGCCAACCGGCGGGGCCTTGAGCGCCCAGGCCCCGATGACACCGTCCAGCCTCGTATTACGCGCATAGACGCTCAGCGGATACTTCGCTGCGAAGCCCAGATCACGTTCGACCGGCAGGCCCAGCAGCCCCTGCACTTGCCGAAGCTCGGCCCAGGCTGACGTAGCCCAGTTCCGGGAACCCGAGGCCGATATCGCAGAGTCCGAAGGCAATATCGGGATCGCCCCCGGACAGCTCTGTCAGCAGCCAGGTCGCGGCGCCGTCCGTCGTGAACAGCGTTACACCGGTGGCGGGTCGATGGTTTCGCCGGCGGCTGTGCGTAGACCGTTAGCGAGCAGGCGCTCACGTTGTTCGTCGGTCAGGAGGTGCATGGTCGTCTTACCCTTCGTCATTGGTGCGTTGCGTGGCCCCGGCTCCGCAGGAGCAGGGGTTCGCAACAAGCCGATGGAGACCGCGGGCCACGCAGCCCGGCGCAGTCAAGGGAGCGGCGCAGCCGCAGCGCAGCGGGTGGCGCGGCCCGCAGCCGCAGGCGAGGACACGGGCCGCTGCGCGGGCCCTTGACTGGGGAAGCCGGGCGGAGTGGCAGTCGACACAAACGACAAAAGAAAAGCCCCGCTGCAATGCAGCGGGGCTTTCGCCGCAACGGTCAATCGTTGCTCGGTCGCGACCAGATCAGGCTGTAGCTGCCGTCGTCGCTCTCGACCAGGCGGGCGTAGATCGCCGCCGGGAACGAGGGATCATCCATTGAGACCGACAGGTATGCACGGTCAGCCTGGCTGGTCTTCTGCCATGCCGCGCCCAACTCGTAGTTGCCGGCCAGCACCCGGAAATCGGGGCTCTTGTCGCTGGCCTTGTCGTTCGGGACGAACTTGACCTTGACGTTGACGTTGAGGGTGCGGACGGTGCCCGCGTAGCCGTTCTCGGACTTGGTGAAGGTGCCGATGGTGCTCATGGTGTTGTCTCCTTTCGGTGGTGTCAGGTCGCGCCCATCGCGGCCTTGACGGCGATCCGACAGGCGACGGTCGGGCGCCCGCACCGCGTGCGGCCGCAACGCAGTGGAGGACCGGGAAGCGCAAAGAATTTGTGGGCGAGGAGGCGGCACGCCGGGGACATTGTTTGCGCGTCCGGTTGCGGGAACGAGCCCGAGGCGCAGCCGCACCGTCGACCACGATTCGCCGACAAGTGAAGGCCGCATGGGTCGAACGGGCCGAAAGAAACGCCAGTCCACCTGGCACGCCGCCGACGCGGGCGCCGTCTGCTCAATGGCAATGTACGCATGCGCCCGAATGACGAAGCCCGACAGCTCCGTCGCCCCGGCAGCTCGCTGCGAGTTGGGCGCGGGACGCGCAGGCCGCGCGTCCCGCCATCGGCATCGTTCCGACCAGCAACGCGACAACGCCCTGTCGCATGTCGACCACAAAGGCCGCGCATCCGGTCGTGCTCCCTCCGGCACGGCCCGTGCGACGCCACGTCCGGCAAGGCGCGGCGTACATTGCCGACGCACAAGAAAACGGGAGGGCTCGCGCCCTCCCGTCGTGACCACGTGGCTCAAACCCAGCCACGTTCGGCCAAAGAGACCGTGGTGTGCCCACCGACGACGATGTGGTCGAGCAACCGCACGTCCACCAGTGCCAGCGCCTGCTTCAACTGCAACGTGACCGCTCGATCGGCCGCGCTGGGCTCGGGGTTGCCGCTGGGATGATTGTGGCCCACAAGAATCGCGGCCGAGTTGCAGGCCAGCGCCCGTCGCACCACCTCGCGCGGATGCACCTCAGAACCGTCGATGGTGCCGAAGAACAATTCGGCGTAGTCGATCAGACGGTGCCTGGTGTCGAGGAACGCCGCGACGAACACCTCGCGCTCCAGGCCCGCGAGCTTGTCGCGGAAGAAGCCCCGTGCAGTCGACGGGTCCAGAAACGACGTCCCCCGCTGCATGCGCTGGTCGACCACCTGCCGCGCCGCCTCGAGGATCTGGTCCGCGCTCGCCGGACGATAGCGTCGACGCTTGTCGCGGATGAACAGTGGGGAATCGAAGGAAGAAAACGACATGAGCCTGCTCCGGTACCGGGCGGGATTGCCCGGCGCCGGCCCGCATGCCGCAGCGCAGCGGTCAAGGGTCGCAGACGGCCGCAGGCCGCAAGCGTGCACGGCACGCGCCACCCTTGAGGGCGAGAACGGCATGACATCCTGGCCGGACCGCAAGACCGCCCTCCTCCACGAACCGACCCGCAAGCGGAGCGCGCAGGTCCGCCAGGACCAAAGGCGTCAGGGATCAAAGCCGAATGGCCGCGACTCCAAGAGGCGCGGGGCGCAGCCCGCGAGCCCGACGGCGACACGCCAGGACGCATCGGGAAGTTCCTACACGCTGCCGCGATTCGAGCCGACTGTTTTCTTCCTTGCTCCGCGGCAAGCTGTCCCCGCCCCGGCAGCCCGACCGTTGCGCCAGACATGGTCGCCGGTCAGCAACGTATACGAGTCGCGACCTTGAGTAAGTCGTGAAGCTGGGCCGGGCGCCATTAGCAGCCGGAGCACCGCAATGCAGCGCAAACTGATCGAGATCGAAGCCGCCAGCGACGGCTGGATCTCAAGAACCTTGCCGGCGTCCTCACCTGCAGGACCAAGACCACAGCCATCCTCGAGGGCCGGCGGCGGGCGCGGCAGCGTTACGAGCAAACCGGCCAGCCGACCGCGCTGAAGGTACCCGTCGGCTGGGGCGAGACTGCCATGGTCGGCGCCTGCGGTTGATCCCCCGGCTTACGCCGCGATCGCAGTATCAGGGTGCCACACGATCGGGTTATAGCTCATCAAAGTGGCGCCGTCTGCTCCACGGCTCAACTCAATCGTGATCAGGCGGTCATCCTGGAAGGCAGGGGCAAGCTCAAGCGCCAGGTAATCAAAGAGCTGCTTCTCGTGGACCGCGATGATGATCTGCCTGTTGTGCCCTTTAGACAGGGTTCGCAACAACGCTGCAAACTGCGCGATATGAACTTCATCCATGCTCTGAACAGGATCGTCAATCACCAGCCAAGGAAGAACTGGTGCGACGGATAGATGCAGCGAGAGAAACAGGGTAAGGGCCGCGGTGTTCAGATTGCCTGCACTGAGCATTGCGCGAGGGTTGCCACCCCGTCCGCCTGATCGATAGTGGGTTTCGAGAACCGCCTCTACCGCACCGGATGCATTCTCGGGCAATGCGAACGCCGGCACGAACGGCTCCTCGGGTGCGAGGCGAACGAAGAGATCTCGCCAGATCGCGTTCAAGGAATCATTGAAGACCCGACGAACGATGTCCGTGCGCGTATCCCGGGCTCGTTTCGCCAGCTCCCTGGCATCGAGAATGATCTTCTCTGCAGCCTCCTTATTCTCTGTCAATGCAGAGATACGACTCTCGATGCTCTTGGTCTCCTGCTTCAAAGCAGCACGGCGCGCGCGAACGTTCTCGAGCTCGCGCAGCTGGGATACGGCGAGCCGCCGCGCCGATAGGCGCTTCTCAAGCTCCGTGGTCTTCGCCGATATGCTTTCGTTGAAGCGATCGACGATATCTGCAACACCCACATTGTCTGCCGGAACATTCACCCCCAGCGTTTCGGCCAAGCCGGCCAGGGTTTCGCGTATCGATTCGCCTTGCAAATCACGTGATTGGAAAGCGACCAGGTTCTTGCTCGCGACGACGGCATCCTCGGTCAACTTCTGGCCACTCTCAGCAACCGGGTTCAAGTCAGCAAGAGAGCGTGACAGTTCTGCCAACTGCGCTTCGCGGGTCTTTGCTTCATCTCGAAGCTTGGGATCCAGCCGCTGGCTGGCCAGCGTATCGCGTTGCCTTACAGCATCCGTCAAGGCGGACACGGTCTGCACGCGTTCCCGTGAAAGCGCTTGCAAGCTGCTGGCGCGTTCGGTGAGGTCGCCAATGCGCGCCGCCACATGGGCTCGCAGATCAACACCCGATACCTCACTGAAATCCCTCCCGCACACGGGACAATCATCTGAGTGCACGTGCGGGAGGACCTCGCTCAGGGTCTTCGCGAGTTGGCCTGCGTTCTCGGTGTGCTCCGCAATCTGTTTTTCCAATATGTTCACGCGCGCCTGGGCTCGCTCGATATCCTGGTTGAAGGCGGCCAGCTTCGTGTCATCTCCGGCGGATTCTTCCAGCAGCTTCCTAAGTCGATCGAGTTCGGCCCCAACGCTTCGGATCAGAACCTGGTGTTGCGAGACAGGCCCGCCATCCGAGGCGATCTGTTGGCTGGGAAACAATGCGGTTCCTCTCGCGACAGTTTGCTCCAAGACAGCACCGGGACCGGCTCTCCAAGCCTCAAGGGCTGCGGCGGACTCTGATGCCCGGGTTTCGGCCTGGCTGCGTACTTCCCCCGACCCTCCGGCGATGGATTTCCATTGCTGCTCGACCGCTCCCACGTTCCGACGCAATCCGGCCAAACGCTGCAGCTCGGGTTCTTCCGAGGTCCGACCCAAACGGTCGCGAAGCACTTCGATCTCAAGCAGCATTCCCGGTTCGATCGACAGAGTGGCTAGCGCTTCGCCGATTGTGCTGGACGTTGCAGTCTCAGCTTCGTCCAAGGAAACAAGTTCCGGTCGAACGCGTTCGAGCTCCTTGGAGAGCGCCGGAATATTCTCTCTGGCCTCCCAATAGGCAGGCACAGTAGAGCGAAAGCGCCGCACGTCGCCCGCGTCATGCAGGCCATCTATCAACGCATCCAGATGATCCAACCCGAGCAGATCCTTAACGAACCTGGTCAGGGTCGAGTCGGATTTTCGCGTGTCCTTGTCTTCATAGATTTCCAGCAGCCGCCCCAATGTGGCTTGGGCCAGGAAACATCTTTCGCTGTAAAAGCGCGCGGACACCTCGTCGATGAGAGGTGCTCCCGTAATCTGGGTACGCGAGACACGCAGCTCTGTGTCCGACCTGGGTTGTGCCAAGCCGCTTCCGCTGATCTGGATTCTGCTTGTTTCGGCCTCCTTGTGAACCAGATGCCCGATGTAGTCAGGGTCTACTCGCGCGAGGGACGGCACCTGCCCGGTCAACCCCAACTCTATCGCGGAAAGCAGACTCGTTTTTCCGGCGCCGTTCTGCCCGTGTATCAATACGACAGGCGCATCGAGCGGCACAACGATCGAGCCGCGAATACTGCGGAAGTCGGTAACACTGATCGATGTGAGTCGAGTCATGGCGCTTCTTCGCTCTCGTCCAGCACATCCGTTAGGAGGTCGTGCAACCCCGTTTGCACCGCGTCAGCACCCTGCTGCGCGACGTCGATGAGCCCGCGAACCTGGGAGTCAATATCGCTCGTAGCCGCCCTTATGGATGCGATCGGATCGGCGACGCCTTGGCTCGGCTGTGGAAGTGCGAGCGGCAATAAGACGGCAAGCCAGTTGGTCAATCCCACTGAGGGATCATCGTCAACCTGGGTTCCGACCGGCAACACGCGGCCGATTTTCGCCATCGCCTCGATCACCTCGGATTCGGGTCGCGGACCAGCGAGGACGATCGTGATAGGTCGTTTGGACTGCAAAACGTCCAACGCCCTGCCTAGGCTCTCCACTTTACGCAGGATGCGCGTTGCCGTTTCAAACGCGGTATCCGCGACAAGCACCAAATCTGACGATCGGTCGGGCCCGATAAACGCCGCAGGGAACTCGAACGCGAGCCCAGCGATCAACAGAGGACTCGGCAGACGGCGATAATCGGCCGTTTCGAGGACTTCGCCTATCCGCTCGACGGGTGTACTTGCGGTCATATCGCAACAGCCTCCCGAAATCGCTGTACGAGATCATTTGTATTGGCGGCGTCAGATAGCAACTCGGTGACGCTGACTTGGCGCAGTCCGACCCTGCCTGTGCGACCCGGCGCTATACGTGGCGAGCGAGCCATCGTCGGTACGATCTGATCGCTGTGCACGAGGATCGCTTCGGCAGCCACATGCCCGTTGTGCTGTAGGCGAAGGGCTGCGTTGCTGTTGGCAGCGAACAAAACGCTCGTTGATCCTAGCGTCGAAGTCATGCGGATCACGCCGGACTGAGGATCGGCTAAGTTGGGGGCAGCGAGGGTCCAATGATCGCCGCGAGCACCCAGGCCGAGAATTCCCATTGCGACAGCGAGCTCGCGAAGACCAGAAGCCGGAATAGCGGCATTGGTCTCGATTCGGTGCAAGGGAACGTCCGTTAGCGGGTGATAAGGCCGTGGCGCTGCGCCCGCGTGCCCATCGCGATAAAGACTGATGAATCGGCTCGACTGATCGACAAGCGCCCGGATGAATACTAACCTGTCATCTTCCGCACCCGCAGCAACATGGTCGCGCAATGCATTGATTCCCGCTTGCAACTCCGCGCGGTCGACATCATTCAATTCCGACGGCGCGATCTCGACGAGCTTGTGCAGTTTCGCGCATAGCACGTGCAAGGTAAGTGCGATCAGTAGCGGTTTGGCATAAGCGCGTACTAGCGAGCCATCCATAACCTGCTGTCTGTTGCCAGGATTCATGGTTGCTCGATAGACGTTTTGGAGCATACCTTGCTGATCTGCGCCTACTCGGTCTCCAGAAAATACGACACTTGGACGATCGCCCGGCCACGCCCAAGGGGATTGATTTTCTGCTCTTGCGAACAATGCTTGAATATTCGCATCCTGCGCAGACAACCCCATCATCAGGGTCGGCTTGCTGATGATGATCCCGACAATCTTGCTTACGAGCGCATGATGCTCTGCATGGTCGACCCATCCGTTGATCTGAGAAGCGCGGCCAATCAGAAATCTCCTGTACCCGTCCTCATCTCCCACTGCGCGAACAGCACAACCATGAAACTTGTAGAGCCATGCTTGCTGCGCAGGCTCTTGCAGATCCTCGCGACGAACACAGACAACAAGACAGGGAAGACTTCCCGTCAACTCATCGACGGCCCTCTCGATGAGTCCGTCCCAATTGGCCGTCGCAAGATCCGTTGCCACGCCTTCCAATACCAGCATGCCCAAGCATAGATGCTCGACGTCTGGTTCTATTGTCGAAGCAGCATACGTCGCCGCTATATCTATACCATTCCACAGCAGGTAGTCTTCGACTTCGCCAGCCACCTGTATGTTCAAAAGCCGCGCGTAGTTATTGATCAACACCTTTGTGATTGCTTCAGCGTTCGGCCAATCCGCGAATGGAACGGCATAGTCGACGCGAGCCAAGTCTTCGGCTGTCAACGCGGCCAGATCGAGCGCTTCTGCCATTGCAGTCTTGAAGCGGCATCCGTCGTCTGTGGAGTCGATTCGCCCACGCAGGAATTCGAGAACGCGAGGAACGACTTTCCCCAGCCCGTCCACACGGTCGAACGATATTCCAGATCCGAGCCAGAAAGCATACCGGCCTTCGGCAACGCCCGCCGCTACGCTTAGAAACGGCCCATCCAACAGCGTGAGTGTCTCAGCAACCGAAATCGTACCCGCGGTGGAAATAGCAGACATAAGCGAAATGGTGCTCGCATTAGGTATTTGTTGATCCCATCACGATACAAATTAATCGCCTGCATTCCGCGATAATTGCACGTGCCCCGCAGCATCGCTATTCACCAGCGCAGTCAACCAACGCTCTGGCTCCGACTGATTATTGCCCCTGGCTATCGACGGTAGCACATCGGGTAGTGACACGCCTAAAGCGGCATAGGCATCGAGGACATCAGCCAATAACGTCCATTCGAATAACGTCTCGCGCTCGTCCTCCAGCCGGGCTTTCCACCACGCTGTAGCCGGCGTGTGCGCGATGTGCCCACCCGCGAGTTCATCGCCGGTGGCAGTCTCCAGAATGTCGTAAGCCCCGCGATACCATTCGGTCTTCCCGGCCGCGACGCCGGGCACCGTAATCGGCTGCACCGCGTTCCAGTCGCGCAGCTGCCGGTGCAGTTCCGTTTCGCGGGCCTGCGCTTCCCGCCGCGAGTCGAACTCGACCAGCAGGCTGCGCGAGAGATCGAAGAACTCGTAGTAGCGCCGCGAGAACGCCTGCGCCCGCGCCAGCGGATCGTGCGAGATCCCGAGTTTGAGCTGATCCTCGTAGGCCAGCGGAAGCACATAGAGATAGCAGGTCCGGGACCTCATCTTCGTTTTCCTGAACAGCGGCGCCTCGCGCATCGGCGGCTCCGTGACGGCTGAACCGACTTGCGCCGGGGTCGATTGTTCCGATGCAACCAGTTGATTACACAACTGTCTCCGCAGGTGAGACCGCGGCCGGATTCGCTGTTGTTGGCGATCCTGCCCGTAAGGTGTAAAGATTTTCACCCATGAGCCTCACCCCACGCCAGCAGCAGGTCCTGAACCACCTGCGCCAGCAGATCGACGCCACCGGCCTGCCCCCGACCATCCACGAGCTGATGGAGGCCTTCGGCTGGGCCAGCCCCAACGCTGCGGCCAAGCACCTTGACGCCTTGATCGGCGCCGGCGCCATCGAGATGGCGGCGAACAAGGCGCGCACCATCCAGCTCGTCGGCACCCGCAAACGTCCCGACACCCTGGAACTGCCGCTGGTCGGCCGGGTCGCTGCCGGGGAGCCGATCCTGTCCGAGGGGCTGGTCGAACGCATCGTTGCGGTCGACCGCTGGATGTTCCGCCCCAAGCCGGATTTCCTGTTGCGGGTCGAGGGCGACTCGATGATCGACGACGGCGTCCTCGACGGCGACCTCGTCGCCGGCAAGGCCACGCCCGATGCCGAGCATGGCCAGACCGTGATCGCACGCGTCGGCGAAGGCATAACCATCAAGCGCCTGTACCGGCGCGGCCGCGTGCTGCGCCTTCTTCCCCGCAATCCTGCGCACGTTCCGATCGACCCCGATCCCACCGAGGATTTCGCGATCGAAGGGGTCTACTGCGGGCTGCTGAGGCGACCCTGATGGGGCAGGACTGCTCATGCATGCTATACGCAGATAACGTACACTTTGGACGCCGGTTCGCCTGGCAGACATTAAGGACCAAGAGGTCGATTCCTGGTCCTGCGGCAGCCAAATGACCGAGTGCACTGCACCTGGGTGCTGAGTGAAGGTGCGTGGGCCAGTCGATGAAAGATGGACAACATGACGAGTCAGACAGGGAGCGATCGGAATGACCAGTCGAAACAGTCTCCGCAAGCCGCCGGATGTGCGCGGACCAAAGCATCAGGACAAGGTCACGTGGCGTTCGCACAAGGTGTATTTGGCGAAGTTGCCGGAGCTCAGTGCCGATGAACTCATTCAGATTCGGGAGAGTCTGAAGATGTCGCGCCACGTGTTCGCGAACTATCTGCGAACCAATATCAGAACCCTGGAGAACTGGGAGCAGGGGCGGGCCAGGCCTAACGCGCAGGCCACGGCGTTGATCCATCTGGTGCGCAAACACCCTGAGACAGTGAAGCACCTGGCTGCGCTCACCTAAGAGCGCAACTGGAATTGGTACTGGCAGTGCATTGCGGCTCCGTCTCTGAATCTACTGCCCATATCTTCACCAAACAAAGTAAGAGTTAGATGAAAAACGACGTTCTGACACAAGTGCAGCATCGCATTCAATCGGAGAGCATCAGCCTTCAGGAGGCTGCGGCAGCGATTGGAATTGGCACATCCGCGCTCATGCGCCATCTGGCTGGGGAATATGTGCGTAGTGATTCGCTGGCAAAATACCGCTTGTGGCTTAGTGGTGCTGGCCGGCAAAGCCGCCCGATCCAACTGGTCAGGACCTTCCCGAATGCTGAGTCGTCGCACAGCTCTAGACTGCCGAGGAGCTTGACCCAGTCCGGGCACACACTGCCGCGTCCACGTTATGTCGTGGACCTGTTCTGCGGTTGTGGAGGTATGTCATTGGGGTTCGAACGTTCCGATGCTGGCCAGGTCTACCGCATTGCGATGGCATTGGATATCGAGGATGCCATGGTGCGGGTATTCAACGACAACCACCCTTCCCCGTCCGGTGTTCTGCCGATAGCAAGGCATGAAGACATCACCGACTTCATGAACGAGGCCGAGATACAGGCCTACTACCTGGATCATATTGCACGGTCGTCCGGCGACGAGGATCTGATTGCGCAATTGCAGAAGGTCGGGATTCCCGGTTTGAGGAAACGCCTGCACGACCTGGATAGCGCGTTTCTCACTAGCTTGGCCTCATACAGGAGCCAGCCGGAGTATCTGGAAGAAACCAGAGCCATGGGGTCTGCTGTTCTGGGACAAACATCAGTTGCCGGCTTCCACAGCGCCACAAAACTGCCCACCACAGGAAGTGCTTATCCGAGGGTGGGACCTCTCATCTGGCATCATGATGGCGATGATTCAGACGCGCGCGATGCTCCATCCGGGCAAGTGGACAACGGTGCGCTTCGCGCTTGCCGAACCCGGGCACGCAAACTCTGGGATGCGGAAGTCAGCAAGCTGACTGCCAGGGCGGACGGGGCGGGTCGGGGCCAATTGGCATCTGCGGCAGAGCGGATCAGGAAATTCCAGCAGTTTCTTGATACAGGTCCGATGCAGCGGATAAAGCGTCTGTGGCTAGACTGGCGCGCATCACGGGAAGAAGCGCGTATGACCTTCTTCGGCGATGCCGAGGTGCAATCCGAGCTGAGATCGATCTATGAGAACGGACATCAGGTCTCAGTACTCCTAGGAGGCCCGCCCTGCCAAGGCTTCAGCCGTATCGGTCGCGGCAAGATCCGCAGCCTGCGTGAGCAGGGCGTACATGTTCATGAGGATGAGGATTCGGTAGACAGCCGGAACCAGCTCATGCATCAGTACGTGCTGTTTGTAGCGGCGCTGTCTCCGGAGGTGTTCCTGTTTGAGAACGTCAAACACTTCCAGGCCGTGGTGAAATCGGAAGGCATCGAATTCGATGCAGCCGACATCCTGGCGGAGGCGATCGAAGCGGTCTCAGCGCGCGGTCTCCACTACGATATCGCGCGACGCATTGTCGTTGCATCGGAACATGCGGTCCCACAGAACCGGGAGCGCTTTGTGATGGCTGGCATCCGGGGGGATGTCGCTGCTTCACTGTCCGACATCGATGCCGCATCCTGGGTGCTCTCCCTTGAAAAGCGCCTACCTGTTCCACTGTCGGTTGCGCTGGAGGGATTGCCTACCCCTGATTTCGAAAGCCAGGGATCGGGGATCCGTGTCCGGAGCGAAGATGATGGACAACCCGGAAACGGTCCGATCGAGTCGGCGGAGGCAGTCTTCAGAAACTGGACGTTCAGGGGCACTTCGGTTGATGCGCATATCGCCCGTCCACCGCGGCCTGATGACGAAGCATTCTTCGCCCTCATGGGTCCCGGAAAGCGGTGGATGGACTATCGCTGTGACGATGCGCCGACGCTGCAACGTATCAACGACGTTCTTGTGTCGCTGCGTAAGACATTGGCTTCCACTCCAGGACTCTCCAAGAAAATGGGAGTGTCATTGAGGGAGGTGAGCAGTCTTTCAATGATGACTGACGGCTCATTGAGTCTGCGGTTGCTGCTGGAGGGGATTGCGCCGCATCCCGGAGAACTCCAACATCATCTGTTGGCGGAAAACTACCTGAAGAAGCGCGGGGGAGCGCATGGAGACTGGCTTTCACGCATGGATCCCGCGCAGCCTTCCAAGACCATCGTCAGCCATATGGCCAAGGATACCTACGCCTATGTGCATCCGTTTCTGCCGCGTACGCTTTCTGTCCGTGAGGCAGCCCGTGTCCAATCCTTTCCGGACGACTACCGATTCGGAAGCGTAGGTCTGGTGGATGGATTCCGTGTGGTAGGCAATGCGGTTCCACCTCTCCTCAGTCAGCAGTTCGCCGAGCGGGTGACGTCAGTCCTGTCTCTCGTGGATGCCTCAAGGGAAGCCGCAACGGAAGATGGAGCCAGGAGAGTTGCTGTCTCCTGAGGGAAGCTCCATGCCGCGGCAACAGTCGCTTAGCCGTAGCGCCAACATGGCGCGCATCCGGGGCCGCGATACGGGCCCCGAGCTTCTGCTGCGCAAGGGGCTGTGGCATCGCGGGCTTCGATTCCGACTCAATCTGCGGGTGGAAGGGACAAGGCCGGATATCGTCTTTCTCTCGCGCAAGCTCGCGATCTTTCTGGATGGATGCTTCTGGCACGGATGCCCCGCGCACTATGTGAGGCCGAGATCAAGAACGGAGTTCTGGAATGAAAAGCTCAGGGCCAATACCGCACGTGATCGCATTCAGACCATGCAGCTACTTGAGAAGGGCTGGAGTGTCTTGCGGATATGGGAACATGACGTCAGCCATGGTCTTCCTGCGGTCGTTGAGGCTGTGATCCACGCCTATCACAATCCGCCGGTCTCATTTGGCTATCGGCACGTGGTGGTCAGGGTCGAGACTCAGGGCGAGGGCGATACGACCGAACGCTGGCACATCGAGGAGCTCATGAACCGAACCGACGGTCATTCCGAGCTCCGTACGCGCAGACCAAGACGACTGACGCCCTAGCTTTCCAAGATGCGCAAGACCGGATCGGAAAATACCGCAAATGCACTATCACGCACCTTACGGTCGCGGTTTATCAGACCTTCGATGTCCACACCCACCAGATGGATATGTCTTTCGGTTTCAGGAATCTGATAGGACTTAATCCAACCCGGCGTCATCCAGTTGGCTCGCGGTATGAAGACGAAGGCATTCCGGACGCCGTACCTCGCCAGGTATGCGTTCACTTGGTAGAGATCCTCGCGTTTGACCCCATGCGCCCGCCCCGATTCTGTGGCGCGTTTCCACTTCGCATCACCCACTGCAACAAGTCCGAATGCGCTGTCGAAGAGATAGTCGGGCTTCAGTCGCACAATGCCGCTCTTGTCCCGCGGATCCTCCAGAAGGAACAGAGGAGCGCTCCGATGGCTTGCGCGGATACCACTATGCTGAAATGCACCTCCCAGGATCTTGCGCATCATCCGTTCAAACAGATGCTGCAGTGGGAACAGCATCGAGAAGGCGTCACTGCCACCTGAAAACGTTGGGTCTGGAGATTGCCCGGCCAGAAGAAGACGTCCGACCGATATCGATTTCTCCCAGTGGGATTCGCGGCGCGCAAGCATCACCGAATCAAGCTGTTCATAGCTGGGCATCCTGTCCCCGATGCCGGAGAATTGCCCAAGAACGGTTGCCAGCGACTGTCTATTGGAGCTGCTTCGGGTCAGCCGGTAGAGGATCTGTGCGATTGCTTTTATGCACTGCGCCAGCTCGTTGTCGGTGATGAGTGGCGAATGACGCATCGGAAGACGCGCCCTTTCACTTGGCAGCCGGATCGACAGGCTTGAAAAATCGATCCGACCTCTGATGGTGGACAGATCCTCCTGCCTTCTCTCGTATCTTCTTGGCACACCCTCTCGCAGTGCGGACAGCATCTCCAAAGCAACCTCGGAGATCATGGCCTCCAATGGATCGGAGAAGGATGGTCGGACTTCTGCCGAGCCTGTGTGCGGTCGGCTCAGATACCCTGCTGCATGCAGCATGTTCAGCAGGAATTCCTTGTCCCGATCCGGCTCCGCTGTATCCAGCTTTGGCAGGACGTTGACTCTCAGCCGTCCGACTTGGACGCAGCCCACAACCTCAGCTGCATGGAGCCTACCCTTCTTCCAGCGGAAGGCCGGGAATGGTGCTTCTTCAGTGGCGCGTATCAGCCTGTGTCCCGCGGCATGCCTGTCCATCCCCTGCGGGATCGGAATCTCCATGCCTTCCCAGGTGGTCAATACAGGCACTGGCTGCTCCGAAGGCTAGTTTCCGGCAGCAAGCGCCGACGCGAATTCCCTGAATCGATCCGAATCCCAATCCGGGGAGGCAGGGTCCCACCATTGGGAGAACGTTCCTGATTTCAGTTCCGAGTACTCGTACTCGTCGGGCAGTCGCGCCAGGAACTGGGGATCGGAGGGAGGGCGGTCGAACAGGGAGATTATGCTCCCGCTCTCACTCCTCGCTTCTCCGGCTATCGCGCGGATCTTGCTCAGATCATCGTGAAAATACTCTGCCAGCGTAGGCATGATGCTCGAGCGCAGCACATGGGCGAGCGAGCGCAGCTTCCCGTCCGGTGCCGCTCCCCAGCCATGTGCCTCCTGCACAGCAGCCAAGGTACGTTCCATCAGGAAGGAATGTCCGAACTCGCGTCCGTTGCCGAGCAGCATGCTGACACGGGTGTTGATCCGGTCAAGCAGTGATCGGACGTCGACGCCATCATGATTGTCGGGCACAAGACCGGAGTCCGCGGTGACGAGCTCGAATTCGAAACGGCGCCTCATGGCAAAGTCGAGTGCAGTCAACGATCGGTCAACCGTATTCATAGTGCCGATGACGGAGACATTGGCAGGTACGGTGAACAGCGTCTTCGAGTAGGGCAGCAGGATCCTCTTCTCATCCGGCATTCCCTGACGCTTGTCGGCCTCCAGCAATGTCAGCAGTTCGCCGAAGACCCGGGAAGGCTCCGCCCGGTTGATCTCGTCGAGCACGATCACCACCGGACTTCCTGCAGCAGGACCCTTCTTCTTCAGCTCGGCCAGTCGTCTGACCACCGATCCTACATGGGACGAATTGCTGATATCCGACGAGGAGAACATGCCGGTGCGCGCGGCAATGATCTTCCTGATGACCGACCCCTGCCGCTTGGTAGCCGTTTCACTTCCCGTCGGCGGAGGCACATCGCTGTCTGTCGGGTCAATACCGTAGTCAGCAAGCTTCAGAATCGTCTTGCCGGGGATGGAGAAGATCTGGGCCGGGAATCCCTTCTCGAGAATCCGGTTGACGACATAGCGCGGAACGTACTTGTCTATCGAGGATGCCACTTCGTCGGCCCTGTTGGGCGTCACCCTGACAATCCACCCGCCGGCATCCTTGTCCACGACAACACCCGCAGGTCGCCCGGAAGCATCCTTGAGCTGCTCTCCGATCTGCAGGTCGGTCTCAAACCGGGCACGCAGACAGAGTGTCTTGAACGGCCCGTCGACGACGCGGTAGGCGAGCTGACCGCTGTCGTCAACGACAGGGCGGTAGCCCTCGACAAAATCCTCATAGGAGTAGCTGGGATGGAATGTGATCCACAGGATCCTGCCGTCCGCCACCAGGCTGGTGTGGAGCCTGCCGATCGCGGCATCCGGGTCGGCCTGCTTCAACGCCTTGGCGTAGCCCGACGGATCGACGGCCAGCACCGCTTCCCTGCTGGCTCGCCAGGTCTTGCCGGTGCCCGGCGGCCCGTACAGGATCTTCATCGTCGGGCCCGTGGTGTTTGTCTTCATGTCCTACAGCTCCTCAGCAACCAGCAGCGCTCCGATGGGTGCTGCAATCCATGGCATCCGGCACCAGCGCCATAAGGCGTCCTACTCATACTTCTGACGCTGCTTCTCCGCAGAGACGGATGGATCGTTCAGATGCTCTATGAGTTCGCTCAATATGATCAGGTCGCAGTGCTTGGCGCCGGTTTCGATGTCGTAGAGGACATGCGTGATGCCGTGGTATTGACGCTGGTCTGAGTTCTCGGGTATGAGCAGCGAGGTGATTCCGTATCGTTCGACGTAGAGATCCCCTGTTTCCCAGGCGATGCAGAGATCGATATCCTTGATGTTCTTGCTCTGGCTGTCGAAGTCCTCCACCAGGCCATCGAGGCTGAACTTGTATTCCAGCACGCGAGGAGGTGTGACCTTCCCCTGTAGCGCCGTCACCACTTCGCTGGACACCCCCAGAGGGTTCTCTTCCGGATCGTGGATAAAGAGCTCGGGATTCAGATCGAAGGAGATCCTGAACAGTCCGTCATAGATGAAACGCTCGTTCGTCGACATGACATTGAGGCCGCGTACAACGCCGCCGGCAACGAGTTGATGGAACAGGGCGATCACATCCTGCTCCCGTGTCGGAACAGACGTGATGGAAACCCGTTCGATCGGCAGGAAGAAGTGCTTGTTTGCAAGCTGCAGTGGCTGCTTGGCTTCATGATCAAGCATCTCGTTCTTCCAGTCGCTGATCGCAATCTCCCGGGCCAGATCCGGCGATGCGCCAGAGTTGGCTTTCATGGATCCATGGAACTTCGCGATCTGGGTTTCCAGCAGCTTCTGGGAGACACTCTTTGCGAAGTCGGAAAGCTCACGATGGAAGCCCTTCCTCCCCAGGTCGGGCGTGTAGTTGTCGAAATGGACGAGGAAATGGACCTGATTCTGACGTCCTGTGTATCGCTTGAGCGGGACGAGGATCGGTTCTCCCTGCGGCATGTTGTTTGCAGCAAGCTGGATCCCGGTATGCAGAACCCGGTATCCGCCGCCCCGTAGATGGAGTGAATCATTGAAGCTCTGCCAGAGTTTGGTCGTGTAGCCGTACTCGACACTTATTGTCGGAGTGTGCTTCGCAAGTACCTCGAGCTCCTCCTCATCGAGCTGGCTGCCCAGGAGATGGCCGATTTCCTCAGCTGTCCATGTCTCATGGATGAAGTCCAGATTCCTGTATCTGTCGGGCAACCTGCGACCCGTACCATACTTTTCGAACAGTGCCTTGGAAGCCGCGGCGAGTTCCTTGATGGACACGCTCTTCGTCGTAGATCCGTGCAGCCAGAGATAGGACGTGCCGACAGTCTCGGATCTGGTCTCCTCGCCTTTCGATATCACGACAATGCAGACGCTGATCGAGGTGTCTCGGGACACCGATCCGAGCCCGGTCTTGATCGAAAGGATCCTATGCCAACGCTCGGCGGTATTGGTCTTGATCCAATCGAGACGCTTGGGGTGGCTTGTCTCGTCGAAGCGGACGGTGACAGAGACCCCTCTGTCGTAGGCGTCAAACGCCTCATCCAGCTGTTTCGAGTCATCCGGTTCGACCTTCGGGTTTCCACCGGAGGCATTGCTTCTCAGCCAGTTCCTGGCGCCTATGATCCTTCCGGATGCCGCAAAGCCAGGGGTCTTCGTCGAAATGCGCATGTAGTTGAAGCCATACGCAACGTAGGTGGCACCGACGCCCTTGTGGCCACGGGTCTTGCCGGACTTGAATGAGAAGTTGGGGGCGAGGAACTGCTCGAACTTGTCCTTGTCCAGGCCGATCCCATTGTCGGTGACTGTCAGTGAATTGTGGTCAAGATCGATACGGATCCTGACGGCAGGCGTGTAGTTCGCCTCCGTTCCCGCAGCTGATTCGGCGATTACGCGCGCCTCGACTGCGTCTAACGCATTCTGGATCAGCTCGCAGAAGGGATCGTACCAGCCCACATACGAGCTCAGGATGTTATCTATCTCCCGCTTGAGTGCTCCCAACGCGGCGTCATTGACCTTGGTGTTCTTGAATTCCAAGGGATCGAAAGGTGTGAATGTCACGCGTTGTCTCCAGCCGATCGGCTTCAAGCGTTAAGGGCTTGCTTCCTCTGCCCCGACTCATCGGTGCCTGACTAGCTTAACCCCTGGGCCTGCCCGGAAGGAAAGCTGCCCCATGTGCTCCAGGGGCCTGAAACCGGGACGACGCTGCTTGCGGGACGGTGGCGGGGCCCGCCCCCAATTCCTCTCTGCTGCACGAACCGGCCGATCATTCGAAGATCGTGGCGGTGCATCGACGCTTGAAGAAGATCGCCCTCCCTTCGTGTCGGTATCCGACGAACACCTCGCCGGGACCGGCGTGATGAATCCGCTCCCCGAGCCGCTGCACGCACCCATCGTTGCTGTACATCTCGAATGTGTAGACAAACCAGCCGGCCACGGAATTCAGATGTGACTCGTAGGGTTCATGCTGTTTCTTCCATCCGGATATGATCAAGGAAAACAGAGTGATTGCAGCCAGCAGACGCGTCATCATCTGAATATATTCACGATCGACCTTACGGTCGGGCTGACGTAGCGCCTGCCATATCGACACTGTTCCGGAAGCCAGAATCAGCACGGAGGCAACGATGAACAGCAGCACCGTCAACAGCAGAATGACATGGCCTGCGGTCAGGGGAGCCAGAAAGGCGACGGTATAAGGAAACTCGCTGGGCGGGAATCCCGTCGCCTGGTTGATGATGACCGACGACATTCCCATCGACAATGCGCCGATCATCGTTGCCACCAGCGCGGCCAGGATCTTCCCTGGGCGCGTAGCCATCCCCTTGTTGGCCAGGTGATAGCCTTCCAACAGGATTCCTGAGGCCAGCAGAAGTGTGCCGATTATGAAGATCGTCAGATGCAGATCCCAGTAGGTCAGTCGGATCACTGTGCACGCGAGTGAAATGAGAATGACAATCCCGCCTCCGGAGTAGAGGCGCATTGGCCAGCGTTGGCTTTCCCACCATCCGGCCAGGTTCGACCAGCGACGTAGGCCCCAGGCGCTGATTCTTAGAAGGACGTTGATCATCGAGTTGGGTTGTTCTCTATCTGAGATGGAAGCGGGGTAAGGCGAAGACAGCCGCCCCCCCTCTATCCCGGTGGACACGCGCACCTATGCAGCGGGCGCGGAGAGTCGCGGGTTCACTGCCATAGCGGCACGGTTTTCCACCCCCCCCGCCGCAGCCCCGTTTGCGACCTATGCTGCCATTTCGACCGGCGTTGCACACAATAGTCGTCCAAGAGGTCACCGGAGGGATCCCGCGGCAAGAAAATGTCATCTAAGGCCGGCGCATCGCAAACTTCTGCACTTTAAGGCCGACCCTTTCCCCCGACCACGGCAGGTTTTGCGTCTGGACGAACGATTCTTTCCTTGCAGACAGGGACCCGGGACGGACAGGGAAGCCGGCCGGTACGCGACTCGCGGATCCACGAGTATCGCCAGCACGCATGGCGCGTCGAGCGCAGGAAAAAGCTGATCGAGGCCGAGGGGCAGGCCCGGCTCGAGGTGGAACGGGAGGAACGCGCGCGCCTGCACCGCCTGGAGAATTCGCGCATTGAGAAGCTGCTGCATGAATCCATGTCGCTGCGGCTCGCCGACGACATCCGCAGCTACGTCGAAGCCGTCAACACCCGCAACAGCACGGACACCGACCCTGTGCCGGAAGAGCAGATGGCCGAGTGGTCGCAGTGGGCGCGCGCGCAGGCCGATCGCATCGACCCGGTGCGCACGGGCGCATTCCTGCAGCCGCCCCCCGACCCGGAGAAAGAGGAAGAAGCCTCCGCGTGTTCCACGCGCGCGCCTCCGTCGCCGGCAAGCCCCGGCCCGTCTGCGCCACTTGCATGGCATCCCAATCGTTGGTACACGCGTCTGCATCGATGAGTCGCCTGCAAACTGCGCTTCTTCGCCATGGAGTATCGTGGATTGAGCTTACTGGATGGCTGTGATTCCCCGGCCATCGTGAAATCAGGACAAATACAGCATGGGTGAATTGGATCTTCCTGCGCAGTTCGGTCGAAAGGCGGACGATATGATTCTTTCTGTTGAAGAAGGACGGGCCGCGCACAAGGCAGGCAATATCAAGGCGAGCGGAGGTCCTCTCGAAACCCGGTTTCGTCAGCTTCTTGCAGAAAGCCTG
Source organism: Luteimonas kalidii (assembly GCF_029887935.1). Taxonomy (GTDB): domain Bacteria; phylum Pseudomonadota; class Gammaproteobacteria; order Xanthomonadales; family Xanthomonadaceae; genus Luteimonas; species Luteimonas kalidii. The sequence goes on along the minus strand of NZ_JARXRO010000020.1, from coordinate 442,004 downwards.
CCATCCACCAACAAAGTTGCGAGCGGCTACTTCTATGGCGCGAACTCGCGCTGCAGCCCGGAGATCGACGTGCTCGTGTACGAAGACAAGGAGGCCTTCCGGCTGGACCCCGCGCCCCAGGATCAACACTACATTCCCCACACCAGCGTCTCGGTCATGGGGCAAGTCAAGAACTCCGCAGCTGATCTATCCGCAGGAATCGGACAGGTCCAGAAATCGCTGAAGTCATGGCATGAGATGCGAAACGAGATCGTAGTTTCGGGCGGCGCGCCAGGCACCCCCGTGCAAGAGGTGCCGCTGACCTTTGTGGTGTGCGGCGAATGCAAGGAGGCAGATTTGAAGAAGCTCGGGACGACCCTCAGAGATAAGGGTGGACCGTTCGTCGACTACATCCTACTGCTCGATCAAGGGGCAATCGTGGCGGGCAATCTTGATTTTCTTGTCAACGACGATCCGGTCGTCGGATTCCTTCAGTACCGAAACGTGAACTCGTGGCATCTCTGCAAGCCCGACGGCGACGGTGCCCATCCGTTGGGTACTGCTTTGCTGTGGTTCTACTTTGCACTGGTATCCAAGCTAAGCCTGGATCAGGGCAACAATCTGCGCTACCACGCGTTCTGCGAGCAGATCTCCCGGTTGTACCCCCTGCGCCCAATCCAGAAGTTGCTTTGATGCCAGGTGACGGGACGGTGCAGGGAGACGCGGTCCTGCTCATGCCGACCGTCTGTCGTCCGCTGTCGGACGAGGAAGAGGATCAGCTATGGCCGAGGGCCGGTGTGCCGCCCGCCTCCGGTGCTCGCAGCCTGGGGTGAAAAACCCCGGAGAACGTGATCGAGGACTGCGTGGACCACTCGCCCTCGGGGTCGAGCGTCAATGCCGCCTCGAAGTGGCAACGCTGAACCAGTTCCATGCTTGCCGTCGGACCATCGATCGCGATGTTGATGAAGTGGGCGTCGTAGTCGCCGGCCTTCGCGAGATAGTCCGCTTCGGGCACTTCCACCGTCCACACGACCGACAGCAGATCGAAGGCGCAGGACGCGGTGAGCGTACCGTCCTCATCCTCCCACACAGACAGGAGATCGAGATCCTCCAGCCCCTCGAAATCCTCGACCGAAAACGCTCGGATCGGTGCCAGGCACTCCGCGGGCACGCCGGACGCCGCCAGGAAGCCGCGCACCGACGCCAGCGCCAGTTCCTCCAGGTAGACCAGCGCGGCATCGGCCGCAGCCTTTTCCATTTCGGACAGCCAGCATTCCTGAAACTCCTCCAACTGCGCATCGTCAAGAAACCTGCCGCTAGGCCGCGACGACACCATGGAAGTGAGCTCGACCGAGACAGCCATCAGTTCGGCCTCGGCTTTGGACAGGGTGATCGTGGCGTCGCCGCGCCTGCTCCGCTTGATCTGCCCCTTGAGCTTCACCAGTCCGAGCTGCTGCGCCGCAAACAGGTCGATATCGCCCCGACCCGCGAGCAGGGGCAGCGTGCTGTGAACTTCCAGGCGAAGCAACTCCCAGATCAGGGTGACATAGGATGGCCCACCCTCGATCGAGGAGGACACAATGCCCACCAGGTCTCCGTCGGCATTCACTACCGGCCCACCGCTCATGCCTCCCTTTGTATCCATAGCGACCTCTATGCACGCGGACGGCATACGCTCGCCGCGGCCTTGGGGGAACACCGCCGTCACCAATCCGGAGGTCACCAGTGGGGAAATCAGCGCCACTGCGTCCTGCAGTGCACCGTGGCGGTAGCCGAATGCCCACAGACGCTCGCCGATCAGCGGTAGGCCGACTTGGAGCGGCGCCAGTGTCAGCGGATGATGCTCGTGCGCGTCAGAGTTCAGAGTGCAGCTCAACAGCGTGACGTCCGAGACGATCCGGCGGTCAGACCCGAAAGCGCTCGGCCCCGACGCTGTCGACCTGTCGCGCGGAAGCCAGGCTCGCGTCCCATCGGGCAAGAACGTCAGCAGCAGCGGGGGAGCGCTTCTCGCGGCGAACTCATCCAGCACATGGGTGGCCACTACTGCCAGCCCGGGACCGATCATGACTCCGCTGCCCAAGACTGTGGGCCCCTCTTCTTCCAGCAGGACGAGGGCGGCCAGCCCATCCCCCGCCTCGTGCATCGACCCCATGGCTCCGATCCCGTCCTGGTCGGAGTAGATGGCGGTGGCCCAGGACCGCCGCAGCGTCGTCAGTGCCAGATTATCTTCCGTGATGCGGACTGCAGGCATCGATGCTCATCGCTGAGAGGGCAAATCGGGAAACGCGGGGTGCCGACACATCGTCGATAGCGGCGCCCAGAGGTGGGCGCTGACGGCCGTAGGCAACCCGTTGGGCGTGGCACGGGCCGCTTCGTCCGCCCTTCGTTCGTAAAGAGCCTCGAAGTGCCGGTACAGCACGTCTATGTCGTCCGGAACCGTCACGGCCAAGATATTGGCCAAGGTCTGGATGCCCACGAACACGTATTTGCACGAGCTGAGGATCAGATGGTCGAGATCCTCGTCCTCCGGGCCGATGCGTACCGCTTCGAGCCGGTCGCCATCTGTGACCAGAAGGTGGTCGAGCGACTTCGGCGAGAAATGCAGCGCCTCGGAGGCAATGACGAAGCGGCCGAACAGCAGATGCGCCACCCCCCCGGTCTGTGCCCAGTCGAACGTCTTGATATCCCGTGCCCTGCGCCCATGCGTGTTCCGGAACCCTTCCAGCCAGACATGGCCTGCCGCAATCCGCTCTCGCAGCTCCTCGTCCGGAGGCTCCCGGGGAATGTCCGGCCCCCAATCGCTGCGGAAGCTCAGGATGTCCTCAAGCAGCTTATTTGTGTTCAGGACGTCCTGGGCGAGGTAGTCGTGGAGCAGATCCGGCTTCCCGGCGAGTGCCGTGATGCGCGCCAGCGCTTCCATCAGGGTTCTCTGGTGGCCTATCGCTTCGGTGTAGAAGCCGTTGACGGCGAGCAGACACAGCGACCGGAGCCCAGAAATCTGGCGGATGAGCAGGCAGGCGGGGATGAGCCGATTCGGATCGTTCTCGTGGATGTCCAAGCCGGCGATGAAACCTTCACCCATCGTAGCCAGCGTGCACGCGATATCGAGCGATTCCGTATGCCGCGCGAGCATCAGTTCGACGCAGCCACCGCGGCCATTGACCGGATCTGGATGAGGAACGGAAATACGCAGCATCTTTCCATACCGTGTCGGCGTTCCTCTGCATTGTTACAGCAATATGTTTCCGGATGCGCGGACAATCTTCGTGCGCGGCGCCTGGCTTCCATGTCGGCCAATCCGTCAGCCGAACAACCGACCCACCCGATCGGTTCCTTCGTTTCTGTCGGAGAACAGCAGGCGTCTTCCCGGAAGACCGCTTCTGGCCGGAGCATGTCAGGTCAGTCCGAGCGGACAGCTCATGGAGCCCGCAATCGCCTCCGATGCTGCTATGACCGACACGGCCATCCCAGATCCCAAAAACCACGCAGGCGGTGTGTCTCTGCCGTCCGGCAGGTCGTATCCATGTGACACAAATCGAGGCCGTCGGAGTGGATCTCGTGTGCAATGAGTGTGCTCAAATTGCACACGAGGCCTTGTAACTAACTGAAAGTAAATAACTTTCCGCCCGTTCCATCATCGGAGCGACGGAGAGGCGGATGGAAGCAGCATCGGGCGCAATGGCGACAGGCGGCCGTCCGTCCTGGGTGATGCTGGTGATGTCGTCGGCGGTGGTCACGGGTCCATTGTCGCGCGCGACCGCGATCGCGTCGAACACGCGCCCGCAACGCCTTCACCGCCGGGCTGAGCCCGGCGCGTCAGTCGTTGGACGTGCGCGCCTGCAGCAGGCCGGTCAGCGCGGCGGCGGACATCGGCCGGTGGTACACGTAGCCCTGGATGGTGACGCAGCCCCAGCGCGCCAGGTGCCGGACGTCGTCCATCGTCTCCACGCCCTCGGCGACCACGTGCTTGCCGAGTTCGCGCGCCAGGCCGATGGTCGCCCGCACGATCGCCGACATCGGCGTATGACCGTCGCCGATGCCGATCACGAACGAGCGGTCGATCTTCAGCGTGTCGAACGGCAGCGCCGCCAGGTAGGCGAGCGAGGAATAGCCGGTGCCGAAATCGTCGATCGCGACCGTGGTGCCGAGCGACCGCACACGGCCAAGCTGGTGCTCCGCGGCCTCGCGGTCCTGCACCAGCGCGGTTTCGGTGATCTCCAGCTCGAGCAGTGCAGGCGCGATGCCGGCCGCCTCGATCGCACGCCGTACGGTCTCGGCCAGCCGTCGCGAACGCAGCTGGTGGCCGGAGACGTTCACCGACACCTGGGGCAGACGCAGCCCCGCCGCGTTCCACTGCGCCAGCTGTGCGCACGCCTTGCGCAGCACGAGCGCGCCGAGGTCGTCGATCAGGCCGGTGTCCTCGGCCAGCGCGATGAAGGTCGACGGCGGGACCGGGCCTGATTGCGGGTGGGTCCAGCGCGCCAGCGCCTCCGCGCCCGCGATCGAGCCGTCGCGGCTGTCCACGCGTGGCTGGTAATGCACCTCGATCGCGCCCGCGGCGATCGCGTCGCGCAGGTCATTTTCCATCCTCAGCCTGGCGTGCGCGGCGGCATCCATGTCCGGCTCGAACACCCGCAGCCCGCGCCCACCCGCACGCTTGCCCTGGTACATCGCCAGGTCGGCGTTGCGGATCAGGGTGCTGGCGTCGCGACCGTGTGCGGGATACAGCGCGATGCCGGCACTGAAGGTCTGCAGGAATTCGCGGCCGCCGGCCTGGACCGGTCGCGACAGGCCGCCGGTGACGCGCTGCATCGCGTGCTCGGCCTCGCCGGCGCTGCCGGCGCCGAACAGGATCAGGCAGAACTCGTCGCCGCCGAAGCGGCCGACGAAGTCGCCTGCCGACAGGCTGTCGCGAATGCAGCGGCTGACGCCGACCAGCAGCTCGTCGCCCGAGCCGTGGCCCAGGCCGTCGTTGATCGACTTGAACCGGTCCAGGTCGAGGAAGGCCACCGCGAACCTGGCGCCGTCGCGCGCGGCGTCCTCGATCGCCGCGGCCACGGCTTCGAAGGTCGCCAGGCGGTTGGGCAACTGGGTGAGCGAGTCGTGCCGCGCCTGGTAGACCAGCTGGCGGCGGCGCTCCTCGAACGCCAGCGCCACCGGGATCGACTCGGCCAGCTTCGCCGCCTGCGCCAGCGGCTGCTCCATCGCCACCGGTCGCGCCGCGTAGCCCAGCAGCACCCGCACCGGCCGCGACACGCTGGCCGGCACCAGGACGAACAGATCGCACACGCCTTCGCTTTTACAGGCCTCGCGCACCACGCCGGGATCGAGCGAGGCTACCGGCAACCACCGTCCCTGCGGCGATCCATCGATGTTGCCGCCGTCCCCGCAGCGGAGCTGCTCCATCGCCTCGCCCTCGCGCCGCAGCAGGTAGAGGGTCGCCGCGCCGGTCTGCTCCAGCGGCGGTACGACGATACAGACCAGCACGGGGCCGGCGACGTGGCGCAGGCGCCGCGCCACCAGATCCAGCAACTGGTCCAGCGACGCGCCGCCGAGCAGCAGCCGGTCGATGTCGGACAGGATGCGCAGGGTGTCGATCTGCCGCCCGATCCGCTGCTGCATGGCATCGAAGGTGCGCGTCAGCAGGCCGAACTCGTCCTCGCCCGCCTGCCGGGACACGTGCCCATGGCCGCCTTCGACGCGCTGGATCCGGCGCAGCAGATCCGATAGCGGCACCAGCACGCGCCGGATCTGCAGCGAGCTGAGCAGCAGGGCGAGCAGCAGCACCGCGGCCGCGGCCGGAACCACCACGCCGCGGTAATGCCGCAGCCCATGGCCGGCGCCGGCGACCGACACCGCGGTCCAGGGCGCCGAATCGAAGCCGGCCTTCAGGAACAGGTCCCAGTGTTCCGCCACCAGCCGGTCGCCCGCCTCGGTGCCGGGATGGCCGCCGCAGAACAGGCGCTCGCGGCCGGCATACAGGCAGATCCGCATGTCCTGGCTCATCTCGCCGGACAGGCCCCACAGGAAATCCGGCGCCAGCGTGCCGACGAGCAGGCGGTCGCCATCCGCGCGCACCAGGATCGGCACCGTGCCCGACCCCCGACGCTCGAGTCGAAGGCGGGCGTCTCCTGCCCCGAGCGTGGCAGGGTGCGCGACGCTGGCGTCCAGCGGTCGCACCTGCATGTCGCTGAAGTACAGCGCCAGCAACGGGTCCCCGCGTGCCCGCCCGACCTCGTCCGCATCGACTGTCGCCAGCGCGCCGCCGGCCAGCTGCAGCCGCTCGAACACGCCCAGCGCGTAGTTCTTGGCGCCGGTGCGCAGCACCTGGCGCCGCGACGACTCGGCATCCGCGGTCGCGGTGCGGTAGGTCATCCAGAACACCACCGAGGCTGGCACCAGGGCCGCCAGGCAGAACAGCACGAACAGGCGGCGGCCGAAGCGGCTGCCGAGGATGGCCGTGGACAGGCGCGGACCGGCCCCCATTGCGGCGCTCAGAAGTCTTCGGCCAGGCCGATGTAGGCGCCGTCGCGTGCGCGGATGATGTCGTCGACGCTGTCCTTCTGGCTGACCTGGGGTTTGAACACGCCGTTCCTGCCGGCGCTGAACAGGTCGTAGTCGGAATTGATGGGGTTCAGGCGGCGGTCCTTGCGCGCCTTGCCCTTGTTGCTCGTGTCCAGATTGGTGTAGTGGTACGGCCGCTCCCAGGGATCGAGGAAGCCGGCGCGGCCGATGTCGGCCAGCGACGCCGGCAGTGGCCCGCCGGGAAGTTGGCGGAAGCGCTGGATCTCGAGTTCCATGGCCGCGATGTCCGCGACGGCGGTGGCCACCCGCGCGCGTTCGATGTAGCCGGCAAACTGCGATTGCGCGATCGCCGCCAGGATCGCGACCACGGCCGTGGCGAAGATCAGCTCGATCAGGGTGAACCCGTCACCGGTCCGGTGCCGGCGGCGGGCGCCGCTCGACACGCCATCGCGACGCGCGCGCAGTCCGCGACTGCGCGATCCGCGGATGTCCGCCGTGACCGTCATCGTGCATGCCGCCTGCGTGAGTTGGGATAGAGGCGGATCTTCATCGGAGGCAGATATCGGCCGATCCGGCCCGCAGTTGAGGCGTGGGTCGGAAGTATCCGCCCTCGCCCGCTTCATGTTGCTGAATGCGCCGGCTCAGCGCGCGTCGCCGGCTGCAGGCTGCTGCTCTGGCTTGGGCCGCATGCACTGCCCCACGATCGCAGTCATGAGGATGCAGCTGTTGGTGACGATGAACACCCAGTTGTCGAGCAGCACGCTGTAGACGATGAAGCCCAGCGAGGCCAGGCTCTGGCCGATGAACAGCCAGCGCGAGACCCCCGCTCCGCTGCCGTCGGCGACCTGCTTGCGGATCTGCCGCACCAGGGTGGCCAGCAGGATGGCCGAGGCGGCCCAGCCGATGAGGTCGGGATTCATCGGGCAGGCTCCTGCGCCTGCCGCAGCGTCTCCGGCAGCTGGCCGTGGACGTGGGTGGCGGCGATGGCGGCATGGCCGACCGCGACCGAGATCTGGTTGAGCCCGCCCACGAGGTCGCCGATCGCGTACAGGCCCGGCACGCAGGTCTGCTGGTGGCGGTCGACGACCACCTCGCCGCTGCGCGTGCGTTCGACCTCCAGCCCGTCGAGCGGCAGCGAGGCATCCGAACCCAGGTAGCAGTACACCGTGTCCAGCGGGACCGCGTCGCCGGCGCGGTGCCAGTGGCAGCGGCGGCCGTCGAACCGCAGTTCACCGGCGCCCAGCCACTCGACGCCCGCCGCGCGTGCCGCCTCGCCTTCCGCGCCGCCGTCGTCGCCATCGGAGGGGAGCGCGGACACGCGCGGGGAGAACGTGCGCAGGAAACGTGCGTGCGACCCGATGTCGCGGCCGGCACCGTAGACGCCGATGACCAGGTCGCTGGCCTCGAACGCATCGCAGATCGGGCACAGCCGCAGCGCGCCGCAGGCCAGCGCATCCTCCGCCCACGGACCGGGCAGGCGGTCGCGCAGGCCGGTCGCCAGCAGTACGGCGCGCGCGCGCCACTCGCGGCCGTTCCCGGCGATCACGAAGCCTTCGGCGTCGCGCGCGATCCGATCCACCCGCACCTGCTCCACCGGCACCGACACCGCCGCCGCCTGCGCGCGC
>NZ_JARXRO010000020.1:280590-433864 GCF_029887935.1 Luteimonas kalidii | reverse complement strand
CAGGCGGGACAGCAGGTCCTCACCGGACACACCGCCGGGGAAACCCGGGCAATTGTTGCTCTCGGGGATCCAGCGCGCGCGGCTCTCGCCCGCATCGAGCACCACGCAGCTGCGGTGGAAGCGCTGGAGGTAGCTGGCGGCGGTCAGCCCCGCGGGGCCGCCGCCGATGACTGCGACATCGAACATGCACGCATCCGGTGACAGGGCGAAGGCCGGCCACCTTAGGCCGGCGACCGTGCAGGGCGCGGGAAGGCGGCCGGGGCCGCGCTGCGTTCACATCGCGCCGCTGCGGCAGCACACCGGCATGCGCGGCTTCCACGTCCGGGGGTGGTCGTTCCGCTGGCGCGTCGGGGAGTCGACCCGCTAGCGCGCGTCCTGCCGCGTGGCCCCGGCCAGCGGCCGGCCCCAGCGCACGTAACTTTCGGCGATATCGCCGCGGATCCGGCGGTCGATGCCCGCCGTGACCTCGAACCTCGCCGCCACCGCGTCCCAGCCTTCCGATGGATCCTGGCGGCGCGCGTCGAGCACCGTGCGGCAGGAGCGACCGATGGCGCCCGCCAGCGCGCAAGCGTAATAGACGTCGCCCGGATGCAGCACAGGATCGGCCAGCGCCTCCTCGACCAGCGCGCGCGGCGCCTCGTGGTAGCGCACGATCTCGTCGACGAACGCATCGCGGTGGCGCGCGACGTACACGTCCATGTCGTGCAGGTGGGCATCGATCCAGTCGCTGCCGGTGCGCGGCTGCCAGGGTGCCGGAACTTCGGCGGCGGGATCGGGCGGGACGTCCTGCGCCGGCAGGTCCCGGGCGTCCTGCGCGAACGTTCCGGCGACGGGCAGGAGCAGCAGGCAGGCGATCGCAGCGGTGGACAGGCGCACGACGGTCTCCCTCAATGGGCCATGTCCGCGACGGCGGCCACGGTCGACAGTTCGCGCAACGCCTGCGGCAGGCCTGCGGCGGTCGCCACCTGGCGCAGGCGGGGATGGCCGGCGACGTCGTCGGCCTCGGCCTCGTGGGCCCAGGTCAGGTGGTAAGGCACGTGCACGCCCCACCCGCCCAAGCGCAGCACCGGCACGATGTCCGAGCGCAGCGAATTGCCGACCATCGCGAAGCGGTCGGCGGGCGTGTCGAATTCGTCCAGCAGGCGGGCGTAGGTGGCCACGTCCTTCTCGCTGACGATCTCGATCCGGCGGAACAGGTCGGCCAGTCCGCTCTCGCGGACCTTCGCCTCCTGGTGGAACAGGTCGCCCTTGGTGATCAGCACCACCGCGTGCTCGGCCGCGACCGCCTCGACCGCGGCGCGCACGCCGGGCAGCAGCTCGACCGGGTGGCGCAGCATGTCCTTGGCGATCTGCACGATGCGGTGCAGGTCGCGCGCAGGGATGCGGCCATCGGTGATGTCGACCGCCGCCTCCACCATCGACAGCGCCATGCCCTTCACGCCGTAGCCGAACACGGCGATGTTGCCGCGTTCGACCGCATACAGGCGATCGCGCAGCGAGAGGTCATGCAGGTCGACGTGCCGGGACACGATCTGTTCGAACTCGTCCTGCGCGGCGTGGAAGTAGTCCTCGCTGCGCCAGAGGGTGTCGTCGGCGTCGAAGCCGACCATGTCGATCACGGAGCCCATGCGCACATTATGCAACCGCGCACATGATATCGGCGGCCCGGTGGGCCGCCGATGTGGACGCATCTGCTTGGCGTGTGTCGAGACTGGATGGATTCGCGCGTCGGGCGCGGGATGCGGGGCGTCTGCCTGCCGTGGAGAGGTCGACCGGCAGAACGCCCCGTCCGCACAGGACTCAGTCGGCGCCGCCGGCGTCAGGCTGCGGCGAGGCGCTCGCGGCGGCCACGAAGGCCTTGTACTCGTCCGGCGTCAGTTCGCCGTCGGTATCGGTGTCGGCCTGGTCGAACACCTGCGCCAGTTGGGGCAGGTTGGCGGCCTCGGTCTTGCTGAGCGTGCCGTTGCCGTCCACGTCCAGGTCGGCCCAGGTCAGCGGCTGCTGGCCGGCGGCCGGGGCGGTGGACTGCGTCGGCTGCGCCTGCGTGGCCGGGTCCTGCGGCGCCGGGGTGGTGGCGTCCTGGGCGAAGGCCATCGGCATGGCGAGGGCGGCGCCCAGTGCGATCAGTCCGGTCAGCGGCTTGCGTGCATTCTTCATCACGATACTCCGTGTATTTGAGTGGCGCGCGGCGTTTGCGTCCTGAGTGACCGCTTCCGCACGGGACCCACCTTGCCCACCCGCCCATAAAAATTCCTGCATGTGCGCCGTTAACGATGCGTTCTGCGCCACTTGAGGTTCAGGAAGGTGCCTACGTGGAGAAGTAGTGGTGATGCAGGCAAGGGATGCAGCGCACGCGCGGGTATGAATAGGTGTGAATACGAAATCGCGTATGCGTATGCATATGCAGATGCGTGTGTGTGGGTGTGCGCGTGTGTCGGCGGGCGTGTCGATGACGGCGTGCCGGCCTGCCTGAGTGCGTGTACACGCGACGATCGTCATGTCGCCAGCGCGCGCTCCCACCGCTGGGTGGCCGATGCATGGTTCGGAGGCAGGCGGCCGCGCGTGGCACTCGCGGCGCGTCGCTGCCACCCCGATCCCGAGCGATGCCGCCGCGCCCCACGCAAGCGCGCGGCCACGGCGCACGCAGCGACACCATCGCGCGCCGCCCCCGGAAACGCGACGCCGACCTGGCGCTAGTCGTCCTCGCGCCTTAGGTCCACCTGCAGCTCGCCTAGCGCGTCGACCGAGACCTGCACCACGATCGGCCGGCAGCAGACCTGGCAGTCCTCCACGTAGGTCTGGCCCTCGGCGCCCGGATCCAGGGCGAGGGTGAGCGGTTCGCCGCAGTAGGGGCAGACGGCGTCGCCGAACTCGAGCGAAGGCATGGACGGATTCCCGGACGGCCCGGCGGGCCACCCGCGGACGCTATCATGCGTCGACCCACCGATCCCGGCGAGGAGACTGAAGATGCCACGTCCCATGTTGACCACCACCCTGCTCTCGCTCGCGCTGCTTGCCGCCTGCAACGCCGACGGCACCGCCACGACGTCCACCGCGCCCGCCGCCGATGCGAATGCGCCAGCCGAAACGCAGGCCGCGCGCGAAACGCGCGAGATCGGTCCGTTCTCGGTCGAGACGGTGGCCAGGTTCGACGAACCCTGGGCGCTGAGCTTCCTGCCCGACGGCCGCCTGCTGGTGAGCGAGAAGGCCGGCACGCTGCAACTGGTCGACGTCGGCACCGGCCGCGCGGCCGAGGTCACCGGCGTGCCCGACGTCGTCTATGGCGGCCAGGGCGGCTTCGGCGACGTGGTGCCGCATCCGCAATTCGCGGACAACGGCCTGGTCTACCTCAGCTACGCCGAAGCCGGCGATGGCGACACCGCCGGCGCCGCGGTCGCGCGCGCGCGACTGGTGACGGACGAGGCCGGCGGCGGCGCGCTGCAGGACATGGAAGTGATCTGGCGCCAGGTGCCGAAGGTCAGCGGCCGCGGGCACTACGCGCACCGCATCGTGTTCCACGACGGCAAACTGTGGATCGCCTCGGGCGACCGGCAGAAGTTCGACCCGGCCCAGGACATGACGTCGAACATGGGCAAGGTGCTACGCCTCAACGACGATGGCAGCGTTCCGGACGACAACCCGTTCGCGGGCCAGGGCGAGGTGGCGGCGCAGGTGTGGTCGCTGGGCCACCGCAATCCGCTCGGCCTGGCCTTCGACGGCAACGGCCAGCCCTGGGACATCGAGATGGGACCGAAGGGCGGCGACGAACTCAACAAGGTCGAGCGCGGCGCCAACTACGGTTATCCGATCGTGTCCAACGGCGACCACTACGACGGCCGCCCGATCCCGGACCACGACACGCGCCCTGAATTCAGCGCCCCCGCGATCACCTGGACGCCGGTGATCTCGCCCTCGAGCCTGGTGTTCTATTCCGGCGACGTGTTTACCGACTGGCAGGGCGATGCGTTCGCCGGCGGACTGTCGTCGCAGGCGCTGGTGCGGATCGAATTCGACGGCGACCGCGCCTGGGAAGCCGAGCGCTACGGGATGGGTGCGCGCATCCGCGGCGTGCGCCAGGGCCCGGACGGCGCGCTGTGGGTGATCGAGGACGGCGACGACGGCCGTCTGCTCCGGCTCGCGCCGAAGGGCTGAGCCGGGAGCGGAATTGCCGGCGCGGGCGGGAATCCTTTTCTCCGGCCGGGATGGTGCCGGGCAGCGCATGCGGGTTGGTCGGCGCTGGCCCGGTTCCGACGATGCGAACCGGGGCCGGCCGAGGCCGAGCACGGTGTCGAACATCTCAGCCGCGACTCACTGCGCCGGCCGCTCCACCCGGATCCCCATCGCCTCGCGGTAGCGTGCGTGCAGCGCCTGTACCTTGGCGATGTAGGCCTGCGTCTCGGCGTACGGCGGCACGCCGCCGTAGCGCTGCACGGTGCCGATGCCGGCGTTGTATGCGGCCAGCGCGAGCGTGCGGTCGTCGCCGTAGCGGCGCAGCAGCGCGCGCAGGTGGCGCGCGCCGGCGCGGATCGACTGCTTCGCATTGAACGGATCCTCGACGCCGTAGTCCGCGACCACGTCGGGCATCAGCTGCATCACGCCCTGCGCGCCCTTGGACGACAACGCGTCGGCATCAAACGCGCTCTCGGCATGCGCGACCGCGCGCAGCCAGGCATCCTCCACGCCGGTCGCTTTCGCGGCCGCACGGAACTCCGCCGCGAACGGCTGCAGCTGCGGCGCGCCCACCTGCCCCAGCCCTTCGTGTGCAGGCTCGCCCGGCGGTGTCACCGCGGTGAAGCGCAGGTACACGCGCGACCCGGGCAGATTCCGGGTGGAGTAGACCAGCCGGCCATCCTGCTCGCGTTCGTACAGGGTGCCGCTGAACACGCCCATCGATCCCCACAGGTTCGGGGTCTGCACGGCGGTGTCGTCGATCTCCCGGGCCTCGCACTTCGATCCCGGCTCGGGTGCGGTGGCGAGGCTGACGGTGCCCTCGCGCACGCAGCGGTAGACGGTGCGCGCCTCGACCGGCGCCGCCGCGGCTGCGAGGACGAGTGCCAGGCCCAGCGCGCCCAGGGCGAACCGTGCGCGCGATACGGGAGGTGCCGGAGTGCTGACGTCCCGGCATCCGCCGCCACGCGTGCCCGCTGCCAACCCGCATGCGTGGCGGGGGGTCACCGTGGATCCTGACACCGGAACCGGCATGGCAGGAACCTGCGTGGCGCGTGCGCGATGCCCGCGTCAGGACGCGATTTCGATGCCGTCGGCGGTGATGCGGTACTCCACCGGTTCGGCGGCGACGCCCCGCCCGCTGTCGCCGGACAGGTGCTCGACCTGCTCCGGGGTGAGCACCTTGCGCGTGAGCACGCCGTGCACCACGGCCCGGCCGGTCGTGTCCTTAGGCACCGAGAACGCGTGGTCGCCGAACATCACCCGCGCGGCCTTGCCGCCGTCCTCGAGCATCATCCAGCAGCCCTTGGCCTGGCAGACCCCGGTGATACGGCCGCTGAAACGGCGCGGGGCCTGCGCATGGGTCTCGAAGTCGTCGATCGCCTGCGACACCGGCACGACCGGTCCGTCCGGCATCGGCTCGCCGTAGGGCGTGCCGGCGTGCGAGGCGGCGGACGTGGCGGCGAGCGCCAGGACCAGGATCGCGTGCAGGCGCATGGCGGCGCTTCTCTCGGTTCGGGGGCGCCACGATAGCGCGAAGCGCACCGGACGCGGCGTGAGGCTAGGATGCCGGTCCCGACCGCTTCCGGAAGGCGCCCGTGCCCGACTGGTCCACGCTGATCCGCGACGTACCCGATTTCCCGAGGCCGGGCATCGTGTTCAAGGACATCACCCCGGTGCTGGCCGATGCCGACGCGTTCGCCGGCGCGATCGCCGACCTCGCGGCGCCCTGGCGCGCGTCGCCACCGGACGCGGTGGCGGGCATCGAATCGCGCGGCTTCATTCTCGGCGCGGCGCTGGCGCATGCGCTGGGCTGCGGCTTCGTGCCGGTGCGCAAGCCGGGCAAGCTGCCGGCGCGCACGCTGGCCCAGGACTACGCGCTCGAATACGGCCACGACCGGCTCGAGGTGCACGCCGATGCGCTGCCGCCCGGCGCGCGCGTGCTGGTGATCGACGACGTACTCGCCACCGGCGGCACCCTGCGCGCGGCGACCGCGCTGCTGCGGCGGCAGGGTGCGCAGGTGTGCGGTGCGGACGTGCTGGTGGAACTGGCCGCGCTGGACGGACGCAGCCGCTGGGACGACCCCGCGCCGCTGCGCGCGGTGCGGGTGCTGTAGCGCGCGCCATGCAGGTCGCCGCGCTCAAACGCTACTGCGCCGCACTGCCGGGCGCCGGGGCGGCGCTGCACGGGCCGCCGGCGAACATCCTGGTCTACAGCGTCGGCGGCAAGCGCTTCGCGCACTTCAAGACCAGCGCGCCGCAGCGCTGGCGCTTCAGCCTGAAGGCGCCGGCCGGACGTTTCCTCGAACTCACCGACCAGCCCGGGATCCAGCTCGCGCGCTGGCTGGGCCGCTTCGGCTGGATCACGATCGTCGACGTGCGCGCGATGCCCGCCGCCGGACTGCGCGCGCTGGTCGACGACTCGTGGCGCAGCGCCGTGGCGAAGCTGCCGAAGTCGCGCCGGCCGGCGGGTGGCCCGGCAACGCCGCGCGACTGACGGCACCCGCGCGGATTCCGCCGGGCGCCATGGATGGTGGGCCGCTGTTGCGTCGCTGGAACGCCGGCGCGCCGTAGAATGAGCGCCCGCGCGACGCGCCACCCGCGTCCGCACCTCCCCCTGCCCCACGGTGCCCGATGCGCCCTGCGCCTGCATCGGTCGGCCCAGCCTCCGCGTCGCCGTCCGCCATCGCCCTCGCGCTGGCCTCGGTGTACCTGGTCTGGGGCTCGACCTACCTCGCCATCCGGTTCGCCCTGGAGGGTGGCTGGCCGCCCCTGCTGATGGGCGGCGTACGCTTCCTGGCCTGCGGCGTCGCGCTGTACGCGGTGCTGCGCTGGCGCGGAATGGCCGCGCCGACCCGCATCCAGTGGCGCAACGCGGCGTTCGTCGGCGTGCTGCTGCTCGGGGTCGGCAACGGCCTGGTGTGCGTGGCCGAACAGACGGTGTCCTCGGGACTGGCCGCGGTCGCGGTCGCGTCGATGCCGCTGTGGATGGCGGTGTTCGCGATGCTGCGCGGCGAGCATCCGGGGCGCATGGAATGGCTGGGCCTGGGCGTCGGTTTCGTCGGCGTCGCGTGGCTCAACGCCGGCAGCAGCCTGGCGGCCTCGCCGGCGGGCCTGGTCGCGCTGCTGGTCGCCGCCATCGCGTGGGCGTACGGCTCGGTGTGGAGCCGCGGCCGCGGCCGCGACCTGCCCTCGCCCTTCATGTCGGCCGCGGCGCAGATGCTGTGCGGTGGCGCGGCGATGCTGGTGGTGGGCCTGGTGATCGGCGAGCGGTTCGCGGACTGGCCGACGCCGCAGGGGATGCTGTCCGTGGGCTACCTGGCCACGGTCGGTTCGCTGATCGGATTCAGCGCCTACATCTGGCTGCTGCAGCACGTGCGCCCGGCGCTGGCCGGCAGCTACGCCTACGTGAACCCGGTGATCGCGGTGCTGCTCGGCGCCTGGCTGGCCGGCGAGCGCTTCGGCGCGCACGAGCTCGGGGCGATGGCGGTGGTGCTGGCGGGCGTGGTCGCGATCAGCCTGGCGCGGGCACGCAAGGCCGCGCCGGCCCCGCTACCCGCGCAGACCGCGGACGCGGACGCGTGAGCCCGGTTGCGCTCGACCGCCGCGGCCTGTGGATCGCGGTGGGCGCGTTCGTGATCTGGGGGCTGATGCCGCTGTACTGGCACCTGCTCAAGGCGGTGCCGTCGCTGCAGATCGTGCTCCATCGCGCGGTGTGGTGCGCGGTGCTGGTCGCCGCCTGGCTGACCCTGCGCGAAGGTCGCGGCTGGTTCGCCGCGGTCGCGGCGCAGCCGCGGCTGGCGGGCATGCTGGCGCTGTCGGGCGCGCTGATCGCGGCCAACTGGGGCCTGTACGTGTGGGCGGTGAACGCCGGCCACGTGGTCGAGGCCAGCCTCGGGTACTTCATCAACCCGCTGCTCAACGTGGTCATTGGCGTGCTGTTCCTGCGCGAGCGGCTCTCGCCGGCGCAGTGGGTGGCGGTGGCGCTGGCGGGGTGCGGGGTGCTGTGGCTGACGTTCCACTACGGCAGCTTTCCGTGGATCGCGCTGTGCCTGGCGTGCTCGTTCGCGCTGTACGGGGTGATCCGCAAGTTCGCGGCGGTCGAGGCGGTGCGCGGGCTGGGCGTGGAGAACATGTTCATGTTCGTGCCGGCGCTGGCGCTGCTGCTGTGGTTCGAACTGCAGGGCCAGGGCGGGTTCTTCTCGCTGCGCTGGGGCGGCTGGATCGACGCGCTGCTGGTGCTGGGCGGCGCACTGACCGCGGTGCCGCTGATCTTCTTCGCCTATGCCGTGCGGCGGGTGCCGCTGAGCGTGGTCGGGTTGCTGCAGTACATCGGCCCGACGCTGCAGCTGCTGCTGGGCGTGTTCTTCTTCGGCGAGGCCTTCGGCAGCGACCGCGCGATCGGTTTCGGCTTCATCTGGATCGGCCTGGCCGCCTTCGCCATCGATGGTGCCCTCGCCCATCGCCGGCGCGTGGTCGCACAGCAGGCGTAGCCCGCTTCGGAGCCCGCTTCGTAGCCCGGATAAGCGCAGCGCATCCGGGGATCGCGGGTGCCGGATTTCGGCGCGCAGTCGCCAAGCCCCCGTTCGAACCGCTGCGCAATCGTGTCGTATGCCTTGAAGATGCGCGGTGTCCCGGATGCAGGGTTTCGGCGCGCAGTCGCCAAGCCCCGTTCGAACCGCTGCGCAATCGGTGTCGTGTGGCTTGAGGATGCGTGGGGTCCCGGATGCGCTGCGCTTATCCGGGCTACGGCGTCGTGGGCGTCAGGCGCGGGGGTGCGCGGGGGCGTCGGCCAGCGCGAGTGGCGCGGGGCAGTGGCGCGCAGGCGAGGCGTTGTCGAACCAGTCGATCACGGTGGGGGCCAGCAGGTCCAGCCGCATCGGCAGGCTGATGTGGTCCTCGCCCGGCACCTCGACGTAGTGCGCGCGCGGGGCGGCCGCGGCCAGCGCGCGCCCGTGCGCCACCGGCACGTGCGCATCCTCGCGACCATGCACGAGCAGCACGCAGGCCGGCACCTGCGCCAGCGCGGCACCGACATCGACCCGGTCCAGCGGCAGCCGCAGCGTATCGCCCGCCGCGACGATCGCGCGTTCCAGCGCGGCCTCGTCCAGCTGCCAGCGCAGCCAGCGGTGGCTGACCTGCTGCGCCAGACTTTCCGGCGCCTTGTGCAGCATGTGCGGGACCATGTCGCGGATCGCGCGGCCGGCGTTGTCGAACGACTCCAGCGCGACCACGCTCTCGACCTGCAGGCCGAGTTCGCGAGCGCTGAAGATCGCGGTGGCCGCGCCGTAGGACACGCCCATCACGTGCAGCGGGCCGGCGATCTCGCCCTGCGCGCGCAGCGCCACCACCGCATCGGCGATGTCGCGGGCCTCGCGCATCCCGTAGCCGGACGGCCCCGTGCCGGAGCGGCCGTGGTTGCGCAGGTCCAGGCTGATCGTGCGGTAGCCGGCCTGGGCCAGCTGCAGCGACCATGGCAGCAGCGAGCCGCCATCCATCATCCAGCCGTGCAGCAGCAGCACCGTGCCGCGGGGCGTGACCGGCGCGGTGGGCGCGGCGAAGTCGAGGCTGAAGTCCATGCGACCGCGCTCGCTGCCGTCGGGACGGTAGGCATAGTCGAGACGGTAGGCGCCAGGATCGAATGCGCGCCAGTAGAGATCGATCCCCGCGGACGTGGGCACCCGCCCCTCGCGGTGCGGCAGGCGCGCGATCGCCTGCTCGATGCGCGCCGTCGGCAGCAGCGGAGACACGCCCCCGGGTGCGACCAGGCGCCGGCCGAGCGCGTCCCCGCCGTCGGGCCAGGCGAAACCGGCCAGCAGCAGGCAGGCACACAGCAGCAGCATCGCGCGGCGCATCGGCGCGGTCCTCGTGGCGGAAAAGGTCGCAAAGGGTAGGGACCGCGCGCGCGGCCATCTACCGCGTTTGCATGACAGTCCGGTGACAGCGTGGCCACGATTCAGCATTAGAATCGCCGGTTCCGCCTTTCCCCACCGTCGGGCACCCGCACCATGGCCTCCACCCCCAGCCTCCCGCGCGGCAGCATCGTCGCGCTCGTCACGCCGATGCACGACACCGGCCGCGTCGACTACCCCGCACTGCGGCGCCTGGTCGACTGGCACGTCGAACAGGGCACCGACTGCATCGGCGTGGTCGGCACCACCGGCGAATCGCCCACCGTCGACGTGGCCGAGCACTGCGAGATCATCCGCGTCGCGGTGGAACAGGCCGCAGGCCGGGTGCCGGTGATGGCCGGCTGCGGCGCCAATTCCACCGCCGAGGCGATCGCGCTGGCCGAGTACGCGCGCGAGGTCGGGGCGCACAGCCAGCTGCAGGTGGTGCCGTACTACAACAAGCCCGGGCAGGAGGGCCTGTACCGCCATTTCCGTGCGATCGCCGAGGCCACCGGCGACCTGCCGGTCGTGCTCTACAACGTACCCGGCCGCTCGGCCGCCGACCTGCAGCACGACACCGTGCTGCGGCTGGCGCAGGTGCCCGGCATCGTGGCGATCAAGGAAGCGACCGGCAATCTCGAGCGCGCGCAATGGCTGATCCGCGAGGCGCCGGAAGGATTCGCCGTGTATTCGGGCGACGATGCCACCGCGGTGGCGCTGATGCTGTGCGGCGGGCAGGGCAACGTGAGCGTCACCGCCAACGTCGCGCCGCGCATGATGCGCGAGCTGTGCGCGGCGGCGCTGGCGCGCGACGTGGCCGGCGCGATGGACATCCAGATGCGCCTGCTGCCGCTGCACCGGCAGCTGTTCGTCGAGGCCAACCCGATCCCGGTGAAGTGGGCGATTTCACGCCTGGGCCTGTGCGGGCCCACCCTGCGCCTGCCGATGACCGAACTCGATCCGGCCAACCGGCCGGCGGTGGAAGCGGCGCTGCGCGAGGCAGGTTTGCTGTTGGACTGACGCCGCGGCGGCCTCCTCGCTGACGGCGGACTTGATTCAGGGCGGGCTTTCGCTCCTGATCCACGCTGCGACCTGACCGCTGTACCTCGGTCCGGGGCAGGAGAGCGACCCCCGCCGGCGGGCCGCAGCGTCGTTCGGGAGCCAGCCACCTGCGCTACATCGCCCGCAGGGCGTCGGTCACCGGCAGGGTCGCGGCGCGCAGGGCCGGGAACAGGCCGCCGACGAAGCCGATCGCCAGCGCCCACTTCAGGCCCTGCCACAGCAGCTCGGGCGACACGCGGAACTCGAAGCTCAGGCTCGCCACGCCGCCGGCGAGGGTCGAGGCGGTGTAGCCGTTGAACACCAGCCACGCCAGCAGCCCGCCGAGCAGGCCGCCCAGCAGCGCCAGCAGCATGGTCTCGAGCATCACCGCCACCACCACCGGCATGCCGCGGAAGCCGATCGCGCGCAGAGTGGCGATCTCGCGCGCACGCGCGGCCACGGTGGCGAACATGGTGTTGAGCGCGCCGAACACCGCGCCGATCGCCATGATCGATCCGACCACGATGCCGATGATGCGCAGCACGTTCGTCAGGGCCTCGGACTGCGCGGCGAAGTAGTCGGCGGTGGTGTCGGCCTCCACCTGCAGGCGCGGGTCGGCCGCGAGCGTGGCCTTGAAGGCGTTGAAGGCCTTGGGGTCGGTCAGCTTCGCGAACACCGAGGCGCGGCTGCTGCCGCGGTTGAAGGTCGAGGCCACCACCTCGGCATCGGCCCACATCTCCGAAGCCATCGCATCGTTGGACTCGAACACGCCCACCACCGTCCACACCTGGCTGCCGAGGCGGATCTCCTTGCCCGGATCCAGGCCCTGGAACTGGCGCCGGGCGCCGGTGCCGACCACCAGTTCGCGACGGCCGGTCTCGAAGCGGCGGCCCTCCACCAGCTTCAGCTCCGGGCGCACGGCCCAGGCCATGTCGCCGACGCCGCGCAGGGTCGCGCTGCCGTCCTCGCCATCGCGGCGCTGCACGTTGGCCGAGACCACCAGCTCGGCCGAGGCCAGCGGGCGTCCTTCGGCGTCGCGTGCGACTTCCGGCGCACGTTCGATCGCGTTGATCGCATCGCGCGAGACCACCGACATCAGTTCCGCCGACGAGCCGCCGCGCAGCACGATCGCGGTGTCGTCGCTGCCGCTGCTGCTGACCGTGTGGCGGTAGCCCTCGGCCATCGCCAGCAGCGCCACCAGCACGCCCACCACGCCGGCGATGCCGACCACCACCACCGACGAGGCGCCCAGGCGCTGCCGCAGGGTGCCCACGCCCACCCACGTCACCGACGCGGCCTGGCGGCCGCTGCGGGTGAGCGCCATCCACAGCGCGAACAGCACCGCGATCCCGATCAGCGCCTGCCAGGGCAGGAAGATCCAGGCGGCGAGGAAGGCGACCAGCAGCAGGAACAGGCCGAGTCCACGGAGTAGCTTCTTCAAAGCGGTCATCTGCATTCCCTCATGAGTTCCATCACGTCCGACCGCCCGGCGCCGCGCAGCGCGGCCGCGACGCGCAGGCGATCAACGTCCGCCATCAGCGGCCGGCCAGCGCATCGACGATGTTCAGCCGCATCGCCCGCATCGCCGGCAGCGCGCCGACCAGCAGCCCGATCACGATCATCAGCCCGAGCCCCAGCGCCCAGCTCTGCCAGCCGATCGCCGGCAGGCTGATCACGCCGTTGCTGGCGGCCGTGACCACCGGGCTGAGAACCGCGGCCAGGCCGAGCCCGAGCACGCCGCCGATCACCACCAGCAGGATCGACTCGGCCAGCACCATGCCCAGCACGCTGGCGCTGGTGAAGCCGATGGTCTTGAGGACCGCCAGCTCGGAGGTCCGCTCGCGCACCGCCTGGGCCATGGTGTTGCCGGTCAGCAGCAGCAGGGTGAAGAACACCGCGCCCATGATCGAGCCCACGATCAGGCCGATGTCGGCCATCTGGTTGAGCTGGGCGGCCATCGCCGCCTGCTCGTTCATGGTCTTGGTCTCGTTGGGCGAGTTGACCGACAGCGCGTCGATCGCCTTGGCCGCGGCGTCGCTGCGGTTCACGTCGGACACGCGGCTGATGTACCAGCCCACGGTGTCGTCCACGTACGGCGTGGCTTCCTCGAAGTAGTCGTAGTGCATCAGGATCAGCGCATCGGTGAAGCCGGCGCTGCGGCCTTCCTTGCCGCGCAGCACGCCGACGATCTCGAACGACCAGTTCAGGGTGCCGTCGCTGTTGGGGAAGATCGTCGACTGCAGCGGGATCCGCTGGCCGACCTCCCAGCCGAAGCGGGTCATCATCTGCTGGCCGACCAGGATGCCGTCGCGGGTGCGCTTCCACGCATCGAGCTGCGCGGGCTCGACGTCCACCTCGGGATACAGGTCGAGGTAGTTCGGCGCCACCGCGAAGGTGAACAGCTGGTTGCGCGGGTTCTGGTAGGCCCCGCCGAACCAGTTGGCCCAGGTCACCTCCTCGATGTTGTCGACCCGGCGGATGCGCGATTCCAGCGAGATCGGCAGGGTCTCGACGATCGACAGCCGCGAGGTGGTCTGCAGGCGCTGCGCACCGTCGGCGCTCTGGCCCAGCTGCGCGAACGTGGTGCGGATGCCGTCGAGCATGCCGAACAGCAGGAACGCGGCCAGGATCGAGGCCAGTGTGAGGAAGGTGCGGGCCTTGCGCCGGAACAGCGCCGCCCAGATCAGGTGGAAGTATTTCATCGCGCGCCTCCCGGCCTCAGGCCGCGTGGGCCTGGCCTTCGACCAGGGTGCCCTTGTCCAGGTGCAGGGTGTGGCTGGCGTATTCGGCCGCCTTCGGGTCGTGGGTGACCATCACGATGGTCTTGCCGTGCTCGCGGTTGAGCGTCTGCAGCAGGCCCAGGATGTCCTCGGCCGACTGCCGGTCGAGGTCGCCCGTGGGCTCGTCGCAGATCAGCAGCTTGGGGTCGGACACGATCGCGCGCGCGATCGCCACCCGCTGCTGCTGGCCGCCGGACAGCTCGGTGGGCTTGTGCGAGACGCGATCGGCCAGGCCCACCAGCTGCAGCGCGATCTGCGCGTTGCGCTTGCGCTGCGCGCCGCCGAGCTTCGTGAGGAGCAGCGGCAACTCGACGTTCTTCTGCGCGGTCAGCGCCGGCATCAGGTTGTAGAACTGGAACACGTAGCCCACGTTCTGGCTGCGCCAGTGCGAGAGCTGGCCGCCGCCGAGCTGGTCGATGCGCTGGCCGTCGACCTCGATGCTGCCGCCTGTGGGCGAATCGAGTCCGCCGATCAGGTTGAGCAGGGTGGTCTTGCCCGAACCCGACGGCCCCATCAGCGCGACGAAGTCGCCCTGCTCGATGTCCAGGTCGATGCCGTGCAGCACCTCGACCTTTTCCGGGCCGCGCTGGTAGGTCTTGGTCAGGTTTCGGATCGATACCAGGGATGCCATGGCTTGCCTCGCTGTGGTGTCGTGGCCGGGAACGTCCCGGTGGCGGTGTCGTTGCGCTGCACTGTGGTTCGGTGCAGCGCGCGTGTTGTCACTGGGGGTGGAATCGGAGGATGGCGTTCGCCACATGCACGCTCATGGCGCCTCCGTGGTCACGATGGCGCCGTCGGCGAGTTCCGCCGGCGGGTCGACCACCACGGTCTCGCCGGGCGCCAGGCCGGAGGTGACTTCGCGCGCGTCGCCGATGGTGCCGCCGGCCTCGACCTCGCGGCGCTCGACCACGTTGCCGTCGCCGACCACGAACACTGCCGCCTCGTCGCCCTGCCCGGCGACCGCAGTCGCCGGCACGCGCACGCCGCGGCGCGGGGCCTCGTCGTCCGCCGGTGCCTGCTCCAGGAAGCTCACGGTCACGCCCATGTCGGGCACGATGCGCGCATCCTTTTCCTTCAACGCCACGCGCACCTTCACCGTGGCCTTGCCGCGGTCGGCGGTGGGGATGATGGCGATCACCTCGGCCGGGATCTTCCAGTCCGGATACGCGTTGAGCGTGGCCTGCACCGGCATCTTCGGCTGCACCCGGCCGATGTAGGCTTCGCCGACGTCGACCTCGACCTCGAGCGAATCCATGTCGACGATGGTGCCGATGCCGGTGCGGGTGAAGCCGCCGCCGGCCGACAGCGGCGAAACGATCTCGCCCGGCTGCGCGGCCTTGGCGATCACCACGCCGGCGAACGGCGCGCGTACCACGGTGTTGTCCACGCCCAGGTCGGAGATGCGCAGGCTGTCTTCCGCCACTTCGGCGTTGCGGCGCGCGGTCACCAGTTCGGCGCGCAGGGTGTCGCGCTGGGCGACGGCCTGGTCGTACTGCGCCTTGGACACCAGTTGCTGTTCCACCAGCCGCGACAGGCGGGTGGCGTTGGCCTCGGCTTCGGCCAGGCGGGCCGAGATGCCGGCGGCCTGGCTGCGCGCCGCCGAGAGCTGGGCCGCGCTCAGCGAGCGCTGGGCATCGGCGTCGATCGGATCGAGCCGCGCCATCACCTGGCCCTCCTCGACTTCCATGCCCTCTTCGATCAGCACCTCGCGCACGCGGCCGGTGATCTTGGCCGACACGGTGGCCATGCGCCGCGCCACCACGTAGCCCGAGGCGTCGAGTACCGACGCGGGCGCGGTGCCGGCGGACAGCGACACGGCAGTCGCCGTCTCGACCTGCACCGGCTTCTCGCGCGCGAACAGCCACCAGCCGGCCAGCGCCAGCAGGACGACCACGACGGCGGCTACGAGCGCGATCCACAGTCCCTTGCGCGAGGGCGGCGGGCCGGGCGAGCGATCGATGCGAAGTTCGTTGAGCAGGTCTGCGTTGGTGTTCATGAAAGCACTGGACGGGGATTCGGGGCCATTGTGACCCAGCGACTTCGCGTGCGCGGCCCGGGGCCACGTACGACGCCGCCAAGACTAGCGGTGATCGCCGCTGCCGGCCGCTGACAGCTGTCACCCGCTTGGGCTGACGCTGGCGGATGTCGCGCGGTCGTGGCGGTCGTCAGCATGTCCCCAGGTCAACCGACGACGGAGCAGGCCCCATGGAATCGACATCCACCCCCGTTGCGCAGCTGGCGGGCGCAGGCAAGCGGTTCGGCGCCACCCGGGCGCTGCACGGGCTCGATCTCGCGCTGCACCCGGGCCAGGTCACCGCGCTGCTGGGCGCGAACGGCGCCGGCAAGAGCACCGCAGTCGGCCTGCTGCTGGGGCTGCTGGCGGCGGATGCGGGCAAGGTCCGCGTGTTCGGCCAGGCGCCGGGCACGCCGACGGTGCGTCGCCGCTGCGGCGCGATGCTGCAGTCGGCAGGCATTCCCGAACGCCTGCGCGTGGGCGAACTGCTGGCGCTGGTGCGCGCCGGCTACCCCGCGCCGCGGAGCGTCGCCGACTGCGTCGCGCTCGCCGGCCTCGACGGATTGCTCGCGCGCCGCTACGGCGCGTTGTCCGGCGGACAGCAGCGCCGCGTGCAGTTCGCGCTTGCGATCTGCGGCCGGCCGCGGCTGCTGTGCCTGGACGAACCGACCACCGGCCTGGATATCGATGCCCGGCAGCGGCTGTGGACGGCCGTCCGCGAACTGGTGGCCGAGGGCAGCACGGTCCTGCTCACGACGCACTACCTGGAAGAGGCCGAGGCGCTGTCCGACCGCGTCGCGGTGCTCGACGACGGCCGCCTGATCGCCGAGGGCGGCATCGACGAGATCCGTGCGCGCGTGGCCGTCCGCCGCATCCGCTGCGTCTGCCCGCTGCCGGCGGAGACGGTGGCGCAATGGCCGGGCGTGCTCGAGGTGGTGCGCGAGGGCGAGGCGCTGCGCATCCTCGCCGAGCCGGCCGAGCCGCTGGTCCGGCGACTGCTGGAGCGCGACCCCGGGCTGCGCGAGCTGGAGATCCGCCGCGCCGGCCTGGCCGACGCCTTCCTCGCGCTCACCCGCCCCGCCCTCCCCGAGGCCGCCTGATGGACATCCTGCTCGAATCCCGTACGCCCTGGCGCGCCTACCTGCTCGAGGCCCGCTGCGAACTGCTGCGCATGCTGCGCGAGCCGGCGTACTGCATCCCGGTCATCGCGTTCCCGGCCATGTTCTACCTATTGTTCGGCGTGCTGCTCAACCGCGGCAGCGACGCCGCCGCGCAGTACCTGCTCGCCAGCTACGGCGTGTTCGGCGTGATCGGCGCGGCGATGTTCGGCTTCGGCGTCACCATCGCCATGGACCGCGAACGCGGCTACCTGCGGCTGCGGCGCGCGTTGCCGACCCCGCCCGGCGCGCTGCTGATCGCGCGCATGGCCATGGCGGTGCTGTTCGCGCTGGCGGTGTCGCTGCTGCTCGCGGCGCTGGCCGTCGCCCTGGCCGGCGTGCGGCTTTCGCCGTCGCGGTGGGCGGGGTTGCTGGCGGTCAACGTGGCGGGCGTGCTGCCGTTCGCGGCCATCGGCCTGTGGGTCGGCAGCCTGGTCAGCGGCAACGCCGCGCCGGTGCTGCTCAACGCGCTGTACCTGCCGATGGCGTTCCTGTCCGGGCTGTGGCTGCCGCTGTCGATGCTGCCCGACTGGCTGGCGCGGCTGGCGCCGGTGTGGCCGGCCTATCACCTCGCCCAGCTTGCGCTGAAGGTGGTGGGCCACGACGATGGCGGCCACGCCTGGCTGCACGTGGCGGTGCTGGCGGGCGTGACCGCGGTGTGCTTCGCGTTGGCGCAGCGGCGGCTGTCCGCGGCGGAGTGACGCCCACCAGGCGAACGGAGGAGACGGCATGGCACCGGGATCGATGTTCGCGGTGCGCGACAGCAGCGCGGGCCCGACTGCGCCCGCGTGCCGGATCCGGCTTGCACGCGGCGCGGTCGGCGTGGCGGAGGATGCGCATCGCCCGGCGCCCGCTCGATCCGCGCGAATCCGCGTGCCGCGTGCCGGACGACAGGTCGCGACCAGCATTGCAGGCCTCTCTGGGCTGCGTCATGCCAGTCGCCGCGCTCTGCATGCGCGGATTCCCGTGTGCGCTGCGCTTGCCCGGGCTACGCAAGGCCGCGTCGTCCGTCGCCCGGACAAGGCATCAGGCCGCATTGCCGCCGCATGGACCCCGCGCGCATGATCCGGCGTCCCGTGCCGCGCTGGCTGTCGCCGCAGCCGGGCTCGCTGGCCGCGCTCGAACAGCGCATGGGGCGCTCGCCGTGGACGGCGATGATCCACCTGGTGTGGTCGGTCTGGGTGTTCCTGACCCCCGCCTTCTCCGGCGGCGCCTACGGCTACAGCGCGCGCTGGATGTGGATGACGCTGGTCTCCTATCCGCTGTTCGTGTGGCTGTACGCGATGACGGTGGTGCTCTCGCCGCGCAAGGCCTACGCCTGCGCGCTGGGCATGGTGGCGCTGTGCTTCGCGCTGCTGCCGTGGTATCCGTCAGGCCTGAGCTATTTCGTGTTCGGCTGCGTGATGCTGCAGCCGCGCACCGGCCGCTCGGTGGCGGCGTACCTGGTGGCACTGGTGGTGCTCAACGCGCTGCTGATGGCGTACGCGCTGCACATCGGCTATCCGTGGCAGGCGCTGGTGTGGATGCCCACGGTGACCGCGATCATCGGCGTGCTGGTGGTGCTGGAACGCTTCGGCCGCGAGCGCGATGCTGCCCTGCGGCTCTCGCACGACGAAGTGCGGCGCCTGGCCGCACTGGCCGAACGCGAACGCATCGGCCGCGACCTGCACGACCTGCTCGGGCACACGCTGTCGATGGTGGCGCTGAAGTCCGACCTGGCCGGGCGGCTGCTGGAACGCGATCCGGTGGCCGCAGGCAGCGAGATCGCCGAGGTCAGCCGGGTCGCGCGCGATGCCCTGTCGCAGGTGCGGCGCGCGGTGAGCGGCATCCGCGCGGCCGGCATCGCCGCCGAACTCGCCTCGGCCAAGCTGTTGCTGGAGACCGACGGGATCGCCTTCGACTACCGCTTCGACGCGGGCTTCGCCGACAGCGCGCTGCCGCCGGGCGTGGAGAGCGCGCTGGCACTGACCGTGCGCGAGGCCGCCACCAACATCCAGCGCCATGCCCGCGCCCGCCGCGCCGACGCCAGCTTCGGCGTCGACGGTGGCGACGCGGTGTTGCGCATCGCCGACGACGGCCACGGCGGCGCGATCGTCCCGGGCAACGGCCTGGCGGGCATGCGCGAACGGATCGAGGCCCTGCACGGCCGCCTGCGGGTGGGCGCCGGCGAACGCGGCGGCACCCTGGTCGAAGCGCGCGTGCCGCTGGCGGCGAACGACGACGCGGCGCTGCCTGCCGGCTGATCCGCCCGGGGCGTCGCCTTCGTTCTCCCGCCACATCGGATGTCCCCGGAAGCGATAGGGCTGTCGAGCGATGCATCGGGATCGCCCCTGCCGTCCACCGCCGCCGTAGCCCGGGTAAGCGCAGCGCACCCGGGACGCATCGGGAGGCGGGCTCGTGCGATCCCGTCGCCTTCGCGACACCCCGGATGCGGCCTCCGGCCTTATCCGGGCTACGCAGGTCCCCGTCGCCCAGGCGCGTAGCCCGGGCAAGCGCAGCGCACCCGGGACGCAGCGGAATGCGGACTCCTACGATCCCGCCGCCTCCGCGACACCCCGGATGCGGCCTCCGGCCTTATCCGGGCGACGCAGGTCCCCGTCGCCCAGGCCAGCGACACGCGCACCCGGAACCCGCGCGGCAAGACTTGCCGCGGCTCCCATCCCACCGCGCAATCCGCCGGCCCGAGTCCCGCGACCGACCTGCTAACGTTCGCCCCGATGCCCACGTCCCCACGCACGCCTTGATCCGGATCCTGCTCGCCGAAGACCAGGCCATGCTGCGCGGCGCGCTGGCCGCGCTGCTGGACCTGGAAAGCGACATCACCGTCGCCGGCACCGCCGCGGACGGCGAGAGCGCGTGGCGCGAACTGCAGCGGCTCGAGCCCGACATCCTGGTCACCGACATCGAGATGCCCGGCCTGACCGGGCTCGAACTCGCCCAGCGCATCCAGCGCCACGGCCTGCCGGTGAAGGTGGTGATCGTGACCACCTTCGCCCGCGGCGGTTTCCTGCGCCGCGCGCTCGATGCCGGCGTGTCGGGCTACCTGCTCAAGGACGCGCCCGCCGAACAGCTGGCGGATGCCCTGCGCCAGGTGCACCGCGGCGGCCGCGCGATCGATCCGCAACTGGCGCTGGAAGCCTGGGGCGAGGCCGATCCGCTCAGCGACCGCGAGCGCCAGGCCCTGCGTCTGGCCGGCGAAGGGCTCTCGGCCGGGCAGATCGCCGCGCGCCTGAACCTCTCGCACGGCACCGTGCGCAACTACCTGTCCGAGGCGATCGGCAAGCTCGGCGTCGGCAACCGCATCGAGGCCTACCGCCTGGCGCGCGAGAAGGGCTGGCTGTAGGGCGCGCCGCGCATGCCGCGAGCGCGGCGTCGCCCGGATCAGGCCGCAGGCCGCATCCGGGGAGACCGCGGACCCGAACGCCGCTCGACGAGACATCCCGCCCCCTGGCCCCGGGTGCGCTGCGCTTACCCGGGCTACGGCAGGTGCACCGAACCCGACGCGTCTCCCGATGCTGCGTAGCCCGGATAAGGCCAAGGCCGCATCCGGGGAGGCCGCGGACCCAAGCTCCGGTCGATGAGACATCCCGGCCCACTGCCCCCGGGTGCGCTGCGCTTACCCGGGCTACGCCGGTGCACCGAACCCGACGCGTCTCCCGATGACGCGTAGCCCGGATAAGGCCGCAGGCCGCATCCGGGGAGACCGCGGACCCGAACGCCGCTCGCCGAGACATCCCGGCCCCTGCCCCCGGGTGCGCTGCGCTTACCCGGGCTACGCCGGTGGTGCCCGGCTGTTTCGCTTCCGCCGGCTTGCGGGCGTACGCTGCCGCCACCACGCGTGCTCCGGAGGCTGCCATGTCCCGCGTCCCGACCCTGTATCGCGTCATCGCCATCGCCGCGTTCGCCTGGAACCTCACCGGCATCGCGATGTTCCATCTTCAGACCAGCCTCGATGCCGCGCAGATCGCCGCGCTGCCACCTGCGCAACAGGCGGTCTACGCGGCGATGCCGCCATGGCTGGACATCGTCTACGCCATCGCCGTGTTCGGCGGCGCGCTGGGGGCGCTGGGCCTGCTGCTGCGACGGCGCTGGGCGATCCCGCTGTTCGCACTCTCGCTGGCGGCGGTGCTGGTCCAGATGATCGCCATCTATGCGCTCACGCCGGCGTGGGAGGCCTCGGGCGTGTCCGGCCTGCCGATGACCCTGCTGATCGTCGGCATCGCCGCCTTCCTGCTGTGGTACGCGCGGCTGGCCGCGGCCCGCGACTGGCTGCGCTGAGCCGCCCCCGAGGCGTCAGGCCGCCGCTTCCGCCGCGCGCGGGTGCGCAGGCAAACCGTCCAGCAGCTGGTCGACCAGCGCGTCGATCCGCTCCATCGCCGCGGCCACCGAAGCGTCCAGTCGTGCATCGCCGAACTCCTCGTACTCCACCGCGATGGCGTGCAGCTCGTGGATGCCGATGAAGCCGAGCGCGGTGCGCAGCTGCGGCTCCAGGTGGTTCATATGCGCCAGCGGCGCGCCGGGATCCATGCCGTGCCCGCCCCGCGAGGACAGCACCACCGCGCGCCGCGGCCGGTCGGCCAGGAGCGGGATGTAGGGATCTTCGCCGCGCGACGGATCGAACGCCACGGTCCGTCCGATCCGCACCACGCCGTCGACCCAGGCCTTGAGCGGCGCCGGCATGCCGAAGTTGTACAGCGGCGCGCCGATCACCAGCAGGTCGCTGGCGACCAGTTCCTCGACCAGCGCGTCGCTCTCGGACAGCCGCTCACGCATCGCCGGATCGCGCCGCGGCGCGGGCGTGAACTCCGCGCGGATCCAGTCGTGGTCCACCCAGCGCGGCGGCGTGGCCGCCAGATCGCGATAGCGGACCGGATCATGCGGACGGGCGGTCCGCCAGCGCGCGACGAAGCGGTCGCTCATGGCGCGGGTGTACGAGCCACGCGGCTCGATCCCCCGGCGTCCGGGGCGGGCACTGGCATCCAGGTGCAGCAAGCGGGTCATCACGTCACCTCGGGTTAGGATGGTTCAAGGCAAAAGTCCTTGCGACAGACGCTAAGCCTCACCAGACGCGGCGACAAACGATCTTTTCTCCCTCGATGATTGAGCTGAACTAATTCATGTCGCGCAGATTGCCATCGCTCTCGGCGCTCCGGGCCTTCGAGTCCGCCGCCCGCCTGGGCAGCGCCAAGGCGGCGGCCGACGAGCTCTCGGTCACGCCCGCGGCCATCAGCCACCAGATCCGCCAGCTCGAGGAGGAGCTCGGCCTCGCGCTGTTCGTGCGCCGTCCGCGGCGCCTGGTGATCACGCCACGCGGGCTGGAACTGCAGCAGGCCCTGACCGAGGCCTTCGCCGGGGTCGCATCGGCAGTGGAGCGCGCACGCACGCCGCGACGCCGCAGCCTGACGCTCAGCGCGACGCCCGCGGTCGCCTCGCGCTGGCTGGTGCCGCGGCTGCCGTCGCTGCGCGAGGCCTGCGCCGACCTGGACCTGCGCGTCCACGTCTCGCACGAACCGATGTCGCTGGACGGCATCGAGGCGGATGCCGCGATCCGCTACGGGCACGGTCGCTGGCCCGGGCTGGAGGCGCACAAGCTGATCGACAACGTGTTCGCGCCGGTCTGCAGCCCACGCCTGGACCTCCACGAGCGCGACGCGCTGGTGCATCAGACCCTGCTGCACTTCGCTCCGCCAGGCGCACGCAGCGCGCCGGTGGACTGGCGGCGCTGGCAACAGCACGCCGGCATGCCGGCCCTGGATGCGACCGCCGGCCCGGTGTTCTCGGACGAAACCCACACCATCTCCGCCGCGATCGCCGGGCAGGGGGTGGCGCTGATGAGCCTGGCGCTGGTGGCGGACGAACTGCAGGCGGGCACGCTGGTGACCCCGTTCGGGCCGGCGCTCGAGGCCGAACCGTTCTACCTCGTCTATCCGAGCGCCCGGCGCGACGACTGCTGGCTGGCCACCCTGCGCGACTGGATCCTGGGCCTGCCCCTGCCCGCGGCGCCTGTCGGTTCCAGCCAGGCGGCTCAACCGCCGCAGCGGGCCCTGAGCATCGCGTAGGCGGCGCGCAGGCCCAGTGCCTCGCCTCCGGCGGGGCGACCGGCGCGCGCGCTGTCGTTCCAGGCGTAGACGTCCAGGTGCGCCCACGGCACGCCTTCGGGGACGAAACGCTCCAGGTACAGCGCCGCGGTCACCGCGCCCGCCATGCGCGAGCCGGCGTTCGCCAGGTCGGCGATGTTGCTGGTGAGGTAGCGCAGGTACGGACGCCAAAGCGGCATCCGCCACAGCGGGTCGCGTTCGCGTTCGCCGGCGGCGAGCCAGTCGCCGGCCAGCGCGTCGTCGTTGACGAACAGCGCCGGCAGGTCGGGGCCCAGCGCGATCCGCGCCGCGCCGGTGAGGGTGGCGAAATCCAGCACCAGGTCCGGCGACAGCTCACCCGCATGCGCGAGCGCGTCGCACAGCACCACGCGGCCTTCGGCATCGGTGTTGTCGATCTCCACGCTCACGCCCTTGCGGGTGGCGATCACCTCGCCCGGGCGGAAGGCCTCGGGCCCGATCGCGTTCTCCACCGCCGGCACCAGCACGGTGAGCCGCAGCGGCAGCCGGCGCGCCATCACCAGTTCGGCCAGCGCCAGCGCGTGCGCGGCGCCGCCCATGTCCTTCTTCATGTGGCGCATGCCGTCGGCCGGCTTGATGTCCAGGCCGCCGGTGTCGAAGCACACGCCCTTGCCCACCAGCACCAGGTGCGGACCGGCCTGCGCGTCGCCGCCGTGCCACTCGAACTTCAGCAGCCGCGGCGCCCGGTGCGAGGCCCGGCCGACGGCGTGGATCGCGGGGAACCCCTGCTCCAGCAGCGCATCGCCGACGATGCTCTCGAAACGCGCGCCGTGCGCGGACGCGATCTCCCGCGCCACCGCTTCGAGCTGCTCCGGGCCCATGTCCTCGGTCGGGGTGTTGACCAGGTCGCGCACGCGCACGCAGGCGGCGAGGACGTCGCGCGCCTCCGCCTCCAGCGCCGGCACCGACAGCCGGGCCGGCGCGCGACCGCCGGACTTGTAGCGCGTGAACCGGTACGCGCCCAGGCCCCAGCCCAGCTGCAGCGCGCGGGCGGCATCGCCGTGCACGGGCGCGGCCGGGCGCCAGTCGCCGATCGGCAGCGCGGTCGGCGCGTGGGCGTAGCTGTAGGGATCGAGCGGATCGCCGATGCCGAGCACCGCACCGGCCACGCCCCGCTCGCCGGGCAGCAACGCGCAGCTGCCGGCGGCGGCGTCGAACTGCTGCTGCGACAGCCATGCGCGCACGGATTCGGGCTGGGCCTGGAGCCAGTCGTCGTAGTGCGCGCGTTCGAGCAGATGCAGTGGAAGTGCGTCGGAATCGGCGGGAGCGAAGCCCGCGGGCAGGTCGGCCGTGTGCATGGCGATAGTGTGGACCAAGCGCGCCGGATTTTCCCGCCGCGACGCGGCCGACGCCACCGTCCATGGCCTGCACGGGGCGGTTTCCGCGTCCGGCCCAATGGGGGATCACGGCAGGCAATGTGTTGAACGGGATCGATGTGCGCTGGGGGCCGCTGCAGGATCTCGACGCGGCGGCGTTGGCGGAATGGAGCGCCCTGGGCCACGAGGCGCCCTGGGCGAGCCCGTTCGCGATGCCTGAATTCGTGCTGCCGGCGGTGCGCTGGCTGGACGTCGCGGCGCCGACGGTCGTGCGGGTCCTGCGCGCAGGCCGGCTGCTGGGCGTGGGCTGCTTCGTCGACGAAGGGCCGGACCTGTTCGCACCGCTGCCGCGGCTGGGCAACTTCCGCAGCGTGCACTCGTTCCGCTGCGGGATGCTGTGGCGCCAGGGCGAAGAGGCCACGGTGGCCGACGGACTGGTGCGGTTCGCACGCGACACCACGCTCAAGCGCCGCCACGGACTCGCCTTCGAACGCCTGGCCATGGCCGATCCGCTGGCGCGTGCGCTGGCGCGACGCGCGGCGCACGAGGGCGGCGCGTGGCACGAGCGCAGCCGCTTCCAGCGCCCGGTGCTGCGGCTGGACACCGGCGACGTGGCCGAACGCGTGCCCGCATCGCTGCGCAAGGATCTCGATCGCCGCCTGCGCCGGCTGCGCGAGCGCGGCCAGGTGGAATTCCACCTCCTGCACGGCGCCGATGCGGACGCGGCGGCGGTGGACACCCACCTGCGGCTGGAACACCAGGGCTGGAAGCGGGAGGCCGGGACCTCGCTGCTGTCGTGCGGCCGCCACGCGTCGTTCTTCCGCGAACTGTGCACGCGCTTCGGCGCGCGCGGGGCGATGGTGTTCAGCGAGATCCGCCTCGACGGCGTGCCGATCGCCTCCACCAGCAACATGCGCCTTGGCGACACGCTGCACGCGTTCAAGAGCGGCTTCGACGCGGCATTCGCGCGCTGCAGCCCGGGACGGCTCAACGAATGGATGCTGATGCGCGCGCTGCGCACCACATGGCCGCAACTGCGCTGCTTCGACAGCATGTCCGGCGGCGACGGCCACATGGCCGACCTGCTGCCGGATCGCGAACCGGTGGCGACCGGCGCGTTCTCGCTCTCGCGCCCGGCGCGACTGGCGCTGTACGCCGCCCGCGCCTGGCGCCCGCTGGCCTGGCGGTTCTCCGGAAGCTGAGATCACGTAGCCCGGGTAAGCGCAGCGCACCCGGGATCGCGCACGGAGGTCGACGCCGGTTCCACCACCTTGGCGCGCGCGCCTCCACACCTCGCGCGGAGGCCTCGCGGCCACGCGCCGCTACACTGTCGCCATGCGATTCCCCGTACGCGCCGTCACCCTCGACCTCGACGACACCCTGTGGCCGTTCGCGCCGATCGGCGCGCGCATCGAACGCGTGCTCGACGCGTGGATGCGCACCCACAGCCCCGCGACCGCGACCATGTTCCCGGTCGAGGCGATGCGCGCACTGCGCGAGCGGGTGTGGCACGAGCACCCGCACCTCGCCCACGACCTGAGCGCCCTGCGCCGGCTGACGCTCGAGATCGCCCTGCGCGAGAGCCGCGGCGACATGGCGCTGCTCGACGCGGCGTACGAGGCCTTCTACGCCGAGCGCAACCGGGTCGAGTTCTATCCCGACGCCCTCGACGCGCTGCAGCGCATCGCCGCGCTGGTGCCGGTGGTGGCGCTGAGCAACGGCAACGCCGACCTCGCGCGCTGCGGCATCGAGCGGCACTTCGCATTCCAGCTGCACGCGCGCGAGCACGGCGCGGCGAAGCCGGAACCGAGCATCTTCCTGGCGGCGTGCACACGCCTGCGCTGCGAGCCGAACGAGGTGTTGCACGTGGGCGACCACGTCGACGCCGACGTGCGCGGCGCGGCACTGGCGGGGTTGCGCAGCTGCTGGATCAACCGCGTTGAGGCCACCTGGCCGCACGATGACGTGGCGCCGGACCTGCACTTCGACACCCTGGCCGCGCTGGCGGACTGGCTCGAACGGCGCTGAGGTCGACGCCCACATCCCCCGGGTGCGCTGCGCTTACCCGGGCTACACCGGAGCCCGCGTAGCCCGGATAAGGCCGAAGGCCGCATCCGGGGAACACGAGGCGCCGGACGTCGAGATGACCTTGTGCCGTGACGCAGGAAGATGACTTTCCGCCGTGTCGTCCAGGTGACCCTGTCCCGCGCCCCGGGTGCGCTGCGCTTACCCGGGCTACGTGACCGGCGCCCGCGTAGCCCGGATAAGGCCGAAGGCCGCATCCGGGGAAACTCGCGGCGCAGGGCGTCGGGATGACCTTCCGCCGTGGCGGCGGGGGTCACTTTCCCCGGGGTGCATCGGTAATCTTGCTCGCCTCCCCGGGTGCGCGTCGCTTACCCGGGCTACGTGCGCGCTTCTATTCCAGCAGCCGCGCCCAGCCTTCCATGCCTTCCACGCGTGCCAGTACCAGCTTCACGCACACCAGCAGCGGCACCGCGAGCAGCAGGCCGACGATGCCCCACAGCCAGCCGAACAGCATCAGCGCCAGGATCAGCACCAGCGGCGAGAGCGCCATGCTGCGGCCGAGCACGATCGGGGTCACCACCTGGCCCTCGATCGTGTGCAGCACCAGGTAGGCCAGTGCCGGCATCAGCGCCTGCAGCGGATCGTCGAAGGTGATGAAGCCCACCAGCAGCATCGCCAGCATGCCGATCAGCGGCCCCACGTAGGGCGCGAAGTTGAGCAGCGCCACCATCGTGCCCCACAGCAGCGCCTCGGGCAGCGGGATCTGCATGAAGTACAGCACGCACGCGAACAGCAGGCCGACCACGGCGTTGATCAGGCTGATGGTCAGCACGTAGCGCGAGACCTCGCGCTCGATCGACTGCAGGATCTCGACGGTGAACTTCTTCTGCTGCCGCCCGGGCAGCAGCGCGATCGCGTGCCGCTGCAGCTTCTCGCCGTACACCATGAAGAAGAACGTCAGCAGCACCACCGCCAGCAGCGAGGCCAGCAGGCGCGGCGTCTCGGTGAGCTTCTGGAACGGATCCACCACCGTGCGCACCAGCTGCGGCTGACGCCCGGTCTCGCCCCCCGCGGCGCGGGCGAAGTTCTCGGCGGCCTGGTTGGCCTCGTGCATCGGCCGGGTCAGCTCGCGCAGCTTGGGCGCGAGCTGGCGCATCTCGCGCGGCGCCTCGCGCGCCCAGGCCATCGCCGAGGGCAGCATCTGGTAGCCCAGCGCGCCGAACGCGGCCAGGCCGCCGCAGACCACCAGCAGCGCGGCCAGGAAGCGCGGCACCCACAGCCGCCGCAGCAGGCGCAGCACCGGGCTGGCCACCAGGGCGAAGAACATCGCCAGCAGCACCGGCAGCAGCAGCGCCTGCGCGGCCCAGAGCGTGTAGCCCACCGCGAGCGTCGCCAGCACGAGGGCCGCGGTCGAGGCGCGCGGCCGCAGCGGCGGCGGCGGGGTCGCATCGACCAGCGGAGCATCGGGCGTGGGTGCAATCGCGTCGTGGGCCATGGCGGGCGCGGCGGAATCGGGACGCGATCATGACACCGCGGCGGGGGACGGCCCTGTGATGGGGGCGACGTCGAAGACCCGGGCGCTCTTTCGCCCGCTTCGACGGGGAAGGAACCGCAGCGGCGCGGCTTCGGCATGCCCGCGCTTTGCTTCCCCCGTCGACGGGGAAGGTGGTCCGAAGGGAGGGCAATCACGGGGCGCCGGACCCCCATCCGCGTCGGCACCTTTCACCCGTGAAGGGCGCAACGTCCCGCTAGCGGGGGAACGAACAGCAAGGCGCGGCGCCGGAGTCGACCCCCACTCGCGCCTTCGGCTCCTTCCACCGTGGAGGGCGCACACCCCGCAAACGAGAAAGAAGAGCAACGCGAGATATGCGGCTCAGCGCTCGGAGACTTCGGTCGCGGCTTCGGCCGGGCGGGGTTCGCCGGTCCAGGGGGCTTCGGGGCGACGGCGCGCGTCGGACACGCTGCGGACAGGGGTGTCCGGGGTGAGTTCCACATCCGGCGCGCCGGTGGCCACGGCCTCGACGGTCTCCTCGGCCTCGGCTGCCGCCTGCCCGGCATCGGCCGCGGCGACCTCGGCCGATTCGGCCGCGTGCTTGGCGCGGAAGGTGGCCATCAGACCGGAGATGCTGGTCGCCAGCTGGATCCAGCGCGTGGGCGAGACCGCGCGCATCTTGCGCAACGGCTTCGTGCGCCCGAACAGGAAACCGCCGGCCAGGCCGACGGCGAGGATGCGTGCCGGCGTCCAGCTCTCGCGCCAGACCGTCTTGAG
Source organism: Luteimonas kalidii (assembly GCF_029887935.1). Classification (GTDB taxonomy): domain Bacteria; phylum Pseudomonadota; class Gammaproteobacteria; order Xanthomonadales; family Xanthomonadaceae; genus Luteimonas; species Luteimonas kalidii. The sequence goes on along the minus strand of NZ_JARXRO010000020.1, from coordinate 405,088 downwards.
CACGCGCCAGTTGGTCTGCGCGCGCAGCATCCGCGTTTCCACGCGGCGCTCGGCCATCACCACTTCATCGCGCAGGCGCTCGAACCGCATCAGGAGGCTCCCGGTGGCACGCCGGCCGGACGCACATGGCTTGCGGCCGACGCCTGCGCCGCGGACTTCGCCGCGCGGGCGGCGGCGGCCGCTGCAGCGGCTTCGGGCGAGATGTCCGGCGGCGGATCGTCGTCATCGTCGTCGGCGCTGCCGTCCTCGTCGAACAGGCCGAGCTTGGTCAGCTGGCGCCGCGTGGCATGCATGCCGGTGTAGTCGAAATAACGCGACACCCGCCAGGCGGAAAACACCGCGGCCACCACGCTCACCAGCGCGGCCATCGCCAGCGAGGTCAGCCACGACATCCCGTTGCGCTGCATCAGCGCGATCAGGGTGCCGGTGATCAGCAACCAGGCCGACGCGCCGAACACGGTCGCCGCGCCGGCCCAGGCCAGCCCGCGGCCGAACGCGCTGCGGGCCAGCGCGAAATCGGCCGCGACCAGGCGCCGCAGCGCGCGCCCGGTCCCGCGGCTCGCGTCGACCGCCTGCTTGCGCGCACTGTTGAGCGCGCGCACGCTTTCATCCAGCCCGGGCGCCTTGTCGTCGCGCCCGGCGTCGTCGTTGGGGTGTCCCCCTTCCACGTCGCGGGATTACCGGTCGCCGCTGCGGGCGAGCTTGGCGATGATCCAGCCGGCGGCGAACGCGGCGCCGAACGAGGCGATCGGGCGCTCGCGGATCAGGTCGGCGGCGCTGTCGATCAGGTCGCGGCCCTTGTCCATCAACTGGTCCATCTGCTCGCGCGCGGCGCCACCGCCCTCTTCCAGCGCGGCGATGCCGGCCAGCGCCGAATCGGCCAGGTCGGACTTGACCGCCGAGCGGCCCATGCGCAGTTCGTCGCCAGCCACGTGGGCGGCGTTCTTGATCGCGCTGCCGGCGTCGGTGGCGGCGTTCTTGAGGTGGGCACCGGCTTCGCCGAGGTTGGTCTTCATGGCATCAGTCGAGTTGGGGCTCATCGTCATCTCCTGGAGAAGGGGCGCGGGGGCGCGGGACGTCGAAGGGACGCCAGTCACTGCATGATCAGGTTTCCGACGCGTCCTCCGCGTGAAATCCGCAGCACCAGCTGGTCGGGCGAGTCCGACAGGCTGTCGCGGAATCCGGCCAGATCGCCGAACTCGCCGGCATTGGCGGCGAAGATGAAATCGCCCTCGCGCAGGCCGTTGCGGTACGCGCGGCTGCCGGCCTCCACCTGCTCCACCAGCACGCCGCGCGCGTTGGGGTTCTGGCGGCGCACGGCTTCGGGCAGGTCGGCCAGGGTGGCGCCGGCCAGGCGTTCGTCGTAGCTGGCGCCGTCGCGCGGCTGCGCGCGCAGGCGCGCGGTGACCTTCAGCGGCTTGCCGTCGCGCAGCACGTCCAGGGTCACCGGCGCGTCCAGCGGCTGCAGGCCCTGGAAATTGCGCAGCGACACCGGGTCGTCCATGCGCTGGCCGTCGGCGGCGGTGATCACGTCGCCGGTGCGCAGGCCCGCGGCGGCCGCGCCCGACTCGCCGTGCACGCGCGTCACCACCACGCCGCGCGGTTCGTCGAGCCCCAGCGCGGTGGCCAGGCGCGCGTCCACCTGCTGGGTGTCGATACCCAGGGTGCCGCGGCGCACCATGCCGGTGCTGGCCAGCTGCTGCATCACGTTGCGCGCCAGCTCCACCGGGATCGCGAAGCCCAGGCCGATGTTGCCGGCGGCGCTGCCGCGCGGGTTGAAGCTGGCGGTGTTGATGCCCACCAGCTCGCCGCGCAGGTTGACCAGCGCGCCGCCGGAGTTGCCCGGGTTGATCGAGGCATCGGTCTGGATGAAATTCTGGTAGCCCACGCCCGGCACGTTGCTGCGGCCGACCGCCGAGACGATCCCCGAGGTGACCGTCTGGCCGACGCCGAACGGGTTGCCCACGGCCACCACGAAATCGCCCACCGACAGCTGCGCGGCCGCCAGCGGCAGCGCGGTCAGCCCGTCGGCGGCGATGCGCATCAGCGCCACGTCGGTGTCGGGATCGGAGCCGATGAACTCGGCTTCCAGGCTGCGGCCGTCGGCCAGGGTCACCGACACCTCGTCGGCGTTCTCGATCACGTGGTGGTTGGTCAGCACGTAGCCGTTGGCCGCATCGACGATCACGCCCGAGCCCAGCGAACGCGCGATGCGCTCCTGCGACAGCTCGGGAAACATGCGGCGGAAGAACGGATCGTTGACGAACGGGCTGACCTGCCGGCGCTGCGCGGCCTGCACGCTGACCACCGAGGGCGTCACCCGCTGCAGCATCGGCGCCAGCGACGGCAGCGCCTGGCCGTCGACCGCCATCGGCAGCGCGGTCACCGTGGGTACCGGCAGCGCGGCGGCCGGTTCGGCCGCCTGCGCGGGCGTCTGCACCGCATCGCGGATGACGGTGGCGGCGAAACCGCCGAACGCGGCGGCGGCGGCGAGGACGAGCAGGGTGGGCGCTGGACGCATGGCGACGGTTCGACCAAGGGGGCGGAAAGGAGGACCGGCAAAGATGGGCGCCGGCCGCGACTCCGGCAACCCGGAATGCGCATCGGCTACGCCGCAGTGCATCAAGACCGGCCGGTGGAAGTGTCGTCGCCGACGCGCCGATCCAGCTGAACGGGGACTTTCCGGCGGCCCGCCGCGGCACGGCGCGACTTTCGTCGGGCGCGCCCCGCAAGCTGTTGACTTCACCTGGAGGCGCGCGTAGCTTGGCCCGGCCCGCCACAAGATGTTGGGGTCAGCCCGTCGTAACAAGCCCAAGGCATGGGGTTTGGACGACCCGCGGCAGACCCGGCAGCCGAGGCGACAGGGGACGCGCAATGGCGACACCGCGCAGCACAACCGGCATCCCGCAACCCTTCGGCGGACGCGCGCCCGCGTGACCGCCACCGACCCGTCGCCACGCCCGGACCCCCGGGCCGGCGGCATCGCCCCGATTCGATTCCACCCATAACAACAACAGGCCGCGGCACGTACCCTGGCCGGAGAGGAGATGGCAGACGCATGAGCACCGTTCGTCTGGAAGCAGTGAAGACGCCCGCCCAGCGGGAGATCCCGATGCAGCCCGCCTCGCAGGACATCTGGGACAAGAAGTACCGGCTCAAGACCAAGCACGGGGAGCCGGTGGATGCCGACATCGACGGCACCTACCAGCGTGTCGCCCGCGCGCTGTCCGAGGCCGAGGCCACCCCGGAGAAGCAGAAGTACTGGAACGAGCGGTTCCTGTGGGCGCTGCGCCGCGGGGCGATCCCCGCCGGCCGCATCACGTCCAACGCCGGCGCGCTCGAGCACAAGCCCGCCACCAGCACCATCAACTGCACCGTCAGCGGCACCATCACCGATTCGATGGACGGCATCCTGGACAAGGTCCACGAGGCCGGGCTGACGCTCAAGGCAGGCTGCGGCATCGGCTATGAATTCAGCACGCTGCGCCCGCGCGGCGCGTTCGTCGCCGGCGCCGGCGCGTACACGTCGGGTCCGATGTCCTTCATGGATATCTACGACAAGATGTGCTTCACCGTATCAAGCGCCGGCGGCCGCCGCGGCGCGCAGATGGGCACCTTCGACGTCAGCCATCCGGACGTGCGCGACTTCATCCGCGCCAAGCGCGAGGACGGGCGCCTGCGCCAGTTCAACCTGAGCCTGCTGATCACCGACGGCTTCATGGACGCGGTGGAACACGACGCCGAGTGGCCGCTGGTGTTCCCGATCAGCGACAAGGAAGCCGGCGACATCGACTTCACCGATGCCGACACCGTCACCTGGCGCGACTGGCCGCACAGCGACGGCTACATCAGCCGCGACGACGGCATGGTGGCCTGCAAGGTCTACGGCCACATCAAGGCCCGGCACCTGTGGGACATGATCATGGTCTCGACCTACGACTACGCCGAGCCGGGGTTCATCCTGATCGACAAGGTCAACGAGATGAACAACAACTGGTGGTGCGAGACCATCCGCGCCACCAACCCCTGCGGCGAGCAGCCGCTGCCGCCCTACGGCGCCTGCCTGCTGGGTTCGGTCAACCTGACCAAGTTCGTGCGCGACCCCTTCACCGACCAGGCGTCCTTCGACTGGGAGGAATACAAGGAAGTCGTGCGCGTGTTCACCCGCATGCTCGACAACGTGGTCGAGGTGAACGGCCTGCCGCTGCCGCAGCAGCAGGCCGAGATCATGCGCAAGCGCCGCCACGGCATGGGCTTCCTGGGCCTGGGCAGCACGGTGACGATGCTGCAGATGAAGTACGGCTCGTCGGCCAGTTGCGAGTTCACCAGCCGCATCGCCCGCGAGATGGCGGTGGCCGGCTGGGAAACCGGCCTCACGCTGGCCCAGGAAAAGGGCCCGGCCCCGATCATGGACGAGCAGTTCGAGGTCACCGCCGCCATGCTGCGCAAGCGCCCGGAGATGGCGAAGGACGGCTGGCGCCTGGGCCAGAAGATCGAGGGCAAGGTGCTGCACGCGCGCTACAGCCGCTACATGCAGAAGATCGCCGAAGTCGCGCCCGAGCTGGTCGAACAGCTGGCCGAGACCGGCGCGCGCTTCACCCACCACAGCTCGATCGCGCCCACCGGCACCATCTCGCTGAGCCTGGCCAACAACGCCTCCAACGGCATCGAGCCCAGCTTCGCCCACCACTACAGCCGCAACGTGATCCGCGAAGGCAAGAAGTCCAAGGAGAAGGTGGACGTCTGGTCGTACGAGCTGCTGGCCTACCGCGAGCTGGTCAACCCCAAGGCGATGCCGTTCTCCGAGGCGCCCGACGCGCAGCTGCCGGACTATTTCATCTCCGCCGACGACATCACCCCGAAGGAGCACGTCGACGTGCAGGCCGCCGCGCAGGTGTGGGTGGACTCGTCCATCTCCAAGACCGCGAACGTCCCCACCGACTACCCCTACGAGGACTTCAAGGACATCTACCGCTACGCCTACCAGCAGGGGCTGAAGGGCTGCACCACGTTCCGCTTCAACCCGGCCGCCTTCCAGGGCGTGCTGGTCAAGGAGACGGACCTGGCCAACACCACCTACCGCTTCGAGCTGGACGACGGCAGCACCATCGAGGTCAAGGGCAACGAGCAGATCGAATACGACGGCGAGACCCACACCGCCGCCAACCTGTTCGATGCCCTGAAAGAGGGCTACTACGGAAAGTTCTGACACCGGGCCACGACGGACAGGTCCACGGAAGGCACGCCCGCTCCGCCACCGCCCACGCGACATCCCCGACGATGTACTCCCTTCCCCGCTCGCGGGGAAGAACTGAAGTGTTCCCTCCCCCGCTCCGCGGGTGGAGGGTCGGGGTGGGGGCACACCCCCTCGCGGTTTTGCTTGCGTAGCGCGCACTTCGCGCTCCATATTTCGCCCACGGGCACTTTGGCCCGTAACCCGATCACCGAAAAAAAGCAAACTGACGAGGACACACCCATGAGCAACGGCAACGGGGTCGCACAGACCCTGACCCACGCCGCCGAATCCGTCGCCGAGACGGCCAAGGACATCGGCAAGACCGTGGCGGAGAAGGCCAGCAGCGCCGTCACCAGCGCGAAGAAGACCGCCGCCCGGGCCGCCACCACGGCGGGCAAGGCGAGGAAGGCAGTGGGCCAGCGCGTGGCCGCGGCCAAGAAGTCCCTGGCCAGCACCAGTGCCGCCGGCAAGCGCGAAGTGGCCGCACTGAAGGCCAAGACCGGCAAGACCGCCGCGAAGAAGTCCAGCAAGAAGGCACCGGCGAAGAAGGCCGCGGCCAAAAAGGCGCCTGCGAAGAAGGCGAGCGCGAAGAAGGCCCCGGCCCGCAAGGCGCCCGCGAAGAAGGCGGCGGCCAAGAAGGCCCCCGCGAAGAAGACCATGAAGCAGGCCGGCAAGAAGGCCACGGCGAAGAAGGCGCCGGCGAAGAAGGCCGCAGCGAAGAAGGCGCCGGCGAAGAAAGCGACCGCCAAGAAGGCGGCGAAGAAGAAGTAAGTCTCGCGTTCCCTCCCCTCTCCCGCCCGGCGGGAGAGGGGCCGGGACCAGGCCCGCCCCACCCTGCGTCACCCCGCGACACCCACACCCCGTTCCCCCGCAGCACCAGGATCACGCAATGGCCGTCAAGATCGACAAGAAAATCACGGGTTATGCCGTCGTCACCCCCGAGGACAAGGAGAAGGCCGTGAAGGCCGCGTCCGTGCCGCGCGAGCAGGTGGAGGCCGAGCTGCCCAAGACCGCCGACGTGATCCAGATGCACGAGCGCATCGAGCGCCCCGAGGTGCTGATCGGCAGCACCTACAAGATCAAGTCGCCGCTGGTGGAGCACGCCATGTACGTGACCATCAACGACATCGTGCTCAACGCCGGCACCGAGCACGAGCACCGCCGCCCGTTCGAGATCTTCATCAACTCCAAGTCGATGGAGCATTTCCAGTGGATCGTCGCGCTCACCCGCATCATGAGCGCCGTGTTCCGCAAGGGCGGCGACGTGACCTTCCTGGTGGAAGAGATGAAGGCCGTGTTCGACCCCAAGGGCGGCTACTTCAAGGCCGGCGGCGTGTACATGCCCAGCCTGGTGGCCGAACTGGGCAGCATCGTCGAGGACCACCTCAAGCAGATCGGCATGCTGCACGACCCGCAGATGAGCCCCGCGCAGAAGGCCCTGATCGCCGAGAAGCGCCGCGCCTACGAACAGCAGTCAAAAAAAAACTCTGACGTAGACGCCACCCCCGAAGACCCCGGCTACCCCGAGCCCGTCGGCGACATCGAAGTCACCGGCGACGGCGCCTCGTTCCCGCCCTCCGCCAGCATGTGCCACAAGTGCAGCACCAAGGCGCTGGTGCTGATGGACGGATGTGCGACCTGTTTGAATTGTGGGTATAGCAAGTGCGGGTGAGATGAGTGAGATCGTTGCGTGCGGAAAGGCGGAGAGGCCAGTTGTTCAGAAATGAACCTGGCCTTTTTCTTGAGCATGGTCACCTGGCAGTTCAAAAGAAGGGGACGACGGAATGGCAGCTGTCGAGAATACTGGTAAAAGCAACAAGGGAAGCACGGGAACCAAAGGCAAAGGGATCGCACCTGCCCCGCAAAAGAGGCAGAAAGCGACGGCGAAAGCCGAGCTACCTGATCACCTAGAAGATGCTGAACCCGCCCTCCCAGAACTACATGTGGTCATAAGGACATACTTAGAGTCGATCTGGAATATATTTCAGACAACACAGGTCGTGCTTCCGCATCTCGCGACTTGGCAAAGGAACGAGATCGAAAAAACTCGAAGGAAAATTGAGGCGTTCGTCGATGAAGACCCACACGAGGGCTTGGAAATCATCTTCGATAACGCCAGAGACTTCGTGGAGTTCTCCGCCGCAATGGCAAAACAACATCGACTCCTTGAAGACAATAGTGTCCCACTACTCGCCAGAAGCCTATTTATGCAAGGATTCTGCGTATTCGATGCATTTATAGGGAGGCTACTAAAGCAAATATATCTCAAGAACTTCGAACTTCTGAAAGGAATTTCTAGGGAGATTACCCTAGTCGATCTCTTGGAATTTTCTGATATTGAATCAGCAAGTCGCGCAATGCTGGAAAAGGAGATCGACTCTTTCCGGCGCGACAGTTATATCGAACAGTTCTCTCAGCTCGAAAAGAAGTTCGGACTCCCGCTTAGAAAATTCGATGAATGGCCGCTTTTCGTTGAATTTAGTCAGAGAAGGAACTTGCTCGCGCACAACGACGGGGTTGTAAATGAGCAGTACATTTCTGTTTGCACTCGCGAATCTTGCAAAATCGACCCGACGATTCGACCTGGCCATCAACTTGGAGTCTCCCCCGCAGACCTAGCGGGAATGCTCCGCGTCATGTCAAAGGTTGGATTTATGCTTTGCCATACCCTCTGGATGAAAGTTTTTCCTGCAGAGGCTGCTGATGTGCACGAATCCATCAATGCCCTGCTCTACCAAGCACTCGAGGACAAAAGATGGAGAACAGCATCTGACTTCGGAGAGTTTTCCTTGACAGCACCGATGAAGAAGGACCTCAGCGAACTCGACTACCGCGTAAGATTAATAAACACGGCAATTGCGAAGAAGTTTTCTGACAAAGACGATGCAGCTAGAGATATTCTGGCATCTGTTGACTGGACTGCCAGCTATCGTGACTTCAAGCTAGCACTGCTTGTCTTACAGGAAGACTACGATCAAGCGATCGATCTGATGAGAGAGATAGGAAGGTCAGGAGAGATGCTTGACCAAGCCGCTTATCATGCTTGGCCGCTCTTCGAGAAATTTAGACAGCGAGAAGATTTTTACTCAACTTATCAAGAAATTTACGGCGAACCTTACAGCGAGGAAGCAAGTGAGCGTGCCGGCGGGAAGATAGCCGCAACAGTTCGCCAACCATCAAAGAGAAGGCCTGCCAATAAAGCGCCACGCGCTCGACCGCCAAAAGGGGACGGAGGGAATTAATCCTCGCGTCGCGGGCCAATCGACACCGACCTGGGTCCCGCTGATCCGTCCGGGAACGAGACGTCTGCATGGGGGAGAAGCCTGTGACACGAATACTCATTCCGTCTTGTGGCCCATCGGCCTGGCGCCAACTGCTGGCCGATCCGGAAAAGCACTGGGTACGGGGCGCATCGGCGTTCGAGACTGCGGTGTCTTGGGAGGCGGCCAGGCACTCCGAGCGCGGCATACCCGCGCCGATCGTGGCGCTGCTCGATACGCAGGAACAGCTGGCAAGCGCGACTGCCTTGATCGTACTACCGGAGCATAAGGTCAAGCTGGAAGGGCGTGGCAAAGCCTCGCAAAACGACGTCTGGGCACTGCTGAAAACGCCGGGCGGATACGTATCGATGTCCGTGGAAGGAAAGGCGGGTGAAACGTTCGGGGATCCGCTGTGGGACTGGCTGCGAGACGCCTCGCCCGGCAAGCTGGCGCGTCTGCAGCACCTGTGCAAAGTGCTCGGTGCGCAGCATCCTCCCGACCACGCACTTCGGTACCAGCTTTTCCATCGCACTGCGTCGGCGCTCATCGAGGCAGAACGCTTCGGAGCCGCGCACGCGGTGATGATCGTCCAGTCGTTCCGGTCGGATCCTGTATCGCTTACGGACTACATCGCTTTCGGCGCGGCTTTAGGGGCGACCGTGTCAGATGGACAGCTGGCGAAGGTTCCGCGCACGACGGGCCCAACCCTGTATCTTGGCTGGGTCACGTGCGAGCCGGCGACGGACCGCCAAGTCGCGTCAGTAGTTTAGACGATGGGCGATCGAATAATTGCCGGTGTGGACTTGGCATGGCTGGGTACGCGCAACCCGACGGCACTTGCGATTGGTCGGATTGCAGGGAACTCGGTAATTCTCCACTCGGTTTCCGGAGACCACTACGGCATCGGCGCGGTCATTGAAGCCCTGAGGTGTGTTCCGGACCTGCACGGGGTGGCGATTGACGCGCCGCTCGTTATCTCAAACGAGGTCGGAATGCGCGCCTGCGAGCGAGAGCTTGGGTGTGCGTATGGTGGCAGGAAGGCTTCATGCCATGCATCAAGCTTGGCCAGATACCCTAATTCCGACGGCGTAGTGCTCTCCAACCACCTTGAGCGACTCGGGTTCAGGCACCTAGGCCCGACGGGCCAGCGTTGGCAGCTGGAGTGCTACCCGCATCCCGCGCTGATCGAGATCTTCGGGTTGCGCGAAAGACTGCCATACAAGAAGGGGACAGTCGGCCAAAAGCGAGTCGGACAGATAGAACTTGGCAGGCTTATCTGCTCCCTGGCGACATCTAGCCTGCTGCCTCTCCATGTGCCCGATGACGTTAGAAGGCAGGTTGAGCCGGATCATATCCAGCATTTGGTCGGGCGCGAGCTCAAGCGAAACGAGGATATGTTGGATGCGATCATCTGCATGTATATCGGTGCGCTCTACCAAGCTGGGCAGCGAGACCAAGTGTTTGGAAGTGTGGATGAGGGATACATCTATGTGCCCGCGTTTCGTGGATAGCTTCTTGGTGAGAGCAGGGAAAGCCCAAATGGAGGGAAACCTACTTGTCCGCATCAATACTGTGTAAAACCCGTTTTTCGAAGCCCTGGCCAAGGCTGATCTGCCAGCGCGAGAAGGCTGCCTTATGAGACGCTGGTGCCAGATCGTCTACAAGCAGAACAAGTTCTGTTCCACGTGAGGATTGGAAGTTTCCTGCCGCCACAGCGAGCAGTTGTGTGGACTGCCGGAGTACGCAGCCGGCTTTGGGCCATTGTCGTTCCGGATCAAAAGCGCTGGTTTCGTCAACTTCGATCCTCACGCCTTGGATCTGTAACCCGGTCCAATGGCTGTTTCCTGCGCACTCGAAAGACTTGAACAGGTTCCTGTCATCAAGAAAGAAGATGGCACGAGCATCGCCTTGTGTGGCACGTCCAATCAGGGCCGTCGGCTCGTGCTCGTTGCGAGGAAGGATCAGCGCCAGCGGTGTTGCGTCGCCAATCGTTCCTACTGAGAACTCTTCTGCGCCCAACATTTCCACCTCCTACCAGGTGCTGCGCTGTTGTAGTGGCTGCATCACTAGGCCCCATAGGAGTTCAGCAGCCCCCTCCTGGGAGAGCTTCTGGCCGCGCGCATGTACGAAAGAACTCATGCCAAGGCTGGTCAGATACAGGGACTGATCATCAGCATCTACTGTGAGGGACTCGTTGAGTGAGCTCTCTGTCGTGGTCTGGCCTTGAATGTAGTTAATACCACTGCCGAGAATGCCACCCATGTAAATGGTGGCGCGCGCAACATCTTGCCCATCCTTGTAGATGGTGGCGAAGAATCTGTTGGCATCAACGCGACGGAACACTCCTTCATAGCCAGTGTTCCGTTCGCTGAGCTCTGATAGCGAATTATCGAAGTAGCGCGAGATGTATTCGAACGTCTCATCACGAAAACGGTCCTTGTCCATCTGAGTAAACGACTTCGCAAGACGGAGATTGCTGGATCTTGGTCCAGGTGTTGTGGAGACGAGCGTGGGCTCGGGCGGGGAGTGGGATCTTGGTACTCCGCGCGTGACCAGAAGCCGTACCACAGCGCTGCGCTGCTTCACGCACTGCTTTTACCACATGCAGGAAAGCCTCATCGATGTCTGGCCAGGCCTTAACGGGCTTGCCGTCAGGTGGCGTTGCCATAAGCTTTCCGAACGGAGCGTCATGCCAGTCGCAATGACGCAGGATGACAGGAATTACGATTGCTTCGCCCGCTTCGTGACGCTCTAAGGCGCGTTTCATCTCGATGTTGTAGCAATAGTCAGAGTCGACGAAATCGGGGCTGACCAGCAAGAGAATAATTTCGTCTCTGTTGATGTGCTGGTCGATGATAGCGTCAATGTGTTGGCCGGCGCCGATGCGTCGGTCATGCCAAGTTTCAATCACGCCCTGACGTTTGAGCATGGAGAGTTGCTTTTCTAGCTGATTCCGCAAGATCTCGTCAGCATGTGAGTAGGAGAAGAAAACGCTTGGCACGGTGAGCCTCCCAGAAGCAGTTCAATCAATCGCGGCAAAACTGAATGGAGACCACAAAGAGCATACTTAAAGATCTAAAGAGGACGGAGGGAACTGAGCAAGTAAATTCCCTCCGTCGCGAGCCACCGCCCCAGGCTGAGTCGCTGGATGCGTGCCGCGGCGCGACGCACAGGATGTACCCGCCACTTTCCGGGAGCGAATGAGTTACGGCGCGACAGCCTTGACGTCATACACCACCACCCGCTCCCACAGGTGCTCGCAGTCGGCGACGAACTGCTTGTGGATGGGATGGACCTGGTACGCGTTCTGCCCGGCGACGTCGTCGAAGAACAGCAGCTCCGAGGCGCTGTAGCTGCCGTCGACGACGCCGCGCTGCTCGGTATCCGCCGGCACGCCGATGTGGATGCCCCGCACGGTGTCGATGCCCGCCAGCGTGCGCAGGCCGGCGAGCAGTGCGGCGAGATCCTCGCTGGACTCCGGATTCTTCAGCCAGAAGAACACGTGGTGCACGACCGGCGGGAACGATGCCTTGCTGGCGGGCGTGGACGCGGCCGCGCGGGCGCCGGTGGCGGTCGCGCCGACCGCCAGGGCGGTGGCGGCGAGGAGGAGGTCTCGGCGGCTGCGATCGGTCATGGTCCGGGTCCTTGGGGTGGATGGTCTGCGGGCCCACGAGTATAGGGCGCTCATGCAACGTCACGCTGGAACACCACCCGCTCGGGCCGATGCAGCAGGAAGCCCTGGGCATAGTCCACGCCGAGCTCGCGCAGCACCGACAGCACGCTCTCCTCCTCCACCCATTCCGCGAGCACCTGCAGCCGGCGCTCGTGGCCGATCCGGGTCACCGCATCGACGATGATGCGGCTGACCGGGTCGCGCCCCAGGTCGCGCACGAAGCTGCCGTCGATCTTGATGCTGTCCACCGGCAGGTTCTTCAGGTAACCGAACGAGGACATGCCGGCGCCGAAATCATCCAGCGCGATCCGGCATCCGGCCGCGCGCAGGCGCTCGATCACCTGGGCGACGCGCTGCAGATCGCGCACCGCCACCGTTTCGGTGATCTCGAAACACAGCCGCTGCGGCGGCACCCCGAACGTGGCCACCGCATCGAGGATGAAGTCCGCCAGGCCGTCGTCCTCGACGCTGGCACCGGACAGATTGATCGCACAGCTGTGCAGCTGCGCGCCGCCCGGATGCAGCCGCGAGAAGTTGGCCAGCGCGGTCCGGATCACCCAGCGGTCCACGGCCGGCATCAGCCCGTAGCGCTCGGCTGCGCCGATGAACGCGCCGGGCAGGATCACGCCGCCAGCAGGGTCGCGTAGGCGCAGCAGCAGTTCCACATGCACCCCGGCATCCGCCGCCGGGTCCAGCGCCACCAGCTCCTGGTAGTCGAGCAGCAGATGCCCCTGCTCCAGCGCCCCGCGCAGGCGGTTGGCCCACTCCATCTCCCCGATGCGGTGGGTGCTGGCGGCATCGTCGCGATACGTGCACACGCGGTTGCGCCCGCGTTCCTTGGCCTGGTAGCACGCACTGTCGGCCCAGGCCAGCAGGTCCTTGAGCGTGTCGCCCTTGCCCTCGACCATGACCAGGCCGATGCTGGCGCTGAGCGTGTAGGTGCGTTCGAACCAGCGGAAGGTGTGCCGCTCGATGGCGCGGCGGATGCGCTCGGCCAGCGCTTCGGCCCGTGCCAGGTCCACGCCGGGCGCCAGCACGCCGAACTCGTCTCCGCCCAGCCGGGCCAGGATGCTGCCGGGCCCGAGTTCGGCGCGCATCGCCCGCACCAGCTGCACCAGCAACTGGTCGCCCGCCGCGTGCCCGGACAGATCGTTGATCAGCTTGAACTGGTCCAGGTCGAAGTACAGCAGCGCAAACGGCACGGGCGCCGCAGCCCCGTCATGGCCGGCCAGCGCTTCGCGCAGCAGCCGCTCGAACTCGCGACGATTGAGCAGCCCGGTCAGCTCGTCGTGGGTGGCCTGGTAATGCAGACGCTCGGTCATCGCACGCTGCGCACTGGTATCCGTGGCGACCATCAGCAGGTGTGGAACGCCCTCCACCTCCACCTGCGCCAGCGACGCATTGATCCAGAACGGGGCGAAGCCCGCCGGGGCCAGCATGGCTTCCTGGCTGCGCCAGCCACTGCCGCCCGTCGCCATGGCGATGGCGTCCTCGCAGGCACTGATGCTGGCGAACAGCGCGCACAGGGGCAGCCCCACCACATCGCCGAGCAACTCGCGGGACGCCTGGTTGGCGTAGGTGATCCGGCTGCCATCGCCGTTGGCCAGCAGCACCAGCGCCGGCAGCAGCTCGTTGAGGGTGCGAAAGCGCGCTTCGCTTTCGCCGAAGCGCAGGCTCATCCGTCGCCCCAGCTCCACCGCACGCTGCCGGGTGGTCATCTGCGACCACAGCAGCAGCGCCAGCAGCACGCTGATCGTGGTGCCGGCGACGAGGATCGCGCGCAGCGGCCCCCATTCGGCGGTGTCCCCGCGTGGCCACAGGCGCATCTCCCAGCGGCGGCCGCCGAAATCCATTTTCCGCACCTGCTGCGTGCGATCCGCATCGGGCTGCGCGGAGGCGAAGACCAGGTCCTGGCCCGGCGGCGCGTCCAGATCGCGGATCTGCACGTGCATGTCATCCAGGATCCGGCCCTCCAGCGCCCGGGTGATCATCGGCTCCAGCCGCAGGCTGACTGCCAGCGCGCCGATCTCGCGGGCCCGGCGTTCGGCCACCGTCAGCGGAACCGTGCCGTGGGAATAGACCGGCAGGCGCACGGTGATCCCCAGCGCGCTGTCCGCCCCACCCTCGAACTGCAGCAGCTGGAACGGTGCCGACGCGGTCGGCAGGTCGCGGTCGCGCGCCAGCTGCAGTGCCCGCAGGTTTTCCGGCTGCCGGCTGATATCGAAGCCGAGCAGGACCTCGTTTCCGTCCAGCGGCGCCACGAACTGGTAGCGATACGCGTCCGGCCCGGGAGGGTCGGAGCTGGCCTGGCGCTGCGCGAAGGCGGTGAGCACGTAGCCCTGCGCCAACTCGTGCGGACGCAGGTTGTGCTGGTAGTGGGCGAACTCCTGCTGGTTCATGCCCTTGCTGGACAGGAACACGGTCTGCATCGAGCGCAGCACCATCGCCGCGCCCTGCAGCGGCTGGCGCATGCGCGACTGCGCCGCACTCGCCAATGCCTGCTGCAGCGACTCGGCTCGCCGCTGCTGCTGCGCCCACTCGTGACGCGCGATCGCCGCCGTGCCCAGCAGGCCCAGCAGCAGCAACGCCAGCGCCCACAGAAGCGAGCTGGACGGCCATCCGCGTGCGCCGGCCTGATCTGCGCCGATCTCGCCGTGCGCCTGTGCTGCGTCCCGTGCTGGCATGAGTGCGGCTCCATGACGAGAACGGCAAGGATGCTGCCCCTTCCCCGTCGCACCGCGAAAAGCGGCCAGGCGGGGACCCGCGTCTTCCCGGCCGCCGCGGCCGGCCGACCGTGGCCATCAATACATCTAACGGTCGGTGAAGGGAACTCTTGACCCCCGATCCTTGCGGAAGTGGGGGCCAAGGGGAGGCAAACAGGTGTCAGGGACATGGTCCTCGCCCGGTTCGACGAAGGGGGCGGGGGCGCTGATCTGATCCAGGTGCTCCCTCCGGAGCGGGACGTGGAGCTTGTGCCGGCCCTCGGATACGCCATAGGCTCGCCGAAAGCGAAACAGGCCTCAGGGTTGAGCTTCCTGCTGGGCGACGAGCATCGGATGGCTGCGCGCATGATGTGCTGCGTGCATATCCTGCCGACTTCCAGCGCACGCCGGACGAGCGCGAGGAGATCGAACGCCTTCTGCTGGATCGGGACAAGTAAGGGAAAAGCAATGCAGGCGATCGCCGACCTCAAGGAACTGCTGCTCCACATGCAGCCGGAACTCGATCCAGGCCGCTACGCGTTCGTCACCCTGCCCGCCGGATTCCCGCTCGACCCGGCCCATGTGGTTGCGTCCATTCGCGAACCCGAAGGCCTTTCGGTCATCATCCCGGAGCAGGTTTCGGTGGAACTGGACCTGCCGGTCGCCTTCACTGCCGCCTGGATCACCCTCACCGTCCAGTCGGACCTGTCGGCCGTCGGCCTGACCGCCGCGTTCTCGCAGGCACTCGCACAGGCCGGCATCGGCTGTAACGTCGTGGCCGGCGTCTGCCACGACCATCTGTTCGTGCCGGTCGGGCAGGCCGAAGCCGCCATGGACGCCCTTCGCACCTTGGCGCGATCCACGGGCGAATCGCCGATGGGACCAGGCTCAGGTCCACCCGGCCTCGCGTGAGGCGGCGCGAGCATGCCGCAACCCGTCAGGCGCCACGTGGACCGGCTGCGAACTCTGCCTGCTGAGCGCGATCAAATGCCCCCCGGCAGGCGAAAGCCGCGCATCCGTGCGAGGCTCGCGCCTGGCGGGCGGAACACGACGCTCAGAGCGGCAGGCCGTTGTACCGCAACGCCGCCGGGCGCAGCGCGAGCAACGCCTGGGTGGCGGGAACGGCCGCGCCGGCCCGGAACTCGAACTCCGGCTCGTCACGGATCGGCGCGAACATCAGGGTGCCGTCGCCAGCGTGGAAGCCGATGAAGTACGTGCGCAGCGCAGCGACGTGCACCGCCATCGGCTCGGCCGCGCCGGAGGCACGGATGGCGTCGACCAGCCCTCTGGTCAAGGCGGGGCTGCCGAATCCGCTCGCCTGCCAGCCCTTGTCCGCGTTCTCGACCGTGATGCCCGAGCGCGTCGCGCCGTCGACGTTCACCGGAAACACCACCTGCTGCAGCGGCCGGAGCAGTGCGGCCGGATCGCCGCCCGCGTAAGCGCGCAGTTCGTCCAGCTGGACCAGGTACACCGGGATCGGCGCACCCAACGTGGCATCGGCGGCTTCTCCGGCGGATTCGAAACCCATCGCGCGGTAGTTCTGTTCCGTCACCAGCTGCGACAGCGTCGACAGGGACTTGCCGGCGACCTCCGTGGCCAGCCGGGCATCTGCAACGGGTGGCTGCTGGCTCATGGTTTGCGCTCCGGCGTGGCCGATCACGGCGCATGCGAGGAGCAGGATAAGCAGTTTCATGGCGTGCTCCTAGAGTCGGGTGACGTTGTAGTAGTCGTTCCAGTGCGTGTATCCCGCGCCGCTGACATAGGCGTCGTAGGTGATCACGCGCTGGTCTCCGACACCGGGGGCCCACGGGTCGTTGATGGTCACGTAATTCACGCCATCGATCGTGACATAGCCGATCACGACCATCATGTGGCCGCCGCCCCCGTTCCAGTGCCAGCTGTATGCGAACGGCTTCTTGCGGCAATGGATCTCCTTGCGCACGTCGGCCCAGCTCAGTGGCGCATCGGACGTGGTCTGGAAGCTGAAGCCGTATCGGTCGAACTCCGGCCAGCCGCCATTGACGCATGCGTTCGGCACCGGGCTGTTGCAGCAGTCGCTGCGGCCGAACCGGTCGTTGGCCTGGGTGCACTGGCTGACGTTGGTGCCGAGGTGTTGCATCACCATCTGTGCACTGGCGGCCCAGCACCACATTCCCGTGTCCTGCGCCCGCAGCGTGACCGGTTGCGAACCGATGACCGGCGGCCGGCAACACCCGGCGAGCAGCAGTGGCAGGCACAACAGCAGCAGGATCCTTTTCATATCGCCTCCAGCGTGAGCGTGCGCGCGGCCCGGGCCACGCGTCACGCATCGATCCCCTGCACTGGAGCCAACGCGTGCATGGCCGGGCGGCGGACACCGGCCGTCGGCGACGGCGCAGGGGACCAGAGGAGACCGAGGCAACCAGCCGGTCACCTCGTCCACGTCCGCACCCCGCCGCGGCCGTCCCCTTGGCCGTGACGTCACAGGGCGACCGAGGGTCTGCTCGACCATCGCATGGAAGCGGGGCGGCGCGACCAAAACTTTCCCAAGAGCGCGCCAACCGGAAGAAACGGCCCGTTCGCTCGATATTATTCGGAATGCCGTGCCATGAAATCGAGGATCAGGCGCGCGATCTCGTCGGTCTTCTCGTCGAGCGCGAAGTGGCCCGCGTCGAGCAGGTGGACCTCCGCGCCAGGCAGGTCCCGCTTGAACGCAGCACCGCCCGCGGCGATGAAGGACGGGTCGTTGGCGCCCCATACGACGAGGGTCGGCGGCTGGTGTTCGCGAAGCCAGGCCTGCCACTGCGGGTAGGCCGCGACATTGGTCCGGTAGTCGTAGAGCAGCGCCGACTGGATCGCGCGTTGCCCCGGCCTGGCGAGGTGCGCGAACTCGTCGAGCCAGGCTTGCGGGTTGTAGCGCTCCGGATGCGATGTGCCGGCGGTATGGCGCTGCATCGTGGTGTCGAACGACAGGAAGGCCTCGAGCACCTGCGGGTGGCCTTGGGGGTCGGCCCAGTATTCGGCCATGCCGGGCCACTTCCTGCCCAGGCCTTCCCGATAGGCATTGCCGTTCTGCGTGATGAGCGCGTCCAGCCGCTCCGGATGCGCGAGCATCATCCGGAAGCCGACCGGAGCGCCGTAATCGTGGATGTACAGGCTGTAGCGCTCCACCTTCAGGCGTACCAGCAGGTCATCCATCACCTTGGCGAGATGATCGAACGTATAGGGGAAGGCGGACGGATCGGGTGCGTCGCTTTGGCCGAAGCCCGGGTAATCCGGCGCGATGATGTGGTATCGGGTGGCCAGCAGCGGGATGAGCGTCTCGTACTGGCGGGACGAGGTCGGAAAACCATGCAGCAGGACGATGGTCGGCGCATCTTTCGGTCCGGCTTCGCGATAGAAGATCCCGACGCCATCGATCTCCGTCCTGTGATAGGTCGTCGTCGCATGACTCGACAGCAGCGGAGCAGCCCGAGCCGTCGGCGTGAAGCCGGCCAGCAAGCTCGCAGCTACCGCCACGCTGACCAGCCAGTTCTTCAGGTGCATCTGCAGTCCGTAGCCCATGAACAAGTCCTCGCTCGAGCCGATGTCGATCGTGTGGGGAACGCAGCACCTGGACAGGTCAGCCGCGCGACCATGGCTCTGTATTCGCTCGCGGAAGCTTCCCGGTTACACCAATGACGCGCGAGCCAGTGACGGACGAACTGCAGCAGTGGCGGAGACCGACCCGCCTCGTGCACAGTGGCGTCGACCGGCGCAAAGCGGGAGACGACCGATGCAGGACCCCTGGTGGCCGGGCTCGCCGCCACCGGCAGGCGAATCGGCACCTGTCCCATCGATGCCCGAGGGTCCAGCCGAACCGGTGCAGCAGGGCCTGCCGGGCATCCTGGTGCCCGTACTGGGGCTTGCGTGGCTGGCCTGCGGTCCCTGGTTCGCCGCTCACGCGGATCATTTCGGCCCCGGCATGATGCCCGCGCTCCTCTGGACGACCACCTACCCGGTGGCGGCAGTGCTGCAGATCTGGCTGGCGATCAGGCAGGTGTACCGATGGCGGAAAGGCGACTTCGGCGCGCGCTTCCGGTCCTGGCGGCTCGGTCCATGGCTGCTGGCTGCTCTCGGCTATATCGCGATGCCGATCGCGATCTTTCTGGGATAGACGCAAACGCGACGGGTGCTCGCAGGCAGGTATGACGTTCGGCGTGGCGCTGTACTTCTCGATCCCTGCGGTCATGGACTTCGGATCGCTTGTCCTGAAGCCGAACGCAAGCCGTCGGGCGAACTTCGTCGCCGCCGCCCCATCGACATCCGCAAGGCGGGCGGCGCATGATCCGGCCCGGGCCGTCGTGGCTTCCTGTCGGGAATTGCTGATGCCGAACCGCCGCCTGGCCCTGGCCATGACGCTCGCATGCCTCCTGGCGCTGGCGCCGCCGTGCGTTTTCGCGCAGGCGCCACCATCCGACGCCCCCGTGCCTGCGGGCGCATCGATCGACGCGCGCATCCGGCAGCAGATGGCGCAGGGCGGGATCGTCGGCATGGCGGCGGCGATCATCGTTGACGGCAGGGTGGCCTGGCGCGCCGGCTACGGCCACGCCAATCGCGAGGCGGGCACGCCGTTCACCCCGGAGACGGTGATGAACATCGCCTCGATCAGCAAGACCATCACCGGCGCCGCGATGATGCGCGCGGTCGAGCAGGGCCAGCTGTCGCTGGATGCCGACATCCAGCGGGCGGTGCCGTTCCCGGTGCGCAACCCGCACCGGCCCGGCCCGCCCATCACCCTGCGTCACCTGGCCACGCATACGTCCGGCATCACCGACCGCTGGGCGGTGTATTCACGCGGCTACCACTTTGGCCGCGATGCGCCGCAGCCGCTGGGCGGGTTCCTGGCCGGCTACTTCACCCCCGGCGGCGGCGACTACGCGGACGCGAACTTCCTCGAAGTGGCGCCCGGCACGCATCGCGAATACTCCAACATCGGCGCGGCGCTGGCCGGGCACGCGGTGGAACGCGCCACCGGGCAGTCGCTCGACGCCTACACGCGCGAACACTTCTTCGTGCCGCTGGGCATGGCCCGCACGCGCTGGTTCATGGCCGATGCGCCGATGGACGACCACGCCACGCTCTACGTCTCGCAGGACGGCATGCAGCTGCCGATCCAGCCCTACGGCCTGGTGACCTGGCCCGACGGCGGGCTGCGCACGTCGGTCGACGACCTGTCGAAGTTCTTCATCGCCCTGCTGCAGGGCGGCGAGTACGAAGGTACCCGCGTGCTGTCGCGCGAATCGGTGCTCGAGATGACGCGGCTGCAGTTCACCGCCAACCGCAAACCCGACAACGTGGACGTGGCCGAGAAGAACTCCGGCCTGTTCTGGCAGACCAAGTTCAACACCCGCTTCGTCGGCCACGGCGGCGGCGACCCGGGGCTGCGCACCGAGATGCTCGCCAGCCCCGCGCTGGACACCGGCGTGATCGTGTTCACCAACACCTCCGGAGAGGATTCGGTCGAAGCCTACGTGGCGATCTTCGAAGCGCTGTGGGCGCACGCGCAGTCGCTGCGCCCGGGCACGCCTTGACCTCCAGAACATGCCGTCACGGGGTGCGATACCCTTCCCCGGCGCACTTCCACCGGCGATTGGATCCTGCATGAAGATCTTCCGCGGCAGCACCTTCAAGGCGGACCGCCCCTGGGGCGCCACCGACATCGCCAACATGGGCGGCATCACCACGCGCCTGCACTGGACCGACGCGCCCTACAAGTGGCACGTCAACGACGGCGAGGAGGTGTTCGCCGTCCTCGATGGCCGGGTGGAGATGCGCTATCGCGAGGCCGGGGTGGAGCACAGCACCCTCCTCGAGACGGGCGACGTGTTCTATGCCGCGGTCGGAACGGAGCATGTCGCCCATCCCGTCGGCGAGGCCAGGATCCTGGTCGTCGAGCGCGAGGGCAGTGTCTGAGCGTGACGGACGCGGCCAGGTGCACGCCACGGACGCTCGTCGGCGGAGGCAGGCCGGACGGGGTCAGGTTCATCGTTCGGGAAGCGCCGGGCGCGCGCTCGCGCCCCGGTCCGTGATGCAGGGAGGCACGTGACGCATGCTGGGTTGGATCTTCGGCAAGCCCAAGGCACCGGCTCCGCGCGCACGTATGGAGGCGCCTGAGGCCGAACGTGTCGACGTTGCCATGCACTGGCGTGCCGGCACCCGGTTCCCGATTCCCGCGTGGGAGGCGATGAGTGCCACTGTCAGGCAGGCCGACAATGCAGTGCTCGACCGCTACTTCACCGCTGCGGCCCGACAGTGGCTGGACGCGCTGGGCACGGCGCTGCCCGACGGCGAGTACGTGCGACAGGCCGCCGCGAATTTCCTGCTCCTGTCTTCGCTGCCCGGGCGCACGGCGACGCTGGTCCTGGACAGGTGCGAACAGGCGCTGCGGGCCATCCGCACGCGGCTGGGGCCGCTCGCATGCGACGGCGGACACGGCCCCTATGTCGTCATGGTGTTCGCCTCGCGCGAGACCTACTACGACTACCTGGACCACTACAGTCCGGCAGGCGGCGACCACGCGCCGTCCAGCGGTGTGTTCATCAATGATGGCTACGGCCACTTCGCCAGCTGGCACGATGGCCTGGACGACCTCGAGCCGGTCGTCGTGCACGAACTCACCCACGCGCTGCTCACCCACCTGCCGCTGCCGGTGTGGCTCAACGAAGGCATTGCGGTCAATGTCGAGCAGGCCCTCCTGCCCCGGATGGCCGACCCCCGCCTGCGCCTGTACAGCCCCGCCGAGATGCATGCCCGCCACCTTGGCTGGTGGAACCGCGAGCGCATCCAGGCGTTCTGGTCCGGCAAGGCGTTCCGGGTCGGCGATGGCGAGGAGCTGGCCTACGACCTGGCCGCCACCATCACCCGCCTGGCAGCGAAGCAGGATGAATCCGCGTTCCGTGCGTTCGTGCTCGCAGCCCGCTGGGAGGATGCCGGCCAGGGCGCGGAGACCGAACTCGGGTTTCCGCTGGTCCACCTGGTCGAGGCGGTACTGGGCGAAGGCGAATGGGAGCCACGTCCGGCAGAATGGCGACGGCCGGAGGCGTCCACAGCCTGAGTTCCGGGTCCGCGCTGCCGAGACAGAGGAGTCGGGTTCCGGAGTCCGGGACCGGCCTCCGTGCCGTCAACCGGGAGCGGGATTCCGATTGCAGATGAAGGGGAGTTCGTAGGGATGCGCATCCATCGCACATGTGCGGCTCTGGCCTGGTCGGTCGGCGTGCTCTGTGGCCCGCAGCCTGCTGCAGCCGCTGAACCGCAACCGGTCGAGACCTTCGTGTTCGTAGGCGAACGCCTCTCCATCGAGGAGGCACCCGATCCCTGCGAGCAGGCGTCCAAGCAGAGCGGCGAGCCGGACTGCATCACCATGGATTCGCTCTACACCGCACGCTACCGTGTCCTGGAGCCGATCGCCGGGGCGTTCCCCGGGGAACTGGTCGAGTTCAACGTGGCTGATCATTACGGCTTCCCGCCATTCGCGCGCTTCGGTAGCGCGCTGCTGTTCGTGGCGCTGTCCGAAGAGGGCCCGTGGCTCCACAAGTACCAGGCGATTCCGGTCCACCGGGCGGTCGACGGCCAGTGGGCCTCGTGCGGCGACATCCGCTTCGACCCTGCCGGCAAGCCCTCGCCGCAGCTGAGGACGCTCAGCTTCAGGCAGGAGGTGGCACTCGAATCGGAACTGTCCGAGCACATGCTCGCCAGCTACCGGGCCGGTGAGATGCCGCATTGGCGCATCGCGCACGGCAAGGTCTGGTGCTCGCAGGGAATCCTGCTGGAGCACGTGTACGAGGCCGTGCGCAGCGGCGTGATGCAGGCGCGCGGGATTCCGCTTCCCGCCTGGACCGGGCGTGCGTCAGCACATGATGCCTACCGTCCTGCGGTGCATCCCGCTGTTCCCACGCGTTGAACGGTCCGGCAGGCATGGATGCACCGAGAGGGTTGAGCCCCCTGCTGCGCCTGGCCATTCCCGTCTTCGTTGTGCTCGTCGCCACGCTGTCTCTAGCGTATGCGGCCATCGCATGGTGGATGTCCGCTGGCCCGGGATCCCCCTGCCACGCGTTCCGGAACGACCCACTGGCCGTCTGCCGTTCGATCACGTGGTCCTTCGGACCCTCCCTGCCCGCTGTCGCGTTCGCACTCCTCGTGCTCTTCGGGTTCAGCGTGCTGGCGGCCTGGGCATGGCGGGCGCGCACGCGGCGACGGCGGAAGTGACGGATGCAGGCTACCGCACTCCATGCAATCTGAATCCAGCGAGACCCATATGAAACTCGGTGACCTCCAGCAATCGGCACTTGATCTCAACGCGCTCTACGAACGACTCGAGATCAGGCGCCACGGACGCGTCTGGACCACGGAAGAACTGGCGCTCGGCTTCGTAGGTGACGTGGGCGACCTGGCGAAACTGATCCAGGCCCGCGCCGGTGTCCGCACGATCGACGACTGGCAAGCGAAGCTCGGCCATGAACTCTCGGACTGTCTCTGGTCGATCCTGGTGCTCGCGCACAAATGCGGGATCGACCTGGAGGCCGAGTTCGCCAGGAACATCCGGGAGCTGAGCGAGTACCTGTCGACCGAACTCGGGGCGTCGCAGAAGTAGTGTGAGCACTGCGCAGGATCGCCTGTCGGGGCGGCCAGATCCCGCACGGGCAGTCCGCCGGCGACAGCTCAGCCAGAGTGTAAGCTTCCCCCGTCAGGCCCGGGGACGCCATGGAAAGAGAGGAGCGCAGACTCGATGCGGCCACGGCCGGCATCGAGCTCGAGCTCCGCCTGTCCGCACGGCGGTTCAGCGCACGGCTGTCGTCCCTTTGCGCCGCGCCCGATTGGACGTGGTGTTTGGAGAACTGTCGAGGAGACCAATGACGCGTATCCGGATTCTTCCCCTGCTGTTGGGAGTCGCCCTTCTGCCCGGTGCGATCATCGCGCAGGAGCCATCGCCGACGACTCTCGCCCGCGCGGAGCGGCTCACCGCGGCCATGGAGTACGACCAGGCATTCGAGGAGGGCCTGGCGGTCTGCCGTGAGAAGGCGCGCGACGAAGACGTCGCGGTGCTGGTCGCGAAATCTCCCGAGATGTTCGGCGGCATCGTGCCCGGAGACGAGGACTGGCCCAAGGCCAGGAACCTGTACCTCGACATGCTGGCCACGGGGTGCGCTTACTCGCGGGCACCCGCCATCGATGCGTTTACGCAGACGCTCGCCGCGACACTGAGCGACGAGGACATGGAGGCGCTCGTCACGTTCTACGGTACCGGGCTCGGCCAGCGCTTCCGGCGCGCCTCGCATGCCGCCAATCGTGCGGCGGGCCTGGCGAGCCAGCCCTTGCCCGAGCGGGACGCCGCGTACGAGATTTACGCGGCCGCGCTGAACGAGCTCCTGGCTGGCCGCCAGGAACCGAAGCATGCCCGGACCGCCACGCACGCCACCCCCGTCGCCGCCCGCCCGATCCCGTCCGCGGACGAGGCCGTGGCGCTCAGCGACCGCGTGATGCAGTCCGTCGGCGGGGACGTGCGGGGGGCACTGGACCTCCTGGTGGCGCATTCGGTGATCGACCCGGACCAGTTGGACCCGCTGATCGACAAGCTCGAGGAGAGCATGCCGATGGCGGATGGCCGCTACGGCAAGGTGCTCGACTACGAGCTGTTGCGCAACGACACCATCGGCGACAGCGTGATGCGGCTGATGTTCCTCCAGCGCAGGGAGCGTTACGCCATGAACTGGCAGTTCGTCTGGTACCGGGGCGATGGCGGCTGGCTGCTGTCGGGGTTCCGTTTCGCCGACGATCTTGGACATCTGTTCTGACGCGCTGGTCGTGGACCCGGGACGACAGATCGGCGCTCTTGCTTCTGTCGCACCGATTGGCCGACGGGGACCGTCTTGCCTGCGCGCCCTGCGCTCTGCCCGATTGAGCGTCTTGACGATCGGGCCGTGCGGCTCGAAAGCGCGCGACGCTTGCCCGCCCGAACGTTGAAGTCTGATCGGCCGCGGGCGGTACACTGCGCGGCCACGCACTCCATCCGCACGAGGATCCCTGCATGCCCTTTACCACCACCGCCTCCGGCCTGCAGTTCGAGGACACCGTCGTCGGCACCGGCGCCGAAGCCAGGCCCGGACGCAACGTGGTCGTGCATTACACCGGCTGGCTGTTCGACGGCGGCGAGCAGGGCGCGAAGTTCGATTCCAGCCGGGATCGCGCCGAGCCCTTCGTGTTCGCGCTGGGCGAGGGCATGGTCATCCAGGGCTGGGACGAAGGCGTGCAGGGCATGAAGGAAGGCGGCCGGCGCACCCTCATCATCCCGGCCAGCCTGGGCTACGGCGCACGCGGCGCCGGTGGCGTCATCCCGCCGAACGCCACGCTCAAGTTCGACGTGGAACTGCTGGGGGCCTGAGCCCGTCCACCGGGAGCGACTCCCGCACCCGACGCGGCTCGCCCGGGCTCTGTCCATGCGTACCGACCATCGGGCGATGGCCTGATCGTGTTCGTCAACGCGCCGAGCCGTCACTCCACGCAGGCCATGCCACGCGTGCTGTTCCTGCCAGACCCGCACTCGCCGTTCCTGCCGCGCTGACGTGCGCGGCTGGCGCGTGAAGCCTGGGCGCCGTAGGCATCACCCTGCGTTGCCGCGCACCCGGCTAGCCTCCAGTGCCGTCGACGACCAGGACACTCCATGCCGAACCCTCGCGACATCCCCGGTCAGATCCCGCATCCCGCCCGCGATCCGGTCCCCGATACGCCGATCGATCCTGTGCCCGACACACCGGTCGACCCCGTTCCCGACACGCCCATCGACCCGGTCCCCGACACGCCGATCGATCCAGTGCCGGATCAGCCCGTGGACCCCACCGCTCCGACGCCGTTGCGCGAGCCCGTGCAGGGCTGAGTTGTCGGCGCGCCGATGCGGCAGGGATCTTCCGGTTCGCCGCGCGACGCGACACCGGAACGCGGCGAAGCCCGCACACCTACCCAGCGGCTTGATGCCGCCGTGCGGGATTCATCTGCCTGCGCCGCCTGAGCGCACCTCGCGCTCTTCTTGAAATGAGGCGGCACGGAAGCGATACGCCAGCGTCGCCTCGTCCCATGGACACTGCGGGAATCCGCGATGGAACGGCTTCGAACACAGTGACGCTGCATGAACATCCTCGTTCGTAGGGTGGCGCAACCGGGTCGTCGACCCATCCGCTCCGGAGATCCCGTGAAGACTCTCGCCCTCGTGCTTGCCGTTGTCGCGCTGGCCGCGTGTTCCGATCGAAAGCCCGCTGCGGACGCGTCCGGACCCGACGCAGCGACTGCCGCCCTGTCGCCGGCACCGGCAGACGCCGCAGCTGCCGGTCAGGACATGGACACCGGCACCACGCCCGCCGCGCCCACCGCGCCGCCTCCGCCCGCCGACACCGCGATGGCGGACGCCGACTACCTCGGTCGCTGGACCGGTGTGGAGGGCATGTACCTGGTGGTGGCCGCGAAGCCGGGCGGCGGCGTCACCATGGAGATGCAGTGGGATCTCGACAACTCCGGCACGTTCGACGGCTCGGTGACCGCCGAAGGCCTGCGCTTCATGCGCGACCGCGTGGCGGAAACCGCCGTGCCCACCGATGGCGACGCCACCGGCCTGAAGTACCTCGCCGGCAAGCAGGACTGCCTGACGGTGAAGCCGGGCGAGGGGTATTGCCGGGATTGAGGCCTGCCACCGCGCGTCGAGCATCCGGTCCAGCGCGGCGCTTTTTTCCGCAACTGCCCGCGCGGACCAACTTCCGAGACGAGGCTCGCGCCATGCACATCCGTCCCGCCTCGACCGCCGACCGCGACGCCATCCTGGCGCTGGTGCCGCGCCTGGCCGAACACGGCACGCCGCCGGGCCGCGACCGTGAGCGGATCTCGGCCGTGGACACGGAGACCATCGCGGCGGTCATCGACCTGCGCAGTCCGGAGGTCGAGGTGCTGGTGGCCGAGGACGGCGACGGGCTGCTCGGATTCGTGCACGTCAGGACAGTGACCGACTACTACACGCAGGCGCCGATCGGCCACGTGTCCGACCTCGTGGTGGCGGAGAAGACCGAGGGGCGAGGCGTGGGCCGCGCGCTCATCGAAGCCGCGCAATCCTGGGCGCGCGACAGGGGTTACCGGATGATGCAGCTGTACGTGTTGCCGGAGAACACCGGCGCACGTGCGCTCTACGAGCGCATGGGCTATCGCGGCGAGTGGATCAAGTACGTCACGCCGCTGTCATGAAGAGGCACGCAAGGGCAAGCCCGCGAAGTCCACCGTAGCCCGGATAAGCGAAGCGCATCCGGGATCGCGGGATCGGAAACGCGATCCGGCAAGTTTCGTGATTGCGCCCATACGAGAGGTGCGTGTGCATCGAGGGGGTGTCGCGGATCCCCGGATGCGGCCTGCGGCCTTATCCGGGCTACGCCTACCGTGGCCCGAAACGTAACCCGGGCCCCGTAGCCCGGATAAGCGAAGCGCATCCGGGATCTCGGGATCGTATCGCGGCCCATGGCCCGGTCCGGTGTGCCCGCCCGGCCGTCTGAAGCGGGACCGCCGGTGAAGCAAACATCGCCGCGCCCGCCCGTGGCGTATGCTCGCGCCCGGCTGCCGACCGCACGACCCGTCACCACGAACGCATGCCCCAGGACCCGAAACTGCTGCGACGCCTGCTGCGCGCCAGGGACCGCATCGACGCCGCCTCGCACGAGGACTGGCCTGTCCGGCGCCTGGCCGAAGTGAGCGCGGTGTCGCCCGCCCACTTCGCACGTGCCTTCAGGCAGGCGTTCGGCCTGCCGCCGCACCGGTACCTGCTCACGCGCCGCATCGAACGCGCGGCCACGCTGCTGCGCGAGACCGACCTGCCGGTGTCCGACATCGCCTTCCGGACCGGATGGAGCAGCCTGGGCACGTTCGGCCGGGTGTTCCGCGAGATCACCGGCACGCACCCGGGACAGCTGCGGCTCGACGCACGCGCCGCGGTGCAGGCGCCCGCCCTCGTGCCCGCCTGCGTGCTGGGCGCCGCGCACCGGCCGGACCTCGATTCCGCAGTTTCGGAGAAGCGGCGGCGGCGCGCGGCCGGTACAACGTCCACCGTCGAATCCGCGGATGTCATGTGATGGAAGGTGTGGGCGTGGTGGGGCTGTACGTGCGGGACCAGGACGAGGCGCTGTCGTTCTACGTGGACAAGCTCGGCTTCCGGGTGCATACGGACGTGAGCAACGGCGGTTATCGCTGGCTGACGGTGCAGCATCCCGGACAGCCGTCGTTCCAGCTCGGGCTGTTCCTGCCCGGGCCGCCGGTACTCGACGCGGCCACGGCGCAGGCGGCGCAGGCGCTGGTGGCCAAGGGCGCGATGCCGCCGCTGGTGTTGACGGTGGCCGATTGCCGGGCGGCGCATGCGCGCATGCGCGCGGCCGGGGTGGAGTTCACCCAGGAACCGATGGACCGCTACGGCACGGTGGACGCGGGCTTCCGCGACCCGTCGGGCAACGGCTGGAAGATGATCCAGCAGCAGGGCGCGCCATGAGCGCGAGCCGTGGCATCCGACAGCTGCACCGGTGGGTCTCGATGCTGTTCGTGCTGACGGTGGTGGCCAACTTCGTCGCGATGGTGTTCGGCCCGCCGCCGCCCTGGATCACCTACGCACCGCTGCCGCCGCTGGCGCTGCAGCTGCTGAGCGGCCTGTACCTGTTCGTGGTGCCGTACCGCGCCGGGCGCCCGACAGGGCAGTCGGCGTAGCCCTCGACGCTTATCCGGACCACGTAGCCCGGATAAGCGAAGCGCATCCGGGAATGCCGGATCGAAGTGCGCGCCGACAAGGTGCTTGAGCGCAGCCCGGCACGGGTTGCATGCATCCAAGCGTGTCGCGGATCCCCGGATGCGGCCTGCGGCCTTATCCGGGCTACGCGTCGACGTGGCCCGCAACCGTAGCCCGGATAAGCGAAGCGCATCCGGGGATCTTGGAGATCGCGGATTCGCGGAAATCGCGAGGATCGAGAATCGCGGATTCGCGGATTCGCGAGGACGCGTGCACGCTCCAAGCGCGTTCCGGCAAGTCGCATGCATGGCGGAAGATCGTGCATGGCGAAGAGTCGCGCATCCCGGAAGGTATCGCGCATACCGGACGCCCTGGTATCCCGAAGCATCCTTCGGCTCTGGCACCGACAGGCGCCGCATGCGGCCGCGATCGGCGGCGGTGCCCAAGGTCGTCGTGTTTCGTGGCACAGTCCCGCGGCGGAGCGGGCTCCCCGGACCGCTCGCATGCGCCCGCGCCATCCGGCCACGGGTGGCGGACCCTTCCTGGAGGCAGGCATGCAGCGCGTCACCGGCATCGGCGGGATCTTCTTCAAGTCGCCCGACCCCAGCGCCCTGGGCGCGTGGTACCGCGACCACCTCGGCCTGGACGTGACCGAATGGGGCGGCACGATGTTCACGTGGGGCGGCGACGGCAGCCCGAAAGGCATGACGCTGTGGAGCGCGTTCGCGCAGGACACGGAGTACATGGCGCCCGGCACAGCCAGCTTCATGATCAATTTCCGGGTCGCGGACCTGGACGCGCTGCTGGCCGCGCTGCGCGACGAAGGCTGCCACGTGCTGGACAGGACCGACGTGTCCGAACAGGGCAAGTTCGGCTGGGTGATCGATCCGGACGGCAACAAGGTGGAACTGTGGGAGCCGCCGGCGGAGCAGTAGCGACCACGCGGAAGACCGCCCCTGAGGGCGCGCGACGCCGTTGCGCCTCGACGCTCGTCTCCGCCGGCGCCGTACATCCCCCTGGCTGGCGCGAACGGATCCGTGCGGACGCCATGTCGTCCGCGCCACACACACGCACGCCACGCATGCCGCGCATGATGCAACGGCCATGACCCCGCTCGAGATCCAGGTGGTCCGGTTCGGCGATCTGCCGGATACGCGGCGCGACGAGCTGGCCGCGGCGGCGTCGCATGCATTCGACCGGTTCGAGATCGTGCGCCGGACGGTGTGGGCCACGCCGGACTGGTCCGTGCTCGGGCTGCACGAGGGCCGGCTGGCCGGCTTCTACAACGCGATCGAACGCACGGTGCAGTTCGACGATCGCGCGGTACGCGTCATCGGGCTCAACAACCTGGTCGTGCTGCCCGGCGAGCGTGGGTGCGGCATCGCGTCGCGGCTGCTGCGGGAGACCATGCCGATGTGGTTCGACGCCTGGGGCGCGCGCCAGGGGCTGCTGCTGTGCGCCGACGCCCTGGTGCCGTTCTACGGGACGCTCGGCTGGCAGGCGGTGTCGTCGGAGGTCCGCTACGCGCAGCCCGGGCTGCCCCCGCAGCGCTGGACGGCGCGGTGCATGCTGCTGCATCCCGACCGCGGGCCGGTGGCGCCGGGCGTGATCGATCTGGACGGCCTGCCCTGGTAGCGGCACGTTGCGAACGGCACCGCCCGACATTGACCATTCCGCTCGCGTCGACCGGAGGATCCTGCTTGCCGTCGCCAGCCACCCTGGGTCACCGTGCACTGTCGACTGCGTCTCCGGCGACCGGATGGTACGGTGGCGCGCCGCCGGCCCGGGGCACTTCAGGTCGCCGGTCTGGACCGGATCGACGTGGATCGCGGGAGCTCCGCGCGGTCTTACGTTCAACGGTCACAAGTGCACTGGCGCCCCCGTCCAGTCATCACGCATCCAGCGCAGGAACGAGATGGACACCGCACGCTTTCAGCACGCCGCAGTTTGTCCGCGCCATACGCAGCCGCGCCCCCCGTCCGCGCGCCGCGTCGAAAAAGCTACCCGGCCAGCGGGGAGGATGCGTGCGGCGCACGTGTCGCGCTGTACGGCCTTCTTCCTTGCGGTCCTGATTCTGTCTGCTCCGTTGCTTGCATGGAGCGCCGAGCCGGCACCGCCGAAGAACCGGGCGGAAGCGGTCGAGGTCATCCGCGAACTGCGCAGGATCGTGACCCCGCGTGGGGTCGAGCGCTACGAGATGGTGCCGATCGGCGGCATCCCGCAGTTCATGAGCATCCGCGGCGCGGACCGTGCCAACCCGGTGCTGCTGATCCTGCACGGCGGGCCCGGGTTTCCCACCTCCACCATGGCCTGGTGGGGCACCCGCGGGCTGGAGGAATACTTCACCGTGGTCCACTGGGACCAGCGCGGATCGGGCAAGACCCATCTGGCCAGCGATCCGGAGCAGGTGGCGCCGACGATGACGCCGGAGCGCTTCGTCGACGATACCGAGGAGGTGGTGGCGTGGCTGCGCGACGAGTTCGACCAGGACAAGCTGTTCGTGCTGGGCACGTCGTGGGGCAGTTATGTCGGCCTGAAGTTCGCACTGCGCCGCCCGGAGTGGCTGCACGCCTACATCGGCATGGGCCAGGCCATCGACATCCCGGAAAGCGAGCGGCGCGGCTACGCATTCGCGCTGGAGGCAGCGCGCAAGGCCGGCAATCGGCAGGCCGTCGCCGACCTGGAATCGATCGCGCCGTATGCGCAGTCCGGCGGCCGGATCCCGCTGGCCGACATCGCGCTCGAGCGGAAGTGGTCCGACCACTTCGGCGGCGTGATGGCCTACCGCACCGGTCAGATCGACGGTATCGCCGTGCGCCTGTCGCCGGAGTATTCCGACGAGCAGGCCCGGCGCGCCTACGAGGGCAACGTCTATTCGCAGGACTTCCTGTTCAGCGATATCGTGGGCGTCGACATGAGCGACGTGCGGCGCCTGGAATGCCCGCTGATCGTGCTGGCAGGGCGCCACGACCGCAGCGTGAACTCCTACGTGGCGCGCGAATGGTTCGAGACGGTGCAGGCGCCGGCCAAGCACTTCGAATGGTTCGAGCACTCGGCCCACGAGATCATCGCCGAAGAGCCGGGCAAGCTGCTCATGACCCTGGTGCAGCACGCCAGGCCGCTGGCCGAACGCAGCGGCGACGGGGCGCCGTAGCGTCGCGCGCTCGGCACATGCCGGTTCACGTCGCGCAGACCGCGCATCCGCGTAGCCCGGATAAGCGAAGCGCATCCGGGACCATGACCGATCGCAACGCGCCGCCAATTCGCGTACACCCCGAACGCCGACACGCACCCCCGCGCGGCCCACGGCCGCGCGACAGACGCCGTCCCCACCGTCACCCGATCGGCGAAGCGCCTCCGGACGGATCCCGACCAACACACGGCGCCCTGCGGCGCATGCGGCACAGGCGTCGCGCCGCCGTATGCACACGCGCATGACCCCGTCCGGCGCAGGCTGTGCGCTCCCGGCGATCCGCCGCATCGGAAAGAACGCCATGGGCACGCCCCAGACACCCGACAGCATGAAGAAGTCGCAGCAGGAGAAGGCACCGCCACCGAAGCGCGAAGACGCGCAGCCGGGCAAGCTGTCCAATCCTGACAAGGGCGACAAGGCCGAGAAGCGCCAGGGCGGCAGTTGACGCGAGCGCGTGCCGCCCCGGCGGACACACCCTGCCCGATCCTGGCCGGCACCGATACCCCGGCTTGCAATTGGCAAGTGACGCTTCGACCGTCCTTGTGCGGGACATGCAGGAGGCCGGACGCCACGAGAATGCAGCGGCACATTGACGAGCGGATTCGCAGAGGCCGGTCGTGGGGGGCGGCTCGCGCCCCCTTGCGCATGCTCGGTACCGGGTGAATCGGCGTGCGGCACCTGATACCGCACGGCATCCTGAATGGCATGCAGCCTGCTCGCCGATCGGCGCCTGGACAAGCGCCCATCGTCCACACGACCGTCCGGAAGGTGAACGGGAATTACGGACCGTTAACCTGGCCCCGCATCCAGTCACGCGTCGTGGACACCCCCACGGCGACACTGCGGACCCTCCCAGCACCCGGAGCATTCCCGATGAAGATGTCCGCCACCCGAATCCCCCTTGCCATTGCCCTGTCGTCGGCGCTCGCCTTCGCCGTGGGTTGCGCGAACGAAGCCGACACCACGGCCGAAGTCGACGAGACCGCCGAGATGACGCCGGCCGACCAGACCGCCACCCCGCCCGTCGGCCCCACCACCGCCGATGCGCAGACCCCGACCGACCCGGCCATGGATGCCACGGCCGATGCCGGCATGGATACCAATCCCGGCCTGGGCGACGGCCAGAATTCCGACCAGCCGGTCGACGATACCTGGATCACCACCAAGGTGAAGTCCTCGCTGCTGGCCGAGGCGGACGTGTCCGGCCTCGACATCAACGTCGACACGCTCAATGGCGTGGTGACGCTGCGCGGTGAAGTCGAGAGCCAGGCGCAGGCCGACACCGCGACCCGGATCGCGCGCGAGATCGAAGGCGTGACCAACGTCGACGCCAGCGGCCTGACCGTCGGCGCCGCCGCCGAGTAAGCCGGTCGCGCGTGTTCGACACGCCGGTCGCGCGCGTCACGGTGCAACATCCGGCCAGTGTCGATGCAGTATCGGAAGGCGGGCTTCGGCCCGCCTTCTTTTTTTGTCGGCGATCCGGACTCGCGCTTGTACGCGTCCGTAGGGGATCCAGACACGCGGTTCGACGCCGTCTGCCCCGGCACGCCACGCGTCGCCAGGTGTACGCGCGATGCGTCGTGCCCGGGGAACAGGGGCGCACCCGACGCACACCCGGCGCACGTCCGGGATCGATGCACGGGCATCGCCGATGCCGGGCACCGACGCACTTCCCGGATGCGGCCCGCGGCCTTATCCGGGCGACGCGACACCGTAGCCCGGGTAAGCGAAGCGCACCCGGGGCACCCACGTCGATCCGCACGCATTCTCCCGAGCGAGACGCCGACGCATTCCCCGGATGCGGCCTGCGGCCTTATCCGGGCTACGCGACGCACCGTGGTCCGGGTGAAGCGCACCCGGGGCACGCGGATCGAGACGCGCGCGTGCTCCCGATGCCGGACCCCGACCCAGCTCCTGCATGCCGCCTCGGCCCATCTCCAGGCGTCGCATCGACGCGACCCGCGCGTCGCCTGGACAAGCTAAAGCGCACCCGGAACTTCCGCGTGCCTCCGGCCCCCGCGACCCTGTGCCGATGGTGGGGTTGACCATCGGCCCGCGACACTCCCGCACCGCCCACGCACGCTGCCGCCATGGCCCCGGTGGAGCGGCGCATGCGTCACCTGTTGCGGATCGTCTGCCTCGGCGCGGCGGGCATCGCGTGCCTGCTGGTACTGGCCGTCCTGTGGCCGCCCGCCGATGCGCCGCTCCCCCACCCCGCCGATACCCGGCTGATCCGTCAGGTGCGGGTGATCGATGTCGAACACGGCGTGGCCGGTCCGCCGACCGACGTGCTGATCGAACGCGGCCTCATCACCGCCATCGGTCCCGGCCTGTTCGCCGCGCCCGGCGTGCCGGTGCTCGAAGCGGGCGGGCGATACCTGGTGCCGGGGTTCTGGGACATGCACACGCATGCGTTCCAGCGCTCGCCCCAGCTGCACCTGCCGCTGATGGTGGCCAACGGCATCACCGGCACCCGTGACCTGATGGACTGCCCCGGTGTGCGCGACGCGCTCATCGCGTGCGTGGAGGACAAGCGTCGCTGGTCGAAGGCGGCGGCGGAGGGACGCATGGCGGGGCCGCGATTCGTCGAAGTCGCGAGCTTCCACTTCGAACGCGCCGATCTGGAACCGGGCGACGCCGCGATCCTGGCCACGCGTTACCACGCGCGCGGACTGGATGCGCTGAAGGTCTACAACCGCCTCGCGCCTGCGACCTACCAGCGCCTCGCCACGGAGGCGCGTCGCCTGGGCATGCCGGTGGTCGGGCACCTGCCCAGGGCCGTCTCGCTGGACCAGGCGCTGGCCGCGGGCCAGCGCAGCTTCGAGCATGCGCATCTGTTTCCCCGCCACTGCTCCGACGACGCGGACGCGTGGCGCAGCGGCGCACTCGACGGTGAAGATCCGGTGCGCCTGGCCGAACGCATGGTGGCCGGGTTCGATGCGCCGCGCTGTCGGCGCGCGTTCGCGGCGATGCGTGCGGGCGGCGCGTGGTTCGTGCCGACGCATGTCACGCGCGAGGAGGATGCCCGCGCGCGCGATCCGCGGTTCACCGGCGATCCGCGGCTCGCCTGGCTCGACCCGCTCTCGCGCTGGGCCTGGAACGACGACCTCGCGGCGACGGTCGCTCGCTATCCGGGCGCACGTGGCGAGGCGGCGCTGCAGGCCTGGTTCGAGCACGGACTGGCATTGACCGGCGCCGCTTACCGGGCCGGCGTACCGGTCCTGGTCGGCACCGACACGGCCATCGGCGGCTTCCGCTACCACGACGAACTGGCATTGCTGGTCCGCGCCGGGCTGTCGCCGGCCGAAGTGCTGCGCGCCGCCACGCTGGATGCGGCGCGCTACGTCCGCCAGGACGCACGCCATGGCAGGGTCGCGGTGGGATACGCGGCGGATCTGGTGGTGCTGGATGCGAACCCGCTGGACGACATCGCGCACGCGCGGGATCAATACGCCGTCCTGATCGCCGGCCGCCTCTACGATCGCGCGGGCCTGGACACGCTGCTGGCCTTCACCCACAGGCAGGCGCGCGCGCCGGCGAACATGGCGAAACTGCTGTGGGGCTTCGCCACGAGTTCGATCCGGTCGGAACTCTGACAC
Organism: Luteimonas kalidii; assembly: GCF_029887935.1. GTDB lineage: Bacteria > Pseudomonadota > Gammaproteobacteria > Xanthomonadales > Xanthomonadaceae > Luteimonas > Luteimonas kalidii. Next base: position 369,669 of record NZ_JARXRO010000020.1, on the reverse strand, counting down.
GCCGCAGCCCGATCGCGCCGCCAGGACATCGCGTACCTGTCGCCGGGTATGCGCGACGCGCACCCGGGGCACGTCGGACGGAGGCGCGCAATCCCGACGCCGGATGCCGGAGGCCCATGCAATCCCGGATGCGACCTTCGGCCTTTCCGGGCTACGCATCCATGCCACGCCGACGCGTAGCCCGGGTAAGCGCAGCGCACCCGGGGAGTCCGGGAGTCCGGGATCCGGGATTCGGAGATCCGCAATCACATCATCATCCGCACGCGATGCCAGGTCGGTGACGCGGCGTCCCGGATGCGGCCTTTGGGCTTGTCCGGGCTACGCGGGGCGATCCACGAGCAGGACGAAGGCGCCGAGTTGCGAGCCCATGCCGACCGCCAGGCTGCGTTCGCGATCGCCTGCGAGGATGCGGGCGGGGACGGACGTCTCCGGCGGCAGCGCGCGATAGCGGGCCTCGTCGTCGACGAGCACGTCGCGCACGAGGTAACCCATCAGCACGTTGACCATCTCGCCCAGCGCGTCGAGCGCCAGTGCGTCGTCGCAGTCTTCCGGTGCGATCCGCAGCAGGGCGCAGGCCAGCGCGCGCGCGGCGGGCAGGTCGCAGGCCAGGCCGATGCCGAGCGGACGCTCGCCTTCCACGCGCACGTGGGCCACGCACGGCCAGGCGTCGAGTTCGTCCGGCGACAGCACTTCGGCCGGCAGGCACTGGCTGCCGAGCATGCGCGGGAACAGCCGCGCGCACAGGTCGATCGCGCTGGTGGCCAGGTCGCCCACCGGGTGGCTGGCGACCACGCTTTCCAGTGCGTGGCGCGCCTGTTCCTGGTCGGCACGATGCAGCGCCAGTTCGACCTGCAGCCGCCGGGCATCGATCGCGCCCTGCTCCACCAGCACCTGGCCGAGCATCTTGCGCGCCGCCTTCTGCGCTTCGAGCAATGCATCGAGCCGGTCCTGGTCGAGCACGCCCATCTCCAGCGCGATGTCGCCGAAGCGGCGATCCTCCACGCGCTGGCGCTGGTGGATGCGACGCGCCTGCGTCTCGTCCAGCCAGCCTTTGCGCACCGCCAGCTCGCCGAGCAGCGGGTTGGACGCGCGCTGCGCGTCGATCGCGGCCAGCAGCTGCGGCGCGGTGATCACGCCGCGTTCCAGCAGGAACTGGCCCAGGAATTTCGCTGCCATCGTGTGCCCTCTATCGATCGGTCGGTCGGGTCGCCGTCAGGCGAGCACCTGGTGGAGCACGCGTTCCATCGCTTCGGGGTCGATGGGCTTCTGCAGGTAGGAACGTGCGCCCAGGCGCAGGCAGTCGGCGATGTCGCTCTGGGCGCCGAGCGAGCTGAGGATCACCACCCGCGCCTGCGGGTCGTGCTCGAGGATGCGGGCCAGCGCCTGGCGGCCGTCGCACTCGGGCATCACCAGGTCCAGCAGCACCAGGTCCGGGCGCAGCGCCTGGTACTGCGACACCGCCTCCAGGCCGTTGCCGGCCTCGCCCACCACGTCGAACCCGGCTTCGCCGAGCTGGCCGGCCGCGAGCATGCGCAGCGCGCGTGAGTCGTCGCACAGCAGCACGGTGGGTCGTGCGGTCATCGGTGTCTCCTGTTCGGGGCGCGCACGCCCGCGGGGCCTGCCTGCAATAGCGGCCGGGGCGCCCGATGCTTGAGGACGATCGTTGCCGGATGCGTCGGGGGACGCGCCGCAGCGGACGCGGGCGCGGTGGGCGCGCCGGCCCGCTGCCCTCCCGCGTTGCACACGCGACCACGAGGCGACATACGCGCCCGGTGCCCGCGCACATGAAAAGGGCCGCGCCTGCACGCGGCCCTGTCTCGCGCATCGCGCAGGCCTACTTCCTGAGCGACTGGCGCTTGCGGGCAGACTTGTCGTTGGCCGCCGCGTTCCTGCGCTGCTGCCCGGTCTGCGGTCCCGCCCCGGCGATACCGGCCGGGACCTTCCGCTGGTCCCGGGTGGGGGGTCTTGCGGTCCATCTGCGTGTGCCTGTCGCGATGGGAGTCATCGCGCGTGGAGCGCGGCAGGCCGCCCGTGCCGGCAGCGTGCCGCGGGCGTGATGCTGCGCAACGCAGTTCAGTGCACCGGCAGTACCGCGTGCGCGGTTCGGTGCCGGGGCAGGTCGATGGTGAACACGCAACCGCTGCCGGGCAGGTCGCGCACGCGCAGATGGCCCTGGTTCGCCTCCACGCTTCGCCTGGCGATGGACAGCCCCAGACCCACGCCGCTGCGGTTGCCGCCCAGCTGGGTGTACGGCGAGAACATGCGTTCCGCGGCGCCCGCGGGCAGGCCGCCGCACTGGTCGCGGATCTCGATGAGGATGCGGTTTCCGGCCGCACGGGCGCTCAACGTGATCTCCGCGCCGGCCGGCGAATGCTTGAACGCGTTCTGCAGCAGGTTGCCGACGGCGGCCTGCATCAGGTCGCGATCGGCGAGGATGGCCAGCGTCGGCGCGATGTCGGGCACGACCATGCGCCCACCCTGCTGCGCCGCCCCCAGCGACGCGATGATGCGCGCTTCGTAGACGAATTCGGCCAGCGGCAGCAGCGTGCGATGCACGGCGGTACCGGCGGTGGCACGTACTTCCGCCAGCGAACGGTCGATCAGCTGCCCCAGCCCGGTGAGGGCGCGTTCGAGCACCTTGCCGGTGCCGCTGGAGACGCCCACCTTGCCCTCCTTGAGGACCGCCAACGCCAGGGTCGCGGTACACAGCTGGTTGCGCAGCTCGTGCGCGAGCATGCCCAGGCGCAGGCTGGTCGAGCCCAGGTGGTCGGCCGCGACGGCCAGGTCGTGCTGGTGGCCGTACTCGGTCACCGCGCAGGCGATGGCGTCGTCCAGGCAGCGGTTGAGGATCCGGAACTCGTGCACGGTGATCGGCTCGTCGCGCTCGAACGCCAGGTCGGAGATGGCTTGGCACAGATCGCCGTAGTCGTGCACGACCTCTTCCACCGTGAATCCTCCGCGCATGAGCTCGCGCCCGTGCAGGGTGGCCGACTGCCCCATGTCCGGCAGCGCGGGCGCATCCGGCGGAGGCGCGTGCGGGGCACCGGGTATCCGTTCGGCGCGCAGGGTGGCCACCAGCTGATCGATGAACAGGTGGATGCCGTGGGCGTGGTCGCCCGCGAAGCGGGTCCGCGCGCCCGCCGCGCGCAGCAGCACCTTCGCGTGGCAACGGGCGATCAGTTCGCTGCGGTGGAGGCCGAGGAATTCATGCATCATCGGCGGCGGCCCGGCATGCGGAGGTCTCGCGCCACGTGCGGGTCCGCGTGCCGGATGCGGCGAGCGGCATCAGGTGCCCTGCAGGTCGCGCCCCAGCCCGTTGTAGCGCTGTCGCCACGCCCGAAGGGAACGCGCGGGGTTGCGTGGCAGGCCGGTCGGCCATGCATGCAATCCGGCGCGGATGTCGGACGCGATCAGCGCCATCAGCGGCGCGGCAGCCCGGTGCGAACCGGGGTCGCGGGCCGTGGTGCGCAACCGGTCCAGCAACTGTTCGAGCGTGATGTCGCCGGCGCGGACATGCGAGTCGCTGTCGTCGTGCGCCGGCGCGCGGGAGGGTTCGTTCGCGGCAGCGTGCAGGGAACTGGCGGCCGGGCGCGCTGCGGCCGTGTGGGCGAGTGTGGCGCGGTTCCAACGCGTACCGACGTCGTGGACCTGTGCGACGGGGCTCTGCCCCGATGATCGGATGCGGGTCATGACGTTCTCCAGGACGCGGTTGGCAGGGAGCGTCCTGTCGGATACGCGGACACCGACCGTACCACCCGCGGTCGGGCGGCCACGTGAGGGGCGATGGGCTTCCGACCAGCGGTCGTCGGAGGGCTGGATGCGCCGCCGTGGCGACCCGTCAACGCGACGCGTCGACCTCGTGTCGCAGCCAGCTGCAGAACGCATCGACATCTGGCTTCGCGCCCTCGCCGGGCGGGCGCACGAGCCAGAACGCGTACGCATTGTCGAGCGCGAGGTCGAAGGGCATGTGCAGGCGACCGCGCTGCAGGTCGTCTTCGACCAGCGGACCGGTGCCGAGCGCCACGCCCAGCCCGGCGATGGCGGCCTCCTGGGCGAGGTGCATGCCGCCGAACACCGGTCCAGCGCCAGCGCGCACGCGCGCGGCGCCCGCGGCGTCGAGCCACGCACGCCAGTCGGGCACGCCTGCCCGGCCCTCGGCGCTGTCGTCATGCACCAGCACGTGGTGGCGCAGGTCGGCCGGCCTGGCCAGTGGCCGGCGAGGATCGGCGGCCACGCCAGGTGCGCAGACCGGGAACACCGGCGCGGGCATCAGGCGTTCGCTGCGCACGCCGCGGTAGCCGCCGCGGCCATAGCGGATCGCGACGTCGACGCCGTCGCGCCCGGGCACGGCGTGCGCGTCGCCGGTCTCGATCCGCAGGCGGATCCCGGGATGGTCGCGGTGGAAACGGTGCAGCCGCGGCGCGAGCCATTTCGCGGCGAACGATTCGACCGTGCTCACGCGCAGGTCGGCGCTGCCGGCGTCCATCGCGCGATCGAGCGCGAGGTCGAGCTGGCCGAACAGCGCATGCAGCGACGTCGCCAGCGCCTCGCCCTCGCGGGTCAGTTCGACCGAGCGGTGTCCGCGCCGGAACAGCGGCACGCCGAGCCAGGCCTCCAGCCGCTTCACCTGGTGGCTGACCGCCGCCGGGGTGACGAACAGCTGCGCGGCGGCCGCCTGGAAACTCAGGCAGCGCGCGGCCGCTTCGAACGCACGCAGCGCATTGAGGGGGGCGGGATGGCGGGGCTTCACCGATGCGCTCGGGCCACGGGACCGCTGCATCCTATCAGGATAGTTTTGCTCATCCGTACCCCGGCATTTGTCGTTTGTCACCGATTGTCGCGTCGTCGACGATGCCCACCCGACCACAGCGGTGCACGCGATGCAGCACGAACGGATCGAACGCGACGTCCACCTGTTCGTCGGCGACGCGTACCAGTCGGTGGCCACCGCGTTCGTCGACGGCGAGGACGTGCTGCTGGTCGACGCGCTCGCCGGCGCGGACGACGCGCGATGGCTGCGCCACGTGCTGTGCGACCAGATGGGCAAGACGGTGCGTGTGATCGCCACCACCCACTTCATGAGCGACCACCTCGCCGCGCTGCCGCTGTTTCCGCGGGCGTTGGTGGTCGCGCACCGCAACCACCGCCAGGCGTTCCTGTCCCAGAACCGGCGCGAGGACGCGGTCTACCGCGACCCTGAGGTGGTGTTCGACTCCGCGCTGCGCATCCGCTGGGGCCGCCACGAGCTGCGTTTGCTGCACAATCCGGGCAAGACAATGGACCATCTCAGCGTGGATGTGCCCAGCGCCGACCTCGTGTGCGCCGGCGACAACATCGTCGGTCGCATCGTCTACCTGTCCAGGGCGGATCCGGCCCAGGTCCGGACCGCGATCGGACGCATGCGGCAGTTCGGCCGCAGCACCGTGGTCGGCGGGCACATCGGCCGTTTCGGTGGCGAGGTGCTCGAACATGCGCTGCACTATCTCGACCGGCTGGCTTCGGCGGTGGTGGCGATCCGCGTCGACGCACGCGATCCGGACGCACGCATCGCCGCGATCGCGCTCGAGGACTGCCTGGCGCCGGGCGTGGTCGCGGTGGCGTTCGAGCGCGAGTGGCACCAGCGCAACCTCGAGGCGATCGTGGCCCAGTCGGTGTTCTCGCTGGACGCCGCGATCGCGATGCGGAGCGCGCGCGCATGAGCGGCGGCGACGCGACGCGCGCGCAGCCGGGCCGCAGGTGGTTCCTGCGCGGATGCGCCGGCCTCGCCGCCGCGGCGCTGGCGCCCTCCGGGACGATCGCGGCCGGCACGCGCGCCGGCCTGCGCATCCAGCGCCTGGCCTGGGCCGGCATCCGCCTGCAGCTCCCGGAGGCGAGCCTGTTCATCGATCCGCTGGTCGACCCGACGGCCTGGGGCGACGCGCTGCCCGATCGACTGGTGCCGGTCGGCGATGCACCGGGCACCCGCTACGTGCTGGTGACCCATGCCCATGCGGATCATTTCGATGCGCGGGCGGTGGCGGACGTGCTCGGTGCCGGGGGCGCCCTGGTCCATCCGGCCGGCGTCAATCCGCGTCCGCTCCCGGACGCCGCGCGCGCGTGGCCCGCCGCGCACTGGGAGCCGCAGCTGCTCGGTGACTTCACCGCGACCGCGGTGCCGGCTGCGGACGGCTACGGCGACCCGCAGGTGTCGTGGGTCGTGTCGGCCGGCGGGCGCCGCATCTTCCATGGCGGCGACACGCTGTGGCACGGGCACTGGTGGAAGATCGGACGCCAGTACGGTCCGTTCGATGCCGCGTTCCTGCCGGTCAACGGCGCGCGCTTCGGTTTCCGCAGGCCGGTCAGCGGACAGCCCGGCGTGCTGACGCCGGAGCAGGCGGTCGCGGCCGCGACCATCCTCGGCGCGCGCGCGCTGGTGCCGATCCATTACGGTGTCTCCGGCATGGCCGACTACGTCGAGATCGACGCCCCGCTCGACCGGCTGCGCGCGGCGGCCCGCTCGCATGCACTCGAGGTCCGCCTGCTGTCGCCGGGCGAGTGGATGGACTGGTCGGCCTGACCGGGCGACGGCGTCGTGCCCGTCAGGGCGATGCCGCGACGTGCAGCGATGGGTTCTGCGCCGCGGGTGTGCCCTGGCCGAAGCACGCGATCAGCAGATCGGTGAGCGCGCGCACTTTGCGCGTGGGCTGCGAGCCCGGCGGGCGGATCACGTAGATGCCGGCCGGCGGCGGCGGGAACCGGGTCATGAGCGGCACCAGCGCGCCCGAGGCGACGTGTTCGTCGGTCAAACCGTCGGGCAGCCAGCCCACGCCCAGGCCGGCAAGCGCGGCGGCGAGCAGCGCGGTGCCGTTGTCTGCCTTGAAGCGGCCGCTGGGACGCACGCTCACGACGCGCTCGCCATCGCGGAACTGCCAGGTCTCGGTACCCTGCATCAGCGCCTCGTGCGCGGCGAGTTCGTCCGGGGTCTCGGGAGCGCCGTGGGCGCGGATGTAGTCCGGGCTGGCGACGAGCTTGCCGTACAGCGGCCCGACGCGGCGCGCGATCAGGCTCGAATCCTCGAGGTAGCCCACCCGGATCGCGCAGTCGAAGCCTTCGGCGACCAGGTCGACGAAGCGGTCGCTGTAGACGGTGTGCACGTGCAGCTGCGGATGGTGCTGCGCGAGGTCGGCCAGCACGGGGGCGAAGTGCGTAGGGCCGAAGGACAGCGGCGCGGAAATGCGCAGCCGGCCGCGCAGTTCGCCCGACGGCGACAGCGTGTCGCGCGCAGCGTCGATCTCGGCGCACGCGCGCGCGGCATGGTCGCGGAACGCGAGCCCGGCCTCGGTGACCGCGGCGCCGCGCGTGGTGCGCGCGAGCAGCTGCACGCCGAGGTCGGCCTCGAGACGCGCGAGCCGCCGGCTGACGATCGACTTCGGCACGCCCAGGCGGCGCGCGGCGGGCGAGATGCCGCCGGCGTCGGCCACGGCGACGAAGGTGCGCAACGCTTCGATGTCCATCCGTGTGTGTTCCGCTGAAGTCGTGGGGTACGTTCCCGCATGCGCTTCGCTTATGCGGGCGACGCGACGGCGCGACGCCGCAGTGGCGAATCGGGCGTGGCGTTCCGCCGTGCGCGACACAGCTTGACACGCGATGGCGCTACCGGCCCGGCGGTGCCGGTGACACAGTGTTCCGGCGCGCCGCGGTCCGGCCGGCATGCGCATCCCCGTCCCCCATCGAATGCTGCCCTGCGCGGCAGCCCAGGAGTTTTCCATGAAGATCCGCAACGGCCTCGACTCCCTGCTTCGTCCCGAGGATTCGGTCCTCGTGCTGATCGACCACCAGCCCTACCAGCTGGCGAACCTCAACAGTCACGACCCGCAGGCGGTCGTCAACAACACCACCGCGCTGGCCAAGACCGCGAAGGCCTTCGGCGTCCCCACCATCCTGACCAGCGTGATCGCCGGGCGCGGCGGATTCCTGTTCCCGCAGATCACGGACGTGTTCCCCGGCCAGGAGGTGATCGACCGCACCTTCATCAACACCTGGGAAGACCGCAAGGTGGTGGACGCGGTGAAGGCGACCGGCCGCAAGCAGTTGATCATCGCCGGGCTGTGGACCGAGATCTGCGTGGCGATGCCGGTGATCCAGGCGCTCGGCGAAGGCTGGGACGTCACCGTCGTGACCGATGCCTCCGGCGGCACGTCGGTCGAGGCGCACGAGGTCGCGATCCAGCGCATGCTCTTCGCCGGCGCCAACATGATGACCTGGCTGGCGGTGGCTTCGGAATGGCAGCGCGACTGGGCCCGCACCGAACATGCCGCGGAACTGACGGAGGTGCTGAAGTACCACGTCGGCGGCAGCGGCATCGCCTATCTCTGGGAACAGCAGCTGCTCAACACTCCCGTGCCGGCGGGCGCCTAGCCTTTGCAGCGGCGGGGCGGCACCGGTCGCCTGCCAGGTCGACCATGTTCCCGGCCTCCTTCGCCGCCTGGGGTGCCGGGGTTCATGGCAAGGCCGACATCAGCCTGCGCGAGCGAGGGCGCGTCGCAGGCCGCATGGCGTGGGTGGGTGCAGAATGCGGCAGGCGCGCTGGCCACCGGGCCCCGCCATCGCGGTCCGGTGGTCGTTGTCACGCCCGCACGCCCCCATCCGTCCTCCCGGCATGACCTCGCACGACCGGATCTTCGAAACCCATCGCCCGCGCCTGCTGGCGCTCGCCTACCGGATGCTCGGCACGCGCGCCGATGCCGAGGACACGGTGCAGGACGCCTGGCTGCGCTGGCGCCAGGCCGACCCGGCCGCGGTCCGCGACCCGACCGGATGGCTGGTGGCGGCCGTCACCCGGCTGGGCATCGACCGCCTGCGCCTGGCCAGCACCGCGCGGACTGACTACATCGGTCCCTGGCTGCCCGAGCCGTTGACCATCGACGAGTCGCCCGGTCCGGCCGGACGCGCGGAACTCGCCGAGCAGGTGTCGATCGCGTTCCTCGCGCTGCTCGAGCGACTGGGCCCGGAGGAACGCGCAGCCTTCCTGCTGCGCGAGGTGTTCGACTACGACTACGCGCACATCGCGGCGATGCTCGGCCAGGGCGAGGCGAACTGCCGGCAGATGGTGCATCGCGCGCGCGAACGCGTGCAGGCGGGGCGCGCGCGGTTTCCCGACGTCGCGCCCGAACGCCACCGCGCACTGCTCGAACGTTTCCTGCAGGCCTCGTCCAGCGGCGACCGCGAGGCGATCGAGGCGCTGCTGCACGCCGATGCGCGCCTGCGCTCGGACGGCGGCGGCAAGACCAACGCCGCGCTGCGGCCACTGGAAGGCGCCGAACGCATCGCCCGGCTGTACTGGGCGGTGGCGCGGCGCGTGCCGCGTGAAACGCAGTGGCGGATCGGCCGGGTGAACGGAGAACCGGCGGGGCTGCGCTTCCTGCACGGAAGGCTGGAGATGGTGACCACGATCGTCAGCGACGGCGAGCGGATCGTCGAAGTGCTCAACCAGATGAATCCGGACAAGCTGCGGCTGCACTGAGCGCGGGTGTCACGCACGCACACGCGCGTCCGTCCTCCCGGAGAAGCGGCCACGGTGGCCGCCACGACCGGAGAGTTCGATGTCCCAGCACCCTCGCGTTCCCTATCCCCGACTCGCCCCCAAGGCATTCAAGGCGATGCTCGCCCTGGCCGAATCCCTGCACGGCGGCAGCCTCGACCCGCGCCTGTCCGGACTGGTGAAGCTGCGCGTGTCGCAGATCAACGGCTGCGCCTACTGCCTGGACATGCACGCACGCGAACTGCGCGAGGCCGGCGAGGACCAGCGCAAGCTCGACACCCTCGCCGGATGGCGCGAAAGCCGGCTGTTCGACGCGCGCGAGCGCGCCGCGCTGGGCTGGGCCGAATCGCTGACCCGGATCGAGGCGACCAATGCCGCCGACGCCGACTACGCGCCGCTGCTGGAGCACTTCGATCCGACCGGCATCGCCGAGCTGACCTTCCTGGTAGTGGAAATCAACGGCTGGAACCGGCTGGCGGTCGGGATGCGCACGCCGCTGCCCTGAGGCTGTCCTCGCCGCTCGTCGCGCCGGAGCCCGGGTTCCGGCGCGACCGCGTCCCGCACGCGGATCAGCCCGCCGCGCCGTCCCGCCGGCTGGCGCGGAACCGCGCCGCCTTGTGGCGGTTGCCGCACACCGCCATGCTGCACCAGCGGCGCCGGTGCGACTTGGTGCGATCGAAGAACCACAGCACGCAGTCGGGATGCTCGCACTGGCGCACCAGGCTGAAATCCGCCTCCGCCAGCAGTCCGGCCACCGCCTCGGCCACCGGCAGCAGCAGGCGTGCGACCGCATCGCCGCGCGCCAGCCGGACCAGGACGAAACCGCCCGCCCCGTCGCGCTCCAGGCTCGGCGTGGCGGGACAGGCATGCAGGTGCGCATTGAGGCCGGCGGGATCGTCGGCCCGGCCCTGCGTGCGCGCGACGATCAGCCGGCGTGCCTGCGCGCGCAGGTCGACGGCGCGCGCGAGCAGTTCCGCTTCGTCCACGCTTCCGCCACCCGCGGCCGGAACGATGCCCTGGCGCGCCAGCCAGTGCAGCACGTCGGCGCCGGACGTCCACGCGTCGGCGTCGGCGCCGTCCACCCGGGCCTGGGTGTTGAGCAGGTCCATCGCCAAGTGGTCACCCACGAGCGGCGGGTCGGCTTGCGGTGGGGGCTGGACAGGGGTCGGCATGCGTAACCTTCAAATCAGGTGTTGACAGGTTACTACATCCGGGCCATCCTTCGCCACCGTCGAGTAACCTCCATTTCTGTTTTATACGGTTATTCGGGCCGAAACACTTCCCCGCCTGGAGATCCCATGAAACCCATTGCCGCCCTCCTCCCCCTCCTGCTCGGCGTCGCGACCACCGCACACGCCGCGGACCGGCCGGTACCGGTCCACCACCGCACGCTCGAGGTCCAGGGCGTGGACGTGTTCTACCGCGAAGCCGGCTCGCCGCAGACGCCGACCGTGCTGCTGCTGCACGGCTTCGCGGCCTCGTCGTACATGTTCCGCGACCTGATCCCGCAGCTGGCGCAGCGCTACCACGTGGTCGCGCCGGACCTGCCGGGCTTCGGCCAGACCAACGTGCGGCCGGGCACGGAGTTCCGGTACACCTTCGACCAGCTGACCGAGGTGGTGGATGCGTTCACCGCGGCCAAGGGTGTGGAGCGCTACGCGCTGTACGTGTTCGACTATGGCGCGCCCGTGGGCTGGCGCCTGGCGGTGCGGCACCCGGAGCGGATCACGGCGATCGTGAGCCAGAACGGCAACGCCTACGAGGAGGGACTGAGCGAGGGCTGGGCCGACATGCGCAAGGCCTGGGACGCGCCGACCGCGGAGAACCTCGCCGCGCTGCGCCGCTTCAACACGCCCGACATGATCCGCTGGCAGTACACCGAGGGCGCACCGGACCCGTCGCTGATCGCGCCGGAGCCCTGGCAGCTGGCGGCCGCCGCGATCGAACGCATCGGCGTGGAGCCGCAGGTGGAACTGCTCGCCGACTACGGCAGCAATGTGAGGCAGTACGCGCAACTGCACGCGTACTTCCGCGCGCACCGTCCGCCGACGCTGGCGATCTGGGGCCGCCGCGATCCGTTCTTCCTGCCGGCCGGCGCCGAGGCGTTCAAACGCGACAACCCCGATGCCCAGGTGCGCTTCCTGGATACCGGCCATCTCGCGCTCGAGACCCACGGCGACGAGATCGCGAAGGCGATGCTGGCGTTCCTCGACCGGCATCTGTAGCTGTTCCGCCTCTCATCGCGACTGATGTCTGCGCATGCGCGCGACGCATCCGGATACCGCGAGTCCGGACGGACATCCATGAAAAAACCCCGGGCGTCGCCGCCCGGGGTTTTTGTCGTAGCAGGTGCGACGCGGACGTCGCGGCAGGCTTACTCGGCCTGCACTTCCTCGGCCTGCAGGCCCTTCTGGCCCTGCGCGACCTTGAACGACACGGCCTGTCCTTCCTGGAGCGACTTGAAGCCGCTGCCCTGGATGGAACGGAAGTGCACGAACAGGTCGGGACCGCTCTGCGGGGTGATGAAGCCGAAGCCCTTGGCGTCGTTGAACCACTTGACGGTGCCGGTCTGACGTTCAGACATGGTGTTACTCCTTGGATCAGTTGGGGACACACGGCCCGCGATGCGCGGTGCCGGGACTGTATCGAGCAAGGGGTAACGCGAGCGATGTAGCGGATCGTCTGGAGCGGCCGTCTTCGACCATGGCACCTGTGATCTACCGCATCGGGCCACGATGTACCGTGATCCCGCTTTGAACAGTGGGCGCACCATACAGCACTTCGGGCCCCAGCGGGGAAACGGACGTGAACGGGGTGGTCCGGCAGGACCCCGGGGCGGTTCACCCCCCGGCCGGGAAGACCAGGGACTGGTGCACCTGCGCCCCCGCCCAGGCGCCGTCGCCCACGGCCAGCGAGACCGAATGCGGCGCGCGCGCGGCGTCGCCGCAGGCGTAGACGCCGGGCACGGTGGTCCGTTTCGCCTCGTCGGTGCGGATCTGGGATCCCATGGGCGTGTCCACCAGTTCGCAACCCAGGCGCTGCGCGAGGACGCCCGCGGGCGCATTGCGCGAGGCGACGAACAGACCGGCGAAGGGCAGCACGCGCCCGTCGGCCAGCACGACATCGGCCTGGCCCTCGATCCGGGCGACGGGGGTGGCCTCGATCGCGACGCCCCGCTGTGCCAGCGCCTCGCGCGTGGCGGCATCGGGCTCCAGCAGGCCGTTGGCCAGCAGCGTCACCGACCCCCAGTCCGGCAGCAGCATCGCCTGGTGCAGCGACATCGGCCCGGCGGCGAGCACGCCGATCGCGCCGCGGTCGAGCTCGTAGCCGTGGCAGTAGGGGCAATGGAACACGCTCCGGCCCCAGCGTTCGGCCAGGCCCGGCAGCGCGGGCAGTGTGTCGGAGACGCCGATCGCGAGCAGCAGGCGACGGCCCCGGTGGGCACCGCCGCTGCGGGCGACCACGGTGAACGCGTCGCGTTCGCCCGAGGCCGAGACCGCGGTGTCGTCCGCCCACCTCAGGGTGGGGTAGCGCGCGAGTTGCGCGCGTGCGGTGCGGGCGATCTCCGCGGGATCGCTGCCGTCGTGGCCGAGGAACCCGTGCGAGGTGACCGCGGCGCGATTGCGCCGCTGGCCCGCATCGATCACCAGCACCCGGCGCCGTGCGCGCAGCAGCTGGAGCGCGGCGGCCATGCCGGCATAGCTGCCGCCGACCACGATCGCATCGTGGATCATGCGGCGCTCCTGCGCCTGCGCGCGCGATGCGCCTGGTGCCGGTGCGCGAACTCCGCCGCCAGCTGCGCCAGCGAGACCGAGGCGAAGCGCTCCATCAGCAGCGCTTCGGCCTGGTCGAACGCATCGTCGAGTGCGGCATTCACCACCTGCTCGACCAGGCAGTCCGGATGTTCGCTGCGGTGGCCGACGGCGAACAGCGCCGGTTCGCCCAGCGCCTGATGCAGGTCGCGCAGGGTGACGGTGGCCAGGTCGACGGCGATCGCCCAGCCGCCTGCGGGTCCGCGCCCGGCACTGACGAGGCCGGCCTCGCGCAGCAGGCCCATGGTGCGACGGACCACGACCGGGTGCGTGCCCAGGCAGCGTCCGAGCGCTTCGGACGTCATCGGGCCACGGTGCTCGGCCATGTGCAGCAGCGCGTGGAGCACGGCGGAGAGTCGGCTGTCTCGCTTCATGTAACTAACGATGTTACAAATAGGGGCTCTCGTCAAGCCCGGTGCCGCCATGTCCACGTTCGAGGATCCCGATGCAGTCGCCCGCTACCTGGAAGGCCCGGTGGCCAGGGTGCCCGGCCTGGCCGCGCTGCACCGGATGACGGAACTGCTGCTGGCCGAGGCCGTGCCGGACGACGGGCACGTGCTGGTGCTCGGTGCGGGCGGCGGCCTGGAGCTGAAGGCGTTCGCGACGGCGCGCCCGAGCTGGCGGCTGCTGGGAGTGGACCCTTCCGCGCCGATGCTGCGGCTGGCGGAACGGACGATGGGCGCGCTGTCGCCGCGCGCCACGCTCGTCGAAGGCACCATCGACGCTGCGCCGGCGGGACCGTTCGACGGCGCCACCTGCCTGCTCACCCTGCACTTCCTGTCGCCGGAGCAGCGCCTGAGCACGCTGCGCGCCCTGTGGCGGCGGCTGAGGCCGGGTGCGCCCCTGGTGGTCGCGCACCACAGCTTCGATTCCGGCGAACCGGAGGCGACGCGCTGGCTGCGGCGCTATGCGGCGTTCGCCTCGCCCACCGGACGCGTGGAGCCGGGCGACGAGGCGTCGATCGCGGCGATCCGCGAACGGCTGCCGGTCATCGCCCCGGACGACGAGGTCCGCCTGCTCGCGCAGGCGGGGTTCGACCGCATCGAGCTGTTCTATGCCGGCTTCACGTTCCGCGGCTGGGTGGCGCTGCGGCCGTAGCCGTGTAGTTGCGTCGCCGCATCACCTCGACGGCGCCGCGAGCGCGACGCGCTCACATCGGTGGTTCGATCACCTCGCCCAGGCGATCGCTGGACACCATGTAGCCGGCGTCCTCGACGGACGCGCGCACGGCCAGCAACTCGACTTCGAGCTCGGCCAGCTCGCCCGCTTCCGCCGCGGCCACCAGGTCGATGCAGCGCGCATTGAACCAGTCCCAGAACTGGCGGAAGGTCTTGCCGTGCCAGTGGTCGTGGCGGATGCCCTGGTAGAGCTCGCTCACCGCGATGGTCATTGCGTCGCGCATGTGGTGGTCCGGCGAAGTCGAGGACGGGACGGCAGCATAACGAAGCCCTTGCCGACAGGGCCCGATCGACGCCGGCATGCGCGGCGCCGCGTCGCTCAGCGCGACCGGAAGGGGCCGGACACGCGCTTCACCCGCATCCGCTCGTCGCCGTCGTCGAGCACGTAGACCCGGTACGTCGCGCCGCCCGGCTCCACCCGGACCACCACATGCCCCTGGCTGCCGGCGGCCCGCTCGACGCCGTAGGTGGTCGCGGCCGTGGCCGGCGACACGCCGGTGATGAAGATCTCGCGCGCGCCCGGCCAGACCCGCTCCGAGGTCATGCGCCGCCAGGTATTGACCGCCGGATGTCCGTCCGCGCGCGCGGTCACCACGATCACGCGCGGCTGCAGCGCAGCGAGCGCCGGCACGCCGTTGGCGTCCCAGCTGCCGTGGTGATTGGCCTTCATCACGTCCACCGGTCCGCTGGCGCGCGCGACCACCGGTTCGACATCGAGCCACGCCGGCGGCTGGAACGCGGTTTCCTCGTCGATCGACGACAGGTCGCCGCCGGAGAAATAGTCGAATGCGCCGTAGCGGATGCGCAGCGCCGTGCTGAGCTTGTTCTCGGTCGGCTTGGTGCCGGACGAGCGCAGCGCGTCCGGCGGAAACAGCGCGCGCGTGCGCTGGCCCTGGCCCGTCCACACCACGCCGTTGGCGTACAGGTTGCGGACCTCGAACGACGGATAGGCCGCCGGATCGCGCAGCAGCCGGACCTGGTCGCCCCGCCCCGGCGTGAACCGCTCGACGCGCAGGCCGCGATGGCGCACCTGCCACTCGACGAAGGCGCGGTAGTTGGCCACGGTCGCGTTGCGAATCGGCACGGGGAACGCGTAGTCCGGCCAGCCGCGGTCGAGCAGGGTCGCGATCGGCACGTGCTCGGCCACCTCGGTGATGCCGCTCAGGCGATAGTCGCCGCCCAGCGCGGTCGTCGGCGAATCCGCGACGATCGCGCCCATGTGGTCGCCGTGGAAATGCGAGATCAGCGCGTAGTCGAGCCCCTTCGAGCCGGCCGGCAGCCTGCGCTGCACGTAGCGCGCCACCCACTCGCCGGGCGGACGCGAGGCGTTGGGCCGGGTCGGGAGCGAGAACGGCGCCGCTTCCACCGTCTTGCCGCTGGCGTCCTTCAGCAGGCTGGTGCCGTCGGGGAACACGAACAGCAAGGCATCGCCGCGGCCGGTGCTGATGTGGTGGATGTCGAGTTCCCCCGGCGACCAGGCGGGCAGCGGCGCGCCGACGGTGGCGCGGTCGGGGCCGCTGTCGTGCGGTTGTTGCGCCCGCGGCGCGTCGCCTGCCGCGGCCTGCGTCGCAAGCGCACCACCTGCCGCCAGCAGCAATGCCAGCAGTGCCACGCGCGCGATGGGGAGGCGCGTTGCCGGCGCGCTCATGCCGCCTCCACGCCGGGGCGGCCGCGCTCGGTCGCCAGGCGGGCCACGAGGCGCCTGGCACCGCCGGCCACCGACACGCGGTCGACCGCGACCACGTCGGTGCGCCATGTACGCCGGTCGATGTCGAACACCTGGTAGCCGCGCCGGTTGTTGAGCAGCGCGGTGTGCGGGTTCTCGGACGGCACCTGCTCCCAGGTCGCGGGCAGGTCGTCGCCATCGCCGCCCGAGGCGATCGAGCTGGTGACGTACTCGGCCGCGACCGGCGTGGCGAGCAGGTCGTCGGGATTGGACGGCACGACGCCGGCATGGTGCTTGTGCACGTCGCCGGTGGCGATGACGGTGCTCCCGGGCGCGCGCTGCGCGATCAGCGCGAGCAGGCGCTGGCGCGCCTGCGGATAGCCGCTCCACGCGTCGGTGTTGAGCGGCCCGCCGGCGCGGCTGGCGGGATACCGGAACGGCATCACCATCACCTGCTGCGCCAGCAGGTTCCACGCCGATCCGCCCGACAGCCCCTGCGCCAGCCAGCGTTCCTGCGCCGGCCCGAGCATCTGTTCGTCGCCGGCCTCGTCCAGAGGCCGGCACGCGCGCCCCTTCGCCAGCAGCGAGGGATCGCAGCGCTGCTGCGTGCGGTACTGCCGCGTGTCCATCAGGTGCACGCGCAGCAGGCGACCGTAGTCGATGCGGCGATGCATCGTGAGGCCGTCGGCGCGCGGGAACTGGGCGCGGCGGACCGGCATGTGCTCGTACCAGGCCTGCATGGCCGCGTGCCGGCGCAGGGCGAAGATTTCCGCGGGCACGCCGTCCTGGTCGTGGGCGCTGGCCCAGTTGTTGTCGATCTCGTGGTCGTCCCAGGTGTGCAGGAAGGCGACCGCGGCATGCGCGGCCTGCAGGTCGGGATCGGTCTTGTACTGCGCGTAGCGGCGGCGGTAGTCGTCGAGGGTGTAGATCTCGTCGCCCACGTGCCGGCGCTCGACGCGGCGGCCGTCGGCGTCGACGATGGACTTGCCGGGTTTGCCCGCGCCTTCGTAGATGTAGTCGCCGTAGTGGAACACGGCATCCAGCGCCGGTTCGCCGGCCAGGTGGCGGTAGGCGGTGAAGCAGCCGGCCTCCCAGTGCTGGCAGCCGGCCACCGCGATGCGCACGCGCTCCGCGGCGGCGGTCGCGTGCGGCGTCGTGCGCACCTGTCCGACGCGGCTGCTCGCGCCGCCCGCGTGGAACCGGTACCAGTACGGGCGCTGCGGCTGCAGTCCCGCGACCTCCACGTGCACGCTGTGGCCGAGCTCGGGCCGCGCGATCGCCTCACCGCGCGCGGCGATGCGGCCGAACCGCGCGTCCTCGGCGACTTCCCACTGCACCGGCACGGCATGCATCGGCATGCCACCGGCCGGCGCCAGCGGCTCCGGCGCGAGCCGGGTCCAGAGCACGGCGCCGTCGGGCGCGGGATCGCCCGAGGCCACGCCGAGCGCGAACGGGTCGGTCCGGAAGCCGGGCGCGGCCCGGAGGCTGCCGACCGGCCCCAGCCCCGCGAACAGCGCCATGGCGGCGGCGCCACGCAGGAACGCGCGCCGGTCGAGATATGCGGATGCCGCCACGTGCGGTGTCTCCTTTTGTGGATTGCAGGCGCGCCGGACATCGGCGCGCGGGGACGGGTGCGTCCGGCTCAGAACCGGGCGCGCAGGCCGATCGACGCCCGGCGGCCGCTGGTGATGTAGATCTGGCTGTGGTGTCCGCGTTCGCCCAGGCCGGTCTCGCCGTTGGAGTAGACGGTGTGGCGGTTCTGGTCGAACAGGTTGTTGGCGCTGAAATAGGCTTCCAGGCTCAGCCAGTTGCCGCTGGTCCTGGGGATCAGCGTGAACGCGCCGGACATGTTCACTTCCAGGTAGTCGTCGAACGGCTGCTTCTGGTTGATCACCAGGCCGAAGGCGTTGGTGATGTTGTTGGTGAGCCCGCGGTCCTTCTCGTCGCTCCAGACCGTGTTGAGGTTCAGGCGCGCGCGTCCGTGGCGCCAGGCGAAGCCGAGGTTGGCGACCTGCTGCGCCACGCGCGGCATCACCACCGACGGATTGGTGTGCGAGTAGGAGCCGCGCACCGTCAGCCCGGCGAGCGCACCGGGCAGGTAGTCCATCGCGTGGTTGAACTCGAACTCGTAGCCGTTGACGCTGATGTCGTCGACCAGGTTGTCGCGGGTCGCGACCAGGTCGACCGGCTCGTCGCCGTCGTAGCCGAACTCCCCGGGCGTCAGCGTGACGTCGCTGATCAGGTCCTTGATCGTGTTGTGGAACAGGCCGAAGGCCACCAGGCCCACCGGCTCGAAGTACTTCACCAGCCGCACCGACAGGTTGTCGGAATATTCGGGCAGCAGGTTGACGTTCGGCGCCGTGAGCACCACGCCGTCCTCGCTGCCGTAGTCGATCGACCACACGCCGGCCAGGTCCGCCACCTCGGGCCGCAGGATGGTCCTGCTGTAGCCGGCCTGGAGGTCGAAGCCGTCGCTGAAGCTGTACTTGAACGATGCGCTGGGGAAGAAGTCGTCGTAGCTGGAGGTGCGGCGCGTGCGCGGATTGCTGAAGTACTGGTACTCCAGGCCGTCGATCGTGGTGGCGCGGCCGGTGTCCTCGTCGACCTCGTAGCCAGCGGCGGCCAACGCCTCGGGCGCGAGCGGGTCGAAGTCGTGGCTGGTGGTGCCGGTACGTTCCCACCGCAGGCCGGCCTGCACCTTCAGCTTCGCGGTCAGCTCGGCCGTGCCCATGACGTACGCCGAGCGGATGTCCTCGTCCATCGCGTTGGCGTTGGCGACGTACGCGTTGTACCACTGCGCCGGCGTCGGGTCATGCACCCACTGGTCGGGATTCGCCTGCATCATCTGGTAGATCTTCGACAGGCTGTAGACATACAGGTCGCCGCCGCCCAGCGTGGCGACGTCCATGCCCGACGCACCCGAATGCCACTGGTTCGCACTCTGCACCGCCTGCAGGAACGCGGTGTTGTCGAGCGGTCCGTCGTAGGTCCAGATGTTGGCGTCGGAATCGTTGCCGAACACGTACTCGCCGCGGGTGGCCTTCAGGCCGGTCTTCCAGGTGACCGGCACCTGGCCGATGTCCTGGTAGAACTCGACGTTGAAGGCGCCGCCACGGTAGTCGAGTTCCGCGCTGCTGCCGCTGGTGGTGCGGATCGACGGACGCGTCGAGGCGCCGAGCGCGCCGGCATAGCTGCCGATGGTGTAGCTCTCCGGCAGTGCCCAGTCCGGGCCGTCGAGCTGCTGGATCTGCCAGTCCTGGTGCATCCAGTCGCTGCGCGATGCGCTGTAGTTGCCGGTCGAGGTGATGGCATTGAGCACGTCCGACACCTGGCCCTTCTTGCCCGAGTCGTAGCGGCTGGTGGAGGCGGCCGAGAACAGCGTGCCGTCGACCTTCAGCGACTCGTTCTGCCACACGAAGCTGGGCACGAAGTTGCGCGAATAGCCGAGCTTGTAGGTGTAGGTGTTGTTGGTGTTGAGGGTGGCCGTCCCTTCGGGATAGTTCGTGGTCCAGTCCAGCGACGGATCGCCGGACGAACTGCGGGAGTTGGAGAACGTGGGGGTGATGGTGTTGGGATCGATGTCGCCGCGGCTGACGTTGGCGGCCAGCGACAGGATCAGCTCGTCGGTGGCCCTGAAGTCGAGCCCCAGCTGCGCGACCCGGCGGTTGTACTCGCGGTCGTAGCCGGCGGCGCCGATCGAGGTGACCGCGTACGGGTACGGGCTCGCCTCGGTCGCGACGTAGTTGCGTCCGGCGGTGATCTGGGTCTGCTCCACCAGGTTGGTGACGCTGCTGATGCCGGCGGCGACACCCAGGCGTCCGTCCAGGAAGACGTCGGCATAGTTGACGGTGGTCGCAGGCAGGAACTTGCGGTCGTATCCGCCTTCCATCCAGCCGGTGTTGCGGCTGTCCCACAGGCCGGCGTGGGTGGTGCCGCCGACGGACACGGTCACCCGGCGGCCGCTGGCGTCGAACGCGCGCTTGGTGCGGATGTCGATCGTGCCGGCGGGCGCGTTGGCGTCCATGTCGGCGCTGGTGGTCTTGTAGATGTTGATCGAATCCACGCCGGCCAGCGCCGACTGCTCGAAGCTGAAGGTGCGCGAGCTGGACGAGTTGGCGTCGATGCCGGGCAGGCTGATGCCGTTGAGGGTCACCCCGGTGTACTTGGCCGGCAGGCCGCGCAGGGAGATGTTGCGCGGCGCATCGTCGGCCACCACGTCGAAGTCCACGCCCGGCATGTACTTCAGGAACTCGCCCGGGTTGCCGTCGGCGATCTCGCCGAAACTGTCGGCCGACAGCGTGTTGGTGATGTTCATCGACGCGCGCTGTTCCATGATCGCGCGCGCATCGCCTTCGCGCGCGCCCACGACCTGCACCGTGTCCATGGCCACCGCATCGTCCGCGACGGCGACCGTGCTGAACAGCTCGAAGACCGGTTCGCTGGTCTCGCCCGCGCGGACCTCCACGTCCTGCTGCACGGTACCGAAGCCGGTGAACTCGACCGCCAGCGTGTGGCGGCCGGCAGGCAGGTCGGCGATGCGGAACTCGCCGCGCTCGCCGGACGTCGCCACCAGGCGTCCGTCGAGCTTGATGCGCGCATTGCGCAGGTATTCGCCGGTCGCCGGATCGAACACGCGCCCGAGCACCGAGCCGGTGGCGACGCCGCGGTCGCCGGACACTTGCTGTTCGACCGGGACGCGTTCGTTCGCGGAGGCCTGGGACGCGACACACAGCGCGACCACTACCGCGCCGGACAGCGCGGTTCTCAACAATGCGGGCATGGGGCTGGCTCTCGATGACGGAAGGAAGTTGCGACGCGATGGGAGACGCGCATGCCGAGCCCGGCACTGCGCCCCGGAGAAGCACAACCCTTCCTGGACTGCTACATCACCAGCGAGAGCGGCGTCGACACCGACCGCTCCCCGAACCCCCTGCGCACCCAGTCACTGCATGGATGCGACCCGCACATGATCCGCATGCAATGTGACACCGCATTGACATGCTGCGCATGCCGCGACGAAGACAGCGCGTGTATCGACGCGCGATGCAACGTGCACGAGGCGACACATCCTCAAGCGCAAGGTGCGGCAAGCGTCGCCGCGTGCCGTGCTGCAGCGGTCGGCGCGCATCGACCGGCATCGAGCGCATCGATGATGTCAATCGGGACGCGGATGCCAAGCCGCGATGATGCCCGTGATCCGGCAGCAGTCCGCTAGCGGTCCGCGGCCCCCGCAGGTAGCTCCAGTCGCGGCGGCGGCGGGGCGTCGGGGCGACGCGCCTGCCAGATGAGTTTCACCAGCGACGTCTCGCCCATGTCGCTGTACAGCACGCGGAGCGGGATGCCCTCGACGCGCCATTCCATGCTGCGTCGCTGCCAGGGCTCGTGCGTCCAGGCCTGCGCGTGCGGGGCGCCGTGGGTGGCCGCGAGTTCGCGGACGATGGCCTCGAACGCCTGCATGCCATCGGCGCGGGCCAGCCTGTCGTCCAACGTGGCGCTGGCCTGCACCAGGCCTTCGTGACCGAAGAAGTAGGCGACCGTGGCCGGATGCCCGGCGAGTGTCGCGCCCGGAAGACGCAGGCCTTCGATCGCACCGCCTGCCAGCGTGTCCGGTTCCGCGGGAGGCTTCGCCTGCGGAAACCGCTGCTGCACCTGCTCAGGCGTCATGCCGTGGCGCAACCCCTGCCAGGGTTCGCTCGCCCCGGCACGCGATGCGCACAGGCACAGCAACAGCAGGATCAGGCGTGCGTGCGGCGTCATGCGGGTCCGTGGAGGTGGCGTCTTGCTGGAGCGCGACTGTACCTGACGGCGTCAGCGGCGCGCTGCGCGCCCGTCCGCGTTGCGATGCCCGGTTGCAGGCGTGGCGCGCCACCCGGCCTGCTTCCGGGTGGCGCGTTCATCCCGTATCGTCTGGCGCTTGCACGGGGGGATGCGCGGGATGCCGGGTTCGTGGATGCGCAGGTGGGGCCGATCGCGGCTGCGCGTGGCGCGGGCGCTGCTCGCGCTCGCCAGGCGCGTCTCGGGCGGCGACAGCGATGCGCTGATGCGGGCGCTGTACGGCGCGCAGCCGCTGGGCGCGGACACCCTCGTGCGTGCGTATGCCACGGGCCTGTTCCCGATGGCGGACGAGCGCACCGGTCGCGTGCACTGGTTCGATCCGCCGGTGCGCGCCGTATTGCCGATCGAAGGCGTGCAGGTGGGCAGGGAGACGCGGCGCCTGGCGCGGCAGGGACGGTTCCGCGTCACCCTCGACACGGCCTTCGACCAGGTCATCGGGCATTGCGCGGGCAACGCGCGTCGGCAGCAGGACAGCTGGATCACGGACGACGTGGCCGACGCCTACCGCGCGCTGCATCGCATGGGCGCGGCGCACAGCATCGAGGTGTGGCAGGGCGAGGCGCTGGTGGGCGGACTGTATGGCGTGGCGATCGGCGGCTACTTCGCCGGCGAGAGCCAGTTCCACCTGGTCAACAACGCCGGCGCAGTCGGGTTCGCCCACCTGTGCGCCAGCCTGCGCGCCAGCGGCTACCTGCTGCACGACGTGCAGTACGTCAAGCCGCACCTGTCGAGGATGGGCGCGTTCGAACTGCCGCGCACCGAGTTCAGGCACAGGCTCGCGGAGGCGATCGCACGCCCCGTGCGGCTGGTGCTGTCGCCCGGCGTGGACTGAAACGGGCCAGCGCGGGCCGGCCGGATCGTGGCCTGCCGCACGCCTCGCGCCTCCACGTGCGGCGATGACCTGAAGAGGCGCGATGCGGGCGGCGTGGCGCATCGCACCGACCGCACGCGGATCGATCCTCAGCCGGCCGCCCGCCCGCACTGCGCCGGCCCGTCGGCGGGCGGCAGCGGCAATGGGGGCAGTTCCGCGGCGAGTTCGTCGTCGTCGAGGCGGGTACGTGCGTGTTCGCTGAGCATGCGCAGCTCGGCCGCCACGTCGTTGGCGAGCCAGCGCACCGATTCGTCGGGATGCCGGCGCAAGCGTTCGGCCAGCGCGACGTGGCGCTGGTTGCCGCTGGCGCGCAGGGCCAGCAGCGCGTCGAGCACCACGCCGGTGTCGGGATCGCGCAGCAGCGGCGCCGCGAGGTCGGCGGCGGACACGTGGCGGGTGCGTGCGAGCGCCGTCAGCGCCTGCTGGCGTTCGCCGGGCGTCGCCGCATGCAGGCCCGTCGCGGCCTCGGCGGCATGCAGTTCGATCAGGCTGTTGTCGCCACGCATCGACGCGACCTGCGCCAGCACGCGCTTGAATTCGGGATCGCGCTGGTCGAGGTAGAGCGCCTGCAGGGCGTGGTCGGGCAGCACGTCGGCATTGGCCGCGAGGTCGAACACGCCGCGGCTGGCGATGGCGATGCCGTCACGGCCCGGATGTTCGACGAGGAAATCCTCGAGCTTGTCGCGCATGTCGCGGCGATCATTCCAGGCCAGGGTGAGCAGGTCCTTGAGCAGTTGATCCGTGTCGGGCTCCGGATCGGCGGTGGGGTTCTGGCCTGCGGTTCCCCCGGCAGCACCGGCCACCGGGCGCGTGGCGGAAAAGGCCGGCGGCGCGAACGCCGCCGGCCGGTGGGCATGCGCGGCAGGCGGCGTCCCGCTCCGCCCATCCGGTCCCGTGGCCGCCACCGGACCGCACGCCGCGGCATCCCTGCCCGCCAGGTGCGTTCCGGCCACGCCGATGCCGATGCCCAGTGCCAGCATCAGCACCGGAATCGACGCGCGGTGCATGCCCATGGTGTCGCCCATCCCGTCAGAGGTTGCCGAAACCGATCGCGCCGTTGCAGTGCAGCCACTCGCTGCCGCCGTTGCCGCCACCGCAGGCACCGTTCTGGTAGACGCCGGTGTTGTAGGTCTGCGCCTCGGCCTGGCGGACGCTGCCGTTGACGCTCAGGTAGTCGACCTGTACGTCGCGGTTGCCGCCGTCGTTGGTGAACTCCACAACGGAACCGCCGGAAGCCGACGTGGTCGCGGTGTAGTTGGCCATGCTGGTGGTGAGCGTCCAGCTGGCGATGGTGGCGTTGTTGACCTTGAGCGAGATGTTCTCGCCGCCGGCGGTACCGCGCGCCCGCACCACGATGGTCTTGCTGCCGCCCCCGGGAGGCGGATTGCTGCCGCCGCCGGAACTGATGGTGATGTCGCTGCTGCCCTGGCTCTGGTAGCCCTCGGTGGCGAAGACCATGTAGTCGTGGTTGCCCAGGTTCAGTCCGCGGCTGGCCCAGTAGTTGAAGTGGTTGGCGACGGTAATGGTGCCGGAGATGTTGCCGAAGCCCTTCTTCGGATTGCGCACGCTGAAGTACTGGTAGAACGTGCTGTTGTTGCCTTCGATCGACGGCGCGTTCTGGCGCAGGCAGCGGCGCACGTTGTAGGTGGCGCCATCGCTCTGGAAACTGCCGTAGTCGACGCCGCCGGCGCAGCTGGCCGGGTTGTACGACCCGTAGCTCTCGATCACGTAGTACTCGATCAGCGGGCTGCGGGTCCAGCCGTACAGGGCGAGGTAGGAGTTCTGGTTGTTGTTGACCCCGTAGTAGCCGGAGTAGTTGACCACGCGCGGCCCGCCCGGATTCCAGCCCTTGCCGCCGACCCAGTTGTTGGTGTTGCTGGTCCACTGCGAACTGTAGCGTCCGCCCGGATGTAGGGTCATCGAGGCGCTGCCCGAGTCCTTCCAGAACGAGTAGTAGTAGCCGTCGTGCGTACCGGTGGAATTGCTGGTGAGCGTCTGCGCCTGCACGCCGCCGGCAAGCAGGCCGGAGGCGCCGAGGAACAAGGCTGCGGTCAACGTGCCGCGGCGGCTGGACTTCATCATCATCGTGGTTCTCCAAAGAGGTTGCGCCCGGGCGGCCGCGGATGCGCCGCGTGCCGTGGGCGATGGATGGACGTGCATGGATGATGGAGACCCTGCGGATGCAGGGCCGGGGGCGATGCCGCGCCGTTGTCGTGGGGGATCGCGCGTGCCGGATCCGGACCTGCGCGATGACATGGCGCCACGCCTGGGCGTGGGATCGAATGCTTCAACACGACAGCCCCTCCCTGGGTACTGCGAGTGCTCGAGCGGGTGCGGGAAACACATCGGGTGGTAGCGCTACCACTCGACGCGTCCAGTAATAACACCCGACGACGGTGCGAAAAAGCGATCCGGTTCGCGTTTCCGAACGCGTAAAGAAAGATGAAGAACACGTGTGCAACCGTTTGGTTTCAAACGATTTTCAATAGTCCAGCGCTGTCATGCCCGAGGCGCGGTCGCGCGCCGCGCATGCAGGCGGCCGCGAGCGGCGTTCGACGCCGCTCCCTGCTGCGATGGCCACACACACGTGCTGCTCCGCAACCCCGCGGCCTGCCTGTGAGCGCACGTGCCGGCGCATGGCATCCGCGAACGGCATCCTGCACGACGACGCCGCCTGCGTCGCAGCGAACGCTGTCGATCGCCGTTGCCCCCGTTCGTCATCGCTCCGACGTCCACCACGCCATGCCGAACGGGAGACCTTCATGCCGCCGATCCTGACCGTGTTCGAACGTTCGCCCGACCGCGGACGCGGGCTGGCGCGCGACATGCGCGTGCGCTGGGCGCTGGAGGAAGTCGGGCAGCGCTACGACGTCAGGACGGTGTCGTTCGAGGCCATGAAGCAGGCGCCGCATCGTGCACGCAGCCCGTTCGGGCAGATCCCGACGCTGGACGACGGCGATCTGGTGCTGTTCGAATCCGGCGCGATCGTGCTGCACATCGCACAACGACACGCCGGACTGCTTCCCGCCGGATCCGATGCGCGCTCGCGCGCGGTCATGTGGATGTTCGCCGCGCTCAACACCGTGGAGCCGCCGATCGTCGAACGCGAAGCGGCCACCTGGAGCGAGCGCGGCAAGCCCTGGCAGGCCGAGCATCTTGCGATGCTGGACGCACGCGTGCGCGTGCGGCTGGACGAACTGTCGCGACACCTGGCCGATCGCGACTGGCTGGAGCGCGAATTCAGCGCCGGCGACCTGCTGATGGTCACGGTGCTGAGGCGGCTGGAAGGCTCGGGCCTGCTCGAGGCCGGCCCGAGCCTGCCGGACTACATCGCCCGCGGCGAGGCCCGTCCCGCCTACCGGCGCGCGTTCGAGGCGCAGCGCACCCTGTTCGAAAGCGCCAGCCCGCCCTGACCCGCGGACCGGTCCATTCGCGGCCGATCGACGGGGCCGATGTCCGGCCACGCGCCCGCCTCCGGGGCCGCCGCTACCATGGGGGTTCATCAGGATCGGGAGAGGACGGATGCGCGGAGTGGGAGCGTGCCTGCTGGCACTGGGCATGTGTGTCTTGGCCACGGGCACGCGCGCGGAGACACCGGCGTCGACGCCCGCCGAAGTCCGCATCGTCGAAGAGGGCGGCGCGTACCGCCTGCTCGTGGACGGGCAGCCCTATGTCGTGCGCGGCGCGGGCTCGGCCAGTGGCGACCTCGAACAGCTCGCGGCCCGCGGCGGCAACTCGGTGCGCACCTGGAGCACCGGTACCGACGTCGCCAACGTGCACGCGATGCTCGATCGCGCACACCGCAACGGGCTGACCGTGGCCATGGGCCTGGCCGTCGGCAAGGAGCGCCACGGCTTCGACTACGACGACGCGCGCGCCGTCGCCGTGCAGCTGGACGAGCTGCGCGAACAGGTGCGCCTGTATCGCGACCATCCCGCCGTGCTGATGTGGCTGGTCGGCAACGAACTGAACCTCGAACACCGCAACCCGAAGGTGTGGGACGCGGTGGAACAGATCACGCGGATGATCCACGCCGAGGATCCGAACCACCCGGTGATGACGCCGCTCGCCGGCTTCGACCGCGCGCTGATCGACACGCTCAAGACGCGGGCGCCGTCGCTGGACCTGATCGGCATCCAGCTCTACGGCGACCTCGAGACGCTGCCGGACAAGCTGCGCGAGGCCGACTGGACCGGCCCCTACGTCGTCACCGAATGGGGCCCGACCGGGCACTGGGAAAGCCCGCTCACGGCCTGGGGCGCGCCGGTGGAGGACGACGGCTCGCGCAAGGCCGCCCTGTTCCAGCAGCGCTACCGCGACGTGATCGCCGCCGACACCCGGCAATGCCTGGGTTCGTACGTGTTCCTGTGGGGCCACAAGCAGGAGCGCACGCCCACCTGGTACGGCCTGTTCCTGCCCACGGGCGAATCCACGCCTGCCGTGGACGCGATGCAGCGGCTGTGGACGGGGCAGTGGCCGGACAACCGCGCGCCGTCGATCGCGCCGGCGACCATCGATGGACGCGGCGCCACCGACAGCGTGGTGCTTGCCGCAGGCACCGCGCACGAGGCGTCCACGACTGCGCACGACCCCGACGGCGACGCGTTGCAGTGGCGCTGGTACGCGCTGGAGGAGAGCACCGCCACCAGCATCGGCGGCGACCCCGAAGCGGTCCCCGCCGAGGTGGACCTGCACGCCCGCCCCGACGCCGGCGGCCGGATTCGCTTCACCGCGCCCGGGCGCCCCGGGCACTATCGGCTCTTCGTCGAGGTCCGCGACGGACACGGCCACGCCGCCTACGCCAACCTGCCCTTCCGGGTGGAGGAGGCGCGCTGACGGAGCAGCCCCGTGCGCAAGCGCTCGTCTGAGCACGGTCGGACGGGTTCCGGAGCCGACATGAGGGCTGCAGAACAGCGCTCAGGCGTGTCGCGCGGCCGTCGCGGCCGTCGCCGCCGAAGTCGCGAAGTCGCGCCATTCGCGCCACGTCGGGCGCATTGGGCTGTGCCGCCCTCACGCGGTGACGTCGGTGTCCCTGCGCTGGACCGACTCCGGAAGCTCGAAGATGCAGAACGCGACTTCCGGCAGCACCACGGCGTAAAGCATGTGGTCGATCACGCGCGAGACGTCGTCCCACACCGGCGAGTCGTAGAGGTGGCGGCAGCGGTCGGTGACATGCTGGAAGTCGCCGTGCGCGGTGTAGGCCTCGATCGGCGGCGTGAGCCCGCGCGGCACGACCACGAAGGCGCCATCGCGGCATTCGAACAGTGAATAGGACATCGATGCCTCCCTGCATCCCTGGAAGACGCTGCACACAGGCGACGGGATCCACGATTGCAGCGGCGGCCTCGGGTGCGGTTCAAATGTACGCCCCGACAGTTGCAAAGCGGTTAAATGGGCGCCCTTGCGACGTTCAGCAATATGAAGTCGCGGCTCGCTGCTGTCGCCCGCATGCGCCATCCCTGCCGCTCCGATGCAGCCGCAGGCCGGTGCGCAGCTGCAGCATGTCGACCGACTGTGCCGTCCGCCCGCATGATCACGGCGCGCTGAACCCGCGCGTGGCAGGGTGTCGCCACACACCACGCGGAGCGACCGCCATGGCCACCAGCAGCCGCAGCGGGTCCGGATCGTCCGGGTCCAAGCGCGAACTGATCGAACCCAACGGCGACAAGCGCTACATCCGGCGCGACGAGAAAGGCCGCATCAAGGAAAGCGACGACGTGGGTCGTTCGCTGTCCCAGGACGTGCGCAAACCGGCCAAGACCAGGGTGCCGGCGGGCCAGGGCGATCGCGGCGACCAGAAGCGCTGAAGCGGCTGGAGGGGCACTCTGCTCTTCCCCTGCGGAGCCAAGACAGCGGCATACTTCGTGGATGCACCCGGACCCGCCCTACCGTCCCGTGAGCTGCGACTTCCACGACGTGCTGGAGGCCACGGCCACGCTCCGCAGGCGCGCAGCCATCGCATTCCTGGCCCCGGCAGGGGATCGCATGCAGGTATCCGACCGGATCGTCGACTTCGTGACGCGCGGCGACGGGGAATACCTCCTGCTGGCATCGGGTGAGGCGATCCGCCTCGACCGCGTGGTCTCGGTGGACGGCGTCCGGCTCGCGGACTTCAGCGACTGACGCAACCGCATCGGCGGCCTGCCACGCATCTCGCGATGCGCTAGACGCCAGGCACATGCCCGACGCCGAGATGCGCGGGCGCCACCTGCGTTAACGTGTCGCCATGACCGGTCTCCGCCCCCTCCCCGTCGCCGACACGCGCACGCACGATCTAGACCCCGCCGCGTTCGAGGAGCTGCGCCGCGCGCGTGAACTGCTCGAGACGCCAGGCATCGCCGCGCAACTGGCCAATGCCGTGGGTGCGCCGCTCGAATACGTGGTCACCCGGCGGCTGCCGAAGGCGGTGACCGGGCTGGTCAATACGCTGGTGCGCAAGGCGCTGGGACAGGCGTTGCGTGCCGCGGTGGCGACACTCCGCGGCGAGGCCGCGCCTGCGCTGCGCACCCGCGTCCACACGTTCGCCGCGGCTGCCAGCGGCGCCGTCGGCGGCGCGTTCGGCCTGGCCGGCCTGGCAGTCGAACTGCCGGTGACCACGACCCTGATCCTGCGCTCGATCGCCGAGATCGCGCGCGCGGAAGGCGAGCCGCTGGACGATCCGGCGACCACGCTCGCCTGTTTCGAGGTGCTGACCATGGGCGGCCGCGCCGCCAGCGACGACGGCGCCGAATCGGGCTACTTCGCCGCACGCGCCGTGCTCGCGCAGCAGGTGGCCGCCGCGGCGGAGTACGTGGCCGTGCACGGACTGGTCGGCAAGGGGGGGCCACTGATCGTGCAGCTGCTGTCGGCGGTCTCGGCGCGGTTCTCGGTCAACGTCAGCCAGAAGCTGGCGCTGCAGGCGGTGCCGCTGGTCGGCGCGGCCACCGGCGCCGCACTCAACACGCTGTTCATGCGCCACTTCCAGGCGATGGCCCGTGGCCACTTCACCGTGCGCCGGCTGGAGCGCACCTACGGCGCGACGCGCGTGCGCGCCGCTTATCTCGCGCTCGGCGCAGGACTGGACGACGCGGATCCGCAGCCGGCACGGGCGTCGCGCTGAGCGACCCGGCATGCCGGTGGCCGCGGCGCGCCGTGCGCGTGCACGTATGGACGCACGCCCAACGCGCGCCGCGCACCCATGACCACCCGACAGGGGCGCCGCGTGCGACGCTGGACTACCGCGGCGGCCTCGCTATCCGCTGTACGCGCCGCGCTCCGGTGACGACGGCCCGCGGCGCTGGCCTGCGGCGACGTCTACGGCGACGCGTTCATTCCAGCAGATTGGGGCGACCGTCGTACCACTCGCGCGCATTGACGATGTGCATCTCCCGCTGCCCGGCGTCGAGTTCGACGCCGACGCCGAACACGCCCCAGCGCGCGTACAGGTCGCCCTGCGGCGTGCCGCCGTCGATGCGCAGACGGGCCTGCAGATCGATGCGGTCGTTGGACGCCTCCACCCGGTCGAACACCAGCTCCTCGCCGCGGACGCGCAGGTTGCCCGTGGCGCGGGCCTCGCCCGAATCGATCAGCCGGCCGATCCAGCGCGGAAACACGTCACGCTCGGCGAACAGCCCCAGCAGCACGCTGACGTCGCGCATCTCGACCCGGCCCTGCCCGTCCATCTCGAACGGCTCGCGCCAGGCCAGCGTGCCCTGTTCCAGCGCCAGGCGCGCCCACCACGGTGCGTCGCCCCGCGCATCGCCGAGGCGCACGCCGTCGAGCTGCAGCTGCAGGGCGTCGAGCGCATACCGACGCGGCCCCTGTCGCTCCATCCGCGACAGCCGGCTGTCGAGCACGACATCGCCCGACAGCCGCGACGGCCCCAGCGCCAACCGCACGCCCTGCCCGCGCAGTTGCATGCGTCCGCCGATCATCTCGCCGGCATTGTCCAGGCGCAGGTCGGCGCTGGCGGTACCCCGCCCGCCCAGCAGCCGCGCGCTGTCGCCGGGCAGGTAGCGGTTGTAGCTGCGCAGGTCGGGGACCTGGGCCTCGTCGAAGCGCAGGCGTGCATCGAGCCGCTCATGGAATTCGGCGAGCCGTCCGCTCGAGCGCAGGTCCAGGCGCAGGTCGCGGCCGTGCAGGTCGACGCGCTCGGGGGCGGATTCGGGGGCGAGCTCGAAGCGGTCCATCACCACGTCGATCCGCGTGCGCCCGCGCTCCGGGTCGTCGTCGTCGTCGTCCATGCGCATGCGCGCGTGCGCCGATCCCCGGAAGCGGTTGTCGAGCACGCGCGCGTGCAGTTGCGCATCGCGCAGGTCGATGCGGCTGCCGGCGGCGAGTTCGCCCCGGCGCAGCCGCAGCGCGGCATCGAGATCGGCGCGGCCGTCGAATTCAAGCCAGTCGACCTCGTCCAGGAATACGTCGATCCAGCGCAGCGGCACCGCCGGCCAGGTCGCGTCGACGCGCCCCGACACTGCACGCAGGGGGCGCAGCCAGTCGTCCGGGCCCAGCCGGCGGTCGAGCACCTGCAGGTCCGCATGCAGCCGCGGCGGGCGGTCTGCGCCGTCCGGCACGCGCGCGGCCACGGCAATGCGTTCGCGGCTGGTACGCAGCGCGACGCCGAGCGCATGGCGCACCTCATCTCCATCTGCGGTGCGGGAGAACACCGGCGCCGACCAGTCCAGGCGGCTGCCCGGCATCAGCACGCCGCGATGCAGGCTGACGTCCGCACGCAGGTGTCCCGCGGCCCCGGCCACGGCGATCGGCAGCGCGTTATCGTTGCGCGCGACCAGGTCCAGTCCCGGCGCCGGACCGTCGACGCGCATCCGCGCGTCGAGCAGCACCAGCTTCTCCTCGCCCTGCGCCTGTTCGCGGATGTGCGCGGGCAACGCCATTTCGAAGTCCAGCGCGCCGTCCCGCAGCAGCGTGACCCCGCAAACCGACAGCGTGGCGTCGGGCATCGCCAGGGTGGAACGTCCGACCTCCATCGCGCCGCCCTGCAGCGTCTTTTCGAACGCGAAGCGCGCATCGCCGTGCCCGGTGACGCGCGCGTCGTAGAAATCCAGCCGCAGCAGGCTGGGGGTGGTGATCGCATCGAAGCGCAGGGTCCAGGGCGCCCGCCCGGGACGGACGGTGGACGGCATGTCGGTCGCGGCGCGTGCCACGTGCACGGACACATCGCGCGCGCGGATGCGTCCGAACGCGACCTCGCGCCAGAGCAGCGGCAGCACCTTGATGCGCCCGTTCGCGACCGGGCTGGCGACCGTCCAGCGCGTCACCCGCGCATGTCCGCCCATCACCACGCCACGCGCGTGGATGTGGCCCGGATACAGGCTCATCGCCCACGCCCAACGCGCGTGGTAGCGCTCGGGCTTGCGGTTGACGACGCCCTCGCCCCACGCGCTGTTGAGGAACACATTGGCGCCGACCAGGTAAAGCAGGTACAGCAACGCCAGCGCGACGACCGCGATGCGCAGGCGATGGCGATGGCGACGGGTCTGGAGTAGGGCAACGACGAGGGAAGGCATCCATACAGGGTGGACGAAACGCAGTGAGGGTCGCCTGCACGCGCGCCGGGCCGCCGCCGCGGCCGAACAAAGAAAAACCCCGCCTCGCGGCGGGGTTCTTCGTGTCGCTGCACACCGGGTGGCGCGGATCAGAAATCCATGCCGCCCATGCCGCCCATGCCACCGCCGCCGCCGTGGGCGTGCGGCTCTTCCTTCTTCGGAAGCTCCGCCACCATGGCTTCGGTGGTGATCATCAGGCCGGCGATCGAGGCCGCGTTCTGCAGCGCCGAGCGGGTGACCTTGGTCGGGTCCAGGATGCCGAACTCGATCATGTCGCCGTATTCGCCGGTCGCGGCGTTGTAGCCGTAGTTGCCCTTGCCGTCCTTGACCGCGTTGAGCACCACGCTCGGCTCTTCGCCGCAGTTGGTGACGATCTCGCGCAGCGGAGCCTCCATCGCACGCAGGGCGATGATGATGCCGTGGTTCTGGTCCTCGTTCGCGCCCTTGAGCTGGCCGATCGCCTGCAGCGCGCGCACCAGCGCCACGCCGCCGCCCGGAACCACGCCTTCTTCCACCGCCGCACGCGTGGCGTGCAGGGCGTCTTCGACGCGGGCCTTCTTTTCCTTCATCTCGATCTCGGTCGAGGCACCGACCTTGATCACCGCCACGCCGCCGGCCAGCTTGGCCACGCGCTCCTGCAGCTTCTCGCGGTCGTAGTCCGAGGAGGTCTCCTCGATCTGCGCCTTGATCTGCTTGATGCGCGCCTCGATGCCACCGGTCTCGCCGGCGCCGTCGATGATGGTGGTGTTCTCCTTCGAGACCTGGACCTTCTTGGCGCGGCCGAGATCGTTGATCGTCGCCTTCTCGAGCTGCAGGCCGACTTCCTCGGAGATCACGGTGCCGCCGGTCAGCACGGCCATGTCTTCCAGCATCGCCTTGCGACGGTCGCCGAAGCCCGGGGCCTTGACGGCGCAGACCTTGACGATGCCGCGGATGGTGTTGACCACCAGGGTCGCCAGCGCCTCGCCCTCGACTTCCTCGGCGACGATCAGCAGCGGCTTGCCGGCCTTGGCCACGCCTTCGAGCACTGGCAGCAGGTCACGGACGTTGGAGATCTTCTTGTCGTGCAGCAGGATGAACGGGTCGTCGAGTTCGGCCGACATCGACTGCTGGTTGTTGATGAAGTACGGCGACAGGTAGCCGCGGTCGAACTGCATGCCCTCGACGACGTCGAGTTCGTTGTCCAGGCCGGAGCCTTCTTCAACGGTGATCACGCCTTCCTTGCCGACCTTCTTCATCGCATCGGCGATGATGTTGCCGATCGACTCGTCGGAGTTGGCCGAGATGGTGCCGACCTGGGCGATCGCCTTGTCGTCGGCGGTGGGCTTGGAGATGTTCTTCAGCTCCTGCACCGCGGCCTTCACGGCCTGGTCGATGCCGCGCTTGAGGTCCATCGGGTTCATGCCGGCGGCGACCGCCTTGGAACCTTCGCGGATCAGCGCCTGCGCCAGCACGGTGGCGGTGGTGGTGCCGTCGCCGGCGTTGTCGGAGGTCTTCGAAGCGACTTCCTTCACCATCTGCGCGCCCATGTTCTCGAACTTGTCGGACAGTTCGATTTCCTTGGCGACGGACACGCCGTCCTTGGTGATGGTGGGAGCGCCGAAGCTCTTCTCGAGCACGACGTTGCGGCCCTTCGGGCCGAGGGTGGCCTTCACGGCATTGGCGAGCGTGTTGACGCCGCGCACCATCTTGGCGCGCGCATCCTCACCGAAACGGATTTCCTTGGCGGACATGGTTGCTGACTCCGGAATTTGGATTGAGTGTTGGGTCGGAAAAAAGGCGAAGCGGCGGACTCGGGGGCATCGGGATCTCCGGCGCTTGTGCGATCCGGTCGATCCCCGCGCCGGTGTCGACGCCCGTCGCGGGAGCGGCGTTTAGCCGAGCACCGCGAAGATGTCGTCTTCCTTCACCACCAGGTAGTCGGTGCCGTCGAGCTTGACCTCGGTGCCGGCGTACTTGCCGAACAGCACCTTGTCGCCGGCCTTGACCTTGGGGGCGCGCAGGTTGCCGTTGTCGAGCACCTTGCCCTCACCCACGGCGACGACTTCACCCTTGATGGGCTTCTCGGTGGCCGAGTCGGGGATCACGATCCCGCCGGCGGACATCTTTTCTTCTTCCATGCGCTTGATGACCACGCGGTCGTACAGCGGCTTGATGTTGCTCATGTTCAATCCTCGCAAGTGATTGATTGCACAGGTAAAGGGGCGGCGATGTTAGCACTCGGCACACGCGAGTGCCAGCAACGCTGGCGCGAAAATCCCGGGCGGACCGGGAGGTGCGCGGAACATGGGGCGGGGCGAGTGGGCTTTCAAGGGCAGGTGAAGAAAAAATCTCCCTCGCTGCGCGGCAGGAGCAGCGCCCGCCCCGGGCGCGGACATGCCGGACGGGTGGCGGCCGCTGCGGCGATGCGCGAGCTCAAGCCCGAGCTCGACGCCTACGACGCCATGCGCCCTGGTCGCTGAAGCCGCTGCCCGCGCTTCACTCCGCGCCGACCCTGCCCGGCCGGGAAGCGGCGGGACCGGGCGGATCGGCCCAGGATCAGGCACGGATGTCGCCAGGGTCGTCCCGTGGCGCGCGATGGCGCGGATGCCGAACTCGATCGGGGGCGCAGGGGACGGGTGCCTCCGGAGGCGAATGTCCCCCGCCGCCGGCCACGGGCCGGCGGCTCCTCCTTGATTTCGCCCCCGGAGACACCCGTCCCCTGCGGAGCAGGATCCGATGTCCGCACCATGTCCACGCGCGCAAGCAACCTGCATTGCGGCCGTCCCCGCGCTCCGCTCGGGGATCCGACCGCCAGCCGTGACCCGCCGGGGGCGGTGGGCTTTTGCGGCGAAATCAAGGAGGAGGCCTCCGCCGGCAGGCGGAGGCCGGGGGACATTCGCCGCGGAAGCCCGCCGGCCCCGGCGGGGCCCGTCAGTTCGCCGCGTCTCCCGTCAACTCGCAACTGCACCCTTCGGGCGCGCAAGACCCAACCACAGGTCGTGAGCGCGCAGGCCCGCATTCAACAAGTACACGCCACGTGCGCCACGCCTGCACCGCCTCAACACGAGGGTTCCCAACGCCTCGTGTCTGATGTCAGCTCCCGTGCGCAGCGGCCCGGCGCGCTCAATCCCCCACTGGCAGCTCCAGCGTCTCCTTCACCTCTTCCATGACGATGTAGCTGCGGGAGTCGCGCACGTGCGGCAGGGTCAGCAGGGTGCTGCCCAGCAGCTTGCGGTAGGAGGCCATCTCCGAGATGCGGGCCTTGATCAGGTAGTCGAAGTGCCCCGACACCAAGTGGCACTCGAGCACGTTGGGCAGCTTCAGCGCCGCGCGGCGGAACTCCTCGAAGATGTCGCCGGACTTGTAAGCCAGGCTGATCTCCACGAACACCAGCAGCCCCGCCTTCACCGAAGCCGGTGCCAGGCGCGCGTGGTAGCCGGTGATCACGCCATCGCGCTCGAGCCGGCGCACCCGCTCGGTGCAGGGCGTGGTCGACAGCCCCACCCGCTCGCCCAGTTCGGTGAAGGGGATGCGGCCCTCCTGCTGCAGGATGCGCAGGATGCGGCGGTCGATCCGGTCCAGCTCGCGCGACTTCATGGTCCTGCCTGAGGCGGCTTTCTCGGGAATATTACCTGGCTTATCGCCAAAAATCGGAATAACCAACTGGGTCCGCCTTCCTATACTGGTGGATGCCACGGCCATTGCGCGGCTTGCGAGCGCCCGGCGATCGCACCGCCTGTGGCCCGCAGCAGCGCAGGCAGCGACAGGCGGAATCCGACGGCGGCCGTCGACCGCCCCGGACGCGGCGGAAGAACGCGACACCCATCCACCGGCTTGTGGCGAGGCGAAAGGCGATGCGCATCCTGATCCTGGGTTCCGGCGTGATCGGCGTGACCAGCGCATGGGCGCTGCGCCGGGAGGGCCACGAGGTGGTCGTGGTCGACCGCGCCGAAGGGCCCGCCATGGAGACCAGCTTCGGCAACGCCGGCCAGGTCTCGCCCGGGTACGCCTCGCCGTGGCCGGCGCCGGGCATTCCGCTCAAGGCGATGAAGTGGCTGCTCTCACGCCATGCGCCGCTGGCGATCCGCCCCTCCGCCGATCCCGCCCAGTACCGTTGGCTGTGGCAGATGCTGCGCAACTGCACCCACCACCGCTATGCCGTGAGCAAGGCGCGGATGGTGCGGCTGGCCGAGTACAGCCGCGACCAGCTGGGCGAACTGCGCCGCGAGACCGGCATCGAGTACGAGCAGCGCACCCTCGGCACCACCCAGCTGTTCCGTACCCAGGCCCAGCTCGACGGCGCGGCGCGCGACATCGCCGTGCTGCGCGAGTACGGCGTGCCGCACGAATTGCTCGACCGCGACGGGATCGTCCGGGTCGAGCCGGCGCTGGTGCAGGTTCGCGACAGCCTGGTCGGCGCCCTGCGCCTGCCGGGGGACGAGACCGGCGACTGCCACCTGTTCACCACGCGCCTCGCGGCACGCGCGGCCGACGCCGGCGTCGAGTTCCGCTTCGGCCAGCGCGTGGATGCGCTGCTGGCGGCGGGCGATCGCCTCACGGGGGTCCGCATCGACGGGCGCGTCGAGACGGCCGACGCCTACGTGCTGGCGCTCGGCAGCTGGTCGCCCGGGCTGCTCGCGCCGGTCGGCGTACGACTGCCCGTGTATCCGCTGAAGGGCTATTCGCTCACGATTCCGATCGCGGACGATGCCTGCGCCCCGCGGTCGACCGTACTCGATGAGAGCTACAAGGTCGCGATTACGCGGTTCGACCGGCGCATCCGCGTCGGCGGCATGGCCGAAGTGGCCGGCTACAAT
Organism: Luteimonas kalidii; assembly: GCF_029887935.1. GTDB lineage: Bacteria > Pseudomonadota > Gammaproteobacteria > Xanthomonadales > Xanthomonadaceae > Luteimonas > Luteimonas kalidii. Next base: position 332,443 of record NZ_JARXRO010000020.1, on the reverse strand, counting down.
CTGTCCCTGCCGCGCCGGCGGCGCGAGACGCTGGAGATGGTCGTGCGCAGCCTGTACCCACATGGCGGAGACTTGGATCGCGCGGAGTTCTGGACCGGCCTGCGTCCGTCCACGCCCGATGGCCCGCCGGTGGTCGGTGCGACCCGCTTGCGCAACCTCTGGCTCAACACCGGCCACGGCACCCTGGGCTGGACCATGGCCGCGGGCTCGGCCTCGTACCTGGCCGACCTGATCGACGGCCGCACGCCGGCGATCGATCCGGAGGGCCTCGACATCAGCCGTTACGACCGGCCCTGGCCGCTGCCCACGGGACTGCGCTGACCATGCGCCCCGCCCGCGCCAGCATCGACCTCGACGCCCTGCGCCACAATTACCGGCACGCGCGTGCACTCGGCGGAGGGCGCGCGCTCGCGGTGGTCAAGGCCGACGCGTACGGCCACGGCGCGGTCGCCTGCGCGCGCGCGCTGGAGCCGGAGGCCGACGGCTTCGGCGTGGCCTGCCTCGAGGAGGCGCTGGAGCTGCGCGAGGCCGGCATCCGCACGCCGATCCTGCTGCTGGAAGGCTTCTTCGATGCCTATGAACTGGCATCGATCGAACGCCACGAGTTGTGGACCGTGGTCGCCTCGCCGTGGCAGGTCGACATGCTGGAGCGGCACCATGCGACCCGTCCCTGGCGGGTTTGGCTGAAACTCGACTCGGGCATGCACCGTCTCGGCCTGTCGCCCGCCGAGTACCTGCCCGCCTGGCGGCGACTGCAGGCGCTGCCATGGATCGACACGCTGGTGGCGATGACCCACTTCGCGCGCGCCGACGAACTCTCGCATGCCGGCACCGGTGGCCAGATCGCCGTGTTCGACGCGGCCGTGTCGCAGCTGCCCGCCGGCACGCCGGCCAGCCTGTCCAATTCGGCCGCGCTGATGGCGTGGCCGGCGGCGCGGCGCGACTGGGTGCGCCCGGGGCTGATGCTGTACGGATCGCACATGCTCGACGCCCCGCGTGCGGAGGCCGACGCCCTGCGCGCAGTGATGACGCTCGAGTCGCAGGTGATCTCGGTGCGCGAGTTGGACGTGGGCCAGCAGATTGGTTACGGCGGGACCTTCACTACCACCCGGCCCACCCGCGTGGGCGTGGTGGCGGGGGGCTACGCCGACGGCTATCCGCAGTACGCCAGTGCCGGCACACCGGTGGTGATCGACGGCCGTGCGGGCGAGTTGATCGGTCGGGTATCGATGGACATGCTCACCGTCGACCTGACCGACCATCCGCAGGCGGGCGTCGGCAGCACGATCGAACTGTGGGGTCCGCGCCTGCCGGTCGCCGAGGTCGCCGCCCGGGGCGCAAGCAGCCCCTACCGACTGCTCACCGGTCTCAAGCGCGTCCCGCGTCGCTACATATGCGCGTGACCGCGCGCCTGCACGTCAGAAACGCCAGGCCGCCTGGAGCATCGTCTCGCCGTCGTTGGGCTGGTGCAGGCTGGCATTGGAGATGTGCCGCGCGAGCAGCGAGAACCGGCCCCACTGCCAGCCGATGGTGCTGATGAACTGCGGCGAGCCCGACAGCGCATCGGTCTCCCCGCTCTGCACGCCGACGCCGAACCCGCCGACCAGGCCGCTCGGCCGCTCGTAACGCAGACCGCCGTGGAACACGGTGACGTGGTCGCCGTTGTCGTAATCCGAATCGCTGCGCCCGCGCACATGCATCGCGCCCAGTTCCCAGTGCAGCATGCCGCCGCGGAACTCGCGCCAGACCGGCAGCCAGGCGACCGAGACCACCGGCGTGTCCTCGTTGTCGCGGGTGAAGGAGGCGCCGGCCCCGACCTCGACCTGCGCGGCGGCGGCGGCACTGAAGGCACACAGCAGCGGCAGCGACAGCAGGGCGAGCCGACGCGCGGCAACGTGGATCGATCGCGGCATGGGGAAACCGGTGGAATGGGGGACTGCGGAAGGATAAGGCCCGGCGCGCCACCGTGCACCGGCACCGGCCCTCCCGCCACGGCACGCAGCGTTGCGGTCGCGCACGACGACTGGTTCTACGGGGACGTCCACGGCGGGCGCTGAGGCTGACGCTCTTCCACCCTCCGAGGTTGGTTCCATGGACGCCGCTGCCGCCGGTCGCTGCGGTTCCGGCATCTGCGCCGACCGGATGCTCTGACCTGCGGAGCGCGGCGCCCACCGCGTCCGGGTCGGCTACCCTTGTCGCCCCCGCCCCAGCGCCGCCTCCGTGACCGCCATCGCCTGCCTGTGCACCTGCCCCGACGCCGCCAGCGCGCGCCGCATCGCCCATGCGCTGGTCGAAGCGCGCCTGGCCGCGTGCGTGAACCTGCTGCCCGGCGTCACCTCGGTGTACCGCTGGCAGGGCCGGGTGGAGCAGGCCGATGAAGTGCTGCTGGTGGCCAAGACCGTGCGCGAGCGCCTCGACGCGCTGACGCGGCAGGTGCAGGCGCTGCACCCGTATGAACTTCCCGAAGTGGTGGCGGTCGATATCGCCGGCGGCCTGCCGGAATACCTGGACTGGATCGCCGCCGAAACCCGACCCGGAGCGACCGCTTGAACGCGACCCGCGGCCTCGCATGGCGCCTGTACGCCTTGCTGGCGCTGCTGCTGGCAGCACTGCCGGCAGCCGCCGTGGACGACAGCCAGCTGCTGCCGGTGGACCAGGCCTTCGCCCTCGAGGCGAGGGCCACGGCACGCGGGCGGGTCGAACTCGAGTGGACCATCGCCGAGGGCTACTACCTTTACCGGCACCGCATCTCCGTGCGCGAGGTCGGGGGCGGGTTCAAGTCCAATCCGCTGCAGCTGCCCGCCGGCAAGCGCCATGTGGACGAGTTCTTCGGTGAGGTCGAGACCTATCGCCAGCGGCTCGTGGGCGTGTTCACCGGCGCCGCCGCGGATGGCACCACGGCGCTGAGGCTGGAAGTGAAGTACCAGGGCTGCGCCGACCTCGGCATCTGCTACCCGCCGCAGACGCGGATGCTGCAGGTGCCGCTGCCGGGTGCGGACGCGTCAGCGCCGGGCAGCAGGCCGGCCGCCGCCAGCGCCGCAGTCGCTGCGCGCGACCCCGGCTTCGCGGCCCTGGGCCGCGCCTTGTCCGGTACCCCGGGCGCGGCGGCGACGCCGTTGACCGGTACCGATGCCGCAGGCCGCTCGCAGGCGCTGCCGCTGCCGCCGGAGCAGGCGTTCGGCTTCGAGGCCATCGCCGACGGGGGCGACGGCCTGCTGCTGCGCTTCACCCCTGCGCCCGGGTACTACCTCTACCGCGACCGCAGCCGCTTCGAGGTCTCCGGCGCCGACGGCACCCGCGCCGGCGCGCCGCGCTGGCCGGACGGCGCGGCCCACCGCGACGCGCACTTCGGCGAGGTGGTGGTGTACTTCGAGCAGGTCGATATACCGCTGCCGCTGCGCCGCGGCAGCGCCGGGCCCGCGCACGTGCAGGTCACCGCGACCTTCCAGGGCTGCCAGGACGAGGGCATCTGCTACCCACCGATGACTCGGACGGTGCAGGTGGCGCTGCCGGCCGGAACGCTGGCGGTCGAGGCGGCGGCCACGGCCCCGGACGCGGGCGCGGGCCCGGACTCGCTGTCCCCCGCGAGCACCGACGATCGGGCCGGGCTCGACGCGGAGGATGGCGGCGGGCCCGTCGCGACCGCCTCGACCACGCCGATGCCGGACGCGGCGGCGGCCACGCCCGCCGGCGGCCTGCGCGGCCCCGCCCCCGACGCCTCCGCCGACAACGCAGCACGCACGCGCCCGCCCGGCGTGGCACTGCCGGCCGGTGGCGTGTTCGGTGCGCTGCTGCTGGCGCTGCTCGGCGGCCTGGTGCTGAACCTCATGCCCTGCGTGCTGCCGATCCTGTCGCTGAAAGTGCTGGGCCTGGCGCAGAGCGGCGAAAGCCGCGCCCGGGCCCGCAGCCACGCGCTCTGGTACACGCTGGGCGTGCTGGTGGCGTTCGCCGCGGTCGGCGGGCTGGTGCTGGCGCTGCGCGCCGGCGGGCAGGCGCTGGGCTGGGGATTCCAGCTGCAGCAGCCCTGGTTCGTCGCGGCGCTGGTGTACGTGATGTTCGCGGTCGGATTGAGCCTGTCGGGCGTGTTCACGCTGGGCGGCGGGCTCGGCAGCGTCGGCCAGTCGCTGGCGGCGCGCACCGGCCCTGCGGGCGACTTCTTCACCGGCGTGCTGGCCTGCGTGGTCGCCAGCCCCTGCATCGCGCCGTTCATGGGCGGCGCGCTGGCGTTCGCCTTCACCGCCTCGCCGCTGCTGGCGCTGGCGGTGTTCCTGATGCTGGGCCTGGGCCTGGCGCTGCCGTTCCTGCTGATCGGCCTCGTCCCCGCGCTGGCGGAGCGGCTGCCGCGGCCCGGCGCGTGGATGGAAACGCTGAAGCAGGTGCTGGCGTTCCCGATGTACCTGACCGCGATCTGGCTGCTGTGGGTGCTCGGCCAGCAGCGCGGCGTGGATGCGATGGCGCTGGTCGCGGCCGGGCTGGCGCTGTTCGCGCTGGGCCTGTGGTGGCACGAGCGGCGGCGCTGGACCGGCAGCACGCTCGGCCGCGCGCTGGCACTGCTGCTGGTGGCCGCGGCGCTGTTTCCGGTGTGGAAGGTGCACACGCTGGTGGCGCCGGCGCGGGTGGCCGAGGTCGGCGATGCGCAGCGCCACGCGTGGACGCCGACGCGGCTGCAGGCACTGCGCGGCGAAGGCCGGGCGGTGTTCGTGAACATGACCGCGGACTGGTGCGTGACCTGCAAGGCCAACGAGCGCCGGGTGCTGTCGCAGCCGGCCTTCCGCGATGCGCTGCGTGCGGCGGACGCGGCCTACCTGGTCGGCGACTACACCGATGCGGATCCCGAGATCGCCGCCTTCCTCGAACGCCACCGCGCGGTCGGCGTGCCGCTGTACGTGGTCTACCCGTCCGGCGGCGGCGAAGGCGAAGTGCTGCCGGCGCTGCTGAGCGATGCGGTCGTGGTCGCGGCGCTGGAGCGCGCGGCACGGTGAAGATCACCCCGCTGAAGGTGGTGCTGGTCGCGCTGGCGGCCGGGGGCCTGGGCCTGCTGGCGGGGGTGCTGGCCACCGGCGGCGGGCCGCTGCTGGGCACCGACCTGGGCCAGCGCGTGCTCAACGATGCGCTGACCGCCAACGCGCCGCCGCTGTCCGACGGCGGTCCGGTCGCACGCCGCGGCGAGGCGCTGCCGCCGGTGCAGGTGGAGGCGCTCGACGGCGGACGGATGCGCCTGCCCGGCGATTTCGCCGGTCGCCCGCTGCTGGTCAACGTCTGGGCCAGCTGGTGCGGCCCCTGCATCAAGGAGATGCCCGAACTCGACCGCTACGCCCGTGCCCAGGGCGCGGCCGGCGTGCAGGTGCTGGGCCTGGCGCTGGACGAGCCGCAGGCGGTGCGCGAGTTCCTGGCGCGCATCCCGGTGCACTACCCGCAGGCGATCGATGCGCCGGGCCCGGCCGACGCCGGCGTGCGCCTGGGCAATCCCAAGGGCGTGCTGCCGTACTCGATCCTGGTCTCGGCCGACGGCCGCCTGCTGAAGCAGAAGATCGGCCCGTTCGAGCACGGCGAGATCGATCGCTGGGCGGCGCCCTGACGGATCAGTCCAGGCCCGCGAACGGGTCGCGCCAGGCGTCGATCTCCTCCAGCTGCGCGTGCCAGCGCCGGATGTGTGCGAACGGCTCGAGCGGCAGCCGCGCCTCGGCCGCGAACGGCAGCGCCGAGGCGACCCGGAAGTCGGCATAGGTGGGCGCGTCGCCGACCAGCCAGCGGCGGCCGGCCAGGGTTTCGTCCAGGATCGCGGCGAACTCCCGGAAGTCCGCGTCGGCGGCCTTCACCACGGCAGCGTCCGGCGCGCGTTCGAAATAGCGCGGCACGATGATGTGCTCGAAATACAGCACGCCCCCGGCGCTGGTGAAGTGGTGCGCGCTCCAGCTCACCCACAACATCACCTCCTCGCGCCGGGCGGGCGGCCAGAAGCTCTCGTCGCAGCGCGCGGCCAGCCGCATCGCGATCGCGTCGGTCTCCCACAGCGTCAGGTCGGGCTCCACCAGGATCGGCACCCGGGTGTTGGGATTGATCGGGCGGAAGGCCTCGCGCTCGCGGCCCATCGGGTCGGCGCGGACGTAACGCACCGGCGCCTGCAGGTGGCGCGCGACGGCGACCGCGACCCGCGGGTTGAGGTTGTGGGAGTAGTAGAGAATGTCGCTGGGGGCGTGGGACATGGGGCGGGCCGCCGGTGGGGGGTCACGTCGACGTCGAACGCCGGGCGCCCGGATCGACATCGCGCCGGTGCCGGAGTGCGCCGCGCCGTGCCCGTTGCGAGCGGCCCGCGCGACTAGAGCCGCGGCTCCAACCGCGCTGAACTCCGCCAAACTTCGCCGAACTGGACACCATCCGGAGCTTGCGCCAGACTGCGCGCCTGTTCCGCGGCAACCGATCCGATGGCCAAGCTGCTGCTCCTGCACGGCCCCAACCTCAACCTGCTCGGCACCCGCGAGCCGGAAGTCTACGGCCACGCCACCCTGGCCGACATCGACGCCGGACTGCAGGCGACCGCCACGGCCGCCGGCCATGCGCTGGAATGCCTGCAGTCCAACGCCGAGCACGTGCTGGTCGACCGCATCCAGGCCGCCCGCACCGACGGCACCGGCTTCATCCTGATCAATCCGGCCGCCTTCACCCACACCAGCGTGGCGATCCGCGACGCGCTGGCGGCGGTGGCGCTGCCGTTCATCGAGATCCACCTGTCGAACCCGCACGCGCGCGAGCCCTTCCGCCAGCACAGCTACCTCAGCGACAAGGCGCTGGGCGTGGTCTGCGGCTTCGGCGCCGACAGCTACCGCTACGCCCTGGACGCGGCCCTGCGCCGCCTCGCGCCAGGCGCCTGACACCCGTTCCCCTGTCCCTTTCCACAGCGACACCGCCCGAGGCCAGCCATGGACCTGCGCAAGATCAAGAAGCTCATCGACCTGCTCGAGGAATCCAACCTCGCCGAACTGGAGATCAGGGAGGGCGAGGAGTCCGTGCGCCTGTCGCGCAACCCCACCGGGAACGCGCCGCTGGTCTACGCCCAGGCCGCCCAGCACGCGTCCGCGCCGGCGCGCGGCAGCGAGCCGGTGATGCCCATGCTCTCCCCGGTCGACAGCGCCACCGGGGGCCGTCCCGCGGAGTCCGTCGGCAATGGACTGCCCGACGGCCACGTCGTCACCTCGCCGATGGTCGGCACCTTCTACGCGTCACCCGCGCCGGACAAGCCGGCCTTCGTCAGCGTCGGCCAGCAGGTCAAGGCCGGCGAGACACTGGGCATCATCGAGGCGATGAAGATGTTCAACCCGATCGAGGCCGACGCCTCGGGCACGGTGCTCGCGGTCGCGGTCGAGAGCGGCCAGCCGGTCGAGTTCGACCAGCCGCTGTTCGTGATTGGGTGAGCAGGGCTTTCGAGCGGCGCGAGCCGCGAGCCTGCGAACGCCCGCCGGCCGGCAGGCCGGTGGGCCGGAGATGCAACCTGGAACTTTCCCATGCTCGATAAAGTAGTCATCGCCAACCGTGGCGAAATCGCGCTGCGCATCCTGCGCGCGTGCCACGCGCTTGGCATCCGCACGGTCGCGGTGCATTCCACCGTCGACCGCAACCTCAAGCATGTGGCGATGGCCGACGAGTCGGTGTGCATCGGCCCGGCGCCATCCAACCGCAGCTACCTCGACATGCCGGCGATCATCGCCGCGGCCGAGGTCACCGACGCGCAGGCCATCCACCCCGGCTACGGCTTCCTCAGCGAGAACGCGGACTTCGCCGAGCGTGTCGAGCAGAGCGGCTTCGTGTTCATCGGGCCGAAGGCCGAGACCATCCGCCTGATGGGCGACAAGGTCGAGGCGATCCGCGCGATGAAGGAGGCCGGCGTGCCGTGCGTGCCCGGCAGCGGCGGACCGCTCGGCGACGACGTCCCCACCAACGTGCGGATCGCGGCCGAGATCGGCTATCCGGTGATCGTCAAGGCCGCCGGCGGCGGCGGCGGCCGCGGCATGCGCGTGGTCCATACCGAGGCCGCGCTCGCCAACGCCATCGCCACCACCAAGCAGGAAGCCAAGGCCGCGTTCGGCAACGACATGGTCTACATGGAGAAGTTCCTGGAGAACCCGCGCCACGTGGAGATCCAGGTGCTCGCCGACGGCCAGGGCAGCGCCATCCACCTGGGCGAGCGCGACTGTTCGATGCAGCGCCGCCACCAGAAGGTGGTGGAGGAAGCGCCCGCGCCGGGCATCACCCCCGAACAGCGGGCGGAGATCGGCAAGGTGTGCGTGGAGGCCTGCCTGCGCATCGGCTATCGCGGCGCGGGCACGTTCGAATTCCTGTACGAGGACGGCCGCTTCTATTTCATCGAGATGAACACCCGCATCCAGGTCGAGCACCCGGTCACCGAACTGGTCACCGGCATCGACCTGATCCGCGAGCAGCTGAAGATCGCCTCGGGCCAGAAGCTCTCGATCCGCCAGGAGGACGTGGTGCTGCGCGGCCATGCGGTCGAATGCCGCATCAACGCCGAGGACCCGGACACCTTCCTGCCCTCGCCCGGCCTGATCCAGCACTTCCATTCGCCCGGCGGGCCCGGGGTGCGCGTCGACTCGCACATCTACGAGGGTTACACCGTGCCGCCGAACTACGATTCGATGATCGGCAAGCTGATCGTGCACGGCGCCGACCGCGAGCAGGCGATCGCGCGCATGCGGGTGGCGCTGAGTGAGATGGTGGTGGACGGGATCAGGACCAACATCCCGCTGCAGCAGCGGATCATGGCCGACGCCGGCTTCCAGGCCGGTGGCCAGAACATCCACTACCTCGAAAAGCGCCTGGCCGAGCGCAAGGACAAGGCGCTCTCGATCGGCTAGTCCCGCGGCAGCAACCGCCCCGCGCCGTCGGCCGCTGCCGGCGGTTCGCCGCGACCGCCGTCCACCGGCCGGTCGGCCGCGTCGCGCAGGGTGCCCGGGATCGGCACGATGCCGTCGCTGGCGGCGGGATTGGTCACGACCACGTACTCGCTCGAACCGTCGGGCCAGACCACGCGCAGGGTGGTGCCGGGCGCCAGCGAGGCGAACGGCGCACCGCTCTGCGCGCGATACGCGGCCGCCATCTGCGCCGCGCCCAGGTTGCGCATGTCCTCGCTCGCATGGACGGTGACCGGTGCCACCTTCGACAGGTCCGCGTACGCCTCGTCGCCCGCGTCGAGCACGGTCAGCCCGATCGCCGCCACCGAGTACACCGCGAACAGCAGCAGCCAGAACAGTCCGGCGAACCGGCGCCTCGTCATCTCGAACTTCATGGTGCTCCTCCGAAACGTTCCACCAGCGCATCCACCGCCGCGCTGACGTGGTCGACGCTCTGCCGCGGGATCGCGGCGTCATAGACGAATGCCTCGAACCCCTGCGCCGGGTCGCGCGAACAGACGCCGCCGTTGACGCAGTACGACGTCATCAGCGCGCTGTCCGGCCCGCAGTCCGCACCCATCCGGCACGCGGCCAGCTGCCAGGTGATCGCGTGGTACTGCGGCGCCACCTCGCGGTCCAGGAGCGAGAGCCAGTCGGGGACCTCGACCGCCGTCGCCAGCGCGCCGAACGCGTCGGCATCCCCCGCGCTCCCGACCCGGTCCAGCAGCGCGCCGGCGTAATCGTCGGCCGTGGAGACCGGCTCGCCACGCGCAAGCAGTTCCGCTTCCGCCGGCAGGTTGCCGCCCTGCGCGGCCTGCACCCGCAGTTGCCGGACGCGCGTCGGCGACAGCCCGTCGGTGGGGGTGAAGCGGCGGCAGCGCGTGGCCACGCGCTCGCGCGCGGCCGTCATCGCCGGCCCGGCCGCGAAACCCAGGGCGGCGAGCGTGGCGCTGTCGCGCACGAACGCCGCCGGGTCCGATGCGTAGCCTGCGCAGGTGTCGACCACCCGGCTCATCAGCCACGCGGCCTCGGGGTCGCCCTCGCGCAGCGCCGGCAACAGCTGTTGCGAGTACGCGAACAGATCGTCGCTGGTCTCCAGCGCGCTGCGGCGCGAGGGATTGCGATGGCGTCGTCCCGTCGCATCGTCGCGGGCGCCGTCGTGCACCGCGCGCACGCCCGCGTCACCGGCATCGGCCGGGATGCGGGACGCCTGCACCGGCACACTCACCGCCTGATGACCGAGCGGAGCGGGCAAGGTGTCGAGCACGGCTGCGCGATGATCGTCGCGCAGCAGCCACAGTCCGAGCACCAGCGCCAGGCCGCTCGCGGCCAGCAGCATCGCGCGCGGCTGCACGCGCCCCGCTTCGACGCTTCGCCACGCATTGTCTTGGCCGACCTGCATCGACAGGCTCCACGGGATCCCGCGCGGTGGCGCCGCTGGCGCCCGGCGCGCCGGTATGCCCGCGATTCTATCGCGCCCGTGCCGGGCGCTGCGCGGCAGGCTGGCTCGGCACAGGCGCGGGATCCCGGACGGTCAGCGCTGACGAGGGGGTCGCGTGACCGGACCTGCAGGCACGCACGTCAGCGCACGGCGCAGATATGGCATTGGCCCAACGTGCCGGCCCCACGGGCGCCGGGAGCGATGTCCGGCACGCGCGGCGGTCGAAGCTGAACCCACCGCGGCCCCGTGCCGCGCCGTGACCCGGGGCGCCGCTCGCGCGGGACCGCTGCGGTATCCTGCCGGCTTCTGCGCAACGTCCGCCCTGCCGTGCTGTCCGTCCTGTCCCGCCTGTTGCTGTGCCTGTGCCTGCTGGTCGACACCGTCGGCCCGGCAGTCGCGGCCACGCATCCGGCGAACGCGATGGGCCCCGCCGTCGGGACGCCGACGCCCGTGGCGGACGAGGATTGCCACGGCATGCCGGCCGACGCCGTCGGCGATGCGGTCGCGTCCATACCCGCGTCGCCGGTTCCCGTGGATGACGAGTGCGTGGAACGCTGCCTCGAACTGTGCCTGCAGCACGGCCCCGCGACCCTGCCCGCGATCGCGCCCGTACCGCACCCCACCACCGCGGCACCCGCAGCATCCGGCGTCGCAACCAGGCTGGTGCCCGCGTACGCCTTGCCGTCCCTGCGACCGCCGATCGGCTGAGTCCGGCCGCACGCGCGGCCAGACCTCGTGCCGCGCCTCCTGCGGCGCGTACCGCCATCCCCGATCGACCGGGCGCGTGCATCGCGCCCGCCACGGAGCATCGACATGATCCATCGCAGTCCGCGGCTGCCCGCGCACGCGCCGGCCTCGCCATCGCGGCGCCATTTCGTCCAGGGTCTCGTGCTGGGCGGCGCCGCACTCGCTGCCGGCACCCTGAGGCTTCCCGCCCACGCTCGCGAACGCGTGGCCGCGGTGCCGGGCACCGAACTGGCCGGCAGCGAGTTCCAGCTCGACATCGGCCAGAGCCTGGTGAACTTCACCGGCCGCCCGCGCCAGGCGATCACCATCAACCACCGCCTGCCCGCGCCGGTGCTGCGCTGGCGCGAAGGCGACACCGTCACCCTGCGCGTGGCCAACCACCTGCCGCCGGGCGTGACGACCTCGATCCACTGGCACGGCATCCTGCTGCCGTCGAACATGGACGGCGTGCCGGGCATGAGCTTCGACGGCATCGCATCGGGCGAGGCGTACCTGTACCGCTTCACCCTCAAGCAATCGGGCACGTACTGGTACCACAGCCATTCGCTGCACCAGGAGCAGGCCGGCCTGTACGGCGCGATCATCGTCGACCCGCGCGATCCGCCGCCCTACCACTGGGACCGCGAACACGTGGTGCTGCTGTCGGACTGGACCGACCTGGACCCGGACGACCTGTTCGCCCGGTTGAAGAAGGCGCCGCATCACGACAACTGGTACAAGCCCACGGTCGGCGACCTCATCCGCGACGTGCGTCGCGACGGACTGGCCGCCACGCTCGCCGACCGGCGCGCGTGGGGGCAGATGCGCATGACGCCGAGCGACCTGTCCGACGTCAACGCGCACACCTACACCTACCTGATGAACGGCGCCACGCCCTCGGGCAACTGGACCGGCGCATTCCGCCCGGGCGAGAAGGTGTTGCTGCGCTTCATCAACGCCTCGGCGATGACCCATTTCGACGTGCGCATTCCGGGACTCAAGATGACCGTGGTCGCCGCCGACGGCCAGTCCGTGCATCCGGTGAGCGTGGACGAACTGCGCATGGGCGCGGCGGAAACCTTCGACGTGATCGTCGAGCCCGCGGGCCAGGACGCCTACACCGTCTTCGCCCAGGACATGGGCCGCACCGGCCATGCGCGCGGGACGCTGGCGGTGCGCGCCGGGTTGGAGGCACCGGTTCCGGCAGCCGACCCGCGTCCGCGGCTGACCATGGACGACATGGGTCATGGCGGACATGGCGCGCACGCCGGAGGCGGCAAGGCGATGGAAGGCGGCTGCGGCGCGGCGATGATGGCCGAGGGCGGCTGCGGCGCGAACATGCACGCGCCGGCCGCGCGTCCGCACGTCACAAACGCCGCCCACGCGACGCACGCGGGCGACGAGGACGGCATGCAGTCGCACCCGGACAGCGAAACCGGCAACCCGCTGGTCGACATGCAGACCATGGCGCCCACGCCGCGCCTGGACGACCCCGGCATCGGCCTGCGCGACAACGGCCGCCGCGTGCTCACCTACGCCGACCTCAGGAGCGTGTTCGACGATCCCGACGGCCGCGAGCCGTCGCGCACGGTCGAGCTGCACCTGACCGGCCACATGGAGAAGTTCGCCTGGTCGTTCGACGGCATCCCGTTCTCGAGCGCCGAACCGCTGCGCCTGAACTACGGCGAGCGCATGCGCATCGTGCTGGTCAACGACACGATGATGCAGCACCCGATCCACCTGCACGGGCTGTGGAGCGACCTGGAAGACGAAGCGGGCGCGTTCATGGCGCGCAAGCACACCGTCGACATGCCGCCGGGCACCAGGCGCAGCTATCGCGTGCGCGCCGACGCGCTCGGCCGCTGGGCCTACCACTGCCATCTGCTTTACCACATGGACGCGGGGATGATGCGCGAAGTGCGCGTGGAGGAAGGCGCATGAGCCGGTATCCGCGCGCCCTGGCCCTGCTCCTGCTCGGGCTTGCACCACTTGCGGCCACCGCACGGGAGGGCGGACACCCGCAGCATGCCGCGCACGCCGAGCATGCCGGACACACCTTACAGACCGGCCACGCCGATCATGCCCGGACCGCCGATCGCACCGGACCCACCGGCCATGACGCCCATTCCGGGCGGGCTTCAGGTGCCCCGCCCGCCGCGGAGGCCGGTCACGCCGGACACGGCGGGCCAATCCATGACGCGCCGATGCAAGGCTGCACACCCGCGCATGCGGCCATGGGCCACTGCACGCCAGGGCAGTCCGCAGACGTCGACGCGCAGGCTCCCGCTGGCAGCGATCCGCATCGCGGACACGGCGCCGCTGTCGCCCAGCCGCCACAGCCGGATACCCGCTGCACGCCCCGGCATGCGGCCATGGGCCACTGCACGCAGGAACGTCCGGCACGCGACGACGCACACGCCGGTGCAGTGACGCATCCGCACCAAGGCGACGGCGTGCGGGAACCGGTCCCGGTGGACGCCTGTCCGCCGGAACACGCGGCGATGGGCCACTGCACGCCCACGATCGCCGCCGTGCCGCGCGAGCCGATCCCGACGCTTACCGACGCCGACCGCGCCGCCGCGTTCCCCGCGCTCTCGCATCCACACATGGCGCACGGCGCGACGACCTGGCGCCGGCTCGACATCGACCACCTGGAAGCCTGGGACGACGGCGACACCCGCGGACAGTCCTGGGAAGGCAAGGCCTCCTGGGGCGGCGACATCCACCGCGCCTGGCTGCGCAGCAGCGGCGAACGCACGGGCGGCCACCTCGAATCGGCGCAGGTCGAACTGCGTTACTCGCGCGCGGTCGCCCGCTGGTGGGACGTGGTGGGCGGCCTGCGACGCGACTGGGGCGATGCGCCGTCGCGGACGCGCCTGGGCGTCGGCGTGCAGGGCATCGCGCCATACATGTTCGAGGTGTCCGCCATCGCCTATGCCGGCGAAGGCGGCGGGCTGGCGGCGGAGCTGGAGGCGGAATACGACCTGCGTTTCACCAATCGCCTGGTGCTGCAGCCCATGGTCGAGGTCGAACTGAACTCGAAAGACGACCCGCGCCGCGGCATCGGCCACGGGCTGTCCGAGGTCGAGGCCGGGCTGCGCTTGCGCTACGAAGTCACGCGTCGGTTCGCGCCGTATCTGGGCGTCGTGCACGAACGGGCGTTCGGACGCACCGCCGACCTGCACGCGGCGGACGGCGAGGCGACGCGCGAGACGCGCTGGATCGCCGGGATCAAGCTCTGGTTCTGAGCACGGGCGATGCATGGCGCGTGGATGCGCGCCGCGCCCGCGTGAGTCAATGGAACACGGAGCGCCGCCGCACAGGGGATCTCATGGCTGTCGCGGCGTGGCGGCCTTCAGCGGCGGCCAGACGCACGACCCCGGTGCGAGTCCCGCGCGTCGCGCGCCAGGTCGAGGCCTCGGGGTCCGGACGCGACGGCGTCGCGCGCCTGCATCTCACGCCTCGATCTGCGCGCGCGGCGGCAGCGACCAGTCGATCGGCGCCTGCCCGTGCCGCATCAGGTAATCGTTGGCGGCGGAGAAGTGCCCGCAACCGAGGAAGCCGCGATGCGCGGACAGCGGCGAGGGATGCGTCGTGCGCAGCACGCGGTGCCGGCGCGGATCGACGATCGAGCCCTTCTTCTGCGCGTACGCGCCCCACAGCAGGAACACCAGGCCCTCGCGCTCCCGGTTGAGCACGTCGACCACGTGGTCGGTGAAGCCCTCCCAGCCGCGGCCCTGGTGCGCGCCCGCCCGCCCCTCCTCCACGGTGAGCACCGCATTGAGCAGCAGCACGCCCTGTCGCGCCCAGGGCATCAGCCAGCCATGGTCGGGACGCGCGAGCCCCAGATCGCGCTGCAGTTCCTTGTACATGTTCTCCAGCGACGGCGGCACCGGCACGTCCGGACGCACCGAAAAACACAGGCCATGCGCCTGGCCCGGCCCGTGGTAGGGATCCTGGCCGAGGACCACCACCTTCACCGTGTCGAACGGCGTCGCCTCGAACGCGGCGAAGATCTCGGGGCCCGGCGGATAGATGCGCGCGCCGGCCGCGCGGCGCTCACGCAGGAAGCCCGACAGCGCGCGCATGTCGTCGCGCGCGAACCAGTCGCCCACGCGCGCCTTCCACGATGGCTCGAGCCGCACGTCCGGTGCGTTCATGCCTGCAGCGGGTGGTCCGGCAGCCGCGACAGCCGCAGCTGGAACAGCGCCTTGGTCGCGAGCAGGCGTTCCTCGATCGGCTTGAGCACCAGGTCGTTGGCGCCTTGGCGCAGCAGCGCGGCCTGGTTGTCGCGGTTGTCGTCTCCGGTCATCACCAGCACCGGCAGCCGGCGCTTGCCGTAGCCCAGGCCGTTGCGGACCTTGTCGAGCACGTCGCGGCCGTCGAGCTCGCCTTTCAGGTACAGGTCGGTGAGCACCAGGTCGGCGCCGGGGGCGGCATCGGTGCCGGCATAGGCCTCGAGGTAGGCGATCGCATCCTCGGCATTGGTGACGTGGGTGACGCGCATCTGGTGCGCCTCGAGCATGCGCCGGATCGCCACCGCCACCGTGCGGCTGTCCTCGATGTACAGCACGTGCGCGTCGGCGATCGGCTGCGGCTGCACGTAGCCACGGATGAACGCGGCCAGCGCGTTGTGGCCCAGGCCCTTGTCGAAGTAATCGGTGACGTCTTCGGTGAAGCGGCGATCCTCCAGGTGCGACTGCACGTCGCCGGAGATCACGATCACCGGTACGTAGCGCTGGCCGCCGGCCTCGCGCACCGCGCGCGCGACCTGCAGCCCGTCGCCGTCGGGCAGCACCAGCGCGGTGGTCACCAGGTCCACCGGCTCGGCGCCCAGCACCGCGCGCGCCTCGGCCAGGCTGCCGCCCTCGGCCACGCGCACGCCCGGCAGTTCCTTCTGCAGCACCGCCAGGATCAGCTTGCGCACGAGCTTCGAGCCGTCGACCACCAGCACGCACGGGGTCTCGGTGTCCAGGTGGCGCAGATCGTGCGACATCATGTCGGCTCAGGTCTCCGTGGGGCGCGTCTGGCGCAGGAAGTGCCCGGTTACCAGATTGGCGCCGAGCCAGCCGAGCGCGGTGGCGCCGCCGAGCACGGCGAGCGTCCACGGCCCGTCGATGCCGCCCAGCGCGAACCGGCTGCCGTAGCTGGCGGCCAGTTCCGCCAGCGGACCGCGCAGCGCGCCCGCGGCGGCGGCGAGCAGTGCCACCGCCATCGCGCCCGCGGCCAGGCCGTACCACGCGCCGAGGTAGAGGAAGGGCCGCCGGATGAAGCCGTCGGTCGCGCCCAGCAGCTGCAGCACGCCGATCTCCTCACGCCGCGACTGGATGTCCAGGCGCACCGTGTTGCCCACCACCAGCAGCGCGCCCAGCCCGAACAGGGCGGCGAGCACCCAGGCCACGCGGCCGCCGAAACGCAGCCAGGTGTCCAGGCGCTGGCGCCACTGCGCATCGTGCTGCACGAGTTCCGCCTCGGGCAGCTGCCGCAGCGACTCGGCCACCATCAGTTCGTCACCGGCGGGCAGCACCAGCAGGGCGTGCGGCAGCGGGTTCTCGTCGCCGACCGCGTCGATGATCCCGGCCAGCGTGTCGTCCTCGCGTAGCGACGCCAGCCCCTGCTCGGGCGGGATGTGGGTGACATCGGCCACGTTGCCGCGCGCCCGCAGTTCGTCGGCCAGTTGCCTGGCGCGCGCGGAGTCCACGTCCTGGCGCAGGAAGACGCTGATCTCGCGCGAACGCTCGATGTTGCCGGCCAGCCGCTCGAGGTTGCCCAGCACCAGCCACAGGCCCAGCGGCAGCGCGAGCGCCATCGCCATGACCGCGATCGTCAGCAGCGCCGCCCACGGCTTGCGGAACACGCGGCCGAGGCTGGCGACCAGGCTGTAGAGATGGTGGTCGATCCAGGTGCCGACCGCGGAAGGACGTGCGGCGGGCGCCGCCGCGCGAGGCTCATTCACCGGCCAGGTCCTCCGGCGCGATGTCGTCCACCAGGGCGCCGTGGTCGAGCACCAGCACGCGCTTGCGCATGCGCTTGACCAGGCCGAGGTCGTGGCTGGCGATCAGCACGCTGGTGCCGCGCTCGGGAAGCGAGGCGAACAGCGCCATGATCTCCGCCGACAGGGTCGGGTCGAGGTTGCCGGTGGGCTCGTCGGCCACCAGCAGCCGCGGTTCGCCGACCATCGCGCGGGCGATGCCCACGCGCTGCTGTTCGCCCGCCGACAGTTGCGTCGGCAGCGCCTGCTCGCGGTCGCCCAGGCCGAGCCGTTCGAGCGCGCTGCGCACCCGCTTGCCGATCTCGCCGCGGCGCTGGCCGCGCAGGATCAGCGGCAGCGCGACGTTGTCGAACACACTGCGGTCGGTGAGCAGGCGATGGTCCTGGAACACCACGCCCACCTCGCGCCGGTGCAGCGCGACCCGCCGCCCGCGCACCTTGAGCAGGTTGCGCTCGTTGAACACCACCGCGCCACGGCTCGGCCGCTCGGCCAGGTGGATCAACTTGAGCAGGGTGCTCTTGCCGGCGCCGGAGTGGCCGGTGAGGAACAGCATCTCGCCGGCGGCCACGCCGAAGCTCACCTCGGACAGCGCGACGCGCCCGCCGGCGTACTGCTTGCTGACGCTGTCGAAGCGCAGAACGGTCATGGCGCGGAGTATCGCAGAACTCGTCTCGACCCAAGCGCATGCCGTGCCGGCTTTGCGGACGCCGTCAAGACATGGCGACGGCGACGGCGTCGCCGACGCGATGCGCGCCACGTCGGGGCTGGGCACTCCGGCGTGGCGCGTCGCGCTCAGTGCTGGCTGTGCGGCGCGCGCGTCACCAGTTTGCGCAGCCGGGCACCCAGGCGCGACAGCAGCGAAGGTTCGCTCGACCCGCCGGTAGACGCCGATGCCGGGGCGCCGTCGCGGGGCGCGCGCTGAGAACGTGGGGCCGACGCCTTGCGCGGTTCGCGCGTCGCCGTGGCGCGGGCTCCCTGCCCGCCGGTCTGCTGGGCGGAGTCCTGGCCGGTGTCCGCAGCACCCTCGACGCGCTGGCCGCGACGCCGGCGGCGACGCTTGCGCGGCGGCCGCGATTCGTCCGGCATCGCCGCCGCGACCGCACCGGCCGCGTCGATCACCTGCGAGGGCGCCGCCTCGGCAGGCGCCGCCTCGGCCGTGACGGCAGCCGCGGCCGGGCCCTCGCCGTCCGCATGCACGCGCGGCTTGCGCGCGCGCCGCGGGCGCTCGCCGGAACCGGATCCCGCGTCGGAGCGGGGGCCGGTGCGTCCTGCCCCCGGACCCGGACGCCCGCCGCGGCCACCACCGCGCTTGGCGTCCTCGGCCGCCTTGGCCTCGCGCACCTCGCGGTAGATCTCGCCGATGCTGTCGCCGTCCTCGTTGTCGCCCGTGTCCACCACCGCGTCCGGCCGCGCCTTGCGCGGCACCGGCACCAGCAGTTCCGCGGTCACCGGCTCGGACGGAATCTTCTGTTCGATGTAGGCCTCGATGTCCGGCAGGCCCATCGCGTAGCGCTCGCAGGCGAAGCTGATCGCGTCGCCCTCGGCGCCCAGGCGCGCGGTGCGGCCGATGCGGTGGACGTAATCCTCGGCATCGAACGGCAGGTCGTAGTTGTAGACATGGCTGACGCCGTCGATGTGCAGGCCCCGCGCGGCCACGTCGGTGGCCACCAGGATCTCGAGCTGGCCGGCCTGGAACTTCTTCAGCAGCGACTCGCGCTTCTTCTGAGGCACGTCGCCCGACAACACGCCGACGCGGTAGCCGGCGCGCTCGAGCGAACGCGCGACGCGCTCGACGAAAGCCTTGGTGTTGACGAACACCATGGTGCGCGCGCCCTCGCTGCGCGAGAGCAGGCCCAGCAGCAGCGGCAGCTTCTCCTCGTCGGAGGGGTAGTAGAGCTTCTGCCGCACTTTGGCTGCGGTGATGAACTCGGTCTCGACGACGATCTTCTCCGGCTCGTTCATGTGCTCGTAGGCCAGTTCCAGCACGCGATGGCTGAGGGTGGCCGAGAACAGCAGCGTCTGGCGCTCGGTGCGGATCGGCATGCGCCGCAGCAGGAAGCGGATGTCCTTGATGAAGCCCAGGTCGAACATCCGGTCGGCCTCGTCCAGCACGCACACCTCGCAGGCGTGCAGGGACACGACCTTGTGCTGCTTGACGTAGTCGATCAGGCGGCCGGGGGTGGCGATGATCACGTCCGCGCCGGCCTGCAGCAGCGAGCGCTGCTTGTCGTAGTCGACGCCGCCGTAGACCAGGGCGAACTTCAGGCCCAGCTCGGGCGCGAGTTTCATCGCGTCCTTGTGGATCTGGATCGCCAGTTCGCGGGTCGGCGCCAGGATCAGCGCGCGCGGATCCTCGGGCTTGCGCTCGGCCAATGCCGGCTTCGACAGCAGCCGGTTGATGACCGTGACCAGGAAGGCCAGGGTCTTGCCGGTGCCGGTCTGCGCCTGTCCGGCCACATCGCGCCCGGACAGGGTGATGGGCAGGGTCAGCGCCTGGATCGGGGTGCACCGGGTGAACCCGGCGGCCTCGAGTCCGGCCAGCAGCGCCGGGTGCAGTTCGAAGCTGGAGAAGGTGATGTCGGTAAGTGGCTTGTCGCTCATGTAGGGCTTCTTGTGTGCGGCCCCAGTGCGTCGCGAACCGTCCGGAAGCGACTCCCGGTCCGCTTGGGTCGCCGCGCTGCAGGGCGCGTATCGCCGCGGTGCGGCGACCCAAACGGGCAGGGAAGTCCTTCAAGCGGCATGACACGCCCTGGAGCTTGCGTGGGCGGCGCCTGCATCGCAGACTGCCTTGGAACGGGGAGGGCGCCGGTTGGCGCGGACCCCGGGCTCGCGGACCATGGGCGCATGGGGTCGCCCGGGGATGCCCGTCACGGGCGGCCCTTGAATCGGGCCGCGAATCACCCAAGTTTACCATCCATCCCGGTGCGGCCGTCCTGGCCGGCCATCGACCCCCTTCCAGGAGCCCTCCGTGAGCGAACACGTCTTCCACGCCAGCGATGCCGATTTCGATGCCACCGTGCTGCAGTCCGGCGAGCCGGTGCTGGTCGACTTCTGGGCGCCGTGGTGCGGGCCGTGCAAGATGATCGCCCCCGCGCTGGACGAACTGGCGGAGGACTATGCCGGCAAGGTGAAGGTCGCCAAGGTCAACGTCGACGAGAACCGCGCCACCGCGCTGAAGTACCACGTGCGTTCGATCCCGATGCTGCTGCTGTTCAAGGACGGCCAGGTCCAGGCGACCCAGATCGGCGCCGTCGGCAAGGCGCAGCTGGCGCAGATGATCGACAAGGCGCTCTGAGCGCCGCGTCCCTGCATTCCCCGGTGCCGCGTCGACTGCGCGGCACCGACCCGTCCGCAATCCCCGCGACGCCCGACCGGGCGGCCCGGGCACCGGCCTGAACGGCCCGCCCCGCCCGCTTGCCGTCGTCCGCACGCGGTGTTAGTTTGGCTGCATCCGGCGTGGAACACGGCGCCGCACCCCGTCTGAACGACTCCCGTCAACACCTCCCCGCCCGTTCCAGGGCGCTCGCAGCAAGCGAGGAATTCGCACTTGTCCGACAACACCCCCGACGACGGCGGCACCGCCGCCAAGCGCGTGCGCAAGACTGCCGTCCGCGCGCCCCGAAAGAGCGCCAAACCCGCGGACGCGGACGCGCCCAAGCTGTTCGACTCCGCCCCGGCACCCTCCGAACCCAGGCCCGCCGAACCCCGGCCGCCCGCACCCGAATCCGCCGCGCCAGCCGCGCCGCGGGCGCCGGAGCCGGCCCAGTCCGCCCCGTCCACGGGTGGCGGTGGCGGAGGTGAGTCGCCGCAGCCGCAGGCCGACGGGACCCAGCCGCGACAGCAGTCCGAAGGCCAGCGCAACAACCAGGCCAGCCAGAACCAGGCCAACCAGAACGCGCAGGGCAACAACCGCCGCGACCGCTTCCGCAACCGCCGCGACCGCCAGCGCGACCGCTACCGCGACGGCGGCCTGCCGCAGGACGATTCGGGCAACGGCGAGCAGACCAGCCGCATGCCGCCGCCGAACATCCCCGAGGGCTTCCCGCAGTACTCGCTGGGCGACCTGAAGCGGATGCCGGCGCACAAGCTGTTCGACATCGCCGAGCAGCTCAACATCCACGAGGGCGTCGCCCGCGCACGAAAGCAGGACGTGATCTTCGCCCTGCTCAAGGTGCTCACCCGCACCCACGAGGGCGTGCAGGCAGACGGCGTGCTGGAGATCCTGCCCGACGGCTTCGGCTTCCTGCGCGGGGCCGAGGCCAGCTACCTGGCCGGCCCGGACGACACCTACATCTCGCCCAGCCAGATCCGGCGCTTCAACCTGCGCACCGGCGACCACCTGTCCGGCCGCATCCGCTGGCCCAAGGACGGCGAGCGCTACTTCGCGCTCAACGTGGTCGACACCATCAACGGCGAGCCGCCCGAAGCCAGCAAGGGCAAGGTGCTGTTCGAGAACCTGACCCCGCTGTTCCCGCGCCGGCGCTTCAAGCTCGAGCGCGGCGACGGATCCTCGGAGGACATCGCCGGCCGCATCCTCGACCTGATGGCGCCGCAGGGTAAGGGCCAGCGCGCCCTGATCGTCTCGCCGCCCAAGGCCGGCAAGACCATGCTCATGCAGCAGATCGCCACCGCGATCACCACCAACCATCCGGAAGTGTTCCTGATCGTGCTGCTGGTGGACGAGCGGCCGGAGGAAGTGACCGAGATGCAGCGCACCGTGCGCGGCGAAGTGGTGTCCTCGACCTTCGACGAGCCAGCCGCGCGCCACGTGCAGGTCGCCGAGATGGTGATCGAGCGCGCCAAGCGCCTGGTCGAGCACAAGAAGGACGTGGTGATCCTGCTCGACTCGATCACCCGCCTGGCCCGCGCCTACAACAACGTGGTGCCGTCCTCGGGCAAGGTGCTCACCGGCGGCGTCGACGCCAACGCCCTGCACCGCCCCAAGCGGTTCTTCGGCGCGGCGCGCAACGTCGAGGAAGGCGGTTCGCTGACCATCATCGCCACCGCCCTGGTCGACACCGGCAGCGCGATGGACAAGGTGATCTACGAGGAGTTCAAGGGCACCGGCAACTCGGAAGTGCACCTGGACCGCCGCATCGCCGAAAAGCGCGTGTATCCGGCGATCGCGGTCAACCTCTCCGGCACCCGCCGCGAGGACCTGCTGATCGAGCCCGACCTGCTGCAGCGCATCTGGATCCTGCGCAAGCTGCTGCATCCGATGGACGAGATCGCCGCGATGGAGTTCCTGCTCGACAGGATGAAGAGCAGCAAGTCCAACGATGAGTTCTTCGCTTCGATGAAGCGCTGAGCCAGGACGCACCGCGACACCAGCAAAGGCGCCGGGCAACCGGCGCCTTTGCTGCTTCTTGGCCCGGTCGCGGTGCCCCGGTCCAGGCGAAGGGAGAGCAGTTTCCGCTGGATCGCGTCGCTTCGTTTTCCTGGTGTTCTAGCGACCTGACGGGTCCAGCCGCGACCGGCAGGCCTTTGCGGCAAATGTCCCCCGGCATCCGCCTGCAGGCGGATGCCTCCTCCTTGATTTTGCCGCAAAGGCCTGCCGGCCACGGCTGGGCGCGGCTTCCGGGTGCATGCGCGGCAGGCGCGAAGTGCTCTGGATCCGCGCTGCGGGTCGCCATCGATGTCGGCACGCCGGACGCGAAGACCTTCGGGTACGAAATCAAGGAGCGACGCCGGCCGGAGTCCGTGCCGGGAGACATTGGTATCCAAGGGCCTTCGTGCACCACGCCTCGCGAGCCGGACAGGCGCGACGCTTTCCCTCGCGACAGCCGCCTCCGCTCCGCATCTGCGGCAATCCCGGATCCGTTGAGGCTTGGGCCCATCCGAGACAAGAACACGTCGGCCGCTCCCTCCGACGGTTGCGAGGCGCGCGGACCGATTGGACATGCCCGCATTCCGGTCGCACCATGCATCTCGCGGACGCCGGTTCGCCGACTGGCGTCCGGCATGGAACTCTTGCAGGGGGCCATCGCCATGTCCCGAGCCGCCGCCTTCCTCGCCAATGCCCGCAATCGCCTCGCGCAGCTCGACACCGCGCTCGAGGGCGCGACGCTTCCGGCGGAGGTGGCCTGGACCCTGTGCGGCTTCGCCGGCAAGGAGCTCGAGCTGGTGGACGCGATCGTCTACCTGTGCGATCCCGGCGGTCACAGCCTGACCCAGCAGGCGGCGTGGGGCCCCAAGCGCGCGGCCAGTCGCGTGCTCGAATCCCGCCTCACGCTCGCCTTCGGCCAGGGCATCGTCGGCCGCTGCGCGCGGCTGCGCCTGCCGCAGCGCACCGGCGACGCGCGCTTCGACCCGCGCTACGTCCCCGACGACCAGTCCAACCTGTCGGAACTCGCGGTGCCGATCCTGCTGGGCGACGTCCTGTTCGGCGTGCTCGACAGCGAGCATCCCGATGCCGACCACTACACGCTCGAGCACGAACATGCGCTGCAGGCGATCGCCGAACGCGGCGCGCGCAGGCTGCAGGCGCTGGGACGATCGAACGCGCCCGGCCCGTGAGCCGCGTCAGCCGCCCTGCAGCGGGCTCAGCAGCTTCAGCCCGGTACCGACCTGATGCACCTCGCCGGCCACCAGCGTATCGGGGGCCACGTCGAATCCCTCCAGGCTTTCCATCTGCCAGGGCACCGGGCTGCGGGGGCCCGGCACATAGGCCTGCCACTGGCCGTAGCCGGGTTGCATGCCGCCGATGAGATAGTCGACCGGCACCCGCGCCGACCACCACTCCTCGTCCACCCACTCGCCGCGGACGGGCGTCCGGAACGTCCATCTGCGCGCGGCCGCGAGTGCGGGCTTGGCCAGCAGGTCCCGCATGCGCGCCATCTCGCGCGCGTTGCCCAGCGCCCGCAGGTTCACCTGCTCCACCGCGGCGTCCTGGACCCGTCCGCTGCGGTCCACGCGGACGATCACGTACACGGTGCCCTGCACGCCCGCTTCGAGCGCCAGTGCCGGATAGCCGGGCGCGCGCATCTCCAGCCCGCTCAGCCGGTCATCCGGGAAGGACGCATCTTCGCGTTTGCCGCGCCGACCCGGGGGCTGTGCCCTGGACACCGCCTCGCGCCCGAAATACCCGTTGCGGATCGAGACCCGGAAGCGCTCGTCATCGATCCGTTCGGCGATCATCTGCAGGCTCATCCGCGCGCTGCCGTGCGCCGGCTCGCCGTCGATCTCGATCGGCTCGAAGCGCCAGCCCGGCGCCGCCGCATCGACCATGTTCGCCACCACCTCCGGCAGCTTCTCGCGCTGGTCGATGGTCCAGTCGCTGACCGTGCCTTCGCGCGTGATGGTGACCCGTCCGGTCACCAGCATGCTCGCCTCGACCTGCTTGCGGGCTTCGGCCACGCCGGCGGCCTGGGCGGCACCGGCCGCGAGCCACAGCAGCAGCACGCACCAGCGCGAATGCCGTCGAATCTTCATGTCCCCTCCCTGACGCGTCGTCGAGCCACGTCGCATGCCGGCCCGAGGCACGGGTACGACTCCCTGGCGCAGCCACCCGGGCCCGGGGTGCCGCCCGCGGACTGTAGGCCCGGCGCTCCAGGGCGCGCAAGGCTCGCGCCGGAAGGGTCGGGTGACCCGAGGCGATCCGGGGATCCGGTCAGCTCCGGTCGCGCAGGAAGCGCGCCATCGACACCCCGGCCTGCACCGGCACGTACTCGTGGGCAACGTCGACGAAGCCGCGCATCACCGCGATCTCGCGCGGGGTGCGGTTGAGGGCGTCGCGCGTCTCCGGATCGGCGCCGGCGCGCAGCAGGCGCTGGGTCACCCGCAGCAGGCCATGCAGCGCGGCCAGGTGCAGCGGGCCGAAGCCGCGAGGATCGCGCGCCTCCAGGCTCGCCCCCTCGTCGAGCAGGTGCTCGATCACCGCCAGCAGCACGTCCTCGTCGCAGGCCGTGCCGGGCTCGGCGCGCGCACCGACCAGCAGCAGCAGCGGGGTGACGCCGCCGGCGGCCGGCGCGTCGACCTCGGCGCCGGCCAGCAACAGGGTGTCGAACAGCGCCACCAGGCGGGTGCGGTCGCGCGCGGTGAATCCGTACAGCGCAGCGCAGTGCAGCGGCGTCAGTCCCTGGGCATCGGTGGCGTGCACGTTGGCGCCAGCGGTCATCAGCCGCGCGCACAGCTCGGGCAGGCCGAGTGCCGCCGCCAGCATCAGCACCGTGACCTCGCCGGGCAGCCGCTGTTCGAGCTGCGCGCCGGCGGCGAGCAGCCGGTCGACGATCTCGATCTGGCGCACGCTGACCGCTGCCGACAGCGGCGTGGCGCCGGTGTGGGCCACGTGCTGCGGCTGCGCGCCGCGCGCCAGCAGCAGATCGACCACCGCCGGGTGGCCGCCGCCGCAGGCGCGCAGCAGCGCGGTGCACCCCTGGCCGTCGACCGCTTCGACCGGCAGCCCGAGGTCGATCAGGCGACGCACGGCATCGGCGTCGCCGGTCATCGCGGCGGCCGGCAGGTCCGACGGCTGCAGTGCGCGTCGCGGCAGGGTCCAGCCGCGCCAGTCGAGCCAGTCGGCCAGGTCGCGCCGGCCGCTGGCGAGCGCCACCCCGAGCGGGGTCTGGCCGTCCTGGGCGCGCATGTCGATGGTCGCGCCGTGGCGCACGAGGGTCTTGAGCACGTCCTCTCGCGCCAAGGCGGCGGCCAGATGCAGTGCGGTCATGCCACGGGCGTCGCGTGCATCGGCATCGACCCCGATCGCGAGCAGGCGCTGGATCAGCCGGTCCCAGCCCAGGTGCACGGCGAGCGACAGCGGGGGGTCGCCCGCAGGCGAAGGCGCGAACGGGTCGGCACCGGCCTCGAGCAGGTCCAGCGCGCACTGCTCGAGCGCGCGCCCGGCCTGGTCGCCGGCGACGCAGGCGGCCAGGAAACGCGCCAGCCCGCCGCTGCCCGCCGGCGAGGCACCGTGGCGCAGCAGCGCCTGCAGCGCGGAGACCGCGCCGGAGCCGCGCGCGAGCAGCCGGAACAGGGCCGTCTCGCCATCCGCGTCGCGGGATTCGAGGTCGGCACCCTGCGCCACCAACCAGTCGATCCGCGCGATGGACGCAGGCCCCTCCTCCAGCAGCAGCGAGCCGAGGTCGGCCGGCGTGACCAGCGCCGCGACGCGCTCGAGATCGTCGAACCGGCCGGCATCCAGGCCCTCGCGCAGCAGCGTCAGCGGCGCGCGGTCTTCCGGCCTGCCCTCGTCGCCCTCGCCCTGGACGCTGGGCGGCAGCGCATAGGCGGGGTCGAGCAGGGCCACCAGGCGCCAGCGTCCGGCCGCAGCGGCCGCGTCCACCGCTTTGCGCCCTGCACCATCGACGGCCTGCGGATCGAGTCCGAGTTCGAGCAGGCGCGCGACCAGTGCCGAAGAGGGTGCCTCGGCCAGGCAGGCCAGCAGCAAGGCGTGGCGTCCCCCGCCGTCGACGGTGCGCGGATCGGCTTTTGCGGCGAGCAGCGCTTCGAAGGTGGCCGTGCGTGCGCCGCGTGCGGCCTCGAGCAGCGGCGTGGCGCCGTGGGCGTCGCGTGCATGGACATCGGCGCCGGCGTCGAGCAGCGTCGCGGTGATGTCCTGATGGCCCTGGAAGGCGGCCACGTGCAGGGCGGTGCGGCCATCGCGGTCGCATGCGTCCACTTTCGCCTTGTGTCGCAGTAGCAACTGCACGCCGGCCGGATCGTCCTCGTCGCCGGCGGCCGCGGCCACCAGCGCGGGCGTGCCCGATTCCACCCCGGGGCGCGCGCCGCGCTCCAGGAGGAAGCGCGCCAGCCGCCAGTTGCCGGCAGCGCAGGCGACGCCGAGCGGGGTCAGGCCGTCGGCGTTGGGGGCGTCGAGTTCGGCCGACGCGTCGCGCAGCAGCGCGGCCACGCCAGGATCGGAGCTGCGCGCGGCATGGTGCAGCGGGGTGTTGCCGTCGCGGTCGGCGGCGCGCGGATCGGCGCCGTTGGCCAGCAGGGTCATCACCGCCTCGGGCCGCCCGTGCCAGCTGTCCCGGGTGGCGGCCAGCAGCGGGGTCAGGCCGGCGTGGGCGGCATTGACGTCGACCCCGGCGGCGATCAGCGCGCGCAGAAGGCGCAGGTCCGGCAACACCGCGGCCAGCACCGGCAGCGGGCGCTGGTCGCGATCGTCGTCCAGCGGCCGCGCGTGGGCATCGGCGCCGGCATCGAGCAGCGCAAGCGCCTGCTCGACGCGGCCGCCGCGCGCGGCGGCATACAGGGCGCGGTCGAGGTCGCCCTCGGGGATGGGCGGCGCCATCCGCGAAGGCTCGCCGCCCATGTCCACCACCGGCAGCGCGAGCACGGGCGGCGCGGGCAGCCGCTGCAGCAGCGCGTGCAGCAGCGGCCAGGCCAGCACGCAGCCGCCCGCCAGGCCCCAGCGGACCGGCGCAGGCACCAGGGCCGGCCAGGCGAGCAGGACCAGCGTGCCCACGATCACGGCCACGCACGCGGCCGCGGCCAGGCCGTGCCAGCCGGAGGCATCGCGCTCGCCCAGCGCCTCCCACTGTCGCGCCAGCGGGCCGCCATCGCGTTCGACGGCGTGCCACAGCGGCCAGCTGCGCCACAGCGCGAGCACGCACAGCCCCGCCGCGGCGCTGAGCGCGAGTACCGGGCCGAGTCCGGCGCCGGCCAGCAGCGCCGACAGCGGCCAGGCCACCAGCAGGCCTGCGAGCCCGACCGCGATCGCCCACAGCGCCAGCAGTGCACGCGCATCGCGACCCAGCGTGGCGCGATCGGCGTCGCGGCGCAGGCGCCAGCCGCGCACGGCAAGCGCCAGCGCCGGCTGGGCCAGCACGCCGGCCGCGATCGCCACCACGCCGCCCAGGCCCGCGGCCAGCGTCAGCGCGACAGCGGCCGCGGCGGCGGCGAGCGCCTGTCGGCGGCTTGCCGGTGCATCAGGCATCGGTGCCCCAGTCCTCGTGCATCGGATCGGCGACCCGGCCCGGCGGGAACTGCAGGTGGAACCCGCGCGCGGCGAGGTTCGCGCGCACGTCCCCGGCATCCTCGCGCGCCAGCCTGCGCCCCGGGGTCAGGGCCACGTCGAGCACGAACTCGAGCGGACCGAGCTGCGTGCGCAGCGGTTCGGGCAAGCGGTCGAACGCGTCGCGCGCCGCCAGGTACACGTACGTCTCCGCCTTGCGCTGGCTCTTGTAAACGTAGGCGTGCATGTCCGTCCGCGGGCTCGATCGCGGAATTGTGCGGGAAAAGCGCGGGGGGCGGAACCGACAGGACGCGGCTGCGGTTCATGCACGGCGCCCGCGCCGGTCGCGGCGACGCCGGAACGCTGGGGTAAGCTGGCTCCGCCACCCCAACGGTTCCGCGCATGGCCCCCGAGGATTCCGTCGCCACCGAGATCGTCCCGGACGCCGACTGGAAGGACGCCGCCTACCGCGCCCGCTTCGAGGAGCTCTACACGCAGTTGCGCGCGATCGCCCGGCGAGAACTGCGGGGCGTGGCGCGCGGCACGCTCGACACCACCGTGCTGGTGCACGAGGCCTACCTCAAGCTCGACGGGAGCGCACTCGACGTCAGCCAGCGCGGCCCGTTCCTCGCGCTGGCCGCCAAGGTGATCCGTTGCGTGCTGGTCGACCACGTCCGTGCGCGCGGCACCCGCAAGCGCGGCGGCGATGTCGCCCGGGTCACGCTGTCCACCGACCTGCCGCAGGACGGCGCGCAGCCCGGGCTGGACGTGCTGGACATCGAACGCGGCCTGCGCGCGCTGGAAACGCTCGACCCGCGGCTGGCCACCGTGATCGAGTTCCGCTTCTACGCCGGCATGGAATTCGAGGAGATCGCCCGCCACCTGGGTGTCACCTCGCGCACCGTGCACCGCGACTGGCGCAAGGCGCGCGCCTTCCTGCTCTCGCACCTGGGCGAGGCCGCGTGACCTCCGGGCGGTCGCGATGGCTGCGGCTGTCGCAGCTGTTCGACCACGCGATCGACCTGGACCCGGCACAGCGCGACGCCCTGCTCGAGGCCGAATGCGCCGACGACCTATCGCTGCGCGCCGAACTGCTACGCATGCTCGAGGCCGACGCCGCCGACAGCGCGTTCGATGCCGGCGCGCGCGGGATCATCAGCCACCCCACGCAGGACGCCGGGGAGCACGACGGCGCCGACGATGCGCCCGCCCACCGTCTCGGCCGCTGGCGCGTCGACCGCGAACTCGGCCGTGGCGCGATGGGCACCGTGCACGCCGCGCACCGCGACGACGACACCGCCCAGCGCGCGGCGATCAAGCGCCTGCGCCGGCGCTGGGACGGCAGCACCCAGGCCCAGCGCTTCCTGCAGGAGCGGCGGATCCTGGCGGTGCTCTCGCACCCCAACATCCCGCGGCTGCTCGACAACGGCATCGACGGCGACGGCCGCCCCTGGTTCGCGCTCGAGTACGTCGACGGCAGCCCGCTCGATGCCTGGGCCGATGCGCGGCGGCTGCCGCTGCGCGAACGCGTGGCCCTGTTCGCGCAGGTCTGCGAGGCGGTGCAGCACGCGCACGAGCATTTCGTGGTGCATCGCGACCTCAAGCCGGCCAACATCCTGGTCGACAACGACGGCCGCGCGAAGGTGCTCGATTTCGGCGTCGCCAAGCGCATGGACGAGGATGCGGGCTCCACACGCACCGGCATGTTCGCCGGGTTCACGCCCGAGTACGCGGCGCCCGAGCAGATCAGCGGCGGTGCGATCAGCGCCGCCACCGACGTGCATGCGCTAGGCGTGGTGCTGTACCGGCTGCTGGCCGGCCGCCTGCCCTTCACCTTCCCCGCCGACGACCTGCGCGCGGCGGCCGAGGCCATTTCCACCCAGCAGCCGCCCCGGCTGGAGCAGGCAATCACCACCGGCAGCGACGACGAGGTCGCCACCCGCCTGCGCGAACGCCGCACCGACACGCGGGCGTTCCGGCGCTTCGTCCGCGGCGACCTCGGCCGCATCCTGCAGACCGCGCTGGCCAAGGAACCGCAGCGCCGCTACGCCAGCGTGCGCGCCTTCGCCGACGACCTGCAGCGCTTCCTCGACGGCCGCCCGGTGTCGGTCACGGGCGACACCATCGGCTATCGCACCCGCAAGTTCGTGCAGCGCAACCGCGGGATCGCGAGCCTGGCGGCGATCACCGCGATCGTGGTGGTGCTGGGGATCGCGAGCGTGCTGCACCAGTCCGCCCGTGTTCGCCAGCACGCGGCGGAGGCCGAACGCCAGGCCGAACAGGCCCTGCGGGTGCGCGATTTCGCGCTGCAGCTGCTGGCCGATGCCAATCCGACGAACGCGGCGTTCGGCGGCGACCTGGAACGCGTGTTCAGCCATGCGGCCACGGACCTGGTCGAGCGCTTCTCCGGGCAGCCGGACCTGCTGGCGCAGATCGCCGACCTGCTCGCCTCCACCATGTCCGATTCGGGTGAGCGCGCATCCGCGGAGCGGTTGCTGCGCGACGTGCGCAAGACACTCGCCGCGGATCCGGGCGCGGCGCCGTGGGCGCGCAAGCTGATCGACGTGCGCCTGTCGCAGGAAACGCTGGCCGCCGGGCAGGCGGTGGAAACCGATGCGCTGCTCGATGGCGCGATCGACACGCTGTCCCCGGACCGGGCCGAACACATCCCGATCCTCACCGACGCCTGGCAGGTGCGCGCCTACCAGCGCCTGAGCCAGGGCCGCGAGCAGGAGGCGCTCGAGTCGGCGCGCACCGCCTCGCGGCTGGCGCACGCGCACATGCCCGCGGACTCCCGCGTGACCGCGCACGCCGACCTGTCACGGCTGATCCTGCTGGCCACCACCAGCGTGACCGCGCCGCCACAGGCGCTCGCGGAAGGCACGCCGATGTTCGAATCGGTGCGCGGCTTCTACGGCGACACGCACCCGGTGACCCGCAATGCGCTGAAATACATGGCCATGCTGCAGCAGGAGAACGGCATGGTGCGCGAGGCGGAAGCCACGTATCGCCAGCTGCTGGCAGCGGCCGCGGCCACTGGCGACCAGCGCCGGCTCGCCTTCGCCGGACTGGAACTGGCCTCGCTGCTCGAAGAGGACGATCGCTTCCGCGAGGCCGAAGTGGCGTACGACGAGGCGATCCGGCACGGGACGGAACACAACGCGCCCGACCGGCAGTTCATGCTGGCGGCGCGCAACAACCGTGCATTCAACTGGTATCGCGCGGGAGACTGGAGGCGTGCCGCGGAAGGGTTCGACGAAGTCGCCTCCGCCTGGCACCGCATCCACGCCGACGCCGACCACGCCTACGTGCTGTCCGCCCGCACGCGGCAGGCCGATGCGCTGGTGGAGTCCGGGCAACTCGCGCAGGCGGGGCAACGGCTCGACGACCTGCTGCCGCGGCTGGCCGCGCACGATGCGGATTTCCATCCGCTCGGCCTGTCCGTGCGCGCCAAGCTGCATCTGGCGCGGCAGGATCCGGCAGCGGCCCGGCGCGACATCGATGCGGCCTTCGCCGCAGCGTCGCAAGGCGACCTCACGCCGCGCAGCGAGGCCGCCTTGTGGACCGTGCGTGCGCGCGTCCTGCTCGCGCAGGGCGAATCCGGCGACGCATCGACCGCCATTTCCGAAGCCGCGGCCCGCCTGCAGGACGCGGACCCATGGCGCAATCCGGAACGTGCGCGGCTTGCGTTGCTGCAACTGCGGGCAGGGCCGGCCGCCGGCGCCACCACGCTGTGCGACGCGCTGCGCGACGCGACGGGCTCGCAGAGCGCCGACGAGGATGCGCCGTTCCAGGCGGACGTGCGTCAGGCCGTGGGGCGCTGTCCCGGCTGACCGGCAAGGCACCGCTGCGGCCTGCCGGAAGCACGGCGCCGAGCGTATTCGACGATCCAGCCCGGGGACCGGCGCCCTGCGACCCTGTTTCGCGCGCGCGCCGGCGCAGTTCGACCTCACGGCGACCGGCACCAAGCGCTGTCGAACCACACCTCCCGCCCGCCACCGTCGAAACGCTGGCGACGCGCCATCCGGACGGTGACGCCGACCACCTCACGGGGCACGGCCGGGCCGCGCTCCCGGGTCGCGTCCAGCCGATGTCAGTCCGCAGCCGTCCTTTCCGATCCTCCTGACTGTCGGCCATTTCCGGCCTGCCACAAGGTGATCGCCATGCCCCGTCGCACAGTCCGCATCCCATCGGATCTCCCCATACGTCGCGCACCGTTGCCGCTGTGCCTGGCCCTTGCCGTCGCCGGCGCATTGCCCCTGCCGGCGGCCGCCGACCCCACCCCCGAGTGCAACAACGGGGCCCAGTACGGCAGCACCGAGTGCGGAACCAATTCGACCGCGTCGGCCAACCGGTCCAGCGCCTTCGGCTTCCAGTCCTCCGTCGGCGTTGCCGGAGGCACTGCCGTCGGCGCCGAGTCCGTCGTGGCCCAGGCGTCCGGCACCGCGATCGGCGTGCAGGCACGGGTCAACGCCGGAAGCGGCGGAGCGATCACCATCGGTCCGATTCCCGCGCAGATCGGGGGCACCGCGGTCGGCTCGCTCGCGCGGACCCAGGGCGACAACAATGTCGCCCTCGGCGGTTACGCGCTCGTCGGCATCCGGACAGCCTCCACCGCGGTTGACGACGGCACCGCCATCGGGGCGGGATCGTTGGTTTCGGCCGATGGCGGCACCACGCTGGGGGCCGGCACGTCGGCATCCGGCATCGACGCAATGGCGTTGGGCAACGTGGCCAGCGCGACGGCGCCCAACAGCGTCGCGATCGGAGCGCGATCCGTGGCCGATCAGGCGGACACCGTCTCGTTCGGCCTCGACGGCTATCAGCGGCGCCTGACCCAGGTCGATGACGGCACCGACGACACGGATGCGGTGAACCTGCGCCAGATGCGCGCGGCCGACGACGACCTCGGTGCCGGCATCGCCGCATGGCTGGGCGGCGGCGCGGCGTATGCGGGCGGCGTGTTCACCGCGCCGGTGTATGTCATCCAGTCGAACGACTACGACACCGTCGGTGCGGCCTTCGGCGCGGTCGACACCGCGCTCGACGACATCAATGCTCGCATCAACGATGTCGGCGGCATCCAGGGCGAGCGCGGCTACAGCGCCTACGAGGTCGCGGTGCAGAACGGCTTCGCCGGCACCGAATCCGACTGGCTGGGCTCGCTGCAGGGCGACCAGGGACCGGCGGGACCGCAAGGCCCGGAGGGCCCCGAAGGTCCGCAGGGCCCGACGGGGCCGGAAGGTCCCGAAGGCCCCGAAGGTCCGGAAGGTCCCGCCGGCGGCGGCCCGCGCAGCGTGGTCTACGACGACGACGGCCGCGACGTGCTGACCCTGTCTGGTGCCGACGGCACTACGATCGCCAACCTCGCCGACGGCGTTGCCGCCACCGATGCGGTCAACGTGCGGCAATTGCAGGCTGGCGACGCCGCCACCCTGCAGTCCGCACAGGCGCACGCCGACGCCGGCGACGTCGCCACGCTCGCCTCGGCCAACACCTACACCGACACCGTCGCGGTACAGACCCTGCAGTCGGCCAACGAATACACCGACAGCCGCTTCGCCACCTGGGATGCGCAGCTCGATTCGATCCAGCGCGGCATCGACGACCGCTTCCAGCGGCAGGACCGGCGCATCGACCGCCAGGGCGCGATGGGAAGCGCGATGCTGAACATGGCGATCAATGCCGCCGGTTCGCAAAGCCCGCGCGGACGCATCGCGGTCGGTGCCGGCTTCCAGGGTGGCGAACAGGCGTTGTCGGTGGGCTATGGGCGCAAGGTCGGCAGCCGGGCCTCGTTCTCGCTGGGCGGCGCCTTCAGCGGTGGCGAAAGATCGGCAGGCATCGGCTTCGGCGTGGATCTGTGACCAACGCCCTGTCATCCCAGCGCCCTGCGTTCCGGTGTTGGCAGAACCCCGCCGCGCGCGGCCCATCCTCCTTGTCGCCTGGTCGCTTGCTCCGCCAGCGGTTGCCTGCTGCTGCAGGGTCGGCGCCCCTCGGGTGGTCGTCGGGTTCGATGCATCGCCTCCGCACACGCTGTACGCGTGGACACGCGGTGGAAGGCATCGCACACGTGCAACGCCGTGACCCTGCCTCTGCCGGATCGAGGAATGGGCTGCCGCCATGGGTCATGTCAGTCCGACGCCCTGAATTCCGATCCCCTTCCGGCCGGGCGGTTCCGGCCTATCAGGAAGATCCTCATGTTTCACACCCGCTCCCGTGTCCTGCGCAGGCGCCTGATCACCATGGCGCTTCTGAGTTGCCTGTCCAGCCCGTCCTGGGCAGCCGACGCTGTCTGCATCTTTCTCGACGATGCCGGGAATCCGGTCGATCGCGGGGCGAGCGATGCGGATGCCGTCGACGCCGTCGCCTGCGGAAGGTTCAACAACTACGACCTGGACGAGAGTGGCGGCAACATTCCGGCCGGTGCGCGGAGCTCCGCCTTCGGGTCCCGCAACCTCACCCCGGGTGGATACAGCACCGGCGTGGGGCATCGCAACTGGGCGTGGGGTGAAAGCAGTACCGCAGTCGGCCACACCAACATCATCGGCACGTGGGACGATCAGGATGGAGACGGCCAGCCCGAAGCCTATGAGATCAGCGCGGGCGGAAGCTTCTCGACAGCCGTGGGTACCCAGAACGTGGTGGCCTCGTCCAACGCCACCGCACTCGGTGCCGGCAACCGTGTGCTGTCGGCCACGAGCCTCGCGATCGGGCAAGGCAACCAGGTGACCCGGTCCGCCAGCGGAAGCACCTCCGTCGGCGTGTCGAACATCGCGGCCTCGTTCTCCGCGACATCGGTTGGACACTCGAACACGGCAGAAGGCGTGCAGAGCTCTGCGATGGGACTCCGCAACTCGGCCAGGGGCGTGAACAGTGCCGCCCTCGGCGCCCTGAACTCCGCACATGGCGACAACAGCAGCGCCGTCGGATTCCTCGGGCTCGCGACCGGAGAAGGATCCGTCGTGCTCTCCGGATGGTATGACCGCGACGGGGACGGGGGGGTGCCGGAA
This sequence comes from Luteimonas kalidii, assembly GCF_029887935.1. Taxonomy (GTDB): domain Bacteria; phylum Pseudomonadota; class Gammaproteobacteria; order Xanthomonadales; family Xanthomonadaceae; genus Luteimonas; species Luteimonas kalidii. The sequence continues at coordinate 297,471 of NZ_JARXRO010000020.1, read as the reverse complement.
AGCGACTACGACGGCGATGGCGTTCCCGATTCGTCCCCGGAGACTGCGCGGGCGACGGGCAGCGGTTCGGTCGCCGTGGGCGCGGCCGTCCATGCAGCCGGGAACGCAAGCGCGGCCCTTGGCGTAAATGCCGCGGCCGACGCGGACTACAGCGTCGCCATCGGCTACGGCGCGGTCGCGGATCGCGAATACACCGTGTCGGTGGGCTCGTCCGAACGGATGAACCAGATCGCCAATCTTGCCGCCGGCACCGAGGACTTCGACGCCGTCAACCTGCGCCAGCTGCGCGCGGCCGACGACGATCTCGGTACCGGCATCGCCGCGTGGCTCGGCGGCGGCGCGGCGTATGCGGGCGGCGCGTTCACCGCGCCGGTGTACGTGATCCAGTCGGCGAGCTACACCGACGTCGGCGCGGCGTTCGATGCGGTCGATGGCGCACTCGACGACCTCGACGCGCGCATTTCCGACGCCGGCGGCGTCCAAGGCGAGCGCGGCTACAGCGCCTACGAGGTGGCGGTGCAGAACGGCTACGCCGGCACCGAAGCCGATTGGCTGGACTCGTTGCAGGGACCGACCGGGCCCGGCGGCCCGCCCGGGCCGGAGGGTCCCGCCGGCGGCGGTCCGCGCAGCGTGGTCTACGACGACGACGGCCGCGAGGTGCTGACCCTGGCCGGCGCCGACGGCACCACGATTTCCAACCTCGCCGACGGCGTGGCCGCGACCGATGCGGTGAACCTGCGGCAGATGCAGGCCGGCGACGCGGCCACGCTCGAATCCGCGCAGGCGCATGCCGATGCCGGCGACGCCGCCACGCTCGTGTCCGCCAACACCTACACCGACACCGTCGCGGTGCAGACCCTGCAGTCGGCCAACGAGTACACCGACAGCCGCTTCGCCACCTGGGACGCGCAACTCGACTCGATCCAGCGCGGCATCGACGACCGGTTCCACCGGCAGGACCGCCGCATCGACCGGCAGGGGGCGATGGCGGGTGCGTTCGCGGGCATGGCGATGAACACCGCCGGGCTGGCCGGGCGCAACCGGGTGGGCGTCGGCGTGGGTGGCCAGGGCGGCGAGCAGGCGCTCGCGGTGGGCTACCAGCGCGCCGTCGGCGACCGTGCCAGCGTGTCGTTCGGCGGCGCCTTCAGCGGCGGCGAGAAGAGCGTGATGGGCGGCGCCGGCTTCAGCTGGTAGCGCGACAGGTGCGGCGCGGACCTTCACGGACCTCGCGCCGACGCGTGGTCCGTGCGAGGCGACGACAGCGCGGATCATCGCACCCGCCCTCACCGGCGGACGACGTCGCCCGCCGCCGGGCATGACCTGTGGCCCGGCCCCGGCGCGGACGGGACTGCTACCCTGCGCGGCGGTCCGTCCCACGCCATCGCCATGATCCGACGCCTGCCTGCCCTCCTCCTTCTGCTGGCCGCCTCCGGCGCGCTGCACGCCCAGCCCGCGCAACCACTGACGATGGAGCGGATCATGGCCGATCCCGACTGGATCGGGCCGCCGGTCGAGCAGGCGTGGTGGTCGTGGGACGGCACGCGCATCTACTACCCGCTCAAGCGCGAAGGCAGCCGCGTCCGCGATCTCTACGTGCAGGACATCGGCGGTGGCCAGGCACAGCGGCTCGACGGCGCCGCGCGCGCCGACGCGGATGCCGCCGATCCGGTGCTCGACCCGCAGCGCACGCGCATGGCCTTCGTGCGCAACGGCGACGTGTTCGTACGCGACCTGCGCAGCGGCGCGCTCACCCAGCTCACCCGCAGCGAGGCGGACGAGGCCTCGCCGCGCTGGGGCAGCGACGGCGCGCTGGTCTGGCGCAGCGGCCACGACTGGTTCCGCTGGAGCGCGCAGGGCGGCACCGTGGCCCACGCCGCCGCGCCCAAGGCCGAGGACGATCCGGCCAAGCCGCCCAAGCCCGACCTGCTGCGCGAGGACCAGCTGCGCCTGGTCGAGACCCTGCGCGAGGAGCGCGCCCGGCGCGAGGCCGCGCGCGAGCAGGAAGCGCAATGGCGCCGGGCCGATCCCACCCGCGCGCCGGCCCCGGTCTACCTGGGCAAGGACGTCGAGATCGCCGCGACCTCGCTCTCGCCCGACGGCCGCTGGCTGCTGGCGGTCACCGAGCGCAAGCAGGACGAGCGCGGCCAGGCCGGGAAGATGCCCAAGTACGTCACCGAATCGGGCTACGAGGAATTCGAGGACGTGCGCACGCGCGTGGGGCGCAACCTGCCGCGCGCGCAGACGCTGTGGCTGGTCGACATGCGCGACGGCACGCCGCGCGAACTGGACATCGCCGGACTGCCCGGCATCTCCGACGATCCGCTCGCCGCGCTGCGCGAGGCCGCCGAGAAGGAGCCGCTGAAGGGGGCGCGCGCAGTGCGCGTGGAGGACGACGCCGAGGGCATCCGCTGGAACGCGGACGCCTCGATCGCCGCGCTGATGCTGCATTCGGTCGACAACAAGGATCGCTGGCTGGTCACCCTCGACCCGGCCGCTGCGCGCCTGCAGTCGCGCCACCGGCTGTCCGACGAGGCCTGGATCAACTGGGCCTACAACGAGTTCGGCTGGCTGCCGGACCAGCGCACGCTGTGGTTCATGTCCGAGGACAGCGGTTACGCCCACCTCTACACGCTCGACGCCGCGCGCGGTGGACGCGCGCGTGCGCTGACTTCGGGACGTTGGGAAGTCTCGCAGCCCGCGCTGTCGCCCGACGGCGCGCGCTTCCACTTCACCTGCAACCGCGCCCGGCCGGGCGACTACGAACTGTGCACGGTGCCGGTCGACGGCGGCGAGGTGCGCGAACTCACCGCGCTCGGTGGCGTGGAAGGCTTCGCGGTCTCGCCCGACGGCAGCCGCATCGCCCTGCGCCACTCGTCGAGCTACGTGCCGCCGCAGCTGGCGGTGCTCGATGCCGACGGCGGCCAGCCGCGCACGCTCACCGATACCCGCAAGGCCGAGTACCGCGATTACGACTTCCTCCAGCCCGAAACCGTGCAGGTGCCCTCGACCCACGGCGCCGGCACCATCTGGGGCAAGTACTACGGCCCGAAGACGATGGAGCCGGGGCGCACGTATCCGGTAGTGCTGTTCGTGCACGGCGCCGGCTACCTGCAGAACGTCAGCGACCGTTATCCGAACTACTTCCGCGAGCAGATGTTCCACAACCTGCTGGTGCAGCGCGGCTACATCGTGCTCGACCTGGATTTCCGCGCCTCCGAAGGCTACGGCCGCGACTGGCGCACCGCGATCTACCGGCGCATGGGCGAACCGGAACTGCAGGACTACCTGGACGGCATCGACTGGCTGGTCCAGCACCGCCAGGCCGACCGCGACCGCGTCGGCATCTACGGCGGCAGCTACGGCGGCTTCATGGCGTTCATGGCCCTGTTCCGCGAGCCCGGCACGTTCAAGGCCGGCGCGGCGCTGCGTCCGGTCGCCGACTGGACCCAGTACAACCACGCCTACACCAGCAACATCCTCAACACCCCGGACATCGATCCCGAGGCCTACCGCCGCTCCTCGCCGATCGAGTTCGCCGACGGCCTGCAGGACCACTTGCTGATCGCGCACGGCATGATCGACGACAACGTGTTCTACCGCGATTCGGTGGTGCTGGCGCAGCGGCTGATCGAACTGCGCAAGGACAAGTGGGAACTGGCCAGCTATCCGCTCGAGCGCCACGCCTACCAGCAGTCCGACTCGTGGTACGACCAGTACCGGCGGATCCTGGAACTGTTCGAGCGCACGCTGAAGTGATCCCCGCCACCGGCGCGACCGAAGTGTTGCGGCCGTCGCCCGGCAAATGGCTGGCGATGGTCGCGATCAGCGGCGCGCTGGTGTGGATCGGCACGCGCATCCTGGGTACGCATCCGCTGGTGGGCTGGAGCTGCATCGTCCTGTTCGGCCTGTGCGGCGCGCTCGCGGTGCTGAACCTGGTGCCGGGCGCGAGCCGCCTGGTGCTGGATGCCGACGGCTTCGAGATCGTCTCGCTGTTCCGGCGGACGCGCGTGCGCTGGCCCGAGGTGTCGCGCTTCGGCAGCACGCGCGTGGGCATGCACCGGCTGGTCGGCTTCGATTTCGTCGACGGCCATGCCGGCAGCGAGCGCTTGCGCCGGGTGAACCGCAATCTCAGCGGTTTCCAGGCCGCGCTGCCGGACACGTATGGCCGGTCCGCGGGGGACCTCGCCGCGCAGCTGGACGCACGGCTCGCCGCACACCGGGCGGAGACGCTCACGCGCTCGTGACACGGCGCTGGGCGCGCGGCGGCATGCCCCCCCTTGCGTTCCCTTGCGCGGACGCCTTCGTCCGTCATTCCCGCGAAGGCGGGAATCCATGGACATTCGTCGATCGAAGGCAAGGTCCCCGGCATCCCGCGGCCGCGGGTGAGGACGACGCGGAAACCCGCGACACGGCGCACTAGAATGTCGCCATGGACCGCTTCGACGACATCCGCACCTGGCTCACCGGCCTGCAGGACCGCATCTGCGCCGCGATCGAGACCGCCGACGGCGGCGGCCGCTTCGTCGAGGACGCTTGGCAGCGCGATCCCGACGACGCCTCCAGCCACCTGCGCGGCGGCGGCCGTACCCGCATCCTGCGCGACGGCGCGGTGTTCGAGCAGGCGGGGATCGGTTTTTCGGACGTCTCCGGCGACACCCTGCCGCCGTCGGCCACCGCGGCGCGGCCGGAACTGGTGGGCGCCTCCTGGCAGGCGGTGGGCGTGTCGCTGGTGTTCCACCCGCGCAATCCGCATGTGCCGACCACCCATGCCAACGTCCGCCACTTCCGCGCGCTGCGCGATGGCGCCACCGTGGCCTGGTGGTTCGGCGGCGGCTTCGACCTGACCCCGTTCTATCCCGTCGACGAAGACGTGCGCCACTGGCACCGCACCGCGCGCGACGTGTGCGAGCCCTTCGGCGGCGAGGAGCGCTACCAGGCGCACAAGCGCTGGTGCGACGAATACTTCTACCTCAGGCACCGCAACGAGACGCGCGGCATCGGCGGACTGTTCTTCGACGACCTGCACGGCGACCTCGAGCAGGATTTCGGCTACCTGCGTGCGGTGGGGGACGGCTTCCTCGATGCCTACCTGCCGATCGTGGAACGCCGCAAGGCCACGCCGTACGGCGAGCGCGAGCGCGCGTTCCAGCTCTATCGCCGCGGCCGCTACGTCGAGTTCAACCTGGTCTACGACCGCGGCACCCATTTCGGTCTGCAGAGCGGCGGGCGCGCGGAATCGATCCTGATGAGCCTGCCGCCGCTGGTGCGCTGGGAATACGGCTACGCGCCCGAACCCGGCAGCGCCGAAGCGCGCCTGCACGACTACCTGGTGCCGCGCGACTGGCTGGCGGGCACCTGAGCCGCGATGGACGCCGCCGCGCAACTGCAGGCCAACCTCGACGCGATCCGAACGCGTATCGACGCTGCCTGCCACGCGGCGGGGCGCCATCCGGGCGGGGTGCGGCTGCTGGCGGTCACCAAGACCGTGGACGCCGGGCGCTTGCGACTTGCCCACGCGCTCGGGCTGCGCCAGTTCGGCGAGAACAAGGTGCAGGAGGCACTGGCGAAGTCCGAATCGCTCGCCGACCTGCCCGACCTGCGCTGGGTGCTGATCGGCCACCTGCAGACCAACAAGGCCAAGTACGCAGCGCGCTTCGCCGGCGAATTCCAGGCGCTCGACAGCCTGCGCGTGGCGCAGGCGCTGGATGCGCAGTTGCAGAAGCAGGGACGCGCGCTCGACGTGCTGGTGCAGGTCAATACCTCGGGCGAGGCCAGCAAGTTCGGACTCGCCCCGGGCGAGGTTCCTGCGTTCGTCCGCGAGTTGCCCGCGTTCTCGTCGCTGCGCGTGCGCGGGCTGATGACGCTGGCGCTGTTCTCCGACGACACCGCGCGCGTGCGCCCCTGCTTCGTGCGCCTGCGCGAGCTGCGCGAGCGGTTGCGCCAGGACGCCCCGCAGGGCATCGCGATGGATGAACTCTCGATGGGCATGTCCGGTGACTTCGAACTCGCCATCGCCGAAGGCGCCACCACGGTGCGCGTGGGCACGGGGATCTTCGGCAGCCGGCCCACCCCCGACAGCGCCTACTGGCCGGACTCGGCCAATGCCGGAGGCGTCACCCCGGCCTGAACGTCGGTGCCGGGCCGCGGATTCGCGCGCCGCACCACGCGCCGGGCGCGGTCGGGACAATGCATTGCGCGCCTACTCGACCGTGACCGCCTTGGCCAGGTTGCGCGGCTTGTCGACGTCGGTGCCGCGCGACAGGGCGGTGTGGTAGGCCAGCAGCTGCACCGGGATGGTGTGCACGATCGGGCTGAGCACGCCGACGTGGCGCGGCGTACGGATCACGTGCACGCCCTCTGACTCGTTGAAGTTGCTGTCGGCGTCGGTGAATACGAACAGTTCGCCGCCGCGCGCGCGCACTTCCTGCATGTTCGACTTCACCTTCTCCAGCAGGCTGTCGTTGGGCGCGATCACCACCACCGGCATGTCCACGTCCACCAGCGCCAGTGGGCCGTGCTTGAGCTCGCCCGCGGGATAGGCCTCGGCGTGGATGTAGGAGATTTCCTTGAGCTTGAGCGCGCCCTCGAGCGCGATCGGATAGTGCACGCCGCGACCGAGGAACAGCGCGTGGTGCTTCGGCGCGAAGCGCTCGGCCCACAGCGCGATCTGGGGCTCGAGGTTGAGCGCGTGCTGGACGCTGCCGGGCAGGTGGCGCAGGTCTTCGATGTAGGCCGCTTCGCGCGCGGCATCGAGCCGGCCGTGCAGCTTGGCCAGGGTGGCGGCGAGCGCGAACAGGCCCACCAGCTGGGTGGTGAAGGCCTTGGTGGAGGCGACGCCGATCTCGGCCCCGGCGCGGGTGTAGAACACCAGCCGGCTGGCGCGGGGAATCGCGCTCTCGGGCACGTTGCAGATCGACAGCGTGCGGTCGTGGCCGAGCGACTTGGCGTACTTCAGCGCCTCCATCGTGTCGAGCGTCTCGCCCGACTGGGAAATGGTCACCACCAGCTGCTTCGGGTTCGCCACCGCCTGGCGGTAGCGGTATTCGCTGGCGATCTCGACGCTGCACGGCAGGCCGCTGATCGCCTCGATCCAGTAGCGCGCCACTGAACCTGCGTAGAAACTGGTGCCGCAGGCCAGGATCTGCACGCCCTCCACGCCGTCGAGCACCTGCGCGCCGTCGCGGCCGAACAGCGCGGGCTCGAACGCGTTGGCGTCGATGATCGCCTCGAGCGTGTCGCCGATCGCGCGCGGCTGTTCGTGGATCTCCTTCTGCATGAAGTGCCGGTACGGGCCCAGCTCCAGCGAGGCCAGCGACACGTCCGACAGATGTTCGTCACGTTCGACCGGCGCATCGTCGGCGCCGAACACGCGCACGCCGGCGCGTGTGATCTCGGCGGTGTCGCCCTCTTCCAGGAAGATCACCCGGCGGGTGGCCTGCACGATCGCCGACACGTCGGAGGCGACGAAATTCTCGCCCTCGCCCAGGCCCACCAGCAGCGGGCAGCCCATGCGCGCGACCACCATCCGATGCGGCTCCTTGCGGCTGACCACGGCCAGCGCGTAGGCGCCGTGCAGTTCCTTGACCGCACGCTGCAGCGCCGCCAGCAGGTCCAGCCCGTCCTTGAGGTAGTGGTGGATGAGGTGGGCGATCACCTCGGTGTCGGTCTGCGACTCGAACGTGTAGCCGAGCTGCTGCAGCCGCTCGCGCTGCTGCTCGTGGTTCTCGATGATGCCGTTGTGCACCAGGGCCACGCCGTGGCTCGCGTGCGGATGCGCGTTGGCCTCGGTGACGCCGCCATGGGTCGCCCAGCGGGTGTGGCCGATGCCCAGCGTGGCCTGGACGTCGTCGGCGCGGGCCGCGGCCTCCATCTCGGCCACCCGGCCGGTGCGACGCACGCGGCGCACCTCGCCGTCGCCGATCACGGCGATGCCCGCCGAATCGTAGCCCCGGTATTCCAGCCGCTTCAGTCCGTCGATCAGGACCGGGACCACATCGCGATCCGCGATCGCGCCAACGATGCCGCACATGGTTCCGCTACTCCTTCAGGGGCCGCCAAGTGTACGGGAAAGGCCTGTCCGGCCGGACACGGACAGTGTCCGCGCGGACACCGTCGCCAGGCCATTTTTTCTTTTGAATCAATCACATGAAGGTTGGCACGGCGATTGCGTGCAACCTTCCTGCCCACACCGACATCCCAGACCTTGCCCATGGAACAGCCCGCCCGTATCCGCGACACCTCCGCCCAGGACCAGGTGCTGGCCAGGCCGCGCGGCCTGCGCCGGCTGCCGAAGGCCTGGCTGCTCGGCGGTGCCGGCGGCCTGGCGCTGCTGGCGCTGGCGGTGTGGGTGATCGGCGGCTGGACATCCGGCGCCAGCTCGTACGATGCCTCGCGCGTGCGCATCGCGGAGGTGACCCGCGGCGACCTGGTGCGCGACCTGTCCGCCGAGGGCCGGGTGATCACCGCCAACAGCCCCACCCTCTATGCGATCGCCGGCGGCACGGTGTCGCTGAAGGTGGTGGCCGGCGACGTGGTGAAGGACGGCCAGGAACTGGCGGTGATCGACAGCCCGGAACTGCGCAGCAAGCTGGTGCAGGAGGAATCCACCCTGGCCAGCCTGCAGGGCGAGGCCAACCGCGCCGTGCTCGACGCCCAGCTCACGCGCTCGGACGCGCAGAAGGTGCTCGACCAGGCGCAGATCGACCACACCGCCGCGCAGCGCGACGTCGAGCGCTACCAGCGCGCGTTCGAGGGCGGCGCGGTGTCGAAGAACGAGTACGACCGCGCGCTCGACGGCCTGAAGAAGGCCGACCTGGGCCTGGCCGCGGCGCGCAAGGATTTCTCGCTGCAGGGCCAGGGTGCCGGCATCGACGCACGCAACAAGCGGCTGCTGGCCGAGCGCCAGAAGTCCGTGGTCGACGAACTGCGCCGCCAGGTGGAAGCGCTGACGCTGCGCGCGCCGTTCGACGGCCAGGTCGGCCAGGTGCAGATCGCGCAGGGCACCAACGTGGCGATCAACGCGCCGATCCTGAGCGTGATCGACCTGAGCGTGTTCGAGGTCGAGATCCGCGTGCCGGAAAGCTTCGCCCGCGACCTCGCCATCGGCGTGCCGGCGCAGATCACCAGCAGCGGCAACCGCTACGGCGCGCAGGTCTCGGCGGTCTCGCCCGAAGTGGTGAACGGCGAGGTCACCGCGCGGCTGCGCTTCGACGACGACCAGCAACCGCCGGGCCTGCGCCAGAACCAGCGCCTGTCGGCGCGGATCGTGCTGGACACGCGCGAGAACGTGCTGATGGTCGAGCGCGGCCCGTTCCTGGAACAGGACGGCGGCCGCTTCGCCTGGGTGGTCGAGGGCAGCAGTGCCGTGCGCCGCCCGATCCAGGCCGGGGCCAGCAGCCTCAATGCCGTGGAAATCGTGTCGGGCCTGCAGGAGGGCGAGCGCATCGTCGTCTCGGGCACCGACCAGTTCGACAACGCGGACCGCGTCCGCCTCTCTGGACAATGACCATGAACCACTTTGCCCACTTCCCCGCCCGCCCGCACTGGACCGCGCAGCAGCTCGCCGACGCCGTCCCCGTGCGCCTGCACCAGCTGTTCGCGTTCGACGCCCGCCACGAGGGGGCGGATGCGCCCGCCGCCAACGCCCCCCGCCACCGCGCGCGCGATGCCCGCTACACGCGGCACTCGATGCTGCCGCCCCGCTTCGGCGTGCACTGAAGGCCGCCACCGCTTTTCCATCCTGGTCCGCCCCGGCGCCGTCCGACTCTCTCTCCGGTCGGCGCCCGCGGTTCCCGCCGCCGGCCCGGGATGGCATTCATTCGACCGCTCCAACCGCGAAGGAACCCACCATGCTCGACATGCGCCAGGTCACCAAGGTCTACCGCACCGAACTCGTCGAAACCCACGCCCTGCGCTCGCTCGACCTGCACGTGGGCGACGGCGAGTTCGTCGCCGTCACCGGGCCGTCGGGGTCGGGCAAGACCACGTTCCTCAACATCGCCGGCCTGCTGGAAACCTTCACCGGCGGCGACTACCTGCTCGACGGCGTCGACGTGAAGGGCCTGAACGACAACCAGCGCTCGCGCCTGCGCAACGAGAAGATCGGCTTCATCTTCCAGAGCTTCAACCTGATCCCCGACCTCAACCTGTTCGACAACGCCGACGTGCCGCTGCGCTACCGCGGCATGCCGGCCAACGAGCGCAGGATGCGGATCGAGGAGGCGCTCTCGCAGGTGGGCCTGGGCTCGCGCATGAAGCATTTCCCGGCCGAACTGTCGGGCGGCCAGCAGCAGCGCGCCGCCATCGCCCGCGCGCTCGCCGGTTCGCCGCGCCTGCTGCTGGCGGACGAACCGACCGGCAACCTGGACTCGCAGATGGCGCGCAGCGTGATGGAGCTGCTGGAGGACATCAATTCGCGCGGGACCACCATCGTGATGGTGACCCACGACCCCGAACTGGCCGCGCGCGCGCAGCGCAACGTGCACATCGTCGACGGCATGGCCACCGACCTGACGGTCGATCCCGGCCTGGGCCGCGCGGCGAACGCGCAGCGCCGGGACGCCGACGCCACCGCGTCCGCCTGAGGCCGTCCACGCCCGTCGCCTCCACCATCGCACCCGGCCGTCGCCCCGCGCACCGGCCCGTCCACGGAGCTCCGCCATGTTCGGCTACTACTTCAACCTCGCCCTGCGCAGCTTCCGCCGCAACCGGGTGCTGACCGCGCTGATGGTGCTGGCGATCGCGCTGGGCATCGGCGCGTGCATGACCACCCTGACGGTGTTCCGCGTGCTGTCGGGCGATCCGATCCCGCACAAGAGCGAGCGCCTGTTCTACGTCCAGCTCGACCCGGAGGGCATGCAGGGCTATACCGCCGGCGAGGAACCCTCGTTCCAGATGACGCGCTTCGATTCCGAGGCGCTGCTGCGCGAGAAGCGCGGCCAGCGCCAGGCGATGATGACCGGTGGCGGCCTGTCGGTGACGCCCGAGCGCGCGGAAACCCCGCCGTTTGTGTCCCAGGCCCGCTACACCAGCGCCGATTTCTTCCCGATGTTCGACACCCCGTTCCTGCACGGCAACGGCTGGTCGGCGCGCGAGGACGAGGCGCAGGCCCGGGTGACCGTGCTGAGCCGCGAGATGGCGACCCGGCTGTTCGGCGAGGCCAACCCGATCGGACGCAGCGTGCGCCTGGACCAGGCCGACTTCACCGTGGTCGGCGTGCTCGACGAGTGGCAGCCCACGCCGCGCTTCTACGACATGGTGCTCGACCGCTACGGCGAGGACGACGCGATCTACGTGCCGTTCTCGACCGCCCTCGGGCTGGAGATGGGGCGCAACGGCAGCATGGACTGCTGGGGCGATACGGGCGGCGACAACACGTCCCTCAGCGCGCCCTGCACCTGGATCCAGTACTGGGTGGAACTCGAGTCCGCGGACAAGGCGGGCGACTACCTCAACTACCTGCGCAACTATTCCGAGCAACAGCGCAGCGCCGGCCGCTTCGAGCGGCCCACCAACGTGCGCCTGCGCGACGTGATGGAGCTGCTGGAGTTCAACCGCGTGGTCCCGAGCGACGTGGTCATGCAGCTGTGGCTGGGCTTCGGCTTCCTGATGGTGTGCCTGCTCAACACCGTCGGGCTGCTGCTGGCCAAGTTCCTGCGCCGCAGCAGCGAGATCGGCGTGCGCCGCGCCCTCGGCGCATCGCGCGCGGAGATCTTCAAGCAGTGCCTGGTGGAGGCCGGCACGATCGGCCTGGCCGGCGGTGTCCTCGGCCTCGGGCTGTCGCTCCTGGGTCTGTGGGCGGTCCGGCAGCAACCGACCGGCTACGCGGAACTCGCGCACCTGGATATCGGCATGCTGCTGACCACGTTCGCCCTCGCCATCGTCGCCAGCCTGTTCGCCGGCCTGCTGCCCGCCTGGCGCGCGATGCAGGTCACCCCGGCGATCCAGCTCAAGTCGCAGTAATCGATCGTCCCGTCCTTCCCTTCCATCGATCCGCCCGCCACGCGGGACGAAGAACGCAGCATCTCCCGGAGACCACCATGGAAATCCGCCCCATCCTCTCCACGCTCATGCGGCACAAGACCGCCGCCGCACTGATCGTGCTGGAGATCGCGCTCACCTGTGCCATCATCTGCAACGCACTGTTCATGATCGGCGAGCGCATCACCCAGGTGAACGAAGTCAGCGGCCTGGCCGAGGACGAACTGGTGCGCATCCAGATCACCGGCATCGGCAACGACGCCGACGCCGAGGCGCAGACGCGCTCCGATCTCGCCCTGCTGCGCGGCCTGCCCGGGGTTACCGACGCCACCGTGATCAACCAGGTGCCGTTCGTGAACTCCTCCTGGAACAGCGGCATCCGCCTGGAACAGGAGCAGCAGCAGTCCAGCGCGAACGCGACGGTCTACATGGCCGAAGACCGGTTCATCGAGACGCTGGGCCTGCGGATCGTGGCCGGCCGCGACTTCAACGCCGACGAGTACCTCGAGTTCGAGGCGCTGCAGGCGCCGGAAGACGAGCGCCCGCCCGGCATCCCCGGCACGATCGTGACCCGCGCGCTCGCCGAACGGCTGTTCCCCGGCCAGGACGCGGTCGGCAAGACCTTCTACAGCTGGGGCGACGAGCCGATCCGCATCGTCGGCGTGGTCGAGCACCTAGTGCGGCCGAGCCTGCAGGGCGGGCCGACACAGCGCGAATCCACGATGGTGTTCCCGATCCGCACCGCCTACACCGTCGGCGGCAACTACGTGATCCGGACCTCGCCCGAACGCCGGGCCGAGGTGCTCGCGGCCGCCACCGAAGCGCTGCGCGGCAACGGACCGACCCGGATCATCCTCGAGGACAACACCAAGACCGTCTCGGCGCTGCGCGACGAGTTTTACCAGCAACCGCGTTCGATGGCCTGGCTGCTGGGCATCGTCTGCATCGCGCTGCTGCTGGTCACCGCGCTGGGCATCGTCGGCCTGGCCAGCTTCTGGGTGCAGCAGCGGACCAAGCAGATCGGCGTGCGCCGCGCGCTGGGCGCGACCAAGGGCCAGATCCTGCGCTACTTCCAGACCGAGAATTTCCTGCTGGCCACCATCGGCATCGTGATCGGCATGCTGCTGGCCTACGGTATCAACCAGGTGCTGATGGGCAAGTACGAACTGCCGCGCCTGCCGCTGTACTACCTGCCGATCGGCGCGCTCGCGCTGTGGCTGCTGGGCCAGGCGGCGGTGTTCGGCCCGGCACGGCGCGCCGCGGCGGTGCCGCCGGCGATCGCGACGCGCAGCGTGTGACTTCGCGGCCTGACGGAGATCCGACGATGCATACCGCCCTGCGTTGCGTGCTGGCCGTCGGCCTCGGGCTGAGCGCGCCTGCGGTGGCCGGCGACGCCATCGACGCAGGCGAAGATCTGCACACGACGATCGCGACGCAGGATGCCGCGGTCTTCGAGGCGTTCAACCGCTGCGACGATCCCGCGCAGCTCGAACGCCACGCGGGCTACTTCGATGCCGACGTCGAGTTCTACCACGACACCGGCGGCGTCACCTGGACCCGCGAGGAGATGCTCGCCAACACGCGCCGTTACGCCTGCGGCCATTTCACCCGGCAGCTGGTCCCGGGCACCCTGCGGGTGTATCCGGTCAAGGATTTCGGCGCGATCTCCCAAGGCGAGCACCGGTTCTGCCAGACCCCGGACGGCGCCTGCGAGGGTGCGGCCGACTTCACCATGGTCTGGCGGCTGCAGGACGACGGCCAGTGGCGCATCACCCGCGTGCTCAGCTACGGACATCGCGCCGCGGGCGGATGAACCCTTTACGATAGCGGCCCACGCCTGCGCCAGGACTGCATGCCCACCCTCCTCGTCATCGACGACAACCCCGCCGTCGCCACCGCGCTCGAGCTGCTGTTCTCGCTGCACGAGATCCACGTGCTGCGCGCCGAGACGCCGGAGGCCGGGCTGGAGATCCTGCGGCGCGGCGGCGTGGACCTGGTGATCCAGGACATGAACTTCCGCTCCGACACCACGTCCGGCGACGAAGGCGTGGCGCTGTTCGGCGAGATCCGCGCCGAACACCCGGACATGCCGGTGATCCTGCTCACGGCGTGGACGCGGCTGGAATCGGCGGTCGACCTGGTGAAGGCCGGCGCCGCGGACTACGTCGGCAAGCCCTGGGACGACCACAAGTTGCTGGCCACGGTCAACAACCTGCTGGAGCTGTCCGAAACGCGGCGCGAACTGGCCGCGCGCAGCGGCGGCGAACGCCGCCGGCGCGAGGCACTGGCGCAGCAGCACGACCTGCGCGGCCTGGTCTACGACGACGTCGCCAGCGAAACCGTGCTGGCGCTGGCGCTGCAGGTCGCGCGCTCGGAGCTGCCGGTGCTGATCACCGGGCCCAATGGCGCGGGCAAGGAGAAGTTCGCCGAGATCATCCACCACAACTCGGCGGTGAAGTCCGGCCCGTTCGTGGCGGTGAACTGCGGTGCGTTGCCGAGCGAGCTGATCGAGGCCGAACTGTTCGGGGCCGAGCCCGGCGCCTACACCGGCGCCGGCACCAAGGCGCGCACCGGCAAGTTCGAGGCCGCCGATGGCGGCACCCTGTTCCTGGACGAGATCGGCACGCTGCCGCCCGCGGGCCAGGTGAAGCTGCTGCGGGTGCTGGAAACCGGCCGCTTCCAGCGCCTGGGCGGCAACCAGGAGCGCAGCGTCAAGGTGCGCGTGGTCAGCGCCACCAACGCCGACCTGCAGGCGATGATCGCCGACGGCCAGTTCCGCGAGGACGTGTTCTACCGGCTCAACGGCATCGAGCTGCGGCTGCCGCCGCTGGCGCGCCGCCCGCGCGACATCCTGCCGCTGGCGCGCCACTTCCTTCCCGCCGGCAAGCGCTTCGCGGAGAGCGCCGAACGCGCGCTCATGCGCCACCCCTGGCCGGGCAACGTGCGCGAACTGCGCAACGCGGTGCAGCGCGCGGCGCTGCTGTCGGGCGAACGCATCGAAGCCGAGGCGCTGGGGCTGCAGTCGCTGGCGATGCCGGGATCGGCGCACGGCGGCGGCGGCGACGAGCCCGACCGGGCGACGATCGAAGCCGCACTCGCGCGCAGTGGCGGCGTCGTCGCCCAGGCCGCGGCGGACCTGGGGCTCTCGCGCCAGGCGCTGTACCGCAGGCTCGACCGCCTCGGCATCCCGCGCGGCTGACCGCGGCCCGATGCGCATCCTCCGCGTCCTGCCGCTGGCGATCCGGATGGTCGCGCTGGTGCTGTGCGCGGTGGCCGGCACCGCAGCGCTCACCGCGCTGCTGGTCGAGTGGCTGGCGCCGTGGCAGGCCGCGCTCGCATCGGCGGCGGTGCTTGGCGCGCTCATGGGCATCGTGGTGTGGCGCACCTTCGTGCCGCTGCGTGCGCTGTTCCGGGCGCTGGCCGGGACCGTGGCCGGCTACCGCGACGGCGATTTCAGTTTCGGCATCACCTGGGACCGCTACGGCGACCTGATCGAACTGGTCGATGCCCACAATGCGCTCGGCCAGGCGTTGCGCGACCAGCGCCTGTCGCTGGTGCAGCGCGAACTGCTGCTCGACACCATGGTGCAGAACACGCCGGTGTCGATGCTGCTGCTCGATCCCGCGCGGCGCGTGGTGCTGGGCAACCTGGCGGCGCGGCGCATGCTCGGCGACGGCCGGCGGCTGGAGGGCCATGCCCTCGACGACCTGCTGCAGCAGGCGCCGGCCGCAGTGGGCGAAGCGTTCGCGCGCGGCGGCGACGGCATGTTCACCGTCGGCGACGACAACGATCCGGACAACGGCGCCGAGGACATCTACCACCTCGCGCGCCGCATGTTCCGGCTCAACGGCCGCCTGCACGAGCTGGTGCTGCTGCGCAAGATGACGGCCGAGCTGCGGCGGCAGGAAGTGCAGACATGGAAGAAGGTGATCCGGGTGATCAGCCACGAACTCAACAATTCGCTGGCGCCGATCGCGTCGCTGGCGCATTCGGGTGCCGAGCTGCTGCGCCGCGGCCAGTACGAGAAGTTGCCGATCGCGCTGGCCACGATCGAGGAACGCGCACGCCACCTCGAAGGCTTCCTGCGCGACTACGCACGCTTCGCCAAGCTGCCGTCACCGCGCGGCGAACCGATGGCGCTGCCGCAATTCGTGGAGAAGCTGCGCACCCAGGTGGACTTCGCGATCGAGGGCACGATCCCCGACGAGGTGGTGCGGTTCGATCCGGCGCAGATGGAGCAGGCGCTGCTCAACCTGCTCAAGAATGCGCACGAGTCCGGCACCGCGCCCGGCACGGTCGCGCTCTCGGCGCGACGCATCGCCGACGGCTGGCGCATCGACGTGCTCGACCGCGGCAGCGGCATGAACGAATCGGTGCTGTCCAACGCGCTGCTGCCGTTCTACTCGACCAAGCGCAGCGGCACCGGCCTGGGGCTGGCGCTGGCCCGCGAGATCGCCGAGGCCCACGGTGGCCGCATCGCCCTGCTCAACCGCGACGGCGGCGGACTGTGCGTGTCGTTGGTGTTACCGGCACAGATGAGTTCCTGAGCCGTCTTCCGGGCATCGTCGCGCTGGTTTGCGGGACGTTTGGAGCGGCGTGAGTGGCGGTACATGCTTCGCCGCATCGAGCCGGTTCGTCCATCAGGATCGACGCAAGTGGCGGTCGCGGAGCGGTCCCCCATTGAATCCGACGTGACGTTTTGCGTTGCCCGCGGGGTTTCGGCCGCAACCCGGCTCGCATCGCGCGTCGACCGTCATCCCGGGTGCGCTGCGCTTACCCGGGCTACGCGGCTGCCGCGCGAGACAGAGAGTGGGTAAGGCATCGCTCGCATGTCGCTCACCGCAGCGATGCGACGAACAGTCAGGGTCGAGCCGCGTCCTGGCGGCCGGGAGCCGCGTCGAG
>NZ_JARXRO010000020.1:43587-280581 GCF_029887935.1 Luteimonas kalidii | reverse complement strand
GGCGCGCGCCCGAGTCAGGGCAGGAGGCCCTGACCGAGGGAAAAGCGGCCCCCGGCCGGCAGGACGCGGCGTCTTCCCGAAGACCGGATCCACTTCAACGCGGACTGCACGTTCCTTGGCTTCCGCCAAAACCTCGGATGAAGCGATGAGCCGCCGGATCCACAGGGTGATTGCAGGCAGTCGCATGCGCCAGACGATTCGCAAGGGGCGTAGCGCCCGGTCGTGCGACGCCTACGCCTTCTTCTGCGGCCGCGTCCAGCCCTCGATCACCACCTGTCGCGCACGCGCCACGGTGAGCTGGCCGTCCGGCGCGTTGTGGCTGATCACCGAGCCCGCGCCGATCGTCGCCTGCGCGCCTACCGTCACCGGCGCCACCAGCGCGGTGTTCGAACCGATGAAGGCGCCGTCGCCGATCACGGTCCTGGACTTGTTCACCCCGTCGTAGTTGCAGGTGATGGTGCCGGCGCCCACGTTGACCTTCGCGCCGATCCGCGCGTCGCCCAGGTAGGTCAGGTGGTTGGCCTTGCTGCCGACGCCGAGCACCGCGTTCTTGGTCTCGACGAAGTTGCCCACGTGCACGCCGTCGGCCAGCACGGTGCCGGGGCGCAGGCGCGCGAACGGACCGATGGTGACCGCGCCTTCCGCGCGCGCGCCCTCGAGGTCGCAGTGCGCGCGCACCTCGGTGCCGGGACCCAGCACCACGTCCTTGAGGCGAGTAAACGGCCCGATGCGCACCCCGTCGCCGAGTTCCACCCGGCCTTCGAACACCACGTCGACGTCGATCTCCACGTCGCGCCCCACCACCACCTCGCCGCGGATGTCGATCCGCGCCGGATCCGCGACCCGCGCGCCCTGCAGGCACAGCGTCCGCACCGCGCGCTGCTGGAACGCGCGCTCGAGCTGGGCCAGCTGCCAGGGATCGTTGGCGCCCTCGGTCTCGCGCGCGTCGTCCACGCGCACGATCTCGGCCGCGGTGAAGTCGGCCGCGGCCATGCCGGCGACGTCGGTCAGGTAGTACTCGCCCTGGGCGTTGTCGTTGGACAGCCGCGAGAGCCAGTCCTTGAGCGCGGTGGCGTCGGCCACGATCACGCCGGTGTTCACCAGCCCCACCGCGCGCTGTTCGTCGCTCGCGTCCTTCTCCTCGACCACCGCGGCCACGTGCCCCTGCGCATCGCGCAGCACGCGTCCGTAGCCGGTGGGGTCGTCGAGCTCGGCGACCAGCAGCGCCAGCCGGCCTTCGGTCGCGAGCAGGCGGCGCAGCGTGTCGGCGGTGAACAGGGGCGCGTCGCCGTACATCACCAGCACGCGCGCATCGTCGGGCACGTCGGGCATGGCCTGCTGCACGGCGTGGCCGGTGCCGAGCTGGCGCGCCTGCTCGGCCCACTGCAGGTCGTCCTGGTCGGCGAAGGCCGCGCGGACCTGGTCGCCGCCATGGCCGTAGACGACATGGACGCCTGCCGGCTGCAGCGTGCGCGCGGTGGCGATCACGTGCGCGAGCATCGGCCGCCCCGCGACCTTCTGCAGCACCTTGGGCAGGGACGATTTCATGCGCTTGCCCTCGCCGGCGGCGAGGATGACGACGTGCAGTGGCGTGCTCATGGGGCTTCCAGCGGGACCAGAGCGCGATTCTAGGGCGGTGCGGGCGTGATGTCCGTCCCGTGGGGTGCGGGAGGGCCGCCGTCCCGCATCGCGCGCACCCCGAAGGCGGCCCGTGGCGGGGTCCGGGCGACGGTTGCCCGGGGACAAGCGAGCGGCCCTCCGGTTGCGGCCGTGGGCTTTCCCCGGGCGAAGCGCGACGGCGCGACGCGTAGCCCGGGTAAGCGAAGCGCACCCGGGAACGGGACGTGGCCGCGATGCATCCACTTCCCGCGCCACGCGAATGCCTCGGTCCTCCACGTCTCGCAAGCGCCCCGCAAGCCTTCCCCGTGCCGATACGGGAATGTTCTATTCACTCCGCTGCGGTTAGTCTTGCCGCCGATGAACGTGCCCGCCAACCCCAGCCCGCAACCGGAGTCGGGTCCATGAGCCTGCGCCGTCAGGGCGGCCACTACCTCGTGATCGGTGGCCTGCAGTACCTGGTCGACTGGGGCGTGACCGTGTGGCTCTCGCACCTGGGCATGCTGATCGAGCCGGCCAACATCACCGGCCGCGTGAGCGGCGCCCTGCTGGGCTACTGGCTCAACGGCAAGCTCACCTTCGCCGGGGACGACACCGCGGTCGGGCGTGTGCAGTTCCAGCGGTTCGCCCTGATGTGGCTGTGCACCACCGCCGTGAGCACCCTGGCGATGGGCGCGATCGACGACGTCCTCGGCCTGGGCTGGGCCTGGATGGCCAAGCCGGTGGTGGAAGTCGCACTCGGCGCGGTCGGGTTCGTGCTCTCGCGGCACTGGATCTACAAGCGCTGAGCGCAAGCGAACCGCCGCGCGGCGGCAGGTGTCCTCGTGTACGTCACCTTGGGTGCGACGCACCCGGTCAGCGCGCTCCGGCTGCCGGCATCGGCACCGGACGCAACCTCGGCACGACGCGCTCCAGCGGCAGCGCCTGCACGGTGCCGCGGTGTCCGGAGACGGCGTGGGCGCGGAACAGCGAATTCACCACCGCTTCCTCGGTCGCCTCGACCACGGCGTCGAACAGCGGCGTCATCGCGTCGTTGGGCAACACCTCGCGGGCCTGCGGGCCGGTGCTGCCGGTCGCGGCGCGCACCCTGGGCGCGGTCGCGAACGCGATCACGTAGTCGCCCGAGCCGTTGCTCATCGATCCGCCGGTGCGGCCGATGCCGAGCAGGGCGCGCGCACCCAGGCGTCGCAGCAGGCGCGCGTCGAGCGGCGCATCGGTGGCGATCACGATCATGACACTCCCGTCACCGGTCGGAGGCGACGCGGCCGGGGGCGGATCCGCGTCGGCGCGGACCGGCTGCACGTCGTCGAGCGCCACGCCGCCGATCGTCAGCCGGCCGCCGTAGTTGCTCTGGACCAGCACGCCCACCGTATAGCCCCCCCGGGCCGCGTCGATCCGCCGCGAACTGGTGCCGATGCCGCCCTTCCATCCGAACGCGACCGTTCCGGTGCCGGCACCGATCGCGCCTTCCTCGACGTTGTCGACGGACGCGGACTCCAGGGCCTGCACGACGTGCGCCGCCTGCAGGGGGCGCGCGCGGATGTCGTTGAGGTAGCCGTCGTTGGTCTCGCCCACCACCGGGTTGAGCGAGCGCACGTCGGCCATGCCCGGCCGCGCCAGCTGCCAGGACACCAGCGCGTCGGCCGCGCGCCACACCGCCAGCGTGCCGGTCAGCAGGATCGGGGTTTCGAGCTCGCCCAGTTCGTCGACCTGGGTGACGCCGACGAGCTTGCCGTAGCCGTTGCCGACCACGATCGCCGCGGGAACGCGCTCGCGGTACAGGTCGCCGCCGTGCGGCAGGATCGCGGTGACGCCGGTGCGGATGCCGGCGCCCTCCACCACGGTGGCGTGCCCCACCGCGACCCCGGGAACGTCGACGATCGCGTTGCGCGGCCCGGTCGGCAGCACGCCGATGACGACGCCGGCCTCGCGCGCCCGCGGCCGGTCGGCGGACTCGTGCCGCGGTGCGCTGGCCACAGCGGCCTCGGGACCGGCGTGACCCGCGCCCGGCATCCCCGCCTGCGTCGCTACGGCCTGCGACCCTCCGGGGATCCCCATTGCACCGAACACCAGTGCGGAGAACAGCCAGCCTTGGGGGCGTTTCGCCTCTTGATTCGCCATCGTGCGCTCCAGATCCGAAGGGTCCGGGGCCCATTGTGTCGCAGCTGGTCCCTCTGGCCCGCGTCGCGCATCCGTCGTCGTGGCGCGGCCCGGCCACCGATGCCCCGCCGTGCACCGGCCACGATGCGTTGGCGTGCGGGCGCGCGGAATCACGCTGCCGCGAGGCGCGATGCGCCCGGCCTGCGCGTCGCGGCCGCGCCCGGGAACTGCGGGAGCTACCTCCAGACGCACGAACGCCGGCGCGAGGCCGGCGTTGCGATGCCGCGACGCGGTGCGCGACGCTCAGTGCTTGAGGTTCTTGCGCAGGCGCTCGAGTGCCGACAGCTGGGCCATCACCTCGGCCATCTTCTGCTGCGCCTCGGCGATGTCCATCGCCTCGCCGCGGCCGGCCAGGACGCGCTCGGCCTCTTCCTTGGCTGCCTTCACCGCGGCCTCGTCGATGTCGTCGGCGCGGATCGCGGTATCGGCCAGGATCGTCACCACCTGCGGCTGCACCTCGAGGATGCCGCCGCCGATCGCGAAGTCGAGCACGCTGCCGTCGGGCTGGGTCACCACGACCTTGCCCGGCTTGAGCCGGGTGATCAGCGGCGCGTGGCGCGGCGCGATGCCGAGCTCGCCCATCTCGCCGGTGGCCACGACCAGGGTCGCTTCGCCCTGGAAGATCTCGGCCTCGGCACTGACGATGTCGCAGCGGATGGTACTCATAACGCTTCTCTTCCGTTTCACCCGCTCCCGGTCACGGGAGCGGGCAGGAGTTTGGGCGCGGGCGCGAAGCCCCTACCCTGGTCCTCCCCCGCACGCGGGGGAGGGAACACGACCGGATCAGGCCTTCTCGGAGAGCTTCTTCGCCTTCTCGACCGCCTCGTCGATGGTGCCGACCATGTAGAACGCCTGCTCGGGCAGGTGGTCGAACTCGCCGTCGACGATGCCCTTGAAGCCGCGGATGGTCTCCTTGAGCGAGACGTACTTGCCCGGCGAACCGGTGAACACCTCGGCGACGTGGAACGGCTGCGAGAAGAAGCGCTCGATCTTGCGCGCGCGGGCCACGGCCAGCTTGTCCTCTTCCGACAGCTCGTCCATGCCCAGGATCGCGATGATGTCCTTGAGCTCCTTGTACTTCTGCAGCGTCGCCTGCACCCGGCGCGCGGTGTCGTAGTGCTCGTGGCCGATCACGTTCGGATCGAGCTGGCGGCTGGTAGAGTCCAGCGGGTCGACCGCCGGGTAGATGCCCAGCGAGGCGATGTTGCGGCTCAGCACGACGGTCGCGTCGAGGTGGGCGAAGGTGGTCGCAGGCGAGGGGTCGGTCAGGTCGTCCGCGGGCACGTACACGGCCTGGATCGAGGTGATCGAACCGGTCTTGGTCGAGGTGATGCGCTCCTGCAGCACGCCCATCTCCTCGGCCAGCGTGGGCTGGTAGCCCACCGCCGACGGCATGCGGCCCAGCAGCGCCGACACTTCGGTACCGGCCAGCGTGTAGCGGTAGATGTTGTCGACGAACAGCAGCACGTCGCGGCCTTCGTCGCGGAAGTATTCGGCCATGGTCAGGCCGGTCAGCGCGACGCGCAGGCGGTTGCCCGGCGGCTCGTTCATCTGGCCGTAGACCATCGCCACCTTCGACTTCTCCGGCTCGGTCACGTTGACCACGCCCGATTCCTGCATCTCGTGGTAGAAGTCGTTGCCTTCGCGGGTGCGCTCGCCCACGCCCGCGAACACCGACAGGCCCGAGTGCTCGGTCGCGATGTTGTTGATCAGCTCCATCATGTTGACGGTCTTGCCCACGCCGGCGCCGCCGAACAGGCCGACCTTGCCGCCCTTGGCGAACGGGCACATCAGGTCGATCACCTTGATGCCGGTCTCGAGCAGCTCGGTGGTCGAGGACTGGTCCTCGTAGGACGGCGCGGCGCGGTGGATTTCCCACGACACGTCGGACTTCACCGGGCCGGCCTCGTCGATCGGGCGGCCCAGCACGTCCATGATCCGGCCCAGCGTGCCCAGGCCCACCGGGACCGAGATCGCGCGGCCGGTGTTGTCGGCCAGCAGGTTGCGCTTGAGGCCGTCGGTGGAACCGAGCGCGATCGTGCGCACGACGCCGTCGCCGAGCTGCTGCTGCACCTCGAGCGTGATCTCGGTGTTCTGCACCTTCAGCGCGTCGTACACCTTCGGCACTTCGCTGCGCGGGAACTCCACGTCGACGACCGCGCCGATGATCTGAACGATCTTGCCCTGACTCATTGCTGCATTCCTCTAAGTGAATTCTGTGGTGGCGCGATCAGACTGCCGCCGCGCCGCCGACGATCTCGGAGATTTCTTGGGTGATCGCCGCCTGACGTGCCTTGTTGTAGACCAGGTTGAGCGTGTCGATCAGCTTGGTGGCGTTGTCGCTGGCCGACTTCATCGCCACCATGCGCGCCGCGTGCTCCGAGGCCACGTTCTCCATCACCGCCTGGTACACCAGCGATTCGACGTAGCGCGTGAGCACGTGCTCGAGCACGGTCTCCGCGTCGGGCTCGTAGATGTAGTCCCAGTCGTGCTGGGCCACGGTCTCGTCGGACGCCGGCAGCGGCAGCAACTGGTCGAACGCCGCGCGCTGGGTCATCGTGTTGACGAAGTCGTTGTAGACCAGGAAGACCTTGTCGACCTCGCCGGCGTTGTACGCATCGAGCATGACCTTGATCACGCCCACCAGCTGCTCCACCTGCGGCTGGTCGCCAAGGTGGGTGACGCTGGCGCGCATGTGCAGCTTCAGGCGGCGGAAGAACACCGTCGCCTTCTGGCCGATCGTCACCACGTCGACCTCGACGCCCTGGTCCTGCCACTTGCGGATCTCGCCAAGCAGCTTGCGGAACAGGTTGTTGTTCAGGCCGCCGGCCAGTCCGCGGTCGGACGAGACGATCACGTAGCCGACGCGCTTGATCTCCTTGCGTTCGACCAGGTACGGGTGCTGGAACTCGGAATTCGCCTGCGCGAGGTGCCCGATCAGCTGCCGCATCGCGCGCGCGTACGGGCGCGAGGCCTTCATCCGCTCCTGCGCCTTGCGGATCTTCGAGGCCGAGACCATCTCCAGCGCGCGCGTCACCTTGCGGGTGTTCTGCACGCTCTTGATCTTGGTCTTGATTTCCCTGCCGCCTGCCATCTCGTCTTCCCGGTAGGGCGGGCCCAGGCCCGCCTCCTGCTGCGTGTCGGTGTCCGAAGGACGGGCAAGCGCCCGCCCGGGTTCGCTTTACCAGCTGCCCGTCTTCTTGAACTCCTCGATGCCGGCCTTGTAGGCGGCCTCGATCTCGTCGTTCCAGTTGCCGCTGCCGTTGATCTGGTCGATCAGGCCGCCCTGGGTGTTGGCGAAGTGCGCGTGCAGCGCCCCTTCGAACGCCAGGATCTTCGCCACCGGCACGTCGTCCATGTAGCCCTTGTCCACCGCGTAGATCGACAGCGCCTGGTAGGCGATCGACATCGGCGCGTACTGCTTCTGCTTCATCAGCTCGGTCACGCGCTGGCCGCGCTCGAGCTGCTTGCGGGTGGCTTCGTCCAGGTCCGAGGCGAACTGCGCGAACGCCGCGAGTTCACGGTACTGCGCCAGCGCGATGCGGATGCCGCCCGACAGCTTCTTGATGATCTTGGTCTGCGCCGCGCCGCCGACGCGCGACACCGAGATGCCGGCGTTCACGGCCGGGCGGATGCCGGCGTTGAACAGGTCGGTCTCGAGGAAGATCTGGCCGTCGGTGATCGAGATCACGTTGGTCGGCACGAACGCGGACACGTCGCCGGCCTGGGTCTCGATGATCGGCAGCGCGGTCAGCGAACCGGTCCTGCCCTTGACCTCGCCGTTGGTGAACTTCTCGACGTAGTCCTCGGACACGCGCGCGGCGCGCTCGAGCAGGCGGCTGTGCAGATAGAACACGTCGCCCGGGTAGGCTTCGCGGCCCGGCGGGCGCTTGAGCAGCAGCGAGATCTGGCGGTAGGCCACGGCCTGCTTGGACAGGTCGTCGTACACGATCAGCGCGTCTTCGCCGCGGTCCATGAAGTATTCGCCCATGGTGCAGCCCGAGTACGCGGAGATGTACTGCATCGCCGCCGACTCGGACGCCGTGGCCGCGACCACGATCGTGTGCGCCAGGGCGCCGTTCTCTTCCAGCTTGCGCACGATGTTGGCCACGGTCGAGGCCTTCTGGCCGATCGCGACGTATACGCACTTGATGCCGGTGCCCTTCTGGTTGATCACCGCGTCGATCGCCATCGCGGTCTTGCCGGTCTGGCGGTCGCCGATGACCAGCTCGCGCTGGCCGCGGCCGATCGGGATCATCGCGTCGACCGACTTGTAGCCGGTCTGCACCGGCTGGTCGACCGACTTGCGCCAGATCACGCCCGGCGCCACGCGCTCCACCGGCGCGGTGAGCTTCGCCTCGATCGGACCCTTGCCGTCGATCGGCTCGCCCAGCGCGTTGACCACGCGGCCGAGCAGTTCCGGGCCGATCGGCACCGAGAGGATCTGGCCGGTGGTCTTGGCGGTGTCGCCTTCGCGCAGGTGTTCGTAATCGCCCAGCACCACGGCGCCGACCGAATCGCGCTCCAGGTTCAGCGCCAGCGCGTAGGTGGGCGTGCCCCCTTCGGCGGCGGGCAGCTCGATCATCTCGCCCTGCATCGCGTCGGCCAGGCCGTAGATGCGCACGATGCCGTCGGACACCGAGGTCACGGTGCCTTCGTTGCGCGACTCCGCGGCGAGCTTGACCTTGTCGATGCGGCTCTTGATCAGTTCGCTGATTTCGGAGGGGTTGAGCGTGGTGGTTGCCATTGCGTCGTTTCCTGTAGGGCGGGTCTCGACCCGCCTCGATTCTTCGGCAGAAGGCGGGCCGATGCCCACCCGTGCATTCACATCAGTGCGCCAGTGCCGCCTGCATCCGCGCCAGCTTGCCGCGCAGCGAGCCGTCGATGACCACGTCGCCGGCAGCGATCACCGCGCCGCCGATCAGGGCCTCGTCGACCGCCGTCTCCAGCTCGACCTCGCGGCCGAAGCGCTTGCGCAGCGCGGCCTTGATGGTGTCGAGCTCGGCGGCGGGCAGCGTGGCGGCGGAAGTCACCTTCGCCTTCACCACCTGTTCGGCCTCGGCGCGCAGTTCCTCGTAGAGGGCCGCGATCTCGGGCAGCAGCGCCAGCCTGCGGTTGTCGGCCAGCAGCGCGAGGTAGTCGCGGAAGCCGGCCGAGGCGCCGTCGGGCGACAGCAGCTCGACCGCCTGCTCGCGCGTCAGCGCAGGATGGCCGAGCAGCACGGACGCCTGCGGATCGACCGCCACGCGCGCGGCGAAGCCGAGCGCCTGCGACCAGTCGGCGAACGCGCCGGTCTCCTTCGCGAGCATGAACGCGGCACGCGCATAGGGTCGGGCGAGGGTCAGTGCCTGGCTCATTGGATCAGGCCGCCTGGTCGGTCAGCTGGCTGGCGAGTTCGTCGAGCAGCGCCTTGTGGGCACCGGCGTCGATCTCGCGGCGCAGCAGCTTCTCGGCGCCGGCCACGGCCAGCGTCGACACCTGGCGGCGCAGGTCTTCGCGGGCGCGGTTGGCGGACGCGGCGATCTCGGCCTCGACCATCGCCTTCTGCCGCTGGCCCTCGGCGATCGCCTCGGCCTTGGCGGCGTCGACGATCTGGTTCGCGCGCTGGTGCGCCTGCTCGATGATCTCGTTGGCCTTGGCGCGCGCGGCCTTGAGCTCGTCGGCGACCCGCTCCTCGGCCTGCGCCAGGTTCTTCTGCGCATTGTCCGCGGCCGCGAGGCCCTCGGCGATCTTCTGCTGGCGTTCCTCGATCGCCTTCATCAGCGGCGGCCAGACGAACTTCCAGGTGAACCAGATCAGGATCGCGAACGCGAGGCCCTGGCCCAGGAATGTGGCGTTGAATTGCATCGTGATGCTCCGCTATTGGCACACGGGCGCAGGACGCGCCCGACCGTGCCGCACGCCGTCGAACGGCGCGCGGCAACCAGCCCGATCAGCCGCCGGCGGCGGTCTGGACAGCGCTGAGCAGCGGGTTGGCGAACGCGAAGAACAGCGCGATGGCCAGGCCGATGATGAACGCGGCGTCGATCAGGCCGGCGAGCAGGAACATGCGGCCCGACAGCATCGGCACCAGTTCCGGCTGGCGCGCGGCGCTCTCGAGGAACTTCGAGCCCATGATGCCGATGCCGATGCAGGCGCCCAGCGCGCCGAGGCCGATGATGATGCCGATCGCGAGCGCGGTGTTGCCCTGGACGGCGGCGATGAGAGCGGTGAGTTCCATGGTGACTTCCTCGGTGGATCTACAGGGTGAAGGGGAAAACGACTTCGGGGCGTGCGGCCGGGGCCGCGATCAATGCGCTTCGGACGACATCGAGAAATAGACGACCGACAGGATCATGAAGATGAAGGCCTGGAGCGTGATGACCAGGATGTGGAAGATCGACCAGGCCGCGCCGGCCAGCACGGCGCCGACGAAGGCCAGCGCGCCGCCGGCCTTGGCGCCGAGCGCGGCTTCCATCATCAGGTTGCCGCCGGCCGCGCCGAGCAGGGCGATCAGCAGGAACACCAGCTCGCCGGCGTACATGTTGCCGAACAACCGCATTGCCAGGCTGACGGGCTTGGACAGGTACTCGATCACGTTGAGGCCGAAGTTGGCCGGCGCCAGCACGATCTTCATCACGGTGCCGTTGGCGTGGAACGGCGCGGTGAACAGTTCCTTGCCGAATCCGCCGAAGCCCTTGGCCGCGACCGCGAAACCGAGCATCAGCAGCAGCACCGCCAGCGCCATGGCCGAGGTGATGTTGAGGTCGGTGGTGGGCACGGCGCGGAAGTATTCCTGCCCGGCCGCCGCGGCGGCGCCCGGGAAGAAATCGACCGGGATCATCTTCAGCGCGTTCATCGCGAACACCCACACGAAGATGGTCAGCGCGATCGGCGCCACGAAGCTGCGGTTGCCGTGGAAGACGTCCTTCACCTGGGTGTCGATGAAGCTCACCACGATCTCGATGAAGGCCTGGAACTTGCCGGGCACGCCCGCGGTCGCACGGCGGCCCACCAGCCAGAAGGTGCCGATGGTCAGCACGCCCAGCAGCACCGAGACCAGCAGGCTGTCGACGTTGACGGTCCAGAACGCGCCATCGCCGATCGACACCTGCCAGTGCTTGAGGTGATGGGTGACGTATTCGCTGGGGCTGTCGCCGGCAGCGCGGAGGAAATCACGGATCATCGAAGCAACCAGGGCAAGCCGATCATGGAGACCAGGAAGGCCGACAGGGCCCCTCCCAGCACGAATCCCGCAGGCAGACCGGCGCCATGCATCGCCAGGACGAGCCCGGCACCGATCACCAGCCACTTGAGCGCGGTTCCCACCAGCAGACGCGCGAACATGCGTCCTGCGGGAGCCACCGGCGAACGCCCGGCGGTGCGCCAGCCGAACATCGCGAACCCCGCCGCGATGACCGTCGCACCCGCCAGGAAGGCCGCCGCGGGTAATCCCCCGGCCGCCAGCGCCAGCACTCCCGCGCCGGTCAGTCCGACCGCGGCCTGCACCATCGGCAACCGCAGGGCGGCGCGACGGGTCGGATCGGGTCGAGGTAGTCCTGGCTCGGGCTGCTGCAAAGCCGGAAAAGTATAGCAGCGGCCCTGTTTGCGGGGCAACCTTGTGCAGCGCAGCAAAAGCGTGTGCGGCCCGGCTCCAGGCACGCTACCCGCCCTTCCGCGGACGGGCATCGGGGTGGACGTGCGCCCTGCGCGGCACGCGAGGCGCCATGGAAGATCGGATGCCGCATGCCGGCCCCGGCGCCCGGATCCCGCATCGATGGCGACCGATGCGGGGCGTCGCTTCGCTGCCTCAGCCGTCCGAGTCCTTCCGACGCCACCCGCCGCCGACCCTCCAAGCGGATCGCCATCTCCCGAGGCGTTGCCGAGCGCGCGGTTGGGCGGTTCGCTTGCTCGCGGTCGATGCGCACTGCCCGATGGCGCGCGCGACGACGCGCAGCAGCACCTGCACACCGCACGTCTTCGCGACGTGCACGCGGATCCTCGAACGACACTCCCATCGCGCGCATGCCACGCGAAGCATGGGCGCCCGCTGCATCGCACTGGCTTTCACGACGGTTGCACCGGGCAACCCGGAGCATGCGTCGCCACACAACGCGCCAACCCCCACGTCTTTCGTCTTGCAGGAGCACCACGTGACCCATCGTTCCACGATCTTCGCCGCCATCGCAGCGGCGCTGACGCTGTCTCTACCATTGGCCGCCAATGCGCAGGATTTCGCCGACGAGGCCCGTTTCGAACTGCGCCTGTCGGCCTTCAACCCCGAGGCCAACATCGGCATCCGCGGCGACGGCATCGCCACCAACGGCGAGGAAACGGAAGCCTTCGGCGCCGCGGGCGACATCGACGTCGACGGGCGCTGGCGCCCGCGCGGCGAGTTCGTCTTCAACATGACGCCGCGGCAGTCGCTGCGCGCGAACTACTACGACTATCGCCGCGACGAGTCTTGGACCTTCGACGGCGACTGGGTGGACCCGGGCGCGATCTTCGACGAGGTGGAGATTCCGGGCGAGCCGGTGGAAGTCCCCAGCGTCGACCTCGACGGCCGCCTGAGCTTCGAGCTGGCGAGCGTGAACTACGACTTCGCCGTCATCGACACCCCGCGTTTCGAATGGGGCCTGGGCCTGGGCATCACCCACGCCAAGCTGGAAGCCAACGCCACCGGCCGCTCCACCGGCACCGACGAACTGGACCCGGAATGGGAGCAGGTGCGCTGGAAGCGCGACGGCACCTCGCCCAACCTGCACAGCCGCCTGACCTGGACGCCCGCGCCGCGCTGGCGGGTCGAGGTGCAGGGCCAGTACCTGGACACCCGCTGGGGCGACTTCATCGACGAGCGCGGCCATTTCGAGCGCGGCGGCCTGCTGGTGGAGTACCTGCTGACCGAGCGCGTGGCGCTGCACGCCGGCTACGACTGGTTCCGCCTGAAGCTGAGCGACGACTACCGCGGCTCGTTCGAAGCGCCGGCCGAGTCCGACATCGGCACGGTCGACGTCAGCGGGCGGGTGACGGGCCAGTTCAAGGTGCACGGCCCGATGGCGGGCGTGACGTTCAGGTTCTGAACCAGGGCCGGCTGCGCAGGCGTCGGGAACCTTCCGGCGCCGTGCCGGTCCATCTCCGTGTGGGCCGGTTCCGTATCCTCGTCGACCTCAGGATCGGCCCATGCCCACGAAGCCCCGGCAGCCCCGGGGCTTCGTTCATTTCCGCGTTCAGGAACTGCCGGCGCGCACCGCCGGCGCCTATTTCTTCTTCGGCAGGTAGAGATCGGTGATGGTGCCGTCGAACACCTCGGCCGCCATGCCCACCGACTCGCTGAGCGTCGGATGCGGATGGATGGTGTGGCCGATGTCGGCGACCTCGCAGCCCATCTCGATCGCCAGCGCGGTCTCGGCGATCAGTTCACCCGCGTGCACGCCGACGATGCCGGCGCCGATGATGCGGTGGGTGGCCTCGTCGAACACCAGCTTGGTGAAGCCTTCGGTCCGCGACAGGCCGATCGCGCGTCCCGAGGCTGCCCACGGGAACTTGCCCACGCCGACCTTCAGCCCCTTCGCCTTGGCCTCGGTCTCGGTGACGCCGACCCAGGCGATCTCCGGATCGGTGTAGGCCACCGACGGGATCACCCGCGCCACCCACTCCTTCTTCTCGCCGGCGGCGACTTCCGCGGCCAGCTTGCCCTCGTGCGTGGCCTTGTGCGCCAGCATCGGCTGGCCGATCACGTCGCCGATGGCGAAGATGTGCGGCACGTTGGTGCGCATCTGCGCATCGACGTCGATGAAGCCGCGCTCGCCCACGCGCACGCCGGCCTTGTCGGCGTCGAGCTTCTTTCCGTTCGGCGAACGGCCCACCGCCACCAGCACGCGATCGAACAGCTTGCCTTCCGGGATGTTCTCGCCCTCGAAGGACACCTCGATGCCCTTCTTGCCGGCCTTGGCCTCGACCACCTTCGTCTTGAGGTGGGTCGCCACGCCACCCTTCTTCAGGCGGTCCGCCAGCGGCTTGACCAGGTCCTTGTCGGCGCCCGGCATCAGCTGGTCGGCGAGTTCGACCACGGTCACCTCGCTGCCCAGGCCGCGGTACACCGTGGCCATCTCCAGCCCGATGATGCCGCCGCCGACGACCAGCAGCTTCTTGGGCACGTCGGCCAGGTCCAGCGCATCGGTCGAATCCATCACCCGCGGGTCGTCCCACGGAAAACCGGGCAACTTCAGCGCCTGCGAACCGGCGGCGATGATGCACTGTTCGAAGCGCACCAGTTGCGCCTTGCCGTCTTCGCCCGTCACTTCGAGCTCGTTGGCCGAGACGAACCGGCCGCTGCCCTGCACCACCCGCACCTTGCGCTGCTTGGCCATGCCGGCCAGGCCCTTCGTCAGCTGGCCCACCACCTTGTCCTTGTAGGCGCGCAGCTTGTCGAGCGCGATCTTCGGCTTGCCGAAGTCGACGCCGTATTCGCCGGCGTGGCTGGCCTGCTCGATCACGTCGGCCGCGTGCAGCAGCGCCTTGGACGGGATGCAGCCGACGTTGAGGCAGACGCCCCCGAGCGCGGCATAGCGTTCGACCAGTACGGTGTCGAGGCCGAGGTCGGCGGCGCGGAACGCGGCGGTGTATCCGCCGGGGCCGGCGCCGAGCACGATGATGCGGCACTCGACATCGGCCTGGCGGCCGCTGGGGCCCGCCGCCTGCAGCGGGTCGGGCTCGGCCGGTGCGCGGGGCGACGGCGCGACCGGCGGCTTGCTGCCCGGCGCGACCTTCTGTCCCGCCGGCGGCGGTGCCTGCGCGGACGATCCCGACGCCTCGCCGGTGTCGATGACGGCGACCACGGCGCCTTCCGAGAGCGTATCGCCCACCTTGACCCGCAGCTCGGTCACCACGCCGGCGGCCGCCGACGGCACCTCCATCGTCGCCTTGTCCGATTCCAGCGTGACCAGGCCCTGGTCCTGCGACACGGTATCGCCGACCGCAACCAGCACCTCGATCACCGGCACGTCGCTGTAGCCACCGATGTCGGGCACCGTGGCTTCCACAGTGCCGCCGGATCCCGAGCCGGAACCGCCTGCCGGGGGCTTCGGCGGCGTCGCGGCCTGGCCAGCCGGCGCCTCCCGTGACGGCGCCTGCGCGGGCGGCGGGGAGGCCTGCTTGTCGCCATCGGACGATGCGGCGTCGGCGCCGGCTTCCAGCACCACCACCACCGCGCCTTCGGACAGCGTGTCGCCGACCTTGACCTTCAGTTCCCTGACCACGCCCGCGGCGGACGCCGGCACCTCCATCGTCGCCTTGTCCGATTCCAGCGTGACCAGACCCTGGTCCTTCGCCACCGTGTCGCCGACCGCGACCAGCACCTCGATGACGGGCACGTCCTCGTAGCCGCCGATATCGGGAACCTTCACTTCGACCGTGTTCGCCATGCCTGCTCCTGTCTGTTCGTTCAATCCGCGCGGGGCCCGGGATCGGGCCGTTCGCGCTCGCCGGCTTCGCGCGTGTCCTGCGCGATCTGCCGCTCGGTATCGTCCCTGGCATCGTTGCGTGCCAGCAGTTCCCGTTCCTGCCTGCCCAGCCCGGGCGACTCCGGCTCATCCTCGCGATCGCCGCGCCGCGCGGGCTCGCCCTGCAGTGCGGCCAGGGCATCGTCGCCGCTGCGGCCGAACAGGCTGCGGATGTGCAGGTCGCGCTGCGGGAACGGGATTCCGATGCCGTTCTCGGTCAACGCGGTCTCCAGCTCCCACAGGTAGGCGGCCCTGACGCCCACGTTGCGCCGCGCCGCCTCGTCGGTGAGCCAGACCACCAGCAGGAAGTCCACCGAGTTCTCGCCGAACTCCACCAGCCACACCTGCGGGCGCTTCTCGCCTTCGGTCGCCAGGGTGAACGGCACCCGCGAGGCCGCCTCGAGGGCCGCTTTCTTCACCAGCAGCTTGTCGGCCCCGTAGGCCACGCCGAACGGAATGCGGATACGCCGGTTGAGCGATCCGTGGGTCCAGTTCACCACCCGGCCGTTGACGAACTCCGCATTCGGCACCAGCACATCGATGTTGTCGTTGGTCGTGATCAGCGTGGCACGGATGTTGATCGCACGGACCACGCCGCGCATGTCGTTCTCGAGTTCCACGAAGTCGCCGACCCGCAGCGAACGGTCGAACAGCAGGATCAGGCCGCAGATGAAATTGCTGAACACCGCTTGCAGGCCGAAGCCGAGACCGACGCCGGCCGCGCCCGCGAACACCGCGAACTGGCTGAGCGGCAGCCCGGCGACACTCATCGCCAGCAGCACGGCGACCACGACGAGCAGGTAATGCGCCAGACGCGACACGGTATAGAGCGTGGCTTCGCTGGTGCCGGGATGGCGTACGCCGATGCGGCGGATGCCACGCTGCAGCATCATCGATGCGAGCATCGCCACCAGCACCACCAGCACCGCTGCCAGCAGCGTCCCGAGCGTAATGCTCTCGATTCCGAACGCCCGCAGCGGCGCGAACTCGAGGGTCGCCTGCAGGTCGTCCCAGCCTCCGCCCCCGGTCGAGCGCGTCCCTGGCCGCGTGTCCTGCATGGGGATGGCGCCCGTTCCCCGCCGCTACAGCAGCACGCGGCGCATGTCCGCGAGCAGCTGCGCGAGGTAGGCGGTGAAGCGCGCGGCGGCGGCGCCGTCGATCACGCGGTGGTCGTAGCTCAGCGACAGCGGCAGGATCAGGCGCGGCACGAACTGCTTGCCGTCCCACACCGGCTTCATCGACGACTTCGACACGCCCAGGATCGCGACTTCCGGCGCATTGACGATCGGGGTGAAGCTGGTGCCGCCGATGCCGCCGAGCGAGCTGATCGAGAAGCAGCCGCCCGACATCTCGGCCGGGCCGAGCTTGCCGTCGCGCGCCTTCTTCGCCAGCTCGCCCATCTCCTGCGCGATCTGCAGCACGCCCTTCCGGTCGACGTCGCGCACCACCGGCACCACCAGCCCGTTGGGCGTGTCGGCGGCGAAGCCGATGTTGACGTACTTCTTCAGCGTCAGCGTCTCGCCGGCCGCGTCGAGCGAGGCGTTGAAGTCGGGATACTTCGCCAGCGCGTTCGCGCTGGCCTTGATCAGGAAGGCGAGCATGGTCAACTTGATGCCCGACTTGCTCTTCTCCTCCTCCTTGTTGAGCTGCACGCGCAGCGCTTCGAGCTCGGTGATGTCGGCATCGTCGTGCTGGGTGACGTGCGGGATCATCGCCCAGTTGCGGGCGAGGTTGGCGCCGGAGATCTTCCTGATCCGCGACAGCGGTTTCTCCTCCACCTCGCCGAACTTGGAGAAGTCCACCTTCGGCCACGGCAGCAGGTTCAGGCCGTTGCCACCACCACCGGTGGCTGCAGCTGCGGTCGCGCCGGACAGCGCGCCCTTGACGAACTTCTGCACGTCCTCCTTCGAGATCCGGCCGCCCTTCTCGCTGCCGGAGACCTGGAACAGGTCGACCCCCAGTTCGCGCGCGAACAGCCGCACGGCGGGGCTGGCATAGGGCACCTTGCCCGGGATCAGCGCCTCGGCCTCGAACCGCACCGGCGGTGCGCCCTGCGGCGGCGCCTTGCCGGCCTGCGCGTCGATCGACGCCTGCGCGAGGCGGTCGGGCTTCGACCCGGTCGCCGCCGGCTCGACCGCCGGATCGGGTTCCTTCGCCTTGTCCTGGACGGGCGCGGCAGGTGCCGGCGCGGGCGCGGGCCTGGCCTCGGCCGCAGGGGCGGCGTCCGACGCCGCGGCCTCGATCACCGCCACCACGCCGCCTTCGGACAGCGTGTCGCCGACCTTGACCTTCAGTTCCTTTACCACGCCGGCGAACTCGGCCGGCACTTCCATCGTCGCCTTGTCCGATTCGAGCGTGACCAGCCCCTGGTCCTTGCCGACCGTGTCGCCGACCGCCACCAGCACCTCGATCACGGGGACATCGTCGTATCCGCCGATATCGGGGACGCGGGACTCTTTCAGGTCGGCCATACGGCCCTCTCCAACGGCAAGGGGATTCCTATTGTGTCCGCATGTCCCCCGCTCGCCAACCGTGGCGGACGCCGGGGCGTACCTGCCCGGCGCCGCAGGCCCGCAGGCCGCGACAGCGGCGCTCAGGCGGGTGCGGCGAGGCGACGATCGCCGTCCGCGTATCGGCACACGCATCGCCACGGGCATGGTTGCGGTTGAAAGCATGACGCTGCGCCCGTCCCTCGGCGTTCGCACCGGATGTCGTGCCTTCACGTTTTCCCGGGCTGGATCGCATCGACCGGGCGCGATCGGGCGCTGCAGTCCGCGCGGATCGGGGACTCAACCTGAAGCCTGTCGTCACAGGCACGCGCGTCGCCGTCACCGCGATGAACACGGGCCACACGCGCGCGACAGGTTCGGCGCGCGACACCGGAACGGTTCATTCGCGCGTGGCTAGGTTGTGCCCGCCCACCACGGGCATCGCCCACCTCAACGGCGAAAGGCAACACCACAACCATATGAGGAGTCCCCCATGAAGTCCTTGCGTTCCCTTGCCCTGACCACCGCCATCGCTTCGCTGCTCGCCGCCCCGGCCGCATTCGCCCAGGACGGCGGCGACACCGCCTCCGGCAAGCGCTTCTCGGTGGTGGGCAGCGCCACGATCCTGCAGCCCGATTCCGATCCCCTGCCCGGCGCGCGGATCGACGCCGACGGCGATGTCGCGCCGACGCTCAGCGCCACCTACCACGTCACCGACAACATCGGCGTCGAACTCTGGGGCGCGGCCGACAAGTTCAACCATCGCGTGCGCGGCGACGGCGGCAAGATCGGAACGGTCGATTCCCAGCCCATCGCCGTGAGCGGCCAGTACCACTTCGGCGATGCGGACAACACCTTCCGTCCGTTCGTGGGCCTGGGCTACCACCAGACCAACATCAGCGACGAGGACATCGCGACCGCCGACGGCGCGCATGTCGGCCTGACCTCTCCCAAGGGCGCGATCGGCACGGTCGGCGTGGACGTGAACATCACCCCGACCTGGTTCGCCCGCGCCGATGCGCGCTATCTGGACGGCGATGCGGACGCGAAGCTGGCCGGACAGACGATCGAGCGCGACGTCCGGTTCAATCCCTGGACCGTCGGCGTCGGCGTCGGCGCGCGCTTCTGACCCACCGCGCCCCATGGCGCACGTGCGACGGGCCCATGCGGGCCCGTCGCCGTGTCCGGGCCTCGCGCCGCCGGACTGCACGAAGGCCCCTCACGAGGACACGCAGGTGGCGGATCGGTTCCGAGCCTCGGGGCCGATGCATCGACACGGTGACAGGCGACTTTACCGGGAGCGGGAGGCAACCTTCGCACCCGGACCGACGGACGCTCAACGGCGGCGCAGCATGCCCAGACGTCGCAACCGTCCGCGCAGCGACCACGCGAACCCGAGGTGATAGCCCAGCAGCAGGCCGCCCACTGCCCACAGGCTCGCAGGGTCTGCCAGCCAGGGCCAGGGCACGGGTGCCGGCACGCCTTCCACCGCGCGGTGCCAGGCCTGCCACGCTGCCAGCGCGACCCGCGCGGCCACCAGCAAAGTGAGCCCGGTCACCAGGCCCGCATGCGCGGTGTAGTGGAGCTGAGCGTCGCCGGCCTCCAGCCGCGCCATCCGCAATCCGATCGTCCCGAGTGCGACCCCGGCCAGCAGGCCGGCCGTCGCGTGCAGGGCGGCGCCTCCGATCCAGACCGAGGCCACGACCGCTCCCGCCACCAGCAGGAGCGCCGAGACCAGCAGGGCCCATGCGTTGAACGAGGCCATGGCCGGGTAGGCGCGCCGGCGCGCGCGGCCGCTGCGCCAGCGCATCCACAGCCCCAGCGGCCACAGCACCAGCAGCAGCGCCAGCAGCAGCAACACGACCACCGGAAGCAGCAGCAGCGGCATCGCGTCAGGGCGGAGGGGTCTGCGCCGCGTCGCCGGGACGCTGGCCGGCGACGATCCGCTCGCGCCGGATCAGGTACAGGCCACTGGCGATGATGATCGCCGCGCCGAGCCAGGTCGCGCGATCGGGCAGCGACTGCCACACCACCAGGTCCAGCAGGACCACCCAGACCAGTGCGGCGTACTCCAGCGGTGCGATCTGGCTGGCCTCGCCGAGGCGGAACGCATGCGTCAGCGCGACCTGGCCGAGCGCGCCGGTCAGGCCGATCGCAGCGATCACCGGCCAGTGCACGCGCTGCACCGGATGCCAGTCGAACGCGGCCACCGCGCCGGCGAACACGCCCAGCAGCACCAGGAACCAGAACACCATCGCCTCCGGGCTGTCGCGCAGCGCCAGCTTGCGCACGGTGATCGCGGCGATCGCGTAGCTCAGCGCCGCCAGCACCACCGCCAGCCCGGCGAGGGTCGCCACGCCCTCGCCGCTGGGACGCAGCACCACCAGCACGCCGAGCAGGCCGACCGCGATCGCCGCCCAGCGCCGCGGCCCCACCTTCTCGCCGAGGAACGGCACCGCCAGCGCGGTGACCATGAGCGGCGCAACGAACACGATCGTGTAGGCGGTCGACAGCGGCATCCGGGCCAGGCCGTAGACGAAACCCACCATCATCGCCACGCCCAGCAGGCCGCGCAGCAGGTGCAGCCGCCAGTGCACCCGCAGCAACGTATGCGCGCGCCCGCGCCATGCGATCCACGCCAGCACCAGCGGCAGCGCCGACAGGCTGCGCAGGGTCGCGACCTGGAACGGGGGGTAGTCGGTGGAGATCCACTTCATGCCCGCGTCCATGCCGGCGAACAGCAGCCCTGCCGCCAGCATCCAGGCTGCGGCCGCACCAGGGCGGGATTCGATCGCGGCGCTCATGCGTCGCGCCGCAGGTGATCGATGCACCGCCCGACCCCGCCAGGCGACAGGCATCCAGCCACGGCGGTCGCCGGGAACGCCTCGGACAGGGCAGCGGCGGCACGGAAGGACATGGCGGGCATCGGGACGGGCGCGACGGAGCCGGCATGATGCCGCATCCGACCCGCATCTCCGCATGCGGGGGGACGGCGCAGGGCGCTGGCGGCCTGTCCCCGCGAGACGTATCGGAAACGACCCATCGTCCACCCGCGTTCCACGGATGCCGCCGGCGCGCCCGAAGCCCTCAACCGGCTTCGAGCACCCGGCCGATGCCGCTGGCGTCGATCTCCGCCACCGCCCGCGCCAGCGCAGCGGCATCGGTCCCGCGCACGAAGCCGATGCGGAAATGCACCTCGCCCCCGGGCGTGCGCGAGGAGTGGATCGAGTCCAGGCTCACGCCGTGGCGCTCGAACACGTGCAGCAGGGTGCACAGCGAGCCGGCGCGGTCCTCGGGCAGGTGCACGCTGGTGTAGCGCGGGCCCACCAGGTCCGCGAGCAGGTAGCCCACGCGTTCGTAGGCGTAGTTGCCGTCGGCCAGCGCCTGCGGCCCGAACGCCTCGCGGCTGCGCAGGAAGCGTTCGCGGAACCGCGCGCGCGCCGCATCGTCGCCGCTGCGCACCAGGTCGCGCAGCTCCGTCAGCTGCGCCAGCAGGCGGTCGAGCACCTCGGCCGAGTGCGTGTTGCCGAACTGGATCTCCTCGTAGATCGCGGGGTTGAGCGAGAGGATGCGCGCCGCGATCGCGGCGTCGAGTTCGAACGAGGCCGAGCGGAACGGCATGATCGCGCCGAGTCCGCCCAGCCGGCCGGCGTATTCGTCCAGTACGCCGGCCTGTGCCAGGTGCGAGGCGTGCACCATCGCCTGCACCAGGGCCATCATCTGGTCGTGGCGCTCGGCGCTGGCGTGCACGCATTCGGCTTCCAGCGCCTCCAGCAGGGACTGCACCCACGGCCGCCAGCGGTC
This sequence comes from Luteimonas kalidii, assembly GCF_029887935.1. GTDB lineage: Bacteria > Pseudomonadota > Gammaproteobacteria > Xanthomonadales > Xanthomonadaceae > Luteimonas > Luteimonas kalidii. The sequence continues at coordinate 259,031 of NZ_JARXRO010000020.1, read as the reverse complement.
CAGCCGCGCCTCGCACACCACCACCACGCGTCCCTTCATGGTGGGCGCCTTGGGCGGGGCGGTCATCGGATGCAGGCCGACCACCTCCGCACGCGAGCGCAGCATCGCCTCCACCGCGCCCTGCTTGATCGAGGTCACGTCCAGCCACAACCGACCGGCCTCGCGCCCGTCCGAGCGACGCGCGTAATCGTCGATGAGGGCGGCGGTGACGCGGATCGGAGTGGCGAACAGCAGCACGTCGGCCCGATCGAGCAGGGCGTCCGGCGAGTCGCTGCCCGGATCGCCGGGGTCGTGCCCGAGCACTTGCAGGCCCATGCGCCGGGCAAAGAAACCGCACAGCCAGCGGCCGTAGGTCCCTGCGCTGCCGACGATGCCGATGGTGGGAGATGGTTTCACGCGTGGGCGACGGACGCGCCCCCGCCGGGCGCCGCGACAAGGTACGGGCTCGCCGCCATCCACGCATCCGTTGCGTGCGCAACCATGGAGTACCCTTGTGCGCGACGCCCGCAGCCGCCGGCCGCGCCGGAGCGCGGCGCGTGCACCATCATGCGACCGCACGCGCATGCCGCGCACGCCGGCGACACAAGCGCTTTTCCTTCCAGAGACCGGACCTCCATGCCTTCTTTCGACATCGTCTCCGAAGTGGATACCCACGAACTCATCAACGCCGTGGACCAGGCCAACCGCGAGCTCTCCACGCGCTTCGACTTCAAGGGCGTGGACGCGAGCTTCGTGCGCGAGGACGCCGTGATCACCCAGTCGGCGCCGAGCGAATTCCAGCTGCAGCAGATGACCGACATCCTGCGCGCGCGCCTGATCGCGCGGAAGATCGACGCGCGCTGCCTGGAGTTCGGCGACATCGACACCAACGTCGCCGGCGCGCGGCAGAAGGTCACCGTGCGACAGGGCATCGAGCGCGAGCTTGCGAAGAAGATCCAGGGCACGCTCAAGGACGCCAAGCTCAAGGTCGACAGCCAGATCAACGGCGACAAGCTGCGCGTAACCGGCAAGAAGCGCGACGACCTGCAGGCCGCGATGGCCCTGCTGCGCGGCGAGGACTTCGGCCTGCCCCTGCAGTTCGACAACTTCCGTGACTGACGGCAGCTTCGACGCCGCGCAGGTGGAGGCGCAGGTCCGGCGCTGGCTCGAGCGCGCGGTGATCGGACTGAACCTGTGCCCGTTCGCCAAGGCGGTGGTGGCCAGGGGCCAGGTGCGGATCGAGGTCAGCGATGCCAGCACCCCGCGCGCCCTGCTCGAACAGCTGGGCGAGGAGCTCGCGCTGCTGCGCGACACGCCCGCCGAGGCCATCGACACCACCCTGCTGGTGCATCCGCAGGTGCTCGAGGACTTCCTCGACTACAACGACTTCCTCGACGATGCCGACGCGCTCGTGGAGACGATGGGTCTGGACGGCGTGCTGCAGGTGGCCAGCTTCCATCCCGACTACCGCTTCGCGGACACGGCCGACGACGATCCGGCCAACCTCACCAACCGCGCGCCCTACCCGATCCTGCACCTGCTGCGCGAGGACAGCGTGGATCGCGCGGTGGCCGCCTATCCCGAACCCGACGCGATCATCGAGCGCAACATCGCCACCGTGCGGACGCTGGGCTTCGACGGCTGGCGTGCGCTGCTGGACGCAGGCGATGCGGATGACGGCAGCGGGCGCAGGGACACCGTCTAGGGGATCGCGCGTCGCGGCGGGCGCGCGTGCATGCCCCTGGCGCGCTGCCGCACCTGCCCCACGCAACGCCGCGCCCGCCGCCGCGCCTGCGTGCTCACGCCGGGCGTCGGTCCAGCTCCATGCAGGCCTCGAGCAATCGCTGCGCATCGCCCAGCGACTCGACGATGCGGTGGCGCAGGGCACGCACGGCGTCGTCCGGGACCACCAGGTCGGGGACCTGCACCGGGGTCATGCCGGCCGCCAGCGCGGCGCGCACGCCGGTGGGCGAATCCTCCAGCACCACGCAGCGCGCGGGGGCGACGCCGAGTTGCGCGGCCGCCAGCAGGTAGACGTCCGGCGCCGGCTTGGGATGGGCGACGTCGCTGCTGGTGCAGATGGCATCGAAGCGCGCCAGCAGCCCGGCGCGGCGCAGCTTGCGCAACGCCAGTGTTCGCCGCGTCGAGGTGGCGACCGCGCGCGGGATGCGCCGCTGCTCGAGCCAGTCGAGCAGGGCCAGCAGGCCCGGACGATGCGGCACGCCGGCGTCGACCACCTCCGCGTACAGGGCGCCGGCATGTTCCAGCAGCGCATCGGTGGCGGCGTCGCCGAGGCGTTCGGCGAGCATGGCGCGGCATGCGGCATCGCCGGTGCCCACCATCTCCAGCCACAGCCCCGGCGGCAGGTCGTGCCCGGCCTCGGCCGCGGCGCGGGTCATGCAGTCGGTGATCGCGCGTTCGCTGTCGAGCATCAGTCCGTCCATGTCGAACACGACTGCGTCCGGCCGCCACGCCAGCGGCGCGACCGCGCTCATGGCGCAGCACCCTCGAACAGCCGCGCGAGATCGCCGGCGTCGAGCGGCCGCCAGCGGCCTTCGGCCAAGTCGCCCAGCGTCAGCCCGCCGATCTGGGGGCGATGCAGCGCGACGACGTGGTTGCCCACCGCCGCGAACATGCGCCGCGCCTGGTGGTAGCGGCCTTCGGTGAGCACCAGGCGCGCACGGGTGGCGTCGACCGGCACCAGCGTGGCGGGCTTGAGCGGCGTCTGCTCCGACTCGAGCAGCAGCGTGCCGCTGGCGAACAGCGCCGCCTCGTCGCCACGCAGCGGCTGCGCCAGCGTCGCCTCGTACACCTTCGGCAGGTTGGATTTCGGGGCGATGATCCGGTGCAGCAGCTGGCCGTCGTCGGTCAGCAGCAGCAGGCCGCTGGTGTCGCGGTCCAGGCGGCCGACGGTGGACAGCTGCGGGTCGCGCATGCGGAAGCGCGGCGGCAGCAGGTCGTACACCAGCCGCCCGGGATCGCGGGTCGAACAGGTCGTGCCGACCGGCTTGTGCAGCATCAGCACCAGGCCGGGCGGCGGGTCCAGCGGTTCGCCATCGATTCGCACCGCCGCGTGCGGGACGCGGTCGTCGGCATACAGCACCTCGCCCTCGGCATCGGTGATCCGGCCTTCGCGGAACAGGGCCTGCACCTGCTTGCGGCTGCCGTAGCCGAGGTTGGCGATGTGGCGCACGAGCTTCGCCACCGGCGCGGACTGCGCGTGGCTCATCGCCCGCGCACCGCCTCGACCACCTTGAACCCGCCCTGCTGGGCCACCAGGCGTGCGCTGGCGAAGCGGGCGTCGAACATCTCCTCGTACGGCAACTGGCGGTTGGCCACCAGCCACAGCGCGCCGCCGGGCCGCAGCGCATCCGCGGCCGCGGCGATGAACGCGCGCCCGAGTTCGGGCCGGGGCTCGCCGCGCAGCGCATGGAACGGCGGATTGGTGACGATGAAGTCGTAGCGCGCCGGCAGGCCGGCGGTGACGTCGTGCCACAGGAAATCCAGCGCCACGCGTTCGGCATGGGCCTGAAGATTGACGTGGGCGCAGTCGAGCGCGCGGCGTTCGGCTTCCACCACGTCCAGCGCGGTGACCGCGGGACAGCGCGAGAGCACCTGGTCGGAGAGGAAGCCCCAGCCCGCGCCCAGGTCGGCGCCATGGCCGGACAGCGTCGCCGGAAGCTGCGCCGCCAGCAACGCGGAGGCCGGGTCGATCCGGTCCCAGGCGAACACCCCCGGGCGGCTCGTCCAGCGTCCGTCCAGGATCGGCCGCGGCGCATCCAGCGCGCGCCAGTCCGCCGCCAAACCGGCATCGGCGCCCGCGGTCGTGGCCCAGAACACGCGGCACTTGTGCTTGCTCAGGACGGACGCGGGGCCCAGCTGGGCTTCGAAGTCGGCCTGGCCCGAGCGCGCGCCGGCATCGTTGGGCATCGACGCGACCACGGTGCCGCCCGGCGACGTGCGCGCCAGCGCTTCGGCCAGCAGGGCCCGCGCCTCGTCGCGCTGGCGCGGGGGCAGCACGAGCACCAGCGGGAATGCGTCGTCGCCATCCGCGCGCACGCTGAAGCCCGCGCGCTGCAGCGCGTCGTACTCCGGGCGGAACGACTGCTCGCACACCAGCGCGGCGCGCGGCGCGTGCGCGTGCAGCGCCGCGCCCTCGCGCGCGCGCAGGAACAGTGCGCCCGCGCCGGGCCACGCCAGGCGCCGGTCGGCGAACGGCAGCATCAGCGCATCGAGGGCGGGATCGGACATGGCAGCCAGCGCGGAACGGGGCCGCAGATTCTACCGGCGCCGGCTGCGCTGCCGTGCAACGGCGCCCGTACGCAACGTTGACCCCGCGGGAACATCCCGCCCGGCACGCTGTCGATGAGGGAGCACCCCAGCCAAAGGAGCATTCCATGCGCGCACTGTTCGTCGGCGGACTCATCGACAACAGCGAACTCGACCTCGACGGCCAGGAGCCGCCGCGTCATTACCCCCCGGAAACGGGCAGCGGCCAGTCGCGCTACCGGCTGCACGCCGTCGGCCGGGGCAACGGCGGCATCGCCTGCGCGGTGTATGGAGCCCCCGATTCGGATCCGGAGGAGGTCCTGCGCATCAGCGGCGAGCGCGGCTACTCCCGCCGCTTCGAGACCGAACTCCAGCGCGTGGACTGACCCTGGGCACGGGCTGCGCCGCGCCCGATGCGTGGCGCAGCCCTCCGTGTCACCCGGTTCGACCGGGGCCCGAACGACACCTCATAGGCGACATCGGCGTCGATGCGTGGCGTGCGATCCCACGGATGCGGGACGCCCCGCGCCTCGAAGCCTGATTTGAGCAAGCTGCGCGTCCGGCACCGGCGTCACGCGCGACATGTCCTACGTACGGGGTCGCACCCGGGCCACTGCGGGCCGGATGCCTGGCGGGCGGATCAGGCCGCCGCTTCCGGAGAGCGTCGCTCCTGCACAAGCCAGCGCGCCGCGGTCGGCAGCCAGGACAGCAGCAGGCAGATGCCGGCCACCAGGCTCCACTGCGCGCCGCCGGCCCCGAACGCCTCGCGTGCCAGTGCCCACCACTGCGGTCCGTACAGCGCCAACGCGCCGGCGCCGACCAGGCCCATCAACACCAGCAACGTCTGCAGCAGCCGGCCTTCCAGCCCTGCGTCCGGCACCGCGTGCGGCACGGGCCCGCTGGCGGCCACGCGCGCGACGGCGGCCGCGAAACCGTGGGGCGGCACCGAGGCGGGCGCTGTGCGCAGCGCACGCGCGAGCAGCGCATCGCGCCGGTCGCCGGCACCGGCGAGCGCACGCTCCTGCGCCAGCCAGTCGCGTTCGGACGGCGCACGGGGATCGGGACGTGAACTAGTCATGCGGCGAAGACTCCCAGGCTCGGTTCCAGCAGCCCGCGCAACTGCCTGCGGCTGCGGAACAGGTGGCTCTTGATCGTACCCTCGGCGAGTCCGGTGACCCGTGAAATCTCGCCGATCGGCAGTTCTTCCAGGTGATACAGCGTGAGCAGCGTGCGCTGCAGCGGCGGCAGCCGGTCGATCGCGGCATGCAGCAGCGCCACCGCCTCCTCGTCGGAGCTCGCGGATTCAAGGTCGAAGCCGTCGTCGATGCGATCGAGCAGCGACGCTCCATCGTCGTCGCCCAACGCCTCGGCGATCGGGATCCGCTTCTTCTCCAGGTGGCGCTTGGCCACGGAGTAGGCGACCTGCGCGATCCACGACTTCAGCGCGCTCTCGCCACGGTACTGGTGCAGCGCCTGGTGCACGCGCAGGAAGGCCTCCTGGCACAGTTCGCGGGTGTCTTCGGGGTGGCGCACCATGCGGTCGATCACGTGCCAGCACAGGCCCTGGTACTCGCGCACCAGGCGTTCGAACGCGCCGGGCGCACCCGCGAGCACGGCCGCGACCAGGGCGCGGTCGGCCTGCAGGGTGTCCGGGGCGGGGGCGGCAATGGCCATCGCGGACAGGGATACGCCCCGGGCGCGGGCGGTTGCAAGGGTGAACCGTCACGTGCATGTGGCGCGGTCCGCCTCACGGACCCACGCCCGCCGCCTGGCCGACGGTTCCGGGCCGCCAGCGGATGGCGATCGACCCGCCGGCGGGACCCTAATACGTGGCGCGAACTCCGGCACGCCGCCGGTGCAACCGCCGGCGCACGCCCGGTATCTCCTGTCCCGAACCCGCTGTTCCCGACCACGCCACCGGACCTGCCGCCATGGAAATCGAAGTCTTCATTCCCATCACCCTGTTCATCTGCATCTACCTGGCGATCAAGGCCGTGGTCGATGCCCGCGCCCGCAAGCACATGCTGCAGTCCAACGGCTCGGAGGACATGCTGCGCACCCTGATCGAGGGCGAGGAAACCCGCCGCCGCCAGGCCTCGCTGCGCTGGGGCGTGATCCTGGTCGCGCTGGCGATCGGCTTCGGCCTGCTCGAGGGCTTCGACTGGACGGACGCCTCGCCCGGCCTGTTCGCGATCCTGCTGGCCGCCACCGGCGTGGGCAACCTCGCCGCCTACTACCTCGCCCGCCGCGCGAAGTAGCCCGTGGACCCGGCCCGGCCCGCCGCTCCGCACGGTGGGCCGGGCCTTCGACTTTGGTCGAAATCGCGCACCTCCATGCGCCAACCTACCCCCGCGTACGGCGTCTGCACGGCAATTCCGCGATACTTCGCGGCCACCCGAACGCGAGTCGCCCGGCCCGATGAAGGATGCATTCAGCTACGAACAACTGATCGCCTCCGGCGAAGGCACGCTCTTCGACCCCGGCAGTGGCCGCCTGCCGCTGCCGCCGATGCTGATGTTCGACCGCATCACCCATATCGACGACGACGGCGGTGCGCATGGACTGGGCCGGGTGGAGGCCGAACTCGACATCCGCCCCGACCTCTGGTTCTTCCAGTGCCACTTCAGCGGCGACCCGGTGATGCCGGGCTGCCTGGGCCTGGACGCGATGTGGCAGCTGGTCGGCTTCCATCTCACCTGGCAGCGGCTGCCCGGACGCGGCCGCGCGCTCGGCGCGGGCGAGGTGAAGTTCACCGGCGAAGTCGGTCCCGACGCGAAACTGGTGCGCTACGAGATCGACATCAAGCGCCTGATCAAGCGCCGCCTGATCATGGCCATCGCCGACGCGCGCATGTACTGCGACGGCACCGAGATCTATACCGCGAACGACCTGCGCGTGGGCCTGTTCCAGCGCAGCGAGACGCAGGAGGGCACGGCGGCATGAGCCTGAATTCCGGCGGGCGTCGCGTGGTGGTCACCGGCATGGGCATCGTCTCGTGCATCGGCAACGACCTGGAGACCGTGACCGGCGCGCTGCGCGAGAGCCGGCCCGGCATCCGGGCCGATCCGGTCTATGCAGAGATGGGCCTGCGCAGCCAGGTCTCGGGCGTGCCGCAGCTCGACCTCGAAGCCCTGATCGACCGCAAGCTGCGCCGCTTCATGGGTGACGCCGCGGCCTATGCCTACGTGGCCCTGCGCGATGCGATCGCGCAGTCGGGGCTGGACGAGGCGCAGGTCTCGCATCCGCGCACCGGCCTGATCATGGGCTCGGGCGGCGGCTCGCCGACCAACCAGATCGAATCGGCCGACACCCTGCGCCAGCGCGGGATCCGGCGCGTGGGGCCGTACCAGGTCACGCGCACGATGAGCTCGACGGTCTCGGCCTGCCTGGCCACGGCGTTCGGCGTGAAGGGCCTGAACTATTCGATCTCGTCCGCCTGCGCGACCTCGGCGCACTGCATCGGCGTGGCCGCGCAGCAGATCCAGGCGGGGCTGCAGGACGTGGTGTTCGCCGGCGGCGGCGAGGAGGTGAGCTGGGGCATGGCCATGCTGTTCGACGGCATGGGCGCGCTGTCGAGCAAGTACAACGACACCCCGGAGCGCGCCTCGCGCGCTTACGACGCCGACCGCGACGGATTCGTGATCGCCGGCGGCGGTGGCGCGCTGGTGCTCGAAAGCCTGGACCACGCGCAGGCGCGCGGCGCGACCATCCTCGGCGAACTGGTCGGGTTCGGCGCCAGTTCGGACGGGGTGGACATGGTGGCACCGTCGGGCGATGGCGCGATCGCATGCATGCGCATGGCGATCGAGGGCCTGGATGGCGGCATCGACTACATCAACACCCACGGCACCTCGACCCCGGTCGGCGACGTGAGCGAACTGCGCGCGATGCGTGCCGTGTTCGGCGAGCAGATGCCGCCGTTCTCCTCGACCAAGTCGCTCACCGGGCACTCGCTCGGCGCGACCAGCGTGCACGAGGCGATCTTCTGCCTGCTGATGCTGCAGCGCGGCTTCATCGCCGGCTCGGCGAACGTGGACACCGTGGATCCGGAAGCCGTAGACCTGCCGCTCGCCCGCGAGAGTCGCGACGCCGACCTGCACACCGTGCTGTCGAACAGCTTCGGCTTCGGCGGCACCAACGCCAGCCTGGTGCTTCGGCGTTGGGAGAACTGAGGCGCGGCGGGTCGCGGTGCATCTGCGATCCGCGGCTCGCGCAGATCGACTGAGCCGAGGCCGCGTCGCCCGGATCAGTCCGTAGCCCGGATAAGGCCAAGGGCCGCATCCGGGGAACGCGGTCGCACCACGGAAGTACGCCGCATACCGGATGGGCTGCGCTTGAGCAGGCAGGCACGGCGCGTGACCCCGCCCCGGGTGCGCTTCGCTTACCCGGGCTACGTGTTGCGGATCCGCTCGTCGTGGCATCCGGCGACGCGTTGGATTCGGGCTCGTCGTGGCATCCGATCGCCTGCGCGCCCCATCCGCCTTCCGCACGTTCCCCCGCGAGCGGAGGACGGGACAGGCGCGTAGCCCGGATAAGGCCGAAGGCCGCATCCGGGATCGATCCCACGCGATACCGGCACCCGGTCCCGGGTGCGCCGCGCTTACCCGGGCTTACGGGTGGCGGGGCGACGCGACGGATGGTGCCGCGATCACCGTGATCCGCGCCCCGCCGCTGTCCACCTGCTGCCCCGCGCGGATCTTGCAGGTGCGGCGCAGTTCCACGTCGCCATCCACGCGCACGGCGCCGCTCGAGACCAGGGCCTTGCCGGCGCCGCCGCTGTCGACCAGCCCGCACAGCTTGAGCAGCTGGTGCAGTTCGACGAAGTCGCCCTCTAGCGCGAATTCAGTCTCTTCCATCGCGCTCACCCCTGCAGCTCCCGCAACGTCGCCGACGGCGGCGCGTCGAGCACCTTGCGGGTCGCGAACAGGCCGGCGAGCAGCGTCATCGCCACGCCCACCGCGCTGCCGACCGCGGCCAGGGTCCAGTTCTGCCGCCACGGCAGGTCGAACACCTGGGTCGCGATCACCCCCGCCAGCACCGAGGCGGCGATCGCCGCCACCAGGCCGGCGAGCAGGCCGATCGCGGCGAACTCCGACACCTGCGCCATGCGCAGCTGGCCGCGGCTGCCGCCCAGCGCGCGCATCACCCCGCCTTCGAGCAGGCGCTCGTCCTGGCTGGCGCTGACCGCGGCCAGCAGCACCAGCACGCCCGCCAGCAGCGAGAACCAGAACACCACCTGGACCACGGTCGAGACCTGGTCGGCGGTCGAGCGCACCTGCGCCAGCACCGCGTCGACGTCGATCACCGACAGGTTCGGGAACGCCTGCACCAGCTCGGCGGTGAAGCGGCTGCGCTCCGGCGGCACCTGCACCGCGGTGATGTGGCTGGCCGGGTAGCCGTCCAGCGCGCCGGGCGACGCCACGACGAAGAAGTTCGGCTGGAAGCTTTCCCACTCCACGCTGCGCAGGCTGGTGATCGGGGCCTCGAACCGCTGCCCGGCGATGTCGAACGCGATCCGGTCGCCGATCTTCCAGCCCAGGTCTTCGGCGAAGCCTTCTTCCACCGACAGTTCCGGCGAGGCCGGCGTGCCGCTCCAGAACGTGCCGGCGGTGACCTGGTTGTCGTCGCGCAGGGAATCGGCCATCGACAGGTTGAACTCGCGCTCCGCGCGCCGCTGGGCCTGCCGGTCCTGCTCGGCGTCGCCGCTGCGGCCTTCGTAGTCGGCGCCGCTCACCGGCGCGCCGTTGCGCTCGACCAGGCGCGCGCGGACCATCGGGAACAGCACCGGCTCGGCCACGCCCTGCGCGGCGATGAATTCGCGCACCGGCGCGATCTGGTCTGACTGCACGTTGATGATGAAGCGGTTGGGTGCGTTCTCGGCCAGCGACATCTGCCAGCGGTCGAGCAGGTCGGTGCGCACGAACGTCAGCAGCAGCAGCGCCATCAGCCCCAGCCCCAGCGCGCTGACCTGGGCGATCGAGGTGCCGGCACGGCGGCTGACGTTCGCCAGGCCGTAGCGCAGCGCGCCGCGCAGGCGCGTGCGCAGGCGGCGCACAGCGAGGATAAGCGCCCAGGCGATCAGCGCCAGCGCAGCCAGCGTCGCGGCGATGCCGACCAGCATCGACAGCGCCAGCGTGGCCGAACCGGCCTGCCACCACAGCAGCGCCGCCAGGCCACCGAGCCCGGCGAGCGCCACGATCCATGCCGACGGTTCGGCGCCGTCGAGGTCGCGGCGCAGCACCCGCAGCGCCGGCACCCGGCGCAGCGCGAGCACCGGCGGCGCGCCGAAGGCCAGCAGCACCACCAGCCCGACGCCGTAGCCGCGCAGCGCCGGCCACAGGCTGGCCGGCGGGATGTCGACCTTCAGCGCCTGCGCCAGCCAGCCGGCCACCGACCACTGCAGCGCGAACGCGATCGCCACGCCCACGGTGCAGGCGATCAGCCCCAACAGCAGCAGTTCTCCGACGTGGATGCCCACCAGCGTGCGCTGCTGCGCGCCGAGGCAGCGCATCACCGCCACGCCAGACAGGTGCCGCTCGCTGTGGCGGCGCGCGGCCATCGCGACTGCGACCGCGGCCAGCACCACCGACACCAGCGCCGCCAGGCCGAGGAACCGGCCGGCGCGGTCGAGCGCCGAGCGCACTTCGGGCCGCGCGTCGGTGATGGTCTCGATCCGCTGGCCGCGGCCCAGGTTGTCGCGCGCGGTGGCGGCGAACTGTTCGACCGCGCCGGCCTCGCCCGCCACCACCAGCCGGTAGCGGATGCGGCTGCCTTCCTGCACCAGCCCGGTTGCGGGGAGGTCGTCGAGGTTGAGGAAGGCCTTGGGAGCGACATTGAAGTAGTCGATCGAGGCGTCGGGCTCCTGCACCACGAGTGCGGCGAGGCGGAAGCTGCGCGTGCCGATACCGACCGCATCGCCGATGCGCGCGCCCAGCGTATCGGCGCCGGCGCGGCTGAGCCAGAGCGTGCCGGGGGCGGGGATCGTGCCGGCGTCGCGCTCGATGCCGTCGGCGCCGGCGATACGGAAACTGCCGCGCAGCGGGAAGCCTGCCCCCAGCGCGCGCAGGTCGCCCAGCTGCAGGCGCGCGTCGCTGCCCTCGCCGACCCGGATCATGCTGTCGAGTTCGACCGTCTGCGTGCGCTGCAGGCCGGGGGCGGACGCGGCCTCCAGCACCGGTCCGGCGATCGGCGCATCGCCGCGCACCAGCGCGTCGCCGCCGAGCAGGCGGTTGGCTTCCATCGCCAGCGCGCGTTCGGCGCGGTCGGTGACGAAGCCGACCGAGGACACCGCCACCACCGCCAGCACCAGGGCGCCGGCGAGGATGCGGATGTCGCCGGCCTTGAGATCGCGGCGCAGCTGACGCCACGCGAGGGTGAGCGTCCTCATGCGCGGCTCACCGGCGCTCGTCCGCGACCAGGCGTCCGCTGTCCAGCCGCAGGGTCCGGTGGCAGCGCGCGGCGAGGTGGTCGTCGTGGGTCACCAGTACCAGGGTGGTGCCGGCCTCGGCGTTCATCGCGAACAGCAGTTCGATGATCGCCTGGCCGGTGTTGGTGTCGAGGTTGCCGGTGGGTTCGTCGGCGAACAGCAGCGAGGGGCGGGTCACGAACGCGCGCGCCAGCGCGACCCGCTGCTGTTCGCCGCCGGAGAGCTGCTTCGGGTAGTGGCCCAGGCGTTCGCCCAGGCCCACCTTGCGCAGCATCTCGCGCGCGGGGGTCTCCGCGTCCGCTTCGCCACGCAGTTCCAGCGGCAGCATCACGTTCTCCAGCGCGGTGAGCGAGGGCAGCAGCTGGAAGTTCTGGAACACGAAGCCGACGCGGTCGCCGCGCACGCGGGCGCGGCCGTCCTCGTCGAGGGTCGAGATCGGCTCACCGTCGAGCGTGACCGCGCCGCCGCTGGGCGTGTCGAGTCCGGCCAGCAGCGACAGCAACGTGCTCTTGCCGGAGCCCGAGGCGCCGACGATCGCGACCACCTCGCCGGCGGCGACGTCGAAGCCGACGCCGTCGAGGATCACCAGTTCGCCGGAGGGCAGCATCACCCGCTTGCCCAGGCCCTGCACCTGCAGGGCGGCGGCGGATGGACGGGACTGCGTGGCGCGGGGGGCAGCGGCAAGCGGCGCGGGGGCGTCGGCCATGTTCATTCCGGATTGGTTATCGTGGACCGCAGGCGCCACCGGTGCGCAGGACGGACGAGGAGGACAGATGAAGAGTGGTTATGCGGCCTGCCGGCATGCGATGCAATGGGCCATCAGTTTGGTCGCGCTGCTGGCGCTGCTGCCCGCGTTCGCCCAGGCGCCCTCCGCCGCGGCCGCCGCGTCGCCGGCGCCGCGCACGGTACTGGTGATGGGCGATTCGCTGTCCGCCGGCTACGGCATGGCCGCGTCCGAAGGCTGGGTGTCGTTGCTGGGCGAACGGCTGGCGCGCGAGCAGCCGGGCTGGCAGGTGGTCAACGCGAGCATCAGCGGCGAGACCACGGCCGGCGGCTCGGCGCGGATCGTCGCCGAGGTGCTGCGCCACCGGCCCGACGTCGTGGTGATCGCGCTCGGCGCCAACGATGGCCTGCGCGGCCTGCCGCTGGCCGAGGCGCGCCGCAACCTCGCGCGCATGATCGGGGCCTCGCAGCATGTGGGCGCGAAGGTGCTGCTGGTGGGCATGCGCATGCCACCCAACCTCGGCCCGGACTACACCGCCGGGTTCGAAAGCAACTACCGTGAGCTGGCCGAGCTGTTCGACACCGCGCTACTGCCGTTCCTGCTCGAACCGATCGCGCTCGAGCGCGCCGCCTTCCAGGACGACAACCTGCATCCGACAGTCGCCGCGCAGTCGAAACTGCTCGACCACGTCTGGCCCGCGCTGGAGCCGCTGCTGGACTGAAGGTCCGGCGGACACGGGTGGTGCGCGTTTCTTCGGCGGATGCGGCTGTGCGTGTGCAGGGCCTGCGCTGCACGCGAGCATTGCATTCCAGTGGCCGCGTCGGACCGGATGCCCGGAGCGCCGCCCCGCCCGTGCCGCCGGTGCGGCGGCCGCGTCGAACGATTTCGGGCTGCCGGACGATGCACGTCCTCAACGCGGCGAACCACATCGGAAAATCCGGTCGGCTGGCTCGCCCTTTACGCCGCACATGACGGCGCGATGGGCCGCACTAGCGCCCGTGCATCAGCTCGGCGACGTGATCGGGTGCAGGACAGGACAGCGCGCCGTAGTCATCCGCCGCCGGTCGCCGCGGCGGCATCGCGTCCAGTCGCGCCTGCCCGGCCTGCAGCCAGTCGCGCGCGGCGGAAGTTCCGAGCAGGTCGGTGGACGCCGCGCCGATGCGCTCCGCGTCGCCCTCGCGCAACGCGTCGAGCAGGCGTCCCAGGGCACGACCCGATTCGCCCTGCCACAGTGGAGAGCGGACCTCGGCGTCGGTCGTGCGCCCGGTGCCGGAATCCGGGCGTGCGGCCCCGGATTCCGCCGGGACGGGACCGGACTGCGCGCGCTGACGGGACTGGAGCAACGCACGCGCGGCCCGCTCCTGACGCGCGATCTCGACGTCCAGGCTCGGAATCATCGCGCCAGCCATGCCATGGCGCTCGACCGATTCGTGCAGCGCTGCCGGCCCCTGGCGCCAGAGCCGCACGGTGGCGGTCACGTCCGAGGCGGTGAACGGGGAGTCGGGACGATAGGTGGTCGCAGCCCCCACGATCGCGCCGGTGGTGGCGCCGATGGCCGCGCCGGCGGCGGGGACGCGCCCGGTCCCGGTGGCGATCGGCTCGCCGGCCGCATCGAAGGCGACCTGCATCCGGTCGCCCACCGCGTGCAGCGTCGCCCGCGCGGTCTCTCCACGACGCGCCATGCCTGCGTTCGCGGCCTGGCCGAGCGCGTCGCCGATCATCCCGAACGTCGCGGCCGCTTGTCGGCCGCGCTCCAGCGCGTCCGCCGCGGCGGCCTCGCCGTGCGCACGCGCCTGCGCGGCCCGCGCCTCCAGCGTCGCGGCCATGCCGTCGGCCTGCGACTGGAGGCGGTCGGCGGTCGCGCCCGGATGCGCGCCGGCCGCCCAGCCCACCACCCGTGCGAACGACGCCGCGGTGTCGTCGCGGCGCGCGTCCATCCACGCGTCGGCCTGCAGCGCGAGCGCTTCGGCGCCTGCCCGCGCCCGGCGCCAGTGGCCCGCGACGTCGCCCAGGGACTGCGCGCCCCACTGCGCAGCGATGCCGGTCACCCGGTAGCCCTGCCCGGCGAAATCGCCCGCCCACGACCAGGCCTCCGATGCGCGCGCCCCGGCCCAGTCGAGCCCGGTGTCGGCGATGCGCCCGCCGCTGGCCGCGAGCTCGCCAGCGGAACGCCCCAGTTCGGCACCGCGGGCGGTGGACGCTGCCACCTGCAGCAGTGGCCCGGCCAGGCGATGGAGCTCGGCCATCGAGGCCACTTCCTCGCGGCGCACCAGGGCGCGGTCGTGTTCGGTCATCGCCACCAGCGGTGGCCTGCGATCGCCGGCCGCCTGCGGCAGGTCCCGGATCAGGACGGCGGCATCGGGCTGCGCGAGCCGGTCCAGGAACGCGTGCACCGTGGAATGCGTGCTCTCGGGCAGGTGGGCGGCCATCGACTGCTTGAGCGTCTCGCGCGCCTGCGGCAGTTCGCGCAACAGCGAGGCCGTGTCCGCGAGCAGGCCCGCCAGCCGCCGGCGATCGCGCTCCCCGAGTCCGGCGAGATCGCGCTGGACGCCGTCGTTGAGCACCTCGCCCTGCACCTGCCACGCGGTCACCGTGTGCGCGGTGTCGTACAGCGGCAGGCCGCCCTGCTCGGCTGCGAAGCGGCGCGCGGTGTCCGGATGCAGCCCGGCGGCGTTGTAGGTGAATGCGCGCATGCCGGTGACGGCGGATGCTGCGGATGTCATGCCGCCGCCAAGACTGTGACCGGTGATGTCGAAGTCGAGGCCGCTTCGCCGCAAGAAGACTCCCAAATTCATGGCGCGGTCGTAGTAGTCCGTCTTAAGCCCGACGGACTGGGGGAAGTTGTTGGCCAGAAAGTCTTCGGCCGCTGTCTCCCGCGTAGCTCCGTCCGGTCCGATGACTTCTCCAGCGGAGCCCTTGAACACCAGGGTCGGCTTGTAACCGGGCCCGAGGATCGTCGGATCCGGAATGTAGATCTCTGCGCGAAAACCTGACTCGTCGGGCTGCAACATCGAGCGAAGTTGCTCGTCTGACACGCCGACATCAGGCATGAGTTTCCTGAGGGCTGCAAGGTCGCCGCTTGCGCGGATCCAGCCGGCGGGGGCCTCCCCGCTGTTCCGCGCCACGTCGTAACTGTCCTGCGCGATCAACGCCATCTGACGGGCGTGATACAGCTCTGCGAGCGCCTCTGCGGACGAGGATGCATTGGCGTCGCCTGAAACTTTGAGTTCATCAAGCAGCGCGGTCGGTTCGTGGGATTTCATATCGACTTCCTTGTCGTAAGCCATCAGAGCATCGGAATCTGCGCTTCCTCGTGCGGAAAGCCCAGCCGCTCCCGCATCAAGCGATATTGCTCGGGCATTGGAGGACGTTCATGTCCTTGCGACACAAGCCATTGCTGGCATTCGCGCTGCCAGCTTGGATCGTCGGGGTTTCCTGGATGCCAGAAGATCGCCTCGATGGCGTGCGAGTCGGGACGTTTCACCGGCTTGCTGTAGGCGTAGTCCAAGGTCGGATCTGCGCCATGCTCCAGCAGCCAGTGCGACATCATGAAACCGCCCATCGACGCATAGGTCGCAAGGATCGTCGAAGCTGGCGACGCCTCGATATTGAGATCCGCCCCCCGCTCCACCAGCAGCTGCACGTTGCGCCACTGGTTCTGCTTGATGAAGGCGTGGAACAGCAGGGCTTCGTCGTTGCCGTTGCGCGTATCGGGATCGCCGCCGTGGTCGAGCAGCAGGCTCAGGTACTCCGGATCTTCGTTCTCGGCGGCCCAGACCATGGCGTTGGCGTGGTAGCGCTCGCCGCGCGTGCTGGCGGACCGCTTCTTTGCGTTCGGGTCGGCGCCGGCCTCGAGCATCACGCGCAGGCCTTCGGGACTGCCGCTGTAGATCGGCCATGCCAGCAGCGGCATGCCGCCGTCGTGGCCGCCGAAGGTCACGTCCGGATCGACGCCCTCGTCCTGCATCAGGCGGCGCACTTCGGCCGCATCGCCCCGCTCGGCGGCGATCGCCAGGGCTTGCGCCCGCGGATCGGGGAACGCGCGCTCGAGCGCCGCCTGGTGGCGGGACGGGGATTCGGCCGCCGACAGCACCGCGTCGCAGGCCGTCAGCCAGAGCACGCACACGAGCAGCACCCAAGCGCGGCGCCAGGCGGCGCCCCCCACGCTCGACCGCATGACGGGCCTGGCCCGCGCGTCCCTGTCCTTCACTCCATCCATGGCGTGCCCTGCGTCGGGTGACGTGCCTAGGTTAGCCCAATCGCGGTGGCCACGCTGCCGCCTGCTCCACGTGCGGGAGCGCCGCGCATGCCGGCAGGACGATCACCTGCGCGCGGGGCGCGATGCCGCTCCGGCGAGTCGCGAACGGCGCGACGCGGAGCGGGCCCGCGCGGCGCATCATCACGATCAGCGCGTCGGCGCTCCCGTCAGCAGCGGATACGGATTGACCGGCGTACCGGTCCACCACTGGCGCTCGGGCGTGAGCGCGAAGACCGCGAAGTGCAGGTGTGGCGCGGCGGGGTCGGCATTGCCGCTGCTGCCCACGAAGCCGATCACGTCGCCGCGCTTGAGCGCCTGGCCCTCGGCCAGTCCCGGCGCATACGACTGCAGGTGGGCGTAGTAGTAGCACCACGCGCCGCTCGGCTCGAACTGGTAGACGGTCAGGCCGCCGCGCTCGCTGTCGAACAGCTTCTCGACATGCCCGTCGGCCACGGCGAGCACCGGCGTTCCCGCCGGCGCCATGATGTCGAGCGCCTCGTGCATGCGTTCCCCGCTGCGGGCGTCCCCGAAGGTGTCGGCCAGGTCGCCGGGGGCGATGCCCTGGACCGGAACGACCAGGCCCGACGGCGCCGCGGCGTTCGGGGCGGGCGGACCCGTGGGCGAGGGCGGAGCGGACGTGCCCGACACCGGCGTCGCGCGCGGAACGCCGGGCGGCGCCTGCGGGGGGTCCGGCGCCGCCGTGGTCGGCGGGTGGGCACCGGTGGACTGCCCGGCGTCGGCCGGTCGCACGGGAACCGGGGCAGGCGGCTCCGCATCCGCTGCCGCGGCGTGCTCGCTCCACAGCGGACCGGGTTGCCCGCGCCACGCCCACCAGATCACGTTGGCAGCCAGCAGCACGAGCACCAGCGCGAACAGCCAGCGCATGGCGGTCACTCCTGCAGCAGCGCCGGCGTGCCCGCCTCCACTGCAGCCGCGACCGCGCGCGCGCTCCAGTTGGTCAGGCGGATGCAGCCATAGGATTCCGTCTTTCCGACCTTCTCCGGATCCGGGGTGCCGTGGATGCCGTAGTGCTCCTTGGACAGGTCGATCCACACCGTGCCCACCGGACTGTTGGGCCCCGGCGGCAGGGTGGCCTTGGCCTGCGACTTGTCCGCGTCCCAGAACAGTTCCGGGTTGTAGTGGTAGGTCGGGTCCATCGCGACCGTGGTGATCGCCCACTCGCCGATCGGCAGCGGGTCGTGCTCGCTGCCGGTCGAGGCCGGGAACTGCGCGTACACGCGGCCGTCCGCATCCTGCAGCCGCAGCACCGAATCGCTCTTGTCCACCACCACCGTGGCCGCCGGCGCCAGCGCCGCCAAGTCCGCGACGTTGGGCACCACGAGTTCGGTCCCGGCCTTCAACGCCTTGTCCGGATTGAGACGTGCGATCAACGCGGGCGAGGACTGGAACTTCTCGGCGATCGCCTCCTCCACCGACGTGAATCCGAGCGATTCGAGTCCGGCCTTGGCCATCGTGTCCTCGGGCATCTTGCGGAACGGGCCGGCGACCTCCTCCGCGGTGAGGGTATGGGTCACCAGCGCGGGGGTGGCGTCCTTGCCCAGCGCGTCCCACGTGGCCGCGTCCAGCTCGCCGCTGGGCTTGAGGTCGTGGGCACGCTGGAAGGCGGCGATCGCGCGCGCGGTGTTGCTGCCGGCGCCGCCGTCGATTTCACCCGGGGAGAACCGGGCCCGCTCCAGCAGCACCTGCGCGCGCAGCAGCGCGCCGGGCGCGTCCCCGGTGGCGGCGTTGACCTGTTCCGGGGTGAGCGCGGCTGCATCGTCGGCAGCCAGCGCTGGCAGCGGGGCGAGAGCCAGGTACAGGGCGCACAGGAAGGTCGGTCGGATCACGGCAGGGCCTTGCGGGAGATCGGCCCGCATCATGGCCGTGCGGCTTGCCTGCGTCGCGTGAACGCCGGCAAGCGGGCTCTGCATCCTCCGGGGCGGATGCGGGGTCATCCGCCGTGGTGGCGCCCCGCCGTTCTGCACCGTTAAGCCCGGCGGGCGCAGACTTCCCCTGTACTTCCGGAGCCCTGCCATGACCCGTGCCGCACGCCTCCTGCTGATCCTGCTCGTCGTCTTCGCGACCGCCACCGCGGCTGCCCGGACCCGCAACGTCACCGACCCCGATGCCCCGCGCAGCCTGCCGGCCGATGGCCCGGTCAGCGTGCAGTGGAGCGACCCGTCGGAGTTCACCGACCTGAAGTTCAGCGGCAACCGCTGGCGCGCCGCGCAGGGGGACTGGGTGTACCAGCTCGCCGAACACCTGCGCGACACCGCCGCCGAACGCCTGCCCGAAGGCGAGCGGATGGACGTCACCATCACCGACATCGGCCGCGCCGGACGCTATGAACCCTGGCATGGGATGCGCCTGCAGGACGTACGGATCCTGCGCGACCACTACCCGCCGTCGATGAAGCTCGAGTTCCGCCACTACGGCGCCGACGGCAGCGTGCTGGCCGAGGGCAGCCGCGAACTCCGCGATACCGGCTACCTGATGGGCGGCAGCAACATCGGCGGACAGAACAACCTCTATTACGAGAAGAGGATGATCGACGAATGGGTCCGCGACGAACTGCGGCGCACGTCGGTCGCGAGCCACTGACCGGTCGCGCCAGCGGGCGCTCGCAACCCCACCGAAGCCCCGGCCCTGCCGGGGCTTTCGCGTAGACGGGAGACGCTCGTCGTCTCGAACCGACGCAGGGGCGCGCGACGGCAGCCGCCTCTGCCCGTCCGCCGGGCAACCCCTCGGCCGCGGCGGCCGTGGGGCGTGGCGGACGCGCAATGGACGGAACACACGCCTGCGCGGGCAGCACCGGGATGGCGGCCCGTTGCTATCCTGCCGCGATGACGGTGTATGTCGACGATGCGGTCACCCTCTGGCGCGGCAGGCGCTGGGCGCACCTGATGGCCGATTCGCTCGACGAGCTGCACGCCTTCGCCGCACGGCTGGGCATTCCGCGGCACGCGTTCCAGGACAAGACCAGCGGCGCGCACTACGACGTCAGTGCGGACGTGCGCGAGCACGCGATCGCGCTGGGGGCGGTGGCCATCTCGCGCCACCGCGACCGCGCGCTGGTGCGCGCAGTGATCGCACGGGCCAAGGCGCAGGGGCGGCGCGAAGCCTCCTGACCCGGCGCGCGCACCGTGCGCTGCGGATATCCTTGCCGACATGCCACGCACGGTCCAGGTCACCCGCTACGTCACGCCGCTGCGCGAAGGCGGTTCGATGCCGGCCGTGGTCGAGGCCGACGACGAGGGCCTGTACGTGCTCAAGTTCCGCGGCGCCGGCCAGGGTCCCCGCGCGCTGGTGGCCGAATGTATCGTCGGCGAGCTGGGCCGCGCGCTCGGACTCGACGTGCCGGAGATCGTGTTCGCGGAGCTCGATCCGCTGCTCGCTCGCACCGAGGGTGATCCCGAGATCCAGGCGCTGATCCGCGCCAGCGACGGCCTCAACCTGGCGCTCGACTACCTCCCGGGCGCGGCCAATTTCGACCCGCTGGCGTGGCGACCCGATCCGGCCCTGGCCTCGCGCATCGTCTGGTTCGACGCGCTGTGCAGCAACGTCGACCGCACCGCGCGCAACCCCAACCTGATGCTCTGGCACGGGCGCCTGATCCTGATCGACCACGGCGCGGCGCTGTACTTCCACCACGGCTGGGACGGCGATCCTGCGCGCGCCGACACCGCGTTCCCGCTGATCCGCGACCACGTGCTGCTGGCTGCGGCCGACCGCATCGAAGCGGCCGACGCGGAACTCGCGCCGCGGCTCACGCCTGCGCTGATCGCCGGGATCGTCGACGCGGTGCCAGATGCCTGGCTGCAGGGACCGGATGCGTTCGCCGACGCCGATGGCCAGCGCCGGGCCTACGTCGACTACCTGGTGCGGCGCGTGCAGCGGCGCGACGCCTGGCTCGCGGGGATCGCCGATGCACGCGCCTGAGTTCTACGACTACGCCGTGCTGCGGCTGGTGCCCCGGGTGGAGCGCGGCGAGTTCGTCAACGTCGGCATCCTGCTCTCGTGCGCGGCGCGCAAGCACCTGGATGTGCGCATCGAACTCGACCCGGTGCGCGCACTGGCGCTCGACCCCACGCTCGACCTGGCGCTGGTGCGGCGGCTGCTGGATGCGGTCGAGGCCGTGTGCCAGGGCGGTCCCGCGGCCGGCCCGATCGGGCTGCTGCCGCCGCGCGCGCGCTTCCACTGGCTGACCGCGCAGCGCAGCGCGATCCTGCAGACCTCGCCGGTGCACGGCGGCAAGTGCGCCGACCTCGACGCGACCATGCAGCACCTGCTGCAGCGGATGGTGCGCGTGCCCGGCCGCGGCTGAGGCGTCGGCTACACTACGGCCAGTCCTCCGCCCCGCCCCGCCATGACCGATTCGCCCCCCGACCGCCTGTCCAACGATCCGCGCAGCCCGCACTACGACGCGGCGATGCTCGAACGCGGCATCGGCATCCGCTTCAAGGGCGTGGAGCGGCGCGACGTGGAGGAATACTGCGTCAGCGAGGGCTGGATCCGCGTCGCCGCCGGCAAGGCCCTCGACCGCCGCGGACAGCCGCTGACGATCAGGCTCAAGGGCGATGTCGAAGCCTGGTTCAGGCTGCCCGGCAGCGACTGACCTAGCCTCCCGACGCCCCACGCACGAGGATCCGCCATGCCCGGTTTCGACCTCACGCCCCCCACCGCCGACCAGCGCGCGCGCCTGGAAGCCACGCTCGACGAGGCCGAGCGCCGGGTGCTGCTGGCGCACGGCACCGAGGCGCCGTTCTGCGGCGTGTTCCTCGACAACAAGCGCGAGGGCGTCTACACCTGCCGCCTGTGTGGACTGCCGCTGTTCCGCTCGTCGACCAAGTTCGATTCCGGGACCGGCTGGCCCAGCTTCTTCGCGCCCTACGCACCGGAACACATCCGCTACGTGCGCGACGCCAGCCATGGCATGGTCCGCACCGAAGAAGTGTGCGCCCGCTGCGGCAGCCACCTCGGCCACGTGTTCCCCGACGGACCGCCGCCCACGGGCGAGCGTCACTGCCTGAATTCGGTCTCGCTCGCCTTCACCGGCCTGGGCGAGCCGTTGCCCGACCCGCTCGCACGCGGTGGCGCCGAAGCCGGCGCGGCCGACTGACGCCGCCCCACCGAACCAAGGATCCGCGCCGATGCAATACCTGCTGCTGGTGTACACCGACGAGTCGCTGCTCGAGGCCCTGCCCGAGGGCGACTACGATCGCCGCATGCGCCACTGCCTCGAGCATGCGGACGAACTCAAGGCGTCCGGCACCCTGCTCGGCTTCCAGCAGTTGGAACCGGCGCAGGGCGCGAAGTCGGTGCGGCGCCGCGGCGGCAAGGTGAGCGTGGTCGACGGCCCGTTCGCCGAGACCAAGGAGCTGCTGGCCGGCTTCAACCTGGTCGAGGCCGACAGCCTGGAAGAGGCGCTGCGCCTGGCCGAACAGCTGCCGTGGGCCGACACCGGCTGCATCGAGGTGCGCGAGGTGCGCGACGTCGAGGCGGTGCGGCAGCGCGTCGGCGCGCGGCCGGCCGCGGCCTGAGTCCACCGGCGCGCCTCAGGCGCGCGTGTCCAGCTCCAGCGCGCGCGCCGTCGATGCGGCTGCCACGCGGTTGCGGCCGGCCAGCTTGGCCGCGTAGAGCGCGCGGTCCGCGCCCGACAGCAGCCGCGACGGCGTGCGCGCCGGGCCCGGCGGCGCGACGTTCACGCCGATGCTCACCGTGACCCAGGGCGCCACCACCGACACCGGGTGTGCCATCGCCGAGTCCTCCACCCGCCGGCGCAGCCGTTCGGCGATCGCCGTCGCCGCGACGATGTCGCGCCCCGGCACCAGCAGCGCCAGCTCGTCGCCGCCGTAGCGCGCGGCCAGGGCGTCCTCCTCGCCGGCAGCCTCGGCGCACATGCGGGCCAGCCGCCGCAGGCATTCGTCGCCGTGCAGGTGGCCCAGCGCGTCGTTGAGCTGCTTGAAGCAGTCGGCATCGATCAACAGCAGCGCCAGCGGCCCGGCCCCGTCGGCGCATGCGTCGGCCAGGCGCTCGTCCAGGCAGCGGCGGTTGGCCAGGCCGGTGAGGCCGTCGACGGTCGAGAGTTCGCGCAGCTTGCGGTTGGCCGCTTCCAGCTCGGCGACCACGCGCGCCAGGTGGATCGCGCCGGCCACCTGGTGGGCGACGGCGTCGAACACGGCGCAGGTCTGCGCGGTGAAGAACTCCTCGCCGGTGCTCTCGATGTTGAGCACGCCGTGCAGGCGCCCGCGGTGGCGGATCGGCACCACGTATTCCGAACGCACGCTGGAGTTGCCCATCACGTAGTCCGGATCGACCGCGACGTCGGCGATCAGCTGCGGCTTTCCGGTGCGCGCGCAGCGCCCGGCGATGCCCATCGAGACGTCCCAGATCGCCATGTCGATCTCGGCCAGCGGGATGTCGCCGGCCCAGACTTCCTTGATGAAGCGGGTGCCGCTGTCGTCGAGCAGGATGATGCTGGCGATCGGCACCGGCAGCCTGCGCGCCACGCAGTCGACGATCCGCTGCAGCACGTCGTCCAGCCCGTCGGCCTGCAGCGCCTCGCGCGACACCTGCGCCAGCACTTCCGACAGACGGGCGTCGCTGGCGGACGGCATCGCGTCCGGCGCGTGCGCGCCGCGGCCCGTCGCCGTCCTTCCATCGCCATCGCGCATCAGGGGCCTCCCGCGACGGTCAGTGTAGCCTCGCGACGCGCGCGGACCGCCGACGCGGTCACGGATGCGCGCGTCACTCGCCGCGTGCGCCGCCGAGGTGGTCGGACAGGAACGCGAGCAGTTCGCTGTAGTACCGGCGGCGATGCTCGGGCTTGCGGAAGCCGTGGCCCTCGCTGTCGATGTAGAGCGTGCGCACCGGCACGCCGGCCTTCTCCAGTGCGCGCTGCATGCGCCGGCTGTGCGAGATCGGCGCGATGTCGTCCGCGCCCCCGGCCGCGAGCAGCACCGGCGCCTGGATGCGGTCGGCCAGGTTGACCGGCGAGCGTGCGGCCAGCGTGTCGCGTTCGCCGAGCCAGTCGTTGGCCCAGTTCCGCATCCAGTTCGCCGAACGGGCGCTTTCGGTGTACATCGCCGGCAGGTCGTAGACACCCACGTAGCCGACCGCGCAGCGGTACAGCTCCGGTTCCTTCGCCACGCCCATCAGCGCAGCGTAGCCGCCGTAGCTGGCGCCGGCGATGCAGATGCGCGACGGGTCGGCGACTCCCTGTTCGATCGCCCAGCGGGTGGCGTCGGTGAGGTCGTCCTGCATCGTGCCGCCCCACTGCTGCGCACCCAGCACGCTGAACGCGTAGCCGTAGTTGCCCGAGCCGCGGAAGTTGACCCGGAGCACGGCGTAGCCGGCGGCGGCGAGCAGTTGGGTCTCAACGTCGAAATCGCCACTGTCGTAGATGCCGAACGGCCCGCCGTGCGGCACCACCACCATCGGCAGCGGGGCGTCGCCCGTGGTCGCCGGCCGGGTGAGGTAGCCGTGCAGGCCCACGCCATCGCGGGCCTCCAGCGTGATCTTGCGCGTGGGCGCCAGCGATTCGGGGGCGAACCAGGCCATACGCCCGAACAGGCCGTTCGCAGTCCGGGCCTCGGTATCGAACAGCAGGTACTGGCCCGCATCGCGGTCGTGCCAGGCGCGTACCAGCGACAGCCGGCCGTCGCGCGTAGTCGAGGTGATCGCGATTCCGGAGCCGGGGAGCGCCTTTTCCAGCATCCGGTAGCGCCGCGCCATCGGGGCGCCTTCGTCGAAGAAGCGCAGTGTCACGCCGTCGTCCATGTAGCGTGCGCCCACCGGCGTCCGGCGGTCGACGTCGTAGAGGATCGCGTCGGGGTCGACTACCGGATCGCGCAGCAACGGCCGGCGCGCCATGGTCCGCATGTCCCAGGCCTCGATCTCGTCCGGACCCTCCGTGCGGCTGACCTGGACGTAAGCCGTGGTGCCGTCGGCGGCCATGCCGAGCGCCCCGGCGATGAATCCGCTCTCCGCCTGGTCGTTGACCAGCCGCCAAGGCGCGTCCTCGCCTTCGCGGTAATACAGGTGGCGGTAGTTGCGCTCGTCCAGACCGTCGGCGAAGCGCGCGTTGCCCGCGGGATCGAGCGTGAAGTCGGCGCGTCGCACCGGCGCGGCCACCACCACGTTGCGGCGACCGCTGCGCAGGTTGAGCATCTCCAGCTGGGTCTTCGGCGCCGTGCCGGGGATCCAGGTGGCGATCAGTACCTCGCCGGGGCTGCCCGGCATCGGATCGATGACGGTGGCCAGTTCCACCGGATCGCCCGCGCCGTAGCGCGTCACCAGTCCGGTCTCCTCCTTCCGTCCGAACAGGCGCTTGACCCGGCTACCGCCGATCTCCAGCGCATGCAGCTCCCCGGTGGCGTACAGCGGATCCTTGCTGCCGAAGCTCTGGGCCATCGAGATCACGATGCGGGTATCGTCGACCCACCAGAAGTCCCACACCGCCGAATTGCGCACGCCCATCCCGCCGGCGACGACCTTCAGGCCGTCCTCGCGGTCCAGCACCACCAGGACGGTGCGGTCCTCCATTGGCACGGTGGCCGCGAAGTGGCGGCCATCGGGCGAAATCTTGATGGTCTCGTAGCTGTCGTGGCGGACGTACGGCGTCAGGTCGATCTGCGCGTACGCCGGCAGCCATGCGGCCACCGACACGAGCACGGCCACGGCCAGCCACCGGCCTGGCGCCCTGCGTACTGCGTTCATGCGCATTCCCCCGCCGCCCCCGCGGCATCCCCGCCTGCATCCTAGCGCGGCCCTCGCCAGGCGCACCAGTGGTGTGAATGCCGCGCGCCACGCAGGCACTACCATCCCGTCATGCGCTCCGACCCCGCTGATCCCGCATCCGGCCGACGCCGTTTCCTGCACGCCGCCGGCGCTTCGGCGCTGGCGCTGGCCATGCCGCCGCTGCTGGGTGGTTGCGCCACGACGACGACGCGCGCGGCGGCCGCGCCGTCGATCCGCTTCGCTCAGCCCGCGCCGCTGGTCGCGATCCGCGCCAGCGCCGACCGCATCATCGCCATCGACGTCTGCACCCGACCGTTCCGCGCGCAGGGCCCGCGGATCGAAGCCGAGCGCATGGACGGCCACACCATCGTCCACTGCTACGGCCACGGAGGTGCCGGCTGGTCGCTGTCCTGGGGCTCGGCGGAGGAGGCGCTGGCGCTGGTGCGCGAGACCGGCGTGACCGAGCTGGCGGTGGTCGGCTGCGGCGCCATCGGCCTGACCACCGCCCTGCTCGCGCAGCGCAGCGGGCTGCAGGTCCGCATCTACGCACGCGACCGGCTGCCGCAGGTGCCTTCCGCGTTCGCGACCGGGGTCTGGTCGCCCGCATCGCGGATCGCCGCCGCCGAACACGCCACGCCCGCGTTCGAAGCGCAGTGGGAACGCATGGCGCGGACGTCGTTCCACTCGTTCCAGACCCTGCTGGGGCTGCCGGGCGAGCCGGTGGGATGGCACGACTTCTACTGGCTGTCCGACGGCCCGGGCTCGCGCCGCGCCAACGCCGGCGAGGACCGTGAGCCGCGTTACGCGATGCTGGAAGGACGCCTGCTGGACGACCTCACACCCGACACCACGCGCTTGTCGCCCGGGTCGCATCCCTTCGCCGCCGCGTCGGTGCGCCGCACGTCGCAGCCGGTCTTCAACCTGCATGCGTACGCGCGCCTGCTGCTGGCCGATTTCCTCCAGCTTGGCGGGACGATCGAAACCCGCACCTTCCATGCCGCGCGCGAACTGGCCACGCTGCGCGAGACCACCGTGGTCAACGCCACCGGCTACGGCGCGCGCGCGCTGCTGGACGATGCCTCGGTGGTGCCGGTGCGCGGCCAGACCGCGCGGCTGGTGCCGCAGGCGGGCGTGGACTACGGGCTCGGTTACGGCAGGCGCAACCTGTTCGTGGTGCCGCGCGCGGACGGCATCCTGGTGCAGGCACAGCAGCCGACCGACTATGGCAACGCCGACACGACGCCCGATCGCGCGCTGTCGGAGGCCGCGGTGGCGCGGCTGGCGGAGGTGTTCGCATGAACATCCACACCGCGTGCGCCGCCCTGCTGCTGTGGGCCTGCACGGGCGCGGCGCTCGCGGCCGGTCCTGTGGCCACCGTGCGCGTGACGTTCGACCGAGACGCGATCACGTCCACGCACACCGACGGCCCGGCGGACACCGCGACCGGACGCGCGGTGACCGCGGACGATCCGGTGCGGGTGGCCTCGATCTCCAAGCTGGTGGTGGCGATCGGCGTGCTGCGACTGGTCGAGGCCGGCACCCTGGACCTCGACGCCGACGTCTCCGACCACCTCGGCTGGACCCTGCGCCACCCGGCCTGGCCGGACGTGCCGATCACCCTGCGCCTGCTGCTCTCGCACCGGTCGTCGCTGACCGACGGCGCCGGCTACTGGCAGGTGCCGCTGGGCGAACCGCTGGCACCATTGCTCGACGATGCGCGCGCCTGGGACCCGGCACATGCACCGGGCACCTTCTTCCGCTACGCCAACCTCAATTTCCCGCTGGTCGCGCAGGTGATGGAGCGCGCGACCGGCGAGCGCTTCGACCGCCTGATGGCGCGCCTGGTGCTGGCGCCGCTCGACATCGCCGGCTGCTACAACTGGGATGCCTGCGACCCGGCCACGGCCGCGCGCGCGGTGGTGCTGTACGACGCGTCGCGCACGCCCGTGCGCGACGACCATCGCGGCGGCCCGGCGCCCTGCCCGGTGATCGTGGCCGACGGCGCGTCCTGCGACCTCGACCGCTGGCGCGCCGGCGAGAACGGCGCACTGTTCTCTCCGCAGGGCGGGCTGCGCATCTCCGCCAACGGCCTGGCGAAGATCGGCCAGCTGCTGCTTGGCGAGGGCACGGTGGATGGCGTGCACCTGCTGTCGCCGGAATCGGTGCGCCTGCTGCTGGCGCCGGTGTGGACGCGCGGCCCCGGCAACGGCATCGGCCACGAGGAAGACACCGGCGACGGCCAGGCGCTCGCGTTCTTCTGCCGCTACGGCCTGGCGACGCAGACCCTCGCCACCCCGCAGCCCGGATGCGGCGATGATCCGTTCGGCGATCGCGTGTCGCGTGTCGGCCATGGCGGCGATGCCTACGGATTGAAGTCGGGTTTGTGGATCGATCCCGCATCGGGCACGGGCGTGGCGTACTTCGCGACCGGCGTGGATCCGGCCGATCGCGGCGCGCGTTCGGCGTTCACCGCGGTCGAGGAACGACTGGCGACCGGGCGCGATCCAACGCATCGCTGACGCGACGGCGACCGGATGTTGACGGACGGGCGTCAACAATCGGCCCGTTCGCGCCATGGAGCCCCGCATGTCCCACGCCACGCCCGTTCCCGACGAAGCCTTGCGCCAGCGCACGCTCGAGCGCTACCGCATCCTCGACAGCCTGCCCGAGCAGGCCTACGAGGACATCGTGCGCCTGGCGTCGACCCTGTGCGATACGCCGGTGGCGCTGGTCAGCCTGATCGACCGCGACCGGCAGTGGTTCAAGGCGCGTACCGGCTTCGATGAGGCGCAGACCAGCCGCAGCGTCGCCGTGTGCGACCACGCCATCCGCACGCCGGACCGGCTGATGGAAATCCCCGACCTGCGCGAGGATCCCCGCTTCGCCGCCAACCCGCACTTCAACGGCGTGGCGGGCGACGCCCGTTTCTACGCCGGCATGCCGCTGGTGACCCCCGAAGGCACCGCGATCGGGACGGTCTGCGTGCTCGACGACCGTCCGCGCGCACTGGATGGCGAACAGCGCGCGGCGCTGGAGTCGCTGGCGCGGCTCACCATGACCCTGCTCGAGGCCCGCGTACGCGAACGTGCGCTGGCGCACGAGGCCTTCGTGGCCACCGCCGCGCCGTCGGTCGAGCCCGCGGCCTCGCCCCGCTACACCCTGGCGCTGCTGGAACTGCAGGACCACGCCGGCGCCGTCGCCCGCCACGGCGAACGGCGGACCGAGAAGCTGCTCGAACAGATCGACGGCGAACTGGAGCAGGCCCTGGCCGGCACGCGCGGCGACAGCGCCAACCGCACCAGCGGCAGTGCCGAGTACGTGCTGGTACTGCACGGGCCGGACGCGGACGCCGCGATGGCGAAAGTGCGGGCCGTGCTCGAACGCAACGCGGCGGCGCACGGCCTGGTGTTCCTGGTGGGCACCGCCGAGGGCGAGGCCTCCGAGCCGCCGTCGGCCGTGTTCATGCGCGCGGACGCCGACCTGCTGGCGCGCAGGTCGCCGGCGCACCCGGTGCACTGACTCCGGGCCGCTGCCGCCAGCCGCGTCGGCTTGCGGCGTGCATCCGCGTCACACGGAGCCGGTCCATGCGGACGCCACCCGATGCGGGCTGAAGCAGGAGTCCGGGCGCTCGGCAGGATGCGGCGACGCGTCCACGGCGGCATGCTTGGAGGCCCGAATTCGACGACATCGACCGATGCCTCTTCCGCCGATCGCGCCCCCGCGCTCCGGCCTGGTCTGGCCGCACCTCGCCCTGGCCGGGATCGCGGCCTTCGTGCTCGCCGCAGGCGCGCTGCACCTGCTGCGTCCCGACCTGGACCCGGTGGCCCACCCCATGAGCCTGTACCTGGTCGGCGCCTGGGGCGCATGGCTGCAGGCGGCCTACGTCGCCCTGGGGCTGGCGATGGCGGGGCTCGGTTGGGGGCTTTACCGCACGCTGGGGGCGGATGCGCGCAGTGCCGCGCCCGTGCTCCTGTTCGCGCTCGCGGGTGCATCCCTGGCGACCACCGCGTACGCATCGATGGACCTGCCCGGCGTCGATCCGGGCGTCGAGGGACTGGTGCACGGCATCAGCGCGCAGGCCGCGTTCCTGTTCGCCACCACCGGCCTGGTGCTGCAGGCGCTGCGGTTCCGCCACGACGCCGCGTGGCGGCGCCATGTGCGCTGGCTGCTGCCGTGGGCGCTGGCCTGCTTCGCCGCGGTCTGGGTGCTGGCGCTGTGGCGCGACCTGCCGCGCGGGCTGGCGCAGAAGACGGTGATCGCCATGATCGTGGGCTGGCTGCTGGCGGTCGCCCTGCTGCTGCGGGCGCGCCTGCGGCTGGCGAGTCGCGCGTCCTGACTCCACACAGCTCCCCCGCCACGCCGTCCGCCCACCCCGAAACCGCTCCTTGAAGCCTCCGTACCGAAACTGAACTTCGCGCGATGCAAGCGCAGTTCTGTGGATCACGTCACCGAATGGGCGCGGAAAACCGCGGCGATTCAGGCAGTTCAGCTTGCAGTTAGGCTTCCGCGCCCAAGAATTTCCGCCAAGGGGATCCAAACGCAATGCGATGCAGGTGCCGGCCACACGCTGGCGGGGACGCTGTTGTCTCCGTCGCCAGGGCTGGCTGCCGGTGCCGTCCGCCTTCCCCGTTCCGGCAGACCCTCATGACCTTGTCGTCCCCCATCCCCCTCCGGAACGGATTCCGCACCGCCCTGATCCTGGCCGCCGGCCTGCTGCTGTCGGCCTGCGGCGCGCAGCTGCAGGTGTCCCAGGCCGAACTCGACCTGGCGGCGGACGCAGCCGCCGGTGCGGCGCCCGCCGCCGCCCGCCGCGCCACCTCCGCAGCGGCGCCGAAGGCGGTGACGGTGGAGAACCCGATCCTGTTCGTGACCCAGGTACCGACCGAAGGCGACCCCTTCGGCAGCCGCGTGTCCTCGTTCGCCAACCATTTCCCCGACATCGGCGACGTGCCCCGCGGCGGCGACCTGATGATCCGCTACCCGGACGGCACCCTGCGCAACCTGACCCGCGAGGCGGGCTACGGCATGGACGGCCTGCAGGGCGACCGCGCGATCGCCGTGCGCGAGCCGACCGTGCACTGGAGCGGCACGAAGGCGGTCTTCAGCATGGTCGTCGGCGCACCGCCGCGCCAGCACGCGAGCATCAACGTGAAGTGGCAGCTGTACGAGGTGACCGGGCTGGCCCGCGGGCAGACCGCGCGTATCACCAAGGTGGCCCACCAGCCCACCGCGTACAACAACATCTCGCCGCTGTACACCAGCGACGACCGCATCCTGTTCACCTCCGACCGGCCGCGCAACGGCCTCTCGCACCTGTATCCGCAGCTGGACGAATACGAGAGCACGCCCACCGTCACCGGCATCTTCAGCCTGGATCCGGCCACCGGTGCATTGCGCATTCTCAACCACGCGCCGAGCGGGGCGTTCTCGCCGACGATCGACAGCTACGGCCGGGTGGTGTTCACCCGCTGGGACCACCTGCAGCGCGACCAGCAGAACCTGTCGACCTTCGGGCCGGTCAACTACGCCAGCGAGGCGAGCAATGCGTCGCGCGCATCGGGCGCCACCGAGACCTTCCCCGAATCGCGCACCGGCATGTCCAGCGCCTACGGCGAGGTCAACGGCTTCACCTACAACCTGTTCACGCCCTGGCAGATGAACCAGGACGGCACCGACGAGCTCAGCCTCAACCACATCGGCCGCCACGAGCTTTCGTTCAACTACGTGCCGCGTTCGTTCCGCGGCGACACGTCGCTGGTCGACACCATCAACACCTCGCTGTTCGCCAACCGCACCGAGATCGACATCGACTCCGGCCTGTTCCACCTGCGCGAGGATCCGCGCAACCGGGGCACGTTCTACGCCATCCATGCCAACGAGTTCGCCGAAGGCACATCGGGTCGCATCGTGCGCGTCACCGCCGCGCCCAATCTCACTGCCGACCAGATGCTGATCACGGTGGCCTCCGCCAGCGGCGGCCGCTACCGCAATCCGCTGCCGCTGGCCTCGGGGAAGATGGTGGCCAGCTACACGCCCAGTTCCAGTTTCCAGCGCGGCATCGACCTGCGCCTGCACCAGCTGGGCAACGACGCCAGCGGGCGCCTGGTCGCCGGCGACGCACTGACCGGCAACGGCATCAGCAAGTCGGTGTCGTGGTGGACGCCGGGCACGCAGCAGTCCTACAGCGGCCTGCTGTGGGAGCTGGAGGCGGTGGAGGTGGTGGCGCGGACGGTGCCACCGGCACCGACCCTGGCGATCACCACCCCGGAAAGTGCCGTGCTCTCGGAAGAGATGGTCAGCGAAGCCAGCCTGCGCGAGTGGATGAAGGCGCGCGACCTGGCCCTGATCGTGGTCCGCAACCAGACCAGCCGCGACCGCGCCGACCGCCAGCAGCCGTTCAACCTGCGCGTCCCCGGCGGGGTGCGCACCACCGGCAGCAGCGGGCGGGTGTACGACATCTCGCACTTCCAGATCCTGCAGGGCAACCAGGTGCGTGCCTACACCGACTTCAAGGCCGGTCGGCGCGTGATCGCGCAACCGATGGCGGCGACCGGCAACCCGGCGTATCCGGCGGGTCCCGCCGGCAGCGTGGCGATCGCCAGCGACGGTTCCTCGGCCGCATTCGTGCCGGCCAGCCGCGCGCTGACCTGGCAGACCACCGATGCCGCGGGCGAGGCGATCGTGCGCGAGCGGGTGTGGGTGACGATGCAGCCGGGCGAGATCCGCACCTGCACCGGCTGCCATGGCGAGAACGTGCGCAACCAGGCCGGCACCGCCGCGTCGCAGGCCAGGCCCGAGGCGCTGCGCCAGTTGCTGCGGCACTGGAAGCAGACCGAAGGCGGTGGGACCGCGCGGCGCCGCAACGGATCGCGGCCGCTGCTGCCGGGCGGCTGAGTCCGCCAGGCGCGACGCGGGCGGCGCGGGAAGTTCGCGCCGTCCTCGCGCCGCGTCAGTCCGGGGTCGCGGGCGACTCCCCGTAGCTCAGCCACAGGCTGGCGCGCTGCGTGTCGGAGAACACCTGCGCCTGCAGGCCGGCGCCGATCGCCGACAGCACGCAGTACTCGACCGTCTCCAGGCCCCGCGGCTTGACGTGCGCGACGCGCAGTTGCCCCAGGCGCGGACCGACTTCGGCGACCAGGGTGCGCCACTCTTCGGCGCTGAGCGGCGGTCCGGTCAACTCGTCGACCAGCAGCAGCTCGCGCGCCGGCTGGGCCTCGATCGCATCGGCGATGGCGCGCCAGTAGGCGAGCGTATTGGCCAGCGTGGTGCGTCCGCTGACGCGGACGTGCAGCCGTGACCCGGCCTCCCGGCGCAGCGCGATCTGGACGTCATCCTGCATTGCACGCCTCCCGCCGTCGGCGGCGAAGGGTGGACGGCGTCGCCGGCCCTCGCACGTCCGATGGACGGTGCGAAGCCGGGCTCGACGTCGGCCACCATCGCCCCGCACGTCTCCCACGCCGATCCTAATCAGAACGACGCGAAAGCGGTCGTGAAGGGGACACCCTGGGCGGCGCAGGCCGCGGTCACGCCCGGATCACCGGCGACGTTGCACGCTGCCAACCCCCGCTTCGTGTCGGAGACCTGGCATGTCATTCCTGAAACTGTTCGCAGCCGGCGCACTCGGCTTCGTCGCCTACCGCACCTGGCAGCGCCGCCAGCTCACCCGCGGCAACGCCCGGCTGCAGGACGATGGCCAGCGCACCGCGCCGCACGGCGATCCGGTCCTGGTGGGCGAGCGGCTCGACGTCGCGCCCGCCGCGCGCACGGCCTCGCATTCCAGCCGCGGTTTCGGCGAGCCGTGACCGGTCCGCGCTCCGTCGCGCCAGCTTCGCGGAAGCCGTGATGCGCCTGCTCGTCCTGCTGACCGCCCTCGCCATGCCGATCGTGGCGTGGCTATCGAATACCGGAACCTTCGGGCCGGACAACGGTACCGTCTCGGACCGCTACCCGACCCTGCTCGTCGCCGCCGGGTACGCGTTCTCGATCTGGGGCCTGATCTTCCTGCTCGATCTCGCCTACGCCGGCTGGCAGGCCACCGGCCAGCGCCGGGCGGATGCGACGCTCGCACGCATCGCGCCGTGGGCCGCCGCTGGATTCGCGCTGACCACGCTGTGGATGCCGCTGTTCTCCAACCAATGGTTCTGGGCCTGCCTGCTGGTGATCTTCGGCGCGATGGCCTGCCTGGTGCGGTGCGCGCTGCTGCTGTCGCGCGACGCGACGCCGGCACCGGGGCAGCGGCTCTGGGCCTGGCTCCCGCTGTCGCTGCACGCGGGCTGGCTGACCCTGGCGGCGTTCCTCAACCTGGCGCAGGTCATCGTGGCCTACGCGCTGTTGCCGGTCGGCGACCAGCTGCCGTGGAGCCTGGCGCTGTTCGCGGTGGCGGCGGCCGTGCTGCTGGTGCTCAACCACCGCATGCGCGGCAACCTCGCGTACGTGGCGGCCGCGCTGTGGGCGCTGGCGGCGGTCTACGTGAAGCAGTCCGGGCACGACCTGGCAGGTGCAGGCACCGCGGCGTGGGTCGCGCTGGCGATCGCCGCGCTGCTGGCGGTGCAAACGCTGGTCCTGCGTTCCGGCGCGCGCGGACGCGGCACCCCGCACGTACATCGATCGCACGCGGGCGGCGCCTGACAGTCCCTGCAACGGCAGCCGCGCGGTGCGGCGGCCCGTCGGCCGACGACGCGAGCGAACTCCTTGCCGGAATCCGGCCTCCGTGAACGTCGCTCGCGGAGCCGGTGGCCCGGAGCTAGGGTGCTGCGGTGGTGGCCGCCAGGCGTGCCTGGAGCGCATCGCGCAGACCCACGCCCGACGGCGGGCGCAGGCCGAACTCGTCGCGCAGTACCCGGAGCACCGCATCGGCATCCTCGAGCTCACGACGCTCGCTCGCCGCCCCGAGGCGATGCACGGCGAAACTGCCGTTGCGCAGCGCCTTGCGCCATCCCTCGCCGGTGCGGGCCACCCGCAGTTCGCCCAGGAACGGCGAGCCCGGATGGGTGGAGACGTACCAGCTGCCCATCTCAAGATCGATGTCGAGCTGGGGCTGCAGGTCGAAGGTGTACAGGTCGCGCCAGGCATCGCGCACCCGCGCGCGCAGCAGGTAGCCGCCGTCGGTCGCGACCAGGCGACAGGGTTCGTGCGGCGTGGCTTGCACCGCATCCGTGTCGAGCCGCAGCGGAGCGGTGGGCACCATGCCGCCGAACCCCACGTCGGAGAGCCACGTCACGCCATCGATCCTCACCGCCAGCGTCAGGTGGGTGCGCGCCAGCGGAGCATCGCCTTCGATCACGCGCGCGGCCAGCGCGCGGGCGTCGAAGCCCAGCCGCTGCAGCAGCGCCAGGAACAGGCGGTTGAGTTCGAAGCAGTAGCCGCCGCGTCCGGCGTGGAGCAGCTTGCGCTCCAGCGTGGGCAGGTCGACGGGCACCGGCCTGCGCAGCAGGGTATCGATGGTTTCGAAGGGGAACGCGGCCGTATGCGCCGGCTGCAGTGCGCGCAGTGTCGACAGGGTCGGCGCCGGTGGTGCGGCGAAGCCCAGGCGGGCGAGGTAGGCGTGGAGGTTCTTCAGCGGCTGCGGCATGGCATCGCCAGGGCATCGGGACAGGCTGCCGAGGCTAGAGCCTCGACATTGGTTGAGGTCAACAGACCGAGGCAGGCTGACGGTGCCCGGACGGGCCGGGCCGCGCGCGATCGGCACGCACTACGCCGCCTGGGGGCCGGGAGCGGTCCCGATGCGGATAGGAAGACGGGCCATGCGGCTCAGGGGCCGCACTGCCACCATCCTTCGAACGTCCGGCTGGCGCCGTCGGCGCGCAGGTAGGTGAGCGTCGCCGGACGCGGTGGCGACTCGCCGCCGCCCGCGGCCGGGCCGGTCGCAGCGATGCGGATCGTCGTGCCCCGGCCGGTGAACGTGGGGTCGTCGAGCATGCCGCTGAAGCCACCCGGCGAGCGCAGGCCTTCGACATGGCCGGCCACCTTGACGATGCCCGTCGCCGGGGTGTCGGATGCGACGACACCCATCGCATACAGCATCGGCGCGGCGCCCGCTTCCGGTGCGAAGCTGCAGGCCAGTTCGCCCGTCAGCCCCGGCTGCTCCAGGTCGGCGGCGACGAGCGGGTCCAGCTCGATGGCCGAGCCATCGCCGCCCTGGGTGTCGCCTGCAGTGGCCGGTGCAGGATCGGCGTCGGGCGGCGTCGTTGCCGCCGCAGGACCGGCATCGGGAGGCGTCGTCGCCGGCGTCGTCGCCGGCTGCGGTCCCGACGCAGGAGACGGGGCGGACGGGTCTGCCGCCGCCGTCGCGTCGGAGCCGGCCGGCGGGGCCGACGGATCGGCCTGCCGATCCGCACAACCGGACGCCAGCACACCGGCGATCAGGATCGCAGCGGATGCCCGGGGCAGGCGTGAAAGGAACAAGGTCTGCGCGTTCGCGGGAGTCTTCATGCATTCCCCTGGCTGGTGGGTGGAGGATCCTCGCACGGCAGGGCCGCGACCGGCTGTTCGCACCGCCATCCCGTTCGAGGGGACATTCTCAACCGTCGGTGTTGGCGCGCTTGCGCGCGGTCGCGCGTCCGCCCTTGCGGGCCGCCTGCTTCGTCGGTGCGCCGGACGACTTGCGCGTGGAAGAAGCGGACTTCTTCCTGCCGGTGGACGTCTTCGCGGCCTTCTTCGCCGTCTTCTTCCGCGGCGCCGTGCTGGCGGACTTCTTCGCGGCCTTCTTCGTGGCCTTCTTCGTCGCCTTCTTCGCGGTCTTCCCGCTCGAGCTGCCACCCTTTTTCGCCGCTTTCTTCTTGCCGCCGCCGTCCTGCTTGTTGACCGTGGCCCAGGCGATGCGCTCGGCGGCTTCGCCGGAACGGCCACGCGACTTCTCGCTGTCCTCGATGTGCTCGGCCTGGCGCTTCTGCCTGTCGGTGTAGCTGGACTTGTCTCCGCGTGGCATGGCGGGGGTCCCGGAGAGGAGGTGCGAAGAACCTCGCATCGCGGCGGTGAAGCGGATGCGAAGCGACGTGACGTCGCGTCCCTCGCCAACTCACCGGTCTCGAGGTTCACGCGTGCGCGAACGCAGGCTCGCGCCAGACGTTGCATCCTCGCGCACCGCGAACGGCAGGCACCATCCCGCTGTGGACGTCGACAGGCGATCCCCGCGGCGCGAGCCGGCCGCTCGCCTCAGTCGCGCCACCAGGCCGTCGTCGGCTGGGGCGATGCCAGGTCGACGCGCTCGCCCATGCGCGGCGTGGCCAGCACGATGCCGCGCTCGGCCGCGAGTGCGGTCACCCGCTCGAAGGGGTCGGTCCACGCGTGCAGGGCCAGGTCGAAGGTGCCGTTGTGGATCGGCAGCAGCACGCCTCCGCGCAGGTCGGCATGCGCCTGCACCGTCTGCTCGGGCAGCATGTGCACGGAGGCCCAGCGGCGGTCGTAGGCGCCGGTTTCCACCAGGGTGACGTCGAAGGGGCCGAAGCGGCGGCCGATCTCGCGGAAGCCGTCGAAATAGCCGGTGTCGCCGCTGAAGAACAGGCGCAGGCCGGCGTCGTCGGCATGCGCGGGGGGATCGATCAGCACCCACGAGGTCCACAGCGTGCGGTCGCCATCGAACAGGCCGCGGCCGGAAAAATGCTGCGCGGGCGTGGCGACGATGCGCAGGCCGTCGAGTTCGGTCTCCTGCCACCAGTCGAACTGGCGCACCTGCGCGGCCGGCACGCCCCAGGCGACCAGGCGGTCGCCGACACCCAGCGGCGCCAGGAACACCTCGGCCCTGGCGGCCAGCGCCAGCACCGCGTCGCGGTCGAGATGGTCGTAGTGGTCGTGCGAGAGCAGCACGCCGCGCAGGGGCGGCAGGTCCTCGAGCGCGATCGGCGGCGCGTGGAAGCGTTTCGGCCCGGCCCAGGCGAACGGCGATGCGCGCTCGGCGAACACCGGATCGGTGATCCAGAACCCGCCGCGCAGCTTGATCAGCAGGGTCGAATGCCCGAGCCGGAACAGACTGCGATCGGGCGCCGCCGCGAGCGCCTCGCGGGTCAGCGGCAGCACCACCGGCGGCGTGGCCGGCACGGTATCGGCGGGCTTGCGGAACGTCACCTCGAAGAACAGGGCGACCATCCTGCCCAGGCTCATGGGCGGGCGCGGCACCGGGTTGGCGAATTTGCCGTCGACCGACTGCGGCGACGCGGGATAGTCCGCCAACGGTCGGCTGGTGCGGACGAGGGACAGGGTGCAGGCAGTCACGGACAAGGCTCCAAGGGTGAGGATCAGGGCGGCCAGTAGCCGGAGGGGACGGGCGGAGCGGCGGGGAACGGGCATGGCGGGATCCGGAAACTACACTGTGCAGTGTAGTTAGATACCGGGAAAAGTAAACCCTCCGGTGTAAACTTTCCCGATGACCGTTCCCGGTACCCCTGCCCGCCTGACCGACCGCAAGCGCGCGGCGATCGTCGAGGCCGCAGTCGCGGAGTTCCGCGGCGCCGGGTTCGAGGCCACGAGCATGGATCGCATCGCCGCCAGCGCCGGCGTGTCCAAGCGCACCATCTACAACCACTTCCCGAGCAAGGACGCCCTGTTCCTGCACATCGTCGACGCGCTGATGGCGCGCGGCGGCGACGAGCACGCCACGCCCTATCGCGCCGATCGCCCGCTGCGCCCGCAGCTGCTCGAACTGGTGCGGCACAAGCTGCGCCTGCTGCACGACCCCGATTTCGCCGACCTCGCCCGGGTGGCCATCGTCGCCAGCCTGCATTCGCCCGATCTCGCCCGCCAGCTGGTCGACCTGCTCGGCCAGCGCGAGCACGCCATGACCGCCTGGGTACGCGCCGCCGCCGCGGACGGGCGGCTGAACACCGGGGACCCGGGCTTCGCGGCGATGCAGCTCGAAGCGCTGGTCAAAGGGTTCGCGTTCTGGCCCCAGGTGGCCATGGGCCAGCCCGCGCTGGACGCCGAGCAGGCAGACACCGTGGCCGACTCCGCGGTGTCGATGTTCCTCGCCCACTACGGCTGAGCCCACGCCGCCGGGACGGGGCGCCGTGCGCTGGTCACGGCGCTCCCGCAAGGAGGCCGCCGCAGAGACACTCATCCACATGTGCGTTGGGGGTGTAGGGGAACGCATCGCGAGTCCGGGCCCTGAGCCACCCGGGGTCGGACGCCGCGAAAGACTCCGGAATTAACGGAATCACCACGGGCTGGTGGCACGCTTGCAACTCCGCGCGCACCACACCGGGGCGATGCGCACGCCTGGCGGCGCCCCGATGCGGTCGAATCGTGACGCCGCGGATGCAGCGTCCGTGGCAGCGTGGCGATTCCCCGCGCCGGCCGCTGCGTGCCGCGTCGCGACGACACCCGAGGAGACCGCCGATGGACCAGGATGCGATCGCGCGCAGCGCGCCCGCCGATGCGCCCGAGGCAAGCGCCGGCACGTGCAGCCTGGCCGAACGCTTCCACGCCGTGCGCCGGCAGACGCTGGCGCTGGCGGCGCCGCTGTCGGCCGAAGACGCGGCGGTCCAGAGCATGCCCGACGCCAGTCCGGCGAAGTGGCACCTGGCGCACACCACCTGGTTCTTCGACCGCTTCGTGCTGCAGCCGCTGGCCGGCGCGCGTTCGCCGCACCCGGAGTGGGACGCGCTGTTCAACAGCTACTACGAGAGCGTCGGACCGCGGCACCCGCGTCCGCAGCGCGGGCTGCTCACGCGTCCGTCGCTGGACGAGGTGCTCGGCTATCGCGCCGCGATCGACGCCCGCCTGGGCGACGCCCTCGCGCGCGACACGTTCGACCGCGACGGCCTGCGCATTGTCGAGCTGGGCCTGCAGCACGAGCAGCAGCACCAGGAACTGCTCCTCACCGACCTCAAGCACGCGTTCTCGCTCAATCCGCTGCTGCCGGCCTACCACGTGCACGCGCCGGCGGCGGCGTCGGCCGGGCCGCTGGAGTGGATCGGGTTCGACGAAGCGGTGGTCGAGATCGGCGCGCCCGCATGGCCGGCCAGCGACGCGTTCGCGTTCGACCTGGAAAGTCCGCGCCATCGCGTGCTGACCGCCGCGTTCGCGCTCGCATCGCGGCCGGTGACGGCGGGCGAGTACCGGCGCTTCATCGAGGACGGCGGCTACCGCACGCACGCGCACTGGCTGTCCGAAGGCTGGGCCTGGGTGCAGGCCGGACAACGCGCGCGGCCGCTCTACTGGCTCGACGATGCCCACCACTTCACCCTCGCCGGCGCGCAGCCGATCGATCCCGACGCGCCCGTGGTGCACCTGAGCTACTACGAGGCCGACGCCTACGCCCGCTGGGCCGGCGCACGCCTGCCGACCGAGTTCGAGTGGGAGCGCGCCGCCGCCGGCCAGCCGGTGCGCGGCAACTTCGCCGACCACGGCCACCTGCACCCGCGCGGCAGCGCCGGCAAGGGCCTGCGCCAGCTGTTCGGCGACGTCTGGGAGTGGACCTCCAGCGCCTACGGCGCTTACCCGGGCTTCCGTCCGATGCCCGGCTCGCTGGGCGAATACAACGGCAAGTTCATGTGCAGCCAGCAGGTGTTGCGCGGCGGCAGCTGCGCCACCCCCGCCAGCCACGTGCGCGCCACCTACCGCAACTTCTTCCCGCCTTCGGCACAGTGGCAGTTCGCCGGCCTGCGCCTGGCCAAGGATCCCGCATGACCCCCGCTTCCGGCTCCTGTTCCGCGCGCCAGGCATCTTCCGATGACTGGACCCTGATCGACCTCGCGCCGCCGGTCGCGGACCTGCGCGCCGACGCGCGCGCCGGCCTGCGCGCCAGCCCGAAACGGCTGTCGTCGAAGTACTTCTACGACGCGCGCGGCTCGCGCCTGTTCGAGGCCATCACCCGCCAGCCGGAGTACTACCTCACGCGCGTGGAAACCGCGCTGCTGGAAGCGGTGGCGCCGCGGATCGCGCAGCGCGTGGGGCCGAACGTGCACGTGGTGGAGCTGGGCACCGGCAGCGGCATCAAGACCCGCCAGCTGCTGGACGCCCTCGACGACCCGGTGGCCTACACCTCGGTCGAGATCTCCAAGGCCGCGCTGATCGACAGCACCCGCGCGCTGGCCGCGCAGTTCCCGCACCTGCAGCTGCTGCCGGTGTGCGCGGATTTCACCCGGCCGGTGCCGCTGCCCCCGGCGCGGCGCGCGGCGCGGCGCACCCTGGTGTTCTTCCCCGGCTCCACGCTCGGCAACTTCGACGACGACGACGCGCTGGAACTGCTGCGCTCGATCCGCCAGACCATGGGCACCCACGGCCTCGCCCTGCTCGGCTTCGACCTGGTCAAGCCGGTCGAACGCCTGGAGGCGGCCTACAATGACGCCGCCGGCGTGACCGCCGAGTTCACCCTCAACCTGCTCGCGCGCCTCAACCGCGAGGCCGACGGCCGCTTCGACCTCAACCGCTTCGCACACCACGCGGCGTACTCGGTGGAGCGCGAACGCATCGAGACCGCGATCGTGAGCCGCGAAGCGCAGACGGTGGACGTCGCGGGCGAGACGGTGCACTTCGATGCCGGCGAGCGCATCGAGGTGGAGATCAGCCGCAAGTACACCGGGGCCAGCATCCGCGGGATCGCCGCCGAATCGGGACTGGCCGTCGCCGAGACCTGGACCGACGCCGCGCGCGACTTCGCGCTGGTGCTGCTGCGCGCGCAGGACGCGGACGCGTAGCGCGCGTCGCGCCGCCGCGCGATCGACGCGCGGACGATCCGATCACGCTGCGGTGGTCACAGCCGCGCCGCCTGCACGTGCATCCAGTCGCGGCCGATGGCACGGCCGAGCGAAATCCAGCCGTGCGCTTCCCAGATGTCGAAGAACCGGCGGTATTCGCGCCCGCAGAACAGCGCCTGCGGGCAGCGCGCGGTCAGGCCGTTGGGTCCGGCGAAGAAATCCCAGGCGCAGCCGTAGGCGTGCATCGACCACGCCGATCCGCCCCGCATGCGGCGATGGTTGTAGGTGCCGGCGTGGCGGTCGAGACCGAGGCGATGCAGTTCGTCGGCGCCGTACTTGCGCCCGATCTCGCGCATCGCCGCCTGCGCACTCTCGGCGCAGCGCGCGTGCAGCTGCACGCGCGTGACCGGCTTCGACAGCTGCCAGTCCAGGCGCATGGCGAACGGCAGGTCGACCATCACCAGCTGCTGCGCCACGGCGGGACCCGGCGCGCCGTAGTAGGCGACGCACCCGGACTGCTTCGGGAATCGGCTGTCGACCGCCGGGCCGGTGCGCGTGGCATCGAGCACCAGGTCGCGACCGTAGGCCTGGCGATGGTTCCACTGCAGCAGCGCACCGGTGGTCTGGTTGCCGGCATAGCCGTCGACGACCCCCGGCTCGCAACCCGCGTGCGCGAGCACCAACTGCCCGGCGCCGATGCGCCGGCGCTTGTCCGACCATCGTGACGGATCGGACACGCACTCGGCCGCGTGCGCGGTGAGGATGGCATCGATGGCCGCGAGGCTCCGGGGGCCGATGTCCCCGTCGATGGCGCCGGTGTAGTGGCCGGCGGCGGCGAGCAGGCGTTGCAGGTCGGTCGGCGTCATGTCCGCGACTCCCGTTGGCCCCTGTGCCTGCAACCAACGCTGCGCCCGCCGTGGAGCGGACACGGCGAGCCATCCCCCGGACCCGGCGCAGCGCGCGCGTGGGACGCCTAGGGAATCGGCTCCAGTAGGGTGCACGCGTACTGCAGGGTGAGTTGCCCGCCCTGCGGCAGTTCCGGGACCGTCACGCCCGCGCCCTGCAGATCGCCAAGCGTGGCGGACGCGGGACACTGCGCGCCGCCGCTCGCGGTGCAGGCGACCGCGTTCGCGGCCGGGCAGTCGAGGCCCGCCACCACAGGATCGGTCACGAGCGCGCCATCGGCGGCGAACGGGCCGGCGTTGCCGACGGTCACC
Source organism: Luteimonas kalidii (assembly GCF_029887935.1). Classification (GTDB taxonomy): domain Bacteria; phylum Pseudomonadota; class Gammaproteobacteria; order Xanthomonadales; family Xanthomonadaceae; genus Luteimonas; species Luteimonas kalidii. The sequence continues at coordinate 216,787 of NZ_JARXRO010000020.1, read as the reverse complement.
GTGTACTCGACCACCTGTCCGACGACCGCCGTCGTCGGCGCCACGACCTTCTGCAGCGACAGGTCGACCGCGAGCACCAGTTCGATCGCGTGATCCTCCACCTCGCCATCGGCCGCTTCACCGGTCGGCGCCTGCACCTCGGACGCGTCGCTGGCATAGCGCAGGCGCACATGGCTGGCGCCGGACGACACGTCGGCCGGCACGGTCCAGGACAGCGCCGCCGCCCCGCCGTTGCACGCGGCCAGCGCGCGCTCGTCGGGATCGAACGCGCCGTTGCGGTCGAAGTCGATCCAGCCGGCGACCGTGCCGGTGCCCACGCAGGCGATGCTGCGGTCGATCGGCTGGGTGGCGTCGGCAATGGCCAGGTCCGTTCCGAAGGTCCAGGCATCCTCTTCGGCGGATCCCGCGCTGCCGCTGGTGTCGTCGCCATCGGCGTCGGCGCCGGACTGCGCGCCCGGTTCGCCGTCGGGACCGATGCTGCCGAGGAAGCCGCTGTCGGGCGGCGCCAGCTGGCCGAGCTGGAAGCCCGGGGTGTTGATGTCGATGGCACCGGCGCCGGGCGCCAGCCCGTCGGGCTCGGCCACCAGCCCGCGAAGCAGGTGCGCAGCGTCGCCGTAGCTGGAGGGCGCGTCGCCGAAGTCGGCGGACGGCGCCAGCAGTCCGATCGCGATGGCGGTATTGCCGCCACCGAGGATCTCGAACTCCATGGAGATCGATTCGCCGGGCCCGTAGGCCGCCTCGTCGAAGGTCAGGAAGGTCACGCCCGCCGGGCTGGTGGTGCCGTTCTGTTCGCCGCCCGGATTGCCGAAGCGGATCGACTGCAGGCCGCCGCCCAGGTCGTCCTTGCGCGCGTCGTAACGGTTGCCATTGCCGGTGTTGACCTCGACCACGTTCCACTGGCCGAGGGCAGTGCCTTCCAGGTACTCGGTCGTGGTGTTCATGGACTCGGCGTCCGCCATCACCAAGCCGGGGATGCGGTAGGGCTGGCCGCCCAGCGTCGCCTGGCATTCGACGGTGAAGCCGTGGGTGCCGGTCCGGCCCATGATGCCGGCGATCAGCTGGTTGGCATTGCCGGTGCCACCGATGTTGTACATGTCGTCGAGCGCATCGCCGGTCCAGCCGCCGGGCCGATAGCTCTCGATGGTGCCGCTGATGCCAGACAGGCTGCACTCCAGCACCAGGTCCTGGGTCGCGGTCACGGGAATGGTGGCCGAGGTCGTGGCGCCGTCCGTCAGCGGAAGCCCCGCGGTGCCGTTCACGCCGCCGCCCCACGTCAGCCACAGCACCTCGTTGCGGTATTGCCCGTTGCCACCCGTGGCATAGGCGGCGGCGTGTGCCTGCGGCAGGTGCGCGGCGAGCAGGCCGGTGCCCAGCAGCAGCGCGCAGGCGGTGCGGAGGTTGCAAGTCTTCATCAGTAGCTGCCCACGAAATTGACGAACCAGCCCTGGTGGTCGTAATCGAACTCGGTCAGGTCGTCGCTGAAATCGGTGAAGTTGTAGCCGGCGCCGATGCGGAAGTTGCGGCCGAGGTCGCGGTCGATGCCGGCCATCCAGCCCTGCCGGGTGCCGCCGTCGTCCACGTCCAGCCAGCGGTACTCCGCCATCGCATGCCAGCGATACAGCAGTTCATAGCGGACCTGGCCCGCGGCGAACGTCGTTGCCGAATCGAACCACTCGCCGGTGCCGCGGCCGAAGCGCGCCTCGCCCTCGCGGCGCGCGAGCTTGGCCGCCAGTTCCCAGCGCTGGTCGTGGCGGTACACGCCTTCCAGCGACAGGACCTGGGTCCTCTGGTCGTACTGCGCGCCACCCATCTGTCCCAGCGTCGCCAGGTCGTAGAGGTAGGTGTAGCGACCGAACAGGCCCCAGCGCGTGCTGTTCCAGGGACGGAAGGCGAAGCCGAAGTTGCCTTCGATGAACTTCGCGCTGGCGGCCGGGTCGAGGTCGTCCTGGGTATCGGCGTAGTTGAAGCGCCCGGCGAGGCGCCAGCTCTCGTTGAGCTTGTGGGTCAGGCGATGGGTGCTGACCCACTGGGTGACGCGCTCGGCGCCGGTGTCCTCGCGCCACTCCAGCTTGCTCTGCCAGCTGGTGTCGGTGGAGGTGCGGCCGCCGGCGACGCTGATCGCGCGGCGGTCGACTTCGCCGCCGCTGGCATTGGTCAGCTCGCCGTCGCTCAGGGTGAAGCCGACGTTCCAGCCCTGGGCCGGGTAGAAATCCAGGCCGAAGGTGTGCGCCAGCCCGCTCTCGCGCCGGTTCTTCAGGAACTGACTCTCGTTGAACACGTTGACCTGGTTCGACAGCCGCCAGCGCTGGCCGAGCGTCCAGCCGTTGCGCGCGTTGGGGTTGAACAGCGGGTCGTAGTCGCTGCGGTCGGTCGAGTACGTATAGCTGCCGTAGAAGCTCTGCTGCGCCGAACGCCGCCACTCGCCGTTGACCTGCGCCGCGTCGCCGCGGTCGCCGGTGGTGAGTTCGCCGCCCAGGGTGGAAAGGTTGGCGAAGTTGTAGCGGCCGCCGAGGGTGAAGGCGTCGTTGTCGGCGTAGGCGCCGCTGTCGTCGTCCAGGGTCAGCTGCGCGGTGCCGTAGACGTCGAGCGCGGTGCCGAAGCGGCGGGTGTAGCGCGCGGCGCCGAGCAGGCCGGCGGCATCGAGCGTGCCGCGCGCCTCCTCGACCCGGCGCAACTCGAACGCGAGCGAATCGACATCGCCGATCCGCCACTCGGCCCGGGCCTGCGCCTGGGTCAGCACGTCGCCGGCGCGCTCGGCGCGGCTGTAGCGCGCGTACACGCCCAGGTTCGGGGTGAACTCGCCCAGGACTTCTGCGCCGTATTCCTCGACCTCGGCGCCGGTGTCGAAACGCGAGATCGAGTAGCCGGCGTCGACCTGGCGCCACCATGCGCCCGCGCTCCACGGCTGTTCGCTCCAGCCCAGTTCCTGGAAGTTGGCGCGCGCCTCGACCGCGGTGGCCTCGCCTTCGCGCGGACCGGCCGGATTGAGGCGGGTGAAGCTCAGGCCGCCGTTGTCGGAGAAGAACACCGGCGCGCTGGTGGACTCGGTGCGCGCGTGCTCGAGCTTGAGGTACGTGCCCTTGCCGGCCTGCAGGGTGACGTCGGCCGAGGTCAGCGTGTAGTCCTCGCCGGCGCGGTTCTCGTCGACATGGGTCACGCCGACGCCTACGTGGTCGCCGAACCAGTGCTTGCCGCGCACGCCGGCGGCCACGTCGTCGGCGTCGAAGTCGCTCGGCACCCATTCGTAATCGACGATCAGGCGCTGCTCGAAGCCGTCGAGCGGCGCGTCGCGGGTCAGCGACGGCAGGTTCTGCAGGGTGATCTGCGCCAGCGGGCGGGTCAGCAGCACGCGGCCCTGCAATTCGTCGATCTCGTAGTCGGCGCCGCGCAGCAGCTCCACGCGCTGCTCGACGCGGCCGGTGGTGCGGTCGCGCACTTCCAGCACCACGCGGTCGGAGCCGGGCAGCACGTCGGTGTGCCGCAGGTAGTACAGGCTGCCGCCGGTGCCGATGAACTCGCTGTGGCCGGGCGCGGTCTGCGCCTCGGAGGCGAACGCGCGCAGCTGCGTCACCGGGTCGCCCCAGGCATTGGCCAGGCGCGAGCGCCAGTTCAGCGCGGCGCCGTACAGCGCACGCGAATACTGGCCGTACTCGGTGCCGGTGAAGCCGGTGGCGAAGTTGCCCCACAGCGCCTCGTTCTTGTCCCAGTCCGCGCGCAGGTAGAAGCGGCCCATGGTGTCGACGTCGCGCCACACACGGGAATCGTCGCCGTAGGTCGGGTAGTACAGGTCGGGATCGAGGCGCCGGAACACGTCCTGCGGATCGGCCGAGGTGAAGCCGTCGAACAGGTCCTCGAGCGGACGGTTCTGGGTGTCGGCCTGGGCGGTGATCAGGTACTTCCCGCCCAGCTTGGCCTTGCCGTAGAACGCCAGGCGGCCGTCGCTGAGGATGTCGTCCTCGCGCCCGGCCATCGCCAGCGACTGGCCGGGACCGCTGGCGTCGTTCTGGTACACGGTGACGTCGGCCATGGCCACGCCGAAGAAATAGCGGCCGCTGACGTCGACATCGAGCGTGTGCACGATCGGCGCGGCGCCGTCCTGGCCATCGAGGCCGATCTCGAACCGGTGTTGGCCGACGGGCACGAGGTACTCGGCGACGAACTTGCGCTCCAGGTCGACCGGATAGGATTCGCCATTGATGCGCAGCGAACGGCCTTCGGGCAGGTTGCGGCCCTGCACGCGCACGCGCGAACCGTAGATCGGGATGTTCTGCTGGCGCAGGCCGTTCCCAGCGAACGCGTCCTCCACGAGTTGCTGGGTCAGCGCCTGGTCGCCACTCAGCGCGGTGCCGAGCGAGCGTTCCACGCTCTCGCGCACCTGGACGCGGGCGCGCTCCACTTCGTCCGGGCGCACCAGCTGCAGCTTGCGCGGCGAGGTTTCGTCGAAGTTGCCTTGCGCGTCGAACGCACGCAGCACGTAGACCAGCTCGTCGCCGGCGCGCAGGCGCAGGTCAGCCGGAAGTTCGCCGTTCCACTCGCTCTGCACGGCAGCCTCGACCGGCAGCTCGATGCTCGCCACCGGCGAGACGAGGTCGCCATCGTTGCCGCGGTAGATCCGCAGTTCGTAGCGGTCGACGAAGGCGGTGTAGTTGCTGCGCACGAACAGGCGCACCGGCTCGACGATGCGCCCGGCGTCGAAGGCGACCATCGACGGCGCGGTGATGCTGAGTTCCGGCACGTCCAGGTCGGGATCCTCGGTGGCCCAGATCGCGCCGCCGCCCGGCAACTGCACTGAGAAGGTGCCTCGCGCCACCGCGCGACCCGGCTGGTCGAGCGCGACCGACACGCGGCGGTCCGGCTGCAACGCCTCGGAGGACGACTGGGCATCGGTGCCGGTGGTGACCGGCTGGTCGTAGCTGCGCGTGCGAACGCGGAACACCAGTTCGCCACTATCGTCGTTGCAGCCTTCGTCGCCGCATTCGATCGCGGCCGTCGCCGGCGCGGGCTGTTGCGCCGAAGCGCCGGCGCACATGCCGGCGAGGATGCCGAGCAACGCGGTGTCGAGCAGTTTCATCTTCATGGTCCGGATCCCCCTTACCTGCGTTCCGTGCCGACGGGGGCCGCCGGATCGCTGCTTGCCTCGACCCGCACCTGCGCGCGGACCTCCGGACTCAACCGCTGCGCGAGCGCCTGCTGCACCGCGCTGGCGCGTCGCAACCCGAGCGCGGCGTTGTACGCGTGCGAGCCGCGCACATCGGTGTGTCCGACGATCGCCACCACGCCGCCGCCGAGTTGCTCGAGCCGTTTCGCGACCGCGTCGAGCAGGCTTTCGAACTCCGGCCGGATCCGCGACTGGTCGGTGTCGAACAGCGCCGTGCCCAGCAACGCGCCGCCGGCATCCACGCCCGCGACCAGGCTGTGCGGATCCTCGACGCGCGTGCGCAGGACCACGCTCAGCCCGGCCTGCGCCTCGGCGGGCACCTGCGCCTGCAGCGCATCGCGCACCGCGGCCGCGCGGGCGAAGGCCAGGCCCTCGCTGTCGCCGTCGGCGGTGATCACCACCTCGCCGCCGCGATGGCGCTCGACCTGTTCCGCCATCTCCGCGATCGCAGGCAGGTACGCCTCGCGCACCTCGGCGCTGCCGGGCTGGAAGATCACTTCGCCAAGTTCCAGTTCCACCCGCCGCTCGCCGCCCGGCAGCACCTGCACCGGCAGCTGCACGCCGAAGTCGAAACGCACCGGCAGGCCCGGGGTCACGCGCCGCACCAGCGGATTGGCGGTGGTGAACGGCGTGCCTGGCGGCAGCGTGGCCGGATCGACCTTGAGGATGAAGTTGCGGCCATGGCCCCAGTCGCCGCCGTGCACGTCGGCCAGGTGGTAGCGGCCGTACTGGTCGGTCTCGATCAGCACGCCCTCCACCGACGCGATGCGCACGCCGGGAATGCCGCGCTCGTCGATGCCCGCGTTGGCGATGACGTAGGCCACGTCGAAACCGCCTTCCACCGCGGACACCACGCGCTCGACCGTCGGCTCGGCCGCGTTCAGTCCCTTCGCCGCCTCGCCGCTGCGTTCGAGCGTGGTGTTGCCGGCGGCGTCCATGCGCAGGGTCGCGCCCTGGGCGCTGGTCAGCACCAGTTCGCCGGTGAAATCGGCCGAGCGCAGGCGCTGGCGGATCACCACCTGGCGCGCCTCCACCGGGTCGGCTTCGGACTGCCGTGCCGCGATCGTGCCCACGTCGATGCCGTGCAGCAGCGGCGCGCTTGCATCGGCGACCGGCTGCGGACCGTCGCCACGATCGATCGTGGTCGAACCGGCGACGTAGGCCGCGGGCGCGAAACCGCCCTGCACGCGCACGTCGCCCAGGTCCGCGCGATCCTGCCAGCCGTCGCCGTCGCGGTCGTCGAAGACGGTGCCGAAGACCAGGCTGTCGTCGAGCAGCGGATCGGCGTCGAGCGCGACCTGCGCGGTGGCGACGTTCGAGATCGGCGTGTCCGCCGCGTCGACCGCGACCGCCTCGTTGACGTGCATGCCGGCACGCACGCCTGCGCCGACGCGCAGCAGGTAGACGATGGTCGCCTGCCCGCCGGCCTCGATGTCGAGCCCGCCGATGCGCAGCGGATGCCGCCCGTCCAGGGTGAAGGCGCCGTCGCGGTCGGTCACCGCCATCGAGCCCTCGACGTAGCTGAAGCCGTCCGGCGGGGTGTCGACGAGGGTGGCGCCGGTGACGTTCACCGCACCGATGTTCTCGACCGCCAGGGTGTAGCGGACCAGGTCGCCGATCGCGACGTTGCGCACGGCCACGCTCTTGACGATGCGCAGCAGCGCGTCGTCGGCCAGTTCGTGGCTGGTTTCGCAGACCGTACATTCGGGTTCGACGTCGGTGGATTCGCCCACCACCACGTTCTCGACGCTGCCGCTGGCATCCGCCGTGACCGTGGCCGGATAGGTGAAGGCGTAGTCGCCCGGCACGGTGCCCGTCGGCAGGGTGCAGACCACGGTGGTGCCCGCAGCGGCGCAGCCCGCGGGCAGCGCGCCCAGCGCAAGGCCCGGTCCGGGCGTGTCGACCAGCCGCACGTCGGCGCGCGTGGCGGAATTCTCCACCGTCGCCGTCAGCGTGTACTCGATGATGTCGCCGACGCCGACTTCCTGATCCTCGCCCGGCGTCGCCTGCTTGGCGATGACGATCCGCGGCTCGACCAGGGGGTGCTGGGTATTGCAGCTGGCGCACGTCGGCGGCTGGCCGCCGGTGCCGGTGCCGCCGCTGGCGGCGACCACGTTGCTCACGATGACGGTGGCGTCGGCATCCACCGTCGCGGTGTAGGTCAGCGCGTAGGTGCCCGGCAGGGTGCCCGACGGCAGCGTGCAGGTCAGGGTGCCGGTGCAGGCGAACGCGCCCGCATCGGTCACCTCGCCGAAGCCCAGGCCCTCGCCCAGGGTGTCGTCGAGGGTCAGCACCTCGCGCGTCGCCGAATGCTCGACCGTCGCCTGCAGGGTATAGGTGATGAGGTCGCCCGCACGCACCGGGGTGTCGCTGCCCGGGTTGGAGGACTTGGTCACGGTGACCACCGGCGCGATCACCTCGTGTTCGGTCGCGCACGTGGTGCACTCCGGCTCCGGATCGCCGCCCGGCGGGTTGCCCGCCGTCACCACGTTGCCCAGCGTGCCGGTGGCATCGGCATCCACCGTTGCGGTGTACGTCAGCGCATAGGTGCCCGGCACGGCGCCGGCGGGCAGCGTGCAGGTCAGCGACCCGGTGCACGCGAACGCGCCCGCATCGGTCACTTCACCGAAGCCCAGGCCCTCGCCGAGGGTGTCGACCAGTGTCAGCACCTGGGTCGTGGCCGAGTTCGCCACCGTCACCGTCAGCGTGTAGGCCAGCGTGTCGCCCGGCGCCACTTCGCTGCCCGGCGCGGGATCGGACGACTTCGCCACCGTGATCGAGGTCGGTTCGACGACGTGCTCGGTGGTGCACGTGGTGCATTCGGGATCGGGATCGGTGCCGCCGGGCGGATTGCTCGCGGTGACCACGTTGCGCAGCGTGCCGCTCGCGTCGGCATCCACGGTGGCGGTGTAGCTCAGCGCATAGCTGCCCGGCACCGTGCCCGCGGGCAGGGTGCAGGTCAGTGCGCCGGTGCAGGCGAATGCGCCCGTGTCCGTCACTTCGCCGAAGCCTAGGCCTTCGCCCAGGGCATCGACCAGCGTCAGCACTTCGGTCGTGGCCGAGGTGGCGACGGTCACGGTCAGCGTGTAGGTCAGCGTGTCGCCCGGCGACACCTCGGTGCCCGGCGCCGGGTCGGCCGACTTCACGACCGTGATGCTGGTCGGCTCGACGGGGTGGTCGGTGGAACAGGTCGTGCATCCGGGATCGGGATCACCACCCGGCGGCGTCGAGGGAACCACCACGTTCCCGACCGTTCCGGTCGCGTCGGCATCCACCGTCGCCTCGTAGGTGAACGTGTGCGTGCCCACCGTGGCGCCGGACGCCAGCACGCAGGTCACCACCTGGCCGCTCGCCGAGCAGCCGGCCGGCAGCGCGCCGGACAGCGTCAGCCCCGCACCCAGCGTGTCGGTGAGCGTGATCGCTTCGGTCGTGTCGGCGTTCACCACCGTCACGCTCAGCGTATAGGCGAGGCTGTCGCCGGGGGCGACCGTCGTGCCCGATGCGGGCATCGAGGTCTTGGCCACTGCCGTCACCGGCGTCAACGGATGCCCGGTCTCGCACGTGGTGCAGTCCGGGTCCGGATCGCCGCCCGGCGGGGTCGAGGGCACGACCACGTTGCCGACCGTGCCGGTCGCATCGCCGTCCACCGTCGCCGCGTAGTCGAACGTATGCGTGCCGACCGCGGTGCCTGCCGCCAGCACGCAGGTCAGCACCTGGCCGCTGGCCGAACAGCCGGCCGGCGGTGCGCCCGAGAGCGTCAGGCCGGCGCCCAGCGTATCGGTCAGCGTGATCGCCTCGGTGATGGCCGAATTGGCCACGCTCACCGTCAGCGTGTAAGCGATCGTCTGCCCGGCGGCGACCGCTGCGCCGCTGGCCGGATTCGAGGTCTTCGCGACCGCCGTCGCCGGGGTCAGCGGATGCTCGGTCGTGCACGTCGTGCAGTCGGGATCCGGATCGCCGCCCGGCGGCGTCGAGGGAACCACCGTGTTGCCGACCGTTCCGGTCGCATCGGCATCCACGGTCGCCGCGTAATCGAACGTGTGCGTGCCGACCGCGGCCCCGGCCGCGAGCACGCAGGTCAGCACCTGGCCGCTTGCCGAACAGCCGGCCGGCGGTGCGCCCGAGAGCGTCAGGCCGGCGCCCAGCGTGTCGGTCAGCGTGATCGCCTCGGTGGTGGCCGCGTTGGCCACGCCCACGGTCAGCGTGTACGCGATCGTCTGGCCGACGGCGACGGCTGCGCCGCTGGCCGGATTCGAGGTCTTCGCCACGGTCGTCGCCGGCGCGAGCGGATGTTCCGTCTCGCAGCTCGTGCAGTCGGGATCCGGGTCGCCGCCCGGCGGCGTCGAGGGAACGACCACGTTGCCGACCGTGCCGGTCGCATCGCCGTCCACCGTCGCGCTGTACTCGAACTCATGCGTGCCCACGGCAGCGCCCGCCGCCAGCACGCAGGTCACCACCTGCCCGCTCGCGGTGCAGCCCGCCGGCAACGTGTCCGACAACGTCAGTCCCGCACCCAGCGTGTCGACGAGGGTGATCGCCTCGGTGGTGGCGGCGTTGGCCACGGTCACGGTGAGGGTGTAGTCGATCGTGTCGCCGGCGCCCACCGCAGCGCCGGAGGCCGGGTTGGAGGCCTTCGCCACCGACGTCGCCGGCCCGAGCGGCGTGAGTTCCTCGCAATCGTTGCCGGTGGCCGTGCAGTCGATCGCATCGTTGGGGAAGGTCACCGCATTGGCGATGGCGGTCAGGCCGGCGGGCAACGGCGTGTCCACGGTCGCGCGGAACGCGAGCGTCGCGCTGCCACCGTTGCCGGGAATGTTGACCGCCGACGTGATCCCGCACGCGGCGCCGGCCGCGGTGCCGGCGCAGGTGAAATCGTCGCCGCCGGCATGGGTGGTGCCCACCGGCACGGTCTCGGCCACGTCGGCCGGGGTGCCCGGGTACAGGGTCGCCGCGGCGCCGCCGTCGTTGGCGATGTCGATGTGCCAGGTCAGCGTGTCGCCCGCCGCCACCGCGTTGCCGTCGACGTACGGCGCACCGTTGACTTCCGCCAGCGTCTTGACCACCGACAGTTCGGGTTCGGCCGGCACGGGGAACGCGCACGACGCCAGGTCGCGCGAGCCGCCCGCGGAGGTCGGCACCGCACTGGCGAGTTCGCCCGTGACCGGATCGTAGGCGTGGTAGGCGCTGCCACCGCCGCCCTGGTTGTTGGCCAGGTAGAGCGTGCCGTCGTCGGCGAACGCGACGCCCGCGAAGTCGAAGTTGGGCACCACGCCACCGATCAGCGGGCGGGTCTGGCGGGTGGCGGCCAGGGTGTCGAAGTCGACCCGGAACAGGTCGCGGCCGACCAGCAGCCAGCCGTCGCCGTTGGCGTCGAACGCGAGGTCGCCCGAGGTATTGGTGCCCTGCGGCGCGAAGTCGTAGGTCAGGGTGCCGATGTTCGCGACCGCATAGCCGAACGCGCCGCTGGGCGTGATCCGCCACACCTGCGGGCTGGCGCCGCCGGTCATCAGGTAGCCCACGCCGTCGGGCGCCATGCCGCCGCGCGGGAAGTTGCCGGTGACGCCGGTAGCGGCCGCATACCAGCCGCCGTTGTCGGCGTCGTAGGCCCACAGCGTCGCGCCGGTGTCGGTGTGGAACAGCAGGCGGTCCCGGGCCGCGTCGATCATCAGCGCGTTGACGTCGCCACCGACCGAAGGCAGCGCGAGTTCGGGTACGGCCGCATCGCTGCCCGCGCCGGGCTCGTAGCGCGCGATCGCGACGCCGTTGACGATGCTGTAGATCGCGTTGGATGTCGCGCTTCCGCCGGGTGCGGCGCAGAAGCTGTACGGCGCCGCCGCGGAAATGGTGACCGTGGCGCTGTCGGTCTCGTTGCCGGGGTTGCTGTCTTCGGTCCCGGCTGGCGCCGCGACCGTGGCGACGTTGGTCACCGACGCCGATTGCGCATGCACCGGCGCGCCCCACAACCCGGCCGCCCCCGCGAACACCGCCAGCACGACACCCGCGGCCGCGACACGGGCCTGCCCGAAACCGATTGAAGCCACCTGCAACCCCCTGGGAACGTCCACGGCACGACGCGCACGGATGTGCGCGGCTGCCGCCAATCGCGATGCGCGTGACGAGCAGGGGCGATGCAGTCCGTTTCCGGACGCCTTCATGCAGCAAGGCGCTGGATCCCCCTGATCCGGACTCCGGGCACGCGCCGGCGAGTCACCTCACGACGGCGGCCCGGAGTGCGCGCACTGTAGGAAGCGCATTGCGGTGCATCAATCGCGTTTCGCTCACGCTCGCTCACCGCAAGTGAGTTACTTGACGCGCGTTTTCGGGGATCATGCCCGCCGTCCGGACACGAGGCGGCATCCGATGGGATCGAGCAGGTTCACGCACTGGCTGCAGGTGCCGCGCATCGCCGACCCGGTCGATCGCCGCAACGCGCCGATGCTGCAGCTCATCCTGCTGGCGCTTGGCACCCTGCCGCCGGTGCTGTGGCTTTACCGCATCTTCGGGACCGACATCCCCTGGCGCGACGGCGAGACCGTGAGTCTGTCGGCCAGCCTGCTGATCAGCACGATCGCGCTGTGGTCGGTGGTGCTGATCCGGCGCGGGCGGTTCCAGTGGGCGATCCGCCAGCTGATGGTGCTGGTCGCGGTGATCCTGGTGGCGTCGTACGCGCTCAGCGGGCTGGGCGCGCACATCTTCGAGATGCCGGTGCAGGTGCTGTGGCTGTTCGTGGCCGGGATGATGATCGGGCGCAGGGCGCTATGGGCGATGTATGGCGCGATCGCCCTCGCCCTGCTGCTCGGCGCCACGCACGACGTGATCACCGATACCGAGGAAGCCCGGCATGCGTTCGGCGACGCCGTCATCCGCTGCGTGATGTTTCTGCTGATCGCGCTGGTGATCGACCGCAGCGTCGCCGCGCTGCGCGAGAGTCTGAGAGAGGCGCTGGCGCATGGCGATGAACTCGAACGCGCCAACGCCCAGCTGCGCGATGAGATCATCGCGCGCGAACGGGCGCAGGCGCTGCTGCTGCACGCACAGAAGATGGAAGCGGTGGGGCGCATGGCGAGCGGGCTGGCGCACGACTTCGGCCACCTGCTGACCCTGGTCAACGGCCATGCCTACAACGCCCTGCACGCGACATCGCCGCAGGAGCGCGACGAGGCCATCGACGGCGTGCGCTCGGCCGCCGCGCGTGCCACGGCGCACGTGCGCAAGCTGATGCACTTCTCGCGCCGCGACCTCGCCCTGGCCGAGACCTTCGACGCGGCGGAAACGCTCGCGGGCATCGAGCCCATGCTGCGCCAGACGCTGGGCTCGCGCATCCGGCTGACCCTCGAACTGCCCGACTCCCCGGCGCCGGTCCGCTTCGACCGCGAACAGCTGGTGCTGGTGCTGCTCAACCTCGCGGCCAATGCCGCGGACGCGCTTCCCGACGGCGGGCACGTGTCGATCGCGTTGCGCGTTCCGGAATCGGGCGGGCTGGAGATCCACTTCGGCGACGACGGCCCCGGCATTCCCGAGGCGCTGCACGAGCTCGTGTTCGAACCGTTCTTCACCACCAAGCCCGAGGACCGAGGCACCGGCCTCGGCCTGGCCGTGGCGCGGGACCTGGTGGAAGGCGCGGGCGGCCAGCTGGCCCTCGCCCCCCACGATGCCGGCGCCGCGTTCGTGCTGCGCCTGCCGGCTGCCTTGCACGACGATTACCCGGACGTCGCCGCAGGCCCGGCGCCGGATGGCGCGTTCGCGCCCGGCTAGCGCTCCAGCACGTAGCCCAGGCCGCGCACCGCCTTGAGCGGCAGCGGTTCACCGGCGGCGTCCTGGCATTTGCGCCGCAGGCGGTAGACCAGCATTTCCAGCCGGTGCGGGTCGAACCCGTCCACGTCGCCGGTCAGGTGCCGGATCAGGGTCTCGCGCGAGACCGGCTGGTTGGGCCGCGTCGCCAGCACGCCCACGATCTGGCGCTCGGCGTGGTTCAGATCCACTGAAACGCCCGACGGCGCGCGCAGCGACCAGCCCTGGCGGTCGAGGCGCCAGCCACCGGCCGCGCCGTCGGCCGACGATTCGCCGCCCGCCAGGCGCCGGTGCACGTTGCGGACGGTCTCGACCACTTCCTCCATGTCCAGCGGCTTGACCAGGTAGGCATCCACCCCCGCCCGCAACCCGCGCAGGCGGTCGGCACCGCGCCCGTGGCCGGTGCACAGCACGATGCCCAGGTCGGGCGACAGGCCGCGCAGGTGGCGCGCGACCTCGACCCCGTCGTCGTCCGGCAGCCCGACATCCAGCAGCACCAGGTCGAACGGCGCACCGGCCCACAGGCGATAGAACTGCAGCGCGCTTTCCAGCCCGGTGACGTCGAACCCGGCCCGGCGCAGGGCCGGCAGCATGAGCTGCTCGCGCAGCTCGGCGTCGTCCTCGACCACCGCCAGCCGGCGGCGCTCCATCGGCATCCCGGAGTCGCCGGCCATCATCGCGTCCCCGTCCGGACGCAACGGTTGCGAGTGCACGACCACCTGCCTCGTCCCATCCACCTTCCCTTGCCGGAGCGCCGACGTATTCGCCACCATGGCCAGGGGCATGATACCCACGCACCCCTGCTGGAACCTGACGCGGCACGACGGGTCAGGCCGCGTGGGTGCAGCGACGGCGCGCCGCCCTTCGAGCTGGCTCGACCGCGAAGGCGCCCGATGCGGGCCCAGGTTCGCGACCCGTTACGATGGCGCGCCCCATCGAGCCCCGACCGTGCCGCACGCCACCGGACCCCTGCTCACGCGAGAGATTGCCGACGCGCTGCGCGCAGCGCGCGATGCCGGCGACGGCACCTGGACAGGCTCGCTGGACCTGGATCGCAGCACGACGCAGGCGGCGCTCTCGCCCGTGCACTGGCGCTGGCAGGACCGCGAGTTCCCCTATCCCGACCGGCTCAAGGACCGCACCATCCACTACTGGGATGGCGAGGCGTTCGTGCCCGCGTCGCGCTACGGCCGGGCGCTGTACAAGCTGGTGCCGACCGCCTGGGGCGCGCCGACCTTCGAGATCGACGGCATCAAGATGCTGCCGACCGCGAAGGTCTCGCCGTTCGAGGACGCGCGCGCCAAGGTGGCGCTGGTGGAACCGCGCGGGCGCCGGGTGCTCGATACCTGCGGCGGGCTCGGCTATTTCGCCGCCGGCTGCCTCGAAGCCGGCGCGGCGCAGATCCTGTCGTTCGAGAAGAGCGAGGACGTGCTGTGGTTGCGCACGCTCAATCCCTGGTCGCCCGACCCCGATGCGCCCGAACACGGCGGACGGCTGCAGCTGCGCCACAGCGACGTGTCGCAGGCGATCGCGCAGCTGCCCGATGCCGGCGTCGACGCCATCCTGCACGACCCACCGCGCTTCGGCATCGCCGGCGAGCTGTATTCTCAGGCCTTCTACGACCAGCTCGCGCGCGTGCTGCGCAGGGGCGGCAAACTGTTTCACTACACCGGCACGCCCAACCGGTTGACGAGCGGACGCGACGTGCCGCGCGAGGTGTCACGACGGCTGGAGACCGCGGGGTTCCGCACGCAGCGGGCGCTGGACGGCGTGCTGGCGCAGCGGCGCTGAGCTCCGTGCCTGACGCCGCGTCAGTCGGTCGCCGCCTGCGTCCCCGACGCGGCCAGGCGCGCATGGCGCGCGACCTGGCCGTCGGCCCAGAGCAGCTCCAGCGCCGTCACGCGCGGCCCCTCGCGCTCGAAGCGTACGCGCCGCGCCGGTTCGCCCTCGACGGTGAACAGCACGTCCGACAGCGGTCGCAACCGCAGGGGCGGCCGGCGACCCTGTCGCAGCTGCAGGCCCGCGCCGGCAGGTTCGATGCGCACCGCGCCGTAGTCGCCGGCGAAGGCCGCCAATGCCTCCGGCGCGAGGACGGTCGGCGTCGCGGTCGAGGCTTCCAGCGCCCAGCGCACGTCGTCGCCGGCACCGCGCGCCAGCAGCGACTCCCATGCAAGGTTGGTCGCCGCCTCCAGCGCCTGCGCACTGTCGACCGGCATGTCGGGCGCCACGCCCACGCCTTCCCAGTTGCCGCCCGTCACCGGGTTGACCGGTGAGCCGGTCGAGACGAAGACGCTGAAGCCATCGTCCAGCGCGAACGGTCGCCCCGGATTGGCGGCACCGCCGCTGGCCTCGCCCACCAGCGTGGCGCGTCCGGCGTGCTCGAGGGTGTAGGCGAAGGCCTCGGCCGCAGAACCGGTGCGCCCGCTCACCAGCAGGTACAGCGGCAGCGTCGTGCGCGGCGCCGCGTACGGCCGCGCCGGCGCTTCGGATTCCGTGCCCGCACGCGAACGGAAGGTGTTGTAGACCTCGCGCCCCGGCGCGAGGAACGCGCTGGCCAGGTAGCCCACCATTGCCGGCGAGCCGCCGCCGTTGTCGCGCAGGTCGATCACCAGCGCGTCCACGTGCGCCAGCAGCTGCAGCGCGGCGTCAATGGCGCGGCGCGCGGGGGCATCGGCCTGGTCGGGCTCGAAGTCGGCGAACAGGCGCAGGTCGAGATAGCCGACATTGCCCGGCAGCACCTGCACCTGCCGAATGCCGAAGTTGCCGCGCGCCGGGTCGAACGGCGGCCGCGGCCGGGGCGCGGCGCCGGCGCCCTCGCCTTCCTGCCATCGCACGTTGAAGTGACCGTCGTGCGGCTTCAGCGCGCTGGTGAGCGCCGAGGCGAGTTCCTGCGGGTTCGTCGCTGCATCGAACTCGCCGCGCGCCGCGGCGCTGCGCAGCCCGGCGGCGATCGACGCGGCCCGCGCCGGATCGAAGTACTCGCGCTCGATGATGTCGGCGACCTGCGCGCCCACGACGCGCGGTTCGGCGGCCAGGACGACGGCGGGCAGCCACAGCAGGGCGGCGAAACACAGCAGGACACGTCGCATCGGGGTTTCCGGAGCAAGGACTGGTCTGAACAGAGATGTACGAGGCGCAGGGAGCGTCGCAGCGGGCGGGTCCGTGCACCGCTGCACATGTGGCGACGGGCAGGATCCAGCCCTGCGCCCTCGGTCACCGGGAGGCAGTCGACGGGCGGAAGGACTGGCACGTTTCGCGCGCCTTCGATTGCGGAAGTGGTCGCATCCGTCGACTGGCTGCTTCCTCCCTCAAGTGCACGGCATCGCCTGGATGCCGGGCATCACCGGTGGACGGCCGGGACCGGCAGAAGAACATGACGCACAATGCCGGTCGACGCATGTCGGCGAAGGAACTGCCCGTGAAGCACAACACCGTCGTCCTGACGATCGTTCTCCTCATCATCGCGCTAGGCTGGACCGTCCTGTCCGCCCTGCAGGATGGGGCCAACATCGAGACCCATGTCGTCGCAGCCGAGCCTGCGCCATCGATGGCTCGCGACGCTCACGGTCAGCCGCAGGGTGCGATCGAGGCACGCGCATCCGGTTCGCAGGCGCCGCCTCGCGTGACCTCCGCACTGCGCACCAACCTCGATCTGCTCGACGACGATCCGCGATTGATCGCGCTCTCGATCGAGGAACTCGAGTGGATGGGCAGGCATTACTACCCCACACCGGAGGAGCTCGCCAGCCTGGACCGGCTGGACCTCGAGCGCCTTGCAGGCACGTCCGATCCCGGACTCCAGACGCTTCAGGGCCTGGCCTTGATCCAGCGCGGCGATATCGCCGGCGCACTTTCCGTCCTGCAGAACGCTGCGACACGCGGGTCGATCTATGCCTACCAGGAGGCGGCCGTGGCCCAGCACGCCCTGCTTGCGGAGCGACTGGGGCGGTCGCACGAGATCGATGCGGCACTGCGGGCGCAGCTGGAAGTCTCGAGGATTCTGGGAGACCACCGGGCCGGCCATCTCATGGCGCGGCATTTGCCGGATTTCGATCCGGCGGCCCATGCCGCGCTCGTGCAGCAGTACACCACCGAGTTCCTGCGCCAACTGGGAAGCAATGCCCAGGCGCTCGGCACGAACGCAGCCGGCCCCGATCCGCGCCCCAACCTGGCCCAGTGGAATGATCTGATCAGGCTGGCGGACGCCGGCGAGTCCGTCAGCGTGGAGGTGTACTCGGCCGGCGGACAGTGAGCGTCCACGCAAGGCGAGGGTCGCGCGCCGGGTAGGCGCGGTGCTCCTGGCAATGCGACGCGCAGCCGGGCGAACGGGGGACGGCGTCGATGCGCATCGACCCGGATGCGGCCTTCGGCCTTATCCGGGCTACACGATCCGTTGCACGTTCCGGGCAACCAGGTCCGTCGCGCGACCCGGATAACGGAGTTCCTCGCGCGGCCCCGCCAACGCAACCCACCGCGTAGCCCGGGTAAGCAAAGCGCACCCGGGGCAGGCGCCCCCCATCCACCTGCCGGGCCGACCCCGTGCCTTCGGCATCCTTGATGCCGCCACCATCCTTCCGCCGCGCACATTCACGCATGCCACCAGGATCCCCGAGCGCACGCCGCTACGGCCCCGCCAGCGCCGTCTCGATCTCCTCCAGCCGCCGCCCGCGCGTCTCGATCCCGTGCCGCAGCAGCATCCAGCCCGACAGCGCCATCGGCGCGGCGATCAGCAGCGCCGACCACGCGAAGTGGTCGAAGAAGCCGACCACGCCCAGGCCCGCGCCGAGGATGCCGCCGGCCTTCGAGCTGGCCGCGACCATGCCCGAACCGGTGCCGCGCAGGCGCACCGGGTAGATCTCGGCCGCGTACGGGATCAGCATTGCGATCACCCCGCTCACGCTGACCAGCAGCGCGGCCGTGGCCACCACCACCCACGCCTGGTCGCGCACCCCGGCGAAGCCCATCGCCGCGAACGCCAGCAGCGACAGCGTGGTGAACCCGATGAACAGCACCAGCGCGCGCACGCTGCTCCAGCGGTGGTACAGCCAGATCACCACCGCGATCCCGGGCAGCGCCAACAGCGCCGAGCGCGCGAGCAGGGCGCTGGCCGCACCGGCTTCCACGCCCAGTTCCACCAGGTTGGTCGGCAGCCACAGCAGGAAGCCGAAGTTCGCCAACCCCCAGGCCACGCCGCAGACCAGCAGCCCGGTGGTGATCGGCGCATGCCGCCCGTGCAGCAGCGCGCGCAGGCCGGTGACCGGATGCGATTCCTCGATCACCGGCGCGCCCGGATGCGCGGCGTCGTCCACCTCCACCGCACCGCGCCCCGGCCCGGCGAAGCGGCGCAGCACCTCGCGCGCGGCGGTGTGCAGGCCGGCGTTCGACAAAAACCGCGGCGACTCCGGGATCCAGCGGTTGAGCACGATGATCAGCGCGCCGGTCGGCAACCCGAGCAGCCACAGCACGCGCCAGCTGAATAGTGGTTCCAGCCACGCCGCCGCGCCTGCGGCCAGCAGATACCCGGCCGACGTGCCTACGCCGCCGAGCGCCACCAGCAGCCAGCCGCGGTGCGCGGCCGGCACGGTCTCGGCCATCAGGGTGAAGGTGATCGGCAACAGGCCGCCGGCCGACGCGCCCATCAGGAAGCACATCGCCAGGTTCCATTCGAAGGTCGGCATCGCGCCGCAGATCGCGGTGCCCATGAACATCAGCGCCGACAGCAGGATCGCCGCGCGCCGGCCGGCGATGTCGGCGATGCGGCCCCATACGATCGAGCCGACCGTGGTGCCGGTGAGCGCGAACAGCGCCAGCAGGCTGGAGGTGGACTTGCCGATGTCGTACTCGGCGCCCATGCCCGGCATCACGAAGCCGAGCGTGGCCGGCTTCATCACGTCCACCGCCAGGGCCACCACCAGCACCAGCACCAGGGTGGCGTGGGCGCGGTTGAGCGCCACCCCGTCGGCGACGTGGAAGTGCAGCTGCGCGCCGGGCGCCGACGCCGCCCCGGGCAGCCGCGGCAGCATGCCGAAGGCCGACAGCGCCAGCCCCACCGGGATCGCGGCCATGCCCAGCCACATCTCCGTGGTCATCGGCATGCCCACCATCTGCCAGTGCGTGTGCTGCCCCATCATGAACATCGGCGCGTGCGCGAACACCCCGCCCACCAGCAGCGCGCAGCCGAACCAGAAGGCGACGGGGTGGCGGAAGGCGAGACCGTTGATCATCGGGGGCCGCTGGGGATGGGTAAAGCGGCGGAGTTTGCGGCAACGCGAGCGGGATTGCATTCGCAAACGGCGGGCGTCCCAGTGCGCGGGCCATGGCCCGGACGGCGCGGTGCCGCAGAGGAGTCGCAGGCCGGTGCGAGGGTCGGCACTCGCGATGCCGGTACGGCCGGCCGCGGAGCCGAATCGACCCGTCGGCAACCGATTCGACATGCATGCAGGCAAGCGCGTCCCGCGCATCGCCACACCTGCCATATGCGCCCACGAATTCCGGCGGTGCGCAAGCCATTCCGCTTGCGCACCACCGGACGTCATTCCGGCATCCGCAACAGGTAGTAGCTCACCAGCCGTTCGACGACGGGCGGATCCAGGTTGGAAAGTCCCAGCACCACGACGCCCGACGCGGGGTAGATGCGCAGGTCGCCGTTCATGCCCGGCGCGCCGCCGCCGTGGCCGAAGAAGCGCACGCCGTCCTGTTCGCGCGCCATGAAGCCGTAGCCGTACCACGGGGTCTGGTTGCGCGTGGCCTCGGCCAGCAGGTCCGGCGACAGCAGGGTGCCGTCCTGCAGCGCGCGCGCGAACTTCAGCAGATCGCCGGCGGTGCTGTAGCCGCCACCCGCCGAGGTACCGCGGTATGGCAGCGTGTCGGCGGCATCCACCCACGCGTCATCGCGCCGCGTGTAGGCCACTGCGCGGCCGGGCACCGCGACGTCCTCGGGCAGAGAACCGCTGTCGCGCATGCCGGCCGGGCCGAACACGTGCGCGTCGACGTAGTCGTAGTACGACTGCCCGCTCGCCTGCTCGATGATCCTGCCCAGCAGCAGGAAGCCATAGTTCGAGTAACGCTGTTCCGTGCCGGGCGCGTGTTCGGTGCCGCGCGCGCCGTACAGCCGCACGTAGTCCTCGTGCGTCTTCAGCGACAGGCGCTTCGCGTCGAACTCCGGCCCGAAGATGTCGCCAGTGCCGCCCGCGTGCGTGAGCAGCTGGCGGATCGTCACTTGCGCGACGTCCGCGTTCGGATAGCCGCGCAGCACGGCGCCCACGGTGTCGTCCAGCGACAGCTGGCCCGCCTGCACCAGCTGCAGCGTCGCCACCGCGGTGAACATCTTGTTCATCGAGCCGACGCGGAACTTCGTGTCCATCGCGACCGGCGTGCCGGCAGCGCGATCGGCCGTGCCCCAGGCGCGCTGCAGCAGCACCTCGTCGCCCCGGGCCACCAGCAGCACGCCGGAGAACGCGTCCTTCGCCGCCTGCGCATCGGCCTTCGCCACCAGCGCGTCGAGTGTGTCCTGCTGCGACAGGCGTGCGACGCGCAGGTCCTCCGGCGGCTCGACCACTTCGATCTCCAGCCGCGCATGGCCTTCGGGCGTGATCGTGGCGGCGATGCGCGCGACGCTGTCGGATTCACGTTCCTGCACCAGCGCATGCGCCGCGCCAGCGGGCGCGTCCTCGCGCCGCACCAGGCGGAAGCCGCCGGTGTCGTTGCGGAAGGCGAGCATCCGCTCGACGTCCAGCTCCGGGTTCCAGCGCTTCGCATAGGCCTCCAGCGAGGCGCGGTCGCCGGCGTTGAACGCCGCCAGCCAGGCATCGGCGGCCTGGCGCGCGCGGGCGGCCGCATCGGTGCCCGCCAAGGCCGCGGCGGGAGGAGCCTTGTTCTCCGCGAGTGCGGCGAAAGACGGCTTGCAGGCCGCAAGCGGCAGGCAACAGGCGAGCAGCAGGGCGAGAGATCGGGTCATGGCGGTCACCGGCAGGGAGTCCTGCGTGGGGATACGGTGCGGGGGTATCCGGTTGCACCGCCCGCAACCGGATCCGGCTTGCGCGCAAGCACGCGCAACCCACGCGTCGCGACACCCTGCTTGCACGCCAGTGAATTCCGGTCGCGCGCAAGCGGAATCGGCTTGCGCGCGAGTGAAAACCAGTCGCGCGCCACCGGAAGCCATTCGCGCGCGAGCGGATTTCACCCGGCCGTAGACCTCCACCATGCCAACCGCAAGCGAATTTTGCTTGCGCGCCACCGGTATTCACCTGCGCGCGACCGGGTTCTGCTTGCGCACGGGTGAAATCCGGCGGACGGCGGGTGAATCCGGCTTGCGGAGGGGTCCATGGGCACGCCGAGGCCGGTCCTCAGAAATCCGCGTCGAGCACGATCCGGTAGCGCGCCTTGCCGGCGCGCAGGTGGTCCAGCGCTTCGTTGGCCCGGCTCATCGGGAAGTGTTCGGTCTGCGGCGCCACACCGTGGCGGGCGGCGAAGCCGAGCATGCTGTCGATCGCGCCACGCGAGCCGGTGGGCGAACCCGACAGCGCCTTCTGCCCCGAGATCAGCGAGAACGCCGACACCGCGATCGGCTGCAGCGGCACGCCCACCACGTGCAGCTGCCCCTTGGGCGCCAAGGCCGCGACCAGACTGAGCCAGTCCAGCGAGGCGTTCACCGTATCGATGATCAGGTCGAACGTGCCGGCAAGCCGCTTCAGCGCCGCGGCATCGCCGGTGGTGACCACGCGGTGCGCACCGAACGCGCGCGCCTCCTCTTCCTTGGAGGCGCTGGTGGTGAACGCGGTGACCTCGCAGCCCCAGGCCCGGCAGAACTTCAGCGCCATGTGGCCCAGCCCGCCGATGCCGACCACGCCGACCCGCGCGGTGGGCGCGATGCCCAGCTCGCGCAGCGGCGCGAACACGGTGATGCCGCCGCACAGCAGCGGCCCGGACTCGGCCGCGTCCAGGCCTTCGGGCAGCGGCACCACCCACACCCAGTGCGCGCGCACCTTCTCGGCGAAGGCGCCGTGGCGCCCGCCCAGGGTGGGCTGCACCTCGCGGCACAGGTGCTGGTCGCCGGCCAGGCAGGCCGCGCAGTGCAGGCAGCTGCGCGCATTCCAGCCCAGGCCCACGCGCTGGCCCAGCGCGACGCCCCTGGCATGTTCGCCCAGCGCCGTCACCCGCCCCACCGCCTCATGGCCGGGCACGAACGGATAGGCGGTGAAGCCCCATTCGTTGTCCAGCATCGACAGGTCGGAATGGCAGAGACCGCAGTGCTCGACCGTCATCTCGACCTCGTCGGCGCCCAGCGGGCCGGGGTCGTACTCGAAGGGTTCCAGCGGGGCGCCGGCTTTCGGGGCGGCCCAGGCGCGGTAGGGGGTACTCATGGTCGGGACCTCCGATGGAGTAGCCCCGCACGATACGCCACCGCCTGTCGTCGCACGTGTCGGGGCCGTCCTCACCGCGTGCCGCTGGAGAAAGCGTGCGCGACTCCATGGTTGGAATGAAGCCATCCGGCGAGTCCATCGCTCTCCACTTGACCCGGCCATAGCCGCGCCTTCTACTCCCGCAATCGAGACACTGTGTCCGGGGGGAGCATGAGGGGGCAGCGAGTGGTCGGACGTCGCATCACCGCGGCAATGGTCGTACTCCTGGTCGGAACCGTGGGCAGCCTTGCACGCGCCCAGACCCCTGAAGAGACGTTCTACCGGCAGCGGGTCCTGGAGGCCTGGACCGCAGCGCAGGCGGAATCCCACGCACGCGCGGACTCGCTGTTCGGGGACGTGATCAACGACGCGCGCTTCGATCAGCTGCCGGAAAACGAGCGTCGCCGACTTCTGTCGGCCGCTGCATGGAGCGCGGCCCAGAATGCGCGTCTGACCACCGCGGCTGCCTGGTATGCGCGCGTTGCCGAGCTGGGTAGCGACGATCCCGACGACTGGTACCGCATGGGCCTGGTCGCCCTGGACCAGCAGGACCGCGATTCGGCCGCACGCGCGATGACCGTGCTGATTGGCCGCTGGCCCGAACTGCTGCCCAACCTGAGCCCCGACCTCCTCTACCCGCTCGCACAGCTGGGCGACACCAGCACCGCCGACCGCGTGGCCTTCCAGCAGGCACTCTTCGACGCCAACTGGAAAGGTGGTAGTGCGGGCACGCCGAGCGGCGTCTGGTTCAACCTGGCGCGCAACCGCCTGATCCAGGGGGATGTGGAACGCGCGCGGATCGTCGCGCGCCGCATCACGGATCCGGAAACGCTGATCCAGATGCGCGCCGACCGGCGCTTCGACGCCCTACTCGACCCATCCACCTGGCGCGCCAATGTGGCCCACGCCAACGCCCGCGAAATCGAGCGAATGCGCCTGCTGGTGGACGCCTATCCGGACCAACTCGAGCCGATCGTCTCGCTTGGCCACCAGCTCCTTCTTGGGGGACACCATCCGGAGGCCATCGCACTGAGTGACGCCACGCTGGCGCGCATCGCTTCCGCTCCGCTGGATGCGCCACCGTTCGACGACCTGGAGCGCCAGGTCTGGCTGATGAACCACAAGTCCCTGGCCCTGCGCAGGACAGGCCACATCGAAGAAGCCGTCGCCGAGCTACAGCGCGCCAGCCGCCTGGGCGAGGACGGCCTTCCCAATATCAGCCAGGCGCTCAACCTGGGCAGCCTCGAATGCGACCGGGGCCGTCCCGAAGCGGCGCTTGCCGCCGCTGCCACCGCAGGCGAGGAAGGCATGAGCCCTTACGGCAGAGCCGTCCGGGCCGCTATCCGCCACTGCGCCGCACTCCAGCTCGATGATCCGGCCGGCGCCGCGGCCGCAGTGGACGAACTGTCCGGACTCGTCGACGACGCGCCGATCAGGTATCTGGAAGCCCTGGTCTGGGACGGGCAGCCAGACCGTGCGGCCGCGTTGATGCGCGAACTGCTTCTGTCCGACGAACAGCGATCACAGGCACTGGAATGGGCGCAGGACTGCCGGCTTCCGGAACCTCTACCCGTCCAGGTGCAGGAGCGCGCACTCAGGCAAGCCTTCCTCGCCCGACCCGACGTGCTGTCCGACATCAAGGCTGTCGGGCGCATCGACAGCTACGATCTCTACTGCCACATCAACGGATGAGCCGCCGCCTCTATCAGTCTCGTGGCAACCGCTGACCTACGAACTCAACCTTCCCCCGTTCTTTATGCCGTGGCTTCCCCAACGTGAGGTGTCGCTCCCAAACCATCAACGTTGCAGGGGCTTCCCTTCGCCAGACGCCCAGATATCCTGGGCCGCATGCCACGGCTACAGCTGCCCACGGACCTACCCTTCGAAGTCGGCGCCCTCTACAACCGCCGGGAGCAGATCCATGGACCGCTGGGTGGACAGCGGCAGGGCGGCATCTCCACGCCCAGCAACTCGCCGTTCGTCATCCTCTTCACAGGAGAAGCTGGTTCACAGCACGGCTACCGGGATCACTGGGAGGAGGAAGATGGCGAGAACATCCTCCACTATTACGGTGAGGGCCAGGATGGGGATATGCAGGACAGCCGCGGCAATCGCGCCATCCGCGAGCATCTCCAGCACAACCGCAGGCTGCTCATCTTCCAGAGCCTAGGCAAGAGTCAGCCATATCGGTTCCTGGGCGAGTTCCGCTTCATCCACGCCTACGAGGAACATGGCGTTCCGGATACGAAGGGCTCGCTACGCAAGGCCATCGTCTTCAAGCTCAAGCCTGTCGAGGACGACTTCAATCCGTTCCAGAAGGAGATTGCGGACAGCATCCTTCCGGAGATTGACCTGTCCACGACGGTCGCCCAGCAGGTGCAGGAGATTCGGGTCAAGCAATCCCTGTTCAAGCGCAGGTTGTTGAACGTGGAGAAGCAATGCCGACTGACGGGAGTTGCTGACCTGCGCTTCCTGCGAGCAAGCCATATCAAGCCCTGGTCCCAGTGCACCAGCGGCACGGAGCGCGTCGACGGTGAGAATGGCTTGCTACTGACGCCCCACGCCGATCTGCTCTTCGACCGCGGGTGGATCACGTTCGAGAACAACGGTGCGCTTGTCCGCTCGTCCCATCTTCCGTCTGAAGTCACTAGACAGATTGGCCTGGATCTCACTAGCGGCCGTCGCTGCGGTGACTTCGACGGGAAGCAGAGGGCGTATCTCGAGTACCACCGAAACGCCGTGTTCGAGACCGCCTTCAAGCGAATAGAAGATCCGCTCACAAACTTGATCACGCCAGCGATGTAGTGATGCAGCGGTCCCCGGGAGGCGATGGCATCGAGCCCTATGCCTCCCCCAGAAGTGAACCTGACTCCGTTCTTCAGCTCGCAAGATCCGCGGAGAAAGTCGACTCTGACCCTTGTTTTGCTCACCCCCCCTTCTACCGGATCGACTGATGAACGCTAGCGTGCCTGAACTGGCCTTCCCTCGGACAGTGTTCGATGACTCTGGGTCCTATATTGGCGGCGGGACTTTTCGGGTTGAGTCACCCAGCATTGAGATGCTTGCAATTCTTGCATGGACGCACCGCGATCTATCCACCGCACTCGATCTGATCAGGGAGTGCTGCAAGGATGAGTGGGAAGAGCACGAAGGCCCGGTCAGCCAGGCACTTTGGTGGAGCGCTGTGGTGATCTATTCCAAGCCCTTCAAGTTTAGTGAAGCTCGTCGGCATCTTCCTCGGCGCTGGGCACGCGACTACCTTGAGCAACACGTGAGTACTGAAGCACTCGATGTACACGAGTACGTAATGCATCTACGAGACAAGATGATGGCTCATGATGATGGACTCGGAGAACACAAGCACTCGGTGTTGGTGCTTCCTGCCACGCCACCGACGAACCACGTCCATATTGGCGTGGGTACGGGAAACACCCGCGTGGTGTCGTTGGGCACGAACATCGCGAGACAACTTGAGCCTCACTTTGCCAGCGTAAATTCTCTCTTTGAGAAGCTTTGGCAACAGCAGTTTGAAGCTGTGCGGCAGCACCTGATGACGACTAGGTTTTCTGAGGTCGAGGTGCTCGGGCCCCACATCGAGGAGGAATTAGAGATCGATCTCGAGAACGTGTTGGCCGCCTATGGTCGTGCCGGCACTTGTAAGCCCTGACGGAAGCTCACAAGGAAATGTGGCCTGGAATGATTCGTGAGAGATTCTCCCGCGACGTAATTCTGCAGAGGTGTCCGCGGGAGGCGAGGGCATCGGGCGTTACATCGCGCCACAGAAGTGGACCTCACCCCGTTCCTTCGGCAAACCCGACTCTATTCTTCAGCATCAGCAGAGAAAAGTCGACTCTGACCCGTGCTTTCCTTGCTCAACCTTGTTCTTGTAACTCAGCAAGCAAAACATTCACATCTAGCCCGCCAAGCTTGTTTCGAACACGATCAGCGTTTAAAGGTGAGGTCTCAGCAATGATCTTCAATGCAGCAAGGAAGCGGGCCCTAGCCGACCTTCCCACATCGTCGTGCGGGCCATGCACACCTAATGTTCTAGCACATTGTCGCCATGTTCTCTTCTCTCGCACAAGGACCTCTGCGATCTCTTCCGGATGAGCGGCAGCAATTGAAGCGACTGCTTCATTGCTGTGAGAGCTAGAGTCGATCTGCACAAGCGCTTCAACAAGGAGCATTCCCGCAGCGCGCGTCTCTTCTATCCTCGCGCTTTCGATTAGATCTTTGAACTCGGCATCTGTCACGATTGTTCCTGGAAAAAATGACTCTTCGAAGAGCTCATCGCTTCGCTCGCCGCGGCGCGCATCAATCCAATCTTTGAACAGCTTCGTCGCGGCATCCGGATGCCCCATAACGCGAAGCAAGCGACCGGTAGATTCGATGTTGTGGACAGCCTCTGTCCCAACAATCCCCGGAAGCGCTTCCTGAAACGCATCGAAAACGTTCGCGTCGTCAGGCTCTAATGACGAATGGTACAAATCCCAAGCGCGCCTAAACTTTTGTTCTCGCTCATGTTTTTGTCTTATTTGACCCCACTCCAAAACCGCGGGAACCAAAAGATCGGTCCGGGGAAATCCATCCAGGACGCTCTGGGCGATCGCCTTATCGAGATCATCTCCGAAGTACAGCCCATACTCGGATATTCTTTTCTTCCAACCATTCTGCTCATCGCTTAGATCTGCATCACCTCCATCACCCAACATCGACAATCCTTGCGGATCTATGATCTCTAGAATATCCGGCGCTCCTACATTTCTACTTGCGTTAGCGGCAGATAGCAGAGTCGCAGTTTTCGCAATTTCCGCCCACGCCTCGTCGGAAACGTCGCTCATGCGCTTGTCTTTCAATATTTCTTCAATCAGTTGACGAACGAATCTCTGCGCTCTCGCTACAACTCGAACGTTGTCAATCTCGAGCTGGATCAGACAGCTTTTCACGGTGTTGTGCCACGTTTCAAGCTCGGTGCCATGCATCCCCACTTCAACGGATTTCTGCAGGGTCGGCTGGTACAACAACTCCGCTTCAAAGACCTTATCCCTACTCCGCTCCCATTCCTCGCGATCTTCTGCTGGCAAGGCATCAAAATTGAGGATTAGAATCACTCGGCACTCTCGTTGATCAACGAGATACGAAACAAGACCAAGAACGTCTCCGATCGATAGTTTGCCGTTGCGGCGCTCCAAGTCGTCTATGCATATCAGGGACCGCCGTATGCTCAGGAAGGAGAAATCATTTAGCAAGGTGGTCGCTTTGACTTTAATACCAAGCTCTTGCCCACCCAAGCTAAGTTCATCAGCAACGTTCTTACTGACGTGACTGGCGATGCGCCTAATACACTTGCGGACCCAGTGCTTAGCTATACCAAACAGTCCTGGCGGCTGATTCTCAATGTAGGAATAAGCCAATGAATTTCTCATTTGAGAGATAGTTTCTATCCCAAACAAGCTGACATACGCGTACCCTCTATTCACACGTCGTAGATCTGCATGCGCGAAGAACTCTTTGGCGATCTGCTCTCGCCAATAGAATGTCTTCCCTACCCCCCAGCGCCCCTTCATCACAAGTGCACGTGGTTGAAGGTTATTGACAAAGAATCGAAGCGATTCATCGATAAGCATGCGAACCCAGCTCCTTGTTATTTATCCGCCGAGGATTTGCGCTTCTAGCCCACATTCAATTTTCGAGCGCGTTAGCTTTTTCGGCAGAACGCCCCATATCTGGCAGCTGAGTGGGTCAGAGAGACATGAACATACTACTGATTGAAATCGGCATGCTTCCCCAGCCTGGACGAGACGACAGTGTCAGAGTCCTTTTCTCGACTGAAACAAAAAGGCGGCCATCGGCCGCCTTCTGCTTATTTGATCCTGCGCACGTGGCGACAGGTGCCCGCCTCAAACCCCCAACGGATTCGGCTTCTCCTGATCCAGCTTGTACAGCTTGATTGCCCTGGCCGCGTCCTTCGCGGTCATCTTCCCATCCTTCGCCAGCGCGTCGATCGCGGCGTGGGCGATGTAGTAGCGGTCCACCTCGAAGTGCCGGCGCAGGTTGGCGCGGGTGTCGCTGCGGCCAAAGCCGTCGGTGCCGAGCACGGTGTAGGTGCGGGGGATGAAGGCGCGCACCTGGTCGGTGAAGTTGCGCACGTAGTCGGTGGCGGCGATCACCGGGCCGGCGGGGCGGGATTCGATGCACTCGGTGACATAGGCCTTGCGCGGCTTTTCCTCGGGGTGCAGGCGGTTCCAGCGTTCGGCGTCGTAGCCGTCGCGGCGCAGTTCGGTGAAGCTGGGGCAGCTCCACACGTCCGCCACCACGCCGAAGTCCTTGTCCAGCAGCTCGGCCGCCGCGATGGCTTCGCGAAGGATCGTCCCGCTGCCCATCAGCTGCACGCGCAGCTCGCCCTTCTTGGCCTTGCCGGCGTCCTTCAGCAAATACATGCCCTTGATGACGCCCTCGGCCGCGCCCTCGGGCAGCGCCGGATGGCTGTAGTTCTCGTTCATCAGGGTCAGGTAGTAGTACTCGTCCACCTGCTCCTCGATCATGCGCTTCATGCCGTGCTGCAGGATCACCGCTACCTCACCGGCGAAGGTGGGGTCGTAGCTGCGGCAGTTGGGGATGGCGCCGGACAGCAGGTGGCTGTGGCCGTCCTCGTGCTGCAGGCCTTCGCCGTTGAGCGTGGTGCGGCCGGCGGTGCCGCCGAGCAGGAAGCCGCGCGCGCGCATGTCGGCCGCCTGCCAGGCGGCATCGCCCACGCGCTGGAAGCCGAACATCGAGTAATAGATGTAGAACGGCAGCAGCTGCAGGTTGTTGGTGGAGTAGCTGGTGGCCGCGGCCATCCACGAGGCGAACGCGCCGGCCTCGGTGATGCCTTCCTGCAGCACCTGGCCGGTGGTGTCCTCGCGGTAGTACATCAGCTGGTCGCGGTCGACCGGCTTGTACTTCTGCCCGGCCGGGGCGTAGATGCCGATCTGGCGGAACAGGCCCTCCATGCCGAAGGTGCGCGCCTCGTCGCAGACGATCGGCACCGCGCGCGGGCCCACCTGCTTGTCGCGCAGGATGATGTTGAGCGACTGCACGAACGCCATGGTGGTGGACATCTCGCGCTCGCCGGTGTCCTTCATCAGGCGCTCGAACACCTCGAGCTTCGGCGCGACCAGCTGCTCGTCGGCCTTGCGCCGGCGCTGCGGCACGCAGCCGCCCAGCGCCTTGCGGCGCTCGAGCAGGTACTGCACCTCGTCGGACTTCTCGCCCGGGTGGTAGAACGGGATGTTGCCGTCCTTCAGCAGATCGTCGTCGACCGGGATCTTGAAGCGGTCGCGGAACGCGCGCACCGCGGCGTCGTCGAGCTTCTTGGTGTTGTGGGTGGGGTTGAGCGCCTCGCCGGCGCTGCCCAGGCCATAGCCCTTCACCGTCTTGGCCAGGATCACCGTGGGCTGGCCCTTGGTCTGCATGGCGTTGGTGTAGGCCGCGTACACCTTGTGCGGGTCGTGGCCGCCGCGGTTGAGGCGCCAGATGTCGTCGTCGGAGAGGTTGGCCACCATCGCCGCGGTCTCTTCGTACTTGCCGAAGAAGTTCTCGCGCGTGTAGGCGCCGCCGAAGGCCTTGCAGTTCTGGTACTCGCCGTCGACGGTCTCCATCATCAGCTTGCGCAGCATGCCCTGGTGGTCCTTGGCCAGCAGCGGATCCCAGTAGCTGCCCCAGATGGTCTTGACCACGTTCCAGCCGGCGCCGCGGAACTGGCTTTCCAGCTCCTGGATGATCTTGCCGTTGCCGCGTACCGGGCCGTCGAGGCGCTGCAGGTTGCAGTTGACCACGAACACCAGGTTGTCCAGGCCCTCGCGGCCGGCGATCGACAGCGCGCCCAGGCTCTCGGGCTCGTCGGTCTCGCCGTCGCCGAGGAAGCACCAGACCTTGCGGTCGGACTTGGGCATCAGGCCGCGCGATTCGAGGTACTTCCAGTTGCGCGCCTGGTAGATCGCGGCGATCGGCCCCAGGCCCATCGACACCGTGGGCACCTGCCAGAAATCGGGCATCAGCCACGGGTGTGGGTAGGACGAGATGCCGCGGCCGTCGACTTCCATGCGGAAGTGGTCGATCTGCGATTCGCTGATGCGGCCTTCCAGGAACGCGCGGGCGTAGATGCCGGGCGAGCTGTGGCCCTGGGTGGCGACGACGTCGCCGGGGTGGTCGCCCTCGGGGCCGCGGAAGAAGTGGTTGAAGCCCACGTCGTACAGGGTGGCGCTGGAGGCGAAGCTGGCGATGTGGCCGCCGAGGTCGCCGGGCTTGCGGTTGGCGCGCACCACCATCGCCATCGCGTTCCAGCGGATGATCGAGCGGATCTTCCACTCCAGCGTCTGGTCGCCGGGCATCTTCGGTTCGAGATGCGTGGGGATGGTGTTGATGTATTCGGTGGTGGGCGCGAACGGCAGGTGGGCGCCGGCGCGGCGGGTGAGCTCCACCATGTCCTGCAGCAGCTGGTGCGCGCGCTCCGGCCCGCTGTGGTCGATCACCGCCTTGAGCGATTCGATCCACTCCCGGCTCTCGGTGGGGTCCGGGTCGTTCTGCAGCACGTCGTTCAGCCAGTTCATCGCTTGCTCCGCCGCGGCCCGCTGGCCACGCCTTGTCGTGGGGAAGTTGGACCCCCGATTCTAGCAGCCGGTCCGGCGCCGCCCGGCCCCGCCACGGGCCGTGCGCGGCCGCCCCCGGCGACCATGCGCCGGCGCACTGCGCGCGGCCCCGGGCGGACTATGATCGGTGCCACGGGCATCCCAAGGAGACCCCGGGCATGGACCGCGACCCGACGCCTTCGATCGACCTGCGCTGGCACCACAGCCTGCGCACGCGCATGGCGTTGTGGTCAGGGCTGCTCAACGCGGTGCTGGTGCTGGCCACCACGCTGGCGTTCTACCTCGGCGCGCGGATGCTGGTGGTGCACAACGCGCGCGTCGAGGCGCAGGCGCTCACCCGCCAGGGGGCGCTGAACCTGGAGGCGATCCTGGATTCGGTGCAGGTCAGCGGCCGCACCCTGGCGGCGGGCGCGACCGGCGTCGGCGCGCAGCCGCTGCACCTGCGCTCGCTGCTGCTGGCCAGCCTGGCCGGCGATCCCGACATCGCCGGGGCGATGATCATCGTCGAGCCCGGACGCCTGGCGCCCGACGATCCCGGGTTCACCTGGTACATCCGCCGCGACGGCGAGCGCCTGGTGGAACGCTCCGTGCAGGATCTGGGCTACGACTACCGCGCCATGCCGTGGTACGTGCGGACGCTGCAGTCGACGGGGGCATGGTGGTCCGAACCGTACGCCAACGCCGCCACGGCCGGCGCGGATTTCACCACCTACAACCTGCCGCTGCGCCTGCACGGCGACGGCGCGCTGGCGCCGGCGCTGGGCATGGTGAGCCTGGACGTGCCGGTGGCCCGGCTGCTGGACGGGCTGCTGCAGAGCACGCCGGACGAGGCCGGCCTGCAGCCGATGCTGTTCTCGCCCGGCGGCCTGGCGGTGCTGCACCCCGACCCGGAGCTGCGCATGCGCCAGCGGCTGGAGGTGCTGGTGGAGAACGGCCGCGCCGACCTGGTGCCGCTGGCGCAGGCGCAGGCGCGCGGCGAGACGGTGGAGTTCGAACACGAGGATCCGGCCAGCGGCGAGTCGTTCCTCACCCAGGCCGCGCCGGTGGGCGACAGCGGCTGGACCTTCGCCACCTCGGCCTCGGAGAGTTTCATCCTGCGCCAGCTGCGCGAAGTGGCGCAGTGGGTGGCGCTGATCGGGCTGCTGGCGCTGCTGCCGGCGCTGGTGCTGGTGCGGCGCTACACCGGGCGCCTGCTGCAGCCGATCGAGGATCTGACCGAGTCGGCGCGCCATTTCGCCAGCGGCGAGTTCGACTACCCGCTGCCGCACATCGGCCGGCGCGACGAGGTCGGGGTGATGGCGCGCGCATTCAACACCGCGCGCGGTTCGATCAAGCGCCAGCTGCGCGAGATCGAGGCCATGGCCGGGGCGCGGCAGAAGCTGGAGAGCGAGCTGGGGATCGCGCGCGAGATCCAGCAGTCGATGCTGCCGCACGCGCGCATGATCGAGCACGGCGGCATGCGCATGGACCTGTGCGCGGTGCTGGAACCGGCCAAGGCGGTGGGCGGCGATTTCTACCAGTTCTCCGAGCTCGACGGCGGCGCGCTGTGGTTTTCGATCGGCGACGTGTCCGACAAGGGCGTGCCGGCGGCGCTGTTCATGGCCCGCACCGCCACCGTGCTGGAGGGCCAGGCGCGGCGGCTGGGCTCGCCCGGGGCGATCCTGGCCGCGGCCTCGGGCCGGCTGGTGGAGGGCAACGAGACCTGCATGTTCGCCACCGTGCTGTGCGGGCGGCTGGAGATCGACAGCGGCCGCTGCCTGCTGGCCAGCGCCGGCCACGATGCACCGGTGCTGGTGCACGCGGACGGGCGGATCGAGACGCTGGCGCTGGAGGCCGGGCCGCCGCTGGGCTTCGAGGTCTTCGACGGCTTCGTGGTGCGCGAATCCTGGCTGCCCGAGGGAGCCACCCTGGTCGCCTGGACCGACGGCATCACCGAGGCCTTCGACGCCGACGACACCGGCTACGGCGACGAGCGGCTGCACCGGGCCCTGGTGCCGGGGGAGGCCGCCGACCAGACCTGCCGGCGCCTGCTGCAGGATGTGCAACACTTCGTGGCCGGGGCGGCCCAGTCCGACGACATCACCGTGCTGGCGATCCGGCGCACGCGCAGCGTGCCGGATGCGGTCACCGCGGACGCGATCACGGCCGAAGCGGCGGCGCTGGCGACGGGGGGATGAGGTCCGTGCACAAGATCATCGGCAATCCGGCACATATCGGCGAACTGGCCGATGCGGTGGAAACCACGCTGGCCCAGGCCGGCATCGACCGCGCCTGCATCGACGACGCGCGGCTGATCGTGGAGGAACTGGCCTGCAACGCCCTGGCCCACGCCGCCGAGGAGGACGCGCGCCTGCGGGTGCAGCTGCAGCTGCAGCTGGAGGCCGCACGGCTGGTGCTGGAGCTGGACGACAACGGTCCCGCGTTCGACCCCACCGCCGCGCCCGCGCCGGACCTGGATGCGCCCGTCGAACAGCGCCCGGTCGGCGGCCTGGGCCTGCACCTGGTGCGCGAACTGGCGCACAGCGTGGACTACCGCCGCCACGAGGGCCGCAACCTCGTGCGCGTCACCCTGCGGCTCGACGACGCGTCCGACTGAGAAGGAACCCGCCCATGTCCACCCTCACCCTGCGCATCGACCCGGCACGCAACGACGTGCAGACCGTGGTGATCGGCGGCCGGCTCGACACCCATACCCATGTCGAACTCGACCAGGCGCTGGCGCCGCTGCTCGAGGCCGACACCCTGCGCTCGCTGGTGCTGGACCTGCACGACCTGAGGTACATCAGCAGCGCCGGGGTGCGTTCGATCTTCCGCGCGCGCAAGGCGCTGTCGGCGCACGGCGGGCGGGTGCTGGTGGTCAACCCGCAGCCGCAGATCCAGAAGGTGTTCGACCTGGTCAAGGCGGTGCCGCTGAACGAGATCTTCGCCTCCACCGCCGAGGCCGACGCCTACCTCGACGCGATGCAGCGCAAGGTGCTCGAAGGCGACGACGGCGACTGAGCGCCGGCGCGTCTTCGCGTCGCCTGCACACGGCCGCGGGCAGGATGCCGCGTTTTCGCCCGGACCCCGGGCGGGCGCCGTCGTCGCACCGCGCTTGCCCTCCGGGATCGTGTCGGCAATGATCGCCATCACAGGGGAGTGAGGCGCCATGTCCGGCGTCCCGGGTCCCGTGTGTCCAGTCCGGCCCGAACCCGAGCACGATGTCGCCTTCCCCCCACCCCCAACCGCTGTCGAACTGGCGCCTGCCCGCGCTCGGGCTGGTGATCGTGGTGATCGTGGTCACCCCGTTCCTGCTGCTGCGCCAGGCCGCGATCGACATCGACGCCGCCTGGGCCATGGTGGTGCACACGCACGAGACCGAGGCCACCGTGCATTCGCTGGCCGCGGACATGCGCAACATGGAATCGGGCGCGCTGTCGCTGGCCAGCGGCGTGGACAACGCGATGCTGCGCAACCGCGTCGCCGACAGCCGCGAACGCATCATCCCCACCCTGCAGAAGCTGCGGCGGCTGACGAGCGACAATCCCGCGCAGCAGGTGCGCATCGCCGAACTGCAGACCAACCTGCTGCTGCGCAAGGCGCACGCCGACCGCATCATCGAGGCCGGCGCCAACGACGTCACCGCGATCGACATCGACGCGATGGTGGCGCGCTACCCGATCCACGACCTGATCGCCGAGATCGTCGGCGAGGAGCAGCGCCTGCTCACCCAGCGCCAGGCGCGCGCCGAACAGATGGACCGCCGTGCCCGCTGGGCGACCTGGATCGCCATGGCCGGGCAGCTGCTGCTGCTCGGCGGCGTGCTGGTGTATTCGGCGCGGCAGCTGGCGCACCGGCTGCGGGCCGAGAGCGATGCCCAGCGCGCCAGCGCGCGCGCCAGCGTGGTGCTGGACACGGTGCGCGAGCCGATCATGCTGGTCGACGGCCAGCAGCGGGTGGTGCTGTACAACGCCGCGTTCGCGGAACTGTACGGCGTGGAGGGCGACCCGCGCGGCAAGCCGCTGACCGAACTCGGCGACGGTGCCTGGAACGACGAGCGCATCCTGCGCCGGCTGGCCGACGTGCTCGGCCGCGGCCGCGAGCTGTGGGACCACGAGCAGGTGCAGCGCACCGCCGACGGCGTCGAGCGCACGATGGTGATCAACGCCCGGCGCATGCCGCTGCCCGACAGCGACGAGGACGTGGCCCTGGTGACCGCCAGCGACATCAGCCTGCAGAAGGCCAGCGACCGCCAGATCCGCGAGCTCAACCGCCAGCTGGAGGGCAAGGTGGAGCAGGTCTCGGACGTGAACCGCGAGCTGGAGGCCTTCAGCTATTCGGTCTCGCACGACCTGCGCGCCCCGCTGCGCCACATCGCCGGCTTCGGCGACAAGCTCGGCCGCCACCTGGGCGAGAACCTCGACGACAAGTCGAGCCACTACCTCGACGTGATGGTCTCCTCGGCCAGGCGCATGTCGGCGCTGATCGACGACCTGCTGGTGTACTCGCGCCTGGGCCGCAGCGCATTGCGGCTGCAGTCGGTGGACATGCAGTCGCTGGCGGCCGAGACCCGCGCCATGCTCGATGCCAACAATTCGACCGAAGCGCCGGAGCACCGGATCGAATGGCGCATCGCGCCGCTGCCGATCGTGGTGGGCGACGAGAACATGCTGCGCCAGGTGTGGCTGAACCTGCTCGGCAACGCGGTCAAGTACAGCCGCGGCAGCGAGCCGGCGCGGATCGAGATCGGCTACCGCCGCGCCGACGACGGCGCGCACGAGTTCGAGGTGCGCGACAACGGCGCCGGCTTCGACATGCAGTACGCGGGCAAGCTGTTCGGCGTGTTCCAGCGCCTGCACGCGGCCAGCGAATTCCCCGGCACCGGCATCGGCCTGGCCAGCGTGCGCCGCGTACTGGCGCGCCACGGCGGCCGCATCTGGGCCCAGTCCGAACCGGGCCAGGGCGCCGCCTTCCACTTCACCCTTCCTGCCGCGGGCGACCTGCCCGCCTCCAACGAGACCACGCCATGAGCGAACTGCGCACCATCCTGCTGGCCGAGGACAGCCCCCACGACGCCGAGATGGCGATCGACGCGCTGCGCGAGGCGCACCTGGCCAATCCGATCGTGCACGTCGAGGACGGCGTCGAGGCGCTGGACTACCTGCTGCGCCGCGGGAAGTGGTCCGAGCGTCCGGACGAGGACCTGGCCGTGCTGCTGTTGGACATCAAGATGCCGCGCATGGACGGGCTGGAAGTGCTGACCGAACTGCGCAAGAACGACCGCTTCAAGTCGCTGCCGATCGTGGTGCTGTCGTCCTCGCGCGAGGAAAGCGACCTGGCCCGCAGCTGGGACCTGGGCGTGAACGCGTACGTAGTCAAGCCGGTCGACGTGGACCAGTTCTTCGACGCGGTGCGCACCCTCGGCCGGTTCTGGGCGGTGCTCAACGAGCCGCCGAAGAAGGGCTGACGCGAATGGCGGCAGGGTCTGCGTCCGGATCCGGACGTGGCGATGGCGACTGGCGCGTGCTGCTGGTCGACGATTCGCGCGACGACGCCGAACTGGCGGAGTACGCGCTGCGCAAGGGCGGGCTGGCGGTGGACTGCCGGCGCGTGTACACCGGCGCGGCGCTGGCCGAGGCGCTGCAGGCGTTCGCGCCGCACGCGGTGGTCTGCGACGTCAACCTGCCGGGGTTCTCCGGCGTCGAGGCGCTGGCGCTGGTGCGCGCGCACGATCCGGCGCTGCCGTTCGTGTTCCTCACCGGCGGGCTTGCGCCGGACGGCGATCCGCCGGCGGCGGACGGCCTGCTGCTGAAGGACGACCTGGACGCGCTGCCGGGCGTGTTGCGGCCGTTGCTCGCCACCGCGACACCGCGCAACCCATAGGCCAGATGTGGCGTCGCCTACCGGGCGACGGGCTCCGACCGCGTAGCCCGGATAAGGCCGCAGGCCGCATCCGGGGATGCCGGGGATGCCTGGGTACGGGAATGCGGTAATGCGGTAATGCGACGGGGTTCATCGACGCGAAGCGGCGGGATCGACGGGTCCCGGGTGCGCTTCGCTTACCCGGGCTACGCGGGCACGTAGCCCGGATAAGGCCGAAGGCCGCATCCGGGGTCTGGTGTCGAGACGGCCGCGTCGGTGCGGGCAAGAGACGTTTGGTGGAAGTGGTGGTCCCGCCCCGGGTGCGCTTCGCTTGCCCGGGCTACGACACCGGCTCCGGCATCGACGTAGCCCGGATAAGGCCGAAGGCCGCATCCGGGGTCGGACGACAGCGTGCCACCACGGCTCCGCGAGGCGGGGCCGCAACGGGTCCCCGGGTGCGCTTCGCTTACCCGGGCTA
The DNA here is from genome assembly GCF_029887935.1 of Luteimonas kalidii. Lineage (GTDB taxonomy): Bacteria > Pseudomonadota > Gammaproteobacteria > Xanthomonadales > Xanthomonadaceae > Luteimonas > Luteimonas kalidii. The sequence goes on along the minus strand of NZ_JARXRO010000020.1, from coordinate 179,488 downwards.
CGCGTCGCGTTCGCCGGTGCATGGGGGCGGGTCCACCTCTCCGCCCCAGTCCTGCGGCAACAGTCCGAGTCGCACGTGACGATGGAAGCTGGAATGCGGCCACTCGGCCACACGCGCGACCAGGCCGTGCTTGACCGGGTTCGCATGCACGTAGTCGATGTGCGAGGCCAGATCGCCCGCATCGCGGATGGTGTGTTCCCAGAACCGCATCTGCCACGGCGTCGACTTCACGGCGAGGCCGCGGGTGAATCCCTTCTTGATCTCGCGCCACAGCCCTGAGTAGTCGCCCTCCTCGTCGCGCATGGTGATCACCGCATGCAGGTGCTCGGGCAACACCACGACCGCCACCACCTCGTGCGCGATGCGTTCGCGCGCCTTCCGCCAGGACGCGCCGAGGAGGTCGATGTGGCGCACGAGCAGATCGCTCCGCCGGTCGCGCAGGGTGACCGTGAAGAAGAACGTTCCGCCGGGAACGCGATTGCGGCGATAGCGCACCATGCGCATACGCTCCCACGGCCGCGCGAACACGGGTATCGCGCGCGCTGGGCGCGACTGGTCGGGGATTTGTGCGTACGTGGGTCGGGGATCTTCCCGGGTGCGCTGCGCTTACCCGGGCGACGGGATCCGGGCATTGCGCGGTTCGGCATCGACGCGTAGCCCGGATAAGGCCGAAGGCCGCATCCGGGGTCGGCACACCGATGAAGCGGCTGGGCCGCTGGATGCGACGCGCGATGCGTTCCCCGGGTGCGCTTCGCTTACCCGGGCTACGGGCTACGGGCTGCGGTCGGCGAGCATCTGCTTGCGGATCTGGGCCTCGACGGCGGCGATGGCGGTCATGTTGACCACGCGGCGCGGGGTGGAGGTCTGGGTCAGCACGTGCGCGGGCTTGCTCACGCCCATCAGGATCGGCCCCAGGGCCACGCCCTCGGTCATCATCCGGATCAGGTTGTAGGTGATGTTGGCCGCGTCCAGGTTGGGCATCACGAACAGGTTCGCGCGCCCGTCCAGCGTGGTGTTGGGGAAGATGCGGCGGCGCAGGCCGTCGTCCCAGGCGGTGTCGCCCTGCATCTCGCCGTCGACCTCGAGCTTCGGCGCGCGCCGCAGCAGGATCTGCCGCACCTCGCGCATCTTGCGCGCGCTGGGATCGTCGTGGCTGCCGAAGTTGGAGTGCGACATCAGCGCGATCTTGGGCTCGATCCCGAACAGCTTGAGCCGGTACGCGGCCTGGATGGTGCTCTCGGCGATCTGCTCCGGGGTCGGGTCCGGCTGCACGTGGGTGTCGACGAAGAACCACAGGCCGCGGTCGTTGACCACGCCGGTCATCGCCGAGGTGCTCTGCACGCCCGGATCGAGCGGGAACACGCTGCGGATGTAGCCGAGCTTCTTGTGGAAGCGGCCGACCAGGCCGGTGATCATCGCGTCGGCCTCGCCGCGATCGACCATGATCGCGGCGATCAGGGTGGTGCGCGAACGCAGCATGGCCTTGGCCGCGTCGGGCGTCACGCCGCGGCGTTCGGTCAGGGCGTGGTAGTGGCGCCAGTAGTCGTTGTAGCGCGGGTCGTCGTCGACATTGGTGAGTTCGAAGTCCTCGCCCGCGCGCAGGCGCAGCCCCAGGCGCTGGATGCGCATGTCGATCACGTCCGGGCGCCCGATCAGGATCGGGAACGCCAGGCCCTCGTCGACCACGGTCTGCACCGCGCGCAGCACGGTCTCCTCCTCGCCTTCGGCGTAGACCACGCGCTGGCGGTCGCCGCGGGCGCGGTCGTACACCGGCTTCATCACCAGGCCGGTGCGATAGATGAACTGGCCGAGCTTCTCCCGGTACGCCGGCATGTCGGTGATCGGCCGGGTGGCGACGCCCGATTCCATCGCCGCCTTGGCCACGCACGGCGCCAGCTGCATCAGCAGGCGCGGGTCGAACGGGCGCGGGATCAGGTAATCCGGGCCGAAACTCGGAATCTCCTCGCCGTAGGCCGCGCCCAGGTCGCTGGCCTCGCTCTTGGCCAGGGCCGCGATCGCGTGCACGCAGGCGAGCTTCATCGCCTCGTTGATGCCGGTGGCGCCGACGTCCAGCGCGCCGCGGAAGATGTACGGGAAGCAGAGCGCGTTGTTGACCTGGTTCGGGTAGTCCGAACGGCCGGTGGCGATGATGCAGTCCGGACGCACGGCCTTGGCCGCTGCGGGCAGGATCTCGGGGTAGGGGTTGGCCAGCGCCAGGATGATCGGCGTCGGCGCCATGGTGGCCACCATCTCCGGCGTCAGGATGCCGCCGGCCGACAGCCCGAGGAACACGTCCGCGCCGGCGACGATCTGCGCCAGCTCGCGGTGGTCGGTGTCGCGCGCGTAGCGGCGCTTGGCCTCGTCCAGGTCGGTGCGGCCGCTGTGTATCACACCGCCGCGGTCGAAGGCGACGATGTGTTCGGGCTTCAGGCCCAGGGCGACCAGCATGTCCAGGCAGGCGATGCCGGCCGCGCCGGCGCCGGTGGTGGCCAGCCGGACGTCCCCGATCTTCTTGCCGGCGATCTCGAGCGCATTGACCACCGCCGCGGCGACGATGATCGCGGTGCCGTGCTGGTCGTCGTGGAAGACCGGGATCTTGAGCCGTTCGCGCAGCTTGCGTTCGACGATGAAGCATTCCGGCGCCTTGATGTCCTCGAGGTTGATGCCGCCGAAGGTCGGCTCGAGGCTGGCGATGATGTCGACCAGCTTGTCCGGATCCTTCTCGTCGACCTCGATGTCGAACACGTCGATGCCGGCGAACTTCTGGAACAGCACGCCCTTGCCTTCCATGACCGGCTTGCCGGCGAGCGGGCCGATGTCGCCCAGGCCCAGCACCGCGGTGCCGTTGGAGATCACCGCCACCAGGTTGCCGCGCGCGGTGTAGTCGCTGGCCTTGTTGGGATCGGCGGCGATTTCCTCGCAGGCGTAGGCCACGCCCGGCGAATAGGCCAGCGCCAGGTCGCGCTGGGTGAGCATCGGCTTGGTGGCGACGACCTTGATCTTGCCGCGCGGCGCCAGGCGGTGGTAGTCGAGCGCGGCCTGGCGGAATTCGTCGGCGGTTTCGCTGTTGTCCGGCAACTTGTCTGACATCGGGTCTTGGCCGTGTGCGGAACGGGGATTCTAGCCGCTCATCCCCGGACGGGCCGGCCGCTGCCGCTGCGGCGGCCGCGAACGCGCGCGGCGCGCGGCCGCCCGTGAGCGCTCACACGCCCGACGCGGCGGTGCAGCATGAACGGCGGTTGCGGCGCGGAGCTCAACCACGAGGCCCGGCGCAAGGACCGACAGAACGAAGCGGCCTCCGCCCGCAGGTCGCGCGCGGCCTCAGTCCCCGTCACCGTTCGACAGCCGGTCCAGCCGGATGCGGTTGGCAAACAGCGAGAACGCGAGCAGGCCGGCCAGGCCGTTGGCGCGCGCGACCCAGGTCGGCAGCCACCGCGGGGGCGCCAGCGTCGCGTCCTCGAACAGCGGCTCGAAGCGGCGCACGTCCTCCAGCGTCATCTTGCCGGCGAACAGCCACCGGCACTGCCGTAGCCGGCCCTCGCGCAGCGCGTGGCGGAAGAAGGTGTGCACCTCGACCAGGCCGCGCAGGTACACCGTGTCCTTGGCGAACGCCGCGCCGCCGCCGAGCGGCACGCCGCGGAACACGCGCTGGGCGGAGGCGAAGCTCTCGCCATCGGATTGCCCGGCATCGCGGAAGTAGCCGAACACCTGCAAAAAGTCCGCGCCCGCGAGCGCCATCGCGATCGCCTCGGTGCGCAGGCTCACGCGCTTCATGCGTTCGATGTCGATGCTGCCGGTGATCTGCTCGGCCAGCACCGCCAACCCTTCCTGGGTGGCGGTGACCCGCGGCGAGGACAGCGCCAGGCTCGGCAGCACCGGCTGCGCCCGTCCGTTGAGCGCGGTCAGCGAGTGCACCAGCGCCTCGTGGTGCAGCAGCTGCTGGCGGTCGTAATCGCTGAACGCGGCGCCGTCGCGCAGGCGGATGCGGTACGCGCCCGCGGCGGCCTTGGCGATCATGTCCGGATCCAGTTCGACCGCGATCACGCGCTCGCCGAAGAACGCATCCAGGTCGCCCTGCAGCTGCAGCCGCAGCGCGGTGGCCGACACGCCGACCTGTTCCTGCGGCGCAAGCAGTTCGTGGTCGAGCTCGTCGGCGATGCCGATGAAGTGGCGCGCGGCGTCGCGGCTGGTGGTGCCGCCGCCGGGCAGCGGGTCATCCGGATGTCCGTACAGCGCGACCGACAGCGCGCCCGCCTGCGCCGTGCCCAGGGCCTCGAGCAGGCGCGCGGCCAGGTCCCAGGCGCGGGCGGATTCGACCAGGTAGGCGCCGAGCGGGTGGTCGGCATCGGCGGCAGATGCGATTTCCGCCAGTTGGTGCCGCGCCGCGCTGAAATCGTGCCGCGGGTAGCGCACCTCGGGCATGCGCAGCTGTCCGCGCGCGTGGGCGTCCAGGAATCCGCGCTGGACCGACGCCGGCCAGCTGGCCAGCGACAGCACGCGCAGGCCGCGGGCGGCGGCGACCAGGCGCGCATCGAGCGCAGCGTGGTGGGCGATGGCGTCCGGCATCCCGCCTCCCCTCAGCCGCGGCGCCCGCTGCCGCCGCCCGGAGGCCGGGTGGGCGGCCTGCCGCCGGGACCGCGTGCGCCCGCGCCCGGGCGCTTGCCAGACGAGCCCTTCGCATCGGCCTGCTGGGCCACGCGCGAGGCCAGGCGGTCCGCGGCGCCGGCCACCTCGTCGCGCAGCTTGAGGTAGTTGGCCAGGCGCCCGGCGTCCAGCGCGCCGGATTCGACGGCGGCGCGCACCGCGCAGCCCGGCTCCTTCAGGTGCGCGCAGTCGCGGAAGCGGCACTGCGCGGCCAGCGCCTCGATGTCGCCGAAGCCGCCGTCGGCCAGCGTCTCCTCGCCGGTGGGCTTGAGTTCGCGCATGCCCGGGGTATCGATCAGGCAGGCGCCCGACGGCAGCGCGATCAGCGCGCGGAAGGTCGTGGTGTGGCGGCCGCGCGCGTCGTGTTCGCGGACTTCGGCGGTCTTCATCCGCTCGATGCCGAGCAGCGAGTTGGTCAGGGTCGACTTGCCCGCGCCCGAACTGCCGACGAGCACCGCGGTCGCGCCGGGCGGCAGGAAGCGGTCCAGCGCGGCGACGCTGGCCGGGTCGCGCGCGTTGACCGCGACGACGGCGACGCCCGCGGAGCTTGCGCCGGAAGACGCGGAGCCCGTCGCCTCGACCTGCCGCGGTGGATCCTGCGCCGGGTCGGGCGTGTCGGGGGCACCGTCCGCGTCGGCGGCTGCGGGCGGCGGCAGGTCGATCGCCGCCAGCCCGGCGCGCGCCGCGGCCACGTCCACGCCGGGGCGGTCGGCCTTGGTCAGCACCACCACCGGGGTCACGCCCTCGGCCTGCACCAGCAGCAGGTAGCGCTCGATCCGGCGCGGATTGAAGTCGCCGTCGAGCCCGCACACGATCAGCACGGTGTCGATGTTCGCGGCGATCAGCTGCTGCCGGTAGTGTTCGCCGGCGGCCCCGCGCTTGATCGCGCTGCGTCGCGGCAGCAGGGCGACGATCCGCCTGCCGTCCTCGACCAGCACCCAGTCGCCGACCACCGCGCGATCCTCCGGCGCCACCTTGCCACGCTTGTAGCCGGGCGGGCGCTGCCACTCCGGCGGCGACTCGACGGTGAAGGCGTGGTCGGTTGCATCGGCAACCACGTAGCCGGAGCGGTGCTGCTCCACCACCCGCGCCGGTCGCGCCTGCGGGTGCGCCGCCATCGCGTCGGCCCACGGCCCCGGCCCAGGCGCGCCGACACAGGGCCAGCCGATCGCGCGCAGCGCGTTGGCGGCGGGGATCAAGCGCGGGCGGGCGGGATCGGCATGCGGGGATTCTAGGGCCTGCGGGCGCGTGCGCCCGTTTCGGGATCGCCGCTGCCGCGCAGGTCCGGCAGCCGCGGCCGCGCAGCCGGTCACGGTTGCGGGCCAACGCGCGCCTCCACGCCGGCGTGCGGGCGCGTGGCACAGGCGTATGATCCGGAGTTTCGCGGCCTCCCGCCGCCCCGCCGCCGCTCCGATGTCACTGCCCAGCCTGCCCGTCCGCGAACGCCTGTCCGAAGTGCGCTACGAGATCCGCGGCGAGCTCGCCCGGCGCGCACGCGAGCTGGAGACCCAGGGCCGCAGCCTGATCAAGCTCAACATCGGCAACCCGGGGGCGTTCGGGTTCCGCGCGCCGGAGCATCTGCAGCGCGCGATCGCCGACCACATCCACCGCACCGATCCCTACACCCACCAGCAGGGCCTGCCGGAGGCGCGCGAAGCGATCGCCGCGCACCACGTCGCGCGCGGCACGCCGCACGCCTCGCCCGAACGCGTGTTCGTGGGTAACGGCGTCAGCGAACTGATCGACATCTCGCTGCGCGCGCTGCTCAACCCCGGCGACGAGGTGCTGGTGCCCTCGCCCGACTACCCGCTGTGGTCGGCCGCCACGATCCTCAACGACGGCCGCCCGGTGTTCTACCAGTGCCGCGAAGGCAACGGCTTCCTGCCCGACCCGGTGGAGCTGGAAGCGCTGGTGTCCGCGCGCACGCGCGCGATCGTGCTGATCAACCCGAACAACCCGACCGGCGCCAACTATCCGCGCGAGCTGCTCGAGCGCATCGTCGCGATCGCCACCCGGCACAACCTGCTGCTGCTGTGCGACGAGATCTACGACAGCATCCTCTACGACGACAACACCTTCGTTCCGGTGGCGCCGATCGCCGGCGACGCGCCGTGCCTGTCGTTCGGCGGCCTGTCCAAGGTGCATCGCGCCTGCGGCTGGCGCGTGGGCTGGGCGGTGCTGTCGGGCGATCCGAAGCGCAGCACCGAGTTCCGCCACGCGATGGACCTGCTCGGCGCGCTGCGCCTGTGCGCCAACGTGCCGGGCCAGTTCGCGATCGAGGCCGCGCTCACCGGCGCCGACACCATCACCCCGCTGTGCCGCCCGGGTGGCCGGCTGTACGAGACCCGCCGCGCGGTGATCGAGGCCTGCGCCGCCAGCCCGCACCTGGAGCTGGCGTCTCCGGCCGGCGCGCTGTACGCCTTCCCCGGCGTGGTCGGCGACGCCGCGCAGAACTTCGACGACCACGGCTTCGCGCTGGAGATGCTCGAGAGCGAGGACGTGCTGATCGTGCCGGGCGCCAGCTTCAACGTGCCCTATCGCAACCACTTCCGGGTCACCCTGCTGCCGCAGCCCGACGTGGTGCGCGAGGTGTTCGCGCGCATCGACCGGGTGCTCGACCGCCGCGCGCAGGCCCACGCCAAGGTGGTGCCGATGAAGAAGAAGGCCCGGCCCGCGGCGTGACGCGGGTGCGCTACCTCGCCCTGGGCGACAGCTACACCATCGGCGAAGGCATCGACGCCGACGGGCGCTGGCCGGTGCAGCTGGCGCGCGCGCTGCGTGCCGATGGCCTGGCGCTGGATGACCCCGACATCATCGCCGCCACCGGCTGGACCACCGACGAGCTGTCGGCCGCGATCGACGCGGCGGATCCGCCTGCCGGCTTCGACCTGGTCTCGTTGCTGGTCGGCGTCAACAACCAGTACCGCGGCCGCGACGTGGCGGAATACCGCGCGCAGTTCGATGCCCTGCTCGTGCGCGCCGTCGCCCTGGCCGGCGGACGTCCGGGGCGTGCGCTGGTGCTGTCGATCCCGGACTGGGGCGTGACCCCGTTCGCGATCCAGTCCGGCCGCGACCGGGCGCAGATCGCGCGCGAGCTCGACGCCTTCAACGCCGCCGCGCAGGCGGCCTGCGACGCGCGCGGCATCGCCTTCGTCGACATCACCGCGGCCAGCCGCGCGCAGGGGGGCGAGGTGCCGATGCTGGCCGACGACGGCCTGCATCCCTCCGCCGCCATGTACGCGCAGTGGACGCGGCTGGCGCTGCCGGTCGCGCGTCGGTTACTGTCGCCGCCATGAACGGACCCGTCCCGCGGCCCATGGAAGCCGCCGCCGCGCAGGGCATCGCCCGCGCCTTCCTGCCCGAGCGCACCCTGGGCAACCGCTACGACTACTACTACACGCTGACCAAGCTGCGCACCGACCCGCTGTATCCCGGCGTGCTCGATGCGCTGCGCGGGGTGGACGCGCCGCTGCTGGACCTGGGCTGCGGCCTGGGCCTGCTGGCGCACGCGCTGCGCCGCGAGGGCCAGCGCACGGACTACCTGGGCGTGGACATCGATGCGCCCAAGATCGAACGCGCGCGCCGCATCGCCGCGCGTGCGGCGCTGGCCGATGTGCGCTTCGACGTGGTCGACCTGGCCGCAGGCTACCCGCCGCACCGGGGCAGCGTCGCGATCCTGGACGTGCTGCAGTTCCTCACCCGCGACCAGCAGGCGACGCTGCTGGACGCGGCGACCGCGATGCTCGCGCCCGGCGCCGTGCTGGTGATGCGCGCCGCGCTCGACGACGGCAGCGCGCGCATCCGCCGCACCCGCGCCGGCGACCGCTTCGCCGCGCTGACTGGCTGGATGCCGGACCGGCCGAAGCACTATCCGGCGGTCGAGGACCTGCGCGCACGGCTCGATGCCGCGGGCCTGGCGGCCGACATCCGGCCCTGGTTCGGCAACACGCCGTTCAACAACTGGCTGGTGGTCGCGCGCAAGGCGTGACGCGGACGGGTCGGGTATCGGCCTCGTCGAATCGCAAGGCTGTGAGCCGAGCCTGCGGAATGTTCCTGCTGCTATCCGCACGGATGGACGACGCTCGACGCCGGTTTCCGGTGTGAGTCCGCGGCGACCTCGATCGCGTGGTGCGGTTCTCTCCACCAGGACAACCGCATCACTGTGCCCCCGGCACACAGGCGACCATGCGCTGGACTTTCCGGATGCCGATCCCGGATCTTGTTCCGGTTTTCGCTCCGCGCGCTACGCCGTCCCCGGTTCCGGCACCACCGCGCGATACCCCAGCGCCTCGAGGCGCGCCAGGACCGCGGCGATCATCTCGACGCTGCGGCCATGCGGCGCGCCCTCGTGCAGCAGCACGATCGCGCCGGGCGCGAGGTCGTGCTCGATCCTGCTCACCACGCGCCCGACATCGCGCTCGACCGCGTCGAAACCGCGCGCGTTCCAGCCCACGCGCGCCAGTCCCGCATCGCGCAGGGGCGTGGACACGAACGGATTGGCATGCCCCACCACCGCCCGGAACCAGCGCGGCGCGGCGCCGGTGATCGCCTGCAGCTGGCGCTGGCAGCCTTCGATCTCCGCGCGCATGCGCCGCGGTCCCAGTGCCCAGAACCGGGCCTGCGGATGGGTCAGGCTGTGGTTGGCGATGCCGTGGCCGCGGCTTGCGATCTCGCGCACCAGGTCGGGCCGCGCCTGCGCGCGGTCGCCGACGAGGAAGAACGTGGCCCTGGCGCCGTGCGCGTCGAGCAGGTCGAGGATCGGCAGGGTGTCGTCCGAAGGGCCGTCGTCGATGGTCAGCCAGACCTGGCGTTCATCCGCGGACAGCCGCGACAGCACCGGCCCGTACAGCGCCGCATTGGGCGCCAGCACGCCCCACCAGGCGACCGCATGGGTCGCCAGCATGACCGGCAACCCGACCGGCCAGCCCCAGCGCCACCACAGCCACGCCACCACCGCCTGCGAGAGCAGCAGCAACGGTAGCCAGGCGCGGGGATGGCGGGGTGGGCGGTGGGGTGCGTGCATCGGCACGATGATGCCATCGCCGCCTGCGCGACGGTCCGCGCACCGCTGCGTTCCGGGCCGCCTGCGGACGATCGCGGTACCATGGCAGGCCCCGTTTTCCGCAGGATTCCCCCATGTCCCTCGACCCCGCCGTGCGCGCCCGCATCGACGCGCTGCTGCAGTCCAACCGCGCCGTGCTGTTCATGAAGGGCGCGCCGGGCGCGCCGCAGTGCGGGTTCTCGGCCAAGGCGGTCTCCGCGCTCGATGCGCTGGGCGCCGATTACGCCCACATCGACGTGCTGTCCGATCCCGAGATCCGCGAAGGCATCAAGGCCTACGGCGACTGGCCGACCATCCCGCAGCTGTACATCGACGGCGAGCTGGTCGGCGGCAGCGACATCATCGGCCAGATGGTCAACAGCGGCGAACTGCACGCCGCGCTCGGCCTGCCCGCGCCGGACCGCACCCCGCCGTCGATCACCATCACCCCGGCGGCGCTGAAGATGATCCGCCAGGCGATCGACGATGCCGGCGGCGAAGTGGCGCTGCAGGTGGAGGTCGACCGCGGCTACCGCACCCGCCTCAACCTCGGCCCGGCCGATGCCGATGCGATCGCGGTCGACGTGGACGGCGTGCGGGTCCAGTTCGACGTCGCCGGCGCGCGCCGCGCCGAGGGGCTGACCATTGATTTCGCCGACGACATGCGCGGCAAGGGCCTGGTGATCGACAACCCGAACGCGCCGGGCCCGGTGGGCACGCTGACGCCCGCCGAAGCCGACGCCAAGGTGCGCACCGGCGAGGTGATGCTGGTCGACGTGCGCCCGCCCGAGGAACGCGCGATCGCCTCCGTGCCGGTGGCCTATCGCACCTTCGACGAGGGCCGCGGCGCGATCGAGGCGCTGCCGAAGGACACCGCGATCGCGTTCCTGTGCCACGGCGGCGGCCGCAGCGGTCAGGCGGCCGAGGAGTTCCGCGCGCTCGGCTTCCGCAATGTGTTCAACGTCGAGGGTGGCATCGCGGCGTGGTCGGACACGGTGGACGCGTCGATCCCGAAGTACTGAGCGCAGGCGCCCGCCCGCGGGCGGTGGCTCAGAAGCCGCCGCCCGCGTCCAGCCAGGCCTGCTCGTCGGCGGTGCTGTCGCGACCCAGCGCGCGGTTGCGGTGCGGGAAGCGGCCGAAGCGTTCGATCACCTCCAGGTGCGCCTGCGCGTACTGCAGGTACTGTGCGTCGCCCAGCGCCTCGAACAGCGACACCGCGCGCTGCTGGTCGGCCAGCGCCTCGGAGTGTTCGAACGGCATGTACATGAACGCGCGAAGGTCCGCATCCACTTCGCGGTCGAGGCCGGCGTCGAGCGCGCGCCGCGCATAGTGCAGCGCCAGCGCATCGGTGGCGAAGGCGTGGCCGCTGCCGCGGTAGACATTGCGCGGGATCTGGTCGAGCAGGATCAGCAGCGCCAGCGCGCCGTCGGGACTGTCCATCCAGGTCTCGCACTCGCGGCGTGCCGCGGCCAGGTGCAGGTCGGTGAAGCGCTCACCGCACTGGGCATCGAACGCATCGCCGCCGTTGAACCAGCGCTCGTAGCCGGACGCGCGCCAGAACTCGATGACCTGGCCGATCTCGTGTGTGTTGTCCATGGGCGGATGATAGCCGCGACCATACGCAGTGCGAAGCGCTCCGGTCGCGTCGCCCGGACGAGGCCAGAGGCCGCATCCGGAAGTGCCGCATCCGCAGATGCGCGCGATCGGGAGCGCGCAACGGTCCGGGTCGCGCGGGGCCCCGGGTGCGCTTCGCTTACCCGGGCTACGACCGACGCCTGGCGATCCGGGATACATCCGTGCCGGGAAGCGCACCGCGTAGCCCGGATAAGGCCGCAGGCCGCATCCGGGGATGACCCATCCGGAATTGCTGCATCCGCGGGTACGGGCGACCGGGAACACCGCGGCGGCGGTCGCGATCGCGAGGTCCCGGTGCGCTTCGCTTACCCGGGCTACGGGTCGATGCCTCGGAATTCCGGACGCTTCGGCGTCGGGAAGGCGTCGCATTGCCTCGCCCGGACGAGGCCGAGCGCGCGCATGCGGTAGCGGGCGGCAGACGCACGCCGTGCGCGCCGCGGCGCGGTTATTCGTCGAACCGCAGGTGCCGCACCGATTTGCCGTGGCGGCGGATCAGGCGGAGCGCCTCGATGCCGATCTGGATGTGGCGTTCGACGAATTCCGCGCTCACGCGCGCATCGGAGACGTCGGTCTTGACGCCTTCGGGAATCATCGGCTGGTCGCTCACCAGCAGCAGTGCGCCCGACGGAATGCGGTTGGCGAAGCCGGCGGCGAACAGGGTCGCGGTCTCCATGTCGATCGCCATGCAGCGCATCGCGCGCAGCCGCTTCTTGAACGCGTCGTCGTGCTCCCAGACCCGGCGGTTGGTGGTGAACACGGTGCCGGTCCAGTAGTCGTGGCCGAGGTCGCGGATCATGGTCGAGACCGCGCGCTGCAGCGCGAACGCCGGCAGCGCCGGCACCTCGGGGAGCAGGTAGTCGTTGGACGTGCCTTCGCCGCGGATCGCCGCGATCGGCAGCACCAGGTCGCCGAGCTGGTTCTTGCGCTTGAGCCCGCCGCACTTGCCCAGGAACAGCACCGCCTTGGGCCCGATCGCCGACAGCAGGTCCATCATGGTGGCCGCGTTCGGACTGCCCATGCCGAAATTGATCATGGTGATGCCGTCGGCGGTGGCGCTGGGCATCGGCCGGTCGATGCCGACGACTTCGGCGCCCGTGAGCCGGCTGAAGTGCCCCAGGTAGCCGCCGAAGTTGGTCAGCAGGATGTGTTCGCCGAATTCCTCGAGCGGCACGCCCGTGTAGCGCGGCAGCCAGTTGGCGACGATCTCGTGCTTGTCCTTCATGCCGTCTCCTTTTTTTGCGGCATTCTGTCACGCACCATGACCTTTGGCGGCTGGCGCATCCCGCGCCAGCGGCTACCGTCCGCCGATTCTCCCGGGGAACACCAGCATGCTCCGACCCTTGACCGCCGCGCTGTGCTTGGCCCTGTTCGCCGGCTGCGCGAGCACCGGCGGCAGCGACGCCCCGGCGTCTGCCGCCGAGGCGCGTCCCGGCTCCGGCCAGGAGGCCTACGCCAGCACCTATCGCGCGATCGCCGCGCCGCCGGTGCTGATCAGCGGCGCCACCGTGCTCACCGGCGACGGGCGCCGGCTCGAAGGCGCCGACGTGCTGCTGCAGGACGGCCGCATCGCCGCCGTCGGCAGCGGGCTCACCGCCGGCAGCGATGCGGTGCGCGTGGACGGCCGCGGCAAGTGGGTCACGCCGGGCCTGATCGACGTGCACTCGCACCTGGGCGTGTACCCCAGCCCCGGCGCCAGCGCGCACAGCGACGGCAACGAGGCCACCGCGCCGGTCACCGCCCAGGTCTGGGCCGAGCACTCGGTGTGGCCGCAGGATCCCGGTTTCGGCGCGGCGCTGGCCGGCGGCGTCACCGCGCTGCAGATCCTGCCCGGCTCGGCCAATCTGGTCGGCGGGCGCGGCGTGACGCTCAAGAACGTCGCCGCCACCACCGCCCAGGGCATGAAGTTCCCGGGCGCGCCGCACGGGCTGAAGATGGCCTGCGGCGAGAACCCCAAGCGCGTCTACGGCCAGAAGGGCGGCCCGTCCACGCGCATGGGCAACGTGGCCGGCTACCGCAGCGCCTTCATCGACGCCCAGGACTACGCGAAGAAGCGCGAGAAGGACGATTCCGGCAAGCGCGACCTCAAGCTGGAGACGCTGGCCGGCGCGATGGCCGGCGACATCCTGGTGCACATCCACTGCTACCGCGCCGACGAGATGGCGCAGATGCTGGACCTGGCGAAGGAGTTCGATTTCCAGATCGCCGCCTTCCACCACGGCGTGGAGGCCTACAAGCTCGCCGACCGCCTGGCCGCCGACGGCGTGTGCGGCGCGCTGTGGGCCGACTGGTGGGGCTTCAAGATGGAGGCCTTCGACGGCATCCAGGAGAACATCGCGATCGTCGACCGGCCCGCCAACGGCTGCGCGATCGTGCATTCGGATTCCGACGAGGGCATCCAGCGCCTCAACCAGGAGGCGGCGAAGGTGATGGCCAACGCGCGCCGCGTGGGCATCGAGATCGCGCCCGAGCGGGCGATCCGCTGGATCACGCAGAACGCGGCGAAGTCGCTGGGCGTGCTCGACGTCACCGGCACCCTGGAGGCCGGCAAGATGGCCGACGTGGTGCTGTGGAACGGCAATCCGTTCACCGTGTACGCGCATGCCGAACAGGTGTACATCGACGGTGCGCGCCTGTACGACCGCGCCGACCCGACGCTGCGGCCGACGACGGACTTCATGCTCGGCCAGCCGACCGCGGCGACCGGAGGTGCCCGATGAACCGCCGCCTCGCACTGCTGGCGCTGCCGCTCGTCGCCGCCTTCGGCATCGGACCCGCGTTCGCGCAGGACGTGCTGATCCGCAACGCCACCGTGCACACCGCCAGCGAACGCGGCACGCTGCAGGCGCACGACGTGCTGGTGCGCGGCGGCCGCATCGCCGCCATCGGCAGCGGGCTGGCCGCAGCCGGAGTGGCCGAGGTCGATGCCGGCGGACGCCCGCTCACGCCGGCGCTGTTCGGCGGCATCACCGGCATCGGCATCGAGGAAGTCTCGGGCGAGGCCTCCACCCGCGACGCTTCGCTCGCGCTGGGCGAGAACGCCAAGGACATCACCGTCCGCCCCGAGTTCGACGTGACCCTGGCCTACAACCCGGAATCGATCCTGCTGCCGGTCGCACGGGTGGAAGGCATCGGCTTCACCCTGCTCACCGCCAACACCACCGCCGGCGGCTCGATCGTCGGCGGCCAGGGCGCGGTGGTGCGCCTGGATGGCAGTCCCGACCCGAGCGGCCCGAAGGTGCTGTTCGTGGCGCTGGGCGCGGGCGCATCGAACCTCAGCGGTTCCTCGCGCGCGGGCCAGTGGATGCTGCTCGACCAGCTGGTCGAGGAGGCGCGCGGACGCCTGCCGGCGGATTCGAACTTCGCCCTGCTCACGCCCGCCGGGCGCACGACGCTCAGGCGCTACCTCGACGGCGGCGGCCGCGTGGTGGTCGAGATCGACCGCGCCGCCGACATCCGCCAGTTGCTGCGCTGGTCGCGTGCGCACGGGCTGCGGATCGCCATCGCCGGCGGCGCCGAAGCCTGGAAGCTGGGCCGCGAACTCGCCGCCGCCGACGTGCCGGTGTTCCTCGATCCGCTGGTGAACCTGCCGGGCAACTTCGACCGCCTCGGCGCCACGCTCGAGAACGCCGCGCGCCTGCATGCCGCCGGCGTGCGGGTGGGCTTCACCCAGTCGGGCGACGCCTCGCACAACGCGCGCAAGGTGCGCCAGCTGGCGGGCAATGCGGTGGCCAACGGGCTGCCGTGGGAGGCAGGGCTCGCGGGCCTGACCCGGGTGCCGGCGCAGGCGTTCGGGGTCGGCGACCGGCTCGGGACGATCGCGGTCGGCCAGACCGCCGACCTGGCGCTGTGGACCGGCGATCCGCTCGACGTCGCCCAGGTCGCGCAGCAGGTGTGGCTGGGTGGCCGCGCGATCCCGATGCGCTCGCGCCAGACCGAGCTGCGCGACCGCTACCTGCGCGCGGCGCCGGCGGCCGAGTCCGGCGCATTGCCGCGCGCCTATCCGGCGCGCGTGGAGTAAAGCCCGCCACCCGCGACCATCGATCGGCGTCGCGTTGCGCGCGCGCGGGACGGGCCGGGGCCCGGGGCCCGCGCGCATCGCCAAGCCTCGCCCTTGCTCGCGGTGGGCGCGCGTGCATCCCCAGGCCGCGATAGACGAGCCGCCGGGAACCCGCGCGGACGCATCTGCGAGACAATGCGGCGGCAGGCGGGCGCGACGTCCCCGCGACGGAGGACCAGGCGATGCGCATCGGACTCGTGGTCGATTCGACCTGCGACCTGCCGGTCGCCTGGCTGCGCGAACACCAGGTCGGGATCCTGCCGATCTCGGTGCGCATCGGCGACGAACTGCGGGTCGACTACCGCGACGAGGCCGACACCCTGGCCTTCCTGCATTCCCACATCGCCGAGCGCGGCGCCAGCGCCGAGACCATTCCGTTCACCGTCGAACAGATCCGGGACCTGTTCCTGCAGCGGCTGGTGGTCGACTACGACCACGTGTTCTGCATCACGGTGACGAAGACCCGCAGCCAGATCTTCGACAACGCGCTGCAGGCCAGCTACGCGATCCTCAACGAGTACAAGCCGGTCCGTGCCGCGGCGGGCCACCCGACCCCGTTCGCGATGCGCCTGGTCGACACCCAGAACCTGTTCTCGGCGCAGGGCGTGCTGCCGGTGGAGGCGGTGCGGCTGCGCGCGGCCGGCGACGGCCCCGGCCGCATCCGCGCGCGCTTGGAACACCTGGCGCTGCACACCTACGGCTACCTGGTACCGCGCGACCTGTACTACATCCGCAACCGCGCGCGCCACAAGGGCGACCGCAGCGTGAGCCTGCTCAGCGCCGCGCTCGGCACCGCGCTCGACATCAAGCCGGTGCTGCGCGGCTGGCGTGGCGACACCGGTCCGGTGGCGAAGATCAAGGGCTTCGATCCGGCGGTGCGTGCCCTGTTCGAGTTCGCCGCACGACGCGTGTCCGCGGGCCTGCTCACGCCCACCCTGTGCCTGTGCTACGGCGGCGAACTCGACGAGATGCGGGCGATGCCCGGCTACGAGGCACTGCGCGCGGCCTGCGCCGATCGCAACATCGAGGTGTTCGAGAGCGTGATGAGCCTGACCGGGATGGTCAACGTGGGCAAGGGCGCGGTATGCATCGGATTGGCCGCGGACCCGCACGCCTTCGGCTGATCGCCACGCGGCGTCGACGCGCCGCTGCTAGCCTGCAGCCTTCCCTGCTTGGACGAGACGCCATGGCCACCCGCTACCACCTCCGCCTGCCCGACCCGGCCGCGCTGCGCGACGCCGGCGAGTTCGCGTTCCGCTCCCAGGGCGCCGAAGGCTTCGCCGGAGAACTGCAGGCCGCGCTGCGCACCGATGCGCTGTTCCAGCGCTGGCGCGCCACCCGGGAGGATCCGGACGCGGTCGATCCCGCGCTGGGCGCGGTCGATCCCGCCGCCACGGTGAACGGAGAGCCGCACGACCTGCACGTCGACCTGGTCGCGACCACATCGCTGTCGGGCAACCTGCTGCGCCAGCGCATGCGCCTGCTCGCGGGCAGCGCGTGGGAACTGCGCGACGTGCGCGCCGGCTGAGCGCAGCGCGTGCGCACGCCCGCCCTGCTCGCCTGGAGCGGCGGCAAGGACGCCGCGTGGACCCTGCACGAACTGCGCCAGCGTGGAGCACTGGAGGTGGTCGGCCTGCTGAGCACGATCACCCGCGAGGACGGCCGCAGTTCGATGCAGGGCGTGCGCCGCGAGGTGCTGCGCGCGCAGGCGCGGGCCGCCGGGCTGCCGCTGCTGGAGGTCGCCCTGCCCGCAGCCTGCGGCAACGATGCCTACGAGGCGGCGATGACGGAAGCGCTGGTGGCCGCATCGGCGCGCTGGCCGGACCTGCGCACGGTGGCGTTCGGCGACCTGTTCCTGGCCGACATCCGCGCCTGGCGCGAGCAGCGCATGGCGCGCATCGGCTGGCGGATCGAAACGCCGCTGTTCGGCCGCGACACCGCCGCGCTGGCGCGCGCGATGATCGCCGGCGGACTGCGCGCCTCGCTGTGCTGCATCGACACGCAGCAGCTGGACGCGCGCTTCGCCGGCCATGCGTTCGACGAGGGGCTGCTGGACGCCCTGCCGGCGGGCGTCGATCCATGCGGCGAGCGCGGCGAATTCCACACCTGCGTGCATGACGGCCCGATGTTCGACGCGCCGCTGGCACTGGTGCGGGGCGGTACGAACGTGGTCGACGAACGGTTCGCGCGCACCGACTTCGCGCTGGCCGGCGGCTGACGCCGGCCGGCGTCAGTCCAGCGTGTAGCCGATGCGGAAGCCGCCCCAGTGGCGGCCGTCGACGAATACCGGCACCGACAGGTCGAACATGATCTGCCCGGTGTCGCGGCGGTACACCTGCAGCTTGTAGGGGTCGGTGTGCGCGCCCACGCTGCGGCCGACGCGGTCGGAGAAGATGCGCTTGGTGCGGTTGCCGACCAGGTCGCGCGCCGGATCGCCGGTGAGCGGCTGGCAGAAGCGGTCGTTGTGGGTGGGCACGTAGCCGTCGGGATTGGCGCTGATGGCGAACACGATCCACGGATGCGCCCGGGTCACCGCTTCCTGCAGCGGCGGCAGCAGTTCGTCGCACAGGGCGTCGAACGTGGTCTCGTACTTGGTCGGCTCGATCCCCTCGATCGGGATGTACTCGCGCGAGAACAGCGCGTCGGCAGCGATCCAGCCCTGCCGCAACGCATCCTCGAAGGTCGCGCCGATGGCGGTGGCGGCCTCGCGCCCGAGTTCCAGCACGCGCGCGTGGCGCGGCTCGCGCAGCGGGTCGGGCGGCAGCCGGAACAGGCCGACGCAGTCGTGCAGCGCGCCGGCGCCGCTGCCGAGCGCCTCGCTGCGTTCGGCGACCTTGGCCGCATGCTGCAGGTTGCTGCGCCCGAGCTCGGCCACCCGGCCGACGGCGCGGTCGATGTCGGCGATCGCGTCGCCCTGTTGCGCGATGCCCGTCGCGACGGTGTCGATCGCCGCGCTCGCGCGGCCGAGCAGCGCGCCGATGCCGCCGAGGACGTCCTCGGTGCGGCGCGCGGTCGCCGCGCCCTCGCCGAGCGCATCGCCGTTCTCGCCGATGATCCGGCGCACGTGGCGTGCCGCCTCCGCCGCGCGTTCGGCCAGGCGCCGGATCTCGGTCGCCACCACCGCGAAACCGCGCCCGGCGGGGCCGGCGTGCGCCGCCTCGATGCTGGCGTTGATCGACAGGATGTTGGTCTGGAAGGCGACCTGGTCGATGACCTCGATGACCTCGTTGGCGCGGGCCGAACTCGCCTGCACCGCGGCCATCGCCTCGGCCAGGGCACGCGCGGCCGCAGCGCCCTCGCGCGCGCTGTCGTCGGCGCTGGCAGCGACGGCGGTCACCGCGCGCAGGTCGCCGCCGATGCCTTCGAGCCCTTCGAGCAGCCCGCGCGTGGAGCCCACCACGGTGTCCAGCGCGTCGACCTGGGCCTGCGACTGCCGCACCAGCTCGTCGTTCTCGGCCACCACCTGCGGCACTTCCGCGGCCACCTGCAGCGACAGGGCCACGGCCTGGCGGATCGCCTCGGCGAGGTTGCCGAAGCCGGCCGCGAGGCGGCGTGTCTCGGGGAGCGCGGCATCGGCGGGGTCGAGCGCCAGGTCGAGTTCGCAGGCCGCCAGACGGTCGCCGACGCGCGCCAGCAGCTGTACGGCGGCGTCCTCGTCCGCGACCGGCGTCGCCACCGGGGCGACCGGCGCGACGGGCACCGCGGGGACCACCGGCGCGGCCGCGGCGCGTTCGCGCCACAGCGCGGCACTGTGCGGATCGGGCAGCGACAGCAGCCAGCCGCCGCCGTCGCGGTCGTACTGGTAACACACGCGGCGCGCCGGATCGGGGCCGGGCGCCACCCACACGCCCTCCTCGCCACCGAGGTCGTCCGGCGACAGGCCCCACACGCAATCGCACCGGAGGGACGCGGGATCGGCGCCGGCAAGATCGAGCAGGTCGATCGCGGCGCGGTTGAGCGCCTGCACGCAGCCGTCGCCGTCCAGCCGGATCAGCGCGACGGGAGCGTCGGGCAGTGCGGGCAGGCAGGTGGCGGCAGGGTCGAAGGCGGGCATGTCCGCTCCCGGAAAGGGTCCCTGCCGGTAACGGCCGCCCGGCGCCGGAATTGAGTCACGGGCCTCGCGACAGGCCCGCGCGGCGGCTGGGCTACGCCTGCAGCGCCCGCGCGTGGTGGGCCATGTGCTCGCCGAGGAAGCTGGCCATGAAGTAGTAGCTGTGGTCGTAGCCCGGCTGCAGGCGCAGGGTCAGCGGGTGGCCGGCTTCGGCACAGGCGGCCTGCAGCAGGCCCGGCCGGAGCTGGCTGTCGACGAATTCGTCGCCCTCGCCCTGGTCGACCAGCAGCGGCAGCCGCTCGGCCGCCCCGGCGACCAGCGCGCAGGCATCCCACGCCCGCCAGGCCTCGCGGTCGTCGCCCAGGTAGGCGGTGAAGGCCTTCTCGCCCCACGGGACCTGCGAGGGCGCCACGATCGGCGCGAACGCCGACACGCTGCGGTACCGCCCGGGATTGCGCAGCGCCAGCACCAGCGCACCGTGGCCGCCCATCGAGTGGCCACTGATCGCGCGGCGGTCGTCGACCGCGAAGGCCGACTCCACCAGCGCCGGAAGTTCGTCGACCACGTAATCGTGCATCCGGTAGTGGGTCGACCACGGCGCCTGCGTGGCGTTGAGATAGAAGCCGGCCCCCTTGCCCAGGTCGTAGCCGTCGGCATCGGGCACCTCGTCGCCGCGCGGACTGGTGTCCGGGGCGACGACGACCACGCCGTGCTCGGCCGCGTAGCGTTGGGCACCGGCCTTGGTGATGAAGTTCTGCTCGGTGCAGGTCAGGCCCGAGAGCCAGTACAGCACCGGCAGCGTCGCGCCCGGCGTGGCCGCCTGCGGCGGGAGGTACACCGCGAACCGCATGGTGCAGCCCAGCGTGTCCGACGCGTGTTCGTAGACGTCCTGCCAGCCGCCGAAGCAGGCGCGGTGTTCGATGCGTTCGAGCGTCATGGTCTCTCCCGTGTTCCCGTCTCCCGCCCGGAGAAGGTGGCGCGACAGCGCCGGATGAGGGTTTGGCGAAGCGCGATTGCCTGCCGGATGCGGATGCTGCAGGAGGCGCGGCGTCCGGCGATCTGGATGTCGCCGGCCCCTCTCCCCAGGCGAAAGGGCTTGCGCGTCAGTAATGCACCACCGAGCGGATCGACTTGCCCTCGTGCATGAGATCGAAGGCTTCGTTGATCCCGTCCAGCGGCATCGTGTGGGTCACGAACGGCGCCAGTTCGATCTCGCCGCGCATCGCGTCCTCGACCATGCCCGGCAGCTGCGAGCGGCCCTTCACCCCGCCGAACGCGGTGCCCATCCACTTGCGCCCGGTCACCAGCTGGAACGGGCGCGTGCTGATTTCCTGCCCGGCGCCGGCGACGCCGATGATCACGCTCTGGCCCCAGCCGCGGTGCGCGCATTCCAGCGCCGCGCGCATCACGTTGACATTGCCGATGCACTCGAACGAATGGTCCACGCCCCAGCCGGTCATCTCCACGACCACCTGCTGGACGGGCTGTTCGAAATCCTTCGGGTTGATGCAGTCGGTCGCGCCGAACTGTTTCGCCATCTCGAACTTGGACGGATTGGTGTCGATGGCGATGATGCGTCCCGCCTTCGCCTGGCGCGCGCCCTGGATCACCGCCAGGCCGATCCCGCCCAGCCCGAACACCGCGACGCTGTCGCCTTCCTGCACCCTGGCGGTGTTGTGCACCGCGCCGATGCCGGTGGTCACGCCGCAGCCCAGCAGGCACACGTGCTCCGGGTTGGCGTCCGGATTGACCTTCGCCAGCGAGACCTCGGCCACCACGGTGTATTCGCTGAAGGTCGAGCAGCCCATGTAGTGGTACAGCGGCTGGCCTTCATAGCTGAAGCGCGAGGTGCCGTCGGGCATCACGCCCTTGCCCTGGGTGGCGCGCACCGCGGTGCACAGGTTGGTCTTGCCGCTGGTGCAGAACAGGCACTGCCCGCATTCGGCGGTGTAGAGCGGGATCACGTGGTCGCCCGGCGCCACGCTGGTCACGCCCTCGCCCACCTCGACCACGATGCCGGCGCCTTCGTGCCCGAGCACGACCGGGAACAGGCCCTCGGGATCCTCGCCCGACAGCGTGAACGCATCGGTGTGGCAGACGCCGGTGTGGGTGATCCTCACCAGCACTTCGCCGGCCTTCGGCGGCGCGACGTCGATCTCGACGATCTTCAGCGGTTCGCCTGCGGCGAAGGCGACGGCGGCACGGGATTTCATGGGATACGACTCCTGCAATGGATGCCGGCGCCAGCGCCGGCAGGGATGTCATCTCAGATACGAGCGCACCAGCGCGGTCATCTCGTCCACGCGCGCCTTGCGGCTGGCCGCGTCGCTCGCGGGTTCGCCGAACTGCTCGCGCAGGTGCGCCTCGAGCACCTCGCTCATCAGCCCGTTGACCGCGCCGCGGATCGCGGCGATCTGCTGCAGCACGGGCGCGCAGTCGGCGCCGGACTCGAGCGCGCGCTCCACGCCCTCGCACTGGCCGCGGATGCGGCGGACGCGGGCGAGGACCTTCTTCTTTTCCTCGGGCGAATGGGGCACGACGGGCACTGGCTCGATAGTGGGGGGTAGTATATCCGAGGTCAGGTCGGACACGGCCACCGGGCACCTGAGGTTCGCCGCAACCGCCACGCGGACACGGGCTGCCTCAGCGGTTGGCCAGCTCCAGCAGCACCTCGGCATGGCATGGCGCGTCCGGCGCGCACCAGCAGGCCAGGTCGCGACCGCGCAGCGCCACTCGAGCCGCATTCACGCGCGCCGGATCGGCCAGCATCCAGTCACGGAAGCGCGCCACGCAGGTGGCCGCATCGCCGTCGATGCCGATGCGGAACGGATTGCCCCAGCGCGTGGGCCGCGCCACGCTCACGGCGTCGTCCGGCAGGCGCCAGCCGCGTCGGCGGCTCAGCTGGAGACGGACGGGCACGACGCGCCCGTCAGCCCGTCGGCGGCATCACCGCATCGTCGGCGGCCTTCGCACGGCGATAGGCCTCGCGCGCGCGCAGCCGCTCTGCCCAGGCGGTGAATGCAGGGCGTTCGGGGATGGACTTGAACGCCAGGCCGAAGTCGACCTGGCTGCCGACATAGACGTCGGCGGCGCTGAAGCGCTCGCCCAGCAGCCACGGCGATGCGGAGGCTGCCGCCATCTCCAGCACGTCCATCGTCTGTTCGAAGCTGCCGTAGCCGACGAAGCCCGCCTTGTCGGGCGGCGGCAGGCCGCCCACGCTGCGTGCGGTGACCGCCGCCTCCACCGGGCCGGCGGCGAAGAACATCCAGCGCAGGTAGGGGCCGCGCAGCGGATCGTCCAGCGCCGGGGCCAGCCCGGCCTGCGGGAAGGCATCGGCGAGGTAGGCGCAGATCGCCGCGGCTTCGGTCACCACGATGCCGCGGTGCTCGATCGCCGGCACCTTGCCCATCGGATTGATCGCCAGGTAGTCCGGCGACTTCATCTCCGCGCCGTAGCCGTGCACGGCGGCGCGGTACGGCACGCCGAGCTCCTCCAGCATCCAGCGCACGATCCGGCCACGGGACATGGGGTTGGTGTGGAAGACGAGCTCACTGGCGGCCATTGCACTGCCCCGTCGGGAAAGGTGCCGACGATACCGCGCCGCCCGCCGCGGCGCGCGTGCCCGGAGCGACCGCGGCCCGCGCCTCAACCGGTGTTCTGGATCCCCGCCGAGATGCCGTTGACGGTCGACACCAGTGCGCGTAGCAGGTCCTCGTCCTCGCGGCCGCCGTCGCGCCAGCGCTGCAGCAGTTCGACCTGCAGCAGGCTGAGCGGATCGACGTAGGGATTGCGCAGGCGGATCGACAGCCGCAGGCGGTAGTCGTCGGCGAGGATGCGGTCGCGCTGCTTGAGCAGCAGGATCGCGTCGCAGGTGCGCAGGAACTCCTCGGCGATGCCGGGGTGGAAGGTCTCGTGCAGCGGTCCGGCGAGCTTCGAGTAGCGCTCGAAGATGGCGAGGTCGGACTTGGCCAGCAGCATCTCGACGTCGTCGAGCATGGCGGCGAAGAACGGCCAGTCGCGCGCCATCTCCGCCATCGCGTCCTGGCCGTAGCGCTGCACGCCCTGGCACAGCGCATGGCCGATGCCGTACCAGCCGGTCAGGCCGGAGCGGTTCTGCGACCAGGCGAACACCCACGGGATCGCGCGCAGGTTGTCGATGCCGCCGTCGCGCCGGCGCGAGGGACGCGAGCCGATCTGCAGGCGCTCGATCACGTCCACCGGGGTGGCGGCGCGGAAGTAGTCGGGGAAATCGGGATGCTCGTGCACCAGTGCGCGGTAGTGCGCGCGCGAGGCGTCGGCAAGCGTCCTGGCCATCTCGCGCCAGGCGGCCTCGCGCGGATCGCGCGGGCGCGGGCGCAGGGTGGCGCGCAGCACCGCGCCGGTGGTCTGCTCGAGGTTGCGCAGCGCCAGCGCGCGGATGCCGTACTTGCGGTGGATCACCTCGCCTTGTTCGGTGACGCGCATCGAGCCGTTCACCGAGCCGCGCGGCGCTGCGATGATCGCGCGCTCGGTCTTGCCGCCGCCGCGGCTGACCGAACCGCCGCGGCCGTGGAAGAACATGATCCGCACGCCGAATTCGTTGGCGAGCGCGGTCAGTTCCACCTGGGTGCGCTGCAGCGCCCAGCGCGAGGCGAACAGGCCGCCGTCCTTGGCGCTGTCCGAGTAGCCGAGCATCACCGTCTGCTCGTCGCCACGCGCGGACAGGTGGCGGCGGTAGGCGGGATCCTCGAACAGCGAGCGCATCACGCCCGGCGCGGCCTTGAGGTCGTCGACGGTTTCGAACAGCGGCGAGACGTCCAGCGGCGCGCCCCCGTCCTCGACGCAGCCGGCCACGCGCGCCAGCGCCAGCACCGCCAGCGCATCGGCCGCACTGCGGCTCATGCTGATGATGTACAGCCCGATCGCATCCACGCCGTGGCTGCGGCGCAGCTCCAGTACCGCGTGGAACACCGCCAGCGTGGAGGCCAGCACGTCGCCCGGCGCCGAGGGCGTGGCCGGCGGCGCGTCGAGCAGCGCCTGCAGGCGCGCGGTGCGCTCTCCGGCCTCGCGCGCGGCCCAGTCGGCGTCGCCCAGCAGGTCGGCCAGCGCGGCATCGTGCACCGCCGAATCCTGGCGCAGGTCGAGCGCGGCGAGGTGGAAACCGAACGTGCGCGCGCGCCACAGCACCCGCTGCAGGGCGAACCGGCCGGCGTGCTCGCCGCGATGGCGCGCGAGGCTGGCGTCGATCAGCTCCAGGTCGGCGATGAACTCGCGCGCGCCGGCGTAGCCCTGGGCATCGCCTTCCGCGGTCAGCGCAAGCCGCGCCTTCATCATGTCGATCAGGCGCCGGTAGGGCATGTCGGCCAGGCGCGGGCGCAGTTTGCGCGCCGCCTGCGGCAGCTGCGCGATGTAGGCGTCGGCGCGCGCGACCACCGCCGCGTCCACCTCCACCCTGCCCAGCGACTGGGTCAGCATGTTGCCCAGCGCGCGCAGGTCGGCGCGGTACTGGGCGATCGCCTGCGCCCGCTGCGCGTCGAGCGCGGCGCGGATGGTGTCGGCGTTGACGTTCGGGTTGCCGTCCATGTCGCCGCCGACCCATGTGCCGAAACGCAGCACCTGCGGCAGCGTGATGCGGCGCCCGTACACCGCCTCGACCGCCTCGGCGAAGGCCTCGTAGTACACCGGCACCACGCGGTAGAGCATGTTGGCCAGGTAGTAGCCGACGTGTTCGACCTCGTCGGCCACGGTGGGCTTCTGCGCCGGGGTGTCGCTGGTCTGCCAGCCGGCGGTGAGCGAGAGGCGGATGCGTTCCAGGTCCGCGCGGCGTTCGACCGGCGTGCGCGTGCGGTCGAGGTCGTCGACCAGCCGTTCGACGACGTCGCGCTCCTTTTCCAGCATCACCCGGCGCACGGCCTCGGTGGGGTGCGCGGTGAACACCGGCTCGACCCACAGCCGCGGCAACGTGGCCTGCAGTTCCTCGAAGCTGACGCCGTCCTCGCGCAACCCGCGCAGCACCGCCTCGAACCCGCCGGGCTGCGGCAGTTCGCTGCTGCGCTCGTAGTCGCGGCGGCGGCGGATGCGGTGCACGCGCTCGGCCAGGTTGATCGCACCGAAATAGGTGGAGAACGCGCGCACCACCACTTCGGCATCGGCCAGCGGCACGCGCGCCATCTCCTCGGCCAGCGCGTCGACCGGCAGGCCCTGCTCGCGGCGTGCGATCGCGGCGCGGCGGATGGCTTCGACCTCGTCCAGCAGCGCCGGCGAGCCCTGTTCGGCGAGCACCTCGCCGACCAGCGCGCCGAGGCGGCGCACATCGTCGCGCAGCAGGGTGTCGGTGTCGGCGAATTCGAGCTGGTCGCGCAGCGGGCCGTCGGGGATGTTCATCCGCCAGAGGCTAGCGTGTTTCGTGACGCAGCGCAGCATCCGTTGCCGGCGCAACCTTCGCGGCGGCTGTCGTCCGCGCGGGTCTCCACCCGGTCACAACGCTCCACGCACGCGGATCGGCGTGCGCATGGCGGGGTGCCGCGATGGCTCCGACACTGCGGCGGGGGCACACGGCACGCGCCCGTCGATTCAGTACGCGAACTCGCGGAACACCCGGTCGATGTCGCCGTTCCACGCGCCGTGGTACAGCGCCAGCTTGCGTTCGGCCGGCGTCTGCCCGGCGTCGACCACTTCCAGCAGCGGCGCGAGGAATTCGCGCTCGTCCTCGCCACCGGCGTTGCGGCGCGCGCGGCGCGCCAGCCCGGCTGCCGCGATCTCCAGCGCCTGGCGCGCCAGATCGCGCACCGTGCCGCCGCGGAACGGCAGCTTCAGCGCCTGCGCCGGCACGCCGTCGCGCAGCGCATGGCGCTCGGCCAGGGTGAAGTCCTTCACCAGGTCCCAGGCGGCGTCGAGCGCGGCATCGTCGTACAGCAGGCCGACCCAGAACGCCGGCAGCGCGCACAGCCGGTTCCAGGGCCCGCCGTCGGCGCCGCGCATCTCCAGGTACTTCTTCAGCCGCACTTCGGGAAACGCCGTGGTCATGTGGTCGTTCCAGTCTTGCAGCGTCGGCAGCGCGCCGGGCAGCACGTCCAGCCGCCCCGCCATGAAGTCGCGGAACGACTTGCCGGCCGCGTCGATGTAGGTGCCGTCGCGGTAGCTGAAGTACATCGGCACGTCGAGCAGGTAGTCGACGTAGCGCTCGAAGCCGAAGCCGTCCTCGAACACGAAGTCGAGCATGCCGGTGCGGTCGGGATCGGTGTCGGTCCAGATGTGCGAGCGGTAGCTCAGGTAGCCGTTGGGCCTGCCTTCGGTGAACGGCGAATCCGCGAACAGCGCCGTCGCCACCGGCTGCAGCGCGAGCGAGACGCGGAACTTCTTCACCATGTCCGCTTCGTCGGCGTAGTCGAGGTTGACCTGCACGGTGCAGGTGCGGGTCATCATGTCGAGACCCAGCCCGCCGACCTTCGGCATGTAGTCGCGCATGATCCGGTAGCGGCCCTTGGGCATCCACGGCATGTCCTGCCGCCGCCACTTGGGCTGGAAGCCCATGCCCAGGAACCCCAGGCGCAGTTCGTCGGCCACCGCCTTGACCTCGCGCAGGTGGCTGCCGACCTCGCGGCAGGTCTCGTGGATGTCGACCAGCGGCGCGCCGGACAGCTCCAGCTGGCCGGCCGGTTCGAGCGTCACCGAGGCGCCGTCCTTGAGCAGCGCGATCGTACGCCCGTGCTCCTCCACCGCCTCCCAGCCGAACCGCGTGAGCCCGGTGAGCAGGGCCTCGATCCCGCGCTCGCCGTCGAACGGCGGCGGGCGCAGGTCGTCGAGGCGGAAACCGAACTTCTCGTGCTCGGTGCCGATGCGCCAATCCGCGCGCGGCTTGTTGCCGGATGCCAGCACCGCTACCAGCTGGTCGCGGTGGGTGACGGGGGACTCGCCGGCGTGGCTGGGACTCGACATGGGACGCTCGATAGGGACGGGCGCGTCGCACGCAGGCACGGCGCTCGCGAGGCGGCACTATAGAACGTCGCCATGGCGCACGGCATTCCGGCGCTGGAACGCAGGCGCCGCACCGGTGCGGCGATCCGGCACCGGGCGATGCGTCGCCGCGCGGGCGGCGGCACCCCGCCGGCGCGCGCGGACGGCTGCGCATGCGCATGCATGCGCTTCGCATTCCGCGTCCGCGTCGCGATGCGCGCGACAATGGCGACGACCCGCGCGCAGGAGCGAGCCCGATGTCCAGTCGCCACCCCGAGCGCCACCGCAGCCATCGCGTCGGCTGGCTGCGCGCCTCGGTGCTCGGGGCCAACGACGGCATCGTCTCGGTGGCCGGCGTGGTGGTGGGCGTGGCCGCGGCGGGCGCGAGTCACGAGGCGGTCCTGGTCGCGGGCGTGGCCGCGACCGTCGCCGGCGCGATGTCGATGGCGGCCGGCGAGTACGTCTCGGTGCAGTCGCAGGCCGACACCGAGGCGGCGGATCTCGCCGTCGAGCGCCGCGAACTGCGCGACGAGCCGGACGCCGAACTCGAAGAACTCGCCGCGATCTACCGGCTGCGCGGGCTCGAACCGGCGCTGGCGCGCACCGTGGCCGAACAGCTCACCCGCCGCGATGCGCTGGCCGCGCATGCGCGCGATGAACTCGGCATCACCGACACCCTGCGCGCGCGCCCGCTGCAGGCGGCGCTGGCCTCGGCGGCCGCGTTCTGCCTCGGCGCCGCGCTGCCGGTGCTGGCCGCGGTGTTCGCGCCCGCGCCCCGGGTCCAGGCGGTGGTGTCGGCCGCGACCCTGGCCGGGCTCCTGCTGTCGGGCGCTGCGGCGGCGCACCTGGGCGGTGCCTCGGCGCTGCGCGGCGCCCTGCGGGTCGGCTTCTGGGGAGCGCTGGCGATGGTCGCGGCAGCGTTGATCGGACGCCTGTTCGACGTCCAGGCCTGAACGGCCGGGCCGCCGCGGCAGCCCTGTCGTCCCGCGCGCATGGGTCCACTTCATTGCCGACCGGCCCATCGCTCGCCAGCGTCCGCACGCGGGCGGCGCGCGAACGGGTGCCACGGGCCCGCAAGCTCCGCCGCAACGTCCATGCACGGCGGCGACGCCGCCCGAGCGGCGCTACATCTCCAGCCAGCCGGCCACCACGGCGCGCAGTTCGTCGACCCCGGCCCTGGTCTCGCCCGAGAACGCCTGCACCCCGATGCTGTCGCCCCAGGGGACGGACAGCTGCTTGCGCACCGCCTGCACGGTGTTGCCGGCCGCGCCGCGCGAGAGTTTGTCGGCCTTGGTCAGCAGCGCGTGGGCCGGCAGCCCGCGGCGCATGGCATAGCCGAGCATCTGCAGGTCGTAGTCCTTGAGCGGGTGGCGGATGTCCATCACCACCACCAGCCCGCGCAGCGCGAAACGGTCCTGGAACCACTGTTCGAGGAACGCCTGCCAGTGCTCGCGCAGCGCCAGCGGCACCTTGGCGTAGCCGTAGCCGGGCAGGTCGACCAGGTACTTGCCTTCGTGCGGCGGCAGCTCGAAGTACACCAGTTGCTGGGTGCGGCCGGGGGTCTTGGACACCCGTGCCAGCGCGTTCTGCTGGCACATCGCATTGAGCGCGCTGGACTTGCCGGCGTTGGAGCGGCCGGCGAAGGCGACCTCGGCGCCGCCGTCGGGCGGCAGCTGTTTCGGGGTATGGGCGGCCAGCAGGTAGCGGGCGCGCGCGAACGGGTTCGACATCGGGGTCCACGGGCTCGGGGCGGCGCCTAGCTTCGCACGGGTCCCGCGCCGATGCGGTTTGACCGTCCTAGTGGCCGGCCGTGATAATCCCGGGCCTTGCGGCCGCGTGGGAACCCGGCCGCGTTCCCGATTTCCGGAGCCCAGCCAATGCGCCACGCTCGCGCCTACGGTTTCGCCGGTCTCGTCGCCCTCGTGGCCGGCGCCGTCGCGTTTGCCCAGTCCACCGTCGAACCGCTGCCGGAGAACCCGCCGGTGGAGGTGGCGCCGCTGGACGCCAGCGCACTGGCCGCCTTGGCCAAGACCCAGGCCGGCGACGCCGAACGCGGCGCCACCCTGGCCGGCACCTGCGCCGCCTGCCACGGCCTGGACGGCAATCCGCCGGACGGCCTGGTGTATCCGCGCATCGCCGGCCAGAGCGAGCGCTACGTCGCCCACCAGCTGGCACTGTTCAAGAGCGGCGAGCGCAACACCGGCCAGGCCGCGGTGATGATCCCGTTCGCCAGCCCGCTGTCGGCGCAGGACATGCGCGACCTGGGCGCGTTCTTCGCCACCAAGACCGCCGCCGCCGGGATCGCCGACGACGCCGTGGTCGCGGAGGGCCCCTACCAGGGCCTGAAGTTCTACGAGATCGGGGAGACGCTCTACCGCTCGGGCGATGCCGAGCGCGGCATCCCGGCCTGCATGGCCTGCCACGGTCCCTCCGGCGCCGGCAACCCGGGCCCGGCCTATCCGTCCGTCGCCGGGCAGGAAGCGGGGTATGTCGACCGCCGCCTGCAGGAGTACCGTGCCGGCACCACCAGCCAGCAGGACCGCCACCTGTTCGACATCATGGCCGAGATCGCCGCGCCCCTGACCGACCAGGAGATCCAGGCCCTGGCCAGCTACCTGCAGGGTCTGCACCAGCGCCCCGACGCCGCCACCCTGGCCGCGATCGAGGCGGCCGGCCCCGTGGCCCCGGCGCCCGCACCGGCAACGGCTCCGGCCGCCCCCGCCGAACCGGCCGACGCGCCTGCCGAGGCCGAGCCGGAAACGGACGCGCAGGGCTCCTGAGCCCCGCGCACCCCGCCTTCCTGGCCGCGCCATCGTGCTGCGTCGCCTGAGCCTGCTGTGGGTGCTCGCCGCGCTGCTGCCGCTGGCCGCGGCCGCGCAGGCGCCGGCGGAAGGCACCGACTACGTCGTCATTGCCGACGGCCAGCGCTGGCAGCCGGAACCGGGCACGATCGAGGTGGTCGAGATCTTCGCCTACCCCTGCGGCCACTGCGACCGCTTCCAGCCGATGCTGGCCGCCTGGGCGCGCACCGCCGGCGATGACGTGCGCGTGCACTACCTGCCGGCCGCCTACGATCCGGGCAACGCCTACGCCCGCGCGTATTTCGCGCTGGAGGCGCTGGGGCGCGTGGTCGAACTGCACCCGCGGCTGTTCGACGCGATCCATCGCGAGGGCAGCCTGCCCGCGCGCGGGGCTTCGCGCGCCGAGGTGGCGAGCTTCCTCGCCGGCGAGGGCCTGGATGCGGCACGCGTGGCCGCGGCGATGGACGCCCCGGCGACTGACGAAAAAATGAACGCCGCCCGCGAGTTCGCCATGCGCAGCGGCCTGCAGGGCACGCCGACCCTCATCATCAACGGCAAGTACCGCGTGCAGGGCCGGTCGCTGGGCGACAGCCTGCGCATCGCCGAAGGCCTGATCGCGATGGAACGCGCAGTTCCGCGTTGAGCCCCGCGGCCCTCACGGCCGGCACGGTACGCTTGCCCTCCAACGCTCCAGGAACCTGCCGATGAACCTTCGTGCCGCCTCCCGCCTCGCCCTGATGCCCGCCGTCCTGGCGCTGCTGCTGGCCGCCTGCCAGCCGTCCACGCCGGAGGAAGCCGCGGCCGCACCGCCTGCGGCCGATGCCACCGCCGCCGCCGCGCCGGCCGAGGCGATCGCCGACGAGCCGGCACTGGATCCCGCCGCCGCAGCGGCCGCAGGCGACACCGAGGCCAGCGCCGATGCCGGGGCGCAGGCCACCCCGGCCGGCGAGACCCCGCCGCCCGCGCCGGCGCCCGGGCAGTCCGCGGTCACCTTCGCCACCGAAGGCGAGCACTACGACCTGATCCCCGGCGGCCAGCCGTTCGAGCCGCTGGACGGCAAGATCGAGGTGGTCGAGGTGTTCAACTACGTCTGCCCGGCCTGCGCCATGTTCCAGCCGCTGGTGAACACCTGGAAGGCGCGGCTGCCGGCCGACGTGCGCTTCACCTACGTGCCCGCGGCCTTCGGCGGCAACTGGGATCCCTACGTGCGCGCCTACTACGCGGCCGAGGCCATGGGCATCGCCGACAAGTCGCACGACGGCATCTTCCAGGCGATCCACGTCGACCGCAGCCTCAAGGGCGAGCGCGGCACCGATTCTGCGCAGGACATCGCGCAGGCCTACGCGAAGTTCGGCGCCGACCCGGCGCAGTTCGCCAGCACCATGGCCAGTTTCACCGTCAACGCGAAGTTCGGCCGCGCCAAGCAGTACATCGCCCAGCAGCGCGCGAACTCGACCCCGACGATGATCGTCAACGGCCGCTACCGCATCAAGGCGCGCAACTTCGAAACCATGCTGGAGAACACCGATCGCGTCATCGCGCAGGTGCGCGCCGGCGGCTGAGGCCCCTCCCGCATGTCGACGCAACACCTGCGGCTGCTGAGCGCGAACATCCAGGCCGGCTCCAGCACCCGCCGCTACAGCGACTACGCCACCCGCAGCTGGTCGCACGTGCTGCCCGCGGGCGGCAAGCGCACGTCGCTCGATGCGATCGCGCAGCTCGCCGGCCAGCACGACATCGTCGGCCTGCAGGAGAGCGACCCGGGCAGCTGGCGCTCGGGGTTCACCAACCAGACCCATTACCTCGCCGAGCGCGCCGGCTTCGACTACTGGAGCCACCAGCCCAACCGCCGCATGGGTGCGGTGGCCTCCAGTGCCAACGGGTTGCTGAGCCGGCTGGAACCGGTCGAAGTGGCCGACCACGCGCTGCCCGGGCGGATCTCCGGGCGCGGCGTGCTGCTCGGGCATTTCGGCAACGGCAGCGAAGGGCTCACGGTCGCAGTGGCGCACCTGTCGCTGGGCGCGCAGTCGCGGCGCATGCAGCTCGACTTCATCGCCGAACTGCTGCAGGACTTCCCCAACGCGGTGCTGATGGGCGACTTCAACTGCGTGGTCGACTGTCCCGAGATGGGCAACCTGTTCCGGCGCACGCGGCTGCAGCCGCCGGCGTGCGCGGTGCACACGTTCCCGGCCTGGAAACCGATGCGGGCGATCGACCACATCCTGGTCAGCGACAGCCTGCGCTGCGAAGGCCTGCGCGCGGTGCCCGCGGCGTTCTCCGACCACCTCGCGCTGTCGCTGAACCTGGAAGTGCCCGACGCGGCGCTGCAGCGCTAGGCCGGACCCGCGGACCCCAGATCGGAACCGGGTCGCAGTCGAATTTTCCCGGGGCCACAGTAGCGTCTGCAGGTTCCGGGAACATTCGATGCTGGCTCCCCGGATCGCGCGACTCCGACCCCGGTCACCCGCTCCTCGTTCCGCGTTCCTGGCGAGGCGGCCGGCTCCCGGCCGCCCCGTCCATCCTGTCCGCAGAGTCAGAACCCGAATCCCACCCGCGCATACCAGAAGCGCCCCGGCAGGTCGTAGGTCGAGGCGTCGTAGCCGTTGAGCGAGCAGCTCAGGCAGATCGGCGGATCCTTGCCGAAGACGTTGTTGACCCCGAGGGTGATGCGGAAGTCCTGCATCCACGCGTCGGTCGCCCACGCCAGCTGCGCGTCGTGGTAGGTGGTGGACCCGAGGTAATTGAGGTCGCTGGCGCTGTCGTCGCAGATGTCGAAGCCGTTGGCGCCACCGCAGGATTCGCGCAGGCGGTCGATGTAGCGTGCGCTCCACGCCGCCGACCAGCCGCCCTGGCTCCAGTTCGCCGACAGCGTGGAAGTACGTTCCGGGATCGCGCTGTTGCTGATCTCGATGCCCGGCGCGCGCGGCTCGGCCTGCCCGGCCTCGTTGACCAGTTCGTACTTCGTCACCCAGGTGGTCTTCCAGTCGAAGCCCAGGCGGCCCCAGGCCTGCTCCGGCAGTCGCCAGCCGACGTCGAAGTCCCAGCCGTCGGTGCGGATCGTGCCGACGTTGCCGAGGATGTTGTCGAAGCGCACGATCTGGCCGCGGTCGTTGCGCTCGTAGAGCCCGCAGGAGACCGGATCGCGGCCGAAGATGCAGCGCTCGAGCACGGTCTGCGCGTCCAGCGCCTGGATCGCGCCGTCGATGGTGTGACGGTAGAAGGTCACGCCCAGGTCGAGCCGGTCCGACCAGGACGCCGCATCGGCGAACGACGGGCTCCATACGCCGCCCAGCATCAGGCTGCGGCTGGTCTCCGGCTCCAGTTCGGCATTGCCCGAGGTGATCACCGAGATCTGCGGATTGGTCTGCTCGTAACCCGGCGGCACGCCGTCGGCCACGCATTCGGGCGTGGTCGAGGCGGCGTTGTTGCACGGATCCACCAGGGTCGCGTCGAAGCGGCTCAGGGTGCCGTACAGCTCGCCGATCGACGGCGCGCGGAAGCCTTCGGCGAACGAGCCGCGCAGCAGGAACTCGTCTGCCACCTGCCAGCGCAGGCCGAGCTTGCCGGTGTTGGTGCCGCCGAAGTTCGAGTAGTCCGACCAGCGGCTGGCGACGGTGAGGTCGAGGCTCTTGCCGAACCAGCCCTCGCGCATCAGCGGCACCAGGAACTCGACGTAGGCCTCGCGCACGTCGTACTCGCCGCGGGACGGGCCCGACGGCACGCCGTTGTATTCGCCGGCGACGGTCAGCGGGTCGGGCTGGTACTCGCCCTCATACTCGCGGTATTCGAGACCGGCCGCGAACGAGATCGCGCCGGCCCAGCCGTCGAACATCTCGCCGGTGAGGTTGGCCGAGACCAGGCTCAGCGCGTTGCTGCTGCGGTCGCGCACCACCGGCTGGATCCAGCCCAGCATGTCCGCCGTGATCGTGCCGGGACCGCCGAACAGGTTGAGCGGCACGCAGCCGCTGATCGCGGCGCAGTCGACCGGGTCGCCGAGCGCTTCATTGATGCGGCGGATGTTGTAGCTGCCGTAGTTCGTCTGCTCGGCCTTGCTCTCGCTGCGCATCACGTTGACGTCCCAGTTCCAGGACCGGGCGCCGACGTCGAACAGGCCGTTGAGGCCGGCCGAGGCGTACCAGGTCTCGACGTCCTGCTCGAAACGGCGCGGGCCGCCTTCGACCGGTCGGCGGCCGAGCAGGAACAGGTTCGGCGCATCGCCCATCGTGGTCAGGTCGAAGCCGAACGGGTTGTAGGGATTGGCCGCGGAAATGACCAGCGTGCGCTCGGCGTAGTCGTTGTAGACGCCGGCATCGGTGCCGAGGAAGAACGGCTCCGGCGCGGCCTGGTTGGCGGACTCGCGCTCGTTGTAGAGCACGCGCACGTAGCCGCCCAGGGTCGGGGTGAAGTCGAACTGCACCTGGCCGAACACCGACTTGCGCTCCGACGGCGTGAGCAGCAGGTTGTAGGGCGCGAAGTTGAAGCGGTTCGCAGTGCCGAAACCGATGAAATCGCCGGGGAAGCCCGGAGAGGGGGAATAGCTGTTGCCGTTGGGTGTGGTGATGTCGCAGGTCGCCGTACCGGCGACGGGAGCGCCCGTGTCGTCGGTCGCCAGCGGACACAATCCTCCATACGTGTTGTTCCCGTCCGGCGGAGCGAACACGAAGCGGCCGTTCGGCGTCGCCGAGCTGCCGTTCGCCAGCCCGGTGCCCGGCACCGGCACGCTGGCCGGGCCGTACTCCGTCGACGAGATCTCGTCCTGCCTGAAATACGAGGCGCCCACGAACCAGCGCGCGCGTTCGCTGCTGCCGCCCCAGCCCAGGTCCGCGCCCCAGGTGTCGCCGCCGGCGAGGTCGGAGTAATCGCCGTAGTGCAGCTGCACGCTGGGGCCGTCGACCTCCTTGCGGGTGATGATGTTGACCACGCCGGCGATCGCGTCGGAGCCGTAGATCGAGGAGGCGCCGTCCTCCAGCACCTCGATCCGCTCGATGATCGCCAGCGGGATGGTGTTGAGATCGACCGCCGAACCCACGCCCGAGGCCGAGGATTCGTTGACCCAGCGGATGCCGTCCACCAGCACCAGCACGCGCTTGGCGCCGAGGTGGCGCAGGTCGACCGTCGCCGCGCCGGCGCCGACGCCGCCGCCGTCGGGCGGGAAGCCGAAATTGCCGGAGGAGTTGAACTTGGTGTTGAGCGCCGCGCCGCTGGCGGTGAGGTTCTGCACCACTTCGGCCACCGAACTGAAGCCGCTGCGGTCGATGTCCTCGCGGGTCAGGACCTGCACCGGCACCTGGCCCTCCATCTCGGCGCGGCGGATGCGCGAGCCGGTGACCTGGACCGTGTCCAGGGTCCGGGCTTCGGGGTCGGCGGGCGGGGCCTCCTGGGCCAGGACCGCGACCGGCAGGACGAGCAGCGGGAGGGCACGGCGCACGGCGCCGGCCAGACGGTGGGTACGGGGCGACATCGATCTCTCCTTGAATGGCGTCAGCGGCCAGGCCGCGGGACCGTACGCCCCCTCGTACGACGCTTTCGGTTGTAAGCATCCTGTCAACGGGCGCAAGCGCGCGATCTCGCGTTGCTGACCTGGGTCACGGTTTCGGGCCGCTCGGACCCGTCCATTGCGCCCGGCTCGACCCGCCCCACCGCGTCCAGCCGCCACGGAGGTGCGATTGCGCTTGGGCATAATGAAGCGATGCCCACGCAACCGAACCTGTTCGAAGCCCCGCCTCCCGGTGGCGACGGCCCCTCCCCCGGCGATCCGGCCGGCGCACCGAACGTGGCGCCGGCTCGCGTGGCGGCCCTGCGCAGCGGGCGGCCGTGGTGGGCGAAGCTGGCCGGCTGGGTGCTCAGGCCCTGGATCGGGCTGAAGATCGAACCGCAGTCGCCGCCCGACCTGGTCGATCCGCGCCCGGTCTGCTACGTGCTCGAGGACTACGGCCTGTCGAACGCGCTGATCCTCGACCGCGCCTGCCGCGAGACCGGCATGCCCGGGCCGCTGCGGCCGCTGCCGGGCGACCCGCTCGGGCGCAAGCGCGCCTACGTGGCGCTGTCGCGGCGCAATGCGGGCGGCGCGCTGGCGCTGGCGACGGGCCAGGCGCCGCCGAAGAAGACCCATTCCGAATCGCTGGCGCGCCTGCTGGAGGCGCACCGCCTCGATCCGGCGCTGGACGTGCAACTGGTACCGGTGTCGATCTTCGTCGGCCGTTCGCCGGACAAGGCCAGCGGCTGGTTCTCGGTACTGTTCTCGGAGAACTGGGCGATCGTCGGCCGCTTCAGGCGGCTGCTGTCGATCCTGCTCAACGGGCGCGACACCCTGGTGCAGTTCGCCGCGCCGGTGAGCATCCGCAGCCTGCTGGCCGAGGACCTGCCGCCCGAGCGCACGGTGCGCAAGCTCTCGCGCGTGCTGCGCACCCACTTCAACCGCCTGCGCGAGGCGGTCATCGGCCCCGACCTGTCGACCCGGCGCCTGCTGATCGACAAGGTGCTGGCCTCGCAGCCGGTCAAGGAGGCGATCGCGGACAAGGCCCGCCGCGACGGCAGTTCGCCCGAAGAGGCGTGGAAGGCCGCGCATGCGATGGCCTACGAGATCGCGGCCGACTATTCGCACCCGGTGGTGCGCTCGGCCTCGTTCCTGCTCACCGCGGTGTGGAACCGGATCTATCGGGGCGTGCTGGTGCACCACCTCGACCAGCTCAAGGCGGTCGCGCCGGGCAACGAGGTGGTCTATGTGCCCAGCCACCGCAGCCACATGGACTACCTGCTGCTGAGCTACCTGCTCTACACCAAGGGCATCGTGCCGCCGCACATCGTCGCCGGGATCAACCTCAACCTGCCGGTGATCGGGCCGCTGCTGCGGCGTGGCGGCGCGTTCTTCATCCGCCGCTCGATCCGCGGCTCGGCGCTGTACTCGGCGGTGCTGGCCGAATACGTGGCGCAGCTGATCGCCGGCGGCTATTCGATCGAGTACTTCGTCGAGGGCGGGCGCTCGCGCACCGGCCGGCTGCTGCAGCCCAAGGGCGGCATGATCGCGATGACCCTGCGCGCCTACCTGCGCCAGCCCGCGCGCCCGGTGCTGTTCCAGCCGGTCTACATCGGCTACGAGAAGCTGATGGAAGGCAACAGCTACCTCGACGAGCTCAGCGGCAAGCCCAAGGAGAAGGAATCGATCTGGGCGCTGCTGTGGGGCATCCCGAAGGTGCTGCGGCAGAACTACGGCCAGGTGGTGGTGAACTTCGGCGAGCCGATCCCGCTCGGCGAACTGCTGGCCGAACACGCCACCGCCTGGAACGGCCAGCCGCTGGACGACGAGGAGAAGCCCGAGTGGCTGTCGCGCACCGTCGACGTGGCCGCCGAGCGCATCCAGGTCAACATCAACCGCGCCGCGGACGTGAACCCGATCAACCTGCTGGCGCTGGCGCTGCTGTCCACGCCCAAGCACGCGATGGGCGAAGGCGACCTGCTGGCGCAGATCGAACTGTCGAAGACGCTGCTGGCCGAGGTGCCCTACTCCGGCCGGGTCACGGTGACCCCGCACAGCCCGCGCGAGATCGTCGCCCATGGCGAGGAGATCGGCGTGCTGCGGCGGGTGGCGCATCCGCTGGGCGACGTGTTCAGCGTCGGCGACGACGACGCGGTGCTGCTGAGCTACTTCCGCAACAACGTACTGCACCTGTTCACCGCCTCGGCCTGGATCGCGTGCTGCTTCCAGCACAACCGGCGCATGTCGCGCGAGACCCTGCTGCGCATCGGTCGCGCGGTCTACCCCTTCCTGCAGGGCGAGCTGTTCCTGCCTTGGGACGGCGATGGC
This sequence comes from Luteimonas kalidii, assembly GCF_029887935.1. Lineage (GTDB taxonomy): Bacteria > Pseudomonadota > Gammaproteobacteria > Xanthomonadales > Xanthomonadaceae > Luteimonas > Luteimonas kalidii. Next base: position 141,520 of record NZ_JARXRO010000020.1, on the reverse strand, counting down.
TTCGCCGCGCGCATCGACCGCACCATCGACGTGTTCGTGCGCGAAGGCCTGCTCGAGCGCGCCGGCGACGACGACGGTGGCGTGCTCGCGCGCAACGCCGGCCAGTCCGACGAGGTGTTCCGCCTGCGCGCGCTCGGGCATCCGCTGCAGCAGGCGTTCGAGCGCTACTACATCGCCATTTCGGTGCTGGCCAAGAACGGTCCCGGCACGCTCGGCGCCGGCGAACTGGAAAGCCTGTGCCAGCTCGCCGCGCAGCGCCTGAGCCTGCTGTACGCACCGGCCGCGCCGGAATTCTTCGACAAGAGCCTGTTCCGCGGCTTCATCCAGAAGCTGCGCGAACTGGAACTGGTGAAGCTCGACCAGAACAGCAAGCTGGTGTTCGACCAGCGCCTGGAATCGTGGGCCAAGGACGCGAAGGTGATCCTCGGCCGCGAGCTGCGGCACACGATCGAGAAGGTGAGCCCGGAGGCGGTGCGCCCGGAAGAGGTCGCGCCGCCGGCGGCATGAGCGCGACGCCGGTGGCGCGCGCTACGCTGTCGGGCCCGCAAGCCAGGGACGGATGATGTCGGCGACGATCGTGGATCCGGCATCGCCCGGCCGGGTGGACGCGAACGCCTGGTGGGCGATCCCGCACCTGGCGGCCCGCCTGCTGTGGCGCCACTGGCCGGCGCTGCTGTGCCTGTTCTTCGCCCAGCGCGTTGCGTACGACCTGCTGCAGCAGGCCTCCATCCGCCTGGCCGAAACCTCGCTGCTGCTCTCGTACGCGGCGATCGCGGTGCTGATCGTCACCCAGCTGGTGGGCGTGATCGGGATGTTCCTGGTGCTGCGGCCCTCGCTGCCCACCCAGGCCGCGGGCATCGGCGTGCCGGAGGTGCGCCTGCAGCATCCCTGGCTGGGCGCGCTCGCGGTCGCGCTGCTGCCGTTCTTCGCCTACTACGCCAGCTGGGGGCTGCTGGACGGGATCAAGCGCGACTTCATCCTCAGCTACCTGAGCGGGGTGTCGTTCGAGAATCGCGAGAGCCTGTCGTCGATCCTGAAGGTCGAGGGCATCTGGATCGCGCTGGCGGTCGCCTGGGCGGTGCGCGCCTTCGCCAGGCGTCGCGCCGAGGCCACCGGCCACGGCGCCTGGGCGATGCTGGCCACGGTGTGCGAGGCGTACTGGGTGTTCGTCGGCGTGTCGGCGATCGCCGGCTGGATGTCGCAGGCGCGGACCTGGTGGCACGCGCGCGCGGTCTACGTCGCGGTCGCCGAGTGGTGGGATAACCCGTTCATCGGGCTGGTGTCGCTCGACCAGGTCAAGCGCGTGGCCACGCCGGCGTGGGATCTGGTCGCCACGCTGGCCGGCGCGGCCGCGATGCCGCTGGTGTGGCTGGCGATCACCGCGATCGTCTACGGCCTGGACCTGCGCCGGCGCCACCGGATGGGCGATGCCGATGCGCACGCGGACACGCTCGCCACGCGCTTCCAGAACCTGCACGTGGCCTGGCGCAGGCTCGCGACGAAGGCCAGTTCCGGGTGGACCAGCAAGGGCGTGCCGGTGGTGAACAGCCTGCGCCTGGTGTTGCGCGCGGGGCTGCCGGCGCTGCTGACGCTGGTGCTGGGCTGGCAGTTGCTCGCCTCGTTCGACGCGTGGGCGTGGCGCTGGGCGACGCGCGCTTTGGGCGCACGCGAATGGCAGGAATGGCAGGTCATCGCCCAGCCGCTGCTGGTGCTGGTGAACGGGCCGCTGTCGCTGCGTCCGGCGCTGCTCACCGAGCTGCTGCGGATCGTGCTGTTGGCGGCGACCTTCGACCGGGCCGTGGCCCGGCTGCCGCGTGCGGAGCTCGGCGCCGGCTAGTCGCGCGCGGCGGCGCTCCCCAGTTCGAAGCGCACGTAGGTGCCAGGCGGCGTGGTGGTGAACGGCGGGAAGGCGATCTCGCCACGCAGGGCCGCGGTCGGGACGTCGCGCGGCACCTGGTAGAGGTGGTGGAAGCGGAAGGGCTCGCCGGCGCGTGCGGCTTCGCGCTCGAAGTCGGCATTGGTGCGCGAGCCGCAGCGCGTGCCGAGCCGCTGCTGGGCGCGGTCGAGGCTCGCATGGGGGATCGCGTCCGCGTCCCAGGTGCGGCCCTGCGCATCGCTCAGCCGGCCCTTGCAGCGGTCGAGCAGGTCGGGCGTGGCCTCGCGGCCGGGAATGACGTCGTAACTCACGATCAGCAACGACGAGGGCCCATGCGGATAGCCGGCGAACGCAGCGGGCAGGCCGTCCACCCGACGCACGCCGGCCAGCCGCCAGCGCGATCCCTCGTACTCGCCCCACTGCCCGGCCGCGACATCGCGCGCATGCCGCGGCTCGCGCCGGTCCTGGAACTCGTGCACCGCATCGCGATACGGCAGCCAGAACGCGAGCACGCCCAGCACCAGCGCACCGAGCAGCCAGAAGCGGTTGCGGTCCCACCAGCCGCCCGCATCGGCACGGGCATCAGCTGCGATCACGGGGCGTGGTGGCGGCATGGCTCAGGGCACCAGGTCGATCACCGGCTGCGCACCCTCGCGCAGGGCACGCACCGCGGCAACGTCCAGCCCCGGATCGATCTCGACCAGGTGGTCCATGTCGCCGGGCTTGGACAGGCCCCAGAAGAACAGCAGGCGCGCATCCGCCAGCGCATCCTCCGGCAGGTCGAAGAAGTACGCGCCCTGGCCCACCAGCCCGGTGGCCAGCTGCACGTTGGCGAAATTGAGGTTGCCCACGCGCGGGCGGTCGCCGCTGGCGGCCACGAAGGTGCGGCCGTCGGCGGCGCGCAGCCAGGCGCTGACATAGCCCGGCTCGCGCGTGGGCTCGACATCCACCAGCACCGACAGCCACACGCCGTCCGCGCGCGCCTGCACCGGCCCGCTGTCGAACCCGGGCCCCGGCGTGCGGTAGGCGCGGGCGAGCTTGAGCCGCTTCACCCGCACGGCGAAGTTGCGTGCCTCCACGCGTTGGTCGACTCCGCCGGACAGCACGAACGGGGCGAGCTTGTCGTCGAACGAGGGCGCGTGCCCGCGCAGCCAGACGATCGCCGCGATCACCGCCACGCTCGCCGCCAGCAGCCCCCAGCGGACCGGCAGGTGGCGCACCCGGGCATGCGTCGCATCCATCTATCCCGCCTCCGGCGGCGCGCCCGCCTCGAGCACGATTTTCGCCAGCGGTGCGTCCTGCTTCCAGCCCGCGTCGCCCTCGCCCTGCAGGTAGCCGCGCTCGACGAAACGCCGCGCGTACACGCCCCAGGTGGGCGGCGTCCGAAGGGCCTCGCTGGCATCGAACTCCCAGGCCATGTCGACCACGACCGGGACGCCCGGCTGCAGCTGTACGGTCAGCGTGTGGTCGTCGGCCCGCCGCAGCGGCTGCGCCTTGCGTTCGTTCGAACGCCCGTCGGGCAGCCACACCACGTCCTGCGCGAACAGCGCGGACGCCGCGAACGCCGCCCCGGTGCGGTTCTCCACCCGCAGCCGCAGCATCAGCACCCGCTGCCCCTCCTTCGGGTACGCGCCGGGCGGCGCATCGGCCACCCACGCGCGCAGCGGGGTGACGGCGAAGGCGCCGGTGTCGACCGTCTGCCCCGCGACCAGTACCGGATGGCGCGCGCCAGGCAAGCTGGACGCAGGCTCGAAACCACCGGATGCGGCGATCCCGGCCACCACCAGCGACGCCACCAGCAGCAGCACCCGGCCCCGGCGATGACGCAGGATCGCGATCCACTGCTGCCGGTCGGTCGGGCGCGCGGGCGCTGCGCTCCGCGGCGCGGGCCGTTCCACTCAGGCGTCCAGGTCGGGGATCAACGCACTTTCGAGCCGCGCGATCGCATCCTTGAGCTGGAGCTTGCGCTTCTTCAGCCGCTTGATGGTCAGTTCGTCGCTGACGATGGTCGCCTGGAGCGTGGCGATGGCGGTGTCGAGGTCGCGATGCTGCAGCCGCAGGTCGGCCAGCTGGCGGGTGAGTTCGGCGGGATCGGCGGGCTGCATCGCCCCGCCAGCTTACACGCCCGCCGTGGCGCGCACGCACGCGCGCCGGCACAATGCCCGGGCGCGAAGGGGGCAACGCGCACAGGGACGCAGGACACCCTGGCCACGCATCGCGGCGGGCCCGGCCGCCATGGATGGAGCACAGCAGATGGGACACACGCAACGACGCCACGCGGCGCGCGCGCTGGCACTGGCGGCGCTGGCCGCCGCGGGCGCGGCCACGGCACAGGACCGCTTCGACGGCTACCTGTGCTGCAACATGCGCAGCGACGGCAGCTGGATCAGCGACAGCAACTACGCCGAGAACGGCAAGCGGGTGATTCCGGCCGGCACGCCGGTGTCGGTCACCGGCTACGGCCGCTACCGGACGAAGGTGGAGATCGACGGCAAGCGCCAGGCGATCGGCAACGACTACAGCCGCGACCTCGACGACGCCACCTTCGCGCGCCGCTACGTGGTGACCGAGGATCCGGCGGCGAAGATCGCCAGCTGGCCGGACAAGGTGCAAACCGCGGTGAAGCAGTCCAGGGTCACCCCGGGCATGACCCGCGAACAGGTGCTCGCCTCGCTGGGCTATCCGATCAGCAGCGAGAACCCGGACCTGGAATCGCCGCTGTGGCGCTACTGGCTCGACAGCTTCAGCGAGTTCCAGCTGCACTTCGACGCGCAGGGCCGGCTGGCCTCGATCACCACCGACCCGACGGTGCAGAACCGCGTCTGGACGCCCTGAGCGGCGGGCGGCGCATCCGCTCCGCATGGCGCCGGCACTTGCCCGGCGCCATGCCGGCGGCGGCTCAGGCGGCCATGTCGAGCACGATGCGGCCCTCGATCTCGCCGTTGCGCATGCGCGCGAAGATGTCGTTGATGTTCTCCAGCCGGTCCGGCGCTACCGTCGCGGCCACCTTGCCGGCGGCCGCGAAGGCCAGCGACTCCTGCAGGTCCAGCCGGGTGCCGACGATCGAGCCGCGCACGGTGATGCCGTTCAGCACCATGCCGAAGATGTCCAGCGGGAAATCGCCCGGCGGCAGCCCGACCAGCGACATCGTCCCGCCCCGGCGCAGCATGCCCACGCCCTGCGCGAAGGCCTGGCGCGACACCGCCGTGACCAGCACGCCGTGGGCACCGCCGATCTCGCGCCTCACGAACTCAGCCGGATCGCGCGTGCGCGCGTTGACGGTGAGCGTGGCGCCCAGACGCTCGGCCAGCCGCAGCTTGGCGTCGTCCACGTCGACCGCGACGACGTTCAGGCCCATCGCACGCGCGTACTGCACGGCCATGTGCCCGAGCCCGCCGATCCCGGAGATCACCACCCAGTTGCCGGGCCGCGCTTCGGTGACCTTCAGGCCCTTGTAGACGGTGACGCCTGCGCACAGCACCGGCGCGATCTCGACGAAGCCGACACCGTCGGGCAGGTGGCCGACGTAGCCGGCGTCGGCCAGCACGTACTGCGCGAAGCTGCCGTCGACCGAGTAGCCGGTGTTCTGCTGCGACTCGCACAGGGTTTCCCAGCCGCCCAGGCAATGGCTGCAGTAGCCGCAGGCCGAATGCAGCCAGGGCACGCCGATGCGGTCGCCTTCCTTCACGTACGCCACGCCGGCGCCGACGGCGACCACATGGCCGACGCCTTCGTGGCCGGGGATGAACGGCGGACTCGGCTTCACCGGCCAGTCGCCCTGCGCGGCGTGCAGGTCGGTATGGCAGACGCCGCACGCGGCGACCTTCATCAGCACCTGGCCCGCGCCCGGGCGCGGCACCTCGACCTCCTCGATCGCCAGCGGCTGGTCGAAGGCGCGTACCACGGCGGCTCTCATGGTCCGGTCCATACGTGCTCCAGGGCTGGGGTGAGCCGCCAGTGTGGGCCGGGCCCCGCGGGAACGCGTTGATCCGGATCAAGAAATGCGGGCGAATGCGGCGTTGTGGCCTGCGGGCGACCGTGGCGATGCGCGCACCGGTAAAATCGCGTCATGAGCACCGTCTTCCCGCTGCCGATGCCGACCCTGCGCCACGCCGACCGCCGCGGCGCGCACGAGGCCACCCGGCTGGCCAAGCGCCTGCGCCACCAGGTCGGCAAGGCCATCGCCGAGTTCGGCATGATCGAGGACGGCGACCGGGTGATGGTGTGCCTGTCCGGCGGCAAGGACAGCTACACCATGCTCGACATCCTGCTGCAGCTGCAGCGCAAGGCGCCGGTGTCGTTCTCGCTGATCGCGGTCAACCTCGACCAGAAGCAGCCGGAGTTCCCCGAACACGTGCTGCCGGACTATTTGCGGTCGATCGGCGTGGACTTCCACATCATCGAGCAGGACACCTACTCGGTGGTCAGCCGGGTGGTGCCGGAAGGCAAGACCATGTGCTCGCTGTGCTCACGCCTGCGGCGCGGCGCGCTGTACAGCTGGGCGGCGGAGAACGGCATCACCAAGATCGCCCTCGGCCACCACCGCGACGACCTGGTCGCCACCTTCTTCCTCAACCTGTTCTTCCACGCCAAGCTCAGCGGCATGCCGCCCAAGCTGCTGTCCGACGACGGCCGCCACGTGGTGATCCGGCCACTGGCCTTCGTGCGCGAGGACGACATCTCCGCGTACGCGCAGGCGAAGGCCTTCCCGATCATCCCCTGCAACCTGTGCGGCTCGCAGGAGAACCTGCAGCGCAAGCAGGTGCAGAAGATGATGGCGCAGTGGGAGCACGACACGCCCGGGCGGATCGAGACCATCGCCCGCGCCCTGGGCGACATCCGTCCTTCGCAGCTGAGCGATCCGGCCCTGTTCGACTTCCTCTCCCTGGGCCGTCGCGACGCCGCCGCGCAGGCCGACGCGCACGCCTGGCTCGCCGGCGAACCGCACGCCGCCGCCCGCGGCGGCGACGACTGATCGTGCCGCTGCTCCCTCCCTGTTGCAGGCGCAGGCCGGCGGCCGGCGCTCCGGCCCAGCAGCGGCTGCGACGGCGCTGACGACACTTGTCTCCGCGCGCGTCTCGCGCCGACCCGCCGAGACGCTTCCCCATTCCCCCGATCCCGGATCTCCATGTTCTTCAGAAACCTCACCCTGTTCCGCTTCCCCACCACGCTCGACCTGTCCACCCTGGAAAGCCTGCTGGGCGAACACCCGCTCAAGCCGGTGGGTGCGCTCGAACTGTCCTCGCGCGGCTTCGTCTCGCCCTTCGGACGCGAAGGCGAGGCCTATTCGCACCGCATCGGCGAGGCGGTGTGGCTGACCGTCGGTGGCGAGGACCGGCTGCTGCCGTCCTCGGTGGTCAACGACATGCTGGCCAAGCGCCTGGCCGACGTGGAGGAGAAGCAGGGCCGCCGCCCCGGCAGCCGGATGCGCAAGCAGATGAAGGACGATCTGGTGCACGAACTGCTGCCGCGCGCCTTCGTGCGGCCCTCGCGCACCGACGCCCTGCTCGACCTCGCCCACGGCGTGTGTGCGGTCGACACCTCCAGCCGCAAGGCCGGCGAGGCGGTGGTCTCGGAGATCCGCAACGCGCTGGGCAGCTTCCCTGCGCTGCCGCTGAACGCGGAAGTCGCGCCGCGCAACGTGCTGACCGGCTGGATCGCCGGCGATCCGCTGCCCGAGGGCCTGTCCCTGGGCGAGGAGTGCGAGCTCAAGGATCCGGCCGAGCACGGCGCCGTGGTCAAGTGCCAGCGCCAGGAACTGCAGAGCGACGAGATCACCAAGCACCTGGAATCGGGCAAGCAGGTCACGCGGCTGGCGCTGACCCTGGACGACCACGTCTCGTTCGTGCTCGGCGAGGACCTGGTGGTGCGCAAGTTCAAGCTGCTCGACGGCGCCGTGGACCAGCTCGAATCGACCGACCGCGAGGACCTGCGGGCCGAACTCGACGCGCGCTTCGCGTTGATGGCGGCGGAGTTCTCGCGCCTGTTCACGGTGCTCGAGGGCGCGCTGAAACTGTCCAGGGCCGACGCGTAGACATGCGCCGGACGTGGGCCGCGCCGCGTCGCCGCCGGCGCGGGATGGTCGCCACGTGCGCGACGGGTCGGCGCGCGTCGATGCGTGAACGCGTGCCAGGTGCGCGCATGCTGCACGAACGCGGGTAGCATTCGCACATGCGTTCGCTGTTCCGTCTCTCTCCGCCCCCGACCCGCGCCCCCGCGCGCCTGCAGCGCGACAGCATCGCCTTCGTGCTGTCCGACGGCCGCCGCATCGACGTGCTGCGCGTGCGCGATCCGCGCGCCAAGCGGCTGCGGCTGAGCGTGGGCGAGCGCGGCGCGCGCCTGACCCTGCCGCCGCGTGCCAGCCTGGTGGCGGGCGAACGCTTCCTGCTCGAACACCGCGACTGGCTGACCGCGCAGCTCGCGCCGCACGTCGACGACGTGCTCGCGCCCGTCCCCGGGCAGCCCGGCACGCTGCCGCTGCGCGGCGAGCGACTCGCGCTGCAATGGACCGCCGGACGCATGGCGCGCGCGAGCCGCGACGCGGACGCGGTGGTGATCGAATTGCCGGCGCGCGCCGGCAGCGCCGCGGCCGGACGCGCCCTGCGCGACTTCCTCGAAGCCGAAGCACGCGCCGACATCGGACGCTGGCTGCCGGCCTACCTGCCGGGGCTGCCGCGTCCGCCGGCGCGGATCCGGCTGCGTGTGCTGTCCTCGCAGTGGGGATCGCTCGCGCCCGACGGCACCCTGACCCTGGACCTGGCGCTGGTGCTCGGGCGTCCGTCCGCGTTCCGCTACGTGCTGGTGCACGAACTCTGTCACCTGCTGCATGCCGACCATTCGCGCGCGTTCTGGCGCGAGGTGGAGGCACGCTGTCCGGCCTGGCGCGAGGAACGCGACTACTTCCGGCTCGAGGGCCGCCGTCTGAAGGCGGCGCTGCACGTCCTGCTGGGGTGAATCCCCATGCTCCGCGGCTGCCATCGCTGCCGCCCGTGCGAGCCAACCTGTCCGCCCGCGCACGTCCTCCGCGTTAACCCTCTGAACCCATGACGCCTGCCCCAGGGCGTCGGAGGGGTGAGATGACGCCTGTTCCCCACCGTGGTGTGCGCCTGTGCGCGGCCGTCCTGGCGACCGCCGTGCTGATGGCCGGCTGCCAGCGCGCCGGCAATCCGATCGCCGAGGCGGCGATCGAGCGCGCCGCGCGTGGCTCGGTGGATGCCGGCAGCGTCGCCGGTGGCGACGCGCCCGGCACGCGGCCGGCGCCCGACGCCCTGCCGCTGCCGGCTCAGTTCCCGGGCGATGTCTACCTGCCGCGCGGCTACCGCGTGAACAGCGTGATGGACCTGCCCGATGCGAGCGTGCTGAGCCTGAGCGCGCCGGGCCACCTCGATGCGCTGTTCGCCGACGCACGCGAGTCGATGCGGGCCCAGGGCTGGACCCAGACCCTGTCGGCCCGGCACTCGGCCGACGCCGCCATGCTCGCCTTCGAGAAGCGCGCCGGCGGGCCCGCGCGCAGTGCGACGCTCTCGTTCAACCGCAACCACGGCGACGCGCGCGTGATCGTCGGCGTGCAGCTGCGCCGGCAGGTGCAGTAGACGCGGCCGTCGCGGGGCCCGGGCGCTCGTCGCGCGGAGCCTGCCCGCGCCGGAGGATCGACGACCGGGTGCGCCGCGAGTCAGTCGCGCCGGGCCAGGAAGCCGCCGATCGCCGCGGCCACCGCCGCAGGCTGTTCCATGTGCAGGTGATGCCCGCCCGGCAGCACGACCATGTGGCCCTCGGGCAACAGCGCGGCGTGCTCGCTGCGGCGCGGTTCGGGCAGGTAGGGTTGTGGCGGGTCGGCGTAGATCACGCGCGTCGGGCACGCGATGCCGGCGATCAGCGCGCGCACCTGGTCTTCGGACGGACGCAGCATGGTCGGCAGGGTCAGGCGTGGATCGCTGCTCCATTCCCAGCCCACGCGTGCGTCGTCCACGAGCACCTCGCGCACGCCGCGTTCGACCAGCAACCGCGCCGACGCCTCGTCCACCGCACCGGTGCGCGCCAGCGTGCGTGCGCGCACCGGCGTGTCGAGGTCGGTGAACACGCGCAGGCGCTTGCCCGACAGCGCGCGGCCGGCCGCCACCGCATCGCGCAGCCTTGGCACGGTATTGCCGGCCGTATCGGGCAGGGCGCCGAGCGCCTCGATCGCGACCAGCCGCACGACACGCTCCGGACAGGCCGCCGCGACCAGGCTGGCGATGCCGGCGCCCATCGAATGGCCGAGCAGGGCGAAACGCTCCCAGCCCAGGGCATCGGCGGCATCGAGCACGCTGTGCACCGCGCCGGCGAAGGAATAGTCCGCACCCGGCGGGAGGTGGACGCTGCGACCGTGGCCGGGAAGGTCGATCGCGACCAGTTCGATGCCATCCAGATGCGCGGCCAGCGGCACGAAGCTGGCGGCGTTGTCGAGCCAGCCATGCAGCGCGAGCACGCGCGGGTGGCCCGCCTCGCCCCGGTGCAGGCCGTGCAGGCGCCCGATCGCGATGTCGAGGGTGATCTCGCGCATCAGGAACTCGCGGCGTCCACGTGGTCCCACGCCGCTAGTTCGCGCCGCACCAGGGCGGCGAGCGCATCGGCATGGGCCGGCGCGTCGTTCAGGCACGGGATGTAGCGCAACGCCTGACCGCCGGCGGCGTGGAACAGCTCCGCGTTCTCGATCGCGATCTCCTCCAGCGTCTCCAGGCAATCGGCCGCGAAGCCCGGGCACACCACGTCGACGGTGCGCACGCCGGATCCGGCGAGTCCGCGCAGGGTGTCGTCGGTCGCGGGCCCGAGCCAGCGTTCGCGGCCGAAGCGCGACTGGTAGGCCAGCAGATAGTCGTCCGGACCCAGCGACAGCGCGCGCGCCAGCGCGGCGACGCTGGCCTCGCACTGCGTCTCGTAGGGATCGCCAGCGTCGACCAGCCGCTGCGGCAGGCCGTGGAAGGAAAACAGCAGCCGCTCGGCGCGGCCGTTGGCCTGCCAGTGGGCGCGGATCGAGCCGGCGACCGCCTCCACCCAGCCCGGGTCGGTGGCGTAGTCCTCGATCACGCGCAGGTCCAGGCTGCCGCGGGTGCAGCGCGCCAGTGCGGCGACGGTGCCGGTGGTGGTGGACGAATACTGCGGGTACAACGGCAGTACCAGCACGCGACGCACGCCCGCGGCTTCCAGTTCGCGCAGCCGCGCGGTCTGCGCCGGCTCGCCGTAGCGCATCGCGTGCAGCACCGCCACCTCCGGCAGGCGCGGCTGCAGGGCCGCGGCCAGGCGCCGGGTGTGCACCGCCAGCGGCGAGCCGCCCTCCATCCAGATCCCGGCGTACTTCTTCGCCACGCGCGGCGACCGCAGCGGCAGGATCACGCCGTACAGCAGCGGCCACCAGAACAGCTTCGGGATCTGCACCACGAACGGATCGGACAGGAACTCGCCGAGATAGCGCCGCACCGCGGCGGGCGTCGGCGCCTCCGGGGTGCCGAGGTTGACCACCAGCACGGCGGTGTCGGGGGCGGTCTCGGGGGCGGTCTCGGGGGCGGTCTCGGGGGCGGTCGCGGGGGCGGTCGCGGGGGCGGTGGTCGTCATCGGCATAGGATGGCAGGGCGCGCGCCGGGGCGCACGGCGGCGACGGCGACGCTGCGATCCGCCCCGGACAACTCATCCGCGATTCATTGCCCCGTCACTAGCCTGAGCCGTCGCCGCGACGCGCGGTGCCCGCCCCTCTGCTGGAGTCCCCGATGCCCCGTTTCCGTCCGGCCCTCGCGCCGCGCAAGTCGCTGATCGCCGTGCTGCTCGCCCTGTCGCTCGCCGCCGGCGGCGCGGTCGCCGGCCCGGAAGAGGACGCGCGCGCGGGCAATGCGCTGCGGGTCCTCAACGAAGTCCAGGCGATTCCCGAGTCGGCGATCCCGGACAAGCTGCTGGACGAGGCGCGCGCGATCGTGGTCATCCCCGATACGCTCAAGGTCGGGCTGGTGCTCGGCGGCCGCCGCGGCCACGGGCTGCTCTCGGTGAAATCGCCCGACGGCACCTGGTCCAGCCCCAGCTTCGTCAAGCTCACCGGCGGCAGCATCGGGTTCCAGGCCGGGGTGCAGTCGGCCGACGTGGTGCTGGTGTTCCGCAACGACCGCAGCCTGGAGTCGATCGTCAACGGCAAGGTCACGCTGGGCGCCGATGCCGGCGTGGCCGCAGGTCCGGTGGGCCGCAACGCCGCGGCCGCCACCGACGGCCAGCTCAAGGCCGAGATCTGGTCGTGGTCGCGCGCGCGCGGCCTGTTCGCCGGTGTCGCGCTCGATGGTGCGGTGCTGCAGATCGACGACGATGCCAACCAGGCGGTCTACGGCACCAACACCACGGCGCGCATGGTGTTCGAGGGCCGCGCCCCCCAGGCGCCCTCGAACGCCGTGGTCGCCTTCCGCGACCAGCTGGAGGAAGCCACCGCGGCCGCGCGCGTGGCGCGCGGAACCGGCGGCGCGCCCGCCCCGGCGCCGGTCGCCACGTCCGTCGCGAATGGGCCGGCGCCAGCCACCACCTCCACCGCGCCGCTGTCCCCGCCTCCGGCCACCGATCCGGTGCCGCAGCCGTTCGAACCGGTTCAGGACAATCCCGCCACCGTCGAACCATTGCCGGAAACGCCCTGACCGCGCCCGACCGCCGCCCGGCCGGGTGCCGTCCGGCCCCGGACCTGTGGCACGTTCGCACCGGACCGGGTGGAGTATCCTGAGTCCTTCCTCACGGTTTCGCGGGAACATGCAATGGGTAGTTTCAGCATCTGGCATTGGCTGATCGTGCTGGTCGTGGTGCTGCTGGTGTTCGGCACCAAGCGCCTGCGCGGCGCCGGCCGCGACCTGGGCGAGGCGGTGAAGGGCTTCAAGAAGGGCGTGGCCGACGACGACAAGCCGGCCGGCGAACTCGACCACCAGTCGACGTCCAGGCCGCAGGAACGCGAAGACACCGTGTCGGGCAAGCCCCGGCAGGACGACACCGTCTCGCGCTGACGCCGCGCAACCGCGGCCGCCGCCATGTTCGACATCGGCTTCACCGAACTGCTGCTGATCGCGGTGGTCGCACTGGTCGTGCTCGGTCCCGAGCGCCTGCCCAAGGCGGCGCGCTTCGCCGGGCTGTGGGTGCGGCGCGCGCGCGCGCAATGGTTCTCGGTGAAGTCCGAACTCGAGCGCGAGCTGGCAGCCGAGGAACTCAAGCGCAGCCTGCACGATGCGAAGCAGGCCGCTTCGCGGCTGCAGGACACGATGCGCGAGACCGAGGACGAAGTGCAGGCGAAGGTGCGCGCGGCCGAGGCGGAGGCGCGGCGCGAGATCGAGAGCATGCGCCGCCAGGCGAGCGGCGCACCCGGCGCTACAGCGGCTGCCCCATCGTTGCCCGCTGCCGCGCAGGAAGAAGCCGCGACGCGCGCGCGGCGCTTCGACGCCCCGCCCGCCACGGATCCGCCGCCGCTGGCGCACGAGGACGCGACCGACGCCGGGGAGGCGCCGGCGCCCGCAGATGCGTCGACCGGCGCAGAAGACGCACCGCTGCGCGAGACACCCGCCCCCGCCGAACCACCGCGCCAGGCCGGATTGCCCGGTTTCGCTCACGACACGGATCCGGACGATGGCCGTGGACGCTGAACACGACGACGGCGCCAGCAGCCTGATCGAGCACCTGGTCGAGCTGCGCAGCCGCCTGCTGCGCGCGATCGTGGGCTTGGCGATCGCGCTGTTCGCGCTGCTGCCGTTCGCCAACCGGCTCTACGGCTGGTTCGCGCAGCCGCTGCTGGACAAGCTGCCCGAGGGCGCGCAGCTGATCGCGGTGGAAGTCGCCTCGCCGTTCTTCGCCCCGCTCAAGCTGGCCCTGTTCGCGGCGGTGCTGGTGACCATGCCGTGGCTGCTCTACCAGGCCTGGGCATTCGTCGCGCCCGGCCTGTACAAGCGCGAGAAGCGGCTGGCGCTGCCGCTGCTGGTCTCGGCGGTGGCGCTGTTCTACGCCGGCTGCGCGTTCGCGTTCTTCCTCGTGCTGCCGGCGGTGTTCGGTTTCCTCACCGCGGTCACGCCCGACGGCGTCGCGATGATGACCGACATCAACGCCTACCTGAACTTCGTGCTGGTGATCTTCCTCGCCTTCGGCATCAGCTTCGAGCTGCCGGTCGCGCTGGTGATCCTGGTGCTGCTGGGCTGGGTGACGCCCGCCCAGCTGCGCGAATGGCGCGGCTACGCGGTGGTCGGCATGTTCGTGCTGTCGGCGATCATCACGCCGCCCGACGTGGTGTCGCAGCTGATGCTGGCGATCCCGATGTGCCTGCTGTACGAGGCCGGGATCCTCGCCGCGCGCATGGTCGCGCCGAGGTCCGGGGCCGACGCCGACGCGGAAGCCAGCGACGGCCCATGAGCGCGCCGCCGCGGCCCGCTGCGGGACCGGCGGTACCGGCCGCGTTCCTGCGCCGCTGCGCCGCCTGGACCATGGACATGATGGTGCCGCTGCTGGCCGCGCTCGGGCTGTGCGCCGGCCGGATCGCCGACGGCGCGGCACGCGCCGCGGCGGCGTTCGATGCGCTGGCGCACGCGATGGCGCGCGCGATGGTCGACCTGCTGATGGCGGACGCCACGCCGTTCGACCTCGCGCGGCGCTGGCTGGACGATCCGGTGCAGCGGACGGCCATCACCGCCCTGTCCGACGCCATCGCCGCCACCGTGTGGCCGCCGCTGGCGCTGGCCGCACTGCTGGCGCTGGCCTGGTTCGCGGCATTCGAAGCCTCGGCGTGGCAGGCCACGCCGGGCAAGCGCGCGCTCGGCCTGCGCGTGGCGGATACCCGCGGCAAGCGCATCGGCATCGCGCGAGCGGCCCTGCGCCATCTCGCCGGCGCGCTGTCGTGGGTCACGCTCAACATTGGCCACCTGCTGGCGCTGGTGCCGCCGCGACGCCAGGCCCTGCACGACCGCGTCGCAGGGACGCAGGTGACGCAGGCACCGGGCACCGGCGGACGCCTGCCGGCATGGGCGATCGCGTGGTTATGCCTGCAGGTCGCACTGGCCATCGTCATCACCGCGTGGCTGTTCCTCGCCGCGCACGCCGCGATGCAGCAGGCCTTCGACGCATTGCTGTAGGCGCGTCGTCATCGGCGCCCGTGACGCCATGCGCGCGGAGTCGTCTCCCGTCATGCGGCTCCTGCCCTCCCCCTGGCCTGCAGCGGGAGTGGTCACGAGAGTCGCAAGCGCGCGGCGCGCTTCCTTCCCCGTCTGGCGGGGCATTGCGCCCTTCACGGGTGGAAGAGGCCGAAGGCGGATGGGGCATGCCGACGTGCGCAGGCCCTGGCCCGCGCGACGCCCCTCCCCCTCAACGGCATCGCAAGCTGGAGCGGGGCGAACGCAGATGCCGGATCGTCAGGTCACCCGTCGCGCCTGCAGCGGCCCGAACGCGCATCGCGCCGATCCCGGCTCAGAGTTCGACCTGGTTGTCCGGCAGCGGCGGCGGCGACACAGGCTCGGCGCACACGTCGCGCCACATGTGGTACATCACGCCGAACATCACCACGTACATCAGCAGGATCATGCCCAGGTACACGGGCGCGACCAGCAGGATCGCCAGCGCCGGATGCACCAGGCCGCCGATCAGCGCCAGCAGGCCGCCGACGAGCAGCACCAGCAGCATCAGCGCGAACAGCGCCACGATCGACAGGATCGCCAGCACCACGATCGGCAGCAGGTTCTTCAGCGAGCCGGTGAGCCCGTCGCCGATCGCCGGCAGCACGCCGCGTCCGCCCAGCGCCACCTGTCCGAAGCCGATCGCGTAGGCCCCACCCAGGAACAGGCCGAACAGCAGGCCCAGTGCCACCACCATGCCGAGGCCATCCGGGGGCGCGGGGATGTCGTCGGGTTGCACCGGCTTCCCGCCTGACTCCATGCTCAGCTGCATCAGCTGCATGTACCACTCCGGCAGGCCCTGGCCGAAGGTGCCGATCAGGGTGCCGAACACGGCCAGGTACAGCGCCGTCATCAGCAGCCCGAAACCGATCAGGCGACCGCCGCCCTGGCCGGAACGGAACGCGTCGAACACCGCGGTCGGCGCCGCGGGCCGGCCACGCTCGGCCGCGTCGATCACCCGCAGCGCTCCGCCGATCAGCAGCGGGAACACCACCAGCGACACCAGCGTGCTCAGGCCGATCACCGTCAGCAGGGCATCCGGGCTCGCGCCCAGGCCCGACTGCGCGGCCATCTGCACGATGCTCGGCACCAGCGCCACCGCCGCGACCAGCGCGATCGCGCCGATCACCGCCTTGGGGTTGTGGCGCCCGAGGTTGACCGCCCGTGCCAGCCAGGACCAGCCTGCGCCCGGCCCCATCGTCCGCGTCGACATGACGTACTTACCGATCTGCTGAAGTGGCCCGCGCCACGATGGCGACATGCTACTGCATCGCCCACAGCCGCATGGTCAGCGAGCGACCGGAACGAAGATGACCAGATGCTTGATTCCGCGGTCGTAGCCGCCACCGATCCTCGCCAGATCGGTGCCGGGGGCAATGGTGTAGGCGAGCTGCGCCGCCTGCAGTGCCGGATATTCCGCCCTGAGCAACGGCAGGTCGCGTTCGGACCTGTCGCGAAGCCGCACATTTTCCCAGTCCGCATCGAAATGCAGATTCCCGAGGTAGGACGCCTTGCCGCGTTCGACCAGGAATTCGATCCCGACCGGCTCCTCCGAATTCGACCCGATGCTTCCCTGATCGACCCGCCATCCGGTGATGCGGTAGGTGCCTGCGGGCAGAGCGACCACATAGCCGCCCCCGCGCTGCGCTGGCATTTGCCCGGTCGAGAACGCCTTGTCGTCCGCCGGTTGCATGCACGGAAACATCGAGCACCCGAACCCCACCGCGTGCTTGCGCCCGGTGGCCGACGACTCGATCGTCAGCAGATGCCGGCCGGTACCGCTTTCGTAGGACACGCTGCCGACCACCAGACCCTCCTGTCCGTCGGGGTCGAAACGGTAGTTGCGACTGACGCTGCCGCAGCCCGCGAGCAACGCCGCGACCGCCGCCAGCCACACGATCCTGATCATCGTCGAGCCCCTTGGATGCGCCGGGCAGCGGCGCCCCGGGATCCTACTCCGCCGGCGGCAGCACCGTCAGCACTTCCTCCACCGTGGTCACGCCCTGGGCGACCTTCTCGGCGCCGGCCATGCGCAGGGTGCGCAGGCCTTCGCCGACCGCAGCGCGGGTGAACGTGGCCAGCTCCATGTCCGGGCGGACCAGCGCGCGCAGCAGCGGGGTGACCGGCATCAGTTCGTAGATGCCGACGCGGCCGAGGTAGCCGGTGTTGCGGCATTCCAGGCACCCGACCGGGCCGTTGGCGGTGGTCGGCACCGGCGGCGCGTGAGGGCCCGGCAGCAGCGCGTGCCAGGCTTCGGCGGTGAGTTTCTTCGGCGCCTTGCAGTGCGGGCACAGGGTGCGGACCAGGCGCTGGGCGAGGATGCCGTTGAGCGTGCTGGCGATCAGGTAGTGCGGCAGGCCGAGGTCGAGCAGGCGGGTGATCGCCGAGGGCGCGTCGTTGGTGTGCAGCGTGGACAGCACCAGGTGGCCGGTGAGCGAGGCCTGCACCGCCATCTGCGCGGTGTCGAGGTCGCGGATCTCGCCGATCATGATGATGTCGGGGTCCTGGCGCAGCAGGGTGCGCACGCCCTGGGCGAAGGTCAGGTCGATCTGATGGTGCACCTGCATCTGGTTGAGCTCGACCGCGATCATCTCGATCGGGTCCTCGACCGTGCACACGTTGACGTCGCTGGTGGCCAGGCGCTTGAGCGTCGAATAGAGCGTGGTGGTCTTGCCCGAACCGGTGGGGCCGGTGACCAGCACGATGCCGTGCGGACGGTTGGTCAGCTCGTGCCAGGTCTCGGCCTCGTCCTGGTCGAAGCCAAGCTGCTCGATCGACTTGAACGCGGTATCCGGGTCGAAGATGCGCATCACGCACTTCTCGCCGAACGCGGTGGGCATGGTCGACAGGCGCATCTCCACCTCGCGCCCGCCGGGCGAGCGGGTCTTGATGCGGCCGTCCTGCGGGCGCCGGCGCTCGGCCAGGTCCATGCGACCGAGCACCTTGATGCGCGAGACCACCGCGGTCATCACCGGCGGCGGCATCTCGAACACCTTGTGCAGCACGCCGTCGATGCGGAAGCGCACCCGGCCGACGTCGCGGCGCGGCTCGAGGTGGATATCGGAGGCGCGCTGCTCGTAGGCGTACTGCAGCAGCCAGTCGACGATGTTGACGATGTGATGGTCGTCGGCATTGACGTCGCCGGCGCGGCCGAGTTCGACCAGTTGCTCGAAGCTCGGCGCATGCGAGGTCTTCTCGCCGCCGCCGTCGGCCTGGGCGCCGCGCACCGAGCGGGTAACCCCGAAGAACTCCATCGTGTAGCGATGCAGGTCGAGCGGGTTGGCGACCACCAGCTCGATCTCGCGCCGCAGCAGGCGCTGGATGTCCGGCAGCCAGTCCAGCGCCATCGGCTCGCTGGTGGCGATGCGGGCGCGGTCGGCGGTGACCTCCACCGGCAGGATGCGGTGGCGGCGCGCATAGGCGTGCGAGACCAGTTCGGTGACCTCGGCCACGATGATCTTCGTGGGGTCGATGCGCAGGTATGGCCTGCCGCTGGCATTGGCCAGCCACTCGGTCAGCGCTTCGAGCCCCAGCTCGCTGCCCGGGCGCTGGGCCGACGGCAGCTTGAGGTTGGCCAGCAGCACCAGCGGATGCACCGCATCGAGTCCGCGCACGTGGCGTGCGCTGGCGCGCGCATGTTCGGCGTCCTTCGGCGTGAGCACGCCGTCGGCCAGAAGCGCGGCGATCACCGGCTCCAGCGCCAGCCTGCCCGGCGGCAGGCGCGCGGGAGCAGGCACGGTGCGCATGGCGAACGGTTCGTTCAAGGGCTGGCTCCGGTGCCGGAATGCCGGCCGCTGCGAGGTCCGCCGCTATACTAGCGCGCCCGCGAAAACCGCCGATCCAGACGCGCCGCCGATGACCGGACCCACGTTCCAGGAACTGATCACCCGCCTCAACACGTATTGGGCGGCGCAGGGCTGCGTGCTGATCCAGCCGCTGGACCTGGAGGTCGGTGCCGGCACCTTCCATCCGGCGACCTTCCTGCGCGCGCTGGGGCCCGAGCCGTGGAACGCGGCCTACGTGCAGCCCTCGCGCCGCCCCACCGACGGCCGCTACGGCGAGAACCCGAACCGCCTGCAGCATTACTACCAATACCAGGTGGTGATGAAGCCCAACCCGGACAACATCGTCGAGCTGTACTTCGGCTCGCTGAAGGAACTGGGCATCGATCCGCAGCGGCACGACCTGCGCCTGGTCGAGGACAACTGGGAATCTCCCACGCTCGGCGCCTGGGGCCTGGGCTGGGAGGTGTGGCTCAACGGCATGGAAGTCACCCAGTTCACCTACTTCCAGCAGGCCGGCGGCCTGGAATGCCGCCCGGTGCTGGGCGAGATCACCTACGGCCTCGAGCGGCTGTGCATGTACCTGCAGGCCTGCGACAACGTCTACGACCTGGTCTGGACGCGCGGACCGCAGGGCGTGGTGACCTATGGCGACGTGTTCCTGCAGAACGAACGCGAGCAGAGCGCGTACAACTTCGAGCATGCGGACGTGGCCGAACTGTTCCACCGCTTCGATGCGTGCGAGGCCGAGGCACTGACATTGGTCGAGGCCGGCCTGCCGCTGCCCGCCTACGACCAGGTGTGCAAGGCCAGCCACAGCTTCAACCTGCTCGACGCGCGCCGTGCGATCTCCGTCACCGAGCGCCAGCGCTACATTCTGCGCGTGCGCAGGCTGGCCCAGGCCGTGGCGCAGGCGTACTACGCCCAGCGCGAGAAGCTCGGCTTCCCGGGCCTGAAGCAGGCGCCCGCCACGCAGCAGGACGCGTCGTGATCCTGATCGGCATGTACGACTCGTCCTACACGCGCCGGGTGGCGATCGCCATGGCGCTGTACGGCATCGGGTTCGAGCACCGCGCCTGGTCGGTGGGACGCGACTTCGACCGCATCCGCGAATACAACCCGCTCGGACGCGCGCCGACGCTGGTGCTCGACGACGGCGAGGTGCTGACCGAATCGGCCATGATGCTCGACTACCTCGACGACCTGGTCGGCCCCGACCGCGCGCTGATGCCCGCCACCGGCCGCGACCGGCGCGACGCCCAGCGCCTGATCGCACTGGCCACCGGCGCGATCGACAAGGCGATCCTGATCGCGCTCGAACGCATCTTCCGCCCGGTGGAGCAGCACAGCCAGGCCTGGCTCACGCGCTGCCGGGTGCAGGTGGAGGGCGCGCTCGGCGAGCTGGAGAAGGCCTGCGTCGCGCGCGGCGAGGCGCCCTGGCTGGTCGGCGATGCGATGACCCACGCCGACATCGCCGTCGCCTGCTACACCACCCACCTGCGCGAGGCGATCCCGCTCGACCTCGCGCCGTGGCCGGCGCTGCGCGCGCACGTGGACCGCTGCGAGGCGCTGGAGGTGTTCCGCCGCCACTACAGCCCGTTCTCCGCCCCGACCCCGCAGGCCACTCCCGCATGAGCACCGCTCCGATGCCGCCGCTGCTGATCGAACTGGGCACCGAGGAACTGCCCGTGCAGGCGCTGCCGGGCCTGGCGCAGGCGCTGTTCGATGGCGTGCTGGCGGCGCTGGAACGGCGCGGGATCGCGGTCGAGCGCGGCGAAGCGAAGCCGCTGTACACGCCGCGACGGCTCGCGGTGCTGCTGCCGGGCGTGGCGGCCGAACAGACGCAGCAGGCCTCCGAAGTATTCGGCCCGTACGTCAACATCGCGCTCGACGCCGATGGCCAGCCGACCAAGGCGCTGCAGGGCTTCGCGGCCAAGGCCGGCGTCGAGTGGACCGCGCTCGAACGCACGAGCGACGCCAAGGGCGAGCGCTTCGTGCACCGGTCGGTGCGCGCCGGTGCGAAGACCGCCGCGCTGCTGCCCGAAGTCCTGCACGAGGCGATCGCTGCCATGCCGATCCCCAGGCCCATGCGCTGGGGCGACCACGACTACGCGTTCGCGCGCCCGGTGCAGTGGCTGGTCATGCTGCTGGGCGGCGACGTGGTGGACGGCGGCGTGTTCGGCGTGCGCGCCGACCGCATGAGCCGCGGCCACCGCTTCCTGCACGACAAGCAGGTGTGGATCGCGACGCCGCAGGACTACGTCGACGCGCTGCGCGGGGCCAAGGTGCTGGTGGACCCGGACGAGCGCCGCGCGCGCATCGTCGCGCAGGTGGAGGCGGCCGCCGCGGCGGCCGGTGGGTCCGCGCGCATCGGGGACGACAACCTGCGTCAGGTGGTGTGCCTGGTCGAATGGCCGAAGGCGGTGTCGTGCACGTTCGAGGACGACTACCTCGCCGTGCCGCAGGAAGCGCTGGTGGCGACGATGGAGGCCAACCAGAAATTCTTCCCGGTGCTCGACGGCGCGGGGCGGCTGACCGCGCGCTTCATCGGCGTCGCCAACGTCGACCCGGCCGACGACAGCGAGATCCGCACCGGCTACGAGCGCGTGATCCGCCCGCGCTTCGCCGACGCGCAGTTCTTCTTCGTCGAGGACATGAAGCAGGGCCTGGCGTCGATGAACGCCGGGCTGGCGAACGTGACCTACCAGGCGAAGCTGGGCACGGTCGCGGACAAGGTGCAGCGGGTGGCCGCGCTGGCCGAGGCGATCGCGCCGCAGGTCGGCGTGGACGCCGCGCTGGCCGGACGCGCCGCCTCGCTGTCGAAGGCCGACCTGCAGTCGCGGCTGGTGAACGAGTTACCCGAGTTGCAGGGGATCGCCGGCCGCCACTACGCGATGCAGGACGCGGCGCTGTCGGACCTGTCGCACGCCGACCGCGAGGCGGTGGCGAACGCGATCGACGAGGCCTGGCAGCCGCGCTTCGCTGCCGACGACATCGCGCTGTCCCCGCTGGGCAAGGTCCTGGCGATCGCCGAACGTCTGGACACGCTGGCCGGCGGCTTCGCCGCGGGCCTGAAGCCGACCGGCAACAAGGATCCGTTCGCGCTGCGGCGCAATGCGCTGGGGCTGGCGCGGACGGTGATCGAGAGTGGGTTGGATCTGGACCTGAAGGATTTTCTCTATAAGGCGGGCGAACTGGCGATGTTCGCGATGTCGGATGTCGTGCTTCGCACAAAGGCCGATGCCGCAAGCGCAGCCGCCGCTGCAGGAGTGGATACGTCTAAGTCGCACTCCAACCTCAGATCTTTACGGTCTGCGCAACTGGACGAGCTCTACGACTTCATCCTCGACCGCCTCCGCGGCTACTACGCCGACAAGGGCGTTCCCGCATCGCACTTCAACGCCGTCGCGCAGCTGCGGCCCGCGTCGCTCTACGACCTCGACCGCCGCATCGCTGCCATCGGCACCTTCGCCCAGCTCCCCGAGGCCGAGGCCCTGGCGGCGGCGAACAAGCGCATCCTCAACCTGCTGAAGAAGGCCGAGGGCGAGCTGCCCACGAACGTCGATCGCACGCTGCTGCGCGAACCGGCCGAGCGCGCGCTGGCCGAAGCGGTGGAAGCGGTGTATGCCGAGACGGGCGCGTCGCTCGCCCGCGGCGACTACGTCGACGTGCTCTCGCACCTGGCGCGGCTGCGGCCGCAGGTGGACGCCTTCTTCGACGCGGTGATGGTCAACGTCGAGGACGCCGACCTGCGCCGCAACCGCCTGGCGCTGCTCAGGCGCCTGGCCGACCGCCTGGGCAGCGTCGCCGCGATCGAGCACCTGTCGGCCTGATCGCCCGCATCGCGGTGGCGCGGAGACCGCGTGTCCCGTCTCCGCCGGGGCGCGGCGACTGCTTCGTCCGGCTTGCGCCCAGGGCAGCGGACGACGGGCCGTCGCCCTTCCGAAAACGCAAGATGCCCCCGCGCCGCGCACCCCTCGCGCGACCCTTGCGTTAATCGCGTCTTGATCCGCCTCCGGTATCCTGCGCCGATGCGCCTCCCCCACCGCATCTTCCTCGCCGCGCTGTGCCTGTTCGCGTCCGGCACTGCGCATGCGGTCGAGGTCGGCCAGGTCACGATCCTGGGCCTGGACGAGGAGATGACGGAGAACGTGCGCGTCTCGCTCTCGCTCGTGGATTCGGTGGGGCAGGACGTGAGCGGCCGGCGCATGGCCTACCTGGTGCGCACGGCAGAGGAGGAGGCGCGCGAGGCGCTGGAACCGTTCGGCTTCTATTCGCCCGGCATCGAGGTCGAGCGCAACCGCGTCAACGGCAGCGTCTCGGTGACCATCCGGGTCGACCCTGGCGAGCCGGTGCGGGTGCGCAACAACGACATCGCGATCATCGGCGAGGGTGGGCAGGACCGTTACCTGCAGGACGACATCGACGCCTTCATCCCCTCGGACGGCGCCGTCTTCAACCATGCCGACTACGAGGCGAGCAAGATCCGCATCAGTCGCCGCCTGACGGAGCGCGGCTACTTCGACGCCGACTTCTCGTCGCGGCGGGTGGAGGTGACGCGCGCCGAGCAGGCAGCCGACGTCGAACTGGTCTGGACCAGCGGCGACCGCTACGACATGGGCCCCACGACCTTCGAGCAGGAGCGCACCATCGTGCGCGACGACCTGCTGCGCAACCTCGTGTACTGGGAAGAAGGCGATTACTACCACCAGGGCCGCCTGGACCGGCTGCGCACCTCGCTCACGCGCCTGGACTACTTCGGCGACATCGAGATCACGCCCGAACCGGAGAACGCGGTCGACAAACGCGTGCCGGTGACCGTGCGGCTGACGCCCGCCAAGCGCAGCATCTACACCGCCGGCCTGAGTTACGGCACCGACAGCGGCGCCGGCGTGCGTCTGGGCGTGGAACGCCGCTACGTCAACACCCGCGGCCACAAGGCGCTGGCGCAGCTGGACTACGCGCAGAAGCGCAAGACGCTGACCCTGCAGTACCGCATCCCCGCCTTCGCCTGGCGCGACGGCTGGTACACCATCAGCGCCCAGGCCTACGACGAGCAGACCGACTACATCGACACCCGCAAACTCGAGCTGGTCGGCAGCCGCAGCGGCGAGTTCAACCGCCACCTCACCCTGACCGCGTCGATCCACGCATTGCGCGAACGCTGGCTCTACTACGTCGCCGACGACGGCGAGGGCGCGCTGTCGGAACCGGACTACCGCTACGCCACGTTCACCTATCCCTCGGTGCGCGCCGACTACGTCAACGTCGACGACCGGGTGTTCCCGCGCGGCGGCATCGGCGGGTCGCTGACCCTGCGCGGCGGCCTCGACGGCGCCGGCTCCGACGCGAGCTTCGTGCAGGTGCACGCGCGGGCGAGCACGTTCAAGGGGATCGGCGAGAACAGCCGCCTGATCATCCGCGGCGAGGCCGGCTACACCTCCACCAGCGCGCTTGTGGACCTGCCGCCGAGCCTGCGCTTCTACGCCGGCGGCGACCGCAGCATCCGCGGCTACGAGTGGCGCGAGGTGGGCCCGCGCATCGAGACCGACGAAGGCCTGTATTCCACCGGCGCCAGGAACGTCTTGACCGCGAGCGTCGAGTTCGAGCACTACTTCCTCGGCCCCTGGGGCGCGGCGGTGTTCGTCGATAGCGGCAGCGCGTTCGACGGCACCTCGCCCGACTGGCGCACCGGCGTGGGCGTCGGCGCGCGCTGGCGTTCCCCGGTGGGCCCGGTGAAGATCGACATCGCACGCGGGCTGGACGATCCGGATTCGCCGTTCACCCTCGGCCTGAGCATCGGCGCGGAGTTCTGACATGGCCTTCCGCCGACGCCCGCGCCTGCCCGACGACCTGACGCCCGAGGAACGCGAACGCCGCATCGCCGAACTGCGCGAGCGCCGCCGCCGGCGGCTGCGGGTGCTGGCGATCCGCAGTGCGATCGGCACCGCCGCGCTGGTGGTGCTGGGCGCTGCACTGGTGTACTGGCTGCTGGCGACCTTCGGCGGCCGCGACTTCCTGCTGGCGCGCATCGCCGGGGCGCTGCCCGAGGGCACCCGGCTCACCTGGGCGCGCGCGGAGGGCCCGGCCGCCGGCCCGCTGGTGCTGCACGACGTGCGCTACGTGCAGCGGGGCTGCCCGGATGTCGATGGCGAACCGGTGGCCTACGGCCAGTGCGAGACCCCGACCGTACTCACCTTCACCGCGCGCCGGGTGATGATCGACCCGGAGATCACGCCGCTGGTCGGCCGGCGCCTGCGACTGGACGCGATGGACGTGGACGGCGCGACGCTCGACCTGCCGGCCAGCGCCGACGAGCCGTTCGAGATGCCGACCTGGCCCGAGGTCCTGCCGCGGATCAACCTGCCCCTGTCGCTCGAGTCCGACACCATCCGCGTCGACGGCCTGCGCGTGAGCCGCGCCGGCGCGGCGCTGATCGACATCGCGACGATCCGCGGCGGTATCGATGCGCGCCAGGGCGAACTGCACGTGGCGTCGCTGGTGGTCGACAGCGACCGCGGCCGCTTCACCGTCGATGGCGTGTACGCCCCCGACGACCACTACCGCACCGACCTCACCGCCAGCGCACTGCTGCCCGCGCCCTTCCCGCGCCCGCGCCCGCGCATCGGCGTGGTCGCGCGTGGCGACCTGGACGCAATGGACGTCGCCATCGTCGGACACGTGCCCGATCCGCTGCGCGCGCAGCTCACGCTGCGCGGCAAGCGCTGGACACTGCGCGCCGGCTCGGACGCACTCGACCCCGGACTGCTGGCCGGCAGCGGCGAACCCGGCACGCCGATCGCGTTCTCGCTGTCCGCCGACGGCATAGGCGGCGCCGCGGACCTGCGCGGCACCTTCCGCCAGGGCACGCTGGAGGCGGTGCTGCAGCCCTCGAAGATCAGGCTTGAGGACCAGGTGCTGTCGCTGCAGCCGCTGGTGTTTGACGTCTTCGACGGACGCATCCGCGCCAGCGGACAAGGCGATTTCCGCGAGCCGCGCGACGCGCGCTTCCAGTTCGCGATCAACGCGCGCGGACTGCGGTTCGGCGGCACGACGGAGACGGCCGATCCCGAGCCGGCCGATCCCGCGCCCGCGATCGGCGTCGACGCCGACTTCGGCATCGCCGGCCGCAGCCGCGACTGGACCGCCACCGGCAAGGCCACGCTCGAACGCGATGCGCTGCAGGCCGCGGTCGATTTCACCGGTCGCGGCAACCTGGAACGCCTGCGGCTGCAGACGCTGCGCGCGACCATGCCCTCGGGCACGCTCGACGCGACCGGCGAGGCCGCCTGGGCGCCGGTCCTGGGCTGGCGCATCGACGCGGCACTGGCCGGCTTCGACCCCGGGTACTTCGCGCCCGGCTGGGATGGCGCGGTCGATGGCCAGCTGGCCAGCACCGGCGCGACGCGCGCCGACGGTGGCCTGGACATCACGGTCGACGCCGACTCGCTCGGCGGCACCCTGCGTGGGCGCCGCCTCGGTGGCCAGGCGCGCGTGGCGATCCTTGGCCCGGCCACCGGCAGCACCCGCACCGACTACGAGGGCGAGGTCGCGCTCAGCCTCGGCGACAGCCGGCTGGAGGCGGACGGCTTCGTGCGCGAGACGCTCGAACTCGACGCGCGCTTCGCGCCGCTCGACCTCGCCGACCTGCTGCCCGACGCGTCCGGCATGCTGCGCGGCACGCTGCAGGCGCGCGGCACGCGCAGCGCGCCGGACCTCGAGGCCGACCTCACCGGCAGCGGCCTGCGCTGGGGCGACTACGCCGCGCAGTCGCTGCGCGCACAGGGGCGGATGCCGTGGTCGCGCGCCAATGGCGCCCTGGTGCTGGAAGGCAGCGGCGTGCAGGCAGGCGTGGCGCTCGACAGCGTGCGGATCGACGCGCGCGGGGCGGTCGAGGATCTCCAGCTGGACGCACAGGCGCGCAGCGAAGCGCTGGGCACCCTCGCGCTGCAGGGCACGGCACGACGGCGCGGCACGCGCTGGAGCGGCGCGCTGGGTGCGTTCGAGTTGCAGCCCACGCGGGGCGCGACCTGGCGCCTGCAGGCGCCGGCGCAGTACACCGTCGACGGCGCGGACTGGACGCTCACGCGCAGCTGCTTCGCCGCGTCCGACGGCGGTTCGCTCTGCGCCGACGCGCAGTGGCCGCGGCGCGGGCTGCGGGTCGAGGGCACGGGACTGCCGCTGGCGCTGGCCACGCCCTACCTGCCCGAGCGCGAGGGCGGGCGGCCATGGCTGTTGCGCGGCGAGATCGACCTGGATGGCGAACTGCGGCCCGCCGGGCGCGCGTGGCAGGGCAGCGTGTCGGTGCGCTCGGCCGAGGGCGGCCTGCGCAACAGCGAACGCTCGCGCCGGGACCTGCTGCAGTACCGCGACCTGCGGCTCGACGCAGAATTCGACCCGGCACGGATCGAAGCGACGATGGCCACCGTGTTCAACGAGGACGGCCACGTGCGCGCGCGCATCGCCACCGGCTGGGACGCGACCTCGCCGCTGGACGGCGAGATCGTCGCCGATACCGATGAGCTGACCTGGGTGGAGCTGCTGTCGCCCGACATCGTCGAGCCCACCGGACGGCTGAGCGCCAACATCGACCTGGGCGGCACCCGCGGGCAGCCTGCGCTCGGCGGGCAGGCGCGCCTGACGGACTTCAGCACCGAGGTGCCGTCGCTGGGCATCGTGCTCGAACAGGGCGACGTCAGCCTGCTCGCGCAGCCCGACGGCGCCGCGCGCATCACCGGCAGCGTGCGCTCGGGCGAGGGCGTGCTGGCGCTCGACGGCAGCCTGGACTGGCGCGACACCAATGCGCCGCTGCTGCTGCGCGTGCGCGGTGACGACGTGCTGCTGTCGGATACGCGCGACCTGCGCATCGTGGCCGATCCCGAGATCGAGGTGCGCTACGCGGCCGGCCAGCCGCTGTCGGTGTCGGGCACTGTCACCGTGCCCAGCGCGATGCTCGACCTCGAGCGGCTCGAGCGGGGTGTGTCGGTGTCGCCGGATGTGGTGGTGCTCGACCCGGTCGATCCCGACGCAGGCGCCGCATCGCCCCTGCAGCTGGACCTGACCCTGGCGATGGGCGAGGACGTGCGTCTGCGCGGCTTCGGGCTCGACGGAACATTGGGCGGCCGCATGCACGTGCGCGCCCAGCCCGGGCGCGAGATGACCGGCAGCGGGATGCTGGAGGTCGGCGGGCAATACAGTGCCTATGGCCAGAAGCTCCAGGTCACGCGCGGGCGCCTGACGTTCAACGGTCCGGTGTCCGATCCGCTGCTCGACATCCGCGCCGAACGCGAGATCGAGGCGCACGACGTCACCGCCGGCATCAGCGTCACCGGTCGCGCCTCGGCGCCGCAGGCCCAGGTCTGGACCGACCCGGCCACCGACGATTCACAGGCGCTGTCCTATCTCGCGCTCGGTCGTCCGCTGTCGAACCTGTCGAGCACCGAGGGCCGGCAGCTCGACGCGGCGTCGGCGGCGCTCACCGCCGGCGGCAGCATGCTCGCCGGCCAGCTGGGCGCACGGATCGGGCTGGACAACGCGGGCGTGTCGGAATCGCGTGCGCTCGGCGGCAGCGTGCTCGGCTTCGGCAAGCAGCTCTCGCCGCGGCTGTACGTCGGCTTCGGGGTGTCGCTGCTGGGGACCGGCCAGGTACTCACGCTGAAGTACCTGCTGCGCAAGGGCTTCGACGTCGAGATCGAATCGAGCACGCTGGAAAGCCGCGGCTCGATCAACTATCGCCACGAGCGCGACTAGCGCCCGCTGGCGCATCTCCGCATTTCCGGGCGCATGCACGGCGACCGGACACGCGTGCGGCGCCGCCCGGCCGGACGGCGCCGCATCGTCGCAACGCGATCGGATCAGGCGACCGAGCGCTTCTGGCCGCCGTGCTTGCCCTCGTCGATCTCCTCGACCAGCTTGGCGCAGAACGCCGGCAGGTCGTCGGGGGTGCGGCTGGTGATCAGGCCCTGGTCGACGACGACTTCCTCGTCGACCCATTTCGCGCCCGCGTTCTCGAGGTCCTTGCGGATGTTGGGCACCGAGGTCACCGTCCGGCCCTTGAGCACGTCGGCATTGGCCAGGACCCAGGGACCGTGGCAGATCGCCGCCACCGGCTTGCCGGCCTTGAAGAATTCGCGGGTGAAGGCCAGCGCCTGATCGTCCACGCGCAGCGCATCGGGGTTGAACAGGCCGCCGGGGATCACCAGGGCATCGTACTTGCCGGCGTCGGCCTCGGACAGCTTGATGTCGACCGCCACCTGCTCGCCCTTTTCGAAATGCTTGAAGCCCTGGATCTGCCCGGATCCGGGCGAGACCACGTCGACCGTCGCCTCGTGCTGCTTGAGCGCCTTGAGCGGTTCGAGCAGTTCGGACTGTTCGAAGCCGTCGGCGGCGAGGATGGCGACGCGCTTGCCTGCGAGATGACTCATGGTCTTACTCCGTTGGGGGGATGGAGCACGACATGCTGGACCTCGCCCTGCTCACAACGCGCGAAGGCGGCGTGCATGCGGAGTCAACAACACCATGCGTCGCAGGCGTTGCAGCCGCCTGCGCCGTTCATCATCCTGTCCGCTCCGAGGAACCCGCTGCATGCCTGCCCCGTCGCGCTGGACCATCGCCGCCCGCAGCCTCGCCGCCATCGCGCTCGCGGTCGTCTCGATTCCGACCGTGAACCTGGTCGGCGGCTGGCTGTCGGAGGCGGTCGGCCTGCCGCGGGGCGGCACGTTGCGGCTGGCGGTCGACCTGGCCTGGGTGTTCGCGGCGGGCACCACGGGCGCCTTCGTCGGCGTGGCAGCCGCAGCGGTTGCGCGGCGGGCGCACGCGTGGGCGTTCTTCGCGACCTACCTGACCGCCGCCTTGTACGCCGCCATCACCATGGGGGCGGACTTCCCCTCCTGGTTCACGCTCGGGCTGCTCGCGTCGCTGCCGCTGCAGGTGTGGCTGGGCTGGCGGCTGGCCGCAGGCTTTGACCGCAGGCGGCCCGCACGACGCGGACCGCCCGGGGACGCGGCCCGCTAGAACTTCCAGCCCACCCGCGCGTAGTAGAAGCCGCCGTTGAACCCGTAGGGCGAATGCACGGGATAGGCCGCGCCGGCGATCCCGCCCCAGGGATTGTCGTCGGGCGTTTCGTCGAACAGGTTCTGCGCGCCGACGTTGACGTACACACCGTTGGCGAACCTCCAGCCCACCTCGGCGTCGACGATCACCGCGCTGTCCCCGTAGATCGGCAGCCCGCCGTCCTCGGCGCTGATCACGCCGCTGTCGAGGTGGTCCTCGAACCACGATCCGTAGTAGCTCAGCCGCAGGTTGGCGTGGAACACCTCGCGCTGGTGCAGCACGCTGAAGTAACCCTTGGTGGTGGGCAGCGATTCCTCGATCTTGTACACCCGCGCCTCGTCGATGAAGTCGGCGTCGTAGCGGTCGACCTCGGTGCGGTTCCAGTTCGCAGCGAGCGAGAACGTGGTGCTGGCGCCGAACAGTTCGCTCTGGTAGCTGGTGACCACGTCCAGCCCGGTGGTGGTGGTGTCGAAGGCGTTGCCGAAGTAGGTCACCTCGCTCAGCGAAGCGGCCTCGGTCGCGCCCGACTCCACCAGCTGCTCGCGTTCCTCGTCGGTGAGCGCGAAGTAGCGCGAGAGCGCGATCCGGTCCTCGGTCCGGATCCGGTAGGCGTCGGCGGTGAACAGCCAGGGACCGCTGTCGAACACCAGGCCCAGCGAGAGGTTGGTCGATTCCTCGGGCGCCAGCGGTTGCGCACCCTTGAGCTCGGCGATGATGTTGGTCGGCGGCAGGGTGGCGACGTCGCGCAGTTCGGTGCCGACGAAGGCGGTGGTGATCTGGCTGACGTTCGCCTGCCCCGGCGTCGGCGCGCGGAAGCCGGTGCTGGCGGCGGCGCGCACGGCGAACGCGTCGGTGAAGTCGTAGCGCGCGGTGAGCTTGCCGTTGGTGGTGGTGCCGAAATCGTCGAAATCCTCGTAGCGCAGCGCCGCCGCGAGCAGGAAGCGATCGGTGAACATCGCCTCGACGTCGACATAGGCGGCCCAGTTGCTGCGGCTCCAGGTGCCGGCCGTGCGCGGACTGAAGCCGTTGAAGCCGTTGGAGCCGATGGCGAAGCCCTGCTCGGTCAGCGGCCCGATCCCGGTCGAGGGCGCATCGCCCTGGCGCGTCTGGAATTCCTCATCGCGCCATTCCAGGCCCGCCGCCAGTCGCAGCGGCTCGCTGGTGAAACCGGTGGCGATGTCCTTGCCGATGTCGAAGTTGACGCCGGTCTCGGTCTGCACGTTGCCGCCCGGCCGGAAGAAATAGCCCGATGGCTGGGCCGGGCCGAGCGAGGCGTTGACCGTGTTGTAGATGTAGAAGTCGATCTCGTTCCTGCCGTAGCTGACGCTCGCGTCCCACGACCATCCGTCGCCCCACATGCCGCGCAGGCCGCCCGTCACCGACATGTCCTCCAGCTCGCCGCCGAAGCGCGGGGTGAAGCCGCCCGGGAACAGCGACAGGAACGAGAAGCAGTCGCCCGGCAGCGCCGCCACCGCACCGCTCACCGTCGCGTAAGGCAACAGGTTGCCGTCGGCATCGCGCAGCGCGATCGTCGGACAGGCCGCGCCGCTGGGCGAACCCACCAGCAGCGTCTGCCCGCCGTCGTTGGTGTAGACGCCCGAACGTCCGGTCGGACTGCGGTAGTAGAACCCGCCGTCGATCTCGCGCTGCGCGTAGTTGCCGAACAGGTAGGCCTCGACGCTTTCCCCCGTGATCCCGAGGTTGGCGACGAACTTCGCGTCCTCCTTCACCTCGGGCGAGCCCCAGACCTGCGCCGGTACCGGCACCGCCGGATAGCCGGCGGCGATCGCCTCGGCGGCATCGTCGCGCTGCACGCTGCGCGACGTCGGATCGGCCTGGCGCCATTCCGCGGTGAAGGTGGCGAAGCCGCTGGCGGTGAGCGGCATACCGATCTGCGCGCTGTAGACCTGCGAGAATCCGTCGCCCTCGTAATACTCGCCGGCGAAAGCTTCCACGGCGCCGCCCGTGTCGAGCCGCTTGAGGCTGAAGTTGAGCACGCCGGCGATCGCATCGGAGCCGTACTGCGCCGCGGCGCCGTCGCGCAGCACTT
This sequence comes from Luteimonas kalidii, assembly GCF_029887935.1. Taxonomy (GTDB): domain Bacteria; phylum Pseudomonadota; class Gammaproteobacteria; order Xanthomonadales; family Xanthomonadaceae; genus Luteimonas; species Luteimonas kalidii. The sequence continues at coordinate 109,621 of NZ_JARXRO010000020.1, read as the reverse complement.
CCACCTGCTCCAGCGCCAGCGACGGGAACACCGAGATGTCCGGACCCTGCGACCCGTCCGACAGGCCATGGCCCAGGAAGGTGATCACCGCCGAGCGGTGGAAGCGCTTGCCGTTGACCAGCACCAGGGTATTGTCCGGCGGCAGCCCGCGCAGGTTGGCCGGGCGTACCAGGCTGGCCGCGTCGTCGATCGGGATGGTGCTGACGTTGAACGAGGGCACCACCACGCGCAGCTGGTCGAGCGCATCGGTGGCGCCCTGGTTGCGGAACTCATCGCCGCCGATGATGTCGATCGGCACCGCCGACGAGGACACCGAACGCGGCTTGTTGCGCGAGCCGAGTACGGACACCGTGTCCAGGGTGGCGGCGTCCGAACCGGCGGTTCCGTCGGTGGGCGGCGGGGTCTGCGCCATGGCGGTGGCGCCTGCGGCCAGGGTGGCGAGAACCAGGGCCGAGCGGATCGCGATGGCCAGCGGGGTGCTGGAAATTCGAAGCGTCGTGCACGCGCGTGCATTGATCATGGGCGGAGTCCTTGCGAGTGGGAGGTCGCCCGGCTCCCCCCACAGGACCGGCGCGGGGACCTGCGGTCCCCACGCAAGAATTAACAGGTTTGAAACATCCCGACGCGACGGGGATCACAGTTCCACCGGACGAAACACGCGGAAAACGACCGGAATGGCGACCGCCGCCCGGCGGTTCCGCGAACGTGCCGCGACTAGCCGCGCCGCGGCAGCGCCGCGAGGATCGCCCACAGGCCGCCGACGCCGGCGACCCAGGAGGACAGCGGCACGCCGAGGAAGGCAGGGCCGCCGGCCTCGAGCGCGTACAGCACCGCGGCGGCGATCAGCAGGCCGACGCCGAGGATCGCGGCGACGATCCGCCGCTGCATGGTCTTGAGCGTCTGCGTGATCTCGACGATGTCGCGCGAACGCATGCGCAGTTCGTGCCGCCCTTCGACCTGCTGCTGCAGCCACGCGTGCAGCAGGCGCGGCACCTCCGGCGCGCGGGTGACCATCTCGGGCATGCGCTTGCGGAACTCGGCCGCCAGGCGCTGGGGACTGTAGCGCTCGACCAGGATGCGCTCGAGCACCGGTCGCGCCACCGCCCAGATGTCGATCTTCGGGTCCAGCAGGCGGCCGATGCCCTCGATCGTCAGCAGGGTCTTCTGCATCAGGATCAGCTGCGGCTGCAGGGTCAGCTCGTAGCGCTGCGCGGTGCGGAACAGCTTGCCCAGCACCTCGCCGAGCGAGATCTCCGACAGCGGCCGGGTGAAGTACGGCTCGCACACGGCGCGCGCGGCGGCCTCGAGTTCGTCGATGCGGATATGCGCGGGCATCCAGCCGGCCTGCACGTGCAGCTCGGCCACGCGCCGGTAGTCCTTGTTGAAGATCGCCATGAAGTTCTCGGCGAGGTAGTACTGGTCCTCGCTGGAGAGCTGGCCCATGATCCCGAAATCCAGCGCGATGAAGCGCGGGTTGTCGCGACGTTCCGGGTCGACCCAGATGTTGCCGGCGTGCGCGTCGGCATGGAAGAAGTTGTCGCGGAACACCTGGGTGTAGAACACGCGCACGCCCTTGGCGGCCAGCGCGCGGCGGTCGATGCCGGCGGCATCCAGCGCGGCGATGTCGTCGCTGTTGATGCCGCGCACGCGCTCGAGCGTGAGCACGCGCTGCGCGGTGTGGGTCCAGATCGGCTCGGGCACGTACAGGTCGGCCGAATCGAGCCAGTGGCGGCGCAGCACCGAGGCGTTGGCGCCTTCGCGCTGCAGGTCGAGCTCGGCCGCCAGCGTGTTCTCGATCTCGGCCACGATCTCGCGCGGGCGGATCTTGTCGGCATTGGGATGGGTGCGGTCGACCAGTGCGGCGAGGCTGCCGAGCAGGGCGACGTCGCCCGCGATCTGCTTCTCGATCCCGGGCCGCAGCACCTTCACCACCACCTCGCGCGGCGGCGCGTCGCCCACCGGGTGCAGGGTGGCGGCGTGCACCTGCGCGATCGAGGCCGAAGCCAGCGGCGCGGTCTCGAACGCGGCGTACAGCGTGGCCACCGGCGCACCGAGTTCGGACTCGACGATCGCGCGCGCGGCGTCGCCATCGAATGGAGCGACCTGATCCTGCAGCAGCGAAAGCTCGTCCACCAGGTCCGGCGGCAGCAGGTCGCGTCGGGTGGAGAGGATCTGCCCGAACTTGACGAAGATCGGCCCCAGTTCCTGCAGCGCCAGCCGCAGGCGCGCACCGCGCGACTGGGCCGCGATCGCGGCCTGCGCGCGCGGCACGAACGGCCGCATCAGCTTCAGCCAGCGCTCGGCGGGGGTCTGGTCGAGCAGGTCGTCCAGCCGGTAGCGCAGCAGCACGCGGCCGATGCGTGCGGCGCGCAGGACGGTGTTCACGCCCCGGTCCCGACCCGCGCGCCCATCCGCGCGACGCGCGCGGCGAGGCGATCGACGTCCTCGCGCAGCACGTCGACGTCGTCGAGGAACGCGTCGAGTTCGGCGCGCGCGACCACGTCGCGCGATTCCTCGGTCACGTACTCGGCCGCGCTCTGCGCCAGGTTGCGCCCGACGATGCGCGCCTGTCCCAGCGCACCGGCGAAGGCGTTGGCCAGCTGCACGCCGACCACCTCGCCGAACACGGACACGAACGGCTGCTGCCAGTCCGGGTCGAAGCGTTCGGCCAGGCGCTGCAACTGGCGCGCGAGTTCGGCATCGCCCGAGACCCGCACCCGGCCGACCGGCGCGGCATCATCGCGGCGCAGGAACGGCAACTGCCCGAGCATGCCGGCTAGCGTGGCGCTGACCGCCAGGTCGGGTTCGGACCCGGCGTCCGCGGGGCCGACCACGAGCCGGTCACCCGACACCTGCAGCGACAGGGCGATGGGGGGCGACTGCACCGCCAGCGTGATGCGCCGTCCGTCGAGCCGGCCCAGCGCGTCGCGTGTGTCGGGGTCGAGTGCGATCGCGCGGTTGAGCGCCGCCTCCAGCGCGCGGCCGGCGATCGGCTTGATCGCGTCGAATGGGGAGGGCGGGAAGAGGGCCATGTCGCATTGTAGCGGCTGCCCCGCGTGCCGCGAGGACGTGGATCGGCCATGAAAAAGGGCCCGCCGGTCGGCGGGCCCTTCGCGTTTCGCAATCGCGATGGCGCTAGACGCGCTTGCCGCGCAGCAGCGACACGATCGCCAGGATCACGAACACCACGAACAGGATCCAGGCGATATTGGTGGCCGCGCCGGCGACGCCACTGAAGCCGAGCACGGCGGCAATGAGCGCGATGACGAAGAAGATGACGGCGTATCTGAGCATGGAGCGTCTCCTGGGCGGCGGCCATTGGCCGCGAGGGATTGGGGGGTGCAGGCGAACGCTACGCGGGCCCGGGTCGCGGCCGGGTGAGCACCGGGTGATCCCGTCGTGAAAGCAGGACGATGCGACGGTGGGCCGGTTCACTCCTGCTGCAGGGAAGCCTGCAGGCGCTGCAGCCCTTCGGCGATGGTCACCCGTGGCACGTAGCCGAAATCCCGCGTCGCGGGCGCCATCGAATACCAGTGCGTCGTGCTCAGCTGCTCGGCCAGGAAACGCGTCATCGGCGGCTCGCCCTGCAGCCGCAGCAACGGCCACAGCGTCTCGCACGCCGCGCCGATCGCATACGCCAGCCCGAACGGGATCAAGCCCTGCACCTGGGGCGCGCCTGCCGCGGCGAGCAGCGCGTTGACGATCTCGCGCGTCGGCCTGGGCTCGCCGTTGCTGATGAAATACGCGCGACCGGCGCAGGCGGCGTCCGGGGCGAGGTGCTCGAACGCGTCGAAATGGGCCTGGGCCGCGTTGTCGATGTAGGTGGTGTCGATCAGGTTGTCGCCGCCACCGACGAAACGCAGCCGTCCGGCCTGCGCGCGTTCGACCAGGCGCGGCAGGATCTGCTGGTCGCCCGGCCCCCAGATCAGCCGCGGGCGCAGCGCGACGGTGGCCAGCTGCGCGCCGTCGGCCACGACGGTGCCGTTGGCGGCCAGCACCTCCTGCTCCGCGATCAGCTTGGTGGTCGCGTACGGCGCCTTGAAGCCCTCGCCATAGGGCACGGTGTCCGCGGTGCCGCCTTCGACCGGATGCGTCTTGCGGTGGGTCACGCTGGGCGTCGAGGTGTACACCAGCCGGCCGATGCCGTGGGCCCGGCAGGCTGCCAGCACGTGGCGCGTGCCCAGCACGTTGGCCCGGTGGTAGCTGTCGTAGCTGCCCCAGGCGCCGGCCTTGGCGGCATTGTGGAAGATCGCCTCCATCCCCCCGCCGGCAGCGGCGCGCACGGCATCGGCGTCGGCCAGGTCGCCGCGCAGCTGGCGCACGCCGATCGCGTCGAGTTCCGGGTAGTGGCCCCGATTGAAGCTGGAGACGTCGTGACCGCGTTCGACCAGGCCGCGGCACAGCGCCTGTCCGAGAAAGCCGCCCCCACCGGTGACGAGGATCTTCATGCGCGGCTCCTGCCTGCGGCCCAGCGCGCCAGCGCTTCGCGGCCGATCTTGGCGTTGTGGCGGATGTCGACCGGGAAGCGCGGATGGAACGCGATGCGTTCGATGCGCGCGGTGTGCGGCAGGCGTGCCCCGATCGCGCGCAGTTCGTGCGCGATGCGCGACCGTTCGCGGCGTGCGATCCGCGGCATGGTCTCGACGCACAGTACGGGTTGCCGTGCGCCCGGTGCGCCGACGCCCACCAGCGCGGTCCGGCGCACGTCCGGATGCACGTTGAACACCGGCTCGACCTGCTCGGTGTAGAGCGGTCCATCGGCAGTCTCCACCCGGTGCGACTTGCGTCCGCAGAACCACAGTCGCCCTTCGTCGTCGAACCAGCCGAGATCGCCCATGCGATGGACCACGCGCCCGGCCTCGCCTCGAGGCTCGCGGATCTTCGCCAGCCGCGTCTGCGCCTCGCGGTTGAAATACGCATCGGTGGCGGTGGGACCGGCGACGGTGATCTCGCCCACCTCGCCGGGCGCGACCAGCAGGTCGTCCGACCACGCCTCGATGGCCGCGTCGGTGATGCGGATGATGCGGACATCGTTCGGCGGCACCGGACGGCCGACGCAGGTGCCTGCGCCCTGCTCGGTGCGTTCGCGCAGCGCCAGCAGTTCGCGGCCTTCGATCACCGCCACCGGCAGGCATTCGGTGGCGCCGTACGGCGTCCAGAATCGTGCGTCGCCGGGCAGCAGCTCCAGCATCCGCGCCACGACTTCGGGCGGCACGGGTGCACCCGCCGAGGTCACCCTGCGGAGCGTCGGCAGTGGCGCGCCGTGCTCGGCCAGCACGCGCATCAGCGCCGGCGACCCGAACAGCTGGTCGACGCCGTAGCGCGCGATCGCGGCATGCAGCCGGTGCGGGTCGGCTCGCGCCGGCCGGGTGGGATCCATGTCGGGAATGATCGAGGTCAGCCCCAGCGCGGGATCGAACAGGGCGAACGGCGGGAACGTCGGGAAGTCGATCCCGCCCGCCTCGATCCCGAACGCCGCCCGCAGCAGTTCGACCTGGGCGACGAAGTGGCGGTGGCGGTACACCACGCCCTTGGGCACGCCGGTCGAGCCGCTGGTGAACAGGATCGCCGCGACGTCGTCGGGCGAGGTGTCGGTCAGCTGCGGGCCGGCGCCGCTGCCGTCGCGTTCGACCCGGTCGAGCGTGGCATCGGCCAGCCACGCACGGCGGCCGGTGGTGATGCGCACCCGCACGCCCTTCGCCCAGCCCAGCAGCACGCGCGCCAGATGCGCCAGCGGGATGCCGATGAAGGCCTCCGGCTGCGCTTCGTCGAGGCACTGCCGCAGCGCCCGCCGGTCGATGCCGGGGTCCACCAGCACCGGCACCGCGCCGGCCTTGAACAGCGCGAACATCAGCAGGAAGAACTCGGGCGTCGGCCGCACCATCAGCACCGTGCGCGTGCCGCGCCCGATGCCGTGGCGGGCGAGTCCTGCGGCGATCGCGTCGCTGCGCGCATCCAGCTCGCCGTAGGTCAATGCGTGCGCGTACCGGCCGTCACGCCCCGGGCTGCGCATGGCGACGCGCCCGGGCGCCTCGGCCGCCAGCCGCGGCAGCGCGGCGGCGATGTTGCACGGTGGGTTCATGCCGGGATTATCGCCCGCGGGGCGGTACCGCTCGGGCACACGCGCTGCGGTCATGCCGATCGGGCGGCAATGGCATGAGTCGCGCGGGCCCCGGGTGCGCTTTGCTGACCCGGGCTACGGGGACGGCGCGCCTCTTGCGCGGGGCGCCGGCTGGGCGAAGAATCCGCATCCCCCTGCTGCCGCTGCCGCCGCCATGCCGCATCCCTGCCTCACCTGCGGCGCCTGCTGCACGCGGTACCGGGTGGCGTTCCACTGGATGGAAGCCGACGATGCCGTCGCCGGCGGCGTCCCCGCCGGGCTCACCGAGCGCCTCGACGCCCACCGCCTGTGCATGCGCGGCACCTATTCCGAACCGGTGCGCTGCATCGCCCTGGATGCCGAGATCGGGGTGTATTCGCGCTGCACGATCCACCCGCAGCGGCCCTCGGTGTGCCGTGAGGTCGACGCCTCGTGGGAACACGGGCGGGCCAGCCCGCAGTGCGACAAGGCCCGGCTCGCGCATGGCCTCCCGCTACTCGGCCCCGCCGACTGGCGCTGGCGCGACCCCGCCGGCAACGATGGCGACCGTCCCGACGACAACGGCAACACGCCGCCCGCGCCCAGGCTGCCTCCGCTCGCGGCGTGAGCGCCGAACACCGCGTGCCTGCGCGTGGCGCGATCCGGTCGAACTTCCCCGGCGCACGCATGGCACCCCGGCCCCACCGCGCGCCCTTCCCCGCCCCGCGCGATGGCCGTCAGAGCGGGTGGCGATCGAGAAAGGCGCGGATGGCGGGGACCAGCACCGCGTGCCGGTCCTCCAGCACGTAGTGGCCGGCGTCCTCGAACGCATGCACCTCGGCCTGCGGCCACGCGGCACGGAAGCGGTCGAGGAAGTCTTCGTCGAAGACGAAGTCCTTCAGCCCCCACCCCAGGAAGGCAGGGCGGTCGGCATAGCCGGCCAGGCGCTCGGCCGACGCCGCCACCAGCGGCCACGCGCGGTCGCCTTCGGCCAGCGGAATGTCCTGCATGAAGCGCACGGTCGCGATGCGGTTGTGCCAGCTGTCGTAGGGCGCCACGTAGGCGCGACGCACCGCGCGCGGCATGCGCCGCTCGACGCCGAGGTGCGAGGCACCGGCGGAGAACGCATTGAATCCCCGGATCACCAGTTCGCCGATGTGGTAATCGCGGCCCAGCGCGATCTGCCACGGCATCGGCTTGCCCGCCGGCATCGGGAAGGCGGCGGTGTTGAGCACCACCAGCCGCCGCACGCGCTCGGGAGCCGCCAGCGCCCATCCGAATCCGATCATCCCGCCCCAGTCGTGCACCGCCAGGGTCAGCGGGCCGTCGATGCCCAGGTGCGCGAGCAGCACGCCGATGTCGTCGACCCGCGACTGCAGGGTGTAGTCGTAGCGCGGCACGGCGCCGGCATCGTCGTCGGGCTTGTCCGAAAGCCCCATGCCGACATGATCGGGCACGACGACGCGATAGCGGTCGCGCAGCCCATGGACGAGATGGCGCCAGTAGTAGCTCCACGACGGATTGCCGTGCAGGGCCAGCACCACCTCACCGTCGCGCGGGCCTTCGTCCAGGTAGTGCATCCTGATCCCGGGACGGACCTCGAATCGATGGCTGGCGAAGTCGTAATCGGGGTAGGGCACGGGAACGGGACAGGTTCGTGAAGACCGACATTGTAGCGATGGCGCGGGGTGTGGACGGTTTGCTCATCTTCCTGAATCGACTGCGGCGGCAGCCAGCGTACGGGCCGGTATCCTTCCCGCCATCGACGCCGCCATCACCCCGGGCACTCCCTCCATCCCCGCCATCGGCGGAGCACGGGAGCGCCTGCGCGCGGCCACCGCGCAGCTGCATGGACAGGTCGACGGGCTGTTTCCGCACGGGCTGGATTCGGTCGCCACCTATCGCCGCTACATCCTGGGCATGCACCGGTTCGCCGCCGACTTCGAACGCACGATCGATGCCGTGCCGCGCCACTCGGCGTGGCTGGCGCGCGACCTCACCGCGCTCTCGCTGCTCCCGCTGACCGCCGAAGGCACGCATCGCGCAGTGGCCGGACAGGCCGCGCGCCTGGGCTGGGAATACGTGATGGCCGGCAGCAGCATGGGTGCGCGCGTGCTGCTGCGTGATGCGCGTGCGCTGGGTTTCGATCCCGACCGCGGCGCACGCTTCCTCGATCGCCACGCGACGTCCGACGAATGGGGCGCGCTGCAGGCGCGGCTGCAGGCCCTGGACGTCGACGACGCCGTGCGCATGGCCCAGGCCGAGGAAGGCGCACGCGCCGCCTTCGCACTGGTGCGCTCGTGTTTCGAGCGCGGTTTCGAGCGCATTCCCGTGATCCACGGCAAGGAGTCGTGACGATGACCCCCGAACTCGAACGCGCGCTCCAGGTCTGCGCCAACGAGCCGATCCACCTGTCGGGTGCGATCCAGCCGCATGGATACCTGATCAGCTGCCGGCTGCCGGACTGGTCGATCCACCATGTCTCGGCCAACATCGAGGCGCTCGCCGCGGTGGCGCCGGAGGACATGCTGCGCCATTCGCTGCGCGAGTTCATCACCGACGACGTGATCCAGACCATCGCCGAGGCGGTCGACTTCAGCGAGCCCGGCGCGCCCGCGCAGCGCGCCGCGGTGGCCAACATCGGTCCGCTGGCCATGCTGTGCGAAGTGGGGGTGCATGTCGCCGACGGGCTGGTGCACATCGAGATCGAGCCGCAGGCGCGCACCGCGGGCGAGCGCTCGCCGACGGTGGTGGCGCAGGCGATGATCGCGCGCGTCGCCCAGGGCGGCGCCGACGACAGCTTCCACCAGCGGGTCGCCGAACAGGTACGCCTGCTCACCGGCTACGACCGGGTGATGGTGTACCGCTTCCTGCACGACGACTCGGGCGAGGTGGTGGCCGAATCTCGCGACTCGGCGATGCCGCCCTACCTCGGCCTGCGCTATCCGGCCTCCGACATCCCGCCCCAGGCCAGGCGCCTGTACCTGCACAACCGCATCCGCGTGATTCCGGACGCGCGCTATGCGCCGGTGCCGATCCTGCCCGACCGCGACGTGCGCGGCGAACCGCTCGACCTCGGCCAGCTGTCACTGCGCAGCGTCTCGCCGGTGCACCTGGAGTACCTGGCGAACATGGGCGTGGCCGCGTCCATGTCGATCTCGATCGTCGCCGGCGGCCGCCTGTGGGGCCTGATCGCCTGCCACCACCGCGCCGTGCGTCATCTGTCGCCCGGCGTACGCGCGGCGGCCGACCTGTTCGGCCTGTTCGTGTCGATGCGCGTGGCCGCGCGCGAACAGCAGGAGGCCGCGCGTACCGAGGAGGAAACGAGAGGCGTGCGCGACACGCTGGCGGTGCGCCTGGCCCATGCCAGCGACGCACGCCTGGCGCTGGCCAGCGAACTGGACCTGCTGCTGCGCGCATTGCGCGCGGACGGGGTGGCGTTGCTGCGGTCCGGGCACTGGCACAGTGCCGGGCGCACGCCGCCGGCCGAACGCATCCCCGACCTGCTGGCCTGGCTGGCGCGGGTTTCGGGACCGGGCGCGCCCGCATACACGGCGCGCGTCGACGACTGGAGCCCGAGCCCGCAGGCTGCCGACGGCATCGCCGGCGTGCTGGCGCTGGCGCTCGATCCGGCCCGCGAGGAGTGGCTGCTGTACTTCCGCTGCGAGCAGGTCGAGGACGTGCGCTGGGCCGGCCGCCCGGACGAGCCGTTCGTGGTCGACGGCGACGGCACCCGGATCGGCCCGCGCGAGAGTTTCGGCGCCTGGCACGAGACCGTGCGCGGCAGCAGCGAACCCTGGAGCGATGCCGACCTGCGCGCCGCGTCGCGCATGGGCCTGGTGCTGCGCGAGTACTGCCGGCGCGTCGGCGCGCCGACCGAGGTCGGCGACCTGCGCGGCCGCCGCAGCCGCCTCGACGTGCGCCAGCACCGCGACCGGCTGGTGCAACTGTCGGAACTGCTGGACGGCCTGGTGCACGTGAGCCCGACGGAAACCGCGCTGCTGGCCGAACGCATCTCCCGGCTCGAAGACGACCTGCAGTCGCTGATCACCTCGGCCAGCGTCGCCGCGGAGTAGATCCCGCCACGCCTGGCGCTGCGTCGGATCGGCAGCAGGCACCGATTGGCAGCCCCGCCGACGGGGCTTCGTTCCTCACCGTGCATCCGGATGCGCCGGACCGCGCCGGGTTTCCGCTACCGCGTGCGAGGCTTCGCCATGCGAAGACGCCGGAGGACGGCGGCGCGGTACGCCTGGTGCGCCCGTTGCCTGCACGGCCGCGCGGAGGTCCGGTTCCATGTCGACGTCACGCGCCCGCCCTCTTCCACGCGGCGGGGTCGCCGACGCCCGCATGCACTTCGCATGGCCACGCCGCCTCGCGCAGTGCGGTCGCGATCGCATCGAAGGGCGCCTCGCGGAAGCCATCGCCCGGCCGCAGCCAGACCACATGGCGACCGGCGCCGGCGTGGTCGCGTACGCGCCCGGAACAAGCGTCCGGATCGCCCGGCGCCAGCTCCCGCGTGGCGTCCTTGCGCGCCAGCGCCAGCACCGGCGCGGCCACCGCGGCGTCCACCAGCAGCACGTCGGCCAGGGCCATCGCCCGCAGCGCGGCGAGCGTGAGCTGGCCGGGGTCGCCGGGACCGGTGCCGACCAGGCTGGCGCGGCCACCGGCCGGAACCATGCCCGCATCGTCCAGCATCGCCAGGAACGCCTGCGCGGCGTCCGCATCGCGCCCCTCGCGCAGCAGTGCCGGCACGGGGCCATCGATGACCGCATCGAACCAGCGCCGCCGGTGTCCGAGTTCCGGCAGCCGCGCGCGGATCGCCGTGCGGTGGCGGGCGAACAGGCCGGCGAGCGCGCCCAGCGCGGGATCGAGTTCGGCCTCCAGGCGTTCGCGCAGTCGGCGGGCCAGCATCGGCGCGGCGCCGCCTGAGGAGATCGCGAGTTGCAGGGGCGCACGATCGATCACCGCCGGCACCTGGAAGGTGGAGAGCGCGGCATCGTCGACCACGTTGGCGAACCGGCGCCGCGCGCCCGCCTGCGCCGCGAGCGTGGCGTTGAACGCGCCGTCGTCGGTCGCCACCACCATCAGCCAGGCGGCGTCGATCCACGCCGGGTCGAAGTCGCCGCGCAGGCGGTCGATCCGCCCGGCGTCGATCCAGCCGGCGAGCACCGGATGCAGTTCGTGCGCGTGCAGCCGGACCCGGGCGCCGGCCTGCAGCAGCGCCTCGACCTTGCGCAGCGCGACCTCGCCGCCGCCGACGACCAGCACCTCGCGACCGGCCAGGTCGGCGAACAGGGGATACAGCGGCATCGGGGCTCCTTGGCAAACCGCGTCGCGAGCGACTATGTTGCAAGGCAACATAGCGCCAACCCCCCGCTCCCGCCAGCCAGCCGGCCGCCACAGGCATGCCCCGCATCCTCCTCATCAGCGACACGGCCAAGCCGATCGGCGACCTGCGGGCCGCGCTGGTCGCGGCCGGGCACGAGGTGCTGGACGTGGTGGACGGCGTGGCCACGCTGCTCAAGGTGGTGGAGGCGCACCGGCCGGACGTGGTGATCCTCGACGTCGATTCGCCCTCGCGCGACGCGCTGGAACAGCTGGCGATGCTGCACCGGCACGCACCGCGCCCGGTGGTGATGTTCTCGGCCAACGGCGACGAACAGCTGATCCGCGCCGCGGTCGGCGCGGGCGTGGCGGCCTACGTGGTCGACGGGCTGGCGCCGTCGCGGCTGCGGCCGATCATCCAGGTGGCGCTGGCGCGCTTCGAACAGGAATCGCAGCTGCGCCAGCAGCTCGAAGGCGTGCAGCAGCAGCTGCAGGACCGCAAGCAGATCGAACAGGCCAAGGGCCTGCTGATGGAGAAACGCGGCATGAGCGAACGCGACGCCTACGCGGCGCTGCGCCAGCAGGCGATGCGACAGAACCTCAAACTGGCCGACGTGGCGCGCCGGATCCTGTCGATGGCGGACCTGCTGGGATGACGCGCATCGCCGGAACGCTCCGCCCCCTGCGCCTGGGCTACATGCCGCTGGTGGACTGCGCGCCGCTGGTGGTGGCGGTGCGGATGGGATTCGACCGTACGCATGGCCTGCAGCTGGAGCTGCGACGGCAGGGTTCGTGGGCGGCGGTGCGCGACAAGCTGCTGTCGGGCGAACTCGATGCCGCGCATGCGCTCGCCGGCATGGTCTACGGCGTCGACGCCGGCATCGGCGGACCGCAGGCGCCGATGGCGGTGCTGATGGTGCTCAACCAGAACGGCCAGGCGATCGTGCTTGCGCCGGAGGCGGCGCAGCGCCTGCGCGCAGGGGCGACCCTGCGCGAGGCCCTGGACGTGCCGGCTCGGCGGCCGCAGCTGGCGCAGACCTTCCCCACCGGCACCCACGCGATGTGGCTGTACTACTGGCTGGCGGCGCAAGGGATCGACCCGCTGCACGAGGTGCAGGCGCTGACGCTGCCGCCGCCGGAGATGCCGACGGCGCTGGCGCGCGGCGAGATACAGGGCTACTGCGCCGGGGAGCCGTGGGCGGCCCAGGCAGAGGCACTGGGCGCCGGCGCGCGGGTGATCCGCAGCGGCGAGATCTGGCCCGGGCATCCGGAAAAGGTGCTGGCCTGCCGACGCGCGTTCGCGGCACTGGAGCCGGAGGCGGCGACTGCACTCACGGCCGCGGTGCTCGAGGCCTGCCGCTGGCTGGACGAGGATCCAGACCATCGCGCGCAGGCGGCGCAGTGGCTGGCGGACGACGGCGCGATCGACCTGCCCGTGGCCAGTCTGGTCGACTGCCTGCTGCCGCCAGACACCACGCCGCGTGTCGCCCGGTTGCGCTTCCACGGCGATGGCGAGGTGAACTTCCCGTGGCTGTCGGACGGGCGCTGGTTCCTGCACCAGTTCCGCCGCTGGGGTTGGCTGGGCGCGGACGCGACCGGCGACGACGCGCGCCTGGAGGAGATCCATCGCCTCGACAGCTATCGGCTGGCCGCGCTCCAGGTCGGGGTGCCGCTCCCGCGCGGCGAGACGCGCACCAGCGTGCTGTTCGATGGGATGCGCTGGGATTAGCGGCTCGCGGTCGGAGGCATGCGAGCGCGCGAGCACATGCTTGCGACTGTTCCCACGCTCTTCCTGGCGGGGACGAGCGGCGACTGCGATCGCGACATCCAGAGTCTCGAATGGAGCGCAAGACGCGCCTTCGGAGGGGCCGGAGGGGTCCGGACGGGGGTCGCGCACCGCTCGGGCAGACATCCCTGTCCGCACTCGCGGCCGCGGCACATCCGTGTGCCGCTTGCGCAACCCCCGCCCGGACCCCTCCGGCTGCGCGATCGGAATTTGCCTGTCTCCGGTGAGCAAAAACCGAGAGAGGCCCCCGGCAGCCGGCAATCGCTAGGCACTGCACGACCACAGACGCCCTGCCTGCTCGAAAGCACCGTACAGGTGCATCGCTTGCACCTTGTTGGGGATAACAGGCCCGGGTCGCCTTCCATCGCTGGTCAGCACACTGACGGCGACACAGGGCGTCGAGTGCGCCGCGTGACGGCGATGTGACGCCCAAGCATTTGATCCGGCAGAGGATCCGGGACGGCACCGTAAGGTCTGGACACGTTGGGCACCTCGGGGCCGCGGCTGGCGCATGCGCTTGGCACGCGTGTTGCGATGCAATAACTGTCGGGCGCAACGACGCGCCCGCACAACCAGATTCCGACCCGAGGCCAACGGCGGCCCTGGGTCGCCGACAACGGCGTCTCTCCGGCCACCCCGGAGGGCGCCGTTTTTCGTTTCCACCGGCCGAAGTCGTGGTGTCCCCCGGCGCCCGACGGCGGCCTCTCCTCGGAGCACGCCGATGAACCGATCCTTCTGGCAGGCCGGGCACACGCCCACGCTGTTGGCCGCCTTCCTCTACTTCGACCTGAGCTTCATGGTCTGGTACCTGCTGGGTCCGATGCAGGTGCAGATCGCCGAGGTGCTGGCGCTCGACACCCAGCAGCGGGCGCTGATGGTGGCCGTGCCGATCCTGTGCGGTGCGGTGCTGCGGCTGTTCCTGGGCATGCTGGCCGACCGCATCGGCGCCCGGCGCACCGGCCTGCTGGCGCAGGTGCTGGTGATCGGCGCGCTGCTGGTGGCGTGGCGGCTGGGCGTGCACAGCTTCGGCCAGGTCCTGCTGCTGGGCCTGATGCTGGGCGTGGCCGGTGCGTCGTTCGCGGTCGCCCTGCCGCTGGCCTCGCGCTGGTATCCGCCCGAGCACCAGGGCACGGCGCTGGGCATCGCCGGTGCCGGCAACTCGGGCACCGTGCTCGCCGCGCTGTTCGCCCCCGCGCTGGCGGCGGCGTTCGGCTTCCGCAATGTCTTCGGCCTGGCCTGCCTGCCACTGCTGGTGGTGCTGGTGGTGTTCGCGCTGTGCGCGAAGGACGCGCCGGTGCCGGTGGCGCGCAAGCAGTTGCGCGACTACGCCACGGTGCTGGTCGGCAACCGCGACTCGTGGTGGTTCATGCTGTTCTACGCGATCACCTTCGGCGGTTTCGCCGGCTTCGCCAGCGCGCTGCCGGGCTATTTCCACGACCAGTTCGGGTTCGAACCGAAACTCGCCGGCTGGGCCACGGCGGCCTGCGTCCTGGCCGGCTCGGTGATGCGCCCGATCGGCGGCGTGATCGCCGACCGCATCGGTGGCACGCGCACCCTGCAGATGGTGTACGTCGCGGTCACCGCGCTGGTGGCGGCGGCGGCGCTCGGCGTGGGCGGGGCGGTGGCGACGGTGGCGCTGTTCGTGCTCACGCTGCTGTGCCTGGGTGCGGGCAACGGGGCGGTGTTCCAACTGGTACCGCAGCGTTTCGGCGCCGAGATCGGGCTGATGACCGGGCTGATCGGCATGGCCGGCGGCGTGGGCGGATTCCTGCTCGCGGCCGGCCTCGGCGTGGTCAAGCAGCAGCTGGGCTCGTATGCGCTGGGCCTGTGGCTGTTCTCGGCGATCGCGCTGTCGGCATCGCTGTGCCTGGTCGGGGTGAAGCAGCGCTGGCGCCTGCACTGGGCCGCCGCCGGCGCGGCGAGGGTCTGAGCATGCCGCTGCACATCGCCGTCGACCCGCTGCACGGACCGCAGATCGCGGCCCTGCTGCAGGCGCACCTGGACGAGATGCACCGCATCTCGCCGCCCGAGAGCGTGCACGCGCTCGACCTCGCGCGCCTGCGCGCGCCCGACATCACCTTCTGGAGCGCGTGGGAGGGCGACGCGCTGCTCGGCTGCGCCGCGCTGCGCGAACTCGACTCCACGCACGGCGAGGTGAAGTCGATGCGCACCGAACCCGCGGCGCGGCGTCGCGGCGTGGCGGCGGCGCTGCTCACGCAGGTGATGGACGAAGCGTCCAGGCGCGGTTACCGCCGCCTGAGCCTGGAGACGGGCACCCAGCCGAAGTTCGCGCCGGCGCGCGCGCTGTACGCGCGTTTTGGTTTCGAGACCTGCGGCCCGTTCGCCGGTTACGTCGAAGACCCCTGCAGCACCTTCATGACCCGCGCCCTGTCCGGCGCGCAAGACGGGACCCGGCAATGAAGAAACCAAGACTGGTGGTGGTCGGCAACGGCATGGCCGGTATCCGTACGCTCGAGGAACTGCTCAAGCTGCAGCCGGACATGTACGAGATCACGGTGTTCGGCGCCGAGCCGCACCCGAACTACAACCGCATCCTGCTTTCGCCGGTGCTGGCCGGCGAGCAGGACTTCGACGAGATCGTGCTCAATCCGCTGTCGTGGTACGTCGAGCACGGCATCACCCTGCACCTGGGCAAGGAAGTCACGAAGATCGATCGCGTTCGCCGCAAGGTCGTCGCCAGCGACGGCACGCAGGCCGAGTACGACCGCCTGCTGCTCGCCACCGGCTCGGTGCCTTTCATCCTGCCGGTGCCGGGCAAGGACCTGAAGGGCGTGATCGGCTACCGCGACATCCACGACACGCGCACGATGATCGACACCGCGAAGGTGAAGACGCACGCGGTGGTGATCGGCGGCGGCCTGCTGGGTCTGGAAGCGGCCAACGGACTGAAGCTGCGCGGCATGGA
Organism: Luteimonas kalidii; assembly: GCF_029887935.1. Classification (GTDB taxonomy): domain Bacteria; phylum Pseudomonadota; class Gammaproteobacteria; order Xanthomonadales; family Xanthomonadaceae; genus Luteimonas; species Luteimonas kalidii. Next base: position 93,505 of record NZ_JARXRO010000020.1, on the reverse strand, counting down.
CGTGACCGTGGTCCACCTGGCCGGCTGGCTGCTGGAGCGCCAGCTCGACCCGGTCGCCGGCGCGCTGCTGGAGAAGTCGCTCGCGCAGCGCGGGCTGGCGTTCCGGCTCAACACCTCGACCACTGAAATCCTGGGCAACGAGGCCGGTGAAGTCGTCGGTGTCCGCTTCTCCGATGGCGAAGAGGTGCCGGCCGACCTGGTGGTGATGGCCGCCGGCATCCGCCCCAACACCACGCTCGCACAGGCGGCCGGCATCCACTGCAACCGCGGCATCGTGGTCGACGACAGCCTGCAGACCTTCGACCCGCGCGTGTATGCGGTCGGCGAATGCGCCGCGCATCGCGGCATCGCCTACGGCCTGGTCGCGCCGCTGTTCGAGCAGGCGAAGATCTGCGCCAACCACCTGGCCACCTACGGCATCGGCATCTACAAGGGCTCGTCGGTGTCGACCAAGCTGAAGGTGACCGGCATCGACCTGTTCTCGGCCGGCGAGTTCATGGGCGGCGAAGGCACCGAGGAGATCGTGCTCTCCGATCCGGCCGGCGGCCTGTACAAGAAGCTCGTCATCCGCGACGACAGACTCATCGGTGCCTGCCTGTACGGCGACACCGGCGACGGCGCCTGGTACTTCCGCCAGATCAGGGACGGCAGCCCGATCGGCGACCGTCGCGACACGCTCGCCTTCGGCGAGACCGCGCTCGGCGACAGCGGTACCGGCGGCCAGGACCGGGCCGCGAGCATGGCCGATGCGGACGAAGTCTGCGGCTGCAACGGCGTGTGCAAGGGCACCATCGTCAATGCGGTGCGCGGGCAGGGACTGTTCACCGTCGACGAGGTCAAGAAGCACACGAAGGCAGCGAGTTCCTGCGGTTCGTGTACCGGCCTGGTCGAGCAGATCCTGATGAACTGCCTGGGCTCGAACTTCCAGGAAACGCCCAAGACCAAGGCGGTGTGCGGTTGCACCGACCGTACCCACGCCGAAGTGCGCCAGGCGGTCCGCGACCACCACCTGGTCAGCCACGCGCAGGCCTACGCCTTTATGGAATGGCGTACCCCCAACGGCTGCGCCACCTGCCGGCCGGCGATCAACTACTACATGCTCTCGACCTGGCCGCGCGAGGCGGTGGACGATCCGCAGAGCCGCTTCATCAACGAGCGCGCGCACGCCAACATCCAGAAGGACGGCACGTTCTCGGTGATCCCGCAGATGAAGGGCGGCGTGACCAACGCGAGCGAACTGCGCCGCATCGCCGATGTCGCCGACAAGTACGCGGTGCCGATGGTCAAGGTGACGGGCGGCCAGCGCATCGACCTGCTCGGGGTGAAGAAGGAAGACCTGGTGGGCGTGTGGAAGGACCTCGGGATGAAGTCCGGCCACGCCTACGGCAAGTCGATCCGCACCGTGAAGACCTGCGTGGGCAGCGAGTTCTGCCGCTTCGGTACCCAGAACAGCACCCAGATGGGCATCGACCTGGAAACGATGCTGGCCAATATGTGGAGCCCGCACAAGGTCAAGCTGGCGGTCTCCGGCTGCCCGCGCAACTGCGCCGAATCCGGCATCAAGGACGTGGGCATCATCGCGGTGGATTCGGGCTGGGAACTCCACGTCGGCGGCAACGGAGGCATCAAGACCGAGGTCGCGCGCTTCCTGTGCAAGGTCAAGACCGCCGAGGAGGTGAAGGAGTACACCGGCGCCTTCCTGCAGCTCTACCGCGAGGAGGCCTACTACCTGGACCGCACCGTGCACTACATCGAGCGCGTCGGCCTGGAGTACGTGAAGCAGAAGGTGGTGGAGGACGCGGCCAACCGCCGCGCGCTGTTCGAGCGCCTGCTGTTCGCGCTCGAGGGCCTGCCCGACCCCTGGGCCGCGCGCATCGCCGGCAGCACGCCGCGCGAGTACACGCCGCTCAAGCTCGCGCGGCCGATCGCCGTCGCACTGGAGGACTGAACATGGCCGGCATCGACGCCTGGGTGCGCGTGTGCGCGATCGACGAGATCCCCGTGCTCGGCGCGCGCGTCCTGCAGTGCGGCGAAGGCGACGACATCGCCCTGTTCCGTCCCGCGGCCGACCGCGTGTTCGCGCTGGCCGACCGTTGCCCGCACAAGGGCGGGCCGCTGTCGCAGGGAATCGTGTCCGGCGACAGCGTGACCTGCCCGCTGCACGGCTGGAACATCGCACTCGACAGCGGCCAGGCCTGCGCGCCGGACGTGGGCTGTGCGCGCCGCTACACGGTGGAGCTGCGCAACGGCTTCGTGTGGCTGTCGCTAGTGTCGATGGCGCAGGTCGACACCAGTGCGGCCGAGGCGGCCGTCGCCTGATGGACGGCACCGGCGCCACGGGCCTGCCGGTCGAACGTCGCAGCACGCGCTCGACCTGCTGCTACTGCGGCGTCGGCTGCGGCGTGATCGTCCACAGCGAACACGACGCGGCGGGCGGCGAACGCATCGTCGCGGTGGAAGGCGATCCAAGGCACCCGGCGAACTACGGCCGCCTGTGCAGCAAGGGCCTGGCGCTGGCCGACAGCGCGCGCAGCCTGCAGGGGCGCCTGCTGCAGCCGCAGTTGCGCGCCACGCGGCAGGAGGCAAGGCGTACAGTCGACTGGGGCCTGGCGCTGGACACCGTGGCCGAGCGCCTGTCGCGGATCGTCGAACGCCATGGGCCCGATTCCATCGCCTTCTATCTCTCCGGTCAGCTGCTGACCGAGGACTACTACGTCTTCAACAAGCTGGCCAAGGGTCTGCTGCGCACCAACAACATCGACACCAACTCGCGCCTGTGCATGTCCAGCGCAGTGGCCGGCTACAAGCTCGCATTCGGCGCCGACGGCCCGCCGACCTGCTACGACGACCTCGAACACGCGAAGACGGTGCTGTTTGCCGGCAGCAACGCCGCTTACGCGCACCCGGTGCTGTTCCGGCGTCTGGAAGACGCGAAGGTGCGCGATCCCGGCGTGCGCTGGATCGTGGTCGACCCGCGCCGCACCGACACCGCGGCGATGGCCGACCTGCACCTGGCGATCCAGCCGGGCACCGACGTGGCGCTGTTCAACGGCATGCTCCACCACCTGGTGTGGGAAGGGCTGCTCGACCAGGGCTTCATCGACGCGCACACCACCGGCTTCGGCGAACTCAAGGCTCTGCTGCGCGACTACACGCCGCGCATGTCGGCCGAGATCTGTGGCGTGCCCGCGCAGGACCTGGTGACGGCCGCGGAATGGTTCGGTCGCAGCCCGGCGGCGCTGTCGCTGTACTGCATGGGCCTGAACCAGTCCGCGCACGGCACCGACAAGAACCTGGCGCTGATCCACCTGCACCTGGCCACGCGCCAGCTCGGCAGGCCGGGCGCGGGCCCGTTCTCGTTGACCGGACAGCCGAACGCGATGGGCGGACGCGAGGTCGGCGGCATGGCGACGATGCTGGCAGCGCATCGCGAGATCGACAACGACGCGCATCGAGTGGAGCTCGAAACGCTGTGGACACTGGCGCCCGGCAGCCTCTCGCCACGACCGGGACTGGCGGCGGTGGAGCTGTTCGACGCGCTGCACAGCGGCAAGGTCAAGGCGGTGTGGATCGCCTGCACCAATCCCGCCCATTCGATGCCCGACATCGGCCGCGTGCGCGAGGCGCTGCAGCGCGCCGAGTACGTGATCGTGCAGGAGGCGTTCGCCGACACCGACACCGTGCCGTTCGCCGACGCGCTGCTGCCGGCCGCCACCTGGGGCGAGAAGGACGGCACGGTGACCAATTCCGAACGCCGCATCTCGCGCGTGCGCGCCGCGGTGGCGCCGCCCGGCCAGGCGAAGCCGGACTGGTGGATCGCGCGCGAGGTCGCTCGGCGGATGGAGGCGCGGTTGGCCGCGCCCGGCGCGGCGCCGCTGTTCGAGGCCGACGCGCCGGAACAGCTCTTCGACGAGCATCGCGCACTGACCGTCGGCCGCGACCTCGACATCGGCGGGCTCGACTACGCGCGGCTCGAGCGCGACGGCCCGCAGCAATGGCCGTTCCGTGCGGGGCATGCGACCGGCGAGGCGCGCCGCTACGCGGACGGCGTGTTCGCCACCGCCGACGGACGCGCCCGCTTCCACGTAACGCCCTACAAGCCGGTGGCCGAACAGACCTCGGCGCGCTTCCCGCTGCGCCTGCTCACCGGTCGCCTGCGCGACCAGTGGCACGGCATGTCGCGCACCGGGCGCGTGCCGCAGCTGTACGCGCACAGCCCGGAACCCGGCCTGCGCATGCATCCGGACGACGCGGCGCGGCGCGGCCTGAAGGCCGGCGAGCTGGTACGCATCGCCAGCAAGCGCGGCGACCTGGTACTGCCGCTGGAGCTGTCGGACGAGGTCGGCTCCGGCACCGTGTTCGCGGCGATGCACTGGAGCGGGCAGCACCTGTCCAGCGGCGGCATCAACGAGGTCAGCCAACCCGCGGTGGACGCGCGCTCGCGCCAGCCCGAGCTCAAGCATGCGGCGGTCCGGGTGGAGAGAGCGGACTTCGGCTGGCACCTGCTGGCCGCGCGCCGTGGCGATACGCTGGCGCTGCGCGCGGCGCTGCAGCCGTTGCTGAAGGACTGCGGCTACGCCGGCGTGGCGCTGCATGCGGATCCGTCTACGCAGGACGGCAGCGCGTGGCTGGTCATGCGCGCCGCGGCGACGGAGGCGATGCCGTCCGCATGGATGGAATCGCTCGAAGCCGCGCTCTCGCTCATGCCGGGTCCAGACACGCTGGAATACCGCGACGCGCGCCGCGGCCTGCTCAAACGCGTGGCCTGGCGCAGCGCGCACGAGGCGAACCTGATCGACGGCCTGCTCTGGGCCGATGCGCAATCAGGTGGCGATGCACTGCTGCGCGTCGCGCTTGCCGGCGGCCCTTGGCAGGGTCCACGCCTGGCCGCGTTCTCGGCGTCCGCGGTCCTCGCGCGCGACCCGGTGGTCTGCGTCTGCCGCCAGGTCACCGAGTCGGCGATCCGCGCCGCCGTGCAGGGCGGCGCGGACGTCCCCGCGCTCAAGGCGCAGCTGGGCTGCGGCACGGTCTGCGGTTCCTGTCTGCCGCAACTCGCGCGCATGGCGCGCGACCCGACCCACGCGTGACGTCCCCATCCACCCCGGAGTCCCCGATGACCACGCCCGCCAGCAACGATCCGCACGCGCCGCGGCGCATGCCCGCCGACGTGGTGCTGCTGTCCGCAGGGCCCGGCGATCTCGAACTGCTCACCCTCAAGGCGGTGCGCGCACTGGCTGCGGCGGAAGTCCTGCTGCTCGACGAACTGGTCGATCCGGGCATCGTCGAACTGGCACCAAACGCGCGCGTGGTGCGCGTGGGCAAGCGCGGCGGCTGCCGCTCCACGCCGCAGGCCTTCATCTGCCGGCTGATGCGCCGCTACGCGCTGCAGGGCCTGCGCGTGGTCCGGGTGAAGGGCGGCGACGCGCTGCTGTTCGGCCGCGCCGGCGAGGAGATCGCGTTCCTGCGCGCCGCCGGCGTGCCGGTGACGATCATCAACGGGGTCAGCGCCGCGTTCGCCGCCGCCGCCGCGCTGGGCGTCTCGCTCACCCATCGCGAACACTGCCACGGCATCAGCTTCGTCACCGCCCACACCGCCGACCACGGCGAACCCGACTGGGCCGCGCTGTGCGCCACCGGCACCACGCTCGCGATCTACATGGGCATGCGTCGCATCGGATCGCTTGCGCAGTCGCTGCTGCGCCACCTGCCGGCGCACACGCCCGCGGCCGTGGTCCTGGCCGCGAGCCAGCCGGGCGAGCAGTGCCTGCTCACCACATTGCAGGCCCTGGCCCGCGACGCCGCGGAGCTGGCCGGCGGTTCACCCGGCGTGATCCTCGTGGGCGGGGCGCTGGGCGAAGCGATTCCTGCTGCTTTGCCCGTCCATCCGACAGGCAACGCGGCCTGCCTGGCGTGATCAGGCGCGCCGCGGTCCGATGGTGCAGGTCAGGCCGCGAGATGCTCGCGGCGGATCTCGGCAATCCGCATGCCCACTTCGCTGTCCACCCCGTCGGCCTCTGCCCGGTCGAGCACATTGGCCAACACCCGCTTCTCGTCTTCGTCGAGCTGGTGGTCGGCCAGCGCCTTGGCCAGCAGCGACTCGAGCTCAGCCAGATCCAGACGTCCGTCATCGCTGAACACCGGCATGGTAGCCAGCGCGAGTTGCAGATGTGGGGGAAGGCGTTCGGGCATTGCGGGCATCCTTGTGCGCGGGTTGGACGGGGGCGAACTTAACACGCGACGACACGGCAGGGCACTGGTCTCGCGGGACGAAGCCCCGCTGGAGTCGCCCTTCACCGATGCAGCTGCCAGCACGCCTTCGGAACGTGTGACCGGCGGCTCGGGCACGCCGGCGACGCAAGCCGACGACCGCAGGGACTACCATGCTCGCCTGTCCGCCCTCGCCTGCCGCCATGTCCCTGCCTTCCACGCCCCCTTCCTTCCTCGACGACGCACAGATCGAGCGCCTGTCCGAACTGCTGGAGCAGCGCGCGGTGCCGTTCAAGGGCTTCAACCTGGAGGCGCTGGACGGCTTCCTGTCCGCGCTCGTGGTCTCGCCGTCGACGGTCGAGCAGCGCGAGTGGGAGCCGGTGGTCTGGGGCGGCAAGCCGCCGCGCTGGGACAGCGAGGACGAAGTCGCGCAGGTGCAGCAGCTGCTCGCCGCGCACTGGAACATGTGCGCCGCGCGCGTGCGCCATGACGAAGACACCCTGCCCGACCACCTGGCGCCACTGATGTGGCTGCCCGAGGACCCGGAACTCACCGGCGAGGACGCCCTGCACGAGGACGAACTCGACGTCGGCCACGACTGGGCGCTGGGCTTCTTCGAAGGCGTGGCGCTGCGCGAGGCCGAGTGGGAGCGCTGGCTGGACGAGAACGACTGGATGGACGAGCTGTTCGACCAGCTCGATCGTCTCGCCAGCGGCGAGGCGCTGGACCAGGACGATCCCACCGCGCCGGCGACCCCGGTCGGCTACCGCGAACGCCTGGCGATCGTGGCCGGCGTGCCGGGCATGCTGTCCGACCTCAACCACCATCGGGTCGACGCCCTGACCCCGCGCACCCCGATCCAGCGCGACGCCGCGCCCGGCCGCAACGACCCCTGCCCCTGCGGCAGCGGCAAGAAGCACAAGAAGTGCTGCGGGGCGCATTGACGCCACCCGGTCGGCCGGGTGCGCCGATCTGCGTCGCGGCTCGACTGACGCCCTGACCTGCGGGCAGAGCGTCCACCCGCGCGAACGGGGGGCGACGGCCCGCGCCGGGCGCGGCCCGCTCCGGCTCCGCGCCCGCAGCGCCATCGCCGGTCATCGCGCCGGAACGATGCGCTCAGGCGCGTTCGCCAAGGCCGCGCACGACAGCGGTCGGACGCACCGCCCACACACACGACAAGGGCCGGACAGGCCGGCCCTTGCGATGCATCAGCGGCGCGGCGTGGCTACCAGACCACCTCGGCCATCGAGCAGTTCAGCCCCGAGCCGATGCCCAGCAGGGCCACGCGGTCGCCCTTCTTCAGCCGGCCCATCTCGCGCAGCTTGCTGAGCACGATCGGCACCGAGGCCGGGCCGATGTTGCCGTGCTCGCCGAAGATGGTCATGACCTTCTTCGGGTCGATGCCGATGGCCTTGGTGAAGGCGGCGGTGTGGACCTTGCTGACCTGGTGGATCACGAACTGGTCGAGTTCCTCCACCACCCAGCCCAGCGCCAGCTTGGCGGCGCCGAAGGTCTTCTGCGACAGCTTGATGCCCTCGATCAGCAGCATCCGGGTATCGGTGACCATGCCGTCGAGGTTGCCGCGGCACAGCTTGTTCCACTCGGTCGCGGCGCGGGTCACGCCGCCGCGGTAGCGCGGCGCGCCAGGCGCGAGTTCGGCGCGGGCCAGCACCATCGCCGCCGCGCCCGAGCCCAGCGTGAGCGTGGCCAGCTCGTTGCGGAACTGCTCTTCGGTGGCGTCGGCGCTGGTGAGGCGCTCGAGGGTCTTCTCGTAGGCCAGGTCGGCAGTCTCGCCGTCGACGATCAGCGCGTAGTCGATCTCGCCGCGCTCGATCATGCGACTGGCGATGTCCATGCCGTTGATGAAGGCCAGGCAGGCGTTGGCGACGTCGAAGTTCTGGCAGGTGTCGGGCAGGCCGAGGTTGCCGGACACGATGCTGGCGGTGGACGGCTCGAGGTAGTCGCGGCTGACCGAGGTGTTGACCAGCAGGCCGACCTTGTCCGGATCGATGCCGGCATCGGCCAGCGCCTTGACGCCGGCAAGGGTAGCGACCTCGGAGGCCTGCACGCCTTCTTCCCACAGGTAGCGCGAATGGATGCCGGCGATGTCGCCGAGTACGTCGGTCTTGATCCCGAGGCGGTCGAGCGTCGGCTTCAGGCGGGCATTGATCTCCGCGGAGGACAGCCGCCGGGGTGCATCGATGTGGGCCAGGCCGGCAATGGCGACGTGTTGGAAGAGCATGGGCGTGGCGCCGGTATCGGATACGGAGCCGTATAGGGTACCGCCTCCGGGACCGGGCCGCATGACCGCCTGAACGGGGAACCCGCGCGGTCAGCCCCCGCAGCGCCAGGCGGCGAAGCGCTGGCTGCCGGCCGCTGGCTCCGCCACGGGCGAGATGGTGTCGGCCTGCAGGCCGGGGGCCTCGTTGCGGGCCAGGGTCTCGAGTTCGTCGCGGACCTTGATCGGGTTGCGCTCGATGAAGGCGATCGAATGCTTCACCGAGACCTCCACCTCGCCCTGCTTCTGGCAGCCGGCGGGCGGCGTGGCCACCACGCGCACGGCGCTGGCGCCCGGGGCCATGTGCACCCAGGTGCAGGCCGACAGGGCGGCCAGCAGGGGAAGGATCAGGAGTCTGCGCATCGGGAGGTCCTCTTGAGTGGAGCGGAACGCGACGGCCGGCATTGTGGCGGGCATCGGCGGTGCGCGGGGTTGCGGGCAGCCCGGCGGATACCGGCGGCGTTCAGCCTGCCGGCAGCGCGCACGCTGACATGCGCGCGCTGCCCGCGGGCTTCCGCGTCCCGTGCTATTTGCTGACGGGCCGACCGTCGGCGTCGATCACCTGCACCTCGCCCAGGTTCAGCGCGCGCACCGGGGCCTCGGTCTGCGCGAGGTCGCCGACCACCACCCAGGTCAGCGCGTCCGGCTGCAGGGTGCGGGCCGCCTCGGCCACCTGGGCCGGAGTCATCGCCTCGACCAGCGCCTTGCGCCGGAACACGTAGTCGTCCGGCCGCCCGTAGCGGACGATGCCGCCGATCGTGCCCATCACCGACCACGCCGTCTCGTAGGCGCCGGGCAGGCTCAGGGTCTGGATCGCCTTGACCCGCTCCACCTCGGCCGGCGTCGGCGGCCGCTCGCCGCTGGCGAACTCGGCCAGTTCGCGCTGGATCTCGGCAATCGATTCGCCGGTCTTGTCGATCTGCACCGGCGCGGAGACGGTCCAGCGGCGCTGGCCCAGCGCGCCGCCGAGCGAACTGCGGGCGCCGTAGGACCAGTGCTTGTCCTCGCGCAGGTTCATGTTCAGGCGCGCGGTGAAGTCGCCGCCGACCACGCCATTGGCCATCTCCAGCGCCACCGCGCCCGGGTCGGTGGTCGGGGGCGCCACCTGGGCGACGAAGATGTTGGCCTGGACCGCGCCCGGCTGGTCGATCAGGAACACGCGCGGCGAGGCCGGCAGCGGCACCTGCGGCACGTCGACCGCGGCCGGGGCCTCGCCCTCGCCCGTCCAGTCGCCGAAATGGCGGTCGAGTGCGGGCACGATCTCTTCCAGCGTGGTGTCGCCCACCACGATCACGGTCGCGTTCTCCGGGCGCACCCAGCGGCGGTGGTAGGCCAGCAGGTCGTCGCGCTCCAGCGCGGCGATCGAGTCCTCGGTGCCGCTGCCCGGGGCGCCGTAGGGATGGGCGTCCCCGTACAGCAGCGCCGGGAGCACGCGCATCGCCATGCCGGACGGCTGCGCCTTCTGCTGGCGGATGCCGGCGATCCAGGTGGCCTGGATGCGGTCGATCTCGGCCGGATCGAAATTCGGTCGCCGCACCATGTCGGCGAACAGCGCCAGCGACGGATCGAGGTGCTCCTTCAATGCGGACAGGTAGGCGTTGCCGCCGTCCTGCGCGGCGCCGGCGCCGAGGCTGGCACCCAGGGCTTCTGCGCGGTTGGCGAACTCCAGCGGTCCGAGTCCGGCCGCCCCCTCGTCGAGCAGATCCAGGGTGAAGTCGGCCGTGCCGGCGCCGTCCCCGGGATCGCTGCTGTGGCCGCCATGGAATTCATAGCTCAGCTGCACCACCGGAATATCGTGCCGTTCGGCCAGGATCACCGTGCTGCCGTTGCGCAGCGTCGCGCGCTGCAGCTGCGGGAACTTCAGTTCCGGGAATTCGGTGGTCTTCGGCACGCCCAGGCTGCGGTCGACCGCGGGCGGCGTGGTGGCGTACATCGGGTCGGGATCGGGCAGGTCGAACGGCTCCGGCGTGACCGCCGGGTCCTCGGCCAACGGCGTGCGGGCGCCGGGTTCGACCACGATCGTGTGGCTGCCCTCGCCCAGCCAGCGCGCACCGGCCTGCATCAGGTCGCGCGCGGTGGCCGATTCGACGTTGGCCAGCTGGCCCCGGAAGCAACCCGGATCGCCGGTGTACACCGCGCACTCGGCCAGCACGTCGGCCTTGCCGCCGAAGCCGCCGATGCGCTCGATGCCGCGGACGAAGCCGGCGCGGATCATGGTGCGGGCGCGCTCGAGTTCGTCCGCGGTGGGGCCGTCGGCCACCAGGCGCGCGATCTCCTCGTCGATGATCGCCTCGACCTTCGCCGGATCGACGCCCTCCTTCACCGTGGCCACGAGGTAGAAGTTCGATCCCAGCTGCGAGGCGCCGGCCATCGTGCTGATGTTGTCGACCAGCTGGTCGCCGTGCAGCAGGCGCGTGTCCAGGCGCGAGGATTTCGCGCCGCCGAGCACGTAGCCCAGCATCTGCAGGTGGTCGAGTTCGTCGCTGCCGGTCTCGGGCACGTTCCATACCCGGTAGATGCGCGGCTGCGGCACCTTGTCCTGCATCACCTCGCGGGTCGTGGCCGCGCGCTTGCCGACGTCGACCTCCGGCTGCGCCATCGTCGGGCCGGCGGGAATGTGGCCGAAGTACTTCGCGACCTTCTCCTTCGCGGTCGCCAGGTCGATGTCGCCGGCGAGCACCAGCACCGCGTTGTTGGGGCCGTACCAGGCGTTGAACCACTGCTTCACGTCGTCAAGCGAAGCCGCGTTGAGATCGTTCATCGAGCCGATGACGCTGTGGCCGTACGGATGCGCGACCGGATACAGCGCGCGGGTGAGCTTCTCCCAGACCTGGCCGTAGGGCTGGTTCTCGCGCTGGCGCTTTTCGTTCTGGACCACGCCACGCTGTTCGTCGAGCGCGGCCTGGTCGATCGCGCCGAGCAGGTGGCCCATGCGGTCGGACTCCATCCACAGCGCCATGTCCAGCGCGGTGGTGGGCACGTTCTGGAAGTAGTTGGTGCGGTCGGTGTTGGTGGTGCCGTTCTGGTCGGTGGCGCCGACGGCGCGGAACGGATCGAAGAACTCGCCGTCGTGGTGTTCGCTGCGCTGGAACATCAGGTGCTCGAACAGGTGCGCGAAGCCGCTGCGCCCGGCCGGTTCGTCCTTGCTGCCCACGTGGTACCAGACGTTGACCGCCACGATCGGCGCCTTGCGGTCGGTGTGCACCACCACGCGCAGGCCGTTGGGCAGGGTGAAACTGTCGTAGGCGATGTCGACCGCCGGGGCGTCCGCCGCCAGCAGGGGCGCCGCCATCCCGCCCGCGAACGACAGGCCCAGGGCGAGGGAGAGCAGCGCGCGGCGCGCGGGACGGAGCGGAAGTCGGGCGATCGGCATGGATGGTCCTGCGTTCGGATATGCCGGGCATGGTAGCGGAGGGGTCGCGCGCGCCCCCGGGCCGGAAGTCCCGCCCGCCTCGACATCACCTGCACCGCCGGCGGCGGAGACTGCGGCCATGCCCGCCCGCCATGTCCTCGTCACCGGCGCCAGCCGCGGCCTCGGCCTGGAATTCGTCCGCCAGTTGCTGGCGGCCGGCGACCACGTGGTCGCCACCTGCCGCCGCCCCGGCAAGGCCACCGCGCTCAACACGCTCGCCGGCGAGCATCCCGGTCGCCTGCACGTGCTGCCGCTGGACGTGACCGATCCGAAATCCCACGCCGAACTGGCGCGTGAACTCCCGCTCGTGCTCGGCGACGACGGCCGTCTCGACCTGCTGGTCAACAACGCCGGCGTGCTCCACTCCGGTGAACGCTTCGGGAGCCTGACCGCGGCGAACTTCGAGGACAGCTTCCGCACCAACGCGTCCGGCCCGCTGCTGCTGACCCAGGCCCTGGCGCCGCTGCTGGCCGACCGCGCGCGCGTGCTCAACCTGTCCTCGCAGCTGGGCTCGATCGCCGGCACCCGACGTTTCGGCACCCCCAGCTACAACCTCAGCAAGGCCGCGCAGAACATGGCCACGGTGCTGCTGGCGCACGCGCTGGCCGGGCGCGGGATCGTGGTCGTCGCCCTGCATCCGGGCTGGGTGCAGACCGACATGGGCGGCGCCGGCGCCGACCTCCCCGCGACCGAGGCGGTGGCCGGCCTGCTGCGGGTGGCGGCGGGCCTGTCGCCGGACGACAGCGGCCGCTTCCTCGACTGGCAGGGGCGAGCGGTCGCCTGGTAGCCCGCCTCCCGGCGTGGGCGACAATGCCCGGTCCGCCGCCGCCGCCGCTCCCGTGTTCGACCTGCTGCTCTACCAGCCCGAGATTCCGCCCAACACCGGCAACGTGATCCGCCTGTGCGCCAACACCGGCGCGCGGCTGCACCTGGTGCGTCCGCTGGGCTTCGACCTCGACGACCGCCAGCTCCGGCGCGCCGGGCTCGACTACCACGAGTACGCGACGCTGCAGGTGCACGACTCGCTCGACGAGGCGCTACAGGCGATCGCCCCGCCGCGCCTGTTCGCGCTCAGCACCCGCAACGCCGTGCGCTACGACCAGCCGCGCTATGCCCCGGGCGACGCCTTCCTGTTCGGTCCGGAGACGCGCGGGCTGCCGGACGAGGTGCTCGCGCGCATCGACGACGACCGTCGCCTGCGGCTGCCGATGCGTCCCGGCAACCGCAGCCTGAACCTGTCGAACGCGGTGGCGGTGGTGGCGTTCGAGGCGTGGCGCCAGCTGGGGTTCGACGGCGGGGCCTGAGCGCCCCGGCCAGATCCCCGGGCGTCGTGGGAGCGTGGCCCCTCCGGACCAGACCGATCCGGAAAAGTTCCTGAACCCGACAGTTCATTATTCAGGCCCGGTTGCACGCGGGTGTCGAGAATGCGCGTGCCGCCCCGGGTGGAACCGTTTTCCCCGACGGTGACTCCCCTCCCTCTCCACCCGGGCGGCTCCTCACCTACAAGAAACCAAAGAGGCTTTCCCCCGATGAAGCGCGTGTCACTTCTTGGCCTGGCCGTTGCCGCCGCCCTACCGTTCGCCGCCTCCGCCGCCGATGGCGTGTCCTACAACTATGTCGAGGCCGGCTACGCCGCGACCAACCTCAGCGACGGCCTGCCCGATGCCGACGGCTTCGGCGCCCGCGCCTCGATCGCGTTCCACCCCAATTTCCACGTGTTCGGCGACTACGCCAACCAGGAGTTCGACAACACCGGCTTCGACGCCGACCAGTGGCGCGTCGGCCTGGGCTACAACCACGAGATCTCGCCGCGCGCCGACCTGCTCACGCGCGTGGCCTACGAGAAGGTCGACTTCGGCAATGCCGGCGACGCCGACGGCTGGAGCGTCGAGGCCGGCGCCCGCGGCGCGTTCACGAGCAACTTCGAGGGCTATGCGCTGGCCGGCTACCAGGATGGCGACCAGGTCGACGGCGACTTCTACGGGCGCCTCGGCGCCACGGTGAAGTTCAACCCGAACTGGGGCCTCAACGGCGACGTGAAGGTCAGCGACGGCGACACCGCCTGGTTCGTCGGTCCGCGGTTCACTTGGTAAGGCTGGAAACCGGGGCGATCGACCCAATCTGATTCGAGCAAGACGCGACGTCGCCCTCCCCTCTCTCCCGACGTCGCGACATGGCCCGGCCGGCAACGGCCGGGTTTTTTTATGGGCCCGGATCCGCGTCCGCGGCCGGGCCGGCCTCGAACAGCGCCTGCGGGTATTCGGCCTTGCGCTCGCGCGCCATCAGCCGGGCCAGCCCTTCGGCCGGGGTGATGTCGCCGTGCAGCACGGCGCGCACGTTGCTGGAGATCGGCAGTTCCAGGCCGTGCCGTTCGGCCAGACGCATGACTTCGTCGGCGGTCTGCACCGATTCGACCACCTGGCCGATCTCGCGCACCGCCTCGTCGACGCTCTTGCCGCGGCCCAGGGCCAGGCCCAGGCGGCGGTTGCGCGAGAGGTCGCCGGTGCAGGTGAGCACCAGGTCGCCCAACCCCGCCAGGCCCATCAGCGTTTCGGGACGGCCGCCGATCGCGGCATTGAGCCGCAGCATCTCGTTGAGGCCGCGGGTGATCAGGCCGGTGCGGGCGTTGAGCCCGAGTTCCATGCCGTCGGCGACGCCGGTGGCGACCGCCAGCACGTTCTTCATCGCGCCGCCGAGTTCGGCGCCGCGCATGTCGCTGCCGGTGTAGGCGCGAAACCCCGGCCCGTGCAGCACGTCGGCCACCTGCTGCACGAACGCGGCGTCCTCCCCCTGCACGGTGACGGCGGTCGGCAGGCCCAGGGTGACCTCCTTCGCGAACGAGGGACCGGTGACCACGGCCAGCGGCACGTCCGCGCCCAGCACCTCGGCAGCGACCTCGTGCAGGAAGCGTCCGGAGCCGGGTTCGAAGCCCTTGGCCGCCCAGGCGACGCCGGCATGGGGCGGACGCAGCGGCGCCAGCGCGCGCAGCGTGTCGCCGAAGGCGTGCGAGGGCACCACCACCAGCACCAGGCCCGCGCCGGTGACGGCGGTGGCCAGGTCGGTGGTGGCGCGCAGCGACGCCGGCAGCGGGATGCCGGGCAGGTAGCGCGGATTTTCGTGGCGCTGGTCGATCGCCTCGACGACCGCGGCGTCACGGCCCCACAGCGTGGTGGGGAATCCGTGACGCGCGATCAGCGACGCAAGCGCGGTGCCCCAGGAACCGGCACCGAGGACCGCGACCGTGACGGCCGGGGTCGTCATGGCTCAGGCGTTGCCGGCCGTCTCGCTGTTGGCGAGGTCGCCGTTGCCGGCGCCCTGCCCCTGGCGCTGGCGCAGCCCTTCGGCGTACAGCGCGTCGAAGTTGATCGGCTGCAGCAGGAACGGGGCGAAGCCGCCGGCCTGGATCAGGTCGCCGATCAGCTGGCGGGCATAGGGATACAGCACGTTCGGGCACTGGGTGCCGAGCAGCGCGTCGGTGACGTTGGGCTCGAAGCCGGCCAGGCCGAACACGCCCGCCTGCTGCACCTCGACCATGTAGATCGAGTTGCCTTCGCCCTCGCCCGCGGTGCAGGTCAGGGTGACGCCCAGCACCACTTCGTACACGCTCTCGCCCAGGCGCTGGACGCGCTGGTTGAGGTTCATGTTGATCTGCGGCGCGTTCTGCTCGTTGAAGACGTGCGGCGCCTTGGGCGACTCGAACGAGACGTCCTTGACGTAGATCTTCTCGACGCTGAACTGCGGGCCGCTGGGCTGCTGCGCGGGAACGGCGCCGCCGTTGGGGGCTTGCTCGGACATCCTGGGACTGCTCCGGTATCGGGGTTCGGAAAGGCGCGATTATCGCACTTCGGGCTCAGCCACGTCCCTTGGCCAGCGGCAGGTCGGCCTGCTGCCAGCCGCCGATGCCGCCGTCGAGCACGAACACGCGCTCGAAACCGGCCTTCTTCAGCCGCTTGGCGGCATCGCCCGCGGTAAAGCCGGTCTTGCACACCAGCACTACCGGCAGCGCCTTCGCCGCGGCGAGCTTCTTGTTCTCGGGATCGAACTGGCTCATCTGCACGTTCTTCGAGCCGGGGATATGGCCCTTGTCGAAGTCGGCGATCGGGCGCAGGTCGACCACCAGCGCGTTGTCGCGGTTGACCAGCGCGGTGACCTCGGCCGGGCGCACGGTCTTGAACGGTCGGAACAGTCCGGCGATCTCGTTCAGGATGATGCCGCCCGTGAGGCCGACGAAGACCAGCGACAGCATCTGGTGGCGGCCTGCGAAGGCCAGCAGTTCCTGGAAGTCCACGGCGGATCGGGATCGGAAGGGGACGGGATTGTCGCACAGGGTCCGGCGCAGGCGCGCCGCTTCGGGGCGCTCGCGCCCGGATCGCACGCGGGACCTGCCGGACGGGCGCGCCAGGCGCCGTCAGGGCCGATCCGGCGCGCACGGCCGGGGCGGCCGTTCGCGCGGCGATCAGCCCGCAGGCAGGGTCATTCCCCCGCCCAGAAATCCGGCAGGCCGCCCGTGATCCACCAGGACTTGGCTTCGGCGTCGTAGCGCCACTGCTCGGTGTAGCGCAGGGTGCGCTCGGCCATCGTGTGGCGGTTGATCACGCCGATCTCGATCTCGCGCGCGGCCTCGGTCTCGCCGGGACGCGAGGCGAGGTCGCGGTAATGGGACACCTGCACCTGCTTGTAGCGCTCGAACTCGAGTTCGCTCATCGGGTGCGCTTCGCGGTAGTCCGGATCCACCAGCGCCCAGGCACCCTCGAATTCGCCCCAGCGGATGGCGGCCGACCAGCTGTACTGCGCGCGTTCGAGCGCCGACATCTGCCTGCCGCTGCTGGCGCAGCCCGCGAACAGGCACGCCACCACGCACGCCAGCCAGACCGCCCGCCACTGCCGCATCGCACCGCTCCCCGGAACCGGACACGCCATGCTAGCAGCCGTGCCGGCCGTCGCGATGCGACCTCAGTCCGGCTTGAGGATCGCGGCGTAGCGCGAACGCGACTCGGTAGCGACGCCGCCATCGGGCAGTAGCACGTGGGCGGCCAGGGTGGCGCGGGCGCGGCCGCGCGCGCGCAGCGTGGCGAGGAAGGTGTCCCAGCTGCCGCCCTCGTCCAGCCAGGCCTCGGCGGTCAGGTCGTCGCGCAGGGGCGCGCGGTAGCGCACTTCCGAATCGGCGACGTAGACCTCCGCGCGCAGGCCAGCCTGTTCGATCTTGAGCGCGGTCAGGCCCCAGGCCGCGAGCGTCATCAGCGACACTAGGCTGCCCCCGAACGCGGTGCCCTTGTCGTTGACGTTCGCGGCCAGCGGCGCCTGCAGCCGCAGCCGGTCGTGGCTGCCGTCAGTGATGCGCAGCTGCAGCGCGCGCGCCGGCGGCATCGCCAGCACTTGCGCTTCCAGTGCGCGCAGGGCGGCGTCGGACAGATCGGTCATGCAACTGGGCCTCTTGCGGGGAATGCTTGCGGCGCGCGGGGCGGTGGGACCAAGCTGGCGCCATGTCGACACGCACCGCCACGCCGAAGCTGCGCGCATGCTACGTGATCTCGCTGCGGCCGGTCGGCGGACACGCATCGATGCGCCGCGCCGCCGCCGCGCACGGAGCGAAGGTGCTGGCGCTCTCGCCGTGGCGGATCGAACCGCGCCGCGATGCCGGCACCCGCGCGGCGCTGCGCGCGGCGCTGGCGGCGGATGTCGTGCTGTTCACCAGCCCCGCGGCGGTGCGCGCCGCGGCCGGCCTGCGCCGGCTGCGACCGCGCCGCGGCCAGGCCTGGCTGGCCACGGGCGCCGGCACCGCCGCCGCATTGCGGCGGGTGGGCGTCGCCGACGTCGCCGCGCCGGCGCGCATGGACAGCGAGGGCGTGCTGGCGCTGCCCGCCCTCGCCGCGATCCGCGGCCGCAGCGTCGCGCTGGTCACCGCGCCCGGCGGACGCAACCTGATCGCACCGACGCTGGTCGCCCGCGGCGCGCGCCTGCTGCGCGCCGATGTATACGCACGCGTCCCGGTGGCGCCGTCGCCACGGTCGCTCGCGCGCCTGCGGGCGCTGCGCGCGCCGGCCTTTCTCGCACTGGGCAGCGGCGAAGCGCTGCGCCGCGTGTTCGACGCGCTCCCCGGCCCGCTGCAGGCACGGCTGCGCTGCGCGCGCGTGCTCGCCGCCAGCGAGCGGCTCGAGCAGCAGGCGCGCGCCTCGGGTTTCGACGACGTGGTGGTGGCGGCCGACGCGCGGCCACGCTCGTTGCTCGACGCGGCCGTCCGCGGGCCCGCTCCGCGTTCACCTTCGGATAGCATGCGCAGCCCCCCACGCCCGCCCCGTCGATGAGCAGCCCCGCCCCGCCTCCTGCCACGCGCCGCGCCCGCGGCGTGATGTGGTTCGCCGCGCTGGTGTTGCTGGGACTCGCCGTGGCCGCGGTCACGTGGCAGCGCCTCGACGCGACCCGCACCGCGCACGCGCAGGCCGCCGCCGCGGACCGGCAGCGGATCGAGGCGCTGGAACAGCGGCTCATCGCATTGCGGCGCGACCAGCGCGCGCAGACCGCCCGCATGCAGCAGGCCGAAGCCACCAACCGCCTGCTGCGCGAGGAGCTGATCGGCCTCGGCCAGCGCGCGGCGCTGGTGGAGGAGACCGTGCAGCGATTGTCGGATCCCGAACGCGACGCCGCGCGCGCGCTGCGCCTGGACGAGGTGGAGCTGCTGCTCGCGCAGGGCCAGCAGCGCCTGTTGCTGGCCGGCGACGCAGACGGCACCCGCCGCGCCTACGCGCTGGCGGCGCAACTGCTGGACGGCGTGACCGATCCGGCCTGGCTCGACCTGCGCCAGGCGCTGGCGCAGGAACGTGCCGCGCTCGATGCGCTGGGCGCCGATCCACGCGTCGTCGCCGCCGGCCGGCTCGAAGCCTTCGTCGCGACGCTGCCGGCATTGCCCGCCCATGCTCCAGCCCAGGCCGTGCCCGTGCCTTGGTGGGAGCGCGTGCTGACGACGGTGGTCCGGGTGCGCCCCAGCGCCGACGCGGTGGCCGTTGACCCCGCCGACCGCGCCGCGGGCCTGGCCGGGCTGCAGCTGGACCTCGGCCTGGCGCGGGTGGCGATCGAGCGCCGCGACGCGGCGGGCTATCGCGCCGCGCTGGTCCGCGCCGGTGCCTGGCTGCCGCGGCTGTGGCCTGAGTCGCCCGCCCGCGCGCGCCAGCAGCAGGCGTTGCGCAGCCTGCACGCGCTGCCGCTGGCGGTGGACCTGCCGGCGCTCGGATCGACCCTGGCCCAGTTGCGCCGCCAGCGGAGCGCCGGCTGAGCGGCCGTTCAGGCCATCCACGCCACCGCAACGCCCGACGCGCGAGGCTGGGGGCCACGCCGCGCTGCCCATCCGCACGAGGAGTTCCGCGATGACCCTGTTCCGCAACCTGCTGCTGTGGCTGGTGCTGGCACTGGCCGGCGCGCTCGCCGCGCAATTGCTGCTGTCCCAGGATCCGGGCTACGTCCTCGTGCGCTGGCGCGGCTACGACTACACCACGACGGTGCTGGTCGCGGTTGCGCTGGCGTTCGCGGCGGCGTTCGCGCTGTGGCTGCTGTGGGCGCTGCTGTCGCTGCCGTTCCGCGCCTGGGGCCGCCACCGCGACACCCAGGCGCGCGCTCGCCTGGGCGAGGGCTACGATGCCCTGCACCAGGGGCATTGGACCCGCGCCGAGAAGCTGCTGTCGCAGGCGACGGAAGACGAGCGGGTGGAAGCGGCCGCCCGCATCGGCGCAGCCCAGGCCGCGCTGGCGCGTGGCGATGCGCCGGCGGCGCGCGCGTACCTGGATGGCTTCGGCGAGCGCCACCCGGCCTCGCGCGCGATCGCATCGGCCGAGCTCGCGCTGCGCGAACAGCGCCCGACCGACGCCCTGGTCGCACTCGATGCCCCCGCCGCGCAGCCGCTTCCGCCGCGCGGCCTGGCGCTGCGCGCGGAGGCGCTGGGCGGCAGCGGCCAGGCGGCGCAGGCCTGGGGCCTGCTCGGCCCGCTGCGCCAGCAGCACGCGTGGCCGGAGGCGGAGCTGGCCGAACGGGAACTGGCGTGGGCGGAAGCGTCCCTGCGCGAGGCCCCGGACGCCAACGCGCTCGCCGAGCGCTGGGATGCGCTGCCGCGCGCGCTGAAGAGCGAGCCCGGCGTGGTATCGACCTACGCCTCGCGCGCGGCCGGATTCGGCTGGGAAGACGCCGCCACCGGCAGCGTCGAGCACGCGCTCGACGCCCGCTGGGACGAGGCGCTGGCCACCCGCTACGGGCAGTTGCCCGTGGGCCGTATCGAACACCGGCGCGCGCGCGCCGGGACGTGGCTGAAGGCGCACCCCGCCAGCCCGGCGCTGCTGCTGACGCTGGCCCGACTGGCGCACGCCAGCGGCGACTGGCCGCGCGCCGAGGATTACCTGCACCGCGCGCTCGCCCAGGGCGGCGGCGCGGATGCGTGGGAGGCGCTGGGCGATGGCTACGCAGCCGCGGGCGACGAGCCCGGCGCACGGCTGTGCTACGCGAATGCGCTCGCCGCCGCGCGTGGCGAGGCGGTCACGCCCCTACCGACGCGCGCCGTGCACCCGGCGATCGCGGACGAGGCGGCGTTCGAGGAACGCGACGCGCACGGGATGCCGCGCCTGCGCGAGTGACGGGCGGCCGGCGGGCGCGTCCCGCGTTCTGACACCGCAGTTGCATACATCCGCCTGCCGGATGACCGTGCAGGCAGCCCGCGCTGCCCGCACGGATCGGGAGTCGGCGCGCGCCCGCCATCCGGGGAACTGACGGCACGGCACCGACATCGCACTCGCCGCCGCGGGTGGTACAGGGCCGCGCCGGGCCGAAGCTTCCTGCGCACAGGTCCGGGCGGCCACGGGCCCGACGGTGCGATAGTGCCGCGATGTCCGATGCCGCCGACCTGCCGCTGCTGTCCCTGACCACCGCGCTCGGCGCGGGCCTGCTGATCGGCCTGCTGTACGAGCGCCGCAAGGAGGACGATCCGGCGATCGCGGCGGGCCTGCGCACGCATACCCTGGTCGCGCTCGCAGGCGCCATCGCGGCCTGGATCGGCCTGCCCGTGTTCATCGTCGTGCTGCTGCTCACCGGCACCTTCGCCGCGCTGAGCTACCTGCGCACCAGCCAGACCGATACCGGCGTCACCGCCGAGGTCGCCCTCATCTGCAGCGCGCTCTGGGCGGACTGGCGATGCGCGAGCCGGGCGCGGCCGGCATGCTCGCCGTGCTGATCGCGATCCTGATCCAGGCCAAGGCGCGGCTCCACCACTTCAGCCGCGAGGTGATCAGCAACCGCGAGATCGCCGACGGCCTGGTGCTGCTCGCGTTCGCGCTGATCGTGCTGCCGCTGCTGCCGGACGAGCCGATCGGGCCTTACGGCGCGCTCAACCTGGCCACGGTCTGGAAACTGGTGGTGCTGGTGATGGCGGTGGGCGCGCTCGGCCACGTCGCGCTGCGCCTGATCGGCAGCCGCTGGGGCCTGCTGCTGTCGGGATTCTTCTCCGGCTACGTGTCCTCGACCGCGGCCACCGCCGGCTTCGGCCAGCGCGCGAAGGCCGAGCCGTCCCAACTGCACGCCGCCACCGGGGCGACGATGCTGGCCAACCTCGCATCGCTCAGCCTGTTCGTGCCGATCCTGCTCGCGGTCGCGCCCGCGCTGCTGCCGGCCGTCGCCCTGCCCCTGCTGGCGGCGGGCGCGGTGCTGGTCGCCGGTGCGCTGCTGGGCGTCCGCCGCAACGGCCGCAGCGAAGCGCCGCCACCCTCCGCCGAGACGCGCATGTTCCGCATCGGCCAGGCGATCGGACTGGCGGCACTCATCGCCGGCGTGCTGGTGGTCTCGCACGTCGCCGCGCACTGGCTGGGCCCGAACGCGGCGCTGGCCACTGCGTTCCTCACCGCGCTCGCGGAACTGCAGGCGGCCACCGCGACCGTGGCCACGCTGTTTCGCGACGGTACCATCGACACGCGCCAGGCGCAGTGGGCGGTGGTCGGCCTGGTCGCCGCCAGCTCGCTCGCCAAGTCGGTGGTCGCCTTCGTCAGCGGCGGCCGCGCGTTCGGCCTGCGCATCACGACCGGACTGATGGCGGCCACGGCGGCGGCGGCCGCGGTGGCGCTGCTCAACGCGTTCCCGTCGTAGGCGGTGTGTCAAAGCAGCCCGAGAGCGTCGCCCGGATAAGCGCAACGCATCCGGGACTTCGTTCCGCACATGCCCCCATTCGCAATCGCGCGCGCCGCGGGCGGCCCGGGACCGGCGGCCCGCGTCGTAGCCCGGATAAGCGCAGCGCATCCGGGTAGGCCGCGCGAGTCCCGGATGCGCTTCGCTTATCCGGGCTACACGTTCAGGGCGGCGGGTGCCGCCTCAACCCGACTCGAGCTCCGCCCATCGCGCGTAGGCGGCGTCGAGCTCGGCCTGCAGTTGCGCAAGCGCGAGATTGGCGGCAGTGATCGCGCCGCCCTCCTGCTGGAAGAACGCAGGCTGCGTCATCGCCTCGCTGCGCGAGGCGATCTCGCCTTCGAGCTGCTCGATGCGCGCCGGCAGTTGTTCGAGTTCGCGCGCCTGCTTGAACCCGAGCTTGCGCCGGGCCGGCGCCGGCGCGGCGGAAGATGCGGCGGCGAGCGGCGCCGCTTCGGCATCCGGCACGCCGGACCGCGCGCCGGCGGACGCGCGCTGCCGCAGCCAGTCGGCATAGCCGCCCACGTATTCGCCCAGCCGGCCGTCGCCTTCCAGCACCATCGTGCTGGTCACCACGTTGTCGAGGAAGTCGCGATCGTGGCTGACCAGCAGCAGCGTGCCGCGGTAGTCGGCCAGCAGTTCCTCGAGCAGTTCCAGCGTCTCCACGTCGAGGTCGTTGGTCGGTTCGTCCATCACCAGCAGGTTGGACGGCTGCGCGAACAGCTTGGCGAGCAGCAGGCGGTTGCGTTCGCCGCCCGACAGGCGCGTGATCGGCGCGCGCGCGCGCTCGGGCGTGAACAGGAAATCCTGCAGGTAGCCGACCACGTGCTTGCGGCTGCCGTTGATCTCGATGAAGTCCTGGCCTTCGGCCACGTTCTCCAGCGCGTTGCGGCTGTCGTCTAGCTGGCTGCGGTGCTGGTCGAAATACGCGATCTGCAGGCCGGTGCCCAGCTTCACCTCGCCGTGCTGCGGCACCAGTTCGCCGAGCAGGATCTTGAGCAGGGTGGACTTGCCCGAGCCATTGGGGCCGATGATGCCGATGCGGTCGCCGCGCAGGATCGTGGTGGACACGTCGTCCAGCAGCACGCGCCCGTCGTAGGACTGGGTCACATGGCTGGCCTCGATCACCTTCTTGCCGGAGTTGCGGGTGCTGGCGACTTCCATCTTCACGTTGCCGGCCAGCTCGCGCCGCTGCGCGCGTTCGCGACGCATCGCCTTGAGCGCGGTCACGCGGCCTTCGTTGCGGGTGCGGCGCGCCTTGATGCCCTGGCGGATCCACACTTCCTCCTGCGCCAGCAGCTTGTCGAAGCGCGCATTCTCCTGCGCTTCGGCATGCAGGCGCTCTTCGCGCCGGCGCAGGTAGTTGTCGTAGTCGCCGGGCCAGCTGGTGACGCGGCCGCGGTCGATCTCGACGATCCGCGTGGCCAGCGCGCGCAGGAAGCTGCGGTCGTGGGTGACGAACACGATGCTGCCGCCGAACGACTTGAGGAAGCCTTCCAGCCACGCGATGGCCTCGATGTCGAGGTGGTTGGTGGGTTCGTCCAGCAGCAGGATGTCGGGGTTGCGTACCAGCGCCTGCGCCAGCAGCACGCGCCGCTTCATCCCGCCCGACAGCGCGCCGAAGTCGAGGTCCTCCGGCAATTCCAGCCGTGCCAGCACCTGCTGCACGCGGCTGTCGAGGTCCCAGCCGCGCTGCGCCTCGATCTGCGCCTGGGCCTCGCCCATCGCCTCCATGTCGCCGTCGTGCAGCGCATGGTGGTAGCGCGCGAGCAGGCGGCCGAGGTCGCCCAGGCCCAGTGCGACCACGTCGAACACCGTGCCCTGCGTGTCCTGCGGCACTTCCTGCGCCATGCGCGCGACCACCACCCCGCCCTGCACCCGGATCTCGCCGTCGTCGGGCCGCAGTTCGCCGGCCATCAGCCGCATCAGCGTGGACTTGCCGGCACCGTTGCGACCGACGATGCACACCCGTTCGCCGGGTTGGATGGCCAGGTCGACGTGTTCGAGGAGGAGCGGCCCGCCGACGCTGAAGTCGACCCGCTGGATCTGGAGGAGAGGCATGGCGACATTCTACCGGCGCGGCAGACCTGCCTCGCCCACCGCAGGTTGCCTGTCGCGCGGCGGGGGCCCGCCCGTCGTTCGTCCAATGCGTGGTGCAGGCAGTTGCGCTGCCGGGTCGACCTCGCGCCAGCCGCGCGACAGTGGGCGAAGCGACTCCGCGCAGCCGGTCATGTCCTGTCGATTCCGGGTCGTTCGCGACTCAGGCGCAAGGTGTCCGGCGCCATGCGCAGACGCCGCGCTCAGCGCTCCAGGATCGCCACCACGCCCATGCCGCCCGCGGTGCAGATCGACACCAGGCAGCGGCCGCCGTCGCGTTCCTTCAACTGCTTGGCCGCGGTGGCGACGATGCGCGCGCCGGTGGCGGCGAACGGGTGGCCGGTGGCGAGCGAGGAGCCGAGCGGGTTGATCTTCGCCGGATCGATGCGGCCGAGCGGCGCCTCCAGGTGCAGGCGGCTGCGGCAGTAGTCCTCGCTCTCCCAGGCGCGCAGCGTGCACAGCACCTGCGCGGCGAAGGCCTCGTGGATCTCGTAGAAATCGAAATCCTGCAGCGCCAGGCCGTTGCGCGCCAGCATCTCGGCCACCGCCACGGTCGGCGCCATCAGCAGGCCTTCGCCGTGCACGAAGTCGACCGCGGCCACCTGCACGTCGCGGATGCGGCACAGCACCTCGTGCCCGTGCGCGGCGGCCCAGTCCTCGCTCGCCAGCAGGCAGGCAGCGGCGCCGTCGGTGAGCGGGGTGGAGTTCGCCGCGGTCAGCGTGCCGCGGCCGGAGGCCTTGTCGAACGCGGGCTTGAGCGTGGCCAGCTTTTCCAGCGAGG
Organism: Luteimonas kalidii; assembly: GCF_029887935.1. Taxonomy (GTDB): domain Bacteria; phylum Pseudomonadota; class Gammaproteobacteria; order Xanthomonadales; family Xanthomonadaceae; genus Luteimonas; species Luteimonas kalidii. The sequence goes on along the minus strand of NZ_JARXRO010000020.1, from coordinate 68,581 downwards.
TGTCCGGGCGCAGGATGTTGTCGCGCGAGACGCCGCGGAAGCTCACCACCAGGTCGTCGAAGAAGCCGCGCTCGTAGGCGGCGGCGAGCTTGTGGTGCGAGGCCACCGCGAGTTCGTCCTGCGAGTCGCGCGAGATGGCCCACTCCTTGGCCATGTCCTCGCAGTGCTCGCCCATCGACTTGCCGGTGCGCGGCTCGGCCACGCCGGGGAAGTCGGGCTTGAGCTCACGCAGGCGGAAACCCTTGAACGCGGCCAGCTTGTCCTTCGTGGTCTTCGCCGCGTTCGCGGCCAGCAGGCGCCGGCGCAGCGACTTGCCGTAGACGATCGGCACGTCGGAGGTGGTATCCGAACCGCCGCCGATGCCGGAGTCGATCTGGCCGGTGGCGATCCTGGTGGCGATCAGGTTGATGCTGTCGAGCGACGTGCCGCAGGCGCGCTGCAGGGTGATGCCGGGGGTCAGCGCGGACAGCCCCGACGAGAGCGCGGCCTCGCGGCCCAGGTTCCAGTCGCTGCTGTGCTTGATCACCGCGCCCATCGCCACTTCGCCCAGCTGCTGTCCGTGCAGGCCGAACTTCTCGACCAGGGCGCCGAGGGTACGCACCGACATGCCGAGGTTGCCCACGTCCGAATAGGCGGTGTTCTGGCGGCAGAACGGAATGCGGACGCCACCCAGCACGGCGACGGGACGACCTTGCAGCATCGTGGGCCTCTTTCGGTGCGGGCCCGTCACGCGCGACGGGCATAATGGGCGAGTCTAACGTACCGTGCCGAATGGCCCGATGAACGCATCGCACTCCGCCGCCACACGCGAGTCCGGCCTGCCGGACGGCACCGTCGCGGGCGTGCTGGCGATCGAACTCGCGCACGGCAGCGTGCCGGCGCGCGATGCACTGCCGCAGGCCGAGGCCGCACGCGTGGCCGCCTGCGTGGGGCGGGACCTCGCGGCGCTGGTGCCGGCCGTGCGCCGGCTCGACCTGTGCCTGGCCGCCGCACATTTCGATCCGGCCGAGGTGCTGCGCCCGGGCTGGCCGCTGCACCGCCGCCTGGCCGACCTGCTGGCGCGCGCGCCGGGCGGCGACGGCACGCCGCGGCTGGTCGCGCTCGGTGCCGACGCCGCGGGCCACGTGCCGCAGCCACTGATGGCCGATCCCGCGCTGCGCGGCGGCAGCCTGCGCCTGCTGCCGTTCCTGCTGCAGGGCGATCCGGCGATCGCCGCCGGGGTGGACGAGGCGTTCGAAGCGCAGCTGCTCGACGCCGGCATGGCGGCCGCCGATACCGCGCTGCTGCTGCGCGACGCGTTCGGTGCCCCGATCGAGCATGCGCGCTGCATGACGCTGCACGACCTGGCGGCGATGGTCGCGCTGCAGTACGAGCACCTCGGCCTCGAGCCGCTGTGGCCGCTGATCGAGACCGCACTGCTCGCGCCGCGGCGCGAGGCGGTGCTCGATGCCGGCGCCGAGCCGGCCGCGCGCTATGTCGACGGCGGCGTGCGCATGGCGCTGTACTCGCCGGCAGCGTGGAAAGTGCGCTACCGGCCGGATACCAACGACGACGCGCGCCTGCGCCAGCTGTTCACGCGCTTCGAAATGCGCCAGCGTCAGCTGGCCGCGGTGCTCTCCGCGCACGGGCTGGACGTGACGTGGGTCGATGCGGCGCCGGATCTGGAGGCAGGCGCGCTGTAGCGACGCGGTACCGGTTGCGTGCGTTGTCCCCGCATGCGGGCGTCGGCTGGATGCGACCGTCGGCCTGATCGGGGTGACGCGACTGGACCGGGTCCGGTCCACGCGCGTTGCGGACGTCATCGGCGCAGCACGGCGCTGTCACGACGCGGCACCGGTTCGGCCCGGGCATCGCACCCGGATGCGGCCGTTGGCCTTAGCCGGGCTACGAGAATCGCGGGTTGGGCGGCGGTGCGTGTTCACCCGGATCGGAACCGTCGCTGCCGATTGCGCCGCGACGGTCCGTCAACCGCAGCGTCGCGTCACTGCGCCTCGATCACGCCGCACGCCAGGCGGGCGCCGGCATTGCCCGTGGGCTGGGTGGTGTAGTCGTCGGGGTCGGCGTGCACGATCACGCCACGACCGATGATGCCGGTCTCGCCCTGGTCCAGGGTGGCGCCGCGCAGGAGGGTGTCGACCATCGCCGTACCCGCGTCGTTGGCGACGATGTTGTCGCTGTCGCCGGCATGGTGTTCGCCCTGGCCGACGCGGCCATGGTCCGTGGTGGCGGGATTGAAGTGGCCGCCCGCGCTGGTGGCGTCCGGGGCGCTGCAGTCGCCGGTCTCGTGCACGTGGAAGCCGTGCTCGCTGCCCGGGGACAGGCCGGTGACCTCGCCGGTGATGCGGATGCCGCCGTCGACGCTGCCGAACTCGAGTCGACCGGCGACCTCGTTGCCTTCGGTGGGCGCCAGCGTGGCGTTGGCCGACGCCATCGCCGCCTGGTCCGCTTCCGGCATCGCGGCGGGCGTCGCGCCGGTGGCGGCGGTGCCGCTGGCGGCCGGCGCGGCCGGATCCACCGGTGGAGTGGCGGCATCGTCGGTGGGCGATTGCGGCTGGCAGGCGGCGAGCAGCAGCGCGGCGGGCAGGATCAGCAGCGTGGCGTGGCGCATCGTGGGATCTCCTCGTGGGACTCGAGCCTGCGCAGGCTAACGGCGGCGTCATTCACCCGCGGTGATGACGCCGCAGGCCACGCGCGCACTGATCGCGCCCGGCGTCGCTCCCAGTACCAGCAGCGAGCGGCCCAGGATGTCGTTGTCCGCGCCACCGCCGAGCACCGCGCCGCGCAGCGTCAGGTCGACCGTCGCCACGCCCTCGGAATCGGCGACGATGCGCCCGGGCGTCTCGCCGACGGCGCCGTCCTGGCGCGTGCCTGCAAGCGGATCGTAGTAGCGGCCGGCGCTGCGGGCATCGACCGCGCTGCAGTCGCCGCGCTCGTGCACCTGCAGGCCGTGCGCCCCGTTGCGGACGAGGCCGCCGACCTGTCCGCGCACGCGCACGCCGTCGCCGGCCACGGTCAGCAGCATGCGTCCGCTGACCAGGCTGCCGGACGCCGAGGCCAGGTTGGCCACCGCGCGCGACAGGGTGCCGGTGCGCGCGATCTCCGGCGGCGGCGCGGCGGCCGGCGCCGGCGCGTCGACGGTACGCGGTGCGGACGCGCACGCCGACAGCAGCAGCGCGGCGGCGATCGCGAGCGCGGTGGCCGGGCCGCGAAGGGGGACGGCGGGGGTGTAATCGGACATGTGGGAGTTCGGTCGTGACGTGGGCGCAGGCATGCGCCGCGCGCCCGTGGCGGGGGCGTTCGAGCGTAGCCGGGAATGGGGGTGCGTCCAAGGCGGAATGGTGACGCGACGCGATGTCGGTACGCTTCGATGCAGTTTCGGATGCGCGCCCGGCGCGCTTGCGCGACGCTCGGGCGTACACACGCCGCTGTCCGGAACAGGCGCCTGGCTGCGAGCGGCCGCCACTGCCGCCACGCGGTGACGCACGGGGATCGTAGCCCGGGTAAGCGCCGGCGCACCCGGGGATTCGCGCCCTCCCGGATGCGCTTCGCTTATCCGGGCTACGCAAGCCGCTTTTTTCGCCGGGACGAGCGCAGCCGGTTCCTCGATCGCAGATCGCAAAGCCACCGCCGCGCGTGTTCGGGCGGTGGAAGCCGGCGACATGGCGGACGCCTGCGACGCTAGCCCGGGTAAGCGCCAGCGCACCCGGGGATTCACGCGCCGTCCCGGATGCGCTTCGCTTATCCGGGCGACGGGGGCGGGGCGACGCGGGCGGCGGGAGCGATGGCTCAGGTGCGGCGCGGGCGGCGGCTGGTGCCGAGTTTGCGGGTGACGGTATTGCGGCCCAGCCCCAGGCGGGTGGCGGCCTCGGTCCGGCGGCCGCCGGTGTGTTCGAGCGCAGCTTCGAGCAAGGCATGGTCGAAGCGCTCGCGCGCCTTCGCGTGCAGGTCGGCGGTGCCGGCGGCGAGCTGGTCGCGCGCCCAGGCCTTGAGCACCGCATCCCAGTCGGCGCTCGCCGGTCCGGTGGACTGCAGCATTCCGTCGAGGTCGGACCCGGTGATGGTGTCGGCCGGCGCCAGCGCGGCCAGGCGCCAGCACAGGTTCTCCAGTTCGCGCACGTTGCCGGGCCAGTCGTGGGCCAGCAGGCGATCGGTCGCGGGCCTGGAGAACCGCTTCGGCGGCGCCGCGAACCTGTCCGCGGCCTCGTGCAGGAAGCGCTCGGCCAGCGCCGGCACATCGCCGCGACGCTCGCGCAGCGGCGGCAGGCGCAGGCGCACCACGTCGAGCCGGTGCAGCAGGTCGGCGCGGAAGCGGCCTTCCTGGACCAGGGTCTCGAGGTCCTGGTGGGTGGCGGCGATCACGCGCACGTCGACCCGGATCAGTTCGCGCCCGCCGACGCGGAAGAACTCGCCCTCCGCCAGCACCCGCAGCAGCCGGGTCTGCAGCGAGGCCGGCATGTCGCCGATCTCGTCCAGGAACAGGGTGCCGCCGTGGGCCTGTTCGAAGCGGCCGATGTGGCGCCGCGCGGCGCCGGTGAACGCGCCGGCCTCGTGTCCGAACAGCTCGCTTTCCAGCAGCTCGGCCGGGATCGCGGCGGTGTTGAGCGCGACGAACGGCTGCCGCGATCGCGGCGACTCGCGATGCAGCGCGCGCGCCACCAGTTCCTTGCCGGTGCCGGTCTCGCCGGTGATCAGCACCGTCAGCGGCGCCTGCGCCAGGCGCCCGATGGCGCGGAACAGCTGCCGCATCGCCGGTGAGTCGCCCACCAGCACGTCGCCCGCCGGCTCGACCTCCGGCGGCAGGTCGGCGGCCGCTTCCGCGCGCTCGCCGAGCACCCGGGCGGCCAGTTCCACCGCCTCGTCGAGGTCGAAGGGCTTGGACAGGAACTCGTGCGCGCCGCCGCGAAACGCGCCCGCCGTGCTGGCCACGTCCGTGTAGGCCGACATCACCACCACCGGCAGTTGCGGATGCGCCTGCTTGATCTTCTCCAGCAGCACCAGGCCGTCGTCGCCGGGCATGCGCACGTCGGTGAACAGCAGCTGCGGCACCGGCCGCGACCCGAGCGCGGACAGGGCCGCGTCGGCCGAGTCGAACCCGGACACGTCGTAGCCGGCGTCGCTGAGCGCGGTGGCCAGCACGAAGCGCACCGAGCGGTCGTCGTCGACCACCCACACGCTGGCACCTTCATTCGACATCGCGCGGCCTCATGGCTGGGCCACCCGGTCGGTGGCGGGGAGTGGATCGTCGCCGTCGCCATCGGGCAGCGGCAGCAGCAGGGTGAACACGGTATGCCCGGGGCGCGAGCGGTAGCCGAGCGAGCCGCCGTGCTCGCGCGCCACCTGCTGCGCCATCGCCAGCCCCAGGCCGCTGCCGTCGGCGCGTCCGGACACCAGCGGCAGGAAGATCTGTTCGGCCAGCGCCTCGGGCACGCCGCGGCCGTCGTCCACGATCTCCATGCGCAGCGCCAGCGCGTGCACCTGCTCGCCGATGCGCACGCCGAACTCGGCGCGGGTGCGCAGGCTGACGTTGGCCGCGCCGGCCTGGATGGCGTTGCGCACCAGGTTCCACACCGCCTGGGTGAGACGGTCGGGATCGCCGCGCAGCGGCGGCAGGCTGGGGTCGTAGTCGCGCACCAGGCGCACCGCCCAGCCGGCCTCCTGCTCGGCCAGGCGCACCACCTGCTCCAGCGCGCCGTGGATGTTGAGCGGCTGGTGCGGGCGCGGCGGCGCCGGCGACATCAGCTGCTCGACCAGCTGGGTCAGGCGCTGCACTTCGCGCGAGATCAGGTCGACCAGTTCGCGCGAATCGGCGTCGGTGGCGCGCCGGCCCAGCAGCTGTGCCGCGCCCTTGAGCCCGGCCAGCGGATTGCGCAGCTCGTGCGCCAGGCCTTTGAGCGCGGCCGACAGCGCCAGCGGCAGCGCGCGGGTGGGATCCTCGCCGGGGAATTCGTCGACCGGGTGCGCCTCGAGCAGGGTGCCGCCGTCGGCCTCGCGGGTCAGCCAGACATCGGCGAAGCGCGGCTCGCCGCCGAGGAAGGCCAGCGCCACCCGGCGCAGGCGGCGCGATCCGTCGGCGTCGTCCAGTGCCTGCAATGCGCGTCGCAGGCCGTCGCCCTCGGCCTCCAGCGCCACCAGCGGCTGGTCCGGCAGCCGCTTCTGGCTGACCCCGAGCCAGCGTGCGAAAGCCTGGTTGCAGGCCGTCACCCGGCCATGCCGGTCGGCCCGCAGCACGGGCGTAACCAGGGCATCGAGCGCGGGATCGAAGACGGACGCAGGCGACATTGCACCAATATAGGGCACCGTCGCGGCACAGCGTGTCGCGCGTGCGCCGGGTCCGCCTCCAGCGCGACCATCGGCTGCGGTCCCCGCAGGCCACCGCCCGGGCCGGTCAAGCGCCCGCCATCAACCCGGCGCAGCGACCGGCTACCCTTCCGCCCTATGACTCTCGGCTATCAGGAACCCAGCGGCGTCCCGGTCGACCCGGTGACCTCGGTGTACCGGCTAGGCGCGGGCGGGCCGAGCCTCACCGCGACGCTGGCCGCCGCGCGCGCCAGCCGGCGCAGCGTGGCGCTGCTGCATGTCGACATCGACATGCTGCAGCTGGTCAACGTGAACATGGGCGAGGAGGTCGGCGACCAGGTGCTGGCCGCGGTCGCGCAGCGGCTGCGCGCCACGATGCCCGAGGACGCGTCGCTGTGGCGCCTGTCGAGCGACGAGTTCATCGCCTGCGTCGCCTACCGCGATGGCGAGCCCAGCGGCGAGGCGCTGGCCGAGCAGTTCCGCGACGCGCTCGAGGATCCGCTCTCGATCCCGCCCTACACGCTGCCGGTGACGGTCTCGATCGGGATCGCGGTCTTCCCCGAACACGGCGCCGACGCCGCCGCGCTGCTGGCCAGCGCCGAGCGCGCGCTGCGCGAGAGCAAGCGCGCCGGGCACAACAACGTCGGCCTGTATTCCGGCGGGCCGCCCAAGTCCGCGTCCGAGGCGGGCTTCGCCGACCGTTTCGTCGAGGCGCTCGACCGCGACGAGATGCGGCTGTACTTCCAGCCCCAGGTGGCGGCCCAGGACGGCAGCATCGTCGGGGTCAGCGCCCTGCTGCGCTGGGATTCGCCCGCCCATGGCCTGCTGCGCCCCAACCGCTTCCTGGCCCGGGTCGAGCGCGCGGGCCTGTCGAGCCGGCTGGGGCTGTGGGTGATCGACGCGGCGATGCGGCAGCTGGTGGCCTGGCGCGAGCGCGGGCTCGACTACCTGATGCTCTCGGTGCACATCGACAGCGTGCTGCTGGCGCGACCCGACTGCCTGGACGCCATCGGCGAACGCCTGCACGAGCACCAGCTGCGCGCGGACGCGTTCGAGTTCGAACTGCCCGAGAGTGCGCTGGCGCTCGACGCGCACCGCATCCACGAGACCCTGACCGGGTTGCGCGCACTCGGCGCCACCCTGACGGTGCAGGACTTCGGCAAGGGCGGGCTGAGCTTCGCCGCGCTCGGGCAGTACCCGCTGGACCGGCTGCAGATCGGGCGCGGCTTCATCCGCAACGTCGCCAGCGACCCGCGCAGCGCCGCGATCGTGCGCGGCATCATCGCGATGGGCCATCGGCTGAACATGAAGCTCACCGCCAAGGGCGTGGAGGCGGAGGCCGAGCTCGGCTTCCTGCGCCGCAACCACTGCGATTTCTTCCTCGGCCACCTGTTCAGCCCGCCGCTTCCGGCCGACCTGCTCGACCCGCTGGTGCAGCGCCGGTTCCTGCTGCCGTCGGCGTTCGCCGCCACCCGTCCCGAACGCACCCTGCTGCTGCTCGACGACGAGGAGAACGTGCTGCGCTCGCTGGTGCGCCTGTTCCGCCGCGACGGCTACAAGGTGCTCACCGCCAGCAGCGTGCGCGAGGCCTTCGACCTGCTGGGCAGCAACACGGTGCAGGTGATCGTCTCCGACCAGCGCATGCCCGACATGAGCGGCACCGAGTTCCTGGCCAAGGTGCGCGACCTGTACCCGGACACGGTGCGCATGGTGCTGTCGGGCTACACCGACCTGGCCACGATCACCGAGGCGATCAACCGCGGCTCGATCTACCGGTTCCTGACCAAGCCCTGGAACGACGACGAACTGCGCGGCCACATCGAGGCCGCGTTCCGCTCGCACGAGCGGCTGCGCGGCGACGACTACTCCGACTTCTGAGCCTGCGCGGCATCGGCGGCCGGCTGGGCCACCGGCAGCACGATCCGGAACGTGCTGCCCACGCCGGGTTCGCTGGACACTTCGATCCGGCCGTGGTGCTTGGACACGATGCTGTAGGCGATCGCCAGCCCCAGCCCGGTGCCGCGGCCGATCGGCTTGCTGGTGTAGAACGGGTCGAAGATGCGCGGCAGCACGTCGGGCGCGATGCCGCAGCCGCTGTCGGCGATGCTGATCCACGCCTCGCCGTCCTCGGCACCGGTGGCGAGCGTGATCGTGCCGCGGTTGTCGATCGCCTGGCCAGCGTTGATCAGCAGGTTCACCAGCACCTGGTTGATCTCCGACATGTGGCATTCCACCAGCGGCAGCTGGCCGTAATGCTTCTCCACCCGGACCTTGTACTTGAGGTCGTTCCAGACGATGTTGAGGGTGGATTCCAGGCCCTTGTGCAGGTCGGACGGACGCATGGCGTCGCCGCGGCCGACGTAGGAGAACTCCTTGAGGTCCTGCACGATCTTGGTCACGCGCTCGATCCCCTCGCGCGACTCGGCCATCAGCTTGGGCAGGTCGCCGAGGATGAAGTCGATGTCCAGGCGCTCGCGCTGGGCGCGGATGCCCTCGCGCGCGGAGGGGTCGGCCGTCTGCAGCGCGGCGTCCTGGTGCTCGATCAGCGCGAACAGGGCGCCGATGTATTCGTGCAGCGTGCCCAGGTTGGAGTGCACGTAGCCGATCGGGTTGTTGATCTCGTGCGCGACGCCGGCGGCGAGCAGGCCGATCGAGGCCATCTTCTCCGACTGCAGCAGCTGTTCCTGGGCACCGGCCAGGCGCCGGTGCGCGGCCTGCAGCTCGTCGTGCCGCTGCTGCAGTTCGGCCTGGCGCGCCGTGCGCTGGCTCACGTCTTCGAGGATCACCAGGATCTGGTCGACGCCGTCGCCGGTGCCGTGGCCGTCGCGCACGACGATCTCGAGCACCATGTCGGAGGGCAGGGCGACCTCGCCCGCCCAGCGCCCGGCGGCGCGCGCCTGCTGCCAGGCCTCCCTCGGCAGCAGCGCGAGCAGGTCGGCCGCCTCCTGGCCGGGCAGCGCACGGCCGGCCAGCGCCTGCGCGGCCGGATTGACCTGCAGCGGACGGCGGGCGCCGTCGAGCAGGATCACCGCGTTCTCGGTGGTGCGGAACGCCCACCCGATGTCGCCATCGCGGACGGCGGTGGCGTGTGTGTCGTGGCTGTCGTCGCCGTGATTGCTCATCCCACTCCCAGACAGCGGGCCTGGGGTCGGGCGCCCGGCTGTCCACGCGAATCGTACACGCCGGTGGATTCGATCCGGCCGAGATGGCGCAGGGCCCAGCCGACCTCACGCCGTCGGCGCGAGAGCAGCACGCCGTTGGCCTGGTTCTGCAGCCGCAGCGCCTCGAGGCGTTCGGCGGCGATCACGCCCGGCTGCGCGGACTCGGCCCGACGCAGCGCGGCGAGCTTGTCGGCGGTCGACGCGAGCAGCGCGTCGACGTCGTTGTCCAGCAGCGCCCGGCGTTCGGCGTCGAGCGCGCGCTCGAGCGCCTCGAGCGGATGCTCGATGGCCAGCGCCGCGTTCATGTCAGCTCCCCAGCTGGCGCTCGAGTTCCAGCATGCGCGAGGCCACGGCCTGGGCGTCGACGCGATAGCTGCCGTCGGCGATCGCCGCGCGCAGTGCGTTGACGCGGGCCAGGTCGATCCCGGCCGGGCCGGTGCCGAGCTCGCGCTCCAGCGCCTGCAGGCCTTCGGCCTCTCCGGTGAGGCGGATGCTCTCCGCGGCGCCCACCGGGGCGCTGCGTTCGGCGCCCGCGCGCGCCACGGGAAGCGGCCGGCTGGCCGTCTCGGGGGGTCGCGTGATCGGGCCGGTGCCGTCGATCTTGTGGGTCATGGCGTGCTCCTGGGGGTGCCTGTTCGAGCACTGTAACGGCACCCCCCGGAGGAACTTGAACCCCGTCGCACATTGGCGCGTCCAGGCTCATGGCAGCAGCTCGACGATGCCCTCGGCCACCAGCCGCCCGCGCAGGACCCGGCGCGAGGACACGTTCTCGACCCCGATGCGGCCGCCGGCCTGGGCCGGGCCCAGGGCGCGGCCAGGCATCCGCACCTCGACCCCGCCGGTGCGCGAGACCAGCACCACCGGGTCGCCGCGGCGCAGTGGGGCACCGAGCGAGAGATCGTCCTCGGTCGGCACCATGCCCGGCCCCATCGCGCGGCTGGGCACGCGGCCCACCAGTGCCGCCGGATCCTCGAAGGTGACGCCGCCCTCGGCGCCGATGTCGCGCCGCTGCACCACCAGCTGGTCGGCGGTGATCGGCACGCCGGCGGCCGCCGGGCTGCGCAGCACCACCACCTCGGCCTCGCGGCGTACCCGCACCGGCACGTACAGCCGCCAGCCGGGCTGGTCCTCGCAGCGCACCTGGGCGGTGGTGGGGCCCGTGGCCACGGCCTGCAGCGGCTGCTGGCAGCGCCGCAGCCGCAACGAATGCGCCAGCACCGCCTCGGCCGATTGCGCATCGCCGGCCCCCAGGGCATTGATCGCCGCTTCGGAAATCGACTCCAGCGGCTGCAGGTCCTGCGCCCACGCCGGCCTGACCGCAGCCACCAGGGCCAACGCCAACACGATCGCGATCCAGGCCGCGGCGCGCCTGGCGTGGATCGAGGTGCGGAAACCTCCGGTGGGCATGGGTCACTCCTGTGGATCGGCCTTCGTCGGCGAAGCTGCAAATGCCGTGCCGCGATGAGCGCCCGAAACCAGACGCGTGCTTCGGCAGGACGCCGTGCCCTCCCGCCCGGGGGTCGCTCTTCCCTCGGTCGGGACATCCTGTCCCGACTCGGGCGCGCGCCATCCATGGCGCGCTCGCCGCGACCCCGGCCGGAAGGACACGGCTATCGAGGCCTCAGGATCGGGTCGTTGGAAAGCAGTGCTCGACAGCGCTCCGCGCCATCAACATCCGTGGCTCTGTCAGTAAGTAGTCACAGCCTTCCCTCTGAGAACGCACGAGCAGCATCAGCGTCGAGGCGCCGGCCCACACTTTTCCGCTGGCGTTTTGGCGCGAGGACCCAGCCAACTGTCGGGTCGCTTTCGGTCTTCCGGCTCCCTCTCGCGAGAGAGAGGCCAGCACAGGTCCCGATGTGCCGACTCTGTACCGGGGCAAGTCGCCGCAAGCGACGGCGGCGACTGCCGACTAGGCGCGCACCGCTGGCCGGGTGCCGCGCCAAGCGCGCCATGGATGGCGCGCGCCCGAGTCAGGGCAGGAGCCCTGACCGAGGGAAAAGCGGCACCCGGCCAGCGGGGCGCGGCGTCCATCCGGAGCCCGGAACCGCGGTTCGCGAATGAGAGGAGCGTCTTGGACCGTCTCAAGCGAAGGAAGCAGCGAGTACGGCACCCTCAAGATCCGCCGATCGCGGCCGACACCCTGCTCCATGAGCCAGGACCTGCTTGACCGCATCGACCAGCGCACCCGCCTGGCCGGCCACAACCGGCTGGCGCTGCTGCTGTTTCGGCTGGGCAGCCGTCAGCTTTTTGGCGTCAATGTGTTCAAGGTCAAGGAAGTGCTGCAGCGGCCGCCGCTGTTCACCCTGCCGCAGCTGCCCCATGCGTTCGCCGGCGCGGCCGACGTGCGCGGGCGCAGCGTGCCCGTGCTGGACCTGGCGCGCGCGATCGGGCACGACGGCGAAGACGCCGGCGAGCCGCACTACCTGGTGGTCACCGAGTTCAACCGCTCGGTACAGGGCTTCCTGGTGGCCGGGGTGGACCGGATCGTCAACATCGCGGTCGAACACATCCAGCCGCCGCCCGACCTGGGCGGCGACAGCCACTACCTCACCGGCGTGGCCCGCCACCAGGGCGAACTGATCCAGCTGATCGACGTGGAGAGCGTGCTGGCCGAATCGGCCCCGCGCGGCAGCGACCTGGGCGCCATCGTCCCACTGCCCGCAAGCGGCGGCCCGCGCGAAGTGCTGGTGGTCGACGACTCGCGCGTGGCCCGCAACCAGATCCGCACCGTGCTCGAGCAGCTCGGGCTGGAAGCGGTGCTGCTGTCGGATGGCCGCCAGGCGCTGGACCACCTGCAGGCGCTGGTGCGCAACGGCGAACCACCCACCAGCCGCTACGCGATGGTCATTTCCGACATCGAGATGCCGGCGATGGACGGTTACACCCTGACGACGGAAATCCGTCGCGACCCGGCCCTGCGCGGCCTGTTCGTGCTGCTGCACACCTCGCTGTCTGGCGTGTTCAACCAGGCCATGGTCGAACGCGTGGGCGCGGACGACTTCGTGCCCAAGTACTCCGAGAACGAGCTAGCGCAGCGGGTGTCCGCACGCGTCAGCGCCCTGGCGTAAGGCGGCGCGCGGCGCCGGCGTCACGTTCGCGGATCGGGCACGAAACCCTGCCGGATCAATCGCCTGCGGGGCCCTGGCCGGCGGGTCGCGGCCATCCACGCACGCGCGGAAGACCCTGAGGACATCGGCTCGGGCGCCCGACTGCCGGCCGTGCCGCGGCCAATGCCGGCCGAGGTCCGCCGGGCTGCGCGCCCGCGTCCCGGCGCGGACATGGCGGAGTCGGCACGCGCGTCGGGTAGCCGCCACCGCGCCGCGCTGGCACGCCGCTTGCCTGCCTTCCCGGGCGTATCCCGCCCCACGGAGGGCCCATGTCCGATTTCCTTGGCATCCACGGCACCGCGCTCGCCCTGCGCGAGCAGCGCCTGCAGCTGCTCAGCGCCAACATCGCCAACGCAGACACGCCCGGCTACAAGGCCGTGGACCTGGACTTCAACAGCGCCCTGTCCGCGGCGCTGCACCCGGCGTCCGCAGCCGCGGGCGACGCCATCACCGGGGCCGCCGAGGGCGCGCGCTACGCACGCGTGTCGACCCAGCCCAGCCTCGACGGCAACACCGTCGACGGCGACCGCGAGAACGCGGTCTACGCCCAGGCCACGCTGGAATACCGGGCCTCGATGTCGTTCGTCGAATCCAAGGTGCGCGGCATGCTGACCGCGATCACCGGCCAGTGAACGCCGTGAACGGAGCCCGCCCATGAGCAACCTCCCGATCTTCGACGTCGCCGGTTCGGCGATGAACGCGCAGTCCGTGCGCCTGAGCACCATCGCCTCCAACCTGGCCAACGCCAACTCGGTGAGCGGCAACCCCGACGAGGTGTTCCGCGCCAAGCAGCCGGTGTTCTCGGCCACCCCGATCGACGGCAACCCGGCGCTGGCCGGGGTGCGCGTGGACGCGGTCAACGACAGCACGGCGCAGCCGCTCAAGCGCTTCGAGCCCGGCCACCCGCTGGCCGACGCCGAGGGCTACGTGTACGCGCCCGACATCGATCCTGTGGCGCAGATGGTGGATCTGATCTCCGCCTCGCGCAGCTACCAGGCCAACGTCGAGGTCTTCAACAGCGCCAAGGAACTCGCCATGGCCACCCTGAACATGGGCCGCTGAGCGCGCGCCCGCCACGAGGACACCCGATGACCACGATCGCCAACGGCACCGACTACGCCTCGCTCGGCCTCGGCCAGCAGCAGGCGCCGCGCAGCACCGCGCTGGGCCAGGCCGACTTCCTGCACCTGATGACCGAACAGCTCAAGAATCAGGATCCGCTCAAGCCGCTCGACAACAACCAGTTCCTCGGCCAGCTGGCGCAGTTCTCCACCGTCCAGGGCATCGAGGGGATGCAGGGCGCGATGGCGGCGATGGCCAGCGTCATGGAATCCGACCAGACCCTGCGCGCGGCCTCGCTGGTAGGCCGTGAGGCACTGGTCGGCATCGAGTCCGTCGACCTGGCCGCCGGCGCCGGCTTGCGCGGCGAGATTTCGGCCCGCTCCGCGGGCCCGGTGACGCTCGACGTGGTCGACGCCAACGGCACCCGCGTGCGCCGCATGACCGTCGAAGCCGGCGCCGCCGGCGCTACGCCCTTCGAATGGGACGGGCGCGACGAGGCTGGCAATGTGCTCGCCGCCGGCACCTACAGCTTCCGCGCCGTCACCGGCGGCAGCGATCCCGCCGCGGCAGACGCCGACCTGCTCGACGTGCGCGCCAGCGCGCGCGTGGACAGCGTCTCGATTGAACCCACCGGCCTGTCCCTCAACCTCGCGGGCCTGGGCGCAGTGCCGCTCTCCGCGATCCATCGCATCGGCTGACCCCGGCCCGCCCGTCCGCGCGCGCCGGACCTTCCCAGGAGCACACCATGAGTTTCCTCATCTCGCTGAGCGGCATGAACGCGGCTTCGGCCGACCTCAACATCACCTCCAACAATATCGCCAACGCCAACAGCGCCGGCTTCAAGCAGTCGCGCGGCGAGTTCGGCGACGTGTTCGCGGTGTCCGGCTACGGCCTGTCGAACAACGCCATCGGCGCCGGCACCCGGCTGCAGCGCGTGGCGCAGCAGTTCGCCCAGGGCAATGTCGACTACACCGGCAAGTCGCTGGACATGGCGCTGAGCGGCGAGGGCTTCTTCACCCTGTCCGGCGGCGGTGGCCTGTCGTACACCCGCGCCGGCAACTTCGGCGCCGACCGCGAGGGCTACGTGGTCAATCCCACCGGCCAGCGGCTGCAGGTGTTCCTGCCCAACGCCAGCGGCCAGGGCTTCGACACCGGCCGCATGTCCGACCTGCGCCTGGCCACCGGCGACGCCCCGCCGCGCGCCACCGGGCAGGTCGACGTCGGGCTCAACCTGCCCGGCAACGCCACCGCGCCGGCGGCGACCCCGTTCGACCCGAACGATCCGGAAAGCTACAACCACACCACCTCGGTGACGGTGTACGACTCGCTGGGCGCCTCGCATTCCCAGTCGATGTACTTCGTGCGCACCGCCAATCCGAACGAGTGGACCGTGCACACCCAGATCGACGGCGTCGATGTCGGCGGTCCGCAGACCCTGCAGTACTCCGCGACCGGCGAACTGCTGGTGCCGGCCAACGGCGAGATCGCGCTGCCCGCGTTCACGCCGCCCGGTGGCGCGGCGGCGATGGACATCACCCTGGAATTCGACGGCTCCACCCAGTACGGCGACCGCTTCGGCGTGTCCGCGCTGGTGCAGGACGGCCACGCCACCGGCCGCCTGAGCGCGATCGAGATCTCCGAGGAAGGCGTGGTGAGCGCGCGCTACAGCAACGGCGAGTCGAATCCGCTGGGCCAGGTCGCGCTGACCAACTTCGCCAACCCGCAGGGTCTGCAGCCGATCGGCGACAACGCCTGGGCCGAGACCTTCGGCTCCGGCCAGGCCCTGCGCGGCGCCGCCGGTACCGCCGAGTTCGGCCAGATCCAGGGCGGCGCGCTGGAAGCATCGAACGTGAACCTGACCGAGCAGCTGGTGAACATGATCACGGCGCAGCGCAACTTCCAGGCCAACGCGCAGATGATCCAGGCCCAGGACCAGCTGACCCAGACGGTCATCAACATCCGCTGATCCGGCCCGCGCCGCCGGTTCCGGCCGGCGGCGTCCGAGGCTGGCGGCGTCGCCGCGGCACGGATGTTGCAGCGACACCGGACACGGGCGCCACGCGCCCGACCGACCGCCGCACCGAGGCCCGCATGGACAAGTCCCTCTACATCGCGATGACCGGCGCCAGCGCCACCCTGCGCGGCCAGGCCGCGGTCGCGCACAACCTCGCCAACGTCGACACCACCGGCTTCCAGGCCACGCTCAGCGGCACCGTCGCCGCTCCGGTCGAAGGCCCCGGATTCGCTTCCCGGGTGGCGACCGTGCAGCGCACGCTCGGGGTGAGCGATGCCCCGGGCTCGCTCACCACCACCGGCAATCCGCTCGACGTCGCGCTCCAGGCCGGCCACTGGCTGGCGGTGCAGGACCGCA
Organism: Luteimonas kalidii; assembly: GCF_029887935.1. Classification (GTDB taxonomy): domain Bacteria; phylum Pseudomonadota; class Gammaproteobacteria; order Xanthomonadales; family Xanthomonadaceae; genus Luteimonas; species Luteimonas kalidii. Next base: position 52,583 of record NZ_JARXRO010000020.1, on the reverse strand, counting down.
ACGGCGGCGTCGCCTACACCCGCGCCGGCGACCTGAAACTCAACCAGAACGGCCTGCTGACCACCGCCAGCGGGCTGCAGGTGCTCGACGCCGGCGGCGCGCCGATGGCGATTCCGCCGAGCGACGCGATCGAGATCGGTGGCGACGGCACCGTGTCGGTGGTGCCGCAGGGGCAGCCGATGGCGACCATGGCCGAATCCGGCCGCCTGCAGGTGGTCGCGGCCGCGACCCGGGACATGGTCCGCGGCGACGACGGCCTGATGCGCCCCGCACCGGGCGCCCAGCCGCCCGCACCCGCCGCCGGCAACGTGCTCACCGCCGGCGTGCGCGAGGGCAGCAACGTCGATGCGGCCGGAAGCCTGGTGTCGATGATCGAACTCGCGCGCCAGTTCGAGATGCAGGTACGCGTCTTGCACAGCGGAGACGAGACCGCCCGTGCGGCCAACACCCTGCTGTCCTCGCGCTGACGCGCGTCCACCGGAGTAACCCGCCATGACCCAGGCTCTATGGATCGCCAAGACCGGCCTCGACGCGCAGCAGACGCGCATGGCGGTCATTTCCAACAACCTCGCCAATACCAACACCACCGGCTTCAAGCGCGACCGCGCCAGCTTCGAGGACCTGCTGTACCAGACCACCCGCCAGCCGGGCGGTGCGACCTCGGAACAGACCACCCTGCCCACAGGGCTGTCGGTGGGCACCGGCGTGCGCGTGGCCGCGACCTCGAAGGAGTTCGCCCAGGGCAGCCTCGGCCAGACCGGCGGCGCGCTCGACGTGGCGATCAACGGCCGCGGCTTCTTCGAGGTGCTGATGCCCGACGGCAGCACCGCCTACACCCGCGACGGCAGCTTCCAGATCAATGCCCAGGGTGAGCTGGTCAACAACTCCGGCTTCCCGGTGCAGCCCGGCCTGCAGCTGCCCGAAGGCGCGCAGGCGGTGACCATCGGCGCCGACGGCACCGTGAGCGTGCAGCTCGCCGGCCAGGCCGAGGGGGTGCAGGTCGGCGCGCTGACCATCGCCGACTTCGTCAATCCCGCCGGCCTCCAGGCCAAGGGCGAGAACCTCTACATCGAGACCGGCGCCAGCGGGCCGGCGCAGAGCGGCGCGCCCGGCGAGAACGGCATGGGCCTGCTGGTGCAGGGTTCGCTGGAAGGCTCGAACGTCAACGTCGTCCAGGAACTGGTGTCGATGATCGAGACCCAGCGCGCGTACGAGACCAACGCCAAGGCGATCACGACCATCGATTCGATGCTCGCCTACCTCAACAACAAACTGTGAGCACGCCGATGAAAGCGTTCCTGTCCATTGGCCTCGCGCTCGCGCTGACCGGCTGCGCCACCGTGGTGGGCGATGCGCGTCCGTTCGCGCCGCCCGCCGGCGCGCCCGGTTACGCGGTGCCCGCGCATGCTGCGACGGGCTACGCGGGTTACCCCGCGGCCGCGCCGATGGCGGTTGCGGCCAGCGGCGACGGCGGCGGCTCGATCTACGCCAGCGCCGGCGCCAGTGCCGGTGGCAGCCAGCGCGGCCTGCGCCTGTTCCAGGACAGCAAGGCGCGCGGCGTCGGCGACCTGCTGACCATCGTGCTGGTGGAAAACACCCGCGCCAAGACCAACGCCCGCACCTCCGTCACCAAGGACAGCGGGGTCGGCATGGCCGCGCCGACGCTGTTCGGCCAGAGCGTGACCTACAACGGCCGGCCGCTGCTGCAGGCCGAGATCGAAGGCTCGCGCGACTTCGCCGGCGCCGGCGACAGCGCCCAGAGCAACCAGCTGGTGGGCGACATCACCGTCAGCGTGGTCGAGGACCTGGGCAACGGCAACCTGCGGGTGGCCGGGCAGAAGCAGATGCGCCTGAACCAGGGCGACGAGCTGGTCCAGATTCAAGGCCTGGTGCGCACCGCCGATATCGGTCCCGACAACCGCGTCACGTCCGACCGCGTCGGCGAAGCCCAGATCCTCTACGGAGGCCGGGGCACGCTGGCACGCTCGAACGCGATGGGCTGGCTGGCCCGGTTCTTCAATTCCGCTGCATTCCCGTACTGAGGGCCACGCCATGTTCCGGTTGGATTCGATGAAAGCGTGGTTGGGGCAGGTGAAGACCCCGGATGCGGCCTTTGGCCTGATCCGGGCCACGGGCCTTGTCCGGGCGACGGTCGCGGTGGTTCTGGTCGCGTCGCTCGCGTTCGCGATGCCGGCGCAGGCCGAGCGGATCAAGGACCTGGCCCAGGTGGCCGGCGTGCGCGGCAATCCGCTGGTGGGTTACGGGCTGGTGGTGGGCCTGGACGGCAGCGGCGACCGCACCAGCCAGACCCAGTTCACCGTGCAGAGCCTGAAGACCATGCTCGACCAGCTCGGCGTGACCCTGCCGCCGGGCGTGAACCCGCAGCTGAAGAACGTGGCCGCGGTGGCGATCCATGCCGAACTGCCCGCCTTCGCCAAGCCCGGGCAGACCATCGACATCACCGTGTCCTCGATCGGCAACGCCGGTTCGCTGCGCGGCGGCAGCCTGCTGATGGCGCCGCTCAAGGGCGCCGACGGCCAGGTCTACGCGATCGCGCAGGGCACCCTGGTGGTCAGCGGCTTCGGCGCCTCCGGGCGCGACGGCTCGCGCATCTCCACCAATGCGCCCAACGGCGGCAGCATTCCCAACGGCGCCATCGTCGAGCGCGCGGCGCCCGGCGGTGCGACCCATGGCGGCGGATCCGCGCTGCCGGTGACGCTGAACCTGCGCGAGTCCGACTTCACCACCGCCGCGCGCATCGTCACGGCCATCGACTCCGCCTTCGGCCCGGGCCGCGCGCGTGCGCTGGACGGCGTCACCATCGAGGTCACGCCGCCGCCCGGCGACCGCATCGGTTTCCTGGCGCAGCTGGAGGCGCTCGACGTCACGCCCGGCGCGGCCGCGGCCAAGGTGATCGTCAACGCCCGCACCGGCACGGTGGTGATGGGCGGCCAGGTCTCGGTGCTGCCGGCCGCGGTCTCGCACGGTTCGCTGACGGTGTCGGTGACCGAGGGCGTGCAGATCAGCCAGCCGGGCGCGTTCGGCCGCGGCGGCACCGTGGTCGCGCCGCAGTCCTCGCTGGAAGTCACCCAGGACGGCGGACGCATGTTCCTGTTCGAGGGCGGCTCGTCGCTGGAGTCGATCGTGCGCGCGGTGAACGCCGTGGGCGCGGCCCCGGGCGACATCGTCGCCATTCTCGAGGCGCTCAAGCGCGCCGGCGCGCTGCGCGCCGAGCTCGAGGTCATATGACCGCGGGCGGCGCGCGGACGACCACGCGAACCGGCCCCGCGCCGGTTCGCGTCGTGGTTCCCGCCGCGTCCCGGCATGCGGCTTGCATCCTGGCCCACATGCACTGGACCGCCGCCATCGCCACCGCCTTCGCCCACGCTCCGGGCACGCCCGCCGCGTCGCAGGCGCACCGGGGCGTTGCGCATTCCCGCGTGGCTGCCTGCTGATGCGCCTGCCCGCCGCCACCGCGATCGAACTCTCGCCCACGCAGGCCACGCCGCGCGCGGATATCGAGAAGGCCGCGCGCGAGCTGGAAACCCAGTTCGCGCACATGCTGCTCAAGTCCATGCGCAGCGCCTCGCCCGACGGCGGCCTGGGCGGCGATACCCGCTATCGCGACATGTACGACCAGCAGCTCTCGCGCGAACTGTCGAAGGGCCGCGGCCTGGGGCTGGCGCCGATGATCATGCGCCAGCTCGAACGCAGCGCCGGCGGCGCCGACCCGACCGCGCCCGCGGCGGCCGCGCCCGCGGCGATCCCGCTGCGCACGCACGGGCAGCCGCCCGGCATGCTGCCGCTTTCACCTGCGGGACCGTCCGGCATGCTGCCGCTGGCGCCCACGCGCAGCGGCGTGTCGATGCCGGGCCTGGACCTGCAGGCGCACGCGCCGCCGCGCCCGGCGCTGTCCGATCCCGGCTTCGACCTGTCGACACCGGCCTTTGCCGCCGACACCCCGCTCGACGCGAGTTCGCCCGAGGCCTTCGTGCAGTCGATCTGGCCGCAGGCACAGCGGGCCGCGGCCGAACTCGGCGTGCCGGCCAAGGCGCTGGTGGCGCAGGCGGCACTGGAGACCGGCTGGGGCCGGCGCTTCGCCGGCCGCGAGGGCAGCTCGTCGCTGAACCTGTTCGGGATCAAGGCCACCGGCGGCTGGAAGGGCGACCGCATGAACGCCGGCACCCACGAATTCGTCAACGGGCGCCGGGTCGACGAGCGCGCGGACTTCCGCGCCTACGGTTCGGTCGCCGAAAGCTTCGCCGACTACACCCGCCTGATCGGCAAGGACCGCTACGCCGCCGCGCGCGGCACCGGCGACGACGTGCACCGCTTCGCCAGCGCGCTGCAGAAGGCCGGCTACGCCACCGACCCGTCGTACGCGGCGAAGATCACCGCGATCGCCAACGGCGCCACGCTCAACCGCGCGCTGGCCTCGATGCCGGCGCGCACCGACGCGGCCGTGCAGTACGCCAGCGCCGCGCCCGCTGCACCCATCGACGCCGCGGGCGCCGCCACCATCGCCCGGGCGACCGTCCCGGGCACGAGGGGATAAGCCATGACCGGCATGCTCGGCACCGGGACTTCCGCGCTGCTCGCCTTCCAGCGCGCGCTCGGTACGATCAGCCACAACGTGGCCAACGCCTCGACCCCCGGCTACAGCCGCCAGCGCGTCGACCTCGCCGCGCGCGCCGGCCAGGCCCAGGGCAACAGCTACATCGGCCAGGGCGTGGACGTGGCCAGCCTGCAGCGCCTGGCCGACGGCCTGGTGTTCGCGCGCCAGGTCGACAGCAGCGGCGAACTCGGCCGCCTCGGCCAGCTGTCGGCGATGGCCGGCCGGGTCGATGCGCTGGTGTCGGATCCGGCCACCGGGCTGGCGTCGCAGTGGTCGGCCTTCTTCACCGCCGCCGACGCGCTCACCGCCGAACCCGGCTCGGCCACCGCCCGCAGCCAGTTGCTGGCCGCGGGCGAACAGCTCGCCGGACGCTGGCGTTCGCTCGACGGGCAACTGTCCTCGCTCGAGCAGGAGACCGGCCAGCGCCTGCAGGCCGTGGTCTCCGACGCCAACCAGCTGGCGACCGAGATCGCCGGCCTGAACCGCGCGATCCTCGATGGTGGCCGCAATGTCGCGCCCGACCTGCTCGACGCCCGCGCGCTGCGCATCGAGCGCCTCGCCGGACTGGTCGGTGCGGAGACGGTCGTCCAGGCGGACGGTTCGATGAGCGTGTTCACCGCCGGCGGCCAGCCGCTGGTGCTGGGCGCGCAGGCGATGCAGCTGAGCACCGTGCCCGATCCGATGCGGCCCGACCGCCAGCAGCTCGCGCTCGACGGCCCCAGCGGCAAGGTGCGCCTGCCCTCGGCCAGCGTCTCGGGCGAGCTCGGCGGGCTGTTCGAATTCCGCGAGCGCGTGCTCGATCCCGCGCGCGCCGAACTCGGCCGGCTGGCGACCGTGTTCGCCACCGGGTTCAACGAGGCCCACCGCGCCGGCGTGGACTTCACCGGCGCGCCCGGCGCGGACTTCTTCGCGCTCTCGCCGCCACGCGTCGACGCGCACACCGGCAACACCGGCAGCGCCACGATCGCCGCGCGGGTGGACGATGCGTCCGCGCTCAAGGCGCAGGACCTGGTGCTGCGCTTCGACGGCAGCTGGACCGCCACCCGCGCCGAGACCGGCGAGGCGGTACCGATGACCGGCAGCGGCACCGCGGCCGATCCGTTCCGCGTGGCCGGAGTCGCGTTCGAGATCGCCGGCACCCCGGCGCCGGGCGACCGCTACGCGCTGCGCCCCACCGCCGATGCGGCCGCCAGCCTGCGGGTGGCGCTCACCGACGGCGCGCAGATCGCCGCGGCCTCGCCGCTGCAGGCCTCGGCCGATCCGGGCAACCTGGGCAACGCCCGCGCCGCCTCGGCGCAGGTCACCGATGCCGCGGCCTTCGCCGGATTCGCCGGCGCCACGGTCGAGTTCATCGACGCCAACCAGTACACCATCGACGGCGCCGGCCCCTATCCCTACACCGCCGGCAGCCCGATCGCCGGCCCCGGCGGCGGCTGGTCGCTCTCGCTCGAGGGCACGCCGTCGGCCGGCGACGCCTTCACCCTGGCGCGCACGCCGCCGCGTTCGAGCGACAACGGCAACGCCCTGGCCCTGGGCGCATTCGACCAGCGCGCGATCCTGGACGGCGGCAGCCACTCGATCACCGCGGGACTGTCGCAGTTCACCGCGCGCGTGGGCACCGATGCCCGCCACGCCAACCTTGGCCTGGAGGCGCAGACCGCGATCCACGCCCAGGTCACGGCCGAACGCGAGTCGGTAAGCGGCGTGAACCTGGACGAGGAGGCGGCCGACCTGATGCGCTTCCAGCAGGCCTACCAGGCCGCTGCCCAGGTCATCAGCACCGCCGATTCGATGTTCCAGACACTGCTGTCGGCCGTGCGCCGCTAAGGGGTTTCGATGAGCACCATGCGCATCTCCACCGCCGCGCTGTACGCCCAGGGCCTGCAGGGCATGCTGCAGCAGCAGGCACGCGTGGCCCGCACCCAGCAGGAGCTGGTGAGCCAGAACAAGCTGCAGCGCGCCGCCGACGACCCGGCCGCGATGGCCCGCGCGCAGCGCATGGACCACGCGTTGTCGCAGCTGCAGCAGCAGGACCGCAACGCCACCCTGGTCGAGCACCGCCTGCGCTCGCAGGAATCGGCGCTGGCCGACGTCGGCAGCCAGCTCGACCGCGCGCGCGAACTCGCGATCCAGGCCAACAGCGGCGGCATGTCGGCGGAGGACCGCAAGTCGGTCGCGGCCGAACTGCGCGCGGTGCGCAGCGAGCTGCTGGCGATCGCCAATCGCGACGACGGCAACGGCCGACGCCTGTTCGGCGGTTCGCGCGACGGCGTGATTCCCTTCGCCGACAACGCCGGCACGGTCTCCTATGCCGGCGACGACGGCCGCAACCGGGTCGAGGTGGCGCCCGACCAGTGGGTCGCCGACGGCGACCCGGGCAGCGAGGTGTTCCTGCGCGTGCGCACCGGCGACGGCCTGGTGCGCGGCAGCGCCGCGGCCGGCAACACCGGCAGCGGCGTGCTGCAGTCCAGCGCGATCGCCAACCACTCGGCCTGGGGCGGCGAGCCGCTGCGGGTGGAGTTCGCCGACGCCACGACCTGGCGCGTGCTCGACGGGTCCGGCACCGAGCTCGCGACCGGCAGCTACACCGATGGCGCCACCATTTCCGCCGCGGGCATGCAGCTCACGCTCACCGGCGCGCCCGCGGCGGGCGACACGTTCACCGTCGAACCCGCGCCCACGCGCGACATCTTCGCCACGCTCGACGGCCTGGCCGCCGCACTCGAGATGCCCGTCGCCGATGCCGCCGAGCGCGCGCGACGCGACAACCTGGTCGGTTCCGCGATCGGCGACATCTCGACCGCGCAGAGCCACATGCTGGCGCTGCGTTCGGGCACCGGCTCGCGACTGGCCGCGCTGGACACCGCGCTGGACGCGCGCAGCGCCGGAGACCTCACCCTCACGCAGTCGCTGTCGGAACTGCGCGACGTCGATTTCGCGGAAGCCGCCAGCCGGCTCTCGCTGCAGCTCACCGCGCTGGAAGCGGCGCAGAAGACGATGCTCAGCGTGCAGCGGCTGTCGCTGTTCGACCGCATGTAACGGATTTTCGTTTGGGTCGCGCCCGGCCCTAAAGCTTGACAGGCCGGCGCCGTTACCCATCACAGCAGCGGCGAGGACCAATCCCGGTCAGCACCCTGCGAACGCCGGCTAAGCCTTCTCGTCGCCGCCGGACCCAACCTTCCAGGAGATACCCAGATGTCGTCTGTCATCAACACCAACGTGATGTCGCTCAATGCGCAGCGCAACCTGACCTCGTCCGGCGCCGACCTCGCCACCAGCCTGCAGCGCCTGTCGTCCGGCATGCGCATCAACAGCGCGAAGGACGACGCCGCCGGCCTCGCCATCTCGCAGCGCTTCACCACCCAGATCCGCGGCATGGACCAGGCTGCCCGCAACGCCAACGACGGCATCTCGCTGTCGCAGACGGCGGAAGGCGCGATGGCCGAGATCGGCAACAACCTGCAGCGCATCCGCGAGCTGGCCGTGCAGTCGCGCAACGCCACCAACTCCGCCTCCGACCGCGCCGCGCTGAACGCCGAAGCCCAGGCGCTGAAGGCCGAAGTCGACCGCGTCGCCGGCACCACCAACTTCAACAACGTCAAGCTGCTCGACGGCTCGTTCCAGAACCAGAGCTTCCAGGTCGGCGCCAACCAGGGCGAGACGATCGACATCGCCAACATCGTCGACGCGCGTTCGAGCGCGCTCGGCACCTGGACCTCGGCCAGCACCACCACCTACACGCAGACCACGGCCGCCGCGACCGCCACGGCGTTCGCGACCGGCGTGTCGCTCGACATCAACGGCGTGACGGTCACCACCGCCGACGGCGCGGCCGACGCTGCTGCCGCCACCGCCGCGCTCGTCGCCGCGTTCGACGCCGCCAAGGCGCTGCCCGCCAACACCGCGCTGGCCAACGTGACGATGGACGCGACCGGTGCGATCACCTCGACGGACGAGACCCTGACCCTGGCCAACCTGACCAACGTCAGCGGCGTGACCGCGGGTGCGACGGACGGCACCGCGACGGTCGTCGCCGGTACGGCCCAGACCGGTTTCGCCTCGCTGGACATCTCCACGGCCGAAGGCGCCGACGCCGCGATGCTGGCGATGGACGGTGCACTGACCGCCATCAACACCGCGCGCGCCGACATGGGTGCGGTGCAGAACCGCTTCACCTCGGTCGTGGCCAACCTGTCGACCACCTCCGAGAACCTGTCGGCTGCCCGCAGCCGGATCCAGGACGCGGACTTCGCCAAGGAATCGGCGGCGCTCTCGCGCAACCAGATCCTGCAGCAGGCCGGCACGGCGATGCTGGCCCAGGCCAACCAGTCCACGCAGGGCGTGCTGAGCCTGCTGCGCTGATGGCTGGCGCGGACGCGGC
>NZ_JARXRO010000020.1:34847-43560 GCF_029887935.1 Luteimonas kalidii | reverse complement strand
CCGCGTCCACGGTCACCGGTGGGCGTGGCGCGCGTCCGCGCATCGCGCCCATCGTCGAGTCTCTCCAGCAACACGTTGTGTCGTTTCCCGCGGGCGCTGCGCAAGCCGCGCCCCACGCACGCCGGACCCGGCTTGCGCAGCGCCTGCGGAATTTCCGTTCCACTGCGCCATCGGCGCCTGTCCTGCCGCGACACCCGCACCCATTCCGTCGAGGAGCCCGCCATGCACCGCCAGCGCCCTGAACGCCCGGCCCATGCCGCTGCCCCGACGTGCCACCGGCAGGCGCCGCGATGAGCACCACCATCGGCACCGCCGGCAAGCTCGACGTGCCGACCATGGTCGCGCAGCTGGTCGCCGCCGACCGCGCGCAGGCCGATGCCCGCATCGACCGCAGCGAACGCCAGGTCAACGCCCAGGTCTCGGCGATCGGTGCGCTGCGCAGCGCGTTCTCCACCCTGGGCACCGCCGTCAACGCCTTGACGTCCAGCGACAACCTGCAGGCGCGCAAGGCGATCCTGCCGCCGGAAGCCAACTTCTCCGCGACGACCCAAGCCGGCGCCGCCGCGGGCCGCTACCAGATCGAAGTGCTGGCGCTGGCCAGCGCGCAGAAGCTCACCTCCGGTGCCTTCGCGGCCGATGCCGCGGTCGGCACCGGCACGCTGACCATCAGCGCCGGCGAGACCTCGATCGAGGTCGAGATCACCGCACCGGACAACACCCTGGCCGACATCCGCGATGCGATCAACGCCAAGGCCGGCGGCAAGACCGTCACCGCCAGCATCGTCACCGGCGACGACGGCCCGCACCTGGTGCTCAACGCGGTCGACACCGGCAGCGCCGGCGCCCTGACCGTCGCCGCCAGCGGTGGCGACGGCGGACTGTCGGCCCTGGCCTACGATCCCGAGGGTGTCTCGGGCCTGACCCAGCTGCTGCCGGCCGCCGATGCGAAAGTGCGTATCGACGGCATCGAGCGGACCAGCGCGTCGAACACGCTCGACGCGATCGACAACGTGAGCCTGACGCTCACCAAGGCCGAGCCCGGCACCGTGCGCGAACTGCGCATCGAAGGCGACGCCAGCCTCCAGCGCAGCGCGGCCAAGAGCTTCGTCAGCGCCTACAACGCCGCGCTCGGCGCGATCGCGCAGACCACCGCCTACAACACCGGCACCCGGGTCGCGGCCGCGCTCAACGGCGACGCGATGGTGCGCAACGCCACCCGCGAGCTGCGCGACGTCATCGGCGACAACGTCACCGACCTCAAGGCGATCGGCATCACGATCAACAAGGACGGCACGCTCAAGCTCGACGAGGCGGCGTTCGACAAGGGCCTGGCCGCCACCCCGGAGGCCGCCGCGCGCGTGTTCTCCGGCGGCGACGGCATGGTCGGCCGGCTCGATGCGGTGGTCGACCGCCTGGTCGAGAGCGACGGCCTGCTCGAGAGCCGCAACGACAGCCTCGCCGAGCGCAGCAAGACGCTGGCCAACCAGCGCAGCGCCCTCGACTTCCGCATGAGCCAGGCCGAGGCCCGCTACCGCACCCAGTTCACCGCCCTGGACGTGCTGCTCAGCTCGCTCCAGACCAGCAGCGACTTCCTGACCCAGCAGCTCGCCCGCCCTTCCACGGACTGACATGAACGCCCGCACCCTCGCCAACCAGTACCGGCAGACCGGCGTGTCCAGCGCGGCGCTCGACGCCAGCCCGCACCGGCTGATCGCCCTGATGCTCGCGGGCGCACGTGAACGCGCGCGACTGGCGGCCGCCTGCCTGCAGCGCGGCGACCTGACCCGCAAGTCGCAGGCGATCAGCGATGCCAGCGCGATCATCGGCGGCCTCAACGGCGCGCTCAACCTGGAGGCCGGCGGCGAGATCGCCGACGGGCTGCAGGCGCTGTACGACTATGCCCAGCGGCGCCTGCTCGCGGCCAACGCCGAGAACGACGCCGCGCCGCTGCTCGAGGTCGACGACCTGCTCGGCGACATCGAATCGGCCTGGCTGGCGATCGCCCCCGCGGGGTCGCCGTGATCCCGGTGCTGCCGGTGGACGAAGTGCGCGCGGCGATCGCCGCCGACGCCTGGGACCACGCCACCGCGCTGCTGCAGGCGCACGACCGGGCCGTCATCGCGGCCGTGTCCACGGTCGACTTCAGCACCCAGCCGCAGGCGCCCTGGCGCGCGCTGCTGGCCGCGCAACAGGCGCTGGCGGCCGAGATCCAGGCCGCGCGCGACGAAGTCGGGCGCGCGCTCGACCGGCTCGGCCACGACCAGCGCGGGGCACGCGCCTGGCTGCGGGAACTGGCGTGACCACGCCCGCCGCCGCCGCGGAGCTGCTGTTCGGCGACAGCCTGACCTGCGAGGAACTGCGCCCGGCGGCCTTCGTGCCGCGGCCGCGGCGCGCCGACCCGGTGCTGGCGGCCAGCGGCGAGGCCCTGCTGCGCGCGCTGGCGGTGGTCGAAGACGGCCCGCGCACGGAGGAGCCGGAAACCGGCGACCACGCATTGCCGCGGATCGAGGCCAAGCTCGACCTGCTGACCACCCTGGTGGCCAGCCTGTGCCGGCACGAGGACACCGACCCGGTGCGGTTCCTGCAATGGTCGGCGCGCGGCGCGTGCCTGCTGCTGTCCGAACCGCCGCCGGACGCGCCGGAGGGCGGCCTGTTCCGGGTCCGTCCCGCCGACTGGCTGCCCTCGACCCTGCAGCTGCCGGCCACCGAGATCGCCCGCGAGCAGACCCCGGAGGGGCTGCGCTGCTGGCTGCGCTTCGATCCGCTGCCGCCGGCCCTCGAAGCGGCGCTGGAGCGGCACCTGTTCCGGATCCATCGGCGCGCGGTGGCCGAGAGCCGACGTCCCCGACAGGGAAGCTGAGTACCCTGTCACACTTCGTGCGGGCCCGCGACGCGTGCCCGCGACGCGCGCTATGGTGGCGCGGCAAGCGGAGGGGGTAGCGTTGCTGCGAGTACTGATCTGCGATGACCACACGTTGGTGCGTGCCGGCCTGCGCCGGCTGCTGGAGTCGTTCGCGGACATCGAAGTCGTGGCCGAGGCCAGCAACGCCGACGAGGCGGTGCTGCGCACGCGCGAGTCCCTGCCGCACATCGTCCTGCTCGACCTGTCGATGCCGGGGCGCAGCGGGTTCGATGCCCTGGCCGAACTGCGCACGACCTGCCCCGAAAGCGCGGTGGTGATCATGTCGATGCACGACGACGCCCTGCACGTGCGCGAAGCGCTGGCGCGCGGCGCGATGGGCTTCGTGGTCAAGGAAGCCGCGCCGGCGGAGCTGGAGATCGCGCTGCGCGCGGCCGCGGCCGGCCGCACCTACCTGAGCCCCCACGTCCAGGCACCGCAATTGCAGGGGTTCCGCAACGGCGCCCGTGGCGAGGGCAATGTCGACGCGCTGCCGCGCCGGCAGCGCGAGATCCTCGATGCCATCGGCGCCGGCCGCACCACCAAGCAGATCGCCGGCGACCTCGGGATCAGCGTCAAGACGGTGGAAACCCACCGCGCGCGGATCATGGAGGCGCTGGGCTGCCGCAATGCCGGCGAGCTGCTGCGCATCGCCATGCGGCTGCACGACCGCCCCTGAGCCCGGGTGACGCGCCGCGTCGGTTCGCGTCACCTTCTGCACCCCCCGCGTCGGAAAGATGACGCAATGTCGGGGAGTCCCCGACATCGGACCGGGAACGCCCCGATGCGGACCCGGGTGCGCCCTGATTCGGAAACCGTCACGGCACGCTCACGATGGCCCCACTCGCCGGCGACCTGCCGGCGCACGGGGACAGGGCGATGAAAGCGAATCTGCGGGTGGGCATGGTCCAGGGCGTCAACCTGACGCCGCAACTGCTGCAGTCGATCCGGCTGCTGCAGCTCACCGCGCCCCAGCTCGAGCAGGAGCTGCGCCAGGCGCTGGAGCGCAACCCGCTGCTGGAGCAGGAAGAGCCCGGGGACGAGCCCGAGGACGCCACCACCCCGGAGACCGCGGCCCTCGAAGCGGCGGCCTGGGACGAACTGCCCGAGCCGGCGTTCCTGTCCGGCGGCAGCGTCGGCGCGGCCGACGACGACGCCACGCTGCGCATCGCCGAGGGCGAGTCGAGCGACCCGCGCCTGCGCCTGCTGCGCCTGCTGGACCTGCACTGGGCGCCGGCCGACCTCGAGGTCGCGGCCTGGTGGCTGGACCACTGCGACGACCGCGGCTACCTCGAGCAGCCGCTCGATGCCCTGCTCGCCGCCGCGCGCGACGCGTTCCCGGCCCGCGCCGGCGACGTCGGCGTGCTGCGCCTGCGCCTGCTGCACGGCGACTGGCCGGGCATGGCGGCCGCCGACGCCCGCGAATGCCTGTCCGCGCAGCTGCGCGCCCTGCCCGAAGACGCGGCCCGCTCGCTGGCGCTGCGGATCCTCGCCGACCACGTCGACCTGCTGGCCGCGCACGACGAGGCCGCGATCGCCGCCGCGACCGGCGCCGACGCGGCGCTCGTGCGCGCGGCGCTGGCGATGATCCTCGGCCTGCGCCCGCACCCGGTGCAGGCGCCGGTGGACGGCGTGCACGAACACATCGTCCCCGACGTGGTCGCCTGGCATGCCGGCGGCGCCTGGCGGGTGGCGCTCAACCGCCGTGCCGCGCCGCGCGTGCGGCTGGCGGCGCACTGCGAACGTGCGCTGGCCGGCAGCGAGCACACCGTGCTGCGCGGCCTGCTGGACGAGGCGCGCTGGCTGGTGCGCGGCGTGTCGATGCGCAACGAGACCCTGCTGCGCACCGCGCAGGCGCTGGTCGAGCGCCAGCACGCTTTCCTCGACCAGGGCCCGGAGGCGATCCTGCCGCTGACCCTGCGCGAGGTCGCCGACAGCATCGGCGTGCACGAGTCCACCGTCTCGCGGATCGTCAACGGCAAGTACATCCAGACCCCGCGCGGCACGTTCGAGCTCAAGCGCCTGTTCGCCGTCCGCCTGGAAGGCGCGGGCGTGAGCGGCACCGCGGTCAAGGCGATGGTCAAGCGCCTGATCGACGACGAGCCCGCCACCGCCCCGCTCGCCGACGACGTGATCGCCGGCATCCTCGCCCGCCAGGGCGTCCGCATCGCCCGCCGCACCGTGGCCAAGTACCGCGACCAGCTGGCGATCGGCCCCGCCCGTGCACGCCAGCGCCTGGCCCCGCGCCAGGCCCGGCAGGAGACCGCCTGATGCGCCAGATTTCCGTGCTGCTGGTCGACGACCATGCCGGCTTCATCTCCGCGGCCATGCGCCACCTGCGCCGCCTGTCCTGGCTGACCGTGGCCGGCACCGCCGGCAACGGCGTCGAGGCCATCGCCCAGTGCGAAGTGCTGCGCCCGGACGTGGTGCTGATGGACCTGGCCATGCCCGAGATGGGCGGGCTGCAGGCCACGCGCCTGATCAAGGCCCAGGACGATCCGCCCTACATCGTCATCGCCAGCCATTTCGACGACGGCGAGCACCGCGAGCACGCGCTGCGCGCCGGCGCCGACGCCTTCGTCAGCAAGCTGGCCTACATCCACGAAGTGCTGCCGCTGCTCGAGGCCCTGGCCAGCGACGGCGGCACCGCCACCGACACGGAGGCCTCGGCATGAGCGAGTCCCGCATCCTCGTCCTCGACCAGGACGGCGCCCGCGCCGAGCGCGTGGCCACCCTGCTCGAGTTCATGGACTTCACCCCGCGCCTGGTCGACGACGCGGCCGACATCGACCTGTCGCGCGCCCGCGCCAGCGACTGGGTCGCGATCGTGGTCGGCGACGTCGGCGACGGCGCCTCCTGGCAGGTGTTCGCGGCGTGGCTCGCCGCCCAGGCCCTGCACCCGCCGGTGCTCGAGCTGCCCGGCCACGCCGCCGACGCCGCCTGGCGCGCCCACCTGCATCCGCAGTCGGTGTGGCCGCTGGCGTTCCCGATCCGCCGCACCCAGCTGCAGGAAGCCCTGCGCCGCGCCAGCCTCAAGCGCCTGGACGACGACGCCCGCCGCGAGGTGCCGACCTTCGGCCCGACCGGGCGCAGCGCCGCGGCGCTGCAGCTCAACCGCATGATCGACCAGGTCGCCCCGCACGACACCACGGTGCTGATCCTCGGCGAGTCGGGCACCGGCAAGGAAGTCGCCTCGCGCGCACTGCATGCGCGCTCGGCGCGGCGCGACAAGCCGTTCGTGGCGATCAACTGCGGCGCGATCCCGCCCGACCTGCTCGAGAGCGAGCTGTTCGGCCACGAGAAGGGCTCGTTCACCGGCGCGCTGACCCAGCGCAAGGGACGCTTCGAGATGGCCGAGGGCGGCACCCTGCTGCTCGACGAGATCGGCGACATGAGCCTGCCGATGCAGGTCAAGCTGCTGCGCGTGCTGCAGGAGCGCTGCTTCGAGCGCGTCGGCGGCACCACCACCATCAAGTGCGACGTGCGCGTGATCGCCGCCACCCACCGCAACCTCGAGCAGCGCATCGCCAACGGCGAGTTCCGCGAGGACCTGTTCTACCGCCTCAACGTGTTCCCGATCGAGATGCCGGCGCTGCGCGAACGCGGCGAGGACCTGCCCGACCTGGTGGCGGCGATCACCCGCCAGCTGTCCGAGTCCGGCCGCGGCCAGGTGACCCTGGCCTCCGACGCGATCGCCACGCTGCGCCACTACGCCTGGCCGGGCAACGTGCGCGAGCTGAGCAACCTGCTCGAGCGCCTGGCCGTGCTGCACCCGGGCGGCACCGTGCGTGCGGCCGACCTGCCCGCGCGCTACCGCGCCGCGGCCGCCGCCGCGGGCGAAGCGTTCGATCCCCCGGCCGCGCCGGTGCCGGTGTCGGCCGCGATCGTCGTGGAGCCCCCGCACGCCGCCACCGCGCCCGACCCGTCGCAGCTGTCGGCCACCACCACGCTGCCGCCGCAGGGCATCGACCTGCGCGGGCACATGGCCGAGATCGAACTGGAACTGCTGCGCGCCGCGCTGGAACAGGCCGGCGGCGTGGTCGCGCATGCCGCGCCGCTGCTGGGCCTGCGCCGCACCACCCTGGTGGAGAAGCTGCGCAAGTACGGGATCGACCGCGACGTTTCGGCGGCGGCCTGAGCCGCGCGTCCGCGGCGGGTTTCCGACGCGGGCGTGGCACGGGACTTGCCTGATCCACTGCAGACCGACCGGCAGCCCACCCGATGACCGACGCCATCTCATCGATCCTTTCGCAGATCCGCGCGCACGAGATGCGCACCGGGGCCGCGCGCGGCGATGTCGCGCCCTCCAACGCGATCGACGTGGGCGGCGTCGGCGGACCGGGCAAGGCCGCGGCCACGCCGGGGTTCGCCGAGACCCTGTCGAACACGATCGACAAGGTCAGCGCCACCCAGGCCAACGCCGGCGCCCTGCAGCACGCGTTCGAGCTCGGCGACCCGCGCGCGGACCTGGCCCGGGTGATGGTCGCGATGCAGCAGTCGCAGGTCGCGTTCCGGGCCACGGTCGAGGTGCGCAACCGCCTCGTCCAGGCCTACCAGGACGTGATGAACATGCCGGTCTGATCCGGCGCCCCTGATCCCACCGCCCCGTCCACGATCCCCAGCCGGCACCGACCATGAGCGTGATCGCACTTCCCAAGGCCACCGCCAACCTGCGCGACCTCGGCCGCCTGCAGGACATCCCGGCGGTGCGCCAGCTCGGCCTGCTGGCGCTGGTCGCCGCCGCGATCGCGCTCGGCCTGTGGCTGTTCTTCTGGAGCCAGAAGCCGGACTTCGTGCCGGTGCAGGCCGGGCTCGACGCCAAGTCCACCGCGGAGGCCTCCGAGCTGCTGCGCGGGGCGCAGATCCCGTTCAAGCTCGACCCGTCCACCGGCGCCCTGGCGGTGCCGCTCGACCAGGTCGGCGAGGCGCGCATGGCGCTGGCCGCGGCCGGGCTGCCGGCCGGCGACGGCAAGGGCTTCGAATCGATGCAGGGCGACCAGGGCTTCGGCACCAGCCAGTTCCTGGAAAGCGCGCGCTACCAGCACGCGCAGGAGATCGAGCTCGCCCGCACCATCGCCAACCTGCGCCCGGTGCGCGAGGCGCGGGTGCACCTGGCGATGCCCAAGCCCAGCGCGTTCACCCGCCAGAAGGAGCCGGCCAGCGCCTCGGTGGTGCTGCAGCTGCGCGCCGGCAGCACGCTCGAGCAGGGCCAGGTGAACGCGATCGTGCACCTGGTGGCGTCCAGCATCCCCGGCCTGCCACCCGAACGCGTGACCGTGGTCGACCAGTTCGGCCGCATGCTCTCCAACGCCGATCCGCAGAGCGAGGACGCCATCGGCGCCAAGCAGTTCGACCAGCAGCGCCGCCAGGAAGCGGTGTACGTGCAGCGCATCGAGGAACTGCTCGAACCCATGACCGGCCCGGGGCGCGTGAGCGCCAAGGTCAGCGTGGACATGGATTTCGCCCAGACCGAGGAAGCCAGCGAGCGCTACGGCCCGCAGCCGGCGATGGTGCGCAGCGAGCAGGTGTCCGAGAGCGGCAGCGCGGTCGGCGGCGGCGACGCGGTCGCCCAGGGCGTGCCCGGGGCCGCCAGCAACAATCCCGACGCGGCCGACCTCGCGGCGCCGGTGGCGGCCGAGGCCGCGGCCGGCCCGGGCAGCCGCAGCTCGGTGCGCAACTACGAGCTCGACCGCACCCTCACCCACACCCGCCAGGCGCCGGGCCGCATCCGCCGCGTCACCGCCGCGGTGCTGGTCGACAACGTCGCGGCCGCCGCCGCTCCCGGCACGCCCGCCGGGGGGGCGCCGGCCGCCG
>NZ_JARXRO010000020.1:0-34818 GCF_029887935.1 Luteimonas kalidii | reverse complement strand
CGCCCTGAACGCGGCCGAGATCACGCGCATCGAGACCCTGGTGCAGCAGGCGATCGGCTTCGACGCCGCGCGCGGCGACGTGGTCTCGGTGGTCAACGCCCCGTTCGCCCGCGGCGCGCTGGACGCGCCGATGGAAGGTCCGCCGATCTGGCAGCACCCGCGTGCGCGCGAACTGGCGCGACTGGTGTTCGGCGGCCTGGCGGTGCTGCTGCTGATCTTCACCGTGCTGCGGCCCGCCTCGCGCCAGCTGCTGGCGCCCAAGGTCGCCACCGCGACCGTGCTGCCGGCCGCCGATGTCGACGACGAGCCACCGGTGACCCTGTCGGCGCCGGCGCAGGCCAAGGTGGTCGCGGCCTCCGGCCCGGTGCCGGCATCGGCGATGAATTTCGACGACAAGCTCGAGATCGCCCGCACCGCGGTCAACACCGATCCCAAGCGCGTGGCCCAGGTGGTGCGCGACATGGTGGCCGCCGATGGCTGACCCACGCGCGGAACCGCTCAGCGGCGTGCAGCGCGCGGCGATCGTGCTGCTCTCGCTCGGCGAGCAGCAGGCGGCCGAGGTGCTCAAGCACATGGGCGCCAAGGAAGTGCAGAAGCTGGGCCTGGCGATGACCTCGGTCGGCGGCGTCAGCCGCGAATCGGTGGCGCGCGTGTTCGACGAGTTCGTCGACGTGCTGGCCCAGCCCACCGGCCTGGGCAGCGGCGCCGACGACTACGTGCGCGCGGTACTCACCCAGGCGCTGGGCGAGGATCGCGCCAGCAGCCTGATCGACCGCATCCTGCACGGGCGCAACACGTCCGGCCTCGACACCCTGAAGTGGATGGAGCCGCGCGCGATCGCCGAGCTGGTGCGCAACGAGCACCCGCAGATCATCGCGATCGTGATGGCGCACCTGGACGGCGACCAGGCCGCCGAAGTGCTCAAGTGCCTGGCCGAGCGCGTGCGGGTGGACGTGCTGCTGCGCCTGGCCACGCTCGACGGCATCCCGCCGCACGCGCTCAATGAACTCAACGAGGTGATGGCGCGCCAGTTCGCCGGCAACCAGAACATCAAGTCGTCCTCGGTCGGCGGGGTCAAGGTCGCCGCCAACATCCTCAACTTCATGGATTCCGGACAGGACGAAGTGCTGCTCGGCGCGATCGGCGAGGTCGACGGCGAACTCGGCACCCGCATCCGCGACCTGATGTTCGTGTTCGACAACCTGGCCGAGATCGACGACCGCGCGATGCAGGCGGTGCTGCGCGAGATCTCCAGCGAGCAGCTGGCGCTGGCCCTGCGCGGCGCCGAGGCCCGGGTGCGCGAGAAGATCACCGGCAACATGTCGCAGCGCGCGGCCGAGATCCTGATCGAGGACATGGAGGCGCGCGGCCCGGTGCGCCTGGCCGAAGTGGAAACGGCGCAGAAGGAAATCCTGGCGGTGGTGCGGCGGATGGCCGACAACGGCGACATCCAGCTCGCGGCCAAGGCCGAGGTGCTGGTATGAACGGCGGTGCGCTGCCCGCGGTGGATCCGTCCATGTCCGCGGGCGCCGTGCGCTGGAACGCGCCCGGGCTGTCGCTGGTGCCGCCGCCGGCCGCCGAACCGCCGCCGGCGCTGCCCAGCGTCGAGGACCTGCAGGCCCTCGAACGCGCCGCGCACGAGGAAGGCTATGCCCGCGGCCATGCCGAAGGGCTGGCCGCCGGGCAGGCCGAGGTGCGGCGCATGGTCGCGCAGATCGAGGGCGTGCTCGACGGCTTCACCCGTCCGCTGGCGCGGCTCGACGGCGAGGTCGCCGAGGCGCTGGCCGACCTGGCCGTGCGCATCGCCGGCAGCCTGCTCGGGCGCGCCTACCAGACCGATCCGACCCTGCTCGCCGACCTGGTGCGCGAGGCGCTGGAAGCGGTCGGCAGCGATACCCGCGAACTCGAACTGCGCCTGCACAACGACGATTTCGGCGTGCTCGCCCCGCATCTGGCCGGCCTGGACGGCGTGCGCCTGGTGGTGGACGGCGCACTGGGCCGCGGCGAGCTGCGCCTGCACAGCGAGAGCGTGCGCATCGACGGCACCATCGCCTCGCGCCTGCAGTGCGTGCTCGAAGCCACCCTGGCCGCCAGCGAGGCGCAAGCATGACCAGCGTCGCCGCCGCGCACTGGCAGGAGGCGCGCAACCTGCGCCTGGCCGCGCGGCTGCATGCCGCCGACCCGAAGCCGGCTTCGCTCGCGCTGGCGCGTGAGGGCGTGCTGCGACGCGCGGTCGGGCTGACGCTCGAGGCCTCCGGCTGCAGCGCGCCGCTCGGCTCGCGCTGCAAGGTCGAAACCGCGGGCGGCCGCTGGGTCGATGCCGACGTGGTCGGCTTCTCCGGCGACCGCACCTTCCTGATGCCCACCGCCGACCTGGAGGGCCTGCTGCCCAACGCGCGCGTGGTGCCGTCGCGCCGTCGCGGCGAGGTCGCGGTGGGCGAGGGCCTGCTCGGCCGCGTCATCGACAGCGACGGCGTGCCGCTCGACGGCCGCGGCCCGATCCGCGCCGAACAGTGGATCGGGCTGGCCGGCACCGCGATCAATCCGCTGATGCGCGAACCGATCACCCAGTCGCTGGATGTCGGCGTGCGCGCGATCAACGCCCTGCTGCCGATCGGCCGCGGCCAGCGCATCGGCCTGTTCGCAGGCTCCGGCGTCGGCAAGTCGACCCTGCTGGGCATGATGACCCGCTTCACCGCCGCCGACATCATCGTCGTCGGCCTGATCGGCGAACGCGGCCGCGAGGTGCGCGACTTCGTCGAGAGCACGCTCGGCGAGGAAGGCCTGCGCCGCTCGGTGGTGGTGGCCACGCCCGCCGACCGGCCGCCGCTGGCGCGCCTGCACGGCGCGCTGCGCGCCACCGCGATCGCCGAGTACTACCGCGACCAGGGCCTGCACGTGCTGCTGCTGATGGATTCGCTGACCCGCTTCGCGCATGCGCAGCGCGAGATCGGCCTGTCGGTCGGCGAGCCGCCGACCACGCGCGGTTACCCGCCGTCGGTGTTCGCCAAGCTGCCGCAGCTGGTCGAGCGCGCCGGCAACGGCGCCGACGGCCGCGGCTCGATCACCGCGTTCTACACCGTGCTCACCGAGGGCGACGACCAGCAGGAGCCGATCGCAGACGCCGCGCGCGCGATCCTCGACGGCCACATCGTGCTCACCCGCCGCATCGCCGATGCCGGCCAGTACCCGGCGATCGACGTCGAGGTCTCGGTCAGCCGGGTGATGCAGGAGATCACCGACCCGGCGTGGCGCGAGCGCATCCGCAGGCTCAAGCGGCTGATGGCGGCGCATTCGGCGCAGCGCGACCTGATCGCGATCGGCGCCTACCAGCGCGGCAGCGACCCGACCGTCGACGAGGCGGTCGCGCGCTGGCCCGCGATCCAGGCCTTCCTCGGCCAGGACGTGAGCGAAGCGGCAGACGTGGCGTCCAGCCGCGACGCGCTCGCCGCCCTGCTCGATCCCGGCCCGGCGCCCGGCGCCGCCCAGACCCGGCCGCAGGAGGCCTGACCCCGATGCGTTCGCAACGGCTCGATCCACTGCTCAGGATCATGCAGCAGCGCCAGGACTCGGTGGCGCGCGACGTCGCCGACCGCGAACGCGCGCTCGGCGAACAGCAGGAGCGGCTGGACGCGCTGCGCCGCTACGCCGAGGAGTACGCCACCGCGCCCGCCTCGACCTCGATCTCGCCCGCGCTGCTGGTCAACCGGCTCGCGTTCCGCGAACGGCTCAATGCCGCGGTGGTGCAGCAGGCCGGGATCGTGGACCAGAGCCGCCAGCTCAGCGACGTCGAACGCGCGCGGCTGATGCTGGCCAGCCGCGAAACCAAGGTGCTCGAACAGCTGGCCGACAGCTACCGGGCGCAGGAATCGAAGGCCGCCGAACAGCGCGTGCAGCGCGAGCTCGACGACCTCGGCGGACGCCGCGCACGCCTGGCCGCGCAGGCCGCCGACGACGGAGCGGGGTCGTGAACGCCGCCGCTCCGCTCGGCGCCGGCATGGCCGCGGCGACGTCGCCGCGCACCGGCCCACGCGCCGACCCGGGTACGGATGCGCGTGTGCCGGCGTCGGCGTCGTCGCGCACCGCGCGGGGGGGAGCGGTCGAATCCGCGTCCGCAGGCGGGGAGCAGGGCGAACCAGCACAGGCCGACGGACGCCCGTTCGCCGAACTGCTGGCGTCGCCGCCCGCCTCCACGCCGCGCGCGCCAACCCCGTCATCGACGCCAGTCGAACCGGCCGACGCCTCCGCCGACCCGGCGTCCGGCGAGCGTTCGCCCGAGCAGTTGCTGGCGATGCTTGCCGGCCAGTGGCTCGGCGCGCAGGCGCCGGGCGCCGCGCCTGCGGCAGTCGCCGCCGGCGGTACCCCGCGGCTTCCCGGACTGCCGGCCGCCGCTGCGGCGGCGCTGGCGGGCGGCGTCGCGGGGGCCGTCGCCGACGGCTCCGCGTCCGCGGCATCGCTCCCGACGTCGGCCGGACCGACATCGGCCGGGCCGGCGGCCGCCGCCTCGTCGGCCGCCACGAGCGAGCCCGCCATCGCCGCCGCCATCGCGGGCACGCTGGCGCTCACCGACCCCGCCACCTCGCCGCTGGCGCTCGCCCCCGCGGCGACCGGAGCGCAGGCCGCCGCCCTCGAGTCCGGCGGCGCGGCGGACGCCACGTTCTCCATCGAGGCGCCCCAGACCGGGCTCACCGGTCCCGCCCCGCTGGCCGCTCCGCGTGCGCCGGGCGCGGCCGCAGTCCCACCGCCTGCCACCCCGCTGCCGATGCCGGCCGATCCGGGCGCCGGGTTCGACGACGGCTTCGGCACCCGCATCGCCTGGATGGCCGAACAGCGCCTGGGCCACGCCGAGATACGCCTCAACCCCGAGCATGTCGGGCCGATCGACGTGCGCGTGCAGCTCGACGGCGACCAGGTCCGGGCCGAATTCCACAGCGCCCACGCCGAGGTCCGGCAGGCGATCGAAGCCAGCCTGCCGCGGCTGCGCGAACTGCTGGGCCAGCATGGCCTGCAGCTGGGCCAGGCCGACGTCGGCCAGCGCCAGGCGGGCCAGGACGGCACGCCGCGCAACGGCACGGCGGCGAACGCAGGAACCGACACGCGCTCCGGCGAGGACGCGCCGCTGTCGACGCCGCTGAACGCGCGCCTGCGCGGCCTGCTCGACGAATACGCCTGATGGCGCGCTCACGCCCCGGACCCCCGGGTGCGCTGCGCTTACCCGGGCTACGCGGCATCCGGCACCCGGGTCGGCGCGTCGCTCGATCGGCGTAGCCCGGATAAGGCCGAAGGCCGCATCCGGGAAGGCCGGACGCGCGGTCCGATCCGACACCCGGCCCCGGGTGCACTTCGCTTACCCTGGCTACGCGGCATCCGGCACCCGGATCGGCGCGTCTCCCGGATCGGCGTAGCCCGGATAAGGCCGGAGGCCGCATCCGGGGAAGGCCGGGGCGCGATGCGATCCGACACCCGGCCCCGGGTGCGCTGCGCTTACCCGGGCTACGGGCGTCCGTCGCCCGGACCTGCGCGTCGCCCGGATCGGCGTAGCCCGGATAAGGCCGAAGGCCGCATCCGGGAAGGCCGGGCGCGATGCGATCCGGTACCCCGGCCCCGGGTGCGCTGCGCTTACCCGGGCTACGGGCGGGTTCCGGCGGATTACGGCGGGCGAGGTCGGCCGAACGGGCCGGAGGGCCGTCAAAGGGCCGGCGCATGCCGCCGCGACGCTCCGTCAAAACGCCGTCGCGGGCGCGGCACGCGGATTGCATCTCTCCGGCATCCCACCGGAGTCCACACCCGTGCCAGCCCCCGCCGCCACCCAGACCGCCCCGGCCGCCGCGGTCGCCAAGCCCAAGCGCCGTCTGTGGCCGCTGTTGCTGATCGCCGTCGTCGTGCTCGGCGGTGCCGGCGGCGGCTGGTGGTGGTGGCAGTCGAAGCAGCAGGCCGAAGCGGCCGCCAAGCCCGCCACGCCGGTGCGCCTGCCCGCGCAGTACATCGCGATGGAGCCCTCGTTCGTGGTCAACCTGGCCGACACCGATGCCGTGCGCTACCTGCAGGCCGACGTGCAGCTGGTCACCCGCGACCCGGCCACGCTCGCCGCGCTCGAATCGCACCTGCCCTCGGCGCGCAACCGCCTGCTGCTGCTGTTCGGCCAGCAGAAGGCCGGCCAGCTCACCCAGCGCACCGGCAAGGAACGCCTGCAGCAGGCCGCACGCGACGAAGTGCGCGCCCTGCTCAAGGCCGAAGGCGCGCCGGACAAGGTCGAAGCGGTGATCTTCACCAGCCTGGTGACCCAGTGAGCGCCGACCTGCTGTCCCAGGACGAGATCGACGCCCTGCTGCACGGCGTCGACAGCGGCGTGGTCGAGACCGAGCCGCCGCCCGCCCCCGGCGAGGCGCGTAGCTACGACTTCGCCAGCCAGGACCGCATCGTCCGCGGCAAGCTGCCGACCCTGGAGATGATCAACGAACGCTTCGCGCGCACCTGGCGCGTGGGCCTGTTCAACCTGCTGCGGCGTTCGGCCGACCTGTCGGTGCGCGGCATCGACCTGCTGCGCTTCGGCGAGTACATGCATTCGCTGCAGGTGCCGACCAACCTCAACCTGGTGAAGATGAAGCCGCTGCGCGGCACCGCGATCGTCACCTTCGAACCGCGGCTGGTGTTCACCGTGGTCGACAACTTCTTCGGCGGCAATGGCAAGTTCCACACCCGCATCGAGGGCCGCGAGTTCACCCCGACCGAGATGCGCGTGATCCAGCTGCTGCTCAAGCAGACCTTCACCGACCTGGTCGACGCCTGGGCGCCGGTGATGCCGGTCGAGTTCGAATACGTCAACTCCGAAGTCAACCCGCACTTCGCCAACATCATCAGTCCGCGCGAGTACATCGTGGTCAGCCGCTTCCACGTCGAGCTCGAAGGCGGCGGCGGCGAACTGCACGTCGCGCTTCCCTACGCGATGCTCGAGCCGATCCGCGAACAGCTCGACGCCGGCGTGCAGAGCGACCGGATCGAGAAGGACGAAGGCTGGACCCGCGCCATGCGCACCCAGCTGCAGGACGCCGAGGTCGAACTGAGCTCGGCGATCGCCCAGCGCCAGATCAGCCTGCGCGAACTGTCGCGGCTGAAGGTCGGCGACGTGATCCCGATCGAGCTGGCACGCCACGTGCAGCTGCAGGTGGAGCAGATGCCGCTGTTCACCGGCGAGTTCGGCATCCACAACGGCAAGAACGCCATCAAGGTCACGCAGGTGCATGCCGCGCGGACCGTTCCCACCCTCGACTCCCTGAGCCTGACGCCATGACCAGCAACGACGCCGCCCTGGCCGCCTTCGATCCGCTCACCGCCGATGCCGGGCAGCCGCACGCCGCGGGCGCGGACCTCAACCTCGACGTGATCCTCGACGTGCCGGTCTCGCTGTCGCTGGAAGTGGGCCGGGCGCGCATTCCGATCCGCAACCTGCTGCAGCTCAACCAGGGCTCGGTGGTGGAACTCGAACGCGGCGCCGGCGAACCGCTGGACGTCTACGTCAACGGCACCCTGATCGCGCAGGGCGAAGTGGTGGTGGTCAACGACCGCTTCGGCGTGCGCCTGACCGACGTGGTCAGCCCCGCCGAGCGGATCAAGAGGCTGCGATGAGCGCGACCGCTTCGCAGGCGGCCGCGCAGTTGCCGGCTGCCGGCGCCTGGGCGGATGCCGCGCCCGCGACGATGGACGTCGCTGGTGATACGGCCGCCGATACCACGCACGCCGCCGACACCCTGGATGCCACCGGCAGCGCCGCTCCGCAGGCGACCGCGATCGGCCACGCCGCCGTGGTGCCGGACCGGCCCGAGGCCGGCGCCGATGCGGCCGCCGCCGCGGCCGCGATACCGGCTGCGGACGCGGGCGCACGCGCCCTCGCGTCGACCGCCGCGCCACGCACTGCGGCGACGACCACGACCACCGGACAGGCGGGCACGCCCGCGGCCGCGCCGCAGTCGCCCGCCACCGCCGGCACGCTCGGCGGCGCCGTGTTCGCGCTGGTGCTGGTGGTCGGCCTGATCCTGCTGCTGTCCTGGCTGGCCAAGCGCATGCCGGGCCTGGGCGGCGGCGCCGGCGCCCATCCGTCGCTGCGCATCGTCGGCGCGCTCGCGCTCGGCCCGCGCGACCGCCTGGTCGTGGTGGAAGTGGGCGAAACCCAGCTGCTGCTCGGCGTCGGCGCCGGCGGCACCCGCACCCTGCACACCCTCGACCAGCCCCTGCCCACCGCCACCGCGAAATCCACGCCGGCGTTCGCGCAGCTGCTGGCCCGGCACCTCGGAAAGAAGACGCCATGACCGCCCTGCACGTCCTTCGCCGCGCCGCGGCCGCCTGCCGCGCCACGTGGCCGGCCTGGCTGCTGGCCGCGTGCCTGCTGTCGGCGGTGCTCGCGCCCTCGATCGCCTTCGCCCAGGCCGCGCCCGCGGTCCCGGCGGTGCCCGCCGCGTCCCCGGCGCAGCCGCTGCCGTCGGTGGAAGTGGGCAACATCGGCAACCAGCCGGTGAGCCTGCCGCTGCAGGTGCTGGCGCTGATGACCGGCATCACCCTGCTGCCCGCCGCGCTGCTGGGGCTGACCGCGTTCACCCGCATCATCATCGTGCTCGGCCTGCTGCGGCAGGCGCTGGGCACCGGGCAGACGCCGAGCAACCAGGTGCTGCTGGCGCTGGCGCTGTTCCTCACCGCGATGGTGATGATGCCGGTGTTCGACCAGGCCTGGGCCAACGGCATCGCGCCTTACCTGGACGACCAGCTCGACTTCCGTGCGGCCTGGGCCGCGGCTTCGGAACCCTTCCGCGGCTTCATGCTGGCGCAGGTGCGCGAGACCGACCTGATGACATTCGCCGGGCTGTCCAACTCCGGTCCGTACGCGACCCCGCAGGACGTGCCGTTCGGCGTGCTGGCCGCCTCGTTCCTGACCAGCGAACTCAAGACCGCGTTCGAGATCGCGTTCCTGATCTACATCCCGTTCGTGATCATCGACCTGGTGGTGGCGAGCGTGCTGATGTCGATGGGCATGATGATGCTCTCGCCGATGCTGATCTCGGCGCCGTTCAAGATCCTGCTGTTCGTGCTGGTCGACGGCTGGGTGCTCGTGGTCGGCTCGCTCGCCGCCAGCTTCAACCCGGTCTGACGCCATGAGTCCCGAAACCGCACTCGGCGAGATTTCCCGCGGCCTGCAGATGGCGCTCGTGCTCGGCGGCCCGCCACTGATCGCGGTGCTGGTGGTCGGCGTGGCGGTGGGCGTGATCCAGGCCGCCACCCAGATCAACGAGCCGACCATCCCGTTCGTGGTCAAGGTGGTGGGGCTGGTGGCGGTGCTCGCCGCCACCGGGCATTTCCTGCTCGGGCGCATGGTCGCCTTCACCACCGACCTGTTCCACCGCATCCCGCACCTGATCGGCTAGGTGGACACCGTCTCGCTCGCATCGATGGCCGGGGTCGACCTGTTCGGCATGCTGGCCACCGTGCTGTGGTACGCGCTGCGCATCGGCGCGGCGCTGCAGGTGCTGCCGGTGATCGGCGGCCGCGGCATCCCGGTGCGCGCGCGGCTGATCACCACCCTGGCGCTGTCGGCGGCGCTGTCGACCGTGCTGCCGGCGCCGCCGGCGATGGGTGTGGACGCGGCCACCGCGCTGGGCGTATTGCGCGAATTCTCCGTCGGCATCGCCATCGGGATGATGCTGCGGCTGGCGTTCGAGGCCGGGCGGCTGGCGGGCGAACTGGTCAGCCAGGGCATGGGCCTGTCGTTCGCGACCATGGCCGATCCCCTGAGCGGCGCGTCCTCGGCGGTGCTGTCGCAGTGGTTCTACCTCGCCTTCGCGCTGCTGTTCTTCAGCATCGACGGCCACTTGGCCCTGGTCGGCGTGCTGGCCGACAGCTACGGCGGCCTGCCGATCGGCGCCGCGCTGCCGGACGTGGACGCGCTGCTGGAGGCCGTGCCGGCGTTCTTCGGTGCCTGCCTGCGCGCCGGCGCGCTGCTGGCGCTGCCGGTGATGATGGCGCTGCTGGCGGTCAACATCGCCTTCGGCGTGCTGGCCCGCGCGGCGGCCCAGCTCAACCCGATGGCGATCGGCCTACCGGTCTCGCTGCTGGTCGGCCTGGTGCTGCTGATGCTGCTGATGCGGCAGCTGCAGTCGCCGGTGGACCGGCTGTTCGGCGAGGCCTTCACCGCCGCGCGCGCACTGACGGGCTGAGGCGATGAGCGAGGAAGCCCAGAAGGAAGACCGCACCGAACAGCCGACAGAGAAACGGCTGCGCGATGCACGCGAGAAGGGCCAGGTTCCGCGCTCGCGCGAGCTGGCCAACGTGGCGGTGCTCGGCTGCGCGGTGCTGGCGCTGAAGGCGACCAGCGGCAGCGTCGGCGCGCACTCGCGCGACTGGATGCGCGACGCCCTGAGTTTCGACCGCGCCCTGCTCGACGCGCCCGACCGCCTGCTGCCGCACGCCGCCGCGCTGGTGGGCAAGCTGGCGCTGCCCTTGCTGCCGCTGCTGTTCGCGGCGCTGGCCGCCTGCCTGCTGGCGCCGATGGCGATGGGCGGGATCCGCTTCGCCAGCAAGTCGCTGCAGCCGGACTTCGCCCGCCTCAACCCGATCAAGGGCTTCGCCCGCGTGTACGGCGCCGAGAGCCTGGCCGAGTTGCTGCGCTCGCTGCTGCGCGTGGCGCTGATCGGCGGGGTCGGCGGCTGGATGGTGTGGCGCGCGTTCTCGAGCCTGCTGGCGATGCCGCAGGCCTCGCTGGAGGCCGCGGTCGCCGGCGGGGTCGACCTGGCCTCCAGCGCGCTGCTGGCGATGATCGGCGCGCTCGGCCTGCTGGCCGCGATCGACGTGCCCTGGCAGCACCACCAGCACCGCAGCAAGCTGAAGATGACCAAGCAGGAGCTGCGCGACGAGGCCAAGGAGGCCGAAGGCAACCCCGAACTCAAGGCGCGCGTGCGCCAGGTGCAGCGGCAGATGTCGCAGCGGCGGATGATGGAGGCGGTGCCCACCGCCGACGTGGTGGTGATGAACCCGACCCACTACGCGGTCGCGATGCAGTACCAGCCGGGGATGCGCGCGCCGAAGGTGGTGGCCAAGGGCGTGGACGAGATGGCGCTGGCGATCCGCGCCCTGGCCGAACAGCACCGGGTGGCGGTGGTCGAGGCGCCGCCGCTGGCACGCGCCTTGTATCGGCAGTCGCAGGTCGACCAGGAGATCCCGGTGAAACTCTACGCCGCCGTGGCGCAGGTGCTGTCGTACGTGTTCCAGCTGCGGGCCTGGGTGCCCGGCCGCGGGCCGATGCCGGCGATGGCCGAGGTCGACGTCGGCGCCGACGGCGCCCCCGATCCCGACGACGGGATCCCGGCACGATGAGCGCCCTGCCCGGCCGCGGCGGCGGCCTGATGAACAGCCTGCGCACCGGTGCGGCCGCGCCGGTGGTGGTGCTGGCGATCCTGGCGATGGTGATCGTGCCGCTGCCGCCCCTGCTGCTCGACGGCCTGTTCACGATCAACATCGCGCTGTCGCTGGTGGTGATGCTGGCGGTGGTCTACGTGAAGCGCCCGCTGGAATTCTCGATCTTCCCCAGCGTGCTGCTGCTGGTCACCCTGCTGCGGCTGGCGCTGAACGTGGCCTCCACCCGCGTGGTGCTGCTGCACGGGCACCAGGGCGGGTCTGCGGCCGGCCACGTGATCGAGGCCTTCGGCCAGTTCGTGATCGGCGGCAGCTACGCGGTCGGCATCGTGGTGTTCGCGATCCTGACGATCGTCAACTTCGTGGTCGTCACCAAGGGCGCCGGGCGCATCTCCGAGGTGTCGGCGCGCTTCATCCTCGACGCCCTGCCCGGCAAGCAGATGGCGATCGACGCCGACCTCAACGCCGGCCTGCTCAACCGCGAGGACGCCAAGGCGCGGCGCCAGGAAGTGCGCGAGGAGGCCGACTTCTACGGCTCGATGGACGGCGCCAGCAAGTTCGTGCGCGGCGACGCCATCGCCGGCATCCTGATCCTGGTGATCAACCTGGTCGGCGGCATCCTGATCGGCATGCTCTCGCACGGCATGTCGTTCGGTTCCGCCGCGCAGACCTACACCACGCTCGCGATCGGCGACGGCCTGGTCGCGCAGCTGCCGGCGCTGCTGGTGGCGGTCGCCACGGCCATGCTCGTCACCCGCTCCACCGGCGAGCAGGAGATGGGCGAGACGGTGTCGAAGCAGGTCTTCGGCCACCAGCGCGCGCTCACCGTCTCAGCGCTGCTGATGGGCGTGATCGGCATCGTGCCGGGCATGCCCAACCTGCCGTTCCTGGCGCTGGCGGCGATCCTGGGCTTCGCGGCGTGGAAGCTGCACAAGCGCGCGGCCGAGGCCGAGGCCGCGCCGGCCGAGGCGCGCAGCGACGCCGCGCCGGCACCGATGGCCGAACTGAGCTGGGACGAGATCCGGCCGGTCGAGCCGCTGGCGCTGGAGGTCGGCTACAAGCTGATCGCGCTGGTCGACCAGGCCCAGGGCGGGCAGCTGCTGGCGCGCCTGAAGGGCGTGCGCCGCAAGCTCACCCAGGACCTGGGCTTCCTGATCCCGGCCGTGCACGTACGCGACAACCTCGAACTCGCCCCCGGCCAGTACCGCGTGCTGGTGCACGGCGTGCCGGTGGCCACGGGCGAACTGGTACCCGACCGCGAACTGGCGCTGGATCCCGGCCGCGTGTTCGGCCAGCTCGACGGCATTCCCGGCAAGGACCCGGCGTTCGGGCTGGACGCGGTGTGGATCCTGCCCAACCAGCGCGCACATGCCGAATCGCTGGGCTACACCGTGGTCGACGCGGCCACGGTCGCGGCCACCCACCTCTCGCACATCGTGCGCGAGCGCGCGCCGGACCTGCTCGGCCACGACGAGGTGCAGCACCTGCTCACCGCGCTCGGCCGCAGCGTGCCCAAGCTGGTCGAGGACCTGGTGCCCAAGCTGCTGCCGCTGTCGGTGGTGGTGAAGGTGCTGCAGTCGCTGCTGGCCGACCGGGTGCCGGTGCGGCAGATGCGGCAGATCGTCGAGACCCTGCTCGAGCACGGCGCCCACACCCAGGACCCGGCCGCGCTCACCGCCGCGGTACGGGTCTCGCTGGGCCGCTTCATCGTGCAGGAACTCAACGGCATGGCGCCCGAGCTGCCGGTCTACACCCTGGCCCCGGCGCTGGAGCGGGTGCTGCAGGAATCGGTCAGCGGCCAGGGCGCGGCGCTCGAACCCGGCCTGGCCGAACGCCTGCACCAGAACCTGGGCGACTGCGTCACCCGCCAGGAAAGCCGCGGCGAACCGGCGGTGCTGCTGGTGCCCGGCGGCGTGCGCGCCGCGGTCGCGCGCCTGGTCCGCCACAGCGTGCCCTCGCTGGCGGTGCTGGCCTACGCCGAAGTCCCCGAAGACAAGCGCCTGCGCCTGGTCGGCGCGGTGGGCTGACCGCCGTCACCGCGCGTAGCCCGGGGTAGCCCGGGTAAGCGAAGCGCACCCGGGGGGATCTCCACCTCCAACGGCGTCGAGCCCCGGGCACCCGGACGCGCACCGCCGCGCGTCGGCGTCCCGACACCCACCCCGGATCCCGGGCGCCAAGCTTCCGACGCGCCGGTCGACGAGTTCAGGCCCGGGTCTTGCAGGAAGGGGGCAGGCACCCGCCGCCCGCTTCCCGACCCGGGATACCACCATGCGAATCAAGCGTTTCACCGCTCCCGACATGCGCACCGCCCTGCGCATGGTCCGCGACGAACAGGGACCCGATGCGGTGATCCTGTCCACCCGTCCCAGCGCCGACGGCGCCTGCATCGAGGTGGTCGCCGCCACCGACTACGACGAGGCCCTCGTGGCCCAAGCGCTGCGCGCGGCCGCGCCCGCGATCGCCGACGCGCCGGCCCGTCCCCAGGCGGCGACCGCTGCGCCGGCACGCGCCGCCTCCGCATCCGCCTCGCCGGCCGGGGGCGACGCCTCCACCCGCGACAGCCTGATCTCGCGCGCCCGCGCCGTGTTCCGCATCGGCGACGCCCCGACCCTGGCCGACCTGACCCGT
Source organism: Luteimonas kalidii (assembly GCF_029887935.1). Lineage (GTDB taxonomy): Bacteria > Pseudomonadota > Gammaproteobacteria > Xanthomonadales > Xanthomonadaceae > Luteimonas > Luteimonas kalidii. Next base: position 20,793 of record NZ_JARXRO010000020.1, on the reverse strand, counting down.
GGCGCGCCCGACGCGACGCCGGCCGCCGCACCCGCTGCTGCGGCACCCGCGGCCGCCCGGCCGTCCGCCGCCCCGGCACCGGCACCGGCCGCGCCCGCCGTCACCCCAGCCGCGTCCGCCACGCCTGCACCTTCGATGGCGGCACGGCCGCCGATTCCGGGGGCCGTTTCGTCGCTGACCGCCGCGTCGCCGACCACACCGGCTCCTGCCGCCATCGCGCCGCCGGCGCCGAGCCGCTTCGAGGCGATGATGGCCGCGCTCGACGCCGCCCCGACCCAGGCGCCCCGCGCCGGAACCTCCGCGTCCGCGGCCGCCGCCGCGGAGTTCGAACCCGCCACCCCCGCCTTCCTGGCGCCGCGCGCGCCGGTCGCCGACGCCGCCCCGGCCGAGCGCCCCGGCCGCGACGACGACGCCGAGGACTTCGGCGACCTGATGCCGGACTTCCCGATGCCGCTGCGTCCGGAGCCGGTGACCGAGGCCGCCGCCCGCGCGACGCACGACGCCGTCGCCGCGCACGCACCGGATGCGGCACGCCCGATGGTCGCGACCGCGACCGCCACCGCCGACACCACCGCGCCGCGCGCCCTGCAGGCCGTCGCCGCGCCCGAACTCGACCCCGCCATCGTCTCCATGCGCGAGGAGATGGCGCGCATGCGCCAGCTGATGGAGGCGCAGATGGAGCAGCTTTCGCTCGAGCGCCTGCGCGGCTCGCCCGCGCGCGCCGCGGTGCTCGAGGCGCTCGCCGGCTACGGCTGCGACGAATCGCTGGCGCGCGAAGTGGCCGCGCAGATCGATCCGCGCCTGCCGGTCGACGCGATCCACGGACCGATGTTCGAAACCCTGGCGCGGATGATCACCGTCACCCGCAGCGAACCGCTGGAAGACGGCGGCGTGATCGCCCTGGTCGGCCCCACCGGCGCCGGCAAGACCACCACCGCGGCCAAGCTGGCCGCGCGTTTCGCCGCCCGCCACCGCGCCCGCGACGTCGCCCTGGTGACCACCGACTGCGAGCGCCCCGGCGCGCTCGAGCAGCTCCAGGCCCACGGCCGCCGCCTCGGCATCACCGTGTGCGAGGCGCAGGGACCGGAACGGCTGCAGGACACCCTGGCGCAGCTGGTCGACTACCCGCTGGTGCTGGTCGACACCACCGGCCACGCGCCGCGCGACCGCGCCGTGTTCAGCCAGATCCTGTGGCTGCGGGCCTCGCGCAGGGTGCGCAGCCTGCTGGTGCTGCCGGCCAACGCCCATCCCTACGACCTCGGCGAGGTCGTCCGCCGCTACCGCCCGGCCAAGCCCGAGGGCGTGGTGCTGACCAAGCTCGACGAGACCGGCCGCCTCGGCTCCGCGCTCTCGGTGCTGGCCCGCCACGAACTGGCCATCGCCTACACCACCCAGGGGCAGCAGGTGCCGTCCGACCTCGATGCCGCCGATGCCACCCGCCTCGTCCAGTCACTGGAGAAATCCCGCCGTGCTGCCGATAACCCCCTCGCCACCGAGGATCGCCATGCAGTCGCCTGACCCCACCATGCCCGTTTCCGCCGCAGACCGGGCCCCCGGCCCCGTGCGGGTGATCGCCGTCGCCAGCGGCAAGGGCGGCGTCGGCAAGACCTCGGTTTCGGTCAACCTCGCCACCGCCCTGGTCAACGCCGGCCAGCGCACCCTGCTGCTGGACACCGACCTGGGCCTGGCCAACGTCGACGTGATGCTGGGCCTGACGCCCACCTTCACCCTGGCCGACGTGTTCGCCGACCGCTGCGAACTGCGCGACACGGTGATCGAATGCCCCAACGGGCTGATGATCGTCCCGGCCGCGTCCGGCAAGCGCCACATGACCGAACTCCAGCCCAGCCAGCACATCGGCCTGGTGCACGCGTTCTCCGAACTCGACCTCGACCTGGACGTGATGGTGGTGGACAACGCCGCCGGCATCGCCGACGGCGTGCTGACCTTCTGCCAGGCCGCGCAGGACGTGATCGTGGTGGTGTGCGACGAGCCGGCCTCGGTCACCGACGCCTACGCCCTGATCAAGGTGCTCAGCCGCGAGCGCGGCGTGAACCGGGTGCAGGTGCTGGCCAACCAGGTGCAGGACCAACGCGAGGGCCGGCAGCTGTTCGAGAAGCTCGAGCGCGTCAGCGCACGCTTCCTCGACGTCACCCTGGGCTACCTCGGCGCGATCCCGCGCGACGAATGGCTGCGCCGCGCGGTGCAGCGCCAGGAGGCGGTGGTCGACGTGTTCCCGTCGGCGCCCTCCGCGGTCGCGTTCCGCGACATCGCCCGGCGTGCGCGCCAGTGGCAGTCGCCGCCCGGTGCGCGCGGCCATGTCGAGTTCTTCCTCGAGCGCCTGGTCGCCCCGGCCACCGCGCGGGGGGCGGCCGCATGAACGCCGCGACCGCGCAGTACCGCGCCAACCAGCAGGGCAGCGCCGCCGAGGTCGTCGAGAAGCACGGCGAACTGGTGCGCCGCATCGCCCACCATCTCGCCGCGCGGCTGCCGGCGAGCGTGGAGATCGACGACCTGATCCAGGCCGGCATGCTCGGCCTGATCGATGCCGCGCGCAATTTCCAGTCCGACCAGGGCGCGGCGTTCGAGACCTACGCCTCGATCCGCATCCGCGGCGCGATGATCGACGAGATCCGCCGCGGCGACTGGGTGCCGCGCTCGGTGCACCGCCGCTACCGCGACATCGTCTCGGCCACCCGCGAGGTCGAACAGACAACCGGCCAGGCCGCGACCTCGCAGCAGGTGGCCGCGCAGATGGGCGTGGGGCTGGACGAATACCACGCCATGGTCGAGAACGCCGCGCGGGGGCAGCTGGTCAGCCTCGATGCGCACATGGACGAGCACGACGGCGAGGCGCGCCTGGCCAGCCACGACACCGCCAGCCCGGCGCGCGCGTTCGAGCAGGTGGCCTTCCGCGACGCGCTGGCCGGGGCGATCGACGACCTGCCCGAGCGCGAGCGCCTGGTGCTGTCGCTGTACTACGAGCAGGAACTGAACCTGCGCGAGATCGGCGCGGTGCTCGGCGTGAGCGAATCGCGCGCCTGCCAGATCCACGGCCAGGCCGCGATACGCCTGCGCGCGCGGCTGTCCGACTGGCGCCGCGAGGGCGCCGACGAGGACGACGACTACCTGCCCTGAACGCACGGGGCCGGCGCACCACACACACGAACCACGAAGAGATCCGCATGGACAAGAACATCCGCATCCTGATCGTCGACGACTTCTCGACCATGCGTCGCATCGTCAAGAACCTGCTCAACGACCTGGGCTTCTTCAACACCACCGAGGCCGACGACGGCTCCACCGCGATGGTGGAACTGCGCAAGGGTCCGTTCGACCTCGTGGTCACGGACTGGAACATGCCCGGCATGCCCGGCATCGATCTGCTCAAGGCGATCCGCGCCGACGCCGCGCTGTCGAAGATCCCGGTGCTGATGGTGACCGCCGAATCCAAGCGCGAGCAGATCATCGAAGCCGCGCAGGCCGGCGTGAACGGCTACGTGATCAAGCCCTTCACCGCCGCCACGCTCAACGACAAGCTCGGCAAGATCTTCGAGCGCCTCGGGGCCGCGGCGTGAGCGCGGCACCCGCCGCCGTGGCGCCGGGTGTCGGCGCGCACGACGAACGTGCCGCCCTGGTCAGCTGCCTGCACGCGGCGCTGGAGGCGCTCGAGCAGCAGGACGACGATGCCTGGCGCAGCAATGTCGACGAACTGATCCACTGGCGCACCCAGCCGCTGGTGCAGGGACTGGTGCGGCTGGCGCGCGAACTCGAGCAGGCGCTGGGCACCGGCAGCGGCAGCGGTTCGCTGGCCGAGGCCTGCCAGCGCCTGGAGCACGTGGTCAAGGTCAGCGAGGACGCCAGCCACCACACCCTGGACCTGATCCAGGAATGCCGGATCCTGCTCGGCACGCTGCCGGCCACCGATGCCGACGCCGAGACCGCCACCGTGTCCGCGGTGCGCGCCCGGCTGTCGGAAATGACCGCGGCCCAGGGCTACCAGGACCTCAACGGCCAGATCATCCGCCGCGTGGTCGAACTGGTGCGCACCGTGCACGAAGGCCTGGGCGAGTACGCGCCGGGCGCCGGGCGCCCGCTGCAGCTGTCCAGCCAGGGCTACGGCCCCGCGGTCGACGGCCTCGACGCGCCCGCCGCCAGCCAGGACGACGCCAACCGCCTGCTGTCGTCGCTGGGCCTGTAGCGATGTCCGCGGCCGCCTCCGACATCTGCGCCGACTTCCTGGTCGAGGTCGGCGAGATCCTCGACCAGCTCGGCGTGCAGATGGTCGCGCTCGAGCGCGCGCCCGCCGACCGGGAATGCCTCAACGCCGTGTTCCGCGGATTCCACACCATCAAGGGCGGCGCCGGCTTCCTCGACTTCGCCACCATGGTGTCGGTGTGCCACGCCGTCGAGGACCGCCTCAACGCCGCCCGCGACGGCAGCGCGCCGCTCGACGCGGCCGCGTTCGACGGCATCCAGCAGGGCATCGACCTGCTGGTCGACATGCTGCAGTCCATCTGCAACGGGCTCGATCCCAGCCCCGCGCCCGTCGCGCTGCTGGCCGCCCTGCGTGCCGGCGCGGCCACCGCCGCACCGGCACCGGTCGCGGTGGCCGCGGCCCCGCTGGCCGTGGCGGTGCCGGACGTCGCCGGCGATTCGATCGACGATCTCGACTTCGAAGCCCTGCTCGACAGCCTGCACGGCGCCGGCGGTGCGCCCGGTGCGGCGGCGGCGCCTGCGCCCGCGTCGCCTGCGCGGGCCGAACCCGAACCCGGACCGATCCCGGCGTCCGCGCCCGCCGTGCTGCGCGCCGTGCCCACGGCCGCGCGCGCGCCGGTGGCGCAGGACGCCGGCGACGTCACCGTACGCGTGGACGTGCGCCGGCTCGACGCCATGGTCAACCTGGTCGGCGAGCTGGTGCTGGCGCGCAACCGGCTCAAGACGATCCGCCCGCGCCTGCGCGACGACGACCTCGACCGCGCCGTGGCCGCGCTCGACGTGGCCACCTCGCGCCTGCAGGGCGCGGTGATGACCGCGCGCATGCAGCCGGTGGGGCGCGTGTTCGCGCGCTTCCCCAAGCTCGCCCGCGACGTCGCCCGCCAGCTCGACAAGCAGGTGCAGCTGGAAGTGACCGGCGCGGAGACCGAACTCGACCGCAACCTGGTCGAGGCGCTGGCCGATCCGCTGGTGCACCTGGTGCGCAACGCCATCGACCACGGCATCGAGATGCCCGAGGCACGCCGCCGCGCCGGCAAGCCCGAGCTCGGCACGGTGCGCATCGGCGCGCAGCAGGAAGGCGACCATGTCGCCATCGAAGTGCGTGACGACGGCGCCGGCATCGATCCCGACCGCATCCGCCGCAAGGCGGTGGAGAAGGGCCTGATCGACGACGACTCCGCCGCGCGGCTGTCGTCGGAGGAATGCCTGCAGCTGCTGTTCCTGCCCGGCTTCTCCACCCGCGACGAGGTCAGCGACCTGTCCGGCCGCGGCGTGGGCATGGACGTGGTGCAGTCGCGCATCCGCGAGCTCTCGGGCACGGTCCAGATCCACTCGGACGTCGGTGCCGGCTCGCGCTTCGCGATCCGGGTGCCGCTGACCCTGGCGATCCTGCCCACCCTGCTGGTCGAAGTGGACGGCGACGTCTACGCGCTGCCGCTGGTGCGGGTGGTGGAAGTGCTGTCGCACGAACCCGGCCGCGCGCTGTGGATCGACGGCCAGCGCGTGCTCGACCTGCGCCAGCAGCCGCTGCCGCTGCTGGGCCTGCGCGACTGGCTGGGCATGGCGCCGGCGCCGCTGCCGGAGTCGACCTGCGTGGTGCTGCAGGCCGGCGAACAGCGCTACTGCCTGGCCGTCGACCGCGTGCGCGGGCGCGAGGAAGTGGTGATCAAGGCGCTGCCGCCGACCCTGCGCGGGCTGCCCGGCTACGCCGGCGCGAGCCTGATCGGCGACGGCCGCATGGCCCTGATCCTGGACGTGGACGCACTGCTCGGCAGCGGCGTGCGCGCGACCGGTGCGCGTTCAAGTCACCCCGCCCCCGACCGTTAATCAGGCAATGGACAGACTCAGCCTCATCGGCGCCGTGCTCGCGATCGTCGCGATCGTCGGCGGCAGCGTGCTCAAGGGTGCCGGACTGTCGGGACTGTGGTCGCCGGCGGCGTTCGTGATCGTGATCGTGGGCACCGTGGCGGCGATCCTGCTGCAGACCTCGATGCAGACCTTCCTGCGCGCGCTGAAGATGGCCGGCTGGGTATTCAAGCCGCCCGCGCACGACCAGGCCGCGGTGATCGCGCAGATCGTCGAATGGTCCACCATCGCCCGCAAGCAGGGCCTGCTCGGGCTGGAAGCGCAGGTGGCGCAGCAGACCGATCCATTTCTGGGCAAGGGCCTGCAGATGGTGGTCGACGGACTCGAGCCCGAGGCGATCCGGCAGATGCTCGAGATCGACCTGCACGGTCAGAACTCGCGCGACCTGGCCGCGGCCAAGGTGTTCGAGGGCATGGGCATCTACGCGCCCACGCTGGGCATCATCGGCGCGGTGCTGGGGCTGATGGCGGTGATGAAGAACCTCGCCGACCCGAGCAAGCTCGGCCACGGCATCGCCGCGGCGTTCACCGCCACCATCTACGGCATCGGCGCGGCCAACCTGGCGCTGCTGCCGGTCGGCAACAAGCTCAAGACCCTGGTCAACGCGCAGACGCTCGAGCGCGAGATGATCGTCGAGGGCCTGATCGCGATCGCCCAGGGCGAGAATCCGCGCAACATCGAAGCCCGCCTCAACGGCTACGTGCACTGACCGCCATGGCGCGCCGGCACCAGCACGAGGAACACCAGAACCACGAGGCCTGGGCCGTGCCCTACGGCGACCTGGTCACGCTGCTGCTCGCCTTCTTCGTGGTGATGTACGCGATCTCCTCGGTCAACGAGGGTAAGTACCGCGCCGTGTCCGACGCGCTGTCGTCCGCGTTCGGCGGGCCGCCGCGTTCGATCAACCCGATCCAGCTCGGCGAGACCCAGCTGCGCGGATCCTCGTTCGACCGCCCCTCGCTGCTCACCCCCGGCGCCAAGGCCGGCCCCACGGCCACCAGCCCGGTGAGCAACGTGCGCGTGCGGCAGATGCTCGATGCCCCGCTGGGCGGTCGCCAGCCACAGGCGGCGCAGCAGCAGGCGATGGCCAAGGCGGCCATGGATGCCAGCCTGCGCGGCGAGTCGCAGCTCAACACCCTCGGCCGCCGGATCCAGCACGCGCTGGCCGAACTGGTGCGCGAGAAGCTGGTCACGGTGCGCCGCGGCCCCACCTTCCTCGAGGTCGAGATCCAGAGTGACATCCTGTTCGCCAGCGGCGTGGCCGCGCCCAGTCCCGTGGCCACCTCGACCGTGCGCAAGCTCGGCGCAGTGCTGCGCGAGGAACCCAACGCGGTGCGCGTGGAGGGCTATACCGACGACGTACCGATCCGCACCGCCGCCTTCCCCACCAACTGGGAACTGTCGTCCGCGCGCGCAGCCAGCGTGGTCCACGTGCTGATCGGTGAGGGCGTGGATCCGGGACGCCTGGCGGTGGTCGGCTACGGCGAGCACCAGCCCGCCGCGGACAACGCCACGGTCGAGGGACGCAACGCCAACCGCCGCGTGCTGCTGGTGATCCTGGCCGCGCCGCAGGCGGTGGACGCGGTGCCCGAGGCCGGTCCCCAGATCGCGCTGGATGCGGCCGCGGACGGCGCGACGGATCCGGTGACCGCCGACGCCGCCGCCATTGCCGCGCCGGCGCCCCATGCCGCGGCCCTGGCCGCGCCCGATTCGCACGCCGGAGCACACTGACATGCAGGTCTGGGCCATCGCGAACCAGAAGGGCGGGGTCGGCAAGACCACCACCAGCCTGTGCCTCGCGCGCGGGCTGGCGCAGTCCGGCGGCCGGGTGCTGCTGATCGACCTCGATCCGCACGCCTCGCTGACGCGCGCGTTCGGCGTTGCGGCCGATCCGCCCCCGGCCGGCACCCACGACCTGTTCACCGGTCGCGGCGCCAGCCTCGCAGGGCTGGCCCGCCGCACCGACGTGCCCGGGCTGCAGCTGGTGGCCGCGCAGCCCGCGCTGGCCACGCTCGAACGCCGCGGCTCCAGCCAGCCCGGCCTGGGCCTGGCGCTGGGGCGCGCGCTGCACGCCGCCCACGCCAGCTACGACCACGTCCTGCTCGACTGCCCGCCCACGCTCGGCCTGCTGATGGTCAATGCGCTGGCCGCGGCGGACCGGCTGGTGGTGCCGACCCAGACCGACCCGCTGGCGCTGCACGGCCTGGCCGACATGCTGCGCACCGCGACGATGGTCGAGCGCTCGCGCCGGCGGCCGCTGGCGCAGCACGTGCTGCCCACGCTGTACGACCGGCGCACGCGTTCGGGCGTGCAGAGCCTGGAACAGCTGCACGCGCAGTACGAAGGCCGCGTCTGGCCCGATGCGGTGCCGATGGACACCCGCCTGCGCGACGCCCACGGCCTCACCGGCGAGGCCGGCTGCAGCGGCCGTGGCGCCGATGCCTATGCGCGCGCGCTCGACTGGCTGCTGGCCCAGGACCAGGCGACACAGAGGCAGGCGGCATGAACCCGGGCGGCGACACCGAGGTGCTGGACTACATCGACACCCTGCTGGGCGATGTGGCCGAGCAGGCGGCGCCAGCCGCGGCGGTCGCTGTGTCAGCCGCTGCATCGGTCGCGGCGCCGCCCGCCGCCGAGGCGCCTGCACCTGCACCTGCACCTGCTCCCGCACCCGCGCCTGCACCTGCACCAGCCCCTGCCTCCGTGGTCGCTCCCATGCCTGCCCCGATGCCTGTCCCGCCTGCACCGGCGCCGCGCGCAGCGGTCGCCTCCGCGCGTCCCGACGCGTCCGCTCCGGTCGCGCCGATGGCCACGGCCTCGCGCTGGCTGCGGGTGCTGGTGGGCCAGGCCAGCTACGCGCTCGAACTGCTGCGGGTGCAGGAGGTGGTGCGCGTGGTGCCGATCGTGCCGATGCGCGGGGCCCGGGCGGCGGTGCTCGGGGTGATGAACCTGCGCGGCCGGATCGTGCCGGTGTTCGACCTCGGCCTGTGGCTGCGCACCGGTGGCGTGGACGCGACCGAGCACAGCCGGATCGTGGTGATCGAACGCGACGACGAACTCATCGGGGTGCTGGTGAGCGCGGTCGAGGACGTGGTGACGCTGGGCCGCGACCGGATCGAACCGCCGCTGCCGGGCAACGTCGCCGGCGTGATCCTGGGCGTCGCGCGCGTCGGCCCCACGCCGACCGTGCTGTTCGACGCCTACGCGCTGTACGGCTGATGCACGCCGCGCTCAAGTCGCCATGGGCGACGCCGTTAATTCCCGGGACTGCATCGACGTGGCCAAGTCCATGACCCATCTGACGCTCCAAACCGACCTTGGGATCGAACGCGTCGCCGATCTGCAGGCGGCGCTGCAGCCGCACCTCGACGCCGACGTGCCGGTCGAACTCGCCGGCGACCAGGTCGAGCGCGTCCACGCCGCCGGCCTGCAGCTGCTGCACGCCTTCGTCCGCGATCGCGCCGCACGCGGCCAGCGCACCATCATCACCGATCCGTCGCCGGCCCTGGCCGCGGCCGCGCGCCAGCTGGCGCTGGCCGTCAGCCTCGGCGTGGACGGCGGCGACCCCACCCTTTCCAGTACTGTTCCGGGAGCTACGGCATGAGCGCCAAGCAACTGCTCGTGGTCGACGATTCGACCTCGATGCGCCAGATGGTGGCCTTCGCCCTGACGTCGGGCGGCTACGAAGTGCGCGAGGCCGAGGATGGCCAGGCGGCGCTGGAGATCGCGCGCACGCAGTCGTTCGATGCGGTGGTCACCGACGTCAACATGCCGCGCATGGACGGCATCTCGCTGATCCGCGAGCTGCGCCAGCTGCCCTCCTACCGCTTCACCCCGCTGCTGATGCTCACCACCGAGTCGGGCGGCGACAAGAAGATGGAAGGCAAGGCCGCCGGCGCCACCGGCTGGCTGGTCAAGCCGTTCGACCCCGACCAGCTGGTCGCCACCGTGCGCAAGGTCCTGGCCTGACATGGACATCGCCCGCTTCCATGCCGCGTTCTTCGAGGAAAGCCGCGAAGGCCTCGATGCGATGGAGAGCGGCCTGCTGTCGCTCGAGTCGGGCGGCGCAGGCGCGGACCCGGAGACGATCAACGTCATCTTCCGCGCGGCGCATTCGATCAAGGGCGGCGCGGCGACGTTCGGCTTCACCAGCGTCACCGACCTGACCCACCTGCTGGAGACCCTGCTCGACGAGGCCCGCGCCGGCCGCCGCGTGCTGGATCCGGTCGCCATCGGCGCCCTGCTGGCCTCGGTGGACGTGCTGCGCGGCCTGCTCGCGGCCTGCGAGCACGGCAGCCCGATCGACGCCAACGCCCTGGCCGCCGCGCGCGCCGGGCTCGATGCGCTGCTGTCGGGCCAGTCACCGGCGCAGGCGACTGCGACCGCATCCGCCAGCGCCGACCACGATGCCAGTGCACCGGCCGAAGCCGCCGGCGACTGGCGGATCGCGTTCGCGCCGGCGCCGTCGCTGTTCCTGAGCGGCAACGATCCGCTGCGCATCCTGCGCGAGCTCGCCAGCCACGGCGAACTCGGCGTCGAATGCCTGGACGAGCGCCTGCCCGCGTTCGCCGAGATGGACCCGTTCGAGGCCTACCTGGCCTGGAACCTGACCCTGCCCTCGAGCGTGCCGCGCGCGGCCATCACCGAGGCCTTCGCCTGGGTCGAGGACGAGTGCACGCTCGAGATCGACACCATGGCCGCGGCCGCACCTGCGCCCGCGGCGCACGCGGACGACGCCATCGCGTCCGCGCCCGCTGCGGCGGGCGCCCCGCAGGCCGAGGTCGCGGCCACAGCCACCGGGCGCCGCAGCAGCGACAGCGACAACTCGATCCGCGTGGCGGTGGCCAAGGTCGACGCCCTGATCAACCTGGTCGGCGAGCTGGTGATCACCCAGGCCATGCTGCGCCAGCGCTCCGAACACCTGGACCCGGTCGCCAACGAGGCGCTGATGTCGGGGCTGGTGCAGCTCGAGCGCAACACCCGCGACCTGCAGGAATCGGTGATGGGCGTGCGCATGCTGCCCGTCGACTTCGCCTTCAGCCGCTTCCCGCGCATGGTGCGCGACCTGGCCGGGCGGCTGGAGAAGAAGGTCCAGCTGCGCACCCATGGCGAGGCGACCGAGCTGGACAAGGGCGTGATCGAGAAGATCGTCGATCCGCTGGTGCACCTGGTGCGCAACGCGATCGACCATGGCCTCGAGTCGCCGGCCGAACGCCGCGCCGCGGGCAAGGACGAGAGCGGCACCCTGACCCTGAGCGCGGCCCACCAGGGCGCGAACATCGTCATCGAGATCAGCGACGACGGCCGCGGCCTGGATCGTGAACGCATCCTGCGCAAGGCCGCCGAACGCGGCATCGCGGTGCCCGAGACACCCACCGACACGCAGGTCTGGGACCTGGTGTTCGCGCCGGGCTTCTCCACCGCCGACCAGCTGACCGACCTGTCGGGCCGCGGCGTGGGCATGGACGTGGTCAAGAAGAACATCACCGCGCTCGGCGGCCAGGTCGAGATCCGCAGCCGCGCCGGCCACGGCACCACGGTGGTGATCCGGCTGCCGCTGACCATGGCGATCGTCGACGGCATGTCGGTGGCGGTGGGCGGCGAGGTCTTCATCGTGCCGCTGAGCATGGTGATCGAGTCGCTGCTGCCGACGCCCGCCGACATCCGCACCATCGCCGGCGACGCGCGCGTGCTGCGCGTGCGCGAGGACTACCTGCCGCTGATCGACCTGGCCAGCCAGTACGGGCTGCCGGCCACGGCGCGCGGCGAAGGTGAAGAGGCGACGCCGCGCATCGCGGTCGTGGTCGAGGCCGACGGACGGCGGCTGGCGCTGGAGGTCGACGAACTGCTCGGCCAGCAGCAGGTCGTGGTCAAGAACCTCGAGAGCAACTACAAGCGCATCGCCGGCGTTTCCGGCGCGACCATCCTAGGCGACGGCCGCGTGGCGCTGATCGTCGACGCCGCCGGCCTCGGCCAGGCCGCCCCGCTGGCCAACGCGGCCTGAGCCGTAGCGCCGGATCTGCCGGGGGGCTCTGCCAGGCACCGGATCGAAGCAACGGTAACCGGCCGTGCAGCAGCGCGGCCGACCCCGTAGCCCGGGTAAGCGCAGCGCACCCGAGACGCGCGTTTGCCGGCGCAGCGATGCACCGACTCCCGACCGAGCGCGTCGGGTCGCGAATTCCGCCACAGCACGTTGTCGCGCAGATCCCCGGATGCGGCCTTCGGCCTTATCCGGGCGACGCATCGAAGCGGCGATAGCCGGCCGTGCAACAGCACGGCCGAATCCCGTAGCCCGGGTAAGCGAAGCGCACCCGGGACCCGCGATCCCTGGCGCAGCGATGCGCCGACTCCCGACCGAGCGCGTCGGGTCGCGACCTCCGGCATATCACGTTGTCGCGCGGATCCCCGGATGCGGCCTTTGGCCTTATCCGGGCTACGCATAGAAGCGGCGATAGCCGGGCGTGCAACAGCGCGGCCGAACCCCGTAGCCCGGGTAAGCGAAGCGAACCCGGGGCGCCGGGACTCGGGATGCGGGATTCGGGATGGCGCGATGCGGCCGGCGCGACAGGGGTTCGCGCCGAGCGCAGACGCGGTCGACGAGGCAACGGTCTGCGCACGGCATCCCGGCATCGCGCGAGCCCGCATCCGGCCTCCGCCCTGCTCCGGCTACTTGCCGTAGTCGACCTTCGCCGCGCTGCGCTCGGCGGCGTTGCTGAGCACGACGATGCTGATGCGGCGATTGACCGGGTTGTCCGGGTCGGTGCGGTCGAACGGCACCGAGGACGACAGGCCGACCACGCGCGATAGCTTGTCTTCCGACAGCCCGCCCGCCACCAGGGCGCGCCGGGCGGCGTTCGCGCGCTCGGTCGACAGTTCCCAGTTGCTGTAGCCGGTGCGGCCCGCGTACGGCGTGGTGTCGGTGTGTCCGGAAATCGCGACCCGGTTCTCGACCCGTTCGAAGTACGCCGCCAGCTCGTGCAGGATGGTGCGGGTGTAGTCCTTGAGCGTGGGCGATCCCAGGTCGAACATCGGCCGGTTGTGCGCATCGACGATCTGGATGCGCAAGCCCTCCGGGGTGATGTCGATGAGCAGCTGGTCCTTGAACGGCGCCAGCGCCTGACTGCTGGCCACCGCCTCCTCCAGCGCGCGCTTGAGCGCCTCGAGGTTGCGGCGGTCGGTCTCGTCGGCGGCCTTCTGCGCCGCGCCCGCGCCCGCCGCGGCGGCTTGCGGCGCTCCCGGCGTGCGGATGGGCGTGGCGTCGGTCGGCTTGCGGGCGTGCTCGAACATCCTGATCGGCGCTTCGCCCGCGCCCCCCGGGCCGGCGCGGCCCGGCGCCATGCTCGAGGACTGGCCTTCCACCGCGCTCGGATTCTTGAAGTAGTCGGCAATGCCGCCGAGCTGCTCCTGCGGCATGGTGGCCACCAGCCACATGACCATGAAGAAGGCCATCATCGCGGTGACGAAGTCGGCATACGCCACCTTCCACGCGCCGCCGTGGTGCGCGTGCCCGCCGCGCTTCTTCTTGCGGACGATGATGATCGGTTGCAGGGGCGTGGCCATCGCGACGCTCCGTCAGCCCTTGGCGGCCTTGAGGTCGGCTTCCAGGTCCTGGAAGCTCGGGCGCACGTCGGAGAACAGCAGCTTGCGCGCGAACTCGATCGCCACCGCCGGCGCGTAGCCGCGCAGCGACGCCACCAGCGCCATCTTGACCACCTCGAACGCCTTGCCTTCCTCCTCCGCGCGCTTCTCCATCGCCGAGGACACCGGCCCGACGTAGCCGTACGCCAGGAAGATCCCGAGGAAGGTCCCGACCAGGGCCGAGGCGACCTTCTGCCCGATCTCCGAGGGCGGCGCGCTGCCGACGATCGACATCGTATTGATGATGCCCAGCACCGCGGCCACAATGCCGAAGCCCGGCAGCGCGTCGGCCACCTTCTGCACCGACTGAGAGGGTCCGAGCGCCTCGTGGTGATGGGTCTCGAGTTCGTATTCCAGCAGCGATTCGAGCTCGTGCGGGGTCATGTTGCCGCCGACGATCAGCCGCAGGCAGTCCGTGATGAAATCGAGGATGTGGTGGTCGGCCAGGATCTTCGGGTACTTCTGGAAGATCGGACTCTCGGTCGGGCGCTCGATGTGGTCCTCGATCGCCATCATGCCGTCGCGGCGCATCTTCTGCAGCAGCTCGTAGATCAGCTTCAGCAGTTCGACGTAGTCCACGCGCTGGTACTTCGGTCCCTTGAGCAGGGCCATGGTGCCGCGCAGCGCCCCTTTCATCACCTTCGGCGGCGTGGCGATCACGTAGGCACCGAGCGCCGCACCGCAGATCACGATGATCTCGTTCAGATGCCACAGCGTCAGCAGCTTGCCGCCGACCATCATGAAACCGCCGAGCACGCTCGCGATGACCACGAGGGCTCCGATGATCAGGTACATGGTGGCGCTGTCCATGGGGGGCTGCGTCGGGTAACGGCACCGCGCGTGCCCGCTTGAGCCGCCCCCGACGGACGGTGGGCGCCGCCCACTGGCGTGGCGCGTGCCTAAAGAATCGGCGGCCCGGGCCGACATGGACGGTGAGCCGCCGGTCCGCGCCACCTTCGCCAGGGTCCGCGGCCCGCACCCACCCTTGCCGATCAGGACCGCCTTCATGTCCCACCCCAACGACACCGTCCACGCCTCCCAGTCCGCGGGCGCGACGCACGCCGACGACAGCACCGGCGAGTTCCTGACCTTCGTGCTCGGCGAGGAGGAATACGGCGTGGACATCCTGCGCGTGCAGGAGATCCGCAGTTACGACGCCGTCACCCGCCTGCCCGATGCGCCGGACTACATCAAGGGCGTGATCAACCTGCGCGGCATCATCGTGCCGGTGGTCGACATGCGCCTGAAGTTCCGCCTGGCCAAGGCCGAGTACAACGCGCTCACCGTGATGATCGTGCTCAACGTGGGCGGGCGCGTGGTCGGCATGGTGGTCGACAGCGTGTCCGACGTGGTGCGCCTGTCCGGCGAGCAGATCCGCGCGGTGCCGGAGATCGGCGCCACCATCGACCGCCAGTTCCTGACCGGCATCGGCACGCTCGACGAGCGCATGCTGATCCTGCTCGACATCGAACGCCTGATGCGCCACGAGGACATGGGTCTGGTGGCGGCGCAGGCGGCCTGAGGCCAGCACGACGCCGCGCCGGATTGACCAGGCCTGCGCTGCGGCCCGCGGAGATCGGCAAGGGCGCCGGCATCCTCGCCCGCCGTGCCCGGCGGCACGCGACACCGCGCGCATCCCGTCCCGCCGCACGCTCGCCGGCACGTGCCGGTCGCGACCTCAAGCCGCGCCGTTCGCAGCCGACAATGCCCTCGGGCTGGCGCAGCGACGCCGGCGCAGGCGACCGACCGCCACCTTTTTGATCACCGGCGCGGCACGCGCCATCGTCCACCATCCACCATCCGCCAGAAACCCGTCGCGACGCGGCGGGAGGAGCCGCACGTGCGTACCCAGATCCTGTTCCTCGCCACCCTCGCCGCCGCCGGCGCAAGCCACGCCGCCGACTGGCGCGACCTCTCGGTCAAGGCCGACGCCGGCGCGCTCGGCGAGTTCTCCGCCACCGCCAACTGGGCCTACGACCACAACGGCTTCGGCCACCTCGGCCAGGGCGTCGACGCCGCCGCGTTCGACGACGACAGCGCGTGGCGCCGCCGCGAAGTCGGCGTGGCGCTGAAGCGCAAGGACGTCTACGAATTCACCGTGCAGCGCGACCTCGAAGCCGAGACCTGGATGGACGTCAGCGTCAAGCTGATCTCGAAAGGCCTGCTCGGACGCGACCTGGGCGCACTGCGCATCGGCCAGTTCAAGACCCCGGTGGGCTTCGACACCGTCGGCTCCTCGCGCAACACCCCGTTCCTGGAAGCCGCGCTCCCGGCGCAGGCGGCCTATGAGGGCCGGCGCGTGGGCGTGGAGTGGTCGCTGCAGCGTCCGGCGTACCTGGCCAGCGTGGCCTGGTTCGACGGCAACGACCTGGAAGGCGGCAATGAAGGCAGCACGCTGGCCGGTCGCGCCGCGTGGGTGCCGCGCAACGCCAAGGGCGACGTCCTGCACCTGGGTCTGGCCACGAGTCACGAACGTCCCGACAGCGGCACCCTGCGCCTGCGCGCGCGGCCCGAGGTCGGCCTGACCGACGTGCGCCTGGTCGACACCGGCACGCTCGCCGGCGTCGACGCGATCGATCGCACCGGGTTCGAAGGCCTGTGGATCCGCGGCCCATGGTCGCTGCAGGGCGAACTGCTCCAGGTCCACGCCGATCGCGACGCCGGGCTGGCGGATGTGTCGGGCGAAGGCGCCTATGTGTTCGGCAGCTGGGTGGTCACCGGCGAATCGCGCGGCTACAACGGCTATGCGACCAACGTGGTGCCGTCGGCGACGTCGGCACTGGAGCTGCTGCTGCGCTACAGCCAGCTCGATCTGGATGACGGCACGGTGCGCGGCGGAAAGCAGTCGGACTGGACCCTGGGCGTGAACTGGTACCTGGGCCGCAACGTCAAGCTGCAGGCCAACTACGTGTTCGCGCATGCGCGCCGCAACGGCGTGCTGCGCGATCCGGAAGCCTTCGGCCTGCGCGCGCAGGTCTACTTCTGAATCCGGCCGCCCGCCGTCCGTCGGACGGCGTTCAAGTCGTTCCCGGGGCCGCCGTTACGAGTTCGTGAACGGGCAGCTGGACGGCCCACGCCTGCTCCACCTGCCCCTCCGGCGCCCGCGCGGCGCCGGCCACTCGCATCGAACCGGGATCCACACATGTTCAAGTCACTCAGCATCGGCAGACGCCTGGCCATCGGCTTCGCCGCGCTCGCACTGCTGATCGTCGCCATCGGCGCGTTCTCCATGCAGCGCATGGGCAAGATGCAGTCCGAAGTTCTCCAGCTCACCCGCAGCGCGGTTCCCGCGATCCGCGACCTGGGCCGCATGGCCACCTCGCTGGCCGAGTACCGCGTCAGCGAGCGCGGCCTGGTGAGCAACGCCGACAATCCGGAGAAGTTCGAAGAATACAAGGGCGAGCTGGTGACCGGTCGCGAACAGTTCCAGGCGATCGCCGATCGGTACGCGGCCGAGGCCGGTGCCGCCGAGCACGAAGCCTACCAGGACGCGATGGCCGCAGTGGCGCTGTACTTCGACAACAGCCAGCGGCTGGTCGACGGGCTGCAGGCCGGCGACCTCGGCCCCGTGTCGGCGGCCGCCGACCTGCGCCAGGCCGCGGCCGACCAGATCGGCGTGGTGCTCGACCACCGTCAGAAGGACCTGGACGCGGCCGTCGCCGCGCAGGAGGCCGACTACGCCGCCAGCCTGACCGCCATCGGCGTGCTGTTGGCGCTGGCGCTGGTGCTGGCCGGCGCGGCGTCGGTGCTGATCACGCGCTCGATCGTACGGCCGCTGTCCGAGGTGATGGGCGCGGCCGATGCGGTCGCGCGCGGCGACCTGGAGCGGCCGGTGACCGTGGTCGAACGCAGCGAGGTGGGCGCACTCGCCGCCTCGATGCGCGAGATGGTCAGGACCCTGAAGGGCTACGTGGCCGCGCAGCGCGAGATGCACGAGGCGCACGACGCCGGCGCGATGAACCACCGCATGCCTGCCGGCCAGTTCCCGGGCACGTACGGCGCCATGGCCGAAGGCGTGAATGCGCTGGTGCAGTCGCACATCGACACCACGTCGACCGCGATCGAGTTCGTGGGCACCTACGCCCGCGGCGACCTGTCGCGCGACTTCGAACGCCTGCCGGGCGAAAAGGCGAAGATCACTGCCGCGATCGACGCGGTCAAGCAGTCGATGCTGGACACCAACGCCGAAGTCCGGCGCCTGGTGGAGGGCGCGGTGGCCGGCGACTTCTCGCTGCGCGGCGACACCCAGCGCTTCGAGTTCGCCTACCGCGAGCTGATCGAGGGCCTGAACCGCCTGATGGCCGCGACCGATGCCGGCCTGGGCGAGATCGGCCAGCTGCTCTCGGCCGTGGCCGAGGGCGACCTGTCGCAGCGCATCGACAGTGGTTTGGCCGGCCGTTTCGGTGAGGTCGCCGACGATGCCAACCGCACCGTCGACCGGCTGGCCGAGATCGTCGGCCAGATCCGCACCGGCAGCGATGCGATCAACTCGGCCGCGTCCGAGATCGCCGCCGGCAACGACGACCTCTCGCGCCGCACCGAGCAGCAGGCCGCGTCGCTCGAGGAAACCGCCTCGTCGATGGAGGAGCTCACCTCCACCGTGCGCCAGAATGCCGACAACGCCCGCCAGGCCAACCAGCTGGCGATCGGCGCGGTCGACGTCGCCTCGCAGGGCGGCGAAGTCGTGGGCAAGGTCGTCGAGACCATGTCCGCGATCTCCGAATCCTCCAACCGTATCGCCGACATCATCGGCGTGATCGACGGCATCGCGTTCCAGACCAACATCCTGGCGCTCAACGCCGCGGTGGAAGCCGCACGCGCCGGCGAGCAGGGCCGCGGCTTCGCGGTCGTGGCCGCCGAGGTGCGCTCGCTGGCGCAGCGTTCGGCCGGCGCGGCCAAGGAGATCAAGCAGCTGATCACCGATTCGACCGACAAGGTGCGCCACGGCAACCAGCTGGTCGACCAGGCCGGTCGCACCATGGGCGAGATCGTCACCAGCGTGAAGCGGGTCACCGACATCATCGCCGACATCTCGGCCGCCTCGCAGGAGCAGAGCGCGGGGATCGACCAGGTGAACCAGGTCATCACCCAGATGGACGAGAGCACCCAGCAGAACGCGGCGCTGGTGGAGGAAGCCACGGCCGCGGCGCGCAGCATGGAGCAGCAGGCCGGGCAGCTGGTGCAGACGGTGGCGATCTTCCGCACCCAGGACGGCCATGTCGCGCCCGCGCGCACGGCCACGCCTGCGACGACCACCCCGGAGTCCGCGGCCAGCGCACCGGCAAGCGTCGTGGCCCTGCCCAGGCGCACGCCGTCGCCGGCGCCTGCATCCAAATCCGCCACGCGCAGCCGCGCCCGCAGCAGCGCGGTGCTGGCCACCGAAGCCTCCGGCGAGTGGCAGGAGTTCTGACCGCCAGTGGTCAGGTTTGAACGACGGGGCGCTTCGGCGCCCCGTCCGCTTTTCCCTCACGAGAAAAAAGGAAAAAGTTGTTTCTGTGTGAAGTATTTGTGACGACGTGCCGTTCCAACGCCTCCATCGCCCGCTCCATCAGCCGTTACCGGAGGCGCACAGCCGCCGCGCTTGCGTCCGGTCCTGCTCTGCGCCGCAGCATCCAATTTCTCAGTTTGATCGTTAGTTGACCCAATCCGGTAGAAAACAATGAAATCCAAGAATCTGACCATTTCCACCCAGCTCGCCATCGGCTTTGGCGCTGTGGTGCTGGTCTTGCTCATCATCGGCGGCATCAGCCTGCAAAGCCAGTCGGAAATAAACGGCGCAAGGGAGATCAGCGAGCACACGTTCAAGGTGCTGGCGACCGGCGAAACGATGCAGGCAAATGCGCTGAATATCGAGACGGGTACGCGCGGTTACCTGCTGTCGGGCGACAAGGCGAACCTGGCGCCGTTCATCGAAGGTCAGGCGGGATTCGAAAGGAGCTATGCCGACGCCAGGCAACTGACCGCGGACAACGCCAAGCAACAGGCACGCCTGGTAGACGTCGACAAGGCTTATCGGCAGCTGCTGACGGCCGAACAGGAAGCCATCGCGGCACGCGAAGCCGCCACCAGCACGCAGGACGTCGTGCCCCTGTTCCAGCAGGGCCGCGACCGCGCCGCCATGGACGAAATCCGCTCGCTGCTCGGCGACTTCGCCAACGAAGAAACGGCGCTGCTGGCCCAGCGCAGCGCCGCGCTGAACGCGGCACGCGCCCGCGGCAAATGGTCGGTGCTGATCGGCAGCCTAATCGCGGTGCTGATTGCGATTGGCATGGGCCTGATGATCCGCCGTCAGTTGGTCAGGCGAATGGGCCTGGCGATCAATGTTGCCGATGCCATCGCCTCGGGCAAGTTGGACAACAGTATCGACACACAGTCGCGCGACGAAACCGGGCGCTTGCTGATCAGCATGAACAAGATGCAGGAGCAACTGCAACGCTTTGCCTCTGCGCAGCAAACGATGCAGGTCGAGCATGATGCCGGCGATATCGAGCATCGCATCGACGCGGCGGCCTTTCCCGGTGCCTACGGCCAGATGGCCGAACAGATCAACAACCTGGCCGGATCCCACATCGCGATGAACGCCCGCGTGATCGAGATCGTCGGGGCCTATGCCAGCGGCGACCTGTCAAGCGACATGGACCGCCTCCCGGGCAAGAAGGCCGAGATCACCGCTGCGGTGGACGCGGTCAAGATCGGTACGCTGGCCGTCAACGCCGAGATCAAGCGCCTGGTGGATGCGGCGGTAGCCGGCGACTTCAGTCAGCGTGGCGACGCCCAGCGCTACCAGTTCGTCTACCGCGAGCTGATCGAGGAACTCAACCGGCTGATGGCCGCGACCGACGAGGGCCTCGGCCAGATCGGCAGCCTGCTCTCGGCCGTGGCCGATGGCGACCTCTCGCGCCGCGTCGATGCCGGCCTGCCCGGCCGCTTCGGCGAGGTCGCCGGGGATGCCAACCGCACGGTCGAGCGCCTGGCCGAGATCGTCGGCCAGATCCGCAGCGGCAGCGACGCGATCAATGCCGCAGCAAGCGAGATCGCCTCGGGCAACAGCGACCTGTCGCGCCGCACCGA
>NZ_JARXRO010000019.1 GCF_029887935.1 Luteimonas kalidii | reverse complement strand
TACGACGCGATCGACGCGGCGCCTGAGGAGAAGGCGCGCGGGATCACGATCTCGACCGCGCACGTGGAGTACGAGTCCCCGAACCGGCATTACGCGCACGTGGACTGCCCGGGCCACGCGGACTACGTGAAGAACATGATCACGGGTGCGGCGCAGATGGACGGTGCGATCCTGGTGTGCTCGGCCGCGGACGGCCCGATGCCGCAGACGCGCGAGCACATCCTGCTGGCCCGTCAGGTGGGCGTGCCGTACATCGTGGTCTTCCTGAACAAGGCGGACATGGTGGACGACGCCGAACTGCTGGAGCTGGTGGAGATGGAAGTCCGCGAGCTGCTGAGCAAGTACGAGTTCCCGGGCGACGACACCCCGATCATCCACGGTTCGGCGCTCAAGGCGCTGGAAGGCGACCAGTCGGACATCGGCGTGCCTGCGATCATCAAGCTGGTCGAGGCGCTGGACAGCTGGATCCCGGAGCCGGAGCGCGACATCGACCGTCCGTTCCTGATGCCGGTGGAAGACGTGTTCTCGATCTCGGGCCGCGGCACGGTGGTGACCGGTCGTATCGAGCGCGGCGTGATCAAGGTGGGCGAGGAAATCGAGATCGTCGGTATCCGTCCGACCCAGAAGACCACGGTCACGGGCGTGGAGATGTTCCGCAAGCTGCTCGACCAGGGCCAGGCGGGCGACAACGCCGGCCTGCTGCTGCGCGGCACCAAGCGTGACGACGTGGAGCGCGGCCAGGTGCTGTGCAAGCCCGGCTCGATCGCGCCGCATACCGAGTTCGAGGCCGAGGTGTACGTGCTGTCGAAGGACGAGGGTGGCCGTCATACCCCGTTCTTCAAGGGTTACCGCCCGCAGTTCTACTTCCGCACGACCGACATCACCGGTGCGGTGACGCTGCCGGAGGGCACCGAGATGGTGATGCCGGGCGACAACGTGAAGATGGTGGTGTCGCTGATCAACCCGGTGGCGATGGACGAGGGCCTGCGTTTCGCGATCCGCGAGGGCGGCCGCACGGTCGGCGCCGGCGTGGTGGCGAAGATCCTGAAGTGACCTGACACCGGCGCGCGCTTCAGGCGCGCGCTGCTGTGGAAGGCCGCCCCGCGCCCGCGGGGATCCAGCGTGCGGAGTTGGGATCCGGCGACTTCGCGGAACTCCGCCCCGCAAGGGCAGCAAGGCAAAGGCGAGGCGGCGCGAGCCGCCGTCGCCGTTTACGGAACCAGTGGTCCAGCCGACGGTCGGATCGAAGCAATACGCCAGTAGCTCAATTGGCAGAGCAGCGGTCTCCAAAACCGCAGGTTGGGGGTTCGAGTCCCTCCTGGCGTGCCACCCAGAGTAGCGAGTCGAGTGAACAGCAGAGTCGAGCAACCCGGGACCGCCTCCGCGGGCGATATGGTCAAGTACGCGCTGGCGCTGCTGCTGGTCGCTGCGGGGGTGTTCGCCTTCTACTGGTTCGAAGGGCAGTGGCCCGGCGCGGCGCGGGTCGCCGCGGTGGTCGTCGGCGTGCTGGCGGGCGTCGCGGTCTTCATGACCAGCGGCAAGGGCCACCAGACCCGCGAGTTCCTGTCCGAGTCGCGTTTCGAGCTGCGCAAGGTGGTCTGGCCGACACGCCAGGAGGCCATGCGCATGACCTGGGTCGTGATCATCGTGGTGATCCTGATCGCGCTGATGCTGGCCGGATTCGACACGGTCATCCAGTGGCTGGTGAAGCTGTTCCTGGCCCAATGACGGAGAATATTGACCTGATGGAAGCGCAAGGCGACAAGCGTTGGTATGTGGTGCACGCCTATTCCGGCTTCGAGAAGTCGGTGGCGCAGGCGCTGCGCGACCGCATCGCCCGCGCGGAGATGCAGGAGAAGTTCGGCGACGTGCTGGTCCCGACCGAGGAAGTGGTGGAGATGCGCTCCGGCCAGAAGCGCCGTTCCGAGCGCAAGTTCTTCCCCGGTTACGTGCTGGTGCAGATCGTCACCCACGACGAGGGCGGCATCCCGCGGATGGACAGCGAGAGCTGGCACCTGGTCAAGGAAACCCCGAAGGTGATGGGCTTCATCGGCGGGACCGCCGACCGCCCGCTGCCGATCCGGGACGAGGAGGCCGCGGCGATCCTGGACCGGGTCCAGGAAGGCGTCGAGAAGCCGCGTCCCAAGGTGCTGTTCGAGCCGGGCCAGATGGTCCGCGTGGTGGACGGCCCGTTCAACGACTTCAACGGCGTGGTCGAGGAAGTCAACTACGAGAAGAGCCGCCTGCGCGTGGCGGTGCTGATCTTCGGCCGCTCGACCCCGGTCGAGCTGGAGTTCGGGCAGGTCGAGAAGGCCTGAGCCGGGGCTGACTTCCGGCCAGGAAACCCGCTATACTAGCCGGCTCCCCGCCCCGGGAAGCCGGGCGATCCCGCTGGCCGCCGCATGCGCGGCCTTTCGCGTGGAAGGGGCAACGCGATGCCGGGACGCGTGATTCTCCCGGCCCGATGGGGAGCCTGAACGGCGCTTGCACCCGGAGAGTCCACAGCAATGGCAAAGAAAGTCGTCGGTTACATCAAGCTGCAGGTGAAGGCCGGGCAGGCCAACCCCTCGCCGCCCGTGGGTCCCGCCCTGGGCCAGCGCGGCCTGAACATCATGGAGTTCTGCAAGGCGTTCAACGCCGCGACCTCCAAGCTCGAGCCCGGTCTGCCGACCCCGGTGATCATCACCGCGTATTCGGACCGCACGTTCACCTTCATCACCAAGAGCACGCCGGCCACGGTGCTGCTGAAGAAGGCGGCCGGCGTCACCTCCGGCTCCAAGCGGCCCAACACCGAGAAGGTGGGCAAGGTCACCCGCAAGCAGCTCGAAGAGATCGCCAAGGCGAAGGAACCCGACCTGACCGCGGCCGGCCTGGACGCGGCGGTACGCACCATCGCGGGCTCCGCCCGTTCGATGGGCCTGACGGTGGAGGGCTGAGGACATGGCACTGAACAAGCGACAGAAGAGCAGCCAGGCCGCGGTCCAGCCGGGCAAGGCCTACGCCATCGACGAGGCGCTGAAGATCGTCAAGGACCACAGCAAGGCCAAGTTCGTCGAGGCCGTGGACGTCGCCGTCCGCCTGGGCGTGGACGCCAAGAAGTCCGACCAGCAGGTGCGCGGCTCGACCGTGCTGCCGCAGGGCACCGGCAAGTCGGTACGCGTGGCGGTGTTCGCTCCGGCCGGCGCGAAGGCCGACGAGGCGCTGGCCGCGGGCGCCGATGCGGTGGGCATGGATGACCTGGCCGAGCGCATGCAGGGCGGCGAGCTGAACTATGACGTGGTCATCGCCACGCCGGACGCGATGCGGGTGGTCGGCAAGCTCGGCACGGTGCTGGGCCCGCGCGGCCTGATGCCGAACCCGAAGGTCGGCACCGTGTCCCCGAACCCGGGCGAGGCGGTGAAGAACGCCAAGGGCGGCCAGGTGCGCTACCGCACCGACAAGGCCGGCATCATCCACTGCACGATCGGCAAGGCCGACTTCGACGCCGAGCGCCTGAAGGAGAACCTGACCGCGCTGCTGGCCGACCTGGTGAAGGCCAAGCCGGCGACGTCGAAGGGCCAGTACCTGCAGAAGATCTCGGTCAGCTCGACCATGGGTCCCGGCATCACCGTCGACCAGTCGTCGCTGAGCCTGAAGTAACGGATCGACCCGCGCGAGGCGCGCGGGAACGGAACACGGTGTCGCCCCCGCGGGCGGCATCGAGCAAGCATTTGAGGGCATCGCCGAGGCACCTGCCGGAGCGAGCCGTCAAAGACCGCAGGCGCGGTCGACGCCGCAACGGCGACGGGCATGGAAGCTCGGCATGGCACGGAATCGCCGTCGTTGTGGAACAGACCGCTTAATCCCGGAGTGCCTCCGCACGAAAGGGCCCGCGCAGATGGTCGCCGCCCCTCCAGAGATTGGTTCGATCGGTTTTTGGAAACGGCCGCCAACCGGAGCGCCCCAGGGCGTTCCCCGCATCGAAGGACCGGTGCGGCCCATGGCCTGTCCCCGCGTAGGTGCGAGGGGACGGAATTGAAGCAAGAGAGGAAGCGCAATGGCTCTGAATCTGAACCAGAAGAAGGAAGTCGTTGCCGAACTGGCCGAGGTCGCCGGCAAGGCGCACTCGCTGGTCGCCGCGGAGTACGCGGGTCTGACGGTCGAGCAGTTGACCGGCTTGCGCAAGAAGGCCCGCGAAACGGGCGTGTTCCTGAAGGTAGCCAAGAACACGCTGGTCTCGCGCGCGGTGGAAGGGACCGATTACGCCGTCATCCAGGACGAGCTGACCGGCCCGCTGCTGTACGCCTTCTCGCAGGAAGACCCCGGCGCCGCCGGCCGCCTCATCAAGGACTTCGCCAAGACCGCCGACAAGCTGAAGCCGCGCCTGGTTTCGCTGGGTGGGCAGAAGTACCCGGGCTCCCACGTGGATGTCCTGGCGTCTCTGCCGACCCGCGAGCAGGCACTGGCCATGCTGGTGGGCCTGATCGCGCAGCCGGCCACCATGCTGGCCCGCGTGCTTTCGGAGCCCGCCGTGCAGACCGGCCGCGTGATCAACGCGGTCGGCCAGCAGAAGGCAGCCTGAAGTCCCGAGTGAGCGCAGTTCGCGACGAACGCGATCCGACGACACGTTTTCGAACCAATCAATCAAGGTAAATCACAATGTCCCTTTCCAACGAAGAAATCCTGGAAGCCATCGGCAGCAAGACCCTCGTCGAGGTGATGGAGCTGGTCAAGGCGTTCGAAGAGAAGTTCGGCGTCTCCGCCGCCGCCCCGGTGGCCGTGGCTGCCGGTCCGGCCGCCGCCGCCGCCCCGGTCGAGGAGCAGACGGAGTTCACCGTCGTGCTGAAGTCGGCCGGCGAGAAGAAGGTCGAGGTCATCAAGGTGGTCCGCGCGATCACCGGCCTGGGCCTGAAGGAAGCCAAGGACCTCACCGAAGCCGGTGGCACGGTCAAGGAAGGCGCCTCGAAGGACGACGCCGCCAAGCTCAAGAAGGACCTGGAAGCGGCTGGCGCGACCGTCGAGGTCAAGTGATGTGACGGCCCGCGCGCACCCACCGGTGCGCGTGGCCGCCGGAACGTCATCCCCGCGCATGCGGGGATCACAGAGGTAACGATTGGCTCTCATCCGAGTGCACATCGCGGAAGATGCCGCCGGAATCCCGCATTCGCGGGCATGAAGGCGGCACCGGGGCTGGGGGCGGAAGCCCCCGGCCTTCGGTCGTTCAAGCGGTTCGTATCGACGGCACCTGTTCAGAAGTTCGCAGTTGTCAGTGGTCAGTAGCGGGAGAAGGCGTGCTGGTGCCGGCAATACCAGCGACTGTCCAGTGACAACTTTTCGTTTTCCCGGCACCGCGTGCGCGCGGTGCCAAGACTGAGGCATCAGCTCCCCATGACGACGTCCCAACACCAGCCCAGCTACTCGTTCACCGAGAAGAAGCGCATCCGCAAGAACTTCGGAAAGCGCCGCTCGATCCTCGAGGTGCCGTTCCTGCTCGCGATCCAGGTCGATTCCTACCGCGAGTTCCTGCAGGCCGACAAGGACCAGAACAAGCGTGACGACAAGGGCCTGCACGCCGCCCTGAAGTCGGTGTTCCCGATCGTCAGCTACAACGGCTACGCGGCGCTGGAATACGTGGGCTACAAGCTGGGCGAGCCGGTGTTCGACGAGCGCGAGTGCCGCCAGCGCGGCATGAGCTACGGCGCGCCGCTGCGCGTGACCGTGCGCCTGGTGATCTACGACCGCGAGTCGTCCAACAAGGCCATCAAGTACGTGAAGGAGCAGGAGGTCTACATGGGCGAGATCCCGCTCATGACCGACAACGGCACCTTCATCGTCAACGGCACCGAGCGCGTCATCGTCTCCCAGCTGCACCGCTCGCCGGGCGTGTTCTTCGACCACGATCGCGGCAAGACCCACAGCTCGGGCAAGCTGCTGTTCTCCGCGCGCGTGATCCCCTACCGCGGCTCGTGGCTGGACTTCGAGTTCGACCCGAAGGACGCGCTGTACACCCGCATCGACCGCCGCCGCAAGCTGCCGGTCAGCGTGCTGCTGCGCGCGCTGGGCTACAACAACGAAGAGATGCTCAACGAGTTCTTCGAGATCAACACCTTCCACATCCTGCCCGAGGGCGAGGGTGTGCAGCTGGAGCTGATCCCGGAGCGCCTGCGCGGCGAGACGCTGAATTTCGACCTGGCCGACGGCGAGAAGGTGATCGTCGAGGCCGGCAAGCGCATCACCGCGCGCCACGTCAAGCAGCTCGAGGCCGCCGGCGTCGCCGCGCTGGCCGTGCCGGACGAGTACCTGGTCGGCCGCGTGCTCTCGCACGACGTGGTCGATGCCTCGACCGGCGAGCTGATCGCCTCGGCCAACGACGAGATCAACGAGGACACGCTCGAGGCCCTGCGCAAGGCCGGGATCGACGCCATCGGCACGATCTGGACCAACGATCTGGATCGTGGCCCGTACCTGTCCAACACCCTGCGCGTGGACGCGACCAAGACCCAGCTCGACGCGCTGGTCGAGATCTACCGCATGATGCGTCCCGGCGAGCCGCCGACCAAGGACGCCGCGCAGAACCTGTTCCACAACCTGTTCTTCGCCTTCGAGCGCTACGACCTGTCGGCCGTGGGCCGGATGAAGTTCAACCGCCGCATCGGCCGCCGCGAGGTGACCGGCGCGCCGGTCCTGTACGACGCCAAGTACTTCGCCGAGCGCAAGGACGAGGAGTCGGTGCGCATGCGCGAGCAGTTCGGCGCCATGTCCGACATCCTCGACGTGATCAAGGTGCTGACCGAGATCCGCAACGGCCGCGGCGTGGTCGACGACATCGACCACCTCGGCAACCGTCGCGTGCGCAGCGTCGGCGAGATGGCCGAGAACGTGTTCCGCGTGGGCCTGGTGCGCGTGGAGCGCGCCGTGCGCGAGCGCCTGACCATGGCCGAGGCCGACGGCCTGACCCCGCAGGAACTGATCAACGCCAAGCCGGTCGCGGCGGCGGTCAAGGAATTCTTCGGCTCCTCGCAGCTGTCGCAGTTCATGGACCAGAACAACCCGCTGTCGGAAGTCACGCACAAGCGTCGCGTCTCGGCCCTCGGCCCGGGCGGCCTGACCCGCGAGCGCGCCGGCTTCGAAGTGCGCGACGTGCATCCCACGCATTATGGCCGCGTCTGCACCATCGAGACGCCTGAAGGCCCGAACATCGGCCTGATCAACTCGCTGGCCGTGTTCGCACGGACCAACCGCTACGGCTTCCTCGAGACGCCGTATCGCAAGGTCGTGGACAGCAAGGTCACCGACGAGATCGAGTTCCTCTCCGCGATCGAGGAGAACGAGTACGTCATCGCCCAGGCCAACGCGACCACCGACGCCAAGGGCGCGCTGACCGCGCAGTTCGTCGCCTGCCGCTTCCAGGGCGAGAACCTGCTCAAGCCACCGGCCGAGATCCACTACATGGACGTCTCGCCGATGCAGACCGTGTCGGTCGCCGCGGCGCTGGTGCCGTTCCTCGAACACGACGACGCCAACCGCGCGCTGATGGGCGCCAACATGCAGCGCCAGGCCGTGCCGACGCTGCGTGCCCAGAAGCCGCTCGTGGGCACCGGCATCGAGCGCGCCGTGGCGCGCGACTCGGGCGTGACGGTGAACGCCCGCCGCGGCGGCGTGATCGAGCAGATCGACGCCGGCCGCGTCGTGGTCAAGGTCCATGAAGACGAGATCTCCGGCGAGCACGATGCCGGCGTCGACATCTACAACCTGATCAAGTACACCCGCTCGAACCAGAACACCTGCATCAACCAGACCCCGCTGGTCAACGTGGGCGACGTGGTCGCGCGCGGCGACGTGCTGGCCGACGGCCCGTCCACCGACATCGGTGAACTGGCGCTGGGGCAGAACATGCTGGTCGCGTTCATGCCCTGGAACGGCTACAACTTCGAGGACTCGATCCTGCTCTCCGAGCGCGTGGTCGAGGAGGATCGCTACACCACGATCCACATCGAGGAGCTGACCTGCGTCGCCCGCGACACCAAGCTGGGCCCGGAGGAGATCTCGGCCGACATCCCCAACGTCTCCGAGCAGGCGCTCAACCGCCTCGACGAGTCGGGCGTGGTGTACATCGGCGCCGAGGTGCGCGCCGGCGACATCCTGGTCGGCAAGGTCACGCCCAAGGGCGAGAGCCAGCTGACGCCGGAAGAGAAGCTGCTGCGCGCGATCTTCGGCGAGAAGGCGTCCGACGTGAAGGACAGCTCGCTGCGCGTGCCGCCCGGCATGGACGGCACCGTCATCGACGTGCAGGTCTTCACCCGCGACGGCATCGAGAAGGACAAGCGTGCGCGCCAGATCGAGGAATCCGAGATCAAGCGCGTCAAGAAGGACTTCGACGACCAGTTCCGGATCCTCGAGTCGGCGATCTACGCGCGCCTGCGTTCGCAGATCCAGGGCAAGGTCGCCAACGGCGGGCCCGGCCTGAAGAAGGGCGACACCGTCACCTCGCTGGTGCTCGACGGCCTGAAAAAGTCCGACTGGTTCCAGCTGCGGATGAAGGACGAGGACGCGGCCGAGGCGATCGAGCGCGCGCAGAAGCAGATCGAGGCGCACGAGAAGGAATTCGAGAAGCGCTTCGCCGACAAGCGCGGCAAGATCACCCAGGGCGACGACCTCGCCCCGGGCGTGCTGAAGATGGTCAAGGTCTACCTGGCGGTGAAGCGCCGCATCCAGCCGGGCGACAAGATGGCCGGCCGCCACGGCAACAAGGGCGTGGTGTCGACGATCGTGCCGGTCGAGGACATGCCCTACATGTCCAACGGCGAGACGGTGGACATCGTGCTCAACCCGCTGGGCGTGCCGAGCCGCATGAACATCGGCCAGATCCTCGAAACCCACCTCGGGTGGGCGGCGAAGGGCCTGGGCCGGAAGATCGACCAGATGCTGCAGGCCCAGGCCAAGGTGGCCGACCTGCGCGCGTTCCTCGACGAGATCTACAACCACGACAAGGACATGCAGGCCCAGCGCGTGGACCTGAAGCAGTTCAGCGACGAGGAACTGATCGCGCTGGCGAAGAACCTGGTCGACGGCGTGCCGATGGCCACCCCGGTGTTCGACGGCGCCGCCGAGAGCGAGATCAAGAAGATGCTCGAGCTCGCCGACCTGCCGACCAGCGGCCAGACCCAGCTGTTCGACGGCCGCACCGGCGATGCCTTCGAACGCAAGGTCACGGTGGGCTACATGCACATGCTCAAGCTCAACCACCTGGTCGACGACAAGATGCACGCGCGTTCCACCGGCCCGTACTCGCTGGTCACCCAGCAGCCGCTCGGCGGCAAGGCGCAGTTCGGCGGACAGCGTTTCGGCGAGATGGAAATGTGGGCGCTGGAAGCCTACGGCGCGGCCTACACCATGCAGGAAATGCTGACGGTGAAGTCCGACGACGTGCAGGGTCGCAACCAGATGTACAAGAACATCGTCGACGGCGAGTACGAGATGGTCGCCGGCATGCCGGAGTCCTTCAACGTGCTGGTGAAGGAAATCCGCTCGCTGGCGATCAACATGGAGCTTGAGGAGCACTGAGGGGCGTGACGCGCGGGCAGGGCAGGTCCCTTCCCGCGGCGCACCGCACCGAATCGTGATTCCTCAATCCTGGAGACAGACATGAAAGATTTGCTCAACCTCTTCAACCAGCAGCGTCCCGCGCTGGACTTCGACGCGATCAAGATCGCGCTGGCTTCGCCCGACCTGATCCGTTCGTGGTCGTTCGGCGAGGTGAAGAAGCCCGAAACCATCAACTACCGTACCTTCAAGCCCGAGCGCGACGGCCTGTTCTGCGCCGCCATCTTCGGGCCGATCAAGGACTACGAGTGCCTGTGCGGCAAGTACAAGCGCATGAAGCACCGCGGCGTGGTGTGCGAGAAGTGCGGCACCGAGGTCACGCTGGCCAAGGTGCGTCGCGAACGCATGGGCCACATCGACCTGGCCTCGCCGGTCGCGCACATCTGGTTCCTCAAGTCGCTGCCCTCGCGCATCGGCCTGATGCTGGACATGACCCTGCGCGACATCGAACGCATCCTGTACTTCGAAGCGTTCGTGGTCACCGAGCCAGGCCTGACGCCGATGGAACGCGCCCAGCTGCTGACCGAAGAGCAGTACATGCAGGCGCGCCAGGAGCACGGCGACGACTTCGACGCCGCGATGGGCGCCGAGGCCGTCTACGACCTGCTGCGCACGATCGACCTGCAGGCCGAGACGCTGAAGCTGAAGGAAGAGATCGCCGCCACGGGGTCGGAGACCAAGCTCAAGCGACTGACCAAGCGCATCAAGCTGATCGAGGCGTTCGTCGAGTCGGGCAACCGTCCCGAGTGGATGGTCATGACCGTACTGCCGGTGCTGCCGCCGGACCTGCGTCCGCTGGTGCCGCTGGACGGCGGCCGCTTCGCGACCTCCGATCTCAACGACCTCTACCGCCGTGTCATCAACCGCAACAACCGCCTGCGCCGCCTGCTGGAGCTCAATGCGCCCGACATCATCGTGCGCAACGAGAAGCGCATGCTGCAGGAGTCGGTCGACGCGCTGATGGACAACGGCCGCCGTGGCCGCGCCATCACCGGCACCAACAAGCGCCCGCTCAAGTCGCTCGCCGACATGATCAAGGGCAAGCAGGGCCGCTTCCGCCAGAACCTGCTCGGCAAGCGCGTGGACTACTCGGGCCGGTCGGTGATCGTGGTCGGCCCGACCCTGCGCCTGCACGAGTGCGGTCTGCCGAAGAAGATGGCGCTGGAGCTTTTCAAGCCCTTCATCTTCGCCAAGCTGCAGCGCCGTGGCCTGGCCACGACGATCAAGGCCGCCAAGAAGCTGGTCGAGCGCGAAGAGGCCGAGGTGTGGGACATCCTCGAAGAGGTGATCCGCGAGCATCCGGTGCTGCTGAACCGTGCGCCGACCCTGCACCGCCTGGGCATCCAGGCGTTCGAACCGGTGCTGATCGAAGGCAAGGCGATCCAGCTGCATCCGCTGGTCTGCACCGCGTTCAACGCCGACTTCGACGGTGACCAGATGGCCGTCCACGTGCCGCTTTCGCTGGAAGCCCAGCTGGAAGCGCGCGCGCTGATGATGTCGACCAACAACATCCTGTCGCCGGCCAACGGCGAGCCGATCATCGTGCCGTCGCAGGACGTGGTGCTCGGCCTGTACTACATGACCCGCGCGCTGGAGAACACCCCGGGCGAGGGCATGGCGTTCGCCAACATCGCCGAGGTCAAGCGCGCCTACGACAACAAGGTCGTCCGCCTGCACGCCAAGGTGAAGGTGCGCATCACCGAGACGGTGATCGACGAGGAGGGCAACCGCGAGCGGAAGACCTCGATCGTCGACACGACCATCGGGCGCGCGCTGCTGGCCGAGATCCTGCCCGACGGCCTGCCGTTCGCGCTGGCCAACACCGAGCTGACCAAGAAGAACATCTCGCGCCTGATCAACAGCTGCTACCGCCAGCTGGGCCTGAAGGACACGGTGGTGTTCGCCGACAAGCTGATGTACACCGGCTTCGCGTTCGCGACCCGCGCCGGCGTCTCGATCGGCATCGACGACATGCTGATCCCGCCGGAGAAGAAGGGCATCCTGGGCGAGGCCGAAGCCGAGGTGCTGGAGATCCAGCAGCAGTACCAGTCGGGCCTGGTCACCGCCGGCGAGCGCTACAACAAGGTGGTCGACATCTGGTCGCGCACCAACGAGCGCGTCGCCAAGGCGATGATGGAGGCCATCGGCACCGAGACCGTGACCAACGCCAAGGGCGAGCAGGTCGCGCAGAAGTCGATGAACTCGATCTACATCATGGCCGACTCCGGCGCCCGTGGTTCGCAGGCGCAGATCCGTCAGCTGGCCGGCATGCGCGGCCTGATGGCCAAGCCGGACGGCTCGATCATCGAGACGCCCATCACCTCGAACTTCCGCGAGGGCCTGAACGTCCAGCAGTACTTCATCTCGACCCACGGCGCCCGCAAGGGCCTGGCGGACACCGCGCTGAAGACCGCGAACTCCGGCTACCTGACCCGTCGCCTGGTCGACGTGGCGCAGGACGTGGTGATCACCGAAACCGATTGCGGCACGCTCGCCGGCCTGATGATGACCCCGATCGTCGAAGGCGGCGACGTGGTCGAGCCGCTGCGCGACCGCGTGCTGGGCCGCGTGGTGGCCGAGGACGTGTTCCTGCCGGGCAACGACGAGGATCCGATCGTCACCCGCAACACGCTGCTCGACGAAGCCTGGGTACAGAAGCTCGAAGACGCCAGCGTGCAGTCGATCAAGGTGCGTTCCACCATCACCTGCGCCAGCAGCTTCGGCGTGTGCGCGCACTGCTACGGTCGCGACCTCGGCCGCGGTCACCTGGTCAACCACGGCGAGGCGGTCGGCGTGGTCGCCGCGCAGTCGATCGGCGAGCCCGGCACCCAGCTGACGATGCGTACGTTCCACATCGGCGGCGCGGCCTCGCGTGCGGCGGCGATCGACAACGTCACCGTCAAGACGACCGGCTCGATCAAGTTCAACAACCTCAAGACGGTGCAGCACGCCAGCGGCAACCTGACCGTGGTCTCGCGTTCGGGCGAGCTCTCGGTGCTCGACGGCCACGGCCGCGAGCGCGAGCGCTACAAGCTGCCCTACGGCGCGACCATCACGGTCAAGGACGGCGCGGAGATCAAGGCCGGCCAGACCGTCGCCAACTGGGATCCGCACAACCACCCGATCGTGTCGGAAGTGGCCGGTTCGATCCGCTTCGTGGACTTCGTCGACGGCGTCACCGTGGTCGAGAAGACCGACGAGCTGACCGGCCTGGCCTCGCGCGAGATCAGCGATCCCAAGCGCCGCGGTTCGCAGGGCAAGGACCTGCGCCCGATCGTGCGGATCATCGACAAGGACGGCAACGACCTCAACATCCCGGGCACCGACCTGCCGGCGCAGTACATGCTGCCGCCGCGCTCGATCGTCAACCTGCAGGATGGCGCCCCGGTGGGCGTGGGCGACGTGGTCGCCAAGATCCCGCAGGAAGCTTCCAAGACCCGCGACATCACCGGCGGCCTGCCGCGCGTGGCCGACCTGTTCGAGGCGCGCAAGCCGAAGGATCCGGCCATCCTGGCGGAGAAGTCGGGCGTGGTCAGCTTCGGCAAGGACACCAAGGGCAAGCAGCGCCTGATCATCAAGGGGCCCGACGGCGAGGAGCACGAGGAGCTGATTCCGAAGTACCGCCAGATCATCGTGTTCGAGGGCGAGCACGTGGAGAAGGGCGAGACCGTGGTGGACGGCGAGCCGAGCCCGCAGGACATCCTGCGCCTGCTGGGCGTGGAACCGCTGGCCTCGTACCTGACCAAGGAGATCCAGGACGTCTACCGCCTGCAGGGCGTGAAGATCAACGACAAGCACATCGAGGTGATCATTCGCCAGATGCTGCGCAAGGTCGAGATCGCCGACCCGGGCGACAGCCGCTACCTGGCCGGCGAGCAGGCCGAACGCCAGCGCGTGATCGAGGAGAACCAGAAGCTCGGATCGCGCAACGAGCTGCCGATCAAGGTCGAGCCGGTGCTGCTGGGCATCACCAAGGCCTCGCTGGCGACCGAGTCGTTCCTGTCCGCGGCCTCGTTCCAGGAGACCACCCGCGTGCTGACCGAGGCCGCCGTACGCGGTACCCGCGACAGCCTGCGCGGCCTGAAGGAGAACGTGATCGTCGGCCGCCTGATCCCGGCGGGCACGGGCCTGGCCTACCACACCAAGCGCCGGACCCAGGCCAGTGGCCTGACCGAGTCCGAGTTCGAGGCGTTGAGCGGCGGCGCGGCCGCTGCCCCGGTGGCCGCGGAGGCCTCGGCGGTCATGCTCGAGGACGCCCCTGCCGAGGCATCGGGCGAGGAGTCGGGCGGCAACTGATGCGGTAACCCGGCGGGCCCCCGTGGCCCGCCCAGATTCCGGAATGAGGCGCAGGGAGCGCCTCGTGTCCGGCCCAGGATGGGCGGGAGCAGTCTGAAGGTCCGGCCGCGGGCGACCGCGGTGACGGGACCGGAGCATGGCTCGCGTTGACGGTTTCCGTCCGCGCGGGCTATACTTTTTCGTCTCGGCAGGCAGGGTTTACCCGCCTGCCGTCGTTTTCACGAGGGCGTACGCCCCGAAACTCAAGAACCTTCGACACGATGGCAACGATCAACCAGCTGGTGCGCAAGCCGCGCAGCCCTGAAGTCTACAAGAGCACGTCTCCCGCGCTGGCCAACTGCCCGCAGCGGCGTGGCGTGTGCACGCGCGTGTACACCACCACCCCGAAGAAGCCGAACTCGGCGCTTCGCAAGGTGGCCAAGGTGCGCCTGACCAACGGCTACGAGGTGATCTCGTACATCGGCGGCGAAGGCCACAACCTGCAGGAGCACAGCGTGGTGCTGATCCGCGGCGGTCGCGTCAAGGACCTGCCGGGCGTGCGCTACCACACCGTGCGCGGCTCGCTCGACGCTGCCGGCGTCGCCAAGCGCAAGCAGGCGCGTTCCAAGTACGGCGCCAAGCGCCCGAAAGCCTGAGGAATAGACAATGTCGCGTAAAGGAAACACCCCGCAGCGTGCGGTTCTGCCCGACCCGAAGCACCACAGCGACACGATCGCGCGCTTCATCAACATGGTCATGAAGAGCGGCAAGAAGTCCGTCGCCGAGAAGATCGTGTACGGCGCGATGGACGTGATCGGCGAGAAGAACGGCAACGCGCTCGAGCTGGTCGAGAAGGCGCTCGGCAACATCTCCCCGTCGGTCGAGGTGAAGTCCCGCCGCGTCGGCGGCGCCACCTACCAGGTGCCGGTGGAAGTGCGCCAGTCGCGGCGCATGGCGCTGGCGATGCGCTGGCTGATCGAGTCGGCGCGCAAGCGCGGCGAGAACTCCATGCCGCGCAAGCTGGCCGCCGAACTGATCGACGCCTCCGAGAATCGCGGCGGCGCGATCAAGAAGCGCGAGGAAACGCACCGCATGGCGGACGCGAACAAGGCGTTCGCGCACTACCGCTGGTAATTCCCATGGGGGCTTGAGCTTCGGCCCCCGCGGCACCATCTACGGTGCCACCTGCGGCCCTGCCGCACGCAATGTCCAGATGCCGCCGCCAGGCGGCATTCGGCCATTGAAGCGAGTCCTTCGCGACAGTCCCGTGATGCATTGCGCGGACTTCCCACCGCATCGAATCTGAGGCAATCCCGTGGCCCGCACGACCCCCATCGAACGCTACCGCAACTTCGGCATCATGGCGCACATCGACGCCGGCAAGACGACGACGTCGGAGCGCATCCTGTTCTACACCGGCAAGAGCCACAAGATCGGCGAGGTGCACGACGGCGCCGCGACGATGGACTGGATGGAACAGGAGCAGGAGCGCGGCATCACGATCCAGTCGGCGGCGACGACGGCGTTCTGGAAGGGCATGGACAAGTCCATGCAGGAACACCGCTTCAACATCATCGACACCCCCGGGCACGTCGACTTCACGATCGAGGTCGAGCGTTCGCTGCGCGTGCTCGACGGCGCGGTGTTCGTGCTGTGCGCGGTCGGCGGTGTGCAACCGCAGTCCGAGACCGTGTGGCGGCAGGCCAACAAGTACCACGTCCCGCGCGTCGCGTTCGTCAACAAGATGGACCGCACCGGCGCCAACTTCGTCAAGGTGCGCGACCAGCTGAAGTCGCGGCTGGGCGCCTACCCGGTGCCGATGCAGGTGCCGATCGGCGCGGAAGAGGGCTTCGAGGGCGTGGTCGACCTGATCAAGATGAAGGCGATCCACTGGGACGTGGCGTCGCAGGGCCTGAACT
The DNA here is from genome assembly GCF_029887935.1 of Luteimonas kalidii. Classification (GTDB taxonomy): domain Bacteria; phylum Pseudomonadota; class Gammaproteobacteria; order Xanthomonadales; family Xanthomonadaceae; genus Luteimonas; species Luteimonas kalidii. The sequence continues at coordinate 2,784 of NZ_JARXRO010000019.1, read as the reverse complement.
TCGAATACCGCGAGATCCCGGCCGACCTCAAGGAGCAGGCCGAGGAAGCGCGCGCGTTCATGATCGAGGCTGCGGCCGAGGCCACCGAAGAGCTGATGAACAAGTACCTCGAGGGCGGCGAGCTCACCGAGGATGAGATCATCCGCGGCCTGCGCGAGCGCACGCTCAAGACCGAGATCGTGCCGATGTTCTGCGGCTCGGCGTTCAAGAACAAGGGCGTGCAGGCGATGCTCGACGGTGTCGTGCACCTGCTCCCGTCGCCGGTCGACGTGCCGGCGGTGAAGGGCCTGGACGTCGACGACGAGACCAAGGAGCTGAGCCGCGACCCCAGCGACAAAGCCCCGTTCTCCGCGCTCGCCTTCAAGATCATGACCGACCCGTTCGTGGGCTCGCTGACGTTCTTCCGCGTCTACTCCGGCACCCTCAATGCGGGCGACCAGGTGCTGAACTCGGTCAAGGGCAAGAAGGAGCGCATCGGCCGGCTGCTGCAGATGCATTCGAACAACCGCGAAGAGATCAAGGAAGTGCTGGCCGGCGACATCGCCGCCGCGGTGGGCCTGAAGGACGTCACCACCGGCGACACCCTGTGCTCGCAGGACTCGCCGATCGTGCTCGAGCGCATGACCTTCCCGGAGCCGGTCATCTCGATGGCCGTCGAGCCCAAGACCAAGTCCGACCAGGAGAAGATGGGCCTGGCGCTGGGCCGGCTCGCGCAGGAGGATCCGTCCTTCCGCGTGCGTACCGACGAGGAATCCGGTCAGACCATCATCTCCGGCATGGGCGAGCTGCACCTGGACATCATCGTCGACCGCATGAAGCGTGAGTTCAACGTCGAAGCGAACGTGGGCAAGCCGCAGGTGGCCTACCGCGAGACGATCCGCAAGACCGTGAAGCAGGAAGGCAAGTTCGTCCGCCAGTCGGGCGGCAAGGGCCAGTTCGGCCACGTGTGGCTGGAGATCTCGCCGCAGGAGCCGGGCACCGGCTACGAGTTCGAGAACGCGATCGTGGGCGGCGTCGTGCCGAAGGAGTACATCCCGGCGGTCGACAAGGGCATCCAGGAGGCGCTGGCCAACGGCATCCTCGCCGGGTTCCCGATCGTGGACGTCAAGGTCAAGCTGTTCGACGGCTCCTACCACGAGGTCGACTCGTCGGAAATGGCGTTCAAGATCGCCGGTTCGATGGGCTTCAAGGAAGGCTTCTCCAAGGCCTCGCCTGTGCTGCTCGAGCCGATCATGAAGGTCGAGGTGGTCACGCCCGAGGATTACCTGGGCGACGTGATGGGCGACGTGAGCCGTCGCCGCGGCATCCTGCAGGGCCAGGACGACAGCCCGGCGGGCAAGATCATCAACGCGATGATCCCGCTCGGCGAGATGTTCGGCTACGCCACCCAGCTGCGCTCGATGTCGCAGGGGCGCGCCACCTTCACCATGGAGTTCGACCACTACGCCGAAGCGCCGACGAATATCGCCGAGTCGGTGGTCAAGAAGAAGTAACCCGGTGCGGCGGGGCCGCGGTGGCGATCGCCGCCGCGTCCCACCGGCCGCGGACACGCATGCAGGCATCACGCATCTACGAATGACGGAGTTCTGAGAAATGGCAAAGGGTAAGTTCGAGCGCACCAAGCCCCACGTGAACGTGGGCACGATTGGCCACGTGGACCACGGCAAGACGACGCTGACGGCGGCGCTGACGAAGATCGGTGCGGAGCGTTTCGGCGGCGAGTTCAAGGCCTACGACGCGATCGACGCGGCGCCTGAGGAGAAGGCGCGCGGGATCACGATCTCGACCGCGCACGTGGAGTACGAGTCCCCGAACCGGCATTACGCGCACGTGGACTGCCCGGGCCACGCGGACTACGTGAAGAACATGATCACGGGTGCGGCGCAGATGGACGGTGCGATCCTGGTGTGCTCGGCCGCGGACGGCCCGATGCCGCAGACGCGCGAGCACATCCTGCTGGCCCGTCAGGTGGGCGTGCCGTACATCGTGGTCTTCCTGAACAAGGCGGACATGGTGGACGACGCCGAACTGCTGGAGCTGGTGGAGATGGAAGTCCGCGAGCTGCTGAGCAAGTACGAGTTCCCGGGCGACGACACCCCGATCATCCACGGTTCGGCGCTCAAGGCGCTGGAAGGCGACCAGTCGGACATCGGCGTGCCTGCGATCATCAAGCTGGTCGAGGCGCTGGACAGCTGGATCCCGGAGCCGGAGCGCGACATCGACCGTCCGTTCCTGATGCCGGTGGAAGACGTGTTCTCGATCTCGGGCCGCGGCACGGTGGTGACCGGTCGTATCGAGCGCGGCGTGATCAAGGTGGGCGAGGAAATCGAGATCGTCGGTATCCGTCCGACCCAGAAGACCACGGTCACGGGCGTGGAGATGTTCCGCAAGCTGCTCGACCAGGGCCAGGCGGGCGACAACGCCGGCCTGCTGCTGCGCGGCACCAAGCGTGACGACGTGGAGCGCGGCCAGGTGCTGTGCAAGCCCGGCTCGATCGCGCCGCATACCGAGTTCGAGGCCGAGGTGTACGTGCTGTCGAAGGACGAGGGTGGCCGTCATACCCCGTTCTTCAAGGGTTACCGCCCGCAGTTCTACTTCCGCACGACCGACATCACCGGTGCGGTGACGCTGCCGGAGGGCACCGAGATGGTGATGCCGGGCGACAACGTGAAGATGGTGGTGTCGCTGATCAACCCGGTGGCGATGGACGAGGGCCTGCGTTTCGCGATCCGCGAGGGCGGCCGCACGGTCGGCGCCGGCGTGGTGGCGAAGATCCTGAAGTGA
>NZ_JARXRO010000018.1:483206-521008 GCF_029887935.1 Luteimonas kalidii | reverse complement strand
ATTTCGCCGCAAAGGCCTGCCGGTCGGGACGGCGCTCGGCTTGCGGGCGCGAGGGCAGTCGTGCAACTCGCAAGTCCCCGCCGAAGGCCAACCCTCTCCGCACGTCGGGTGCGGATGCCCTTGGCTACGAAATCAACGCGGAGGCGACAGACGCGCAGCCCGTTGCCGGGGGACATCCGTCGTCAAGGGCGTCCGTCCCCGACGCCCCGGTCGATGTCCGGGGCCAGGGCCTTGTCGCCGGGACGGGGGAGTCAAGAAAAAGCCCGCGTCCTGCGACGCGGGCTCCGGTCATCAGGCAGCGATCAGCGACGCTGCGGCGGCTGCAGCTCCGTGCGACTCAGGAAACCGTCGCGGTTGTCGTCCATCCAGGCGAAGCGCTTGGCCAGCCGCGGCATCTTCTCGTCCACCTCGACCCGGCTCAGCCTGCTGTCGCCATTGAGGTCGGCCGCGGCGAAGCGTTCGTCGAAGCGCTTGCGCATCTCAGCCTCGTGCTGCGGCCGCTGCGCTGCGTGCCAGGCCCGCAGTTCGCTGCGGACCACGAAGCCGTCGCCATTGGCATCGATCGCCGCGAACTGCTCGGCCAGCTTGTTGGGCCGGCCCTCGCGCCCACCCTTGGCCGCGTCGACCTCGGCACGGCTCAGGCGTCCGTCGCCGTCGGTGTCGAGGCGTTCGGGATGGGCGAAACCGCCGTGCCCGCGCCGCCCCTTGCCATGGCCGCGATGCTTGCGCTGCGGCCGCTCGCTGGCGTCGAGGCGCCCGTCGGCATTGCGATCCAGGGTGTCGAACTTCGCGGCAAGGCGGGGAAACTTCGCCGCCTCGCTGCGATCGATCGCGCCGTCTCCATTGGTGTCGAGCGTCGGCCTCGCGCCGCGCTCGGCGGACGCAGCAGGTTCAGCGGCAGTGGCGCCCACCGTCGCGAGCGACAGCGCGAGCGCGATGAACAGGGTCTTGTGCGTCATTTCTCGGATCCTCGGGATGCGGCTCCAGCGCCGCCGTGCATCCGTCAACGCCCGCCGCGCCCGCCGGTTGACCCGCGCGCGGTCGCGTTCAGCCGGCCGACACACGGAGGTCGCGACCGCTGCGACCCATGCGCAGTATGCTGGGACCCATCGGAGCGTCGACACGCATGGGCGAGAACGACAACCTGCGGCTGTTCCATACCGGCACCCACGCCTGCGGCTACTGGCCCGATCGCACGGCGCGCGACCTCGTGTTCGATCCGCACGACGAGCGGCTGCCCGCGTTCTATCCGCAGGCGCTGGAATGGGGCTTCCGCCGCTCCGGCGACATCGTCTACCGGCCGCACTGCCCGCACTGCCGTGCCTGCGTCGCGGTGCGCATTCCGGTGCGGGATTTCCGGCCCGGCCGCAGCCAGCGCCGCTGCCTCGAGCGCAATCGGGACGTCGAAGCGCGGGTGCTGCCTGCCCGGCGCGACGAGGAGCGGCTGGCGCTGTACCTGCGCTACCTGCGCGCGCGCCACCCCGGCGGCGGCATGGATACCCACGGCGCACACGAGTTCGACCAGTTCCTGGTCGGCAGCTGGGCCAACACGCGCTTCGTGGAACTGCGCGAGGAGGGACGCCTGCTGGCGGTGGCCGTCACCGACGTCGATCCGCGCGCGATGTCCGCGGTCTATACCTTCTACGATCCCGACGCCGCCGGACGCGGACTCGGAACCCTGTCCATCCTGCGGCAGCTCGACTGGGCCGCGCGCGAGGGACGCGAGTTCCTCTACCTCGGCTACTGGATCCGGAACCACGACAAGATGGACTACAAGCGCCGTTTCCGCCCCCTGGAAGGTTTCGACGGCCGCCGCTGGCGTCCGTTCGATGCGCTGGGGGACATGTGACGCAGCGTCTGCCCGCTCTCTGCCTCCCGGTCGTCGCGCTTGCGTTGATGCTGGCAGGCTGCGTCCGCGTCGACGTACACGGCACGCCTCCTCCACCGGAACCCCAGATGCCCGAAACCCCGCCGCTGCGCGTCGCCACCTACAACGTCTCGCTCTACGACGAGGACGCCGGCGGCCTGGTCCAGCGGCTGCAGCTGGGCAACGCGCAGGCGCGCAGGATCGCCGCGGTGCTGCAGAAGGTGCGGCCGGACATCGTGCTGCTCAACGAGTTCGACTTCGATTCCGAGGGCCGCGCGGCCGACCTGTTCCAGCGCCGCTATCTCGAACGGCCGCAGTCCGGCGGTGGCGACGCGCTGCACTATCCCTACCGCTACCTGGCACCGGTCAACACCGGCGAACCCAGCGGACTGGACCTCGACAACAGCGGCCGCGTCGGCGGCGATGGCCGCGAGCGCGGCAACGATGCCTGGGGCTACGGCCTGCACCCGGGCCAGTACGGGATGCTGCTGCTCTCGCGCTATCCGATCGATACCGCCGCCGCACGCACGTTCCGGCTGCTGAAGTGGAGCGCGATGCCCGGCGCACGGCGTCCGGTCGATCCCGCCACCGGCGCGCCGTTCCATCCCGATGCGATCTGGAACCAGCTGCGGCTGTCGTCGAAGTCGCACTGGGACGTGCCGGTCGAGACGCCACTCGGCCCGCTGCACGTGCTGGCTTCGCACCCGACGCCGCCGACCTTCGACGGCCCCGAGAACCGCAACGGCCTGCGCAACCACGACGAGATCCGGCTGTGGCGCGAGTACCTCTCGCCCGACGACACGCCCTGGCTGTGCGACGACGCCGGCACTTGCGGCGGCCTGGCCGCGGACGCGCGCTTCGTGATCCTGGGCGACCTCAACAACGACCCGACCGACGGTGCCGGCGAACACGAGGCGATCGTGGAACTGCTCGAACACCCGCGCGTGCTGCGGCATGCCACGCCGCGCAGCGAGGGCGCCGCGCTGGCCGCGGCGGAGGATGGCGGCGAGAACGGCCGGCACCGCGGATCGCACGCGCACGACACCGGCCGCTTCGGCGCGCGCGTGGGCAACCTGCGGCTGGACTATGCGCTGCCCTCGACGGGCTTCGCGCTCGTGGGCTCGGGCGTGTTCTGGCCCACCCCCGGCGATCCGGACGCGGAACTGGCGGCCGCCAGCGACCACCACCTGGTCTGGGTCGACCTGCAGCGCTGAGTGCGGCCCGCGTCCGCGGGATCACGCCGGGCCGGGGACGCTCCCGGGGCTGGCGACCGGCGTGGTCGGCGCACCCGCCGGCGTACCGGACGTCGCGGTGGCGGTGGTGGTCGCCGTGGTCGCGGCCGTGACCACAGGCCCCTCCTGCCCGTGCGGCCGGAAGCCGAAGCTGCCCGCCTGCTGGCTGGAGACGATCATCCGCACCATGCTCGACGGCACCATCAGTTCGAGGGTGACGTCCTGGCCCTCGGCAGTGCGGCCGAACATGGTCATCTCCACGAACGCGCCCGCCGTATCCACCTCGCTGCAGGAGATGTGCGGACCGGCCTCGCCCTCCTGCAGGTAGGGTTTGATCGCCTCGCCCAGCGCTTCGAGCGCCTGGGGGTAGAAGAACACGGCGTAGCCGCTGTTTCCGTTCATGTCTGGCTCCTTTCGAAGATGAGTCGCGCCGCGCGCCTGTTCGTGGTCCGCGCCGGCAGCATCGCGCCGCGATGGCGATACGTGGCGGTGCGCGCTGGCGCCGCCGGCTACCGCAGTTCGATGGTAATGGCGGCGGTCGCATCGCGCGAGACGGCGCGCGCGGCCTCGACCGACTCCGCGCGCGCGAGCGTCACCCCGACCCGCCGCTGGCCTTCGACCCCCGGCTTGCCGAACAGCCGCAGCGCGGTGTCCGGCGCGCGCAACGCGGCGGCAAGGTTGCCGAACACCGGCACGCCGCTGCCCTGCGCGAGCAGCGCGCTGGACGCGGACGGTCCGCGCAGCGGAATCCAGCCCTCCGCGTCCTCGCCCAGCGGCAGGCCGAGGATCGCACGCGCATGCAGGGCGAATTCGCTCAGGTCCTGCGAGACCAGCGTGACCAGGCCCGTATCGTGCGGCCGCGGCGAGACTTCGCTGAACCACACCTCATCGCCCTTGATGAACAGCTCGACGCCGAACACGCCCCAGCCGCCGAGCGCGTCGGTGATGGCGGTGGCCACCTGCTTCGCGTGTTCCAGCGCGCGCGGCGACATCGGCTGCGGCTGCCAGCTCTCGCGGTAGTCGCCGTCGCGCTGCAGGTGCCCGACCGGTGCGCAGAATGCGGTCCCGCCCGCGTGGCGCACGGTGAGCAGCGTGATCTCGTAGTCGAAATCGACGAAGCCTTCGACGATGCAGCGTCCGGCGCCGGCGCGGCCACCGGTCTGGGCGTACTCCCAGGCAGGACCGACCGCGTCGTCGCTGCGCACCGTGCTCTGACCCTTGCCGGAGGACGACATCACCGGCTTGACCACGCACGGCAGGCCGATGGCCGCGATCGCGGCGCGGTACTCGGCCTCGGTGTCCACGAACCGGTAGGGAGAGGTCGGCAGGCCCAGCGTTTCGGCCGCGAGCCGGCGGATGCCCTCGCGGTCCATCGTCAGGCGCGCGGCGCGGGCGGTCGGGACCACCCGCTGGCCGTGGTCGCGCTCGAGCGCCACCAGGGTCTCGGTATGGATCGCCTCGATCTCGGGCACCACCAGGTGCGGGGCTTCCGCCCGGATCAGGGCTTCGAGCGCGGCGGGATCGAGCATGTCGAGCACGTGCGCGCGGTGGGCGACCTGCATCGCCGGCGCGTCGGCATAGCGGTCGGCGGCAATCACCTCGACCCCGAGCCGCTGCAGTTCGATTGCGACCTCCTTGCCCAGTTCCCCCGCCCCCAGGAGCAGCACGCGGGTGGCCGAAGCGGAGAGCGGGGTACCGAGCGTGGGCATGCGGAGCGATCCGGGCGCGACAGGGGCCCCATTCTAGCCAGCGGCCCGCTGCCGCCTGCGGGATCGATGCCCGCCGACTGGGGCGAGGAAGGCCGCCTGTCGAGATCCCTGTCGGCGCAGGAGGCACAGGCGATGCCGGGCGACCCACCCCGAGACCGGACGCGCTTGACAAGGTTGATATCAAATTGATATCAATCAGCCCAGCCTCCCGGGGAGCCGACCATGCTGCACATCGTCCGCCTGATCGAACGACGCCATCCGCGCCACGCCGGCCGTCTCGTGGCCCTGCTGGCGACACTGTCCGCCTGCGGCGCCCTCGCCGGCGCGGCCCTCCTGTCCACCCGTCACTGAGTCCGGGGATGTCCATGAAAGAGAATCCGATGCGTTCGATGCCCGGCATTCCGGTGCTGCTCGCGCTGCTCGCCACCGTGCTGGCCGCGGGCTGGCTGCTGCTTCAGGGCGGCGGGCTGGTGGTCGCCGCGATCGCACTGGCGCTGGCCGCCGTGTTCCTGATGCTGGGCGCCTACATGGTCGAACCCAACCAGGCGGCGGTGGTGAGCCTGTTCGGCAAGTACGTGGGCACGGTGAAGGAGAACGGCCTGCGCTGGAACAACCCCTTCTACAGCAAGAAGAAGGTCTCGCTGCGGGTGCGCAACTTCGAGAGCGGCAAGCTCAAGGTCAACGAGCTCGACGGCTCGCCGATCGAGATCGCGGCGGTGATCGTGTGGCGCGTGGTCGATTCGGCCGAAGCGGTGTTCAACGTCGACGACTACGAGAGCTTCGTCCACATCCAGTCCGAGGCGGCGCTGCGCGCGATGGCCACCAGCTACCCCTACGACCAGCACGAGGACGACCAGATCTCGCTGCGCAGCCACCCGGCGGAGATCTCCGACCGGCTCAAGGAGCAGCTCGACGAGCGCCTCACCGCCGCCGGCGTGGACGTGGTCGATGCCCGCATCAGCCATCTGGCCTACGCCCCGGAGATCGCCCACGCGATGCTGCAGCGGCAGCAGGCGAACGCGGTGATCGCCGCGCGCACGCGGATCGTCGCCGGCGCGGTGGGCATGGTGGAGATGGCGCTGGCCGAACTGGAGAAGAGCGGGACCGTGAAGCTCGACGAGGAGCGGCGCGCGGCCATGGTCAGCAACCTGCTGGTCGTGCTGTGCGGCGACCGCGGCACCCAGCCGGTCGTCAACGCCGGTTCGCTGTACTAGGGCGATGCAACCCCACCACGTCGCCGCCCTGGTGTTCGCGCTGATGGCCCTGCCCGCCTTCGTTACCGCGGGCTGGCTGGGCGCGGGCCGGCTGCCGGTCGCAGGCGGCAGTCGCGGAATGACCGAGGGCCGGCGACGGGCGCTCGATTCGCGGCTGGCGCGGCTGATGCGGATGGTCGGTGTGGTGATGCTGGCCATGGCCGCCGGCCTGGCGGCCTGGGGCGGCGACGACACCCGGGTGCTGGCGCTCGCCGCGGTGATGGTGCTGGTGGTGAACGGGCTGGCGGTGGCGATGCTGGTGACCGTGTTCCGCGCGCGCCGGGACGGGACCGGCGGCTGATGGCCGAGAAGAAGGCCTATCCGCTGCGCATCGGCGCCGACGTGCTCGGGGCCGCACAGAAGTGGGCCGATGACGAACTGCGCAGCCTCAACGCGCAGATCGAGTATGTGCTGCGCGACGCGCTGCGCAAGGCCGGTCGCCTGCCCCTGGACCCGCCCGCGGACCGCGACGATCCGCCATGAGGCGCTTCCCTTCGACCGCGCCGACCCGCCCACTGGCGATCCGCCGGTCGCGGATCTCTGGCAGCAGGCAGTCCCCCATCGCGCGCCGCATGCGCGCCGTCGACCGCGCGTCCGGGTCACTTCGCGACCGCAGGCAGCGTCGTTGGACGGCAACGCGCAGGCCCCGACGACTGCGTGCAGTGCCGCGTCTTCTCCACCCGGTTCAGACACGAGGCAATTCGCAATGAGCAAGCGCTGGCAGTACAAGGTGGTCGAGCTGAAGGGGTCGTTCCTGGGCCTGCAGGCACCGGCGATCGAGGAAAAGCTGGCCCAGCTGGGCGCGCAGGGCTGGGAACTGGTGTCCGCGGTTCCGCACGGGATGGCCGTGCGGCTGTATCTCAAGAAGGAGCAATGACATGCCGTTCCACCGCTCTATCGCGCTGGTCCTGGGTCTGGCCCTGTCCTGGGCCGTGTCCGCGCCCGCGCTCTGCCAGGAACCTCCCACCGAGGCCGATGCCGGCGCCGTGGCCTTGGCCACCGACGTGCTCGACAGGATGGACGCCGGCGATTTCGAGGGCGTCGCCACGACGTTCAACGCCCAGATGCAGGCCGCGCTCGATCCGGCGAAGCTTGCGGACGTGCAGCGCCAGCTTGATGCCGCAGGATCGGTCTCGTCCCGCAGCGAACCGCTCGTGGTGCGGCAGGATGGCTACACCGTGGTGATCTTCCGGATCGAGCGCGAGCAGGTCGATCTCGACGCCACCGTCGCGATCGATGGCGACGGCAAGGTCGGCGGGCTGCACTTCGTACCGGCCGGTGGCGGCCCGCAGTAGCGCGGGTCCGCACGGCCATCGCGGCGCGGAGCGACCGGAGCGCACGGGCCGGGGCCATGGGTCGTCCTGTCCGCCCGCAGCGCGTCACGCCGCCGCGGCGCGGCGCGCGTCGAGCGCGAAGGAGCCGGTCGATGGCAACCGCCCCGCTCCATCGCTAAGCTGCACGGATGCATCCGCGCGCCCTCACCCTGCTCAACAGCGCCCGGATCGAACTCTGGCCGGCATGGCTGCTGCGGGCACGCGCCAGCGCAGACGCGCGTGTCATCGCGCGCGCGACTCGGGTGCTGCGACGCAAGCGCGACGGCCGCTATCTGGCCGCCGTCCTGGAGGCCGGCCTGATGCCCCTGGTGCCGCGGCTCGGCCGCGAGCCCGGAGTGGGCGAAGCACTCGACCTGCTCGACGCGCCGTTGCCGCAGCGGCCAGCCGACACCGACACCCTGCCGCACCGGGACGTCGAAGAAAGGCTGGAGGACCTGGGCATCAACGCCGCCGCCTACGCAGGCAGCAGCGGGCTCGCGCTGGTGCCGGAGCCCGCCGTACTGGTGCTGGCCGGCTTCGACCGCTACCGCCGGCCGCTGTGGCTGCGGGGCAGCGCCGCGCGTGCCTGGCAGCGGATGCGCGAGGCGGCCGGGCGCGACGGGATCGTGCTCGAGGCCATCTCCGGCTACCGCAGCCACGACTACCAGCTGGCGATCTTCGAGCGCAAGCGCGCACGTGGGCAGACGGTGGACGCCATCCTCGGGGTCAACGCCGCGCCCGGATTCAGCGAACACCATGCCGGCGTGGCGCTCGACATCGGCACCCCCGGCGAACCGCCGGCCGAGGAATCCTTCGAGGCCACCGGCGCGTTCGCCTGGCTCACCGGGCACGCCGCGGCACATGGTTTCAGCATGAGCTACCCGCGCGGCAATCCGCACGGGATCGTCTACGAACCCTGGCACTGGCGCTACGGCAGCGTGGGTTGAGGATCGAACTCAGGCGGTCGAGGCGGCCTTGCCGCTGAACTGCTGGAACACCATGGCGCGGGCCAGTGAATCGACCGGATCGAATGGCTTGCGCCAGCGCGGCTCCGGCCCGTTGGGACCCAGGCCCCGCATCCCGCCCGCGAGCCGTCGGTCGCGCCGCTGCAGGTAGTCCCGGGCGGCCTGCGTATCGAACGCGCGCGCATGACGCGGCATCTATCAGTCCCGCAGCGCGGCGATCGCGTACAGCAGCCAGCCCAGCAGCACCAGCCCGCCTCCGAACGGCGCGGCCGCGGACGACCCCCCGGCCAGCGCCTTCCAGGCCAGCGAACCGGCGAACAGGACGCTGCCCGCCAGCAGCAGCGACAGGGCCAGTCGCGCCAGGCGTGCGATCGGGCCGCGCGCCAGCGCCGCCAGCGCGACGCCATGCCCGAAGGCGTGCAGCGCCGCCGTCTGCAGGTTCGCCCGGACCGCCACCTCGGCACCGTGCGCGGCATATGCAGAGAGCGCCACGCCCAGGCCGGCGAGCAGGGCGCCGGCCGCGCGCAGCCAGGGCACGCCTCGTGAGGCCGGCAGCGACGCCGTCATCGCGCACCCCCGAACGCAACGCGCCGCATCCGGAGGATGCGGCGCGCGGCGGAGACTGGCGTCGGCGTGGCGGGGCTTATTCCTTCAGCCTCCAGAACACCTCGAACTCGCCGTTCTCGGTGAACGCCTCGTCGATGCCGTTGTTGTAGTACTCGAACGGACGGTCGGTGACCTCGTAGCCGTGGGTCAACGCCCAGGCCCGGACCGCATTGCGTACGTTCTCGAGCTCGGCCATATAGCCGACGTACTCGCCGCGGGCGGCCTTGCCGGCTTCGACGCGGATGTACTCGACCGGCGCGCCACCGGGGATCTCGACTTTCAGCTCGCCCTCGTCGACCGCGGGCGCCTGGGCCACGGTCGGGGCCGCGTCCTCGCCCTCGGCCTCGTCGCCGTTGGCCTCGTCTTCGTTCTCGTCGTCGTCGCCCGGGGTGCCGGCGCCCTTGCGACGCACCGCCTGGACCACGTCGAACGTATAGTTCTCGCGGCCCAGTTCGGTCGACACGATGCGCAGCGGGCCGACAGGCTCGAGATCGTTCGCATCCATCGTGCGCTTGATCCACTCGGTATTCGACTTCATCGAATCCTTGATGACCTCGTTGTTGCGCTCCACCGCGCCGGCCGAGACCGACAGCAGGTTCTCGGCCGGGGTATCGACCACGCCCAGGTCGGTCAGGCGCACGCCGTCGGCGCGATAGTCGACGTTGGGCACCGCGGCCAGCATGCTGGCGAGCTTGGACAGGCCCAGCTTCATGTCCTCGCCGACGTGGCCGCGCACGTACATGCCGGCGTAGCGGCCCAGCAGGTTCCAGCCGTAATCGACGTGGTAGGTCTGCGTGATCTCCATGTTGCGTCCGCCGCGGCCGGTCGGCTGGAGCTGGAACTCCATGCGCTTGTTCTCGCCCCGGTCCGGGGTCTCGAGTGCGTACACCACGCGGGAGTCGGGCTCGCTCTCGACGATCTCCCAGCTGCCCTCACCCAGCGAACGCTCGTCGGACTCGTAGTCGAGGCGGGCGCCGACGCCCGATTCCGGGCCGGACAGCGACAGGCGGGCCGCCGGATCGCGCATCGGCAGCGCGTTCCAGTCGTCGAACCTGCGCAGGCTGTTGAGGGTGTCGAAGACGATCGACTGGCGCCGGTTGGTCTCGATCTGTTCGGTGATCGTGCGGCTCGACGGCAGGAACAACGCAACGAGCACGAACAGCACGGCGACGATCGCCATTGAAATCAGGATCTCGAGCAAACGGGTCATTCAGGGTTCTCCGGGACCATTTCCTGCCATCGCAGGCGCAAGTGGCCAATCGTAGCAAGATTGTCCGGCGCGGGGCGAGTCGAAATTGCTCTCCGGGGCATGGGCCGGCCGTGCGAGGAACCCGGCCGCACGTGCATCGGGTCTTCACGGGGCAGCGGGCATGCGTGCTCGCGTCCCCGCGTTCGGCCAACCGCGCGACGCGCATGCGGAACGGCCCGCGGGACGCCGTGCCCCCGCCGCCCCCTCAGACCAGCTGCAGTTCGAACGCCTTGAGGACCGCCCGGGTGCGGTCGCGCACGCCGAGCTTGCTGAGGATGTTCGACACGTGGTTCTTGATCGTGCCCTCGGCCACGCCCAGCGAGTTGGCGATCTCCTTGTTGGAGAAGCCGCCCGCCATCAGCCGCAGGATCTCGGTTTCGCGGTCGGTGAGCGGGTCCGGACGGTCGAGGCTGACGAACTCGTTGCGCATGTGCTCCAGACCCGAGAGCAGGCGCTGGGTCACCGCCGGCTGCACCAGCGAGCCGCCGCCGGCCACGGTGCGGATCGCGCCGACCAGCTGTTCCAGCGACACGTCCTTGAGCAGGTAGCCCTTGGCGCCGGCCTTCATTCCTGCCAGCACCAGCTGGTCGTCGTCGAAGGTGGTCAGGATGATGGTGGGCGGCAGCTCGCCGCTGCGCGAGAGCGCCTGCAGCGCCTCCAGCCCGGACATCGCCGGCATGCGCATGTCCATCAGCACGACGTCAGGCTTGACCTGCGGGATCAGCTCCACCGCCTGCTTGCCGTCGCCGGCCTCGGCGATGACCTCGATGCCGCCGTCGAGGGCGAGCAGCGAGCGGATGCCCTGCCTCACCAGGGTCTGGTCGTCGACCAGGCAGACACGGATCATGGAACCTCCAGCGGGTGATGTCGGATCGCGCCGGCCTCGGCCGCGACGGATGGCGGGGATGATGCGGGAACGCCCGGCGCGGCGGCGTCGAGCGCCACCACGTTGCCTTCCATCGGCAGCCGCAGGCGCACGGCGAACCCGTGGCCGGGGGAGGTCTCCACCTGCAGCGCGCCGCCGTGGGCCGCGAGGCGCTCGCGCATGCCCAGCAGGCCGTTGCCGGCGGTGGCGACCTCGGCGCCGCGGCCGTCGTCGCGCGCCTCCAGCACCACCGCGTCGCCGTCGAAACCGTAGCGCAGGCGCAGCAGGCCGGCCTCGGCGTGGCGCACCGCATTGGTGATGATCTCCTGGGTACAGCGCAGCAGCACGTGCGCGCGCTCGGGATCGTCGACCAGGAAGGTCTGCGGCATGTCCATGTCGATGCGCAGGCCGGGCACGTTGTCGGCCAGCGGCAGCAGGGTCGCACGCATGTCGATCGCGTCGTCGTCGCGCAGCCGGCTCACCGCCTCGCGCACGTCGCTCAGCAGCAGCTTGGCCAGCGTGTGGGCCTGGGTGACGTGCTCCTGCGCCTGGCCGCTGACCAGGTGGTTGGCGACTTCCAGGTTCAGGCTCAGGGCGGTGAGGTGGTGGCCGAGCAGGTCGTGCAGTTCGCGCGAGATGCGGGTGCGCTCGTTCACCCGCACGCTCTCGGCCAGCAGCGCCCGGGTGGCGCGGAGCTCAGCGTTCAGCCGGCGTTGTTCGTCGCGCGCCAGGACCTGCTGCCGCGCCACGTAACCGGTGGCGAACACGAAGCAGGTGAAGCCGGCATACAGCACCGACTGCATGACCGCCTCGAACCACATGAAACCCAGGGCGCGGGTATAGACCGGGATCACCACCAGTTCGCTGAGCACCAGCACGCCGATGCTGGCCGGCAGCGGCAGCAGCCACGGCAGCACGCACGCCGCCACCATCAGCAGCAGCACCCCAAGGCCGCTGTTGCTGTAGTAGCTCAGCGCGACCGCGCTGCCGATCATCAGCACCAGCAGCACGTAGTCCAGCAGGTTGACGCGCCGCGCGTCCAGGGCGCGGCTCAGCCAGGCGAAGCTGCCGCCGAACACCGCCCACGCCACCCATGCATGCCAGCCGGCTCCGACCGCCGCGGGATCGGCCTCGTCCACCGGACCGGAAATCAGCCACAGCGGCATCACGATCACCACCCAGGTGAACAGTCCGGCGTAGCGCAGGAGGCGGGCATGGTCGAGGCGCGACAGCATGCGGCCATGGTAGGCGCTTTCCGCCAGCCGGCGAGCCCCTCGGAAGTCATGCGGACGGCCCTCGCGCGCGGTCGCGGGGGGGGCGGGCGGCGTGCGATAATCCGCGCCGGCGCCGCGGCGGCCGCCACGCGGCGATTCCGTCGTCGACCGGCCCGCGGTGCCGGTGAGCGGGTCCGCGCCCGAGGCATGCCACGTATCCGGTCGCCCGTCGGCGATGCGGCGCGCCGGGTCGGCGACAGCCGTCCCGTGCGACGCGACCGGGGCGACCATGTTCCGGGCACGCGGCCCCGCCCACGCGCCCGCAGTCTTCTGGAGTCAGGAATGTCGATCGTCATCCGCGACGTGCGCGAGCACGAGCTGGATTCCATCCTCGCCCTCAACAATGCCGCTGGCCCGACGATCCTGCCGCTGGACGCGGCCCGCTTCCGCAAGTTCTTCGACACCGCCGAGTACTTCCGCATCGCCGAGCGCGACGGCACGCTGGCGGGCTTCCTGGTCGGCTTCGGCTCCGATGCCGACCACGACAGCAGCAATTTCCACTGGTTCCGCGCCCACTGCGACCGGTTCTTCTACATCGACCGGATCGTGGTCGCCAGCCGCCGCCGCGGCGGTGGCGTCGGCCGCGCCTTCTACGCCGACGCCCAGAGCTACGCCGAGCTGCGCTACCCGCTGCTGACCTGCGAGGTGTTCCTCGAGCACGATGCCGACCCCGTGCGCCTGTTCCACGGCAGCTTCGGCTTCCACGAGATCGGCCAGCACGTCATGCCCGAGAGCGGCATCCGCGCCTCGATGATGTCCAAGGACATGTGCAGCTATGAATGGGTGCAGGGCACCTACGGCGATGCGCTGCCCGACGAGCCGTGGCTGCCGCGCCCGCGCGCCTCCTCCGCGGTGGCGGCCGACGCATGAGCGCTGCCATGAACTACGAACAGGCCGGCGAACTGAAGATCGGCCAGGTCGGCATCGCCAACCTGCGGGTGCGCACGCTGGACGTCGAACGCCTGGCGGCCGAGATGCGCGACCGGGTGTCGCGCGCGCCCAGGCTGTTCGCGCGCGCGGCGGTGATCGTCGACTTCGGCGGCCTGGCGGGCACCCCCGACGTGGCCACCGCACGCGCCCTGATCGACGCCCTGCGCGCCGCCGGCGTGCTGCCGGTGGCCCTGGCCTGGGGCAGCAGCGACAACGAAGCCCTGGCGGCGGAACTCGGCCTGCCGCTGCTGGCCAAGTTCCGGGCCCAGTACGAGCCTGTCGCAGGCCAGGGCGAGACGCCCGTCGCGCCGCCGCCGGCCGCGCCCGCCCCCGCGGTCGGGGCCCCGGCCCCGGCCAGGCCCGCGGCGCCACGCGGCGACTCCGCGCCGGGTCTGGTCCAGGCCCCGCCGGTGCGCTCGGGCCAGCAGGTCTACGCCGAGAACCGCGACCTGACGGTGCTGTCGCAGGTCGGCGCCGGCGCCGAGGTGATCGCGGACGGCTCGATCCACATCTACGGTCCGCTGCGCGGCCGGGCGCTGGCCGGCGCCCAGGGCAACGAGAAGGCGCGCATCTTCTGCCGCGCCTTCCACGCCGAGCTGGTCGCCGTGGCCGGCCATTACAAAGTGCTGGAAGATATCCCGAAGGAGCTGCACGGCAAGCCGGTGCAGGTCTGGCTCGACAACGAAGAACTCAAGATCGCCGCACTCGATTGACGGCGATACTCACAGGAGACGTGTTTTGGCAGAAATCATCGTGGTCACCTCGGGCAAGGGCGGCGTCGGCAAGACGACCAGCAGCGCGAGCATCGCCAACGGGTTGGCGCGGCGCGGCAAGAAGGTCGCCGTGATCGACTTCGACGTGGGCCTGCGCAACCTCGACCTGATCATGGGCTGCGAGCGCCGGGTGGTGTACGACTTCGTCAACGTGGTGCAGGGCGAGGCTTCGCTGCGCCAGGCGCTGATCAAGGACAAGCGCTTCGAGAACCTCTACGTGCTGGCCGCCTCGCAGACGCGCGACAAGGACGCGCTGACCACCGAAGGCGTGGAGAAAGTGCTCAAGGACCTGGCGGACGACGGCTTCGAGTACATCGTCTGCGACTCGCCCGCGGGCATCGAGAAGGGCGCGTTCCTGGCGATGTACTTCGCCGACCGCGCCATCGTGGTGGTCAATCCCGAGGTGTCCTCGGTGCGCGACTCCGACCGCATCCTCGGCCTGCTGTCGTCGAAGACGCGCAAGGCCGAGACCGGCGGGCGCGTGCACGAGCACCTGCTGCTGACCCGCTACAACCCCGATCGCGTCGGCAAGGGCGAGATGCTCTCGATCACCGACGTCGAGGAAGTGCTGGGCATCAAGACGCTCGGCGTGATCCCCGAGTCGCCCGACGTGCTCGACGCCTCGAACAAGGGCGAGCCGGTGATCCTGGCCGGCGAATCGAACGCCGGCCAGGCCTACGACGACGCCGTCGCCCGCCTGCTCGGCGAGGAGCGGCCGATGCGCTTCACCCAGGTGGACAAGAAGGGCTTCTTCAGCAAGCTCTTCGGAGGTTGAGCATGGGACTGTTCGATTTCCTCAAGCCCAAGCAGAACACCGCCGCGATCGCCAAGGACCGCCTGCGCATCATCGTCGCGCAGGAGCGCACCAGCCGCGGCGCGCCCGACTACCTGCCGCTGCTGCAGCGAGAGCTGCTGGAAGTGATCCGCAAGTACGTCAGCGTGGACGTCGACGCGGTGAAGGTCGACCTGGTAAAGGACGGCGAGCACGACGTGCTCGACATCTCCGTCGCCCTGCCCGACGGCAGGACCGCGACCGCCTGACGGCCGGGGTGCGCCGGGTCTTGGCTTGGCGCGTTGTCACGGCCGCGACCAGCGCACGCGAGCGGCATCGCGCGCGCCCTGTCGCGCGCCCGCAGGCCGGAAGATCCCGGATCCGACGCACGGCCCCTGCCCTGCCGCCATGACGCCGCACGCCATCCCCCGCAACGTCCTGCTCCTGAGCGAGATCGCGTTCGGCGACTGCGTCCGGCTGCTGGCCGGTTACGGGCTGCAGTTGCGCCGGGTCGAGGACGGCGCGCCGATTCCCGGCAGCTACTGGGGCGAACCGGAGGCCGGCATCGTCGGCAGCGAAGTCTTCGTCCGCGGCGACACGCCGGTGCATTCGCTGCTGCACGAGGCCTCGCACCTGATCGTGCTGCCGGCGGAACGACGCCGGTCGGTGCATACGGATGCGACCGATTCGGTCGAGGAGGAGGACGCGGTGTGCCTGCTGCAGGCCCTGCTCGGCGATGTCCTGCCCGGCGTGGGCCGCACGCGCGTGCTGACCGACATGGACGCCTGGGGCTACACCTTCCGCCTGGGCAGCGCGCGCGCCTATTTCGAGCACGATGCCGAGGCCGCCTGGGCCTGGCTGCAGGCGCGCGGGCTGGTGGATGCGCAGCGGCGCCTGGCCCCGGGCGCGGCGCCGCCGCAGGGATCACCGCCTGACGCCCCGGCCCTGACCGCACTTGCAGAGCCCCGGGACCCACTCTAGCCTGCGCGCAACGCTCCGAGCGCCGACCCGGGAAACGCCGTGATCCTTCGCAACAGCCTGCTCGTTCTGGCCATCGGTGCCAGCCTCGCCCTGACCGCCTGCCAGCGCGAGCCCTCCCCGTCCGGCGACACCGGCGACGCGTCCACTTCTTCGCAGGCCGCGCCGCAGGACGAGACGGCCGACGCCTTCATCGCCCGGGTCAACGCCGAACTCAAGGCGATGTATCCGGAGCTGACCGCGGCGCAGTGGCTGTCGAGTACCTACATCACCGACGACAGCCAGCTGCTCGCGGCCAAGGCGAACGAGAAGTTCCTGACCTCGCTCAACAGCTGGATCGAGCAGTCGAAGAAGTTCGAGGGCCAGCAGATGTCGCCGCAGACCGCGCGCGCGATCACCCTGCTCAAGCTCGGCACCGCGATGCCGGCGCCGAAGGATCCGGTCAAGCTGGCCGAGCTGACCCGCATCGCCACCCGCATGGAGGGCATGTACGGCAGCGGCAGCTACTGCAGGACCGCCGGCGATTCCAAGAGCTGCCGCCAGCTGGGCGAACTCGAGGACGTGCTGCGCAACGACCGCGACTACGGCGCCCAGCTCGAGGCCTGGCAGGGATGGCACACCATCTCGCAGCCGATGCGCGACGACTACCAGCGTTTCGTGGCCCTGGTGAACGAAGGTGCGAAGGAGCTGGGCTATGCCGACGCCGGCGAGATGTGGCGCTCGGGCTACGACATGTCGCCGGCGGAGCTGTCGGCGGAGACCGACCGCCTGTGGGGCCAGGTCAAGCCGCTCTACGAACAGCTGCACTGCTACACCCGCACCCGCCTCGAGGCGCAATATCCGGGCCGCGGTTCGGTGGACGGGTTGCTGCCCGCGCACCTGCTGGGCAACATGTGGCAGCAGGACTGGGGCAACCTCTGGGACGTGCTCGCTCCCTACAGCGAGCAGGAAGCCGGCGCGGACCTGGACGTGACCGCTGCGCTGGAGCGGCGCTACCAGTCCGACCTCAATGCGCGCCTGGCGAAGGAGAACGCGCTGATCGACACCGACCGCCGGGTGGAGGTGGTGCGCGAGGCGCAGCTCGAGGACGCCAGGCGCATGACCCGCCAGGCCGAAGAGTTCTACACCTCGCTGGGGATGCCGAAACTCCCGGACAGCTACTGGCAGAAGACCCAGTTCATCAAGCCGCGCGACCGCGACGTGGTCTGCCACGCCAGCGCATGGGACATGAACATGGGCGGCGAGGACGGCAAGTCGCCCGACGTGCGCACCAAGATGTGCATCAAGCCGAACGAGGAAGACTTCACCACGATCTACCACGAGCTCGGCCACGTCTACTACTACCTGGCCTACAACGACCAGCCGCCGCTGTTCCAGGGCGGCGCGCACGACGGCTTCCACGAAGCCATCGGCGACACCATCGTACTGGCGATGACGCCCGGCTACCTGCAGTCGATCGGCCTGGTGGGCGCGCAGCAACCCAGCCGCGAGGCGCTGATCAATTCGCAGATGCGCATGGCGCTGGCGAAGGTGTCGTTCCTGCCGTTCGGGCTGATGATTGACCGCTGGCGCTGGGGCGTGTTCGACGGCTCGATCACGCCGGAGAACTACAACGCCGCCTGGTGGGAACTGAAGGCGAAGTACCAGGGCGTGGCGCCGGTGACGCCGCGCGGCGAGGAGTTCTTCGATCCGGGCGCTAAATACCATGTGCCGGGCAACACGCCGTACACGCGCTATTTCCTCTCGCACGTGCTGCAGTTCCAGTTCTACAAGTCGCTGTGCGAGGCCGCCGGCTTCCAGGGCCCGCTGTACGAATGCACCTTCGCCGGCAACAGGGCGGCCGGCGAGAAGTTCTGGTCGATGCTGTCGAAGGGCAACAGCCAGCCCTGGCAGCAGACGATGACCGAACTCACCGGCGGCGAGCAGATGGACGCCTCCGCGGTACTGGAGTACTTCGCGCCGCTGCAGGAATGGCTCAAGCAGCAGAACGAGGGCAAGACGTGCGGCTGGCAGGCCTCCGCCTCGGCCCCTGCTGCGCCCGCCGCACCGGACGCGCCCGCCGCTCCGGTGACCCCGGCCGCACCCGGTCCGGGCGAGGACGCCCCAGCCAGCCGAAGCTGACGGCCGCGCCTGGTGCCGCCTCCGCGGAGGCGGGGTCTCCTCTATGATTGGCGACGGATATTCCAGGGGAAACCATGATGCCGTCCGTCCGCTGCCGGTTCCTGTCCGGACTGCTCGCGCTGTCCGCCGGCGCCGCCACCGCCGTCGCCGCGGCCCAACCGCCGCGTGTGTCCGCGGAGCGAAGCCGCACACCCGCGCAGAAGCACCAGCTCGCCTGGCGCGTCGCCGACGGTGTGGCGGTGCCCGCCACCCGCCTGCGCTACGGTGAGATGAGCGCCCGACGCATCCTCGCACTGCGCGACGCGAATGCAGTGCGCGCCGGCAAGCCACTCCAGATCGGCATCGCACGGGCAGCCGCGACCGAAGCCACCGCGGCGGACCTGCCACCGTTGCGCTGGACCACGCGCGCCGACGGCAGTTCGGTGGCCAGGATCGAGCTCGTCTCACCGCTGGCCTACGGCATCCGCGCCGGCCTGGAGGTGTCTCGACTGGATCCGCGCGTAGAGCTGCGCGTCGCCGGCTCAGCACGTCCCGGCGTGGTGGTGGCCATGCTCACCGGTGCGCAGGCACGTGCGCGACGCGGCGACGATGGCCTCTACTGGACGCCGGCGACCGATGGCGAAGGGCAACTGATCGAGCTCTGGCTGCCGGCGGGCGCCCCTGCCGGACACGTGCGCCTGCGAGCCCCACGTCTGAGCCACCTGATGACGAACGCGCTCGACGACTTCAAGATACTCAAGAACATCGGCGCATCGGGCGATTGCAACATCGACGCGATGTGCGAGGTCGCGCAGCTCGGCCAGGCATTCGTGAATGCGAAGGCGGCGGTGGCGCGAATGATTTTCGTGGTGGACGGCGGCAGCTACTACTGCACCGGCACGCTGCTCAACGATACGGATGCGGGCACCCAGGCGCCCTGGTTCCACACGGCGCACCACTGCATCTCGACCCAGTCGACCGCCACCACGCTCAACACCTACTGGAACTTCGAGTCCACCACCTGCGATGTCGATGCGCCTGCGAACCACACCATGTTGAATGGCGGCGCGGACTACCTGTATTCAAGCGGCGATACCGATGGTGCGCTGCTGCGATTGCGCGATCCCGCTCCGGCCGGGGCCACGTTCGCCGGCTGGGATGCCAATCCCCTCGCAGCCTCAAGCAACGTCACGGCGATCCATCATCCGTCCGGCGACCTGAAGAAGGTGTCCCTTGGCCGCCACCGTCCGGACAGCAGTGATGGCGTGAGCCACGCGGTCGGCTGGCTGCAGGGGACGACCGAAGGCGGCAGCAGCGGCTCGGGCCTGTTCACGGTCGGCCCGGACGGCTATTTCCTCCGTGGCGGACTCCACGGCGGGGACGCCTCGTGCGGCAACACCGGTTCGCTGGCCAATGCCGGCAACATCGACTGGTATTCGCGGTTCGACGTGGACTTCCCGCACATCCGTTCGTATCTGGCGCCGGCACCGGCGGTGCCGCAGCGCCGCAACGGATCGCAGCCGCTCCAGGCTCCGTAGGAGCGTCGCGAACGCCTGCCCTGCCGGCTCCCGGCGCCGGCATCGACAGCGGCGTGCGCCCGGCCAGAGACCTACAGCTGACCCGTCGGCTCCAGTTCGGCCGGGGCCTGCGGGCACGCCGGCGGCGTGCGCCCGCGTCGCTGTTCCCAGCGCCAGAACACCCAGCCCACGAGCACGAAGCCGGCCGCCGTGAGCGCCAGGTGCAGCGGGTCGTGGCTGACCAGCGGCGACAGCACGCCCGCCAGCAGCGCGTTCAGCACCAGGCCGGTGAAGGCCTGCAGCGACGAGGCCGAACCGCGCTGGCGCGGATACATGTCGAGGATCGCGAGGGTGAGGATCGGGAACACCAGCGCGATGCCGAATGCATTGAGCGTCATCGGCAGCACCGCCCAGGGCACCGTCGGCTGCGCGGCCAGCGCGCTGTAGGCGATATTGCCGGCTACCGCCACACCACTGCAGGCGAAGCCGATGTTCACCAGCCGGGTGCCGCTGATCCGCCCCGCCGCGCGTCCCGACACGAAGGCGCCGAGCATCATCCCGCTGATCATCGGGATGAAGAACCAGCCGAACTGGCGTTCGTCCAGCCGCAGCAGGTCGAGCACGAACGCAGGCGCCGAAGCGATGTACAGGAACAGCGCGGCGAAGTTGAACGCGCCCGCGGCGGCGAGGCGCTGGAACCGCGGGTTGAGCGCGATCCAGGCGTAATCGCGCGCCAGCTTGCGCGGCGCGATCGCCAGCCGCGCGTCCTGCGGCAGGGTTTCGGGCAACCAGCGCCACGTGGCGAGCATGAGCAGCGCCGAGAACCCGACCAGGAACCAGAAGATCAGCGGCCAGCGGCCCCAGCCGAGCAGCCAGCCGCCGATGATCGGCGCGATCGCGGGCGCGGCACCGAAGATCATCGACACCTGGCTCATCAGCCGCTGCGCATCGTCGCCCTGCAGCACGTCGCGGATCACCGCGCGGCCCACGATCAGGCCCACGCCCGCCGACAGTCCCTGAAGCGCGCGGAATGCCAGCAGCGTGGGCAGGTCCTCGGCCACGGCGCAGCCGGCCGAGGCCACGATGAACACCGCCAGCCCGGCCAGGATCACCCGCCGCCGGCCGAGGATGTCCGACAGCGGCCCGTGCACCAGGCTCATCAGCGCGTAGGCGATCAGGTACACGCTGATCGTCTGCTGCATCGCCAGCTTGTCGGCGCCCAGGTCCGCGCCCATCGCCGGGAACGCCGGGAAGATGGTGTCGATCGAGAACGGCCCGAACATCGCCAGGCCCGCGAGCAGCAGCGCCAGTCGGCGCAGTGGAACGGCGGGCGACGTCATGGCGGTCCATCGCCTGACGGCGACGCCGGTAGCGCGGCTCCGGGTGCGACAGTCACGGCGCCGGAGGCGAGCGGCCGGATGCCGGCGATCGATTCCACCGGCAGCACGAGTGCACGTTGCTCCGCCGGATCCCACAGGAAGACGTAGGCACTGCTCGTTCCCAGCATGCGCCAGTCGCCGGCGACGCGGCCCCGCCCGTCCTCCACCTGGACCGCATTTCCGCCGCCGGCGCGGATCGCATCGGCGCGCGAATCGCTCTGGTGGAACAGCATCATCGCCATCACCGCCAGCGCGGTCAGCGTCGCCGTCGTTTCGGGATGCAGGCCGAAGTACGCCCACCAGTCGCCCCGCCGCGGAAAGAAGGCCCGGAACCACCAGCGGCCATCCAGGCGCGCGGCGCGCTCGGGATGGCGCATGCGCCAGCGCTGTGGCCAGATCGAGAGCGCCGCCACCAGCAGCGTCCACGCCAGCAGCCCCGCGTAGGCCGGACGGCGCAGGCCGGCGACGAAGTAGTCGCTGCTCTGCAGGAACTCCAGGATCGGGATGTCGAACCGCCGGTAGAACCAGTACAGGTCCCACAGCCCGACGATCGAGACGAACAGGTAGCTGCAGGTCACCAGCAGCATCGGCTCGCGCCGGAACACGTCCCAGAGGCGGCGAACGATCGAGCGGTCGGCGTCGGCCTCGGCAGCGGGGTCGGCTGCGGGCGGCGCGGCCATCGGGGCGGTGGCGGGATCGGGTTGCAAGCGGGGGCTCGGGACGCGGTGCGTTCAGGGTAGCAAGTCCGACGACGCTCCCGGCAGCCGGTCCGTGACCACGCGCCCGCGCCCGGCCGCGGGCTATAATCGGCCCGCAATCCGGTGGGAGAAGCACGGGCCCAGGCCCGCGCTGCCGAAGGCGCAAACGCCCGTAATCGCTCAGGCCCGATACCACCGGACGCGGCAGACACTCTGGAGAGACCGCCCGGCCCGGCCGGAGACGGCGCCGAAGGGGCACGAGGCATGCGGAGACCGTCCGCACCTCCAAACTCTCAGGCAAAAGGACAGAGGGGCGCATCGCCGAAGCCGGCGAGTCCGTGCGTTGTTCCGCCCATGCGGAACCGCCTGCGGAAGCATCGGCGCGGCACCCGCCCCCTTCCGGATCCCGCCATGTCCAAGCCCGCCGCGCCCGCGCCCTCCCTGAGCGAACTCGAGCACCACGACGCGTTCGTCGAACGTCACATCGGCCCCAACGACGCCGAGATCGGGCACATGCTGGGCGTGGTCGGCCACGACTCGCTGGAGGCGATGACCGACGCGATCGTGCCCGGCAGCATCAAGCCCACCGGCGGGCTGGACCTCGACGGTTCGCTCACCGAGGTCGAGGCGCTGGCGCGGATCCGCGCGATCGCGGCGAAGAACGACGTGTTCCGCAGTTTCATCGGCCAGGGCTATTACGGCACCCACACGCCCAACGTCATCCTGCGCAACATCCTCGAGAACCCGGCCTGGTACACCGCCTACACGCCTTACCAGGCGGAGATCTCGCAGGGGCGCATGGAGGCGCTGGTCAACTTCCAGCAGATGTGCGCCGACCTCACCGGCATGGACATCGCCAACGCCTCGCTGCTGGACGAAGCCACCGCCGCGGCCGAGGCGATGACGCTGGCCCGGCGCTCGTCCAAGTCGAAATCGAACGTGTTCTTCGTCGCCGACCACGTCCATCCGCAGACGCTGGAGGTGGTGCGCACGCGCGCCGACGGGCTGGGGATCGAACTGGCGGTCGGTCCCGCCGCCGAGGCCGCGACCGCGGACAGCTTCGGCGTGCTGCTGCAGTACCCCGACACCTTCGGCGGCGTGGCCGACCACGCCGCCATCGCCGAGGCCGTGCATGCCCGTGGCGGACTGCTGGCCGTCGCCACGGACCTGCTCGCGCTCACCCTGCTCAAGGCGCCCGGCGAATGGGGCGCGGACATCGTGGTCGGCAATTCGCAGCGCTTCGGCGTGCCGTTCGGGTTCGGCGGCCCGCACGCGGCGTTCATGGCCTGCCGCGATGCGTTCAAGCGCTCCATGCCCGGGCGCCTGATCGGCGTGTCGGTCGATGCCGAGGGCAAGCCCGCCTACCGCCTGACGCTGCAGACGCGCGAGCAGCACATCCGCCGCGAGAAGGCGACCAGCAACATCTGCACCGCACAGGTGCTGCTGGCGGTGATGGCGTCGATGTACGCGGTCTACCACGGCCCCGAGGGCCTGACGCGCATCGCCCGCCGCGTGCATCGCCAGGCGGCGATCCTGGCCGCCGCGCTGCGCGCCGCCGGGGTGCAGGTGGGCGAGGCGTTCTTCGACACCCTGCACGTGACCGGCGTCGATGCCGAGCAGGTGCACCTGTACGCCAGCCACCAGCGCATCAACCTGCGCAAGATCGATGCGCACAGCGTCGGCATCGGCCTCGACGAGACGGTCACCCGCGCCGACCTTGCCGCGCTGGCGAAGATCTTCGGCGCCGACCTGGCGTCCGCCGAGATCGATCGCCTCGACGCCGCCACGCCCGACGCCCTGCCCGAAGCACTGCGCCGTCGCTCGGACTTCCTCACCCATCCGGTGTTCAACACCCACCACAGCGAGCACGAACTGCTGCGCTACATGCGCAGTCTGGCCGACAAGGACCTGGCGATGGACCGCACGATGATCCCGCTGGGCTCGTGCACCATGAAGCTCAACGCCACCGCCGAGATGATCCCGGTGACGTGGCCGGAGTTCGCCGACATCCATCCGCTGGCGCCGTCGTCGCAGACCCGCGGCTACCAGGAGCTGGTGGAATCGCTGGAGGCGATGCTGGTGGAGATCACCGGCTACGACGCGGTCAGCTTCCAGCCCAACTCCGGTGCCCAGGGCGAGTACGCCGGGCTGCTGGCGATCCGTGCGTACCACGCCTCGCGCGGCGAAGGCCAACGCGACATCTGCCTGATCCCGGAGTCCGCGCACGGCACCAATCCCGCCTCGGCGCAGATGGTGGGCATGAAGGTGGTCGTGACCCGTTGCGACGCCAATGGCAACGTCGACATCGACGACATCCGTGCCCAGGCCGGGAAGCATTCGGCCAACCTGGCCGCGATCATGATGACCTACCCGTCCACCCACGGCGTGTTCGAGGAGGACGTGGTCGAGATCTGCCGCATCGTCCATGAGCACGGCGGCCAGGTGTACACCGACGGCGCCAATCTCAACGCGCTGGTGGGCCTGGCCAAGCCTGGCCGGTGGGGCTCGGACGTCTCGCACCTGAACCTGCACAAGACCTTCTGCATCCCGCACGGTGGTGGCGGCCCGGGCGTCGGCCCGTGCGCGGTGAAGGCGCACCTGGCGCCGTTCCTGCCGCGGGCGTTTCCCGGTGCCGGCATCCCTGCGGGCGAAAGCCGGAAAGCCGCCATCCATGGCGGCCGATCAAACTCCGACAGCATGGGTGGCATGGTGTCCGCGGCCACCCACGGCAGCGCCTCGATCCTGCCGATCAGCTGGATGTACATCGCGATGATGGGCAAGGCCGGGTTGCGCAAGGCCACCCAGGTCGCGCTGCTCAATGCGAACTACATCGCCAGGCGCCTGGCGCCGCACTACCGCACGCTCTACAGCGGGCGCAACGGACTGGTCGCGCACGAGTGCATCCTCGACCTGCGGCCGCTGGAGAAGTCCGCCGGCGTGACCGCCGAGGACGTGGCCAAGCGCCTGATCGACTTCGGCTTCCATGCCCCCACGCTGAGTTTCCCGGTCGCCGGCACGCTGATGGTGGAACCGACCGAGAGCGAGTCGCTGCACGAACTGGACCGCTTCATCGACGCGATGATCCAGATCCGCGACGAGATCCGGGCGATCGAGGACGGCCACCTGGACCGCGAGGACAACCCCCTCAAGCACGCACCGCACACCGCGACGATGGCGGCCGCAAGCGAATGGACGCACGCCTATCCGCGCGAGCTGGCGGTGTTCCCGCTGCCGGTGCTGCGCCGGCACAAGTACTGGCCGCCGGTGGCGCGGGTGGACAACGTGCACGGCGACAAGAACGTGTTCTGCGCCTGCATCCCGGTGGATGCGTTCCGCGAGGACGCCGTCGCGGGCTGACCCCATGCCGGAGCGCGTGCCGGATCGCCGGCACGCGCCTGCCTGCACGGACGACGGGAACCCGTCGCGGCCGCTGCGCGGATCGCGCGGGCAAAGCGCGCGCAGTCCGTCTCGCCTGTCCGCCGCAGGCGCGCGCGCACCGGTCGCGCGACACCTGCCATCGCACCTGTGCCGTGCTGCGTCACTTGCGGCCGCGCGCGGTTGCGCGCATGCACTGCCTCTGGATGCGTCACGTCGCGGAAAAGCGGGCCAGGCGGAACGCCCGCTGGCACGGCAATTGCTTGATCGGGCGAGCCCCCCTCGTCCGGCCACGCCATGCTGATCGGCTCCTACCAACCCGCGCTGGTCGCGACCTCGTATCTGGTCGCGGCCCTGGCCGCCTACGTCGCGCTCGACATGGCCGGCCGCATCGACGCCAGCCGCGGTTGGGCGGCACGCGGCTGGCTGCTGGGGGGCGCGATCGCGATGGGGGTCGGCATCTGGTCGATGCACTTCATCGGCATGCTGGCCTTCCGCCTGCCGATCCCGCTGGGCTACGACCTGGCGATCACCCTGTACTCGCTGCTGATCGCGATCGCCAGCGCCGGCTATGCGCTGTGGGTGGTGTCCGGTCCCAGCCTGCCGCCCCGCCGCCTGGCGGTGGCCGCGATGGTGCTCGGTGCCGGCATCGCGGCGATGCACTACGTCGGCATGGCGGCCATGCGGATGCTGCCCGGCATCGACTACCACGCCGGATGGTTCGCCGCCTCGATCCTGATCGCCATGGTGTCCGCGGGCGCGGCGCTGTGGATCGCGTTCCGGCTGCGCAGCGACGGCAAGGGCGTGTTCCGCCGCCGGGTGGGCGCGGCCCTGGTGATGGGCTTCGCGATCGTCGGCATGCACTACACCGGCATGGCGGCGGCGCGGTTCCCGCCCGGCAGCATCTGCGGCGCGGCGCTGGCGGACGGGATCCCGCAGCACTGGCTGGCCAGCCTGGTCGGCACCACCACGTTCGCGATCCTGGCGATGGCGCTGGTGGTCGCGATCCTCGACCGGCGCCTGCAGGAGCGTACCTCGCTGCTGGCCAGTTCGCTGCACAAGGCCAACCAGGAGCTGACCTATCTCGCATTGCACGACAACCTCACCAAGCTGCCGAACCGGCTGCTGCTCGAGGACCGGCTCGAGCACGCGATCCGCCGCGCCGGCCGCGGCGGCGGCCGCTTCGCGCTGCTGTTCGTGGACCTGGACGGCTTCAAGGCGGTGAACGATGCCTACGGCCACCCGATCGGCGACAAGCTGCTGCTGCAGATCGCGGCGCGGCTGGCCGACCACCTGCGCGCGGGCGACACGCTCGCGCGCCTGGGCGGCGACGAGTTCGTGGTGCTGGCCGACGTGGACGGTGCGTCCGATGCCGCGGCGCTGGCGGAGAAGCTGTTGCTGCAGGTCGCAAGGCCGGTCGAGGTCGAGCACGGCGAGATCAACATCACTGCCAGTATCGGCGTGGCGCTGTTCGGCACCGACGGCGCCACCGCGCGCGAACTGCTGGCCAATGCAGATGCGGCCATGTACTCGGCCAAGGAGCAGGGCCGCAACGCCTACTGCCTGTTCGAGCCGTCGATGAACCGCGGTGCGCACGAGGAACTTGCCCTCACCCAGGACCTGCGCCGCGCGCTGGGGCACGACGAATTCTCGCTGCACTACCAGCCCAAGCTGCGCGCGCCGGCCGGTCCGCTGACGGGGGTCGAGGCGCTGCTGCGCTGGCACCACCCCGAACAGGGCATGGTGATGCCCGACCGCTTCATTCCGCTGGCCGAGAAGACCGGACTGATCCTGGAGATCGGCCGCTGGGTGATAAACGAAGCCTGCCGCCAGCTGGCGCAGTGGCGCGCGCAGGGCATCGAAATCCCCTCGGTTTCGGTGAACCTGTCCGCGACCCAGTTCCGCTCTCCGGGCCTGTTCGGCAAGATCAGCACCGCGCTGTCGGCGCATGCGGTGCCGGCCTCGTCGCTGGTGCTCGAGATCACCGAATCCACCGCCATGCACGATCCGGAAGCGAGCCTGGCGATCCTGCAGCGCCTCGCCGACCTCGGCGTGGGGATATCGATCGACGACTTCGGCACCGGCTACTCCAGCCTGCTGTACCTCAAGCGGCTCCCGGCCAGCGAGCTCAAGATCGACCGCGCCTTCGTCCGTGACCTGGTCGCCGGCGGCGAGGATGCGGCGATCGTCTCGGCGATCATCGCGCTCGGGCGCACGCTCAACCTCACGGTGATCGCCGAAGGCGTCGAGACCGAAGCGCAGCAGCACCTGCTGACCGAACTGGGCTGCACCAGCCTGCAGGGCTTCCACCTCGGACGACCCTGCCCGCCCACGGAGTTCGCTGCGCGGCTGGCCTGATCGCGGGCCTGGCGCTAGGCAGCCTCGACGATCGATTCGATCACCTTGTCCAGCGGCGCAGGCCGGCCGAGGTGGTAGCCCTGCGCCTGGTCGCAGCCGTTGCGGCGCAGCCAGTCCAGCTCCTCCGCCGTTTCCACGCCCTCGGCCACGGTGCCCAGGCCGAGTCCGTGGGCCAGCGCGATCAGCGCACGGCAGATCGACGCATTGCGCTCGTCCGCATGCACCTGGTGCACGAAACCACGGTCGATCTTGATTGAGTCCAGCGGCAGGTTGCGCAGGTAGGTCATGCTCGAAAAGCCGGTGCCGAAATCGTCGATCGCGATGCCCACGCCCGCCACCCTTAGTTCCAGCATGCGCATGCGCGCCACCTGGGGCTGGCGCAGCAGCACGCTCTCGGTCAGCTCCACGTGCAGCGCGCCACGCGGCAGCCTGTGCTCGCGCTGCAGGTCGCGGATCACCTCCGGTACGTTGTCGGCCAGCAGCTGGACGGCCGACACGTTGACCGCGATCGCCACGTCGTGGTGTCCGTGCGCGGCCACGCGGCCGTGGGCCTGCGCCGCCTGCTCCAGGGTCCAGCGCCCGATCGGGACGATCAGTCCGGACGCCTCGGCCAGCGGGATGAATACGTCCGGCGGCACGAAGCCGCCATCGCGCTGGCGCCAGCGCAGCAGCGCTTCCAGCGCCACGATCCGGCCGTCCGAGATGCGCCGGATCGGCTGGTAGTGCAGTTCGAATTCCTGCCGGTCGAGCGCCTCGCGGATCCGGCGCGCCAGCACCAGCCGCTCGCCGGCCTGCACCGCCATGATCCGGTCGTAGGCCATCACCGGAACCTGTTCCTGCCACGCCTGCAGCGCAGCCAGCGCCGCGTGCCCGGCCACCTGCTCGGCGCCCTCGCCGGGTTCGGGCCCCTCGGCGATGCCGATCGAGGCCTCGATCGGGTGCGCGCCGCCTTCCAGCTCGACCGGCGTCTCGATCGCCTGCTCCAGTTCGGACAGCAGCTGCGCGCGACGCGAGGCGTCCAGCGCCACCACCACGAACGATTGACCCGGCCAGTGACAGGCCAGGCCGAACGTCTCGCCGATCATCTCGATCCGGCCGGCCACTTCGCGCAGCATGGCATCGCCGATGCGCTGTCCGAGCGTGGGCGCCAGCCGCTCGAGTTCGCGAAGCCGTACGTAGGCGACCACGTAGCGCGTGCTGCGGCCCTCCTTGACCAGCGCATCGAGCCGCTGGGTGAGCGCCGCCAGCGTGGGCAGGCCGGTGGTGGGATCGTGGGTGGCGCGCCAGGCCAGGTCGCGTTCGTAAGCGACGCGGTCGCTCACGTCCTCGGCCAACACGAGCCGCGCCGGCCGGCCGGAGAATTCGATGCCGCTGCTGAACACGCGCACGTCCAGCAGGCTGCCGTCGCGGCGTCGATGGGTCCACACCCCGTCCACGTCCTCCGTGCCGGAACGCCGCCGCATCGATTCCAGGACCGCGCCCGCGGCCTCGGCCGGCCGGATGTCGAGGATGGTCATCGCCAGGAACTCCTCGACGCTGTAGCCGTAGGCCGATACCGCCGCGCGATTGACCGCGAGGAAGCGCAGCGTCTGCGCGTCGAACACGAAGAACGGCAGCGGGTTGCGCTCGAACAGCGCCCTGAACTGCGCTTCGGCGCGTTCGATCCGCGCACGCGCTTCGTGCAGGTCGGTGACGTCGACCACGGTGCCCGCGAACCGCCCGCCCCCACGCGCATCGCCGGCGACGCCGCCGCGTGCGCTGACCCAGCGCACGCGGCCATCCTCCAGCACCACGCGGTATTCGGCCACGTACGGTTGTCCGCTGGCATAGGCCTGCGCGAATTCCCGCTGCACCCGCTCGCGGTCGTCCGGGTGCATCCGGGCGAAGAACCGGGCCGACGGCCACACGGCGTCCACCGGCTCGAGGCCGAACATCGCCGCGGTATGCGCCGACACCCTGACGTGTTCGCCGTCGGGCTCCATCCGCCACACGCCCGTGTTCGCCGCGCGCTGCGCCTGGTCGAGCCAGTCGGCCTGGGCACCGAGTTCGTCGACCAGCGCCGCATGCGAGCGTTCGGCGGCCGCGAGCCGGTGGACCAGGAACGCCAGGCCGGCCCAGTAGAGCAGCGACACCACCAGCGAGACCAGCGCCAGCCGGTACCACGTCCCGAGCGCCTCGCCGATCCCCAGGCCCACGGACACCACCAGCGGGTACCCGCTGCCGGCACTGAACGCGCGGGCGCGGTCGAGCCCGTCGAGTGGACTGATGCTGCGCCGGGTCAGGGCCTCCGCGCCGCCCAGGATGGCGTCGGGCATCGGCAGGCGGCGCCCGACGAAGGACTGCTCCGCACCATCGGGCACGCGCGCCAGCAGCACGCCATCGCGGTCCAGCATGACGACGTTGCCGTCGCGACCGATGTCCAGGTCGCGCATCATGCCCGCCAATTCGCCGGTGCGCAGCCGCGTCAGCAGCCAGCGCGATCCGTCGTAGGGCATGGCCAGGCGCACCCACCAGCCGCCCTCGCCGTCGGCCTGCAGCGGACCGACCACCAGACCGCCGCGCTGCGACCCCCGCGACAGCCACTGCGGCAGCTGCGGATCGCCCTCGCCCGTGGACAGCGCGCGACCCTGCGCGTCGACCAGCACGATCGAATGCAGTTCCTGCTGGCGCTCGGCCACGCCCTTGATCGACTCTTCGAGCAGCAGGTCGCGCTGTTCGGGCGCCTGCGCGGCCCAGGTCGCCGCATCGGCGGCGATGCCGGAAAGGGCACGCTCGAGATTGCGAAGACCGTAGTGCAGCAGGCGATCGACGCCGGTCGCCACCGCCAGGCTCTGGCGATGCGCAGCATCGATCCGCGCCTGGCGGTCGTGCCACAGCAGCACCGCCAGCCCCCCCATCAGCAGCAGGCCCAATCCGATTCCCACGCGTCGCACCGTGGACGCCGAACCGGGTGCCCGCGCCTGCAGATGTCCTGCCATCGCGGTCATGTCCGTGAAACCACGCCTGCACCATGCCAAGCGGGGGCCCGACACGCAAGCCGCGGCGCAGCGCATTCGATGGCGATCGAACCTGTGTACGTGCGCGAGCGGATCGCGCCGCCGTTCCACCAGCGGGCAGCAGTCCGGTAGCGGCCGGTGATGCGATTGCCGCCGTGGACCGTGACGATCCGCATCCGTGGGAGACGACGCTCAGCCCTTGCGCGATGCGCGTGGCGGGCGCCCGGCCGGCAGTGGCTCGCCTTCGGCGTCGTAGGCCGGCGGTGCGTAGACATTGAGAGTGCGCAGCGGTGTGCGCCCGGTGTTGCGGATTTCATGGCGTTCGCCACGCTCGATCACCAGCAGGCTGCCCGCGCGCAACCGGCGTCGTGCACCGTCGACGATCGCCAGTCCGGTGCCGGACACCACGAACAGCCACTGGTCGGTCCCGCGATGCGCGTTGTCCGGTCCACCTTCGCAGGCGCCCGGCGCCAGCACCATTTCCGCGGCCTGCACCTTGCGGACGGTGAACGCGGGCCGGAATCCCTTGCCGAAGCGCAGATGTTTCGATTGCATCGCGTCGTCCCTCCCTTGCCGGAACGGTGCGCAAAGGCGCGTCAAGGCGCCGCGAACGGCGCCCACCGACGCGCCTTTCACGCCCGCGGCGGCATCGTGCGCGGATCGACCGGGACGGGGCGTCGTCCGCGACCCGACCGGCCCCACCAGGAAGCGCCCCATGTCCAAGACCATCGCCGTGATCGTCGGCAGCCTGCGCAAGGATTCGTTCAACGCCCGCCTTGCCGATGCGCTCGCCACGCTCGCCCCGGACGGCGTGCGGTTCAACCGCGTGCGCATCGACGACCTGCCGCTGTACAACCAGGACGACGAACAGTCGCCGCCGGCGCCGGTGAAGCGCCTCAAGCAGGAGATCCGGGAGGCCGACGGCCTGCTGTTCGTCACGCCCGAATACAACCGCTCCATCCCGGGCGTGCTGAAGAATGCGCTCGACCACGCGTCGCGCCCCTACGGCGAAAGCGTGTTCCCGGACAAGCCCGCCGGCATCCTCGGCGTGTCGATCGGTGCGATCGGCACCGCCTGCGCGCAGCAGCACCTGCGCACGATCCTGGCCTACCTCGACATGCCCACCCTCGGGCAGCCGGAGGCTTTCCTCAAGGCCGACGACGTACTCGACGATGCCGGCGGCATCGCCGAAGGCAGCCGCAAGTTCCTGCAGGACTGGATGGACGCCTATCTGGCCTGGGTCGACCAGCACGCCTGAGCCACTGCCCGGCGATAGGGGCGCCGCACACGCTATCGCGCGGCGCCACGCCGGCGCCTGCTGGACGCGCGCGCCGCACGCGACAGTCGCAGGGACAGCGCACGCAGGTGCTGCTCCAGTTCGACCGGTTCGATCACAACGAAGGACACGTCCAGCAGCGCCAGGTGGTAGGCGAGCATGTCCGGTCGCTGCGCACCGGTTTCCAGTTCGCAGCGCTGCGCGTCGAGCCTTGTCAGCTTGCCGGCCGATGCCGGAATGCGTTCGCGCATGCGCGCCAGCGGCGCATGCAGCTCGATGCGGGCCTTGACCGCATAGGGCTGCACCGAGATCGCGCGCGACACGAACGCGGCCGCATCGCCGCCGGGCACCTTGCGCGGCAGGAACCGTTCGCCATTGCCGCGCGGCATGCCGGCAATGCGATCGACGCGGAAGGTGCGCCAGTCGCCCCGGACGAGGTCCCAGGCCAGCAGGTACCAGCGCGCCTCGGTAGAGACGAGCGCGTGCGGTTCGACCCTGCGCGCGCTGCCGCGGCCTTCCTGGTCTTCGTAATCGAAATCCACCCGCTGCAGCGCGCGGCAGGCATTGGCCAGCGCGACCAGCCTGGCATGCGGCACTTCCGGCCCACCTGGCCCCAGCGGCAGCACGGCCGCATGCAGGTTGCGCACGCGCGTGCGCAGTCGCGCCGGCATCACCTGCTCGAGCTTGGCCAGTGCGCGCAACGCGGATTCCTCCATGCCGACCACCGTCCCGCCGGTGGCCATGCGCAGCCCGAGCGAGACCGCGAGCGCCTCGTCGTCCTCCAGCAGCAGCGGCGGCAGGTTGCTGCCGGCCGCGAGCTGGTAGCCGCCGGCCGTGCCGGCGCTGGACGCCACGGGATAGCCCAGGCTGCGCAGGCGGTCGACGTCGCGCCGCACGGTGCGTTCGGTGACGTCCATCCGCGCGGCCAGCTCCGGTCCGCGCCAGAACGGCCGCGATTGCAGCAGGGACAGGAGCCGCAGCAGGCGGGCGGAGGTGTCGATCATGGCCGGCAGGATGCCATGGCTTCGAGGACCGGAACTGTCCGCAAGGATGGCTAGCCTGTGGTCGACCCGCGGCGCACCTGCCGCGGACCGTGTCCGCCCACCACCGGAGAACGCCATGACCCTGAAACTCTTCGCTGCACCGATGTCCAGCGCCACCCCCGTCGTCCATGCCATCGCGGAACTGGGCCTCGAGTGCGACACCGTCATGCTCGACCTGTCCTCGGGCGAACAGAAGTCGCCTGCCTACCTCGCCATCAACCCGCACGGCGTCGTCCCCACCCTCGCCGTCGACGGCACGCCCCTGTTCGAGGCGCTGGCGATCATGCAGTGGCTGGGCGAACACCATGGTGTCGGACGCGGCCTGTGGCCGGCGGCGGGTACGCCGCAGCGCCTGGTGGCACTGTCCTGGACCACCTGGGCCTACGTGAGCTACGGCGCCCTGGTCAGCGTGCTGAACTACGCGCAGAGCCCGCAGGCCGATGAGCGCCTGCACCATGCTCCCCTCGCCGCCGAGGCCCTGTCCCGGCTCGACGCCGCGCTCGGCCGCCTCGACGCCCATCTGGCGAAGTCGCGCTGGCTGCTGGGCGAGGATTTCTCGCTCGCCGACCTGATCGTCGCGAGCGTGGTCACCTACAGTACCTACTGCGGCGTGGGCACCGATGGGCACGCGCATCTCGGGCGCTGGTTGCAGGATTTCCAGTCGCGGGAGGCGTTCCGCAGGACGTGGGGGATGGATGCGCAGGCGGAGTAGCGTTTTTCTGCTTGCTGTTGCTGTTGCTGTTGCTGTTGCTGTTGCTTGCGCCTTTGCTTTTCGAGCCGTAAAGCGAGCCGAGCACCGCAGCCGGTGGTGGCCGAAGAGGCGCCCATGTCTGAGCGCAGCGAGTTTGGGCGCCGTGCCACCGCCGGCGAGGAGCGCAGGGTACCGGCGCGGCAAAGCCGCGACGGCTCGCGTCCGGTGAAGGGGCTTTTGGTTCCTTTTGGCCCGTCAAAAGGAACTCGGGCGCGAAGCGACCGAACGCTCTGCATCTGCCTGTTTGTTCTCGTTCTCGCTGGCGAACCGGAGTCCCAATGCGAAAATCAAACGCAACAGCTTCCGCGCTGTCGCGCGGGTGACTTTTGTCTTGGCAAAAGTCACCAAAACCGCCTCCGCCGGACGCGATCCGGTCCGGCTGCGCCGGCCCGGTCCCCTGCGCTTCTCGGTCGACGGGGCACGCGGCCCAAACTCGCTGCGCTCAGACATGGGCCGCTCTTCGGCCCCGCCGCCCTGCGATGCTCGGCTCGCTTTACGGCTCGGAAGAGCCACAGCAACGGCAGCGGCAAAAGCAACGGCAACATCAACCGCAACCACACACTCCGCGCTCATGCGCGAAGACATGCCTACAGCAAGCTGGCAACGGGCGGCCGCGCCCGGAACACTACACTGATCCTCGGCGCCGCATGCCGCGCCTTGGGGATGCCGTGCTCGTGGGTGGACTGCATCGCGTGGCTCATCACCAGCAGGCTGCCGGGCATCAGGTCGATCGCGACCCGGTCGGCGTGGTCGGCCACGGCGCGGATCAGCATGCGCCGCGGCGCGCCGAGCGAGACCAGGGCGATCGGGTGGCCGTCGCGCAGCGTATGCAGCTTGTCCCCATGCATCGCCACGCTGTCCTGGCCGTCGCGGTAGAAATTCATTCCGATCGAGGAAAACGGCGCCGGCACGCGTTCGCGCACGCGCGCCAGCATGTCCGCGAGCGGCAGGTCCGCGGGCAGCGCGTCGACCGGGTAGTTCGCCAGCAACCGTGGCACGTCGACCACGCGGTCGTACATCGGGCGGCGCAGGTGGCGCCAGTCGGCCTGCGCCGAGAGCACCTCGAACCAGCGCCGCGCCGTGTCCGCATCGACGAAGCCCGGCCAGTAGCGTGCGCCGCCCTGCGCATCGTCCACCAGCTGCAGCATCGCAGGTGCGAACAGGTCGTCGCGGGAGACGCTGGCGGTGCGCATGGGAGCTTCAATGGAAATCGCGCGAGGGGGTGCGCAGATCGCCGAGCAGGTGGCTGAAATCCTGCAGGTCGCGGGCGATCAGGTGCTGCACGCCGTCGACCTGCTCCCAGCGGCCGCGTACCGCCATCAGCCGCGCGCCGAGCAGCGCCTTGCGCCGGCGCAGCGCGACGTGCGCCCACACCACCACGTTGACCATGCCGTGCTCGTCCTCGAGGGTCACGAAGATGGTGCCCTTGGCCGTGGCCGGACGCTGGCGCTGGGTGACGATGCCCGCCGCGAACGCGCCGCGGCCGTGCGGCAATGCGCGCAGCTGGCGGGAATCGAGCACGCGCTGCGTGCGTAGGCGTTCGCGCAGCAGCGCCAGCGGATGCGCGCCCAGGGTCAGGCCGGTGGCGCGGTAGTCTGACAGCACGTCCTCGCCCGGGCCCGGTTCGGGCAAGACAATCTCTTCCTCGTCAGGGCTGCCCGGCAAAAGCGGACGCTGGCGTTCCACCCCCGCCACCGCCCAGCGCGCGGCATGGCGGTGCCCGGCCAGCGACTGCAATGCACCGGCCTCCGCCAGCGCGCTGCGCGCCTTTTCGTCCAGACGCGCACGCAGGCACAGGTCGCGCACGTCGGAGAACGGCCGCTGCCTGCGTGCAGAGACGATCGCGTCGGCGACGGCTTCGGACAAGCCCGCCACCTGCCGCAGTCCCAGCCGCACCGCCGCCTGGCCGCCATCGTCGCCGCGCAGGCCGCCGCCTTCGAGCGTGCAGTCGTGCTCGCTGCAGGTCACGTCGACTGGCCGAACCTGGATCGCGGCCCGCCCGCAGGCATGCCCGCGGCGCGCGTCCTGCACGATCTGGCTCGGGGAATAGAACCCCATCGGCTGCGCGTTGAGCAGCGCGCAGGCGAACGCCGCCGGTTCGTGCCGCTTGAGCCAGCAGCTGATGTAGACCAGCTTGGCGAACGAGGCGGCGTGGCTCTGCGGAAACCCGTAGGAGCCGAAGCCCTTGATCTGTTCGAAGATCTGGTCGATGAATTCGGGCGCGTAGTGCTTCTTCAGCATCAGCTCGCGGATGCGGAGGCGATGCGGCTCCATGTCGCCGCCCTGCCGCCAGGCCGCCATCGAACGGCGCAGGTTGTCCGCCTGGCTCGGGCTGTAGCCGGCGTGGATCACCAGCTCCATCACCTGCTCCTGGAACAGCGGGATGCCGAGCGTGGGCGCGAGGATCTCCCTGATGCCCTCCGAAGGATAGGTCACCGCCTCCTTGCCCTGCCGCCGCCGCAGGTAGGGATGCACCATGTCGCCCTGGATCGGGCCCGGGCGCACGATCGCCACCTCCACCACCAGGTCGTAGTACCTCTCCGGCCTGAGCCGCGGCAGCATGCTCATCTGCGCGCGCGATTCGATCTGGAACACGCCGAGGGTATCGGCGGCCTGGATCATCGCGAAGACCCGATCGTCGTGGGGCAATGCGGCGATGTCCAGCGCATAGCCGCGATGACGCTCCACCAGTTCGACCGCCTTGCGGATGCAGGTCAGCATGCCCAGCGCCAGGCAATCGACCTTGAGCAGCTTCATGGTCTCGAGGTCGTCCTTGTCCCACTGGATGATGGTGCGATCGGGCATCGCGGCGTTTTCCACCGGCACCACGGTCGACAGCGGCGCATTGCCGATCACGAAGCCGCCGACATGCTGCGACAGGTGGCGCGGGTGGTCGCACAGCGCCTCGGTCACCGCCAGCACGCGCCGGATCAGCGTGTTGTCCGGGTCGAAGCCCGATTCGCGCAGCCGCTGCTCCATCGGCGAGCCGCCGTTGCCCCAGCCGTAGCACTCCGCCAGCAGCGCCACCTGGTCCGGCGGCAGGCCGAAGGCCTTGGCCACGTCGCGCACCGCGCTCTTGCCGCGGTAGCGGATCACGGTCGCGGCCAGCGCCGCGCGGTCGCGGCCGTACTTGGCGTAGACGTACTGCAGCACCTCCTCGCGCCGTTCGTGCTCGAAGTCGACGTCGATGTCGGGCGGT
Source organism: Luteimonas kalidii (assembly GCF_029887935.1). Classification (GTDB taxonomy): domain Bacteria; phylum Pseudomonadota; class Gammaproteobacteria; order Xanthomonadales; family Xanthomonadaceae; genus Luteimonas; species Luteimonas kalidii. The sequence continues at coordinate 484,530 of NZ_JARXRO010000018.1, read as the reverse complement.
TCGTCGCGTTCCTCGGACAGGAAGCGCGCCATCAGCAGCCGGCTCTCGACCGGGTTCACCACGGTGATGCCGAGCGCGAAGCACACCGCCGAGTTCGCCGACGACCCGCGGCCCTGGCACAGGATTCCCTGCGAGGTCGCGAAGCGGACGATGTCCTCCACGGTCAGGAAGAACGCTTCGTACCGGAGCTTGGCGATCAGGGCGAGTTCGTCGTCGATCTGGCGCACCACGTCCGGCGGAGCGCCGTCGGGCCAGCGCCTGCGCATGCCGCGCAGGGTGAGTTCGCGCAGCCAGCTGGTGGGCGTGTGGCCGTCGGGCACGAGTTCGACCGGATAGGCATAGTCCAGGCCCTTGCCGAGGTCGAAGCCGCAGCGGCGGGCCAGCTGCGCAGCATTGTCGAGCAGCGCCTGGCCGCCCTCGACCACGGCGTAGATGTTGCCCAGCGCGCGCCGCGTGCGCAGGTGCCGCTCGCCGTTGCGGAACAGGTGTTGTCCGCATTCGGACAGCGGCGTGTTGTGGCGGATCGCGGTCATGGTGTCCTGCAGCGCGCGGCGGCGGCGCACGTCCATGTGCACGTCGCCGGCGGCCAGCGCGGGCATGTCGAGGCGCGCCGCCAGGTCCAGCAGTTGCGCCAGCCGCGCCTCGTCATCGTCTTCCCGGTGCAGTTCCACCGCCAGGAAGGCGCGTGCGCCGAACACCGAGCGCAGCCAGCGGCCCTGCGCGGGATCGGGTTCCGGCGCCGGGATCCACAGCGCGAACAGCCCGCACACCGCGGGGTCGACGTCGGACAGCAGCGCCTCGATGTCGGCGCGCGCGAGCCGGTAGCCCTTGCCGCTCACCGCGCGACGCGCGGTGGTGATCAGTTCGCACAGCCGGGTGTAGCCGGCGGCCGTGTCCACCAGCAGCACGCACTCGAGTCCGCATTCGAGGGTGAATTCGCTGCCGACGATGAGCTTCACGCCCGTGGCGCGGGAGGCCTCCAGCCCGCGCACGATCCCCGCCAGCGAACACTCGTCGGTGATCGCCAGTGCCTCGTAGCCGCAGGCGCGCGCGCGTTCGAACAGTTCCACCGCGCTGGCCGCGCCGCGCAGGAACGAGAAGTCGGACAGGCAGTGGAGTTCGGCGTACGCGGGCAGGTCGTCCGCCACCGGCGCATCGTCGTTGGCCGCAGCGGACAGGCGCAGGCGCTGTGCGGTTTCCCATGCGCGCGACGGCCGCCCCCCGGGCGTCTCCCGATCGACGCCGTCGACGGCATCGTCCCAGCTCATGGCTGCTGTTCCTTCCCCCGCTTGCGGGGGAAGGTGCCGAAGGCGGATGGGGGCCT
>NZ_JARXRO010000018.1:478726-483179 GCF_029887935.1 Luteimonas kalidii | reverse complement strand
ACCGCCCCCATCCGGCGCTTCGCGCCACCTTCCCCCGCAAGCAGGGGAAGGAACGGCATGGCGCCATGGCCATGCAGGAGACCTCGGCGCCATCGGCCGGAACACCACCGCCTGCGGTGACACTGCCTGCAGCGCCATCGCCTGTGGGGCCCTCACGCGAACCACCCCTGCAGCATCCAGCCGCCCTGTTCGCCCGGTGGCGCGAACGCCCAGGCGCGCTGGCCCTGCGAGGTTTCCAGCACGTAGTAGTCGCGGCGCGCGTCCTCGCCGTCCCACCAGCCGCTTTCCAGCCGTTCGGGGCCGGAGACGATGCGCGGATGCGGATCGCGCAGCGGCACCGGGCGCGGGAGCAGCCACGCCGGGCGCGGTGGACGCGGCGGTGCGTCGCCGATGCACGCATCGTCGCCTTCCACCCGGCGCCAGGCGCGCTCGGGCCGCGGATCGCCCGCCGGCGCCACCCGGTACACCGCCTCGTCGCCGAGGCGTGCGCGCAGGCGTTCGCGCAGCTGTGGCCACGGCAACTGCTGCTGGTTGCGCGTATCGAACAGGTCGCGCGAGGCGGGCACGAAGGCCGGCAGTTCGCGCGCGATCAGGCGCACGCCCACCACGGGCCTGTCGATGCGCACGCGCTCCAGCCGGCTGCGCGTGACCTCGAACAGCATCGCCGGCTCGCGTTCGGCCGCCAGCAGGCCGACCTCGACATCGGTGTGCCCGCCCTCGTGCTCGAGCCGCAGCACGAAGCGCTGCACGCCGCCGTCGCGGATCGACAGACAGGTGCACAGGTCGCCGACCAGCCGCCGCAGCGGAAACAGCAGCGCCATGTGGCTCTCGACCTCGTAACCCAGTTCCACGCGCGCATCGAAATGGTCCGGCGGCGAATAGCAGTCCAGCGGATCGTCGGCCTCGCCGTACAGCCGGTCGAGATGGTCGAGCAGCGGCAGGCCGAAGCGACGGCGCAGGGCGTCGCGCGGCAACGCGCGCAGCGTGCGCAGATCGCGCACGCCCATGCGCTGCAGGCGTTCGCCGACGTCGCCCGGCAGGCGCGCACGGCGCACCGGCACCCGGTCGAGTACCTCGGCCATGGCCCCGGCGTGCATCACCGCCAGCCCGTCGCGCAGGCCCGCCAGCACGTGCGCGGCGCGCGCGGTCGGCGCCATCGCGATGCGGTGGCCGAAGCCGAGCCCGGACAGTTCCTCGCGCAACCGTGCCTCGATCCGCGGCCACGGCCCGAGCAGGCGGAAGCTCGCGCGTACCTCCAGCACGATGCAGCCCGGCCACTGCGCGCTGACCAGCGAACTGTGCCGGTACGCCCACGCGGCGAGGAAGCGCTGCCAGCGCGCCTCGGCCTGCGGATCGTGTTCGACCATCGCGAAATCGCGCAGCAGTGCGTGCGCGGCGGTGAGCCGCATGCCCGCGCGCAGGCCGGCCTGCGCCGCGGCAGCGTTCACCGCATGGAGGGTGCGCAACTGCGCAGGCCCTTCCACCAGCGCCAGCGGCGCGTCGGGATCAGGCAGGCGCCGGAGGACGGCATCCAGCGCCAGTTGCGGCAGCAGTACACAGGCCCAGAGCATCGGCGTCAGTCACGCGGGAACGGCGCGGGGCCCGGGACGAGGCCGAGTTCGTATTGCGCGGGCGCCGCAACGGCGCGAAGACCGGACGCGGCCACCGCGAACGGAGCCGTGCCGGCCTTCGGCATGAAGGAGATCGAAGCCCCGTGCGGCAGCGAAGCGCCGGACACGACGCCGGCTTCTTTCTTCCCGGCGCGCCTCCATCCGCCTTCGGCACCTTCCCCCGAAGGCGGGGAAAGGAAAAGCGAGTCGAGGGGCAGCGCAGGAGGCAACCGCGGGGACTGCGGAAGCAGGCAAGGGAAGGCCTGGATGGGCGGCGTGTACGTAGCAGCGGTGTCCTGAACGCGCGGGCCTGGTGGACGCCCGTGCAGGCCAGGAGATGGCACGCTCGACGCCGGATGCGCCGCGCTGGAACGATGGACGATGCCTTCAGGCGAGGACGCGACCAGCGCACCGGTGGCGGCCTTGCGAACATCCTGACGCCACTGCTCCCCGCCGGCAGGATAAGACCGGCCTGCGGACGCGTGGTCGATGCCCACGTCTGGCGCCGCGGTGAACGATCGCGCCGGAGCCTTCTCCTCCGGCACGACCCGCGGGCGCGGCCCCGGGCACGCAACGGCGTGCGCATCGTCCCGCATCGACCGCGGCACGAACGTGGCCGCCGGCACCGGGCCGCCACGGCACTTGCGCACTCGCCAGGCGATGCCGGCGCCTTCCTCGCGCACCGCCTCCAGCCGCAGCGCCGCCGGCGAGGGATTGGCCGCGTGCCTGCGGTCGCGCAGGGCGAAGCCGAGGCAGTCGCCGCTGTCGGCAGCCACCTGCAGCCGGCGCAGCGCCTGCGCATCGGCGGTCGCCGGCCAGCCCAGCACCGCCTCGCAGGCGCCGCTGCGCAGGCACTGCTCGAACGCCCACAGTGCATCGCGCGGCGCGGCCTGCACCAGCTGCAGCTGGGCCAGGTCCACGCCCGCCGCCTGCCACGCCGGCGCGTACGGCAGGTAAGGGGGCGAGACCAGCGCCACCCGGCCACCGGCCTGCGTCAGCCGCGCCAGCGTCGGCAACAGCAGGGACATCTCGCCCACGCCATCGGCCGGCAGCAGCAGTTCGGTCAGCGCGCGTCGTGGCCAGCCGCGCTGCGGCAGCAATGCATCGAGTGCCTCCAGGCCCGTGGGCTCGCCATCGGGCACGCTCCGCGCGCTGCGCCCGGCATGCCACAGCGTGCGTGCGGCCAGCATCTGTTCGAGCGACTGCAAGGCGGCCACGGTCAGCCCTTGCGCACCAGGCCGCAGTACACGCCCTCGATCGCGAACTCCTGGCCGGCGCGCACCTCGATCGGTGCGTGGTCGGGATTGCGCGGCAGCAGGCGGATGCGCGCCGTCGAGCGCTCCAGGCGCTTGATCGTGATCTCGCCATCGATGCGCGCCACCACCACCTGGCCGTTGCGGGCCTCGCTGGCGCGCTTCACCGCGACCAGGTCGCCGTCGAGGATGCCGTCGTCGCGCATCGAATCGCCCTTCACCTGCAGCAGGTAGTCGGGCCTGTCCGAGAACAGCGCACGGTCGAGCAGCAGCAGCGCGTCGCTGCCGATGTCGGCGCCGATCGGCTGGCCCGCGGCCACCTGTCCCAGCACCGGCAGCGGCAGCTGGTCGGGACGGCCCGGCAGGCGCAGGCCGCGCTTGCGCCCGGTGTCGAGCTCCAGCAGGCCGTCGGCCACCAGCGCCTGCACGTGCTTCTGCGCGGCGTTGCGCGAGGCGAAACCGAAGGCATGGGCGATCTCGGCCAGGGTGGGCGCACGCCCGGCCGCCAGCTCCCGGCGCAGGAACTCCAGTACGGCGGCGCGTTGCGGGGACAGGGAATCGAGCGGGCTCATGGGTGTACATTTGTACACCTTCCCGGCGCAGGAGGCGAGACTGGACACGCCCTCCGGCCGCCTTGCCGGCGGCGTGCCGGATCCGGCAATATAACGTTCGTTATAACAAGGATCGGGCCGCCATGAAGCTCAAGATCACCGCCATCGGCAATTCCGCCGGCGTCATCCTGCCCAAGGAGCTGCTCGCCCGCCTGCGCGTGGGCAAGGGCGACGAGCTGTATGCGCTGGAGACGCCCGACGGCATCCGCCTGACGGCGTTCGATCCGGAACTGGCCGCACAGATGGAAGTGGCCGAAGAAGTGATGCGCAAGCGCCGGACGCTGCTTAACAAGCTCGCGCAGTAGGGCCGCGCATGATCGTCTGGATCAGCAAGGACTTCGCGCTCGCCATCCACGAGCGGCAACTGGCCGAACACGGTGGCGGCAGCGGCGTCCGCGACGAAGGCATGCTCGATTCCGCCCTTGCCCGCCCCCGGCAGCGCCATGCCTACGGCGACCCGCCCCCGGACCTGGCCGACCTCGCGGCCAGCCTCGCCTTCGGACTGGCACGCAACCACCCGTTCGTCGATGGCAACAAGCGCACCGCCGCGGTCGCTTGCGAAGCCTTCATCATGCTCAACGACGCCACCCTGGAAGCGGAAGACCACGAGCTGTACCCGCAGTATCTCGGTCTCGCCGAAGGCTCCACAAGCGAGGCGGATTTCGCCGCGTGGCTGCGCTCGCGCATCGTGGTGCGTGCCAGACAAGTGCAGGAAGCGGATCCGGGTTACGCCGCCTGAGGCCGTGCGCTCCGTCAAATGCGGCAGCAAGTGCGGCGGCGATGTCCGCGGGCCAGGTACGGATGCCCTCGGGTGCGAATGTCCCCCGGCGACGGCCCGCGGCCGTCGCCTCCTCCTTGATTTCGCACCCAAGGACATCCGTACCTGGCGTGCCGGGATGGTTGGAGATTCACGAAAAGCACGCCGGTAGACCCGCACCTGACGCAGGCGCCCCGCAAGCCGAGCGCCGCCGCGGCCGGT
>NZ_JARXRO010000018.1:401976-478660 GCF_029887935.1 Luteimonas kalidii | reverse complement strand
GCAGGCGGATGCCGGGGGCGTCGCCGCGAAGGCCTGCCGGCCGCGGCGGGGCCCGCCAGATCGCGAAGATGCGTAGCAGACGCGCAGCAACCCGCAGCGACCGGGCAACAACCTCACTTCAACCGCGCAACAGCGAATCTCCGCAGCGTTGGCCGAAGAGAAACATGGTCGGCAACCACTCCCGCGCGATGCGGGTCAGCACGGATGTATCAACCGCGATCGAGCCACCCGCGGGCGACCGCCGCCTCCACGTCCGCCTGCGTGTCGATGTCGCGCGCCGGTTCCGCGGCGTCGAGGACGAACAGCGCATCCGGATCGATCGTGCGCAGGCGGGCGCCGAAGCCGTGGTCGGCCTGCAGGCGCGACAGGTCTTCGAACCATGCCGCCGGCACCACCGCGGGCATGCCGACGGCGTCGTCCAGCCGCGTGGCCGCGCATCCCGATGGGGACACGACCGCGCCGTCCACCAGTGCACGCAGCTGCGCGAGCTCGAGCCCCGGCAGGTCGCAGGGCAGGATCAGCACGCGACGGTCGGCGCCGGAGATCCGCGTCGCCGCGACCTGCAGGCTGCCGGCGAGGCCGCGTTCCCATGCGGTGTTGAGCACGACTTCGCAAGCCAGCCCTGCCACGGCGGCTTCCATCGCCGCATGCCCTGCCCCCACCACCAGCAGCACCCGTCCGGCCCCGCTTTCGATCGCCAGCCGCACGGCCCGGTGCACCAGGGATTCTCCGTCCCGCGTGAGCAGCTGCTTCGGCCTGCCCAGCCTGCGGCTGCCACCCGCCGCCAGCACCAGCGCGACGTGGCCGTCGCTCATGCCTCGCCGGTCCGCGCGCGCCACTGCTGCAACTGCGCGGCGACGCTGAGCGCGATCGCTTCCGGCCCCTGGCCGCCGAGGTCCAGGCCCACCGGCGCATGCAGGCGGCCTGCCAGCACTTCGCGCTGCGACGGAGACAGCAGGCCCAGCAGGTCGTCGCGCCGCCGTGGCGGTCCGAGCAGGCCGACGAACGCGACCTGCGTGGCGGCCAGCGCGTCCAGCGCATCGCGATCGCGTTCGAATCCGTGGTGCATCACCAGCGCCGCGGCATAGTGGCGGGAGTCGCGCAGCGCCGTGTCCATCGCCTCGTGGTGCGCATCGGCCAGCGTGCCGGCATCGCGCCAGCGCTCGCGCGGTTCGACCAGGGTGGTGCGCCAGCCGAGTTCGCGCAGCAGGCGCAGCAGCGCAGGCGATTCCGGGCCGGCGCCGAGCAGCAGGATTTCAGGCAAGGGCGCCAGCGGCAACGACCAGCGTGACACGTCGCCGGACCATTCCGGAAGCGCGGCCGGCAGTTGCCACTGCGCGCCGCGCTCACCCGTGCGCAATACCACATCACCGGAGTCGTTCACCGTTCGCTCCAGCACCACGCCGCCTTGCAGCCAGGCCTGCAGCACGTCCGCAATCCCCGCCATCGCGGCGAGCGGCAGCAGCGCGATGCGCAGCCGGCCGCGGCAACCCACGGCGGAACCCGAGAACAGGTCCTCGTCGTCGCGGGTATCGATCTCGATCCAGTCCACGCGCCCGCCGAGCGCCGCCTGCCCCGCGCGTTGCGCGAGTTCCGGCTCAAGGCAGCCGCCGCTGAGCCAGCCGGCCTGTCCTTCGCCTGCGAACAGCGCCATCGCGCCTGCGCGCGAGTAGGTCGAACCCTCTGTGTCCAGCACCAGCGCCAGCGCCGCATCGGTGCGCGCCGACGCCGCGAGCGCGGCTTCCAGCACCGGGCGCGGATTGCCGGCCGCGAGGAACCGGCACGCCCCTGCCGCTGGCGTCATGCGGCGCCCGGCAGCTTCCCGATCAGCTTGTCGAGCGTGATCGGATACTCGCGCACGCGCACCCCGGTGGCGTTGTAGATCGCGTTCGCCACCGCGGCGCCGACGCCGCAGATGCCGAGTTCGCCCACGCCCTTGGCCTTCATCGGCGAGGAGATCGGATCGGTCTCGTCCAGGAACACGACCTCCTGATGCGGGATGTCGGCATGCACCGGCACTTCGTAGCCGGCCAGGTCGTGGTTGACGAAGAAGCCCAGGCGCTTGTCCACGGCCAGTTCCTCCATCAGCGCGGCGCCGGTGCCCATCACCATCGCGCCGATCACCTGGCTGCGCGCGGACTTCGGGTTGAGGATGCGACCGGCCGCGCAGACCGCGAGCATGCGGCGCACGCGGATCTCGGCGGTGTAGGCATCCACGCCGACCTCGACGAAATGCGCGCCGAAGGTCGACTGCTGGAACTTCTTGTCCAGGTCGCCGAACTCGATCGCATCCTCGGCCACCAGTTCGCCGTCCTTCGCGGCATCCGCCAGCGCGAAGCTGGCCCCGCCGGCCGCGACCTTGCCGTCGGAGAATTCGGCGGTGGCGGGATCGAGGCCGAGCCTGGTCGCCACCGCCTCGCGCAACTTCATGCAGGCCGCATACACGCCCGAGGTCGAGGTGTTGGCGCCCCACTGCCCGCCCGAGCCGGCCGACGCCGGAAAACTGGAATCACCCAGACGCACGTCCACCCGGTCCAGCGGCACGCCCATCATCTCCGCCGCGGTCTGGGCGATGATGGTGTAGCTGCCGGTGCCGATGTCGGTCATGTCGGTCTCGACCACCACCCGGCCGTCCGCGCCCAGGCGCACGCGCGCGGCGGATTTCATCACCAGGTTGTTGCGGTAGGCCGCGGCCACACCCATGCCCACCAGCCAGCGGCCCTCGCGCACCTGCGCAGGCGTGGCGTTGCGGCGGCTCCAGCCGAATTGTTCCGCGCCGGTGCGCAGGCACTGCACCAGCTGGCGCTGCGAGAACGGACGCTCGGGCTTCTCCGGATCGACCTGGGTGTCGTTGAGGATGCGGAATTCCACCGGATCGATGCCCAGCTTCTCGGCCATCTCGTCGACCGCGGCTTCGAGCGCCATCATGCCCGGCGCTTCACCGGGCGCGCGCATGGCGTTGCCTTCGGGCAGGTCGAGTTCGGCCAGGCGCAGGGCGCACTTGCGGTTCGCGCCGGCATAGAGCCAGCGCGTCTGCTGGGTGGCCACTTCCGGGCCTCCGCCGGGCAGGTCGCCGGACCAGCTTTCGTGCGCGATCGCGCCGATCCTGCCGTCCTCGCCACAGCCGATGCGGATGCGCTGGATGGTGGCCGGCCGGTGGGTGGTGTTGTTGAAGATCTGCGGACGCGTCAGGGCGACCTTGACCGGCCGCCCGGCCGCCTTCGCACCGAGCGCGGCCAGCACCACGTCGGCGCGCAGGAACAGCTTGCCGCCGAAGCCGCCGCCGATGTACGGCGAATCCATCCGCACCTTGTCGGCCGGGATGCCGAGCGTGCGCGCGAGGTCGTTGCGACCCCAGTCGATCATCTGGTTGGAGGTCCACACCGTCAGCGCATCGCCGTCCCAGGCCGCGATGGTCGCGTGCGGCTCCATCATCGCGTGCGACTGGTCGGGCGTGGTGTAGGTGACGTCCAGCTGCACCGGCGCCTTCGGGAAGGCCGCATCGAAATCGCCGGCGCCGGTGTCGGGCTCGTTCTTCGGCATCGTCGCCGAATCGCGCCGCGCGGCCAGGTCGAAGCGCCCCTCTTCGCGCGCGTACTCCACCCGCACCAGCTGGGCCGCGGCCCGCGCCTGCTCGAACGTCTCCGCCACCACCAGCGCGATCGCCTGGTGGTAGTGCTGCACCTGCGGGCCGCCCAGCAGGTGGGCGGTGTTGAACCGGCCCTTGGTCAGCTTGCCGGCATTGCCGGCGGTGACCACGGCCAGCACGCCGGGCGCGCGTTCGGCCGCCGCGGTGTCGATGTTGCGGATGCGGCCCCTGGCGATGGTGGCGCCGACGACATGGCCATAGGCCTGGCCGGCCACCACATCGTGGCGTTCATAGGCATACGGCGCCGCTCCGGACACCTTCCGCGGGCCGTCGATGCGATCGACCGGCTTGCCGACCACCTTCAGCTGATCGATCGGATTGGTGGTGGCAGGGGTGTCGAATTTCATGCGCGAACTCCCGCATCCACCAGCACGGCGGCGATGCTGCGCTCGGCCAGCGGCAGCTTGAAGGCGTTGTGGTCGGTGGCGCGCGCATCCGCGAACAGCCTGCCCGCCACGGCCTGGCTGCCACGCGGCAGTTCGGCGTCGGCCGCATCATCCCGCCAGGGCATGGGCGCCACGCCGCCGAGGGCGACGCGTCCGCTGCCGTCGCGCTGCACGATGGCCGCCACCGATACCAGCGCGAACGCATAGGAAGCACGGTCGCGCACCTTGCGATAGACCTGCCTGCCCCCCACCGGCTCGGGCAGGGTGACGGACGTGATCAGCTCGCCCCGCTCCAGCACCGTCTCCAGGTGCGGGGTGGTCCCGGGCGGGCGGTAGAACCGGTCGAGCGCGATGCTGCGCGTGCTGCCGTCGGGCTTCACCGTGTCGACGCTGGCGTCGAGCACCCGCATCGCCACCGCCATGTCGCTGGGATGGGTGGCGATGCAGGCGTCGCTGGTGCCGACCACCCCGAGCTGCCGGCTGACGCCTTCGAGCGCCGCGCAGCCGCTGCCCGGCAGGCGCTTGTTGCACGCCTGCGCGGTGTCGTAGAAGTACGGGCAACGCGTGCGCTGCAGCAGGTTGCCGGCGGTCGTGGCCTTGTTGCGCAACTGGCCGGAGGCGCCCGCCAGCAGCGCGCGGGAGAGCACCGCGTAGTCGCGGCGCACACGCCGGTCGGCGGCCAGGTCCGTGTTGCGCACCAGTGCGCCGATGCGCAGGCCGCCGGCGTCGGTCGGCTCGATGCGGTCGAGCCCGAGCCCGTTCACGTCCACCAGGTGCGTGGGCGTCTCGATCTCCAGTTTCATCAGGTCCAGCAGGTTGGTGCCGCCGGCGATGAAGCGCGCGCCCGGTGTCCGCGCGGCCGCGGTCGCGGCCTCGGCCGGCGTCCGGGCGCGCTCGTAGGAAAAGGCCTTCATGCGCGGCTCCCGCCGACGTCGGTGATCGCGTCGAGGATGTTCGAGTACGCGCCGCAGCGGCAGAGATTGCCGCTCATGCGCTCGCGGATCTCGTCCGCGGTCGCACGTGGCCGCGCGTCCAGATCCTCGCTCACGTGGCTGGGGATGCCCGCCTCGATCTCGTCGAGCACCGCCACCGCGGAGCAGACCTGGCCCGGCGTGCAGTAGCCGCACTGGTATCCATCGTGCTTGACGAAGGCGCGTTGCATGGGATGCAGCGCGTCGGGGGTGCCGAGGCCTTCGATGGTGGTGATCTCGTCGCCGGCATGCATCACCGCCAGGCTCAGGCAGGCATTGATCCGGCGGCCGCCCGCGATCACCGTGCACGCGCCGCACTGGCCGTGGTCGCAGCCCTTCTTGCTGCCGGTGAGCCTGAGGTGCTCGCGCAGCGCGTCGAGCAGCGTGGTGCGGGTGTCGATCCGCAGCGCATGCGCAGTGCGGTTGACGGTGAACTCGAGGTCGGCGAGCACCGGCGGACGAGGGGGTTCCGGGGCGGCGGCCTGCGCCAGCGCCGAGGTGGCGGGTATCGCGCCGGCCACCACGGTGGTGGCGCCGGTACGCAGCACGTCGCGCCGGGACATGGTGAAGACGTCTTCCGGAAAAGGCATGCAGGGGTTCCCTTGGCTGGTCGCGGGCGGCACCGGGGTGCCGCGGGACGATGGCTGATGGAAAGTAGACACCGGGGCATGTAGCGCGGCGTGAAAGCCCGACCACGTCACAGTGACGGTTGCACCAGGCGAAGCACACCCGTTTTCCGCATGGACATCCATGCCACGCCGCCGGCCCGCAACCCCGCGCCGCCTCATGCGCGCGCCGGCAGTACCCGCGGATTGCGCAGCACCAGCGCCGAGACCAGCGACACCAGCACGCCCACCGGGAAGATCTCCACGAACGTCATCGGCATGCGCAGCAGCGGGTTGCGGTACATCGTCTCGAACCCACGTGCCTGTTCCACCGCCGCGGCCAGGGCGTCTCCGCTCAGCCCCTTGTCGTGCGCGCGCTCGATCATCTGCGCGGCGAACATGGCCGCGAAGTCGTTGTCGATCAGCACCAGCGACAGCTCCCACGCCGCCACGTACACCAGGCTCGCGACCAGGCTGATGCCCAGCCCCAGCGCGAACGCCGGCCAGAACCGGATCACGCCGCCGCCGGCGCTGTCGCGATGGCGCTTGATGCCGACGAACACCGCCGACAGCGCGACCAGCATCGAGGCGAACCCCGCCGCCATGCCCCAGTCCGGCGGCGGCTGGCCCTGGTAGGCCAGGCTGACGCCCAGCAGCGAGGCGCCGACCACGACGCCGGCGATCAGGCCGTACTTCAATACGATGCGCAACATGGGACCTCCGGGTCCGGGATGGAGAGGCGCCATTGCGCGGCCGGCTCCCCGCCGCCGCAATCGCCCGGAAGGGTGATTGTGCGCCGATCGCCCCGATGCACTAGGCCCCGAGGGGGTGATCCGCCCGGCCGCCCCGCGCGCGAGACCTGGCCGATGCGCCTTGCAACCGGGATCAGGCGTCCAGCCGCCGCTCCACCACCATCGCCACCAGCCAGTCGACGAACACCCGCAGCCGCGCGCTCACGTGGCGGTTGGGACGCCAGGCGACGAACAGCGGCAGCGGGTCGATCCGCCACTCCGGCAGCACCTCCACCAGTTCCCCGGCGGCCACGTGCGCACGGGCGATGTAGGTCGGCAGGGTCACGACGCCGAGCCCGGCCACGCCCGCCGCCACATAGGCATTGCCGTCGTCCACCGCCAGCATGTGGCGTCCCCGCACCTGCACCCGCTCGCCGGTACGCTGCATGTCCATCGGCAGCACCGCGACGCCCCGGCGCATGGACTGGAAGGCCACCACGCGGTGCCTCCCGTGGTCGGACAGGTCGCCCGGGTGTCCCGGCACGCCGGCGCGCGCCAGGTAGCCTGGTGCGGCGAAACAGCCCATCCGCAGGTCCACCAGCTTGCGCGCCACCAGCGACTGGTCGGCGAGCGTGCCGCCGCGGACCACGCAATCCACGTTGTCGTCGACCAGGTCGACCACGCGGTCGCTCACGCCCAGCTCCAGGGCGAGCTCGGGATAGCGGGCATGGAACGCGGGCAGCGCCGGGATCAGCACCAACCGCGCGAACGGGCTGGGCACGTCCACCCGCAGCCGGCCGCCGGGTGCCGCCGCCGCGCCCACCACGCTGGCCTCGGCCTCGGCCAGGTCGGCCAGCAGGCGCACGGCCTGGTCGAAGAACGCGGCGCCGTCGGACGTCAGCGCCACCCGCCGTGTGGTGCGGTTGAGCAGCCGCACCCGCAGCCGCTGTTCCAGCTGCTGCACCAGCTGGGTCGCGGAGGTGCGGCTGATGCGCAGCGACTCCGCGGCGCGGGTGAAGCTGCCGGTCTCCACCACGCGGACGAAGGCCTGCAGCGCGTCGAACCGGTCCATGCGCGGGCTTCCCGATCGGCTTGATTGTTTGGATTCTACGAACATTCCTGCGCGTACCGGCCCGTTTATCCGCGCAGCGCACACCATCACAGTAGTGCCAGTCCAACCCGGCCCGCTCCACGGCGGTCCATCCACGGAGATCTCCCATGAACAGCCGCGACGTCGTCTTCCCCCCGCACCCGCACGCGCTCTACCAGCGCCACAGCTATTCCCCCGCCGTTCGCGCCAACGGCTTCCTGTTCGTGTCCGGCCAGGTCGGCAGCCGCGAGGACGGCACGCCGGAGCCCGACCTGGTCGCGGAGGTGCGGCTGGCCTTCGCCAACCTCGACGCGATCCTCGCCGCCGCCGGCTGCACCTTCGCCGACGTGGTCGACACGACCTACTTCATGGTCGACCCGGCGCAGACCATGGAGACCATCTGGCCGGTGGTGCAGGAGTACCTGGGGCCGGGCCCGCATCCCGCGCTCACCGCGACCGGCGTGACCTGGCTGTCGGGCTTCCGCTTCGAGATCAAGGTGGTGGCGAAACTGCCCGGAGAGGCTGCGGGCTGAACATTCGACGCGGCCACCATCCGTCGCCGCTGCCGAGCCCCCTCAGGGCACCAGCCCCAGTTCACGCGCGCGGCGCAGGGCATCGGTGCGCCGGCGCGCACCGAGCTTGGCCAGCAGGCGCGCGACATGGGTCTTGACCGTGTTCGGCGAGACGTGCAGCCGGGACGCGATCTCCTTGTTGGAGTGCCCCGCGGCGATCTCCATCAGCACCGCCAGTTCGCGGTCGCTGATGCCCAGCGCCTGCTGTGCCGCAGGGTTGCCGTCGAATGCCGGCACGGGCGTGCGCCGCGCCAGCAGGCGGGCGCCGAGCCACGCGCCGAGCGCGAGGAACCCGGCCGCCAGCAGGCCTTCGAACAGCAGCGAGGCATGGCTGCGCACCAGCCGCTGGTAGTCCAGCCACTGCAGTGCCAGCGTGCCCAGCGCAAGCAGTCCGCCGTAGAGCAGCACGGGTTTCCACGGCAGTCGCGAGGCGGAGCGCAGCATGCGCGCATCCTAGCCGCCCCGCCGCCCCCATGGTTGCCGCCACCGCGCAGGCGGCGGTATACAGGCGGCCCTGCCGATGCGAGAAGCGCGCCATGCCCGTCCACGAACAACTCGACTACGTCGAATTCCCCGCGCGCGACCTCGACGCGACACGCCGTTTCTTCGCCACGGCGTTCGGCTGGACGTTTACCGACTACGGCCCGGACTACATCGCCTTCGCCCGCGACGGCGCGGGACTCGATGGCGGCTTCTACCACGCCGACCTGGCCGCGCGCACCGACCGCGGCAGCGCGCTGCTCGTGTTCTACAGCGCGCGACTGGAAGACACGCAGGCGAAGGTGGAGGCCGCCGGCGGCACCGTGGTCAAGCCCGTGTTCGAGTTCCCGGGCGGCCGCCGCTTCCACTTCATCGAACCCGGCGGCAACGAATTCGCGGTCTGGTCGGACGCCTGAGGCGTCACGTGGACCCCGACCTGCCGGCGATTCCGGACGACGACACCCCGACCATCGCCGAACGCGCCCTGGTCCTGCGCGCAGGAGGTCGCGAGCAGCCGGTGCGGGTGGCCTTCGGCACGCCGCGGCGCGACGTCCCGGTCGTCGGCGGGCACGACTGGCGTTGCCCGGTCCGGATCGAGGTCGGCGACGCGCTGATCCGCCGGCAGGCGCTGGGCATCGATTCCTGGCAGGCGCTGCAGCTGGCCTTCGCGATCGCCCGCGACGAACTTGCCGCCCTCGCCGCACGGCCCGGCGCGGAATTGCTGGCACTCGGCGTTCCCCTCGATCCCGGGCACCCCGACCTGCCGCATCGTCCCGGTCCGCCGTGGATTCCCTGATCGCGTCCGCGGCGCGTGCGCTGGCGGCAGGCGACGCGCTGGGCGCGCTCAAGCGCGTGGCATTGCGCGAAGATCCGCCGGCGCTGGCGCTGCGCGGGATCGCGATGGCGCAGCTGGGCGAGTACGCCCGCGCCCGCGAGCTGCTGCACCGCGCCGCGCGCGCGTTCGGCCCGCGCGAGACGCTGGCGCGCGCCCGCTGCGCGCTGGCCGATGCCGAGATCGCGCTGGCGATGCGCGACCTCTCCGCCACCCCGCGATCGTTGCATGCCGCGATCGCCGTGCTCGAGGCGCATGGCGACGTCGTCAACGTCGCGCATGCGCACCTGGTCATCGTGCGGCGTTCCCTGCTGCTCGGCCAGCTCGGTGCGGCGCACGACGCATTGCGGCGCCTCGACGGCGCGCCGCTACCGGCGTCGCATGCGGCGATCGCCGGCCTTGCCGCCGCCGAGCTGTCCCTGCGCGCACTGCGCAGCGGACCGGCGCGCGCTGCGCTCGCGCAGGCCGCGGCCGCCGCCACGCGCGCGCGCAATCCGCTGCTGCTGGCCGAGATCGAAGCCGCGCAGGCGCGCCTGGCGCAGCCGGTGGCGCGACGCCTCACCGCCACCCACCGCCAGCCGCTCGCGCTGGCCGACGTGGAGGCGCTGTTCGCCTCGGACGCGCTGGTGGTGGATGGCTGCCGCCGGGGCCTGCGCGTGGGCGGTGCATGGCTGGCGCTGGCACGACGACCGGTGCTGTTCGCCCTGCTGCAGGCACTCGCCGGTGCCTGGCCGGACGACATCGCGCGCGACGCCGTGATCGCCGCCGCCTTCCGCCTGCAGCATGCAGACGACACCCATCGCGCGCGATTGCGGGTGGAACTCGGCCGGCTGCGCGCGCTGGTGAAGCCCTGGGCCGCGATCGAGGCCACCGCCCGCGGCTACCGCCTGGTGGCGCACGGCGCGCGCGAGGTCGCGGTCCTGTTGCCGCCGATCGAGGGCGAACAGGCGCAGCTGCTGGCGCTGTTGTCCGACGGCGCGGCCTGGTCCACCACCGCGCTCGCGCTCGCGCTGGGCACCAGCCAGCGCAGCGTGCAGCGCGCCCTCGCGGAGCTCGAAGCCGACGGCCGCGCGCACGCGCGGATGCGTGGCCGCACCCGGCGCTGGATCGCCGCGCCGCCGCCCGGATTCGCGACGACATTGTTACTCCCGGCGGTGCCGGCGCCGGCGTAGATTGCGCTCGACCCCACACGACACCGGAGACGCGCATGAACGCCCACCCACACCACACCGCCGAAGCCCCCGCCATCGGCAGCACCGAGCTCGTCCACGATTACGGTCCGTTCGACGGTGCAGCCGTGGCGGGCGTGAGTCACGACGGCCGCCATGTCTGGGCGGCGCTCGGCTCGCGCCTCACGGCGATCGATCCTGCCAGCGGCAAGCCGGTGCGCGCGCTGGAGCTCCCCTGCGACGCGGGCACCGCGTTCGACGGCACCCACCTGTACCAGATCGCCGAGGCGCGCATCGACCGCATCGACCCGGATACCGGCCGGGTGCTGCATTCCATTCCCGCACCGTCGGAAGGCTGCGATTCCGGCCTGGCCTGGGCAGAGGGCACGCTGTGGGTCGGCGAGTACCGCGAGCGTCGCATCCACCAGGTCGACCCGGACACCGGCACGGTGCTGCGCACCCTGACCAGTGACCGCTTCGTCACCGGCGTGACCTGGGTCGACGATGCGCTCTGGCACGGCACCTGGGAAGGCGAGGAGAGCGAACTGCGCCGCGTCGATCCGGCCGACGGCACCGTGCTCGAACGCCTGCGCCTGCCGGACGGGATCTTCGTCAGCGGCCTGGAATGCGACGGCGACGGCCTGTTCTGGTGCGGCGGCGGCGACAGCGGCAAGCTGCGCGCGGTTCGCCGCTCCGGCGCCGCGCCGCGCTGACGTCCTGCGCAGCGCGACGCGCTCGCGTCCAGCGGGTCAAGACACTCGCCTCCCCGAGATGCGCGCGTCGACAAGGTCCGCGCCGCGCGCGCTGCCATGCGGGGCATCGCCGCATGGGCGCGCGGCGCACTCGCGCCCCCATGCACGGCGCTCACGCTGCGGGATTCAAGATCCGGCGATCCCCCGCAGGAGCAGCCGCCATGGCCCGACCCGAGACTCCCACCGCCACCCCGCCCGGCCGCCAGCCACCCGATGATGCGAAGCCCGCGCACGACACGCCCGCAGGTTCGGTGGGACGCGGCGCGCAAGGAAACGACCCCGATGCCGACGCCCCGCGCGGCACCGGCGACGAACTGCAGCAGCAGGCCGGCGGCAGCCATCCGCCGCTGACCACCAACCAGGGCGTGGTGATCGCCGACAACCAGAACTCGCTCAAGCAGGGCCCGCGCGGCCCGACCCTGCTCGAAGACTTCATCCTGCGCGAGAAGATCACCCACTTCGACCACGAGCGCATCCCCGAGCGCATCGTCCACGCCCGCGGCAGCGCCGCGCACGGCTACTTCGAGTTGGACACGTCGCTGGCGAAGTACACGCGGGCAAAGATCTTCACCGAGGTCGGCAGGCGCACGCCGGTGTTCACCCGATTCTCCACCGTGGCCGGCGGCGCCGGCTCGGTCGACACCCCGCGCGACGTGCGCGGCTTCGCGGTGAAGTTCTATACCGAAGAGGGCAATTTCGACCTGGTCGGCAACAACATCCCGGTGTTCTTCATCCAGGACCCGATGAAGTTCCCCGACGTGGTGCACTCGGTGAAGATGGAACCCGACCGCGCCTTCCCGCAGGCGGCGAGCGCCCACGACACCTTCTGGGACTTCATCTCGCTCACGCCCGAATCGATGCACATGATCATGTGGGCGATGAGCGACCGCACCATCCCGCGTTCGCTGCGCACGATCGAAGGCTTCGGCATCCACAGCTTCCGCTTCCTCGACGAGCAGGGCAACAGCACCTTCGTCAAGTTCCACTGGCGTCCGAAGCTCGGAATCCAGTCGACGGTGTGGGACGAGGCGCTGAAACTGCAGTCGGCCGACAACGATTTCCACCGCCGCGACCTGTTCGAGAACATCCAGGCCGGCAACTTCCCCGAGTGGGAGCTGGGCGTCCAGCTGTTCACCGAGCAGGAGGCCGACGCGTTCCCGTTCGACCACCTCGACCCGACCAAGATCGTGCCCGAAGCGCTGGTCCCGGTGCAGATCGTCGGCCGCATGGTGCTCGACCGCTGGCCCGACAACTTCTTCGCCGAGACCGAGCAGGTGGCGTATTGCCCGGCCAACCTCGTGCCCGGCATCGACTTCAGCAACGACCCGCTGCTGCAGGGCCGCCTGTTCTCCTACCTCGACACCCAGCTGATCCGCCTGGGCGGACCGAATTTCCACCAGATCCCGATCAACCAGCCCAAGTGCCCGTTCGCCAACCACCAGCGCGACGGCCACATGCAGATGCAGGTGCACAAGGGCCGGGTGAACTACGAGCCCAGTTCGCTGCAGGAAGACAGCCCGCGAGCCGACCAGCGCGCCGGCTTCCGCAGCCATGCGACCCTGCCCGACGACGGCGTCAAGGGCCGCGTGCGCCCGGAGAGCTTCGCCGACCACTACAGCCAGGCGCGCATGTTCTTCCGCAGCCTGGAAGCGCCCGAACAGGCGCACCTGGCCTCGGCGCTGGTGTTCGAACTTTCGAAGGTGGAGACGCCGAAGGTGCGCGAGCGCACGGTGGGTCACCTGGTGCACATCGACCCGTCGCTGGCGCAGCGCGTGGCCGACGGCCTCGGCATGGACGCGGTGCCGCCTGCTCCGGACGCCGCCGTGCCGCCGACCGACATGCCCCCGGCGCCGGAGGTGCGCATCATCGGCCGCATGCGCGAGACGCTCGAGCATCGCACGATCGGCATCCTGATCGACGAAGGCAGCGACGCCGCGGCGCTGAAGGCGCTGCGCAAGGCCGCCGAGGACGCGGGCGCGACGGTGAAGATCGTGGCGCCCAAGCTCGGCGGCGCGGTGCTGTCGGACGGGAAGAAGCAGCCCGCGGATGGCCAGCTGGCGGGCACCCCCTCGGTGGTGTTCGACGCGGTGGCGGTGCTCCTGAGCGAGGATGCGGGCAGCAAGCTGGCGAAGGAATCGGCGGCGGTCGACTTCGTCGCCTTCGCTTGGGCGCACCTGAAGGCGATCGCGCACGATGCAGGCGCCGCTCCGCTGCTCGAGGCGGGCAACGTCGGCAGGGATGCGGGTATCGTCGATGCCGCCGACGCCAGCGCCTTCATCGCCGCGGCGAAGACACGGCAGTGGGCGCGCGAACCGGAACTGCGCACGCTGGCCTGACACACCGGAAGCCGGGCACAAGGGCGGGCCCCGGCCCGCCATCGGCTTCCTCCACCAAGACGTCGTAGAGCCCCCACTCGCAGCGTGCCGTCGGGGCCCCGCGCGCTACGCTTCCGGCGGGAGCCTGCGCAGCACCGCCCTCCCCACGCGCCTGCGCTCCAGCGAGGCCACCTCGATCTGCCAGCCCGCGACCTCGATCGTGTCGCCCGGCATCGGCAGTCGCCCCAGCGTGTGCAGGAACAGCCCCGACAACGTCACGTAGGCCGAATCGCGCGGCAGCGGGATGTCCGTCGCGCGCTCCACCTCCTCCATCGACATCGAGGCATCGACGTTCCAGCTGCCGTCCTCCAGCTGCGTCGCGCCGTAATCGGCATCGCGGGTGTCGGCGAGGTCGCCGGCGATCGCGGCGAGCAGGTCGTTGGCGGTCACCAGGCCGATCACGCCGCCGTATTCGTCCACCACGATCGCGAGCGGGATCGGATGCTCGCGGAGGCGCTCGAGCGCGCGCAGCGCCGTCGTGCCTTCGGGCAGGATCAGCGGTTCACGCAGATGGTCCGCCAGTTCCAGCGGCTTGCCCGACAGCACGCCGGCCAGCAGGTCGCGGCTCTGCACCACGCCCTGCAGATTGTCGAGCTCGCCGTCGCAGACCAGCTGCCGGGTATGCGGCGAACGCGTCAGGCGCTCGGCGGCGTGCGCCATGCCGCGGCTGCCGTCGATCCACTGGATGTCGGTGCGCACGGTCATCACGGTGGCCACCGACCGCTCTGCCAGCGACAGCACGCTGTGGATCATGTCGTGTTCGGACGTCTTCAGCCGCTCGCCCGATGCATCCGTGCCGCCCCCGCCCGCGCCCTGTGCGCCATCGACCCCGTTGCGCGCGCCCAGCAGGCGCGTCAGCGCCTCGGCGGTGCGCTGCCGCATCGGCAGCGTGCGCACCTTCTTCTCGCGCTTGAACATGGTGACCTGGTTGAACGACTCGATCAGGATCGAGAACACGATCGCCGCGTACAGGTAGCCCTTCGGGATCTTGAAGCCCAGGCCTTCCGCGACCAGGCTGAAGCCGATCATCAGCAGGAAGCCCAGGCACAGCACCACCACCGTCGGGTGGCGGTTGACGAAATTCGTGAGCGGCTTGCTGGCCAGCAGCATCACCGCCATGGCGATGGTCACCGCGGCGTACATCACGCCGAGCTCGTCGACCATGCCCACCGCGGTGATCACCGAGTCGAGCGAGAACACCGCGTCCAGGATCACGATCTGGGTGACTACGACGCCGAACGCGGCATACGCCTTGTTGCCCGTATTGGCGTGCGACGTCCCTTCGAGCCGCTCGTGCAGTTCCATCGTGGCCTTGAACAGCAGGAACAGGCCGCCCCCGAGCAGGATCAGGTCGCGCCCGGAGAACTCATGGCCGAGGACCGCGAACAGCGGCTCGGTCAGGCGCATGATCCACGACAGCGCCGCCAGCAGCACCAGGCGCATCACCAGCGCCAGGCTCAGGCCGATGATCCGGGCCTTGTCGCGCTGCTCCGGCGGCAGCTTGTCCGCCAGGATCGCGATGAACACCAGGTTGTCGATGCCCAGGATGATCTCGAGGATCACGAGGGTGGCGAGACCCATCCAGATGCTCGGGTCCGAGAGCCATTCCATGGGAAATTCGATGCGAAGCGAAGGGGCACCGATGCTACAGCAGGCCGGTGCACGACCCGGTGTGCACCGCGCACCGTGATCCGGCCCAGGCATGCCTGGCGCCACCATGGTGGCCGCGCTCCCTCCCTGCGCAGTCTGCGCACGCGCCGGTCAACGGCCTCAGGCGGGAGCGTCCAGTGCCGACGCGAGCACGGCCAGGTCCTCGCGGGACAGCGGTCGCACCACGCGCGCCTGTTCCTGACCAGCGCGCAGCAGTACCAGCGTGGGCCACAGCTTCACGCCGAAGGCGCGCCCCAGCGGCCTGCCGCGTCCGTCCTCGATCTTGAGGTGGGTGAGGCCGTCGCGCGCCGCCAGCAGTGCCTGCAGCGCGGGCTGGGCGGCACGACAATGTCCGCACCACGGTGCCCCGAACTCCAGCAGCACCGCACCGGGCATCGCATCGAGTTCCGTACGGGCCGGTTCCCGGGCGCCGTACTGGCCCTGGTAGGTCACGACGGCCGGAGCGCGCGCTCGATGTCCTCCAGCGGCGCATTGGTCAGGGTCTTGGCCAGTTCGGTCACGGTGCGCGCGACCACTTCCTTGTGCAGCAGCGGGCGCATCCGCCCGAGCGTCGTCGGATCGGCGATCAGCACCAGCGCCTCGTACTGCTGCTTGAGCGCACCCTCGTTGAGCGCCAGCGCCAGTTGCTTGGCGAAGGTGGCCTCGTCGATCTGCTGCCCGGTCGACTCCCCCGGCATGCTGCCCGCGGGGCCGTCGTCATCCATGTTCATCAGCTCGCGCAGCTCCACCTGGTGCAGCGAGAGCGCGCGCTCGTCACCCTTGTTGCGGAACAGGCGCGCGCCGCCGCCGTCGGCGACGACCACCAGGGCTTCGGAGGGAATCATGGTCACGGGCATCTCCACTGGAATTGGAGCACTACCTTCCGCGAGCGCGGATCAAGATGGCGTGACCTGCAGGTCGACGGGCGGCTTCCGCCTTTCGCGCCGCCACGCGCCCAACCGCTGGATGCCAGCGCGCCCGGCAGTGCCGGGCGCGTTGGACTGCACGGGGAGTGCGCCGTACTCAGCGCTTCGACCGGGACTTGCCCTTCGCCGCCGAGGTGGATTTCGCGGGCCTGGATTGCGTCCCCGCATCCGCGTCCGCTGGGCTGCCCCCGGCGTCGAGCTCGACCTTGGTGGTGCGCGCCATCGTGCCCTCCGCCTTGCCCAGTTCGATGCCCGTCACCGGGTTGGCGTCGGGCGCCGACGTGGACCGATCGGCCATCGCGTCGACGAGCTTCTTCTGCGCCGCCGGCAGGCGCACGCTCGCCGATCCGTCGCCGCCGTCGACCGCGGTGAACCGCGCGGGATCGCTGACGTAGTCGAAGTTCTCGTCGCTGTTCCAGGGTCCGCGCATGTCGCCCTCGCCCTGCGAGGTGTTGACGTACATTTCCTCGAACTCCGGCATGCCGGCCAGCTTGCCCGGCGGGAAGTTCGGCTCGATCGCGTACAGCGCCTTCTCGAACGACTTCTGGTGCGACATCTCGCGCGTCATCAGGAAGGTGAGCGCTTCCTTGACGCCCGGATCGGCGGTGACGTTGATCAGGCGCTCGTAGACGATCTTCGCGCGCGCCTCGGCCGCGATGTTCGAGCGCAGGTCCGCGGTGGGCTCGCCGATGCTGTCGATGTAGCCCGCGGTCCACAGCTGGCCGCCGGAATTGATCAGGGCCGGGCCGCCGCCGTACAGCACCTGGGTCAGGTGCGAATCGTTGCCCGCGCCCTGCAGCGAGCGGAACAGCTCGCCTTCTTCCTCGACCGCCTCGGCCAGCCGGCCCTTGGCGCCCTTGTTGAGCATGCACACCAGCGAGCCGATCACTTCCAGGTGGCTGAGTTCCTCGGTGGAGATGTCGAGCAGCATGTCCTTGCGGCCCGGATCGTCCTCCGCCAGCGCCTGGGTGAAGTAGCGCATCGCCGCCGCAAGCTCGCCCTGCGGACCACCGAACTGCTCGAGCAGCAGGTTCGCCAGCGCGGGGTTGGGTTCGGAGACGCGGACGGTGTACTGGAGTGTCTTGTTGTGGGTGAACATGGTTCGGTTCCCTTGCCGTTCGGCAGGTGGTGGAAGAGGGTGGATCGACTGCCGCCGTGGACGGACGCGGCATGGAAGCGCGCGCCGGCATCCGCGCGGCAGGAGGCGTGGTGGTCGAGAACGCCGCGACAGGCGGCGCTCCCGGAGGATCAGCGCCGGGGCGCCGGTGGCCGCTTCTCGGGTTCGGGTGGCGCGTGGCGCTGGGTGCCACCCTCGTGGATCGGCATGCGGTCCTTGCCAAAGGGCGACCAGCTGTTGCGGTCGCCGCTTCCGTGGGGATAGGAGCGCTGTTCGCGCTCCAGCTGGTCGGACGCTGGCGCGTCGGGTGGGGAGTCCTTGTCCTTGCTCATGGCGATGCCCGCCGCTGTGGACGAAGCGGGCGCACGTGGCGCGCGCGAAGTGGCCTGCACATCCTCAATGCCCCTGCAGCTCGGGATCGCGATCCGGTCCGGAGCCTGGATCCTGCCGCGGCTGCTGGCCGGGCTGCTGCCCGGGAAACCGCTGCGGATCGGTGTGAGTCCGCCCGGGATCCTGCGCCGGCGGCGCCTGTCCGGGATCATCCCGATCCGGTGTGCCGTGGGCCTGTGGCTGCTGATCGTGCTGCGCAAACATGTGATGCGTCCTTCGTCGCGAGCGGGGTGTCGCCACGGCAAGGTGCGCGCATTCCAATGCAGGGGGCGTGAGGGGGATTCATCAAGCTGACCGCCGCCTTCGGCATGCGCTCACGTGCATCGCGCGCACCTCACGCGTGCCCCGGCGCGGTGCCCGACGCGCGGGCACGCCGATCCTCCTCATGCTCATGCCTGCGGCCGCGATTCCGCCTTCGGCTCGGCCACTTCCCGCCCGGCCTCCGCGCGGCCGGCCATTTCCGCGCCGGCATCCGGCGCCAGCCTGCGCATCTGCCAGGTCGAGACCACCGACACCAGCCCCACGGTGAGGAAGGCGAACGTGAAATTGATCGGTGCGTCGTCGGCGCGTCCCGTCAACGTGCCGGCCAGGCTCAGCGCGAAGCCGCCGATGGTCACGCCCAGGGCGAGCGCGATCTGCTGCGCCATCGCGGCCAGGCTGCTGGCCTGGCTCATCCGCGCCTGGTCGATGTCGGCGTAGGCGATCGCGTTGAGGCTGGTGAACTGCAGCGAGCGCAGGAAGCCGCTGGCCAGCAGCACGCCGACCATCAGCGGATACGGCGTGTCGGCGCGGAACAGGCCGAAGCCGCACAGCATCAGCGAGGCCGCCAGCCCGTTCCACACCAGCACCGGGCGGAAGCCGAAGCGGTGCAGGATGCGTGGCGCCACCACCTTCATCACCATCGCGCCCGCGGTCGAGGTGAACGTGACCAGGCCCGACTCCAGCGGATCGAGCCCGAACGACAGCTGCAGCATCAACGGCAGCAGGAAGGGCGTGGCGCCGATGCCGATGCGGAACAGCGAACCGCCCACCACCGCCGTGCGGAAGGTGGGGACGCGCAGCAGGTCCAGGCGCAGCAGGGGTTGCGGATGCGTGCGCGCATGGCGGACATACCCCGCCAGCAGGGCCGCGCCGGCCAGCATGCACGCGGCCAGCACCACGCCCGGCACCAGGCCGCGGCCGATCGCCGAGAGCCCGAACATCGCCAGCGCCAGCCCGCTCGCCGAGAGCAGGAATCCGCGCACGTCCAGCGGCCCCACCGCCTGGCGCAGCTCCGGAATGTGCCGCCACGCCAGCCACATCCCCAGCAGGCCCATGGGAATGTTGATCAGGAAGATGAAGCGCCAGTGCGCGTAGGTGGTGATCGCGCCGCCCAGCACCGGCCCCAGCATCGGGCCCAGCATGGCCGGGATGGTAAGCCAGCTGAGCGCCCGCACCAGTTCGGACTTCTCCACGCTGCGCAGCAGCACCAGCCGCCCGACCGGCACCATCATCGCCCCGCCCATGCCCTGCACGAAGCGTCCGGCCACCAGCTGCCCCAGGCCGTCGCTGGCCGCGCAGCCGAGCGAGCCGAGCAGGAACACCGCGATCGCGGCGATGAACACGCGCCGCGCGCCGAAACGGTCCGCCACCCAGCCGCTGACCGGGATGAACACGGCCAGGGCCAGCATGTAGGTGGTGATCGCCAGCTTCAGCGCCACCGGCTCGACGCCGAGGTCGGCGGCGATCTGCGGCAGCGAGGTGGAGATCGCCGTGGAGTCCATGTTTTCGATGAACAGCGCGGTGGCGACGATCAGCGGCAGCAGGCGTTGGGGTGGCAATGCGGCGGCGGCGACGGGCGGATGCGCATTGTCGGGCGGCAGCCGCGGACGCGGCGTGAGCGCGCCCGCATGCGGAGGTCCATGCATGCGCGTCCGCATGCGTATCGCCGGGCCGTGCGGGCGGCGGGCCGCGCGTGACACGTCCGTCCGCGCACCCGCCGGGGAGGCGGCGGCCTGCATGCCCCGTCGCAGGCCGCCTTCACGGTGCACCCACGTCGCGTCGCTAGGCTTCGCACGTTCGCAGTCTCCGGAATACACAAGTCTTGGACGGTCCCACGCCGCGCGGGAACGATGGTGCCGGCAATGCACAGATGCGCCTGTACGAGGCCATCCTCCAGTCGAGCCCGGACCTGATGTACGTGTTCGACCGGCAGCATCGTTTCATCTACGCCAACCAGGCCCTGCTCACGATGTGGGGCATGGAGGCCGAGCAGGCCATGGGGAAGACCTGCCTGGAGCTGGGGTATGCGCCCTGGCATGCGGCGATGCACGACGAGGAGATCGAACGCGTGGTCGCCACCCGGGCCCCGATCCGCGGCGACGTGCCGTTCCACCACGCCACGCTGGGAACCCGCGTCTACGACTACATCTTCGTGCCGGTACTCGGCCCGGATGGCGAGGTCGAGGCGATCGCCGGCACCACCCGCGACGTCACCGACCGCAAGCGCCAGGAAGAGGCGCTGCGCCACAGCGAGGAGCGGTTCCGGGCGATGGTGACCGCCAGCTCGGACCTGATCTACCGCATCACGCCGGACTGGCGCGAGGTCGAGGTGGTGGGGGGACGCGCGGTCAGCAAACTGCCGCGCGGCCAGCCGATCGACTGGTCGACCGAGCATATCCATCCCGAAGACCGTCCGGCCGTGCTCGACGCCATCCAGCGCGCGCGCGCCACCACGGAGTCCTACCAGGCCCAGCACCGGGTCCGGATCGACGGCGAGCAGTGGAACTGGATCAGTTCCCACGCCGTCCCGGTGCAGGATGCGGAGGGCCAGGTGCTGGAATGGTTCGGCGCGGCCACCGACATCACCGAGCGCGTGCACCACGAACAGCACCTGCACCTGCTGATCAACGAGCTCAACCATCGGGTCAAGAACACGCTGGCGATCGTGCAGTCGATGGTGCTGCAGACGCTGCGCACCTGCCCTGACGCCGGGCGCGCCGCCGAGCTGATCGAAGCGCGCCTGCAGGCTCTGGCCGGCACCCACGACATGCTCACGCGCAGCATGTGGACCGGTGCCACCGTGGACGAGATCGTGCGCATGGCGATGGGGCATTGCCTCGAGGTCGACCCCGACCGCTTCGACGTGCAGGGTCCGCAGGTGACGCTGGAGCCCAAGCGCGCGGTGGCGCTGGCGATGGCGCTGCACGAGCTGTGCACCAACGCGCTCAAGTACGGGTCGCTCTCCGTGCCCGGCGGGAGCGTGCGCATGCACTGGACGCGCAAGGACGGCGAGAACGCGCGCCTGGTCATCGACTGGGAGGAAACCGGTGGTCCGCCGGTCGAAGGCCAACCGGAGCGTCGTGGATTCGGCACGCGGCTGCTGCAGCGTGGACTCAAGCACGACCTGGGCGGTGACGTCTCGCTGGAATTCGCGCCAGCCGGTGCACGTTGCCACATCGAAACGCCGCTGCCGGCGCAGGTCTCGTGAGGCGCCCGCTTCCGCGCGCCCGGGGTCCGCGCTTGCATCCCGGACCGGGTCGCGCCGATGCTGTGCTCCGCCACCCCTGTCCATGAGGAACGCCATGCCACGCCGGGTACTCATCGTCGAAGACGAATCGCTCCTGGTCATGGTGCTCGAGGACGTGTTGCCCGCGCTGGGCTGCGAGGTCGCCGCCACCGCGCATTCGGTCGAGTCCGCGCTGGCGGCCCTGGCCGACGACGACGAGGTCGACCTCGCGATCCTCGACGTGAACCTCGCCGGGGACGATTCCTTTCCGATCGCCGATGCGCTGCACGCGCGGGGCATCCCGTTCTTCTTCGCCACCGGCTACGGCGCGTCGGTGCTGCCCGAACGCCATGCCGATGCTCCATTGATCAAGAAGCCCTACGGCCAGCGCGATCTCGAAACGGCCCTGGCCCGCGTGCCGCAGCGCAGTTCGCCGCCGAACTGAAGCGGCGCCCCGCGCGCCACGCCCACAGTGCGGACAGGCCAGCGGCTTTCGACGCGCGCCCTTGATCTCGTTCCCTTCGCGACGGTACCCCAGGCGTGCACCGCATCGCGATCGCGTGAGCCTGCTTCAGGCAGCTGAACCCGCTCGTCGTGCGTTTTCACGATGCCGTGGCGATGGCTGGGCCACATTGCATGCGTCGGGGACGCCCCTCCCCGCTCCACCGGAGCCAACGCAATGCCCGCCGTTTCCATGGAAGATTCCTTCGGCACTCCCACCCGGCCCACGGTGTGCGCCGTGCCGCGTCGCGCAACCACCCCGATGCGCCGCGGGCCGGACGTGCTCGAGGAGTGCGTGACCGAATTCACCCAGCGCCTGCGCGCCTGCGTGTCGCTGCCCGAGGACGACGAGCACTTCTGGGCCCGCGTCGCTGCCGACATCGATGCGCTGAAGTCCCGCTGCCAGCCGCAGGATGCGTTCGCATTCGAACTCAAGGCCGCGCGCATCCTGGCCGAATACGGCTTCACCGCGTGGCCGGAGGCGTTGAAATCCTCGGCCCACCAGGATTCGGTTCCGGAAGAATCGCCGGCGCCGGTGCCCTTCGTCGTCGGCGACGCCGCCGCCCCATCGAAGCGGTTCTAGCGCGCGGACCGAAGAGGGCGGTGTTCGCCCGCTTCCATCGTCTCCTGGCTGCGATCGGCTTCCGGCGCGGGAACGCTCTGCCACTGCCACCGCCCGACACGCGTCCACTCAGGCGCCTCGGCGCTGCATCGGCGCCCTGTATGCGGTCTTGACGAGGCCAAGCCTAGGCTGGCCCACACCGGTCCTCGCGGCTGGAGACACCCCATGCAGATGACATTCCTCGGCGGCCCGTGGGATGGGGCCTCGCGTCCCTGTCCTGCGACCCTGCCCGATCGCATCGAAGGCCCCGGCCTGACGATCTATGTACGCTGGCGCGACCACCCGGCGGTGGGCGGCCTGCTCGCCGATCCCTCGCCGGACACCTACACGTTCGCCGCGGTCGCGCTCGGTCCACGCGAACTGCTCGACCGCGCCGAAGACCTGCAGGACCGCGTCGACCGTGCGGCCTCGGCGCTGGCAGATTCCGGCGAGGGTCCGGATTGAGCGCACTCCACGGCCAGTGCGCGGCGCCGCGGCGCATGCACGCCACCCCGCCTCCGAGCCCTCCACGCCCCCGACCAGGCCCGATCGTTCCCTGGAACGGCGCGTGCACACACGTCTCCCATCGCTTCGCCGGGATCCGCCCATGACACCTCTCGACAAACCCCTGCGCCGCGAAGTCCTCATCGACGGCAAGCCCCATACGCTCACCCTCGACCCCGACGGGTTGAAGCTGGTGCCCAAGGGCCGGCGCAAAGGCCTCGAACTGCGCTGGCAGGACCTGGTCAGCGGCGATGCCGCGCTCGCCACCGCACTGCAGGCGTCGCTGGAAACACCGTGACGCGTCCCCCGCGGAGCGCACCTGCGCCGTTGGAACCGGCACCCTCGTCACCGCTCTACGTCGTCCGCGGCGCTCCTGACCCGGGCAGCTCGCCCGCAGCCCTGCCGTCTGCCGACACTGGTGTGGACGCGCCCCCGATCGACACGCGCGCGTGATCGCCCACGGTGCTTTCACACCCGTGCGTCCATAAGGCCGCATGCCCGCACGCACGCAACCGCATCCCTGGATCCGCACCGCCCTGTCGCTGGCGCTGACGCTCGTCCTGGCGGCCTGCAGCGGCTATCCGCGCGACGCCGACGACATGACGCAGCGCGCGGACGAACAGGGCATGCGCGTGGGCGCGAGCCACGATCCGCCGTGGGTGCTGGTCGCACCGGACGGGCGTGTATCCGGGCCGGAACCCGAGCTGCTGCAGCGCTACGCGGATGCGCGGGGCTATCGCCTGGAATGGGTACCCGGCGGGCACGATGCGCTGATGCGCGACCTGGAACGCGCCCACCTGCACGCCGTGGTCGGCGGTCACCATCGCACCTCGCCGTGGAAGCCGAGGGTCGGCTGGTCGCAGCCGCTGCGCGCACGCCCTGGCGGGGATGCCCCCCTGCCCGAGCGCCGCATCGCGCTGCCGCCGGGTCAGTCGGCCTGGCACCTCGCGTTCGACAGCTTCCTCGTGCAGCACGGGGACCGGCGATGAGCGGGTCGCCGCCGCTTCGCCCCCGCGACCCGCCGCCCGGCAGTCGGGCCGCGGGCGACCGCCGCGCGACCCGCCGGCCACGCGCTCCGCGGCGGAGCGACCTCCCGTGAGCGTCGCGCCCCGCCCTCCTTCGCGCGAACTTCCGGAGGAACAGCGCCAGGCGCTGCACCGCGCCGAGCGGCTGTGCGCCTGGACGCTGCTGTGGATGTCGCTGGTCTCGGTGCTGATGTTCCTGGCCATGGGCGGATCGCAGGCGATGAAGACCGCGCTGGTCGAGGACGTGCTGAGCCTGCTGCCGTCGGTCGCGTTCCTGGTGGCCAGCCACTTCCGCCGCAAGGGCGTGGACCACGAATACATCACCGGCCGCGAGCGCGCGTTCGACACCAACTTCCTGATCTCCGCGGTCGCGCTCACCGGCGTCGGCCTGGCGCTGGTGTACGAGAGCCTGCATACGCTGTTCACCGCCACGCGTCCGGTCGTGGGCAGCGTGGTCGTGGCCGGCCACGTGGTCTGGCAGGGCTGGATCATGATGGCGGCGCTCGCGGTGTCGGCGATCCCGCCGGTGATCCTGGGCCGCAAGAAGCTCGCGCTGGCGAAGGCGCTCTCGCTCAAGCCGCTGCATACCGATGCCGACGTGGGCAAGGCCGACTGGATGACCGCCGCCGCCGGCATCGTGGGCGTGGCGGGGATCGGCCTGGGCTGGTGGTGGGCCGACGCGGTGTCCGCGCTGGTGATCGCGGCCAGCATCCTGCACGACGGCGCCACCAACCTGCGCGGCGCGGTGCGCGACCTGCACGATGCACGCCCGCAGAAGCTCGACCGCAGCGAACCCGATCCCCTGCCCGCACGGCTGTGCCGTGAAATCGCCGCGCTGCCGTGGATGGAGGGGTGCGGCGTGCGCCTGCACGAGGAAGGATTCCATCTGTCCGGCATCGTGCTGATCGGCAACCGCACCCTGACTGCCGCGCAGGTGGAAGAGGTGCGCGCGATCGCCCACGCGCTGGACTGGCGCCTGGACCAGATCGACGTGTCGCTCTCGGGCGGCGTTCCGGATCGCCCCACCGTCTAGGCGATCACGCCCGGGCCGACGGGGCGCGCGGGCGCAGGTTCCACGGGGACCAAACAGACCTGGTCGCCCTCCGCGCGACGTGCGTCCGGCGCGTGGGCGCCGAAGGGGAGATGGCCGCTTTCACCACCCGATCACAAACCCGAACGCTGGTCCGGCGACGCCCGCCCGCCTAACGGATCCACCACGGCGCCCTTGGC
Organism: Luteimonas kalidii; assembly: GCF_029887935.1. GTDB lineage: Bacteria > Pseudomonadota > Gammaproteobacteria > Xanthomonadales > Xanthomonadaceae > Luteimonas > Luteimonas kalidii. Next base: position 453,617 of record NZ_JARXRO010000018.1, on the reverse strand, counting down.
AAGGTGAACAACCTGAACGGGCCAGCGCTTCCCCAAGCAACGCCCGGACACGTACAAGCAGCCCCAGTCAAAGGGACCCTTGCATGGACCAGAGCCTCGCGGACTTTCTCGAACACAACGCCGAAACCATCATCGCGGACGCCGTGGAATTCGCCCGCACCATCGACGTCGGGCGCACCCTGGACGACGTCACCCTGCGCGATCACCTGCCCGAGATCATCGCCTCCGTCGTGGCCGACCTGCGCCGGCCCCAGACCCGGAGCGAGGAGATCGAAAAATCCGAAGGCCGGGCCGTCCCGGTCGCGGGTGCACCGATATCCGCGGCCGGCACCCACGCCCTGCACCGCGCCCTGAGCGGCTACAGCATCTCGAACCTGGTGGCCGAGTACCGCGCCCTGCGCGCGTCGGTGCTGCGCAAGTGGATGGAAGTGCCCGAACGCGCCGCGCGCGCGCCGGGCGAGATCACGCGCTTCAACGAGGCCATCGACGAAGCGATCACCGAATCCGTGCGCCACTACGCCGACGAAGTCGAGCGCTGGCGCAACCTGTTCCTCGGTGTGCTGGGCCACGACCTGCGCAGTCCGCTCACGGCCATCCTGCTCACGTCCGAGAGCATCGCCCGCAGCGTGGCCGGGCAGCCGGTGGAGCGCGCAGCCCAGCGCCTGGTGCGCAGCACCGAGCACATGTGCGACCTGCTGGACAAGCTGCTGGTCTACAACCGCGCGCAGATGGGCATCGCCTTCGAGATCCGCCGCGAGCCCGTCGACCTGGGCGTCGCCTGTGCCGAGGAGATCGAACACCTGCGCTCGTCGTTCCCGATGGCAAGCATCCGCTTCGATGCCGAGGGCGACCTGCAGGGCCGCTTCGATGCCGCCCGCATCCGCGAGGTGCTCGACAACCTGGTGGTGAACGCCGACAAGTACGGCACGCGCGGGGAGGAGATCCAGGTGCGGCTGCGCGGGGACGGCGGCAAGGTGCACCTGTCGGTGCGCAACGCCGGGCAGGCGATCCCGCGCGAGAAGCTCGAGGTGCTGTTCGAACCGCTGATCCGCGGCGCAGTGGTCGCCTCCAGCGACGAGGAGGAACGCACCAGCCTGGGCCTGGGCCTGTTCATCGTGAGCGAGATCGTCAAGGCGCACGGTGGCCGCATCCACGCCGAATCGGACGACGGATTCACAGCGTTCCACATCGAACTGCCGCGCCACTGACGAGCGCGGGGCGCGCCGTTCCCGGATCGGCTTGCCGGGCACGAGGACATGCGTGCCTTGGCGACCGCATCCGGGTTGGCACATGCGGGGCGTATCGCCCCTGCACGCCATCACTTCGAACAGCACCATCTCGCCGCGCCGCACTGCGCCGTCGTCGCCTTCCCGGGCGCCGATCGCCTGCGTGCGCCCGAACGCGGTCCCGCCACAGCGGTTCGGGGCATCCCGACCGCAGACTAGGCACCGGTCGTGTCGTCCCCCGCGATCGCACCGGCCAGCTGCGCCTCGATCCGTCGACGTGCATCGCTGTCGGGAGCCGTCCGGCGCGCCACCTCCGCGACCACGTCGCGCCTGGCATCGAGCAACCGCTGCCGGGCGGGAGACGCGGTCCCGCCGCGCACCTCCTCGAGCGCCCGCAGCAGGCGCAGCAGTACGGTGGTATTGCCGTGCGCATTCTCGAGGATCTGGTCGAACGCCAGCGCCAGCAGGCGCTCGAACCCCGGGCCGGCGGGCAGCACGCGCAGTTTCTGCGCGTCGCGCAGGGGACGGGGTTGGACGCGCCGTCCGGCGAGGCGCCGCAACAGCAGCGACAGATAGTCCAGGCTGGTGACCGCGGTGGTGCTGTCGTTGATGGCGGGAGACAGCGCCTTCAGGGCCACGTCGACCAGCTGGCGGATGCCGAAGGCCACGTCCTGCTCGATGGTGCGGTAGGAATCGATGGCATACATCCCGGCCAGGCGGCGCGAGTCCCCGGCCCCGGGCGCACGCGCCGTGCCGATGCTCGCGATCGGCAGGTCGGGACTGGCGAAGTCGCCGAGGCTGGCCTTCATCCGCACCACCACGTCGCGTTCGCGGGCGAACGCCAGCAGGGCGTCGTAGTCCACCCGCTCGATGTAGCCCATCTGCGTCGCGATGACCGGATGCCAGTGCAGCCCGTCGCCGGCCTCGTTCCCGGGCACGACCTCGTCGCCCTCGAGCGGGTCGGGAAACAGCGTGTCGATCGTGCACAGGGTGTCGGCGGCAATGCCGTGGGCGATCGCGCCCGACTGGATCGATGCCGCCACGTGGTGGATGAAGAACACCAGGAACGCCACCGCCACCAGCGCCAGCCCCAGGCCCGAGGTCACCGCCACCTGCGGCACGAAGCCCTCGCTTTCGTTGCCGGTAATCGTGCGCATCACGCACAGGCAGTAGGCGAACACGCCGAGAAACACGCCGAGCACGACCTGGTTCCCCCGGTCGCGCATGAAGTTGCGCAGCACACGCGAGGTGTACTGCGTGGAAGCCTGCGCGAGCGCGACGATGGTGATCGAGAACACGACGCCGGCCACCGTGATCATCGATCCTGCGATCGTGGCCATCAGTTCGCGGGCCCCGTCGGCACCGACCGCCCACAGCGCGGCCCCGCGCGCGTCGGCGCCGTTCCCCGACTGCCGGTCGAGCGCCACCAGCCCGACGGCCAGGCCGATCGACGCCAGCACGATGCAGCCGGGCAGGAACCAGAAGCTCGACCGCAGGCTCACGGCGAGCTTGCCCAGCGCCCCGCTCGAGATCCGGTCGGCCATGCTTCGCCCCAGTGAGAGCGCGGAGTGTGGTCCGGTCCACGTGGAGGGCGCGAGAACGGTCGCTCGCCGGGTGGACGGGAATGCGCCGCCGTTACGGGAGGGTGACGGGAGGCGCGCCCACAGGGGCGTAGCATCGACCCCGGGGGATCCCCACGCAGGGGGACACGACATGGACAGCACGCTGGCGGACTTCATCGAGGAGAACGCCGAGACGGTCGTCGAGCAGGCCATCGCCTTCGCGCGCACCGTCGACGTGGGACGGCCGCTGGATGAAGCCACCTTGCGCGACCACCTGCCGCAGATCATCGAGACCGTGGTGCAGGACCTGCGCACGCCGCAGACGCGCGCGCAGGAGATCGAGAAATCCGAGGGCCGCACCCAGGGCGATCCGGACCAGGCCATGTCCGCGGCCGGGACCCACGCCCTCCACCGCGCGCGCAGCGGATACAGCATCGCCGACCTGGTCGCCGAGTACCGCGCCCTGCGGGCGTCCGTGCTGCGCGGCTGGGCCGACGCGCCCGACCGCTTCGCGCGCTCGACTGTCGAGATCGCGCGCTTCAACGAGGCCATCGACGAGGCCATCGCCGAATCGGTCAGCCACTATGCGAGCGAAACCGAACGCTGGCGCAACCTGTTCCTCGGCGTGCTGGGCCACGACCTGCGCAGCCCGCTGACCGCGATCCTGATCACGTCGGAGATGATCGGGCGGATGGCCGCCGGCGAGCCGCTCGCGCGGGCGGCGCAGCGCCTCCTGCGCAGCGGGGAGCACATGCGCGACCTGCTCGACAAGCTGCTGGTGTACAACCGCACGCAGATGGGCATCGGCTTCGAGGTCCGTCGCGAGGACACCGACCTCGCCGACGCCTGCGCCGAGGAAATCGAGTTGTTGCGGGACTCGATGCCTGAGGCGCGGATCCGCTACCAGGCCGACGGCCCGGTGCACGGACTGTTCGATGCCAGCCGCGTGCGCGAGGCGCTGGCCAACCTGGTGGTGAATGCCCACAAGTACGGGACTGCCGACTGCACGATCGACGTCGAACTGCGCACCCGGGGCGAGGACGCGCAGCTGTCGGTGCGCAACCCCGGGGCTCCGATCCCTCCCGAGACGCTGGAAAGACTGTTCGAGCCGCTCAAACGGGGCGGCGTGGCCGCCTGCGACCAGGCCGAGCGCGCGAGCCTGGGCCTGGGACTGTTCATCGTGAGCGAGATCGCCAAGGCGCACGGCGGCAGCATCCAGGCCGACTCGCGCGACGGATCGACCACCTTCCACCTGCAGCTGCCGCGCGGCTGATCGGCGGTGTTCGCCCGGGCCTCCAGCCCATGCGAACGAGGCCCCGGAACCGCGGCCTCGAAGTCGCGCTGGGTCCGTTCATCGTGAGCGGGATCGTCAAGGCCCACGATGGCCGCATCCGCGCCGGATCGGACGATGGCTTCACCGCGTTCCATATCGAACTGCCGCGTCACTGACGCAACGCTGGGCGTCGCCCCCCTGGTACGCGCCGCTCGGCGCGTCGGCGCATTCGGTTGCCGAGCGCAATGGCGGATCAAGCATCTGCGGCGCCCGCTGTCGCATGACGCAATGCAGCATGCCATGGTATGCTTCGCCGCCTCGCTGGCACGCCAGCCGCCGCCTCGCCCGACCTCCTCTGTGATCACGCCACCCTAGTCTCTCCGTTTCCGACCCGAGAGTGCCCTCGCTGCAGGGCAGGTGCCGCGCCATCCCGTCACAGACGTCCCGGCCCACGCCGGGTGCATCGGATCATCGACCTTGAACAGCTTGTCCAACCTGCGCCAGGAATGGCTCGGGAACATCCGCGGCGACCTGCTCGCCGGCCTCGTCGTCGCGCTGGCACTGATCCCGGAATCGATCGCGTTCTCCATCATCGCCGGCGTCGATCCCAAGGTCGGCCTGTACGCCTCGTTCTGCATCGCTGTGGTGATCTCGTTCACCGGTGGCCGCCCGGGCATGATCTCGGCCGCGACTGGCGCGATGGCCCTGGTCATGGTCGGCCTGGTCAAGGAACACGGCCTGCAGTACCTGCTGGCCGCCACCCTGCTCACCGGCGTGCTGCAGATCATCGCCGGCATGCTCAGGCTGGGTTCGCTGATGCGTTTCGTCTCGCGCTCGGTGGTCACCGGGTTCGTCAACGCGCTGGCGATCCTGATCTTCCTCGCCCAGCTGCCCGAACTGATCGACGTGCCGTGGACGGTCTATGCGATGACCGCCGCCGGCCTGGCCATCATCTACCTGTTTCCGCGCCTGACCCGCGCGGTGCCGTCGCCGCTGGTGGCGATCGTGGTGCTGACGGTGGTGGCGATCGCGCTCGAGCTCGATATCCGCACCGTGGGCGACATGGGCGAACTGCCCGACAGCCTGCCCGTGTTCCTGTTGCCCGACGTGCCGCTCAACCTCGAGACGCTGGCGATCATCTTCCCGGTCTCGGTCACGCTGGCGATCGTCGGCCTGCTCGAATCGCTGCTCACGGCGAAGATCGTGGACGAACTGACCGATACGCCCAGCAACAAGAACCGGGAATCCGTGGGCCAGGGCGTGGCCAACATCGCCTCAGGCTTCATCGGCGGCATGGCGGGCTGCGCGATGATCGGGCAGTCGGTGATCAACGTGAAATCCGGCGGCCGCGGCCGCCTCTCGGCGCTGGTGGCCGGCGTGTTCCTGCTGTTGCTGGTGGTGTTCGCCGGTCCGTGGGTGAAGCAGATTCCCATGGCTGCCCTTGTCGCGGTGATGATCATGGTCTCGATCGGGACCTTCAGCTGGGCCTCGCTCAAGGGGTTGAGGACCCATCCGAAAACCTCGAGCCTGGTGATGATCGCCACCGTGGCGGTCACGGTGATGACCCACGACCTGGCCAAGGGCGTGTTCACCGGCGTGCTGCTGTCGGGCCTGTTCTTCGCACGCAAGGTCGGCCAGGTGCTGCACATCGGGTCGACGTCCGAGGACGAGGGTCGCGCGCGCCACTACACCGTCACGGGCCAGGTGTTCTTCGCCTCGGCCGACCAGTTCGTGGCCGGGTTCGATTTCCGCGAAGCCATCGAGCGGGTGCGGATCGACGTCGGCCGCGCGCACTTCTGGGACCTCAGCGCGGTGGGTGCGCTGGATTCGGTGGTGCTGAAGTTCCGCCGCGAAGGTACCGAGGTCGAACTGCTGGGCATGAACGAGGCCAGCGCAACGCTGGTCGACCGGCTGGGCGTGCACGACAAGCCCGACGCCGTCGAACGGCTGATGGGTCACTGAGGAGAGGGCGATGACAGAGCAGACGATCGGACAGTCCCACCTGAACATCGGCGGACGCGTACTGGCGGCCATCGATCCATCGGTCTACAGCGAGAGCGTGGCGCACTACGCGGCATGGGCGGCGAAGCGGCTGGATGCACCGCTCGAGTACCTGCACGTGCTAGACCGCCATCCGGAACACGCCCCCAGCAGCGACCTGAGCGGCAACCTCGCGCTCGGCGCCCGGGAAACCCTGCTCCAGGAGCTGGCGGCGCTCGACGAATCCAGGAGCCGGCTGGCGCAGGACTGCGGGCGCGCGCTGCTCGGGCACGCGCAGGCGATCGCGGTCTCGTTCCACGGCGTGCAGGCCGAGAGCCGTCTGCGCCACGGCGCGCTGGTCGACACCCTGGCGGAGCACGAGGCGCAGGTGCGCCTGTTCGTGCTCGGCAAGCGCGGCGAACACGCCGATTTCGCCAGGGGCCACCTGGGTAGCGAGGTGGAGCGCGTGGTCCGCGCCATGCACCGGCCCATCCTGGTGGTGTCGCGCGCCTATGCCGAGATTACGCGGGTGCTGGTGGCGTTCGACGGCAGCGCCACCACGCGCAAGGGCGTCGAGATGGTCGCCGGCAGCCCGCTGTTCCGGGGCCTGAATATCGAGGTGGTCACGGTGGGTGCGCCATCCGATGCCAACCGCCGCAACCTCGAGTGGGCGCTGGCCACACTGGCCACCGCCGGAATCGACGGCCAGGGCGCCATCGTCGAAGGCGAGGCGGACGACGTGATCGCGCAGCAGGTGAAATCGCAGCAGATCGACCTGCTGGTGATGGGCGCCTACGGACATTCGCGCATCCGCCAGCTGATCGTCGGCAGCACCACCACCAGCGTGCTGCGGACCTGTCGCGTTCCCGTGCTGTTGCTCCGCTAGCCGGCGGCGACGTCATGTGCGCAGCCTCGACGGCCGCCGCGGTGCCTGCCACCGCCTGATCCAAGCCGTCTACAGCCGCTCCATCGCGCTCGCGCGGATCAGGATCTCGTCCTGACGGAAACGCCGTTCCAGTTCGTCCCGATACGTGGCCCACCAGCCATGGTCGACATGTGGCGTCATCACTTCGAACAGGACGACCTCGTCCCGACGCACCCGGCCGCCGTCATCCTCCCAGGCGCCGACGGCAGGCGACCTGGCGAATGCTGTCACGCCGCCGAAGCGATCGGCGAGTTCAACATGCACGGCAGCGAGCGCCGCCTTGGCGAACGGCTTGCCGTCGTTGTCGTACAGGGGAAGGAACAGCTGGATCAGGTGCATTGCAAAGTCGCGTCCGATCTGCACGCGGGACAGGCCAGCGCCACCCCGCCCGGAGGCGGAGCGGCACCGGCCCGAGCGCATGCTGTCGGACGGTCAGGCGGCCTTGCTGTCGGCCTGGGCGCGCTCGTTGCCGCCCTGCTCGGCCAGCATGGTGAGCTTCTCGTCGGTCGCCTTCTCTTCCTTGAGCGTCTCGAGCAGCAGCTTGAGCGCATCCCGCTGGCCCTGCTGCTTGGCGAGCGCCGCCAGCGTGCCGTAGGCCGCGATCTCGTAGTGCTCGACCTTCTGCGCGCCGCCGATCAGCGCCGCGTCGCGCAGCGGCCCCTTCTCGATCGAGTCGATGACGTCCTTGCTTTCCTCGACCAGCCCTTCCATCGCGGCGCACTTGATGCGCTTGAGCTTGATGCCCATCAGCTCGACGATCTGGTCGATGCGCTCGATCTGCACCTGGGTCTCCTCCAGGTGAGCCTCGAACGCCGCCGCGAGCTTCGGGTTGTCCGCGGCGCGTACCAGCCGGGGCAGTGCCTTGGACATCTGCTTCTCGGCGCTGTAGGTGTCCGAAAGCTCATGGATGAACAGTTCTTCGAAGTTCTTCACTGACATGTCGCTTGCTCCGTTACGGTAGTGGAGGATGCGCTCCGGAGCGCGGAGCGCCGATGGCCGGTCCGACGGCGGCGGTGCTTATGCGGCCACCGTCATACCGGGGAAGACAACCAGGCCCGGCGTGGGGCCTGGTTGTCGGGTTCACGCGAATGCGCGCGGGATCAGCGGCCGTCGCCGTCCGCATCGCCCGGCAGGGCGCGCTCGACGCGGTGCCAGGCGGCACGGGTGGCGTTGCGCGCATCGTCCCACTCGAGCCGCGAGTTGCCGCGGCCGCGCTCGTACTCCGCGCGCAGGTCGCCTTCAACCGCGTCGAAGTCGCGATCGCTGTAGCGCGCGCGGCCTTCGTAGCCGGTGCGGTACGCCGGTGCGTAGTCCTCGTAGCCGAATTCCGGCTTGTGGTAGCTCTCGGCGCTGTAGTTCTCGCGCCAGTAGGCCTCTTCCACGGTCGGGTTCACCCGCTCGCCCACGGCCTTGCCACCGAGGCCGCCAGCCACCGCGCCGACCGCAGCACCGACCATCGTGCCCACCGGACCTGCGACCGACCCGACCGCGGCGCCGGCCACGCCGCCTGCGGCAGCGCCGACACCCGTACCGACGGGATGCGCGCCGGGGGTGCCGGTGATGGGATCGCGGTTCGCGTCTTGCTTGTCGAGACGGCTGTCATCGTTGGGGTTCGTCATTGCCATGCTCCTGGAAGTGGGGTCGGCTGAATGCCGGCGCCAAAGGTGCGACTCGCCCTGTGAGAGGGGCGTGTTGCGGGCGCAGGCTTCACTGAACGCGGCGGTTCCCGAGTTCAGACACGTGGAGGAAACGTTGCGCGGTGGGCACACGGATTCCGGTTCGGTCGACCGGCCGCCCTCACCGGAGAACTCATCCGAGTGCGTGGACGTCCTGTCCCGGCGGCCCGATCGCGTGTTCGACCGCAGCGTTGCGCACGGCAGTGCGTTCGCGGTCGATGCGCTCGAGCTGCGCATAGTGCTGGTCGACCGGGATCGCGAGCGCATCGACGACGCGCACCCGGACGAGGTTCTCCGCGGGATCGGGCGAAGCCGTCGGGCCGTGACGCAGGAGACAGACGAATTCGCCGGCGGCGGACGCATCCGTCGGACGGCTGGCCGCGACGCGCACCGCGTCGCCGCCATCGAACCCCGACGCCTTCGCACGGACCAGCAGGCCCGCGCTCAGACGCTCGCTATACGTGTCCCAGGGCTTGCCGGCATCCGCGTCGAACGCACGCACGCCGTCGCGGATGCGCTCGAGCAGGACGTGGTCCGGATGACCGGGTGCGTCGGGCTTGCGCGGGCGTTCGAGCGGCGGAGTGGGATCGTGGAAGGGATGGGCATGGTGGCGGGGAGCGCGCTGCGTACGCGCCGGGTCGGCAGGATGGCCGGCATCGGGCGCGGGTTCGCCGTGGCGCGGCGTGAACCGTGGATCGAGTCCGAGCCCGATCTCGCGCAGTGGGGATGGCAAGGCGTCGATCGCAGGAAGCGGCGTCCGCCCCGCCGGTCCCAATGGCCGGTCCAGATTCACCCGCAGCGCCACCTGCACCGTCGCCGGATCGACATCGCCGGTCTGCGGGATCCGATGGTCCTGCTGGAACGCGAGCAGCGCACCCTGCATGTCGGCGCGATAGACGCCATCGACGGTGATGGGGCGTTCGCCGGTGGCGCGATAGCCGTCGGCGGCCAGGGCGCGCTGGACGGTGGCGATGCGGTCGCTGGAGGTGCCGATACGGAACGTGCCGTCGCTGTCGAGCGGTCCCGGTGGGACGTTGGAACGGTGCCGCGCCTCCACTGTGAGCCTTCCGCTCGCCAGATCATCGACGTAGCGCCCAAACTGTTGGTAATGCTTCGTGTCCATCTCGATATGGACGTGGACACGCGACCCACGGGGAAGTCGCAGACCCTGGTTGTTCTGCGTGCCGAGCGTATCGCCATACGACACGTGATCGCCGCTGGCCACTGCAATCGGATTCAGATGTCGAACGCGTGCGACGACATCTCCGCCTTCGCGATCAAGCACCTCGACCATCCCGTTTGGCGCATCGACCCTACCTACAACACCTGAGATGGGGGCGGGTACGTCCAGCGCCCTGCGTCCATTCTGCTCAAGAATGAAGTCCTTGATCAGCAGGACCTGGTCGGGTTTCAACGTCCGGTACTCATCGGTCCTGGCCGTTTCCACTTCCTGATAGGCACCGCCGATGAACGCATGCGAGCGCCTGGAGGGCCGTTCCACCTCGATGATCCGGCCATCTTCCATCTGGGCGTCGGCATTTGCGCGCGGATGGTGGGTGACCAGGTCTTCGAACCGCCTGACATCTTCATTGCGCTCCCCACGCGCGTCGAACACGTACTGTCGTACCGTATAAGCCGTCCCTGGCTGATTCGACATGGCCGCTCTCCGTTACTGGCACTTCCGGTATTGCTGTGTCTCTGCCCCGCTCGTGATCACGAGCCTGTCACCATCGGCCACAAAGATCCGCACGTCGTCGGTGACCTGGCTTCCCAGATAAGTTTCCGACGTCGTGATGCGCCAGGCGGTGGGCATGTCTGAAATGCGCTCCACCCTGACGGGCGTTTCGAAATGCTCGTATCCCTGTATCAACTCCGCTTCGATCCGGATCGGCGAATCGCTGTCTTCGTTGACCGGAAGGCGGCAGGGCCTCGGGCCAAGATCCCAGGTTCCGAACAACTGGGATGGAAAACGATCGATCGATTGGGCCGCCGGGACGTCACCCGCACGTGCCGCGACCCGCTCCGCAATGGACCGCGATTCATCCTTCGCAGTTCTGCCCGTTTCGGATTCACCGGGTGGGGTGCCATGGACGGAATCCGGCACGATCAGGATGGCGGCCAGAAACAACACGGTGCCTAGACGTTCCATCGCCTTTCTCCATCCCCGCGCTGGGCCATGCGGGCTGATGGATCGATGTTATTCAGAACCGGGCCCGTTCACAACCAGCCGACGCCCACCCGCGCAGGCTTGGGGCATTCGAGTCAGGACACATGCCGATGACCACTCCAGACAAGCCCAACGCGCAGGAATTCCGCCGGCCGGACCGGCGTCTCGGCAAACTCATCGGTTACGGGTTTCTGGTGTTGTTCGCGCTGGCGATCACGGCCGCCGTACTGCAGGCCACGCTCGGGACGCCGAAGAACGGCACGCCGGAGATTCCGCCGCCGGCGGGGATGCGCTAGGCGCCAAGGGCGCGGTGTGGGATGAAGCCGGACGTGCGCGGGCGACAGCGGCGTCTTGATGCGTTGCCCGCCCCAGCGTCCTCGTACACCCTCGTCCATCCTTGACTGTGCTTCGCTCCCTTCTACCGTGAAGCGGCAGGAGCACGCGCCAGGACGCGTGATTGCGCCTGCAGGTGGCTCGCATGGTGGTCGCCTGGAAAGCGCGGCGCATCCCGGGCGCCGTGAGATCCCGGATGCGCTGCGCTTATCCGGGCTACGCGACCGGGCTACGCGACCGGGATACGCGTCCGGAATACGCGTGCAGATGCGCGATTGCCTTCGTCGAGCGGGCATCGATGGATCCGACTGCGGCGCCGTGACGCGACCGCGGCATGACATCGCGCCGTCATCTGCCTACAGTGCACGCGATCCCGCACGCGAGGCCCGCATGGCCACTCGCCCGACCTGGTCGCGCACCTACTGGTTCGACCGCTGCATCCTGGCGGCGCTTATCGCCTCCACTGCATGGCTGTCGCTCACGCTGGCACGCGGACCGGGCGAACTCGCGGCGATCTGGGTCGGCAACGGCATCCTCGCCGGGTGGCTGCTCTCGCGACGCACCGCGAGCTGGCCGGGCTATCTCGCGGTCGCGTTCGTCGCCGAACTGCCCGCGCGCATGCTGGCGGGGGACGAACCCCTGTATGCCGTCGCCATCGCGGCGTGCAACCTGATCGAAGCGCTGGGCGTGGCCGGCGCGGTGCGGCGACTGGTGCCGGATACGCGCGATCCGCGCAACTGGATGCGCATGGGCGGCATCGCCATCGCCGCCACCCTGCTGGCCTGCGCCACCTCGGGCGTGCTGGCCGCGGGCGTGGCGCATGCGCTGCACGCGCAACCCTTCCTGCCCGCGGTGGGCCGCTGGTTCTCCGCGCACGTGCTGGGCATGGTGGTGGTGGCCACGATGACGCTGGTCGCACAGCGCGAACGCTCGCGCCTGTTCGTCGCACCCGGGCGCACCACCAGCCTGGTCGCCACGCTGGCGCTGCTGGTGGCGGTCACCGCCGGCGCGTTTCTCACCGAGTACGCGGTGCTGTTCCTCGCGTATCCGCCACTGCTGCTGGTGGCGATGCGGCACCGGTTCGTGGGCGCGGGCGTGGGCGTGATCGCGATGGCGCTGGTGGCCGCCACGCTGACCACGCTCGGCCACGGCCCGCTGTGGCAGCAGGGGCTGGACGACACCGGCCGCATCGCGCTGATCCAGCTGTACATCGCCGGCGGTTGCCTGATGGCCATCCCGGTGTGCCTGGCCCTGGCCGAGCGGGACCGGCTCGCCAGCCGCCTGCGCGACAGCGAACGGCGCTACCGCATGCTGGCCGATCACTCGCACGATGCGATCACCCGCCTGCGTGCCGACGGCCAGCGCATCTACGTCTCGCCCGCGGCGATGGACATGCTCGGCTGGGAGGCCGGGGAACTGCTCGGATCGCGCTGGGAGATCGTGCACCCCGACGACCGCCAGCCCTTGGAGCTGGCGATGGCCGACGCCCTGGCTTCGGGCGAGCCGCGCACCGACACGTACCGCCTGCGCCACCGCGACGGCCACTACGTCTGGGTCGAAGCCGTCAGCCGCGCGATCCCGGCAGACGACGGCAGCGGCCGCACCGACCTGATGATCACCGCGCGCAACATCAGCCGCCGTGTCGCCGCCGAACAGGCGCTGGAGGAGAGCCGGCGCGAGCTGGAGCGACAGTCGCGCGTGGATGCGCTCACCGATCTCGCCAACCGCCGCCAGTTCGACGAACGGCTTTCGCTGGCGTGCAAGCGCCTGCAGCGCCACGGCACGCCGGTCGCGCTGCTGGGCATGGACATCGACCGGTTCAAGACCATCAACGACGACCACGGCCACGCCGCCGGCGATGCCGTGCTGCAGGCCTTCGCCAGTCGCCTGTGCGAGAGCGTGCGCGAGACGGACCTGGTCGCGCGCCTGGGCGGCGACGAGTTCGTGATCCTGCTCGAAGACGGCTCCGCCGACGGTGCCGAGGCGGTGGCGCGCAAGGTGATCGAGGCCATGGGCCGGCCGATCGTCGCCGGCGGGCTCACGCTCGAGGTCACCACCAGCATCGGCGTGGCGCATGCGCAGCAGCCGGTGGACGCCGCCACACTCATGGCCCGCGCCGATGCCGCGCTGTACGTGGCGAAGAAGGCGGGCCGCAACCGCTACCACGTCGCGACGACCGGCTGATACGCCGCCGGCACACACGCGCCCGGTGCGCCCCCGGCGCAGACCACGACGGGCACCCTGCGCTGCGGAGCGCGCAGGTGGCCGGTCGAGACGACACCGCCCCGCTCGCGCCGCACGGCCACGCGCCCGGCACGCGACCGGCACGTGGGCTTTCTCCGTTGCCTTCCGGCTGTCCTCGGCCGCAGCGGCCCTCTCCGTGCAGGCCTCCCCACGCATGCGAACCGGTCCGTTGCGCCGCCGATCGCCCGCTCCATGCGCGCCGCCACCATCGCCTCCGGCATGCTGGTCTAGACTTCCGGCTCGGCCCCGCCGCAGGTGTGCGCCGGTGCGCTGCGGCATGGCGCGTCCCTCCCCATCCAGCGAGCACCCCAGTGCCCCCTTCGTACGACCGCGACACACCCGCCTTCCGCGACGCCGAGCGCGTGCAGATGGCCATGGCCGCCGGTGCCATCGTCGGCACCTGGTTCTGGGACGTCGTTCGGGACCGGCTGAGCATCGACGAGCCGCTGGCCCAGGCCTTCGGCCTCGATCCGGCGCTGCCGCGCGAGAACCTGCGCGTGGAGCAGGTGGTCGCCACCGTGCATCCGGACGACCAGGCCGGCCTGGCCGAAGCGATCAACGCCGCGCTCGCGCACGGCGGCCGCTACGTACACCAGTACCGCGCCCTGAGCGCGGACGGCGGATACCGCTGGCTCGAGGCGGTCGGTCGGGTCGACCTCGACGCCGACGGCCGCGCCCTGCGCTTTCCCGGCGTGCTGATCGACATCGGCGAGCGGCGGCGGCTCGAATCCGAGCGCGACCAGGCCCGCAGCCTGCTGGACTCGTTCACCGAAGCCGTGCCCGGCGTGGTCTACGCCAAGGATCGCCAGGGCCGGCTGCTGATCGGCAACCGTGGCACCACCGAGCTGATCGGACGGCCGCCGGAAGCCTACATCGGCCGCACCGATGCCGAAGTGCTGGCCGATCCGGCGCAGGCCGCCGCGGTCATGGCCGCCGACGCGCGGGTGATGGCCAGCGGGCAGACCGAACAACTGGAAGAAGAGGTGAGTTTCCCCGACGGCCGTCGGGCGTGGTGGCTGTCCACCAAGGCCCCGCTGCGCGACGAAAGCGGCGCCGTGGTCGGCCTGGTCGGCACCTCGCTCGACATCACTTCGCGCAAGACCGCCGAGCAGCGACATCGCGAGATCGAGGAGCGCTACCGCCTCGCGGCGCAGGCCACCAACGACGCCATCTGGGACTGGCGCATGGTCGACGGTCACGTGATCTGGAACGAAGCGCTGCGCGCCCTGTTCGGCCACGACATCACCCAGACCAGCGCGCAGTGGTGGATCGAGCACATCCATCCCGACGACCGCGCGCGCATCGATGCGGCGATCCACGCCGTGATCGAGGGCGGTGGCAGCGCGTGGACCGGCGAATACCGCTTCCGTCGCGCCGACGGCAGCTACGCCTCGGTGTTCGACCGCGGCACCGTGCTGCGCGACGCCGCCGGCGCACCGGTGCGCATGATCGGCGCGATGCTCGACCTCACCGCGCGCAAGCGCGCCGAGGCGGCGCTTGCCGAGCGCGAGGAGCGCCTGCGCCTGGCCACCGACGCCGGCGACCTGGGCTTCTGGGATGTCGACCTGGCGCACGACCAGCTGATCTGGCCGGCGCGCACCAAGGCCATGTTCGGCATCCCGGCCGACGCGCCGGTGTCGCTGCGCGACTTCTACGACGGCCTGCATCCGGACGACCGCGAGGCGACCAGCGCCGCCTTCGCCGCCGCCGCCGATCCGGCCCGGCGCGCGCTCTACGACGTCGAGTACCGCACCGTCGGCAAGGAAGACGGCGTGGTGCGCTGGGTCGCGGCCAAGGGCCGCGGCCTGTTCGACGAGGACCGCTGCGTGCGCGTGGTCGGCGTGGCGATCGACATCACTGCGCGCAAGGCCGCCGAGGCGCAGCTCAAGGAGCTCAACGAACGGCTCGAAGCCCGCGTGGCCGAGGAAGTGGCCGGCCGCCTGCAGGTGGAGGAAGCGCTGCGCCAGGCGCAGAAGATGGAAGCGGTGGGCCAGCTCACCGGCGGCATTGCGCACGACTTCAACAACATGCTGGCCACCGTCATCGGCCCGCTCGACGCGCTGGCCAGGCGCCTGGGCGACGCCGATCCGCGCAACAAGCGCTACGTCGATCTCGCCCTGGACGGCGCCACCCGCGCCGCGCAGCTCACCCAGCGCCTGCTGGCGTTCTCGCGCCAGCAGCCGCTGCAACCGGTGGCGCTGGATCCCAACAGGCTGGTGTCCGGCATGTCCGGCCTGCTGGCGCATTCGCTGGGCAGCAGCGTGCGGCTGGAGACGGTGCTGGCCGGCGGCATCTGGTGGATCAGCGCCGACGAGAACCAGCTCGAGAACGTGATCCTCAACCTCGCCGTCAACGCGCGCGACGCCATGCCCGATGGCGGCCGGCTCACCGTGGAGACCGCCAACTGCGACCTGGACCATCGTTACGCCGCCGACAACCTCGGCGTGCAGGCGGGCCAGTACGTGCTGATCGCCGTGACCGACACCGGCGCCGGCATGCCGCCGGAGGTGATGGCCAAGGCCTTCGATCCGTTCTTCACCACCAAGGAAGTGGGCCGCGGCACCGGGCTCGGGCTGTCGCAGGTGTACGGCTTCGTCAAGCAGTCCGCCGGCCACGTCAAGATCTATTCCGAGGTGGGCCAGGGGACCACGGTCAAGGTGTACCTGCCGCGCCTGCTGCGGCGTCCGCTGCAGGTGTCGACCGAGCCAGTGCGCGCGGCGCACGCGCTGCCGCTCGGCGAATCGCAGGACGTGGTGCTGGTGGTGGAAGACGAACCGGCGGTGCGCGAATTCTCGGTCCAGGTGCTCACCGACCTGGGTTACCGCGTGCTGGAGGCCGACGGCGCCGACGCCGCGCTGCAGTTGCTCGCGGCGCATCCGGACATCAGCCTGCTCTTCACCGACGTGATCATGCCCGGCCTCAACGGCCGCCAGCTCGCCGACCGCGCGCGCGAATCGCGCCCCGACCTCAAGGTGCTGTTCACCACCGGCTACAGCCGCAACGCCGTGGTCCACAACGGCGTGCTGGATCCCGGCGTGCACCTGATCGGCAAGCCGTTCACCGCCGAGGAACTGGCGCAGCGCGTGCGCGCGGTGATCGACGGACTCGCGCCGCTGCGGTAAGTGCGCCCCCGGGTGCGCTTCGCTTACCCGGGCTACGGGCTCGCTTGGATCAGGCAGCGGCGGACGGCCGACCGGTTGGGAGGGGCCCGGGTAGCCCGGGTAAGCGAAGCGCACCCGGGAGCGACGTCACTTTGAACCGCGTCGCCGACCTCGCGCGTAATTCCCCAACGCTCCGCCCACCTCGTGGCGACGCGCTGCGCGCTCGCGTTGACGGAATCATCACATCGGCGTGCGAGATTCTGCGGCCCCGCGGCGCGTGCCCGGGAAGCACCGCCCGTCCGGGCATGCGGCACGCACCCGACCTCCGGCAACGAGTGGACACGATGCGCAATCAGGCGGTGCTGTTGGTCGACGACGAATTCGCGATCGTGGAACTGGTGGGCGACGAACTCTCGGACATGGGCTTCGAGGTGGTCACCGCGCGCACCGGCGCGGAAGCCCTGGGCCACATGGCGACGGACAAGGTGTTCGACTTCATCGTCAGCGACGTGAGCATGCCCGAGGGCGTGTCGGGCGTGGACGTCGCCCGCAAGGCGCGCGAACTGCAGCCGCGGGCACGCGTGATCCTGTCCTCGGGCCGCACCCGCGCGCAGCTGCCCGACATTCCCGATGACGCGGAGTTCCTGGCCAAACCCTACCGGCTGGCGCAGCTGCTGCAGCTGCTGGAGCCTGTGTAGCGTTTTCGTTCACCTCCCAGGTGCCCCGGGTGCGCTTCGCTTACCCGGGCTACGCGACTGGAGCCTGTCTAGCGTTTTCGTCACCTCCACGTGCCCCGGGTGCGCTTCGCTTACCCGGGCTACGCGATGGCGACGCGACTGCACATCCCCAACACGACCCACACCGCTACCCCAGCGGCGTACGCCACCGCCACGGAAAATCGATCGCCTTCGAAATCCCCACGCGGGGCCCGATGCGGGGATGCGATGGCGGCGGCATGCCATCGCTGACGATCCGCACGCCGCGATCGCCGGTGACCAGGTCGGCGCCGTCGTGCGCGCGGGTGAGGCCCATCGCCTGCGACAGCTTGCCGGGGCCATTGGCGAGGTCGCGGTCGCGGCGCGCGGCCGGGCGCAACGCGCGCATGCGCTCGATGCCGGCAAGCGGCTCGAGCGCACGCAGCAGCACGCCGGCGCCCTCGCCCACCTCGCCGCACACGGCGTTGCTGCCCCAGTGCAGGCCGTAGATGAAATACACGTACAGGTGGCCGGGCTCTCCGAACATCGTGGCGTTGCGCGGCGTGCGGCCGCGGAACGAATGCGCGGCGGGATCCTCGGCACCCGCATAGGCCTCGACCTCGACGATGCGGCCCGCGCGGCCGTCGTCGTGCACGAGGATCTTGTTCAACAGCTCCGGTGCCACTTTCGCCGGATGCCGGCGGTAGAACCCGCGCGGCAGCGCCGTCCAGGGTTCAGCGGTCGAGGCCGGCACGTTCGACCATGTCCTGCACGCGGCCGCGCACCTCGTCGCGCTCGGACGGTTCGACTTCACGGCACAGCGCGTCGGCGCGGTCCTGGAGTTCGCTGAAGAACGTGTTCATGTCCCGGCGCAGCAGCGGAAGTTCGGCCTCGATGTCGGCCAGGCGCCGTTCGATCGCGGGGCGGTCGAGCTTGGGAGTCGGCTTCATGCCGACATGGTCGCGCCCGCGGCGTCGGGCGCGCGTCAACGGCGCGGCCCGGAGCCGTCAGCCGCGCAGCTTCAGCGTCGGCTGCTCGTCCAGCGTGCCGTCCTCGCGGATCACCACGTGGCGGGTGTCGTCGGCGTCGAACAGCACCGGGATCGGCGGCTGGAACAGCGGCCGGCGCACGAAGGCCAGGCGCCAGCGGAAGATCTCCATCGCCTCCAGCGTGACCAGCTGCGGCGGCGTGAGGCTTTCGCGCAGGGCCTCGGCGGCGAGCGATGGCGCGGGCTTGCGGCGCTCGGGCGTGCGGCGGGCCGGTGCGGCAGGCCTGGCGGGCTGCCAGGGACCGGCGACGACGTTGGCAAGGGCGGGACCGGGTGGCATGGCAGGAACTCGCAGCGGATGCGTGGACGGGGCCTGCGCCTGCCCCGGCTCGACCGGTCCAAGGCGCATGCGGGACCGTATGCAAACCACGTGCCAGACCCGCGGAGACGGCGCCCGGACGCCAGATCCATACGAACGATCAAGTTTTCCGGACGATGTCGCACCCATCGTGCGCCCCGCCCCGGCACAGTGACCTCACGGCCCCACTGGCCGCCCACCACCCCGACCGAGGCCACCACCATGCGCATCCTGCTCCCCACCCTCCTGGCCGCCGCCATGGCCACCACCGTCGCCGCGCCGGCCCGGGCCGCCACGCCCGCCAACGCCGCCGAGCCCGTCCGCAACATCGTGCTGGTGCACGGCGCCTTTGCCGACGGTTCGGGCTGGCGCGGCGTGTACGACGACCTCACCGCCCGCGGCTACCGCGTGAGCATCGTGCAGAACCCGCTGACCTCGCTGGCCGACGACGTCGCCGCCACCCGCCGCGTGCTCGACCGCCAGGACGGCCCCGCGATCCTGGTCGGCCATTCCTGGGGCGGCACCGTGATCACGGAAGCCGGCGTGCACGACAAGGTGGCCGGCCTGGTCTACGTGTCCGCGCTGGCCCCCGACGCCGGCGAGAACACCGCGCAGCAGTACCAGGGCTTCGCCGCCACGCCCGAGTTCGTGATCGACGTGCATCCCGACGGCATCGGCTACCTCAACGGCGCGAGGTTCAAGGCCGGCTTCGCACACGACGCCAGCGATGAAGATGCCGCCTTCCTGCGCGATTCGCAGGTGCCGATCACCATGGCGGAGTTCGAGACTCCGGTGCAGCACGCCGCGTGGCGCAGCAGGCCCAGCTGGGCGGTGATCGCCACCGAAGACAAGGCCTTCGACCAGGCGATGCTGGTGCACATGGCGCAGCGGATTGGCGCGGAGGTCAGCTACGTCAAGGCGAGCCATGCGCTGTACTTCACCCAGCCGAAGGCGGTGGCGGATGTGATCGACACTGCGGCGAAGGGAGCGGCGTCAGCGCAAGGACAATAAGCCCGCGTACCAGGCGGTCAGCCGGCATGCCCACTTTGCGGGGCCTCGGTCCCCTTCAAGGGGGGAAGGTGGCCCGAAGGGCCGGATGGGGAGGCGACGCAGCGCCGGACACGCCCCCATCCGCCTTCGGCACCTTCCCCCGCCAAGCGGGGGAAGGGACAGCTACGCGCGACGCGGGGGAAAGACCAGCTTCGCGCGAAGCGGGGGGAAGGAACAGCTTCGGGCGAAGCGGGGGAAGGAACAGCTTCGCGCGAAGCGGCAAGGAACGGCATTGCGTTCCTACAGACTGTTGACGTGCAGGACGTTGCCGTCCGGGTCCTTGAACCAGATCGCCGCGAAGCCGTCGTCCAGGTGCACGCCGTCCTCGATGCGCATGCCCATGTCCGGATATTCCTCCAGGCGTAAGCCCTTGCCGCGCAGATCCTCCGCGATGGCCGCGACGTCGTCGCCGCCGCTCCAGACCACCGCGTTCCCGGTCCCCGGCCGGAGGCCCTTGGACGGATACACCACCAGCCAGGTGTCGCCGGTGCGGAAGGTCAGCACCTCGCCGCTGCCGTCGCCGTCCAGTTGCAGCCCGAGGGTGCCTTCGTAGAAGTCGCGTGCGCGGGCGAGGTCGCTCACCGCGACGATGGCCGACGAGGTCTTGTGCTTGAGCATGATGGCGCTCCAGTGGTGTGGGAAAACGATGCGGGCCAATCGCGGGGGCTGCGGTGGCGCGCGGTGGCGTCCGTCCAGTGGGCCCCGATTGCCCGGCGCAGCCCGGCGGGTCTTGCGCCTCACTCGGTGGGCACGGCCGCCGGGTCCATCCAGAAGGCTTCCCACACATGCCCGTCCGGGTCGGCCAGGGCGCGGCTGTACATGAAGCCGTGGTCCTGCGCCGGGTTGATGTCGCCGGTACCGCCATTCGCGGCGGCGGTGGCATTCAGGGCATCCACCGCCTCGCGGTCGTCGAGCGAGATGGCCAGCAGCACCTCGCTGGAGTCGCTCGGCGGAATCGGCCGGATCGTGAACGTGCACCACTTGTCGTGGGTGAGCAGCATCACGTGGATCGCCTCGCTCCAGACCATGCAGGCCCCGGTGGCGTCGCTGAAGTGCGGGTTGTTGCGGAAGCCCAGGGCCTCGTAGAAGGCGATCGAGGCGGCCAGGTCGGCGACGGGCAGGTTGACGAAGATCATGCGGGGCACGGGGTGGTCCTTCGGTGAGTGGATGCAGTGGCGACGAACCGCGGGGGAGTAAATCGACAGGGCGCCCGGTTGCGTGCACCGCCTAGCGATCCTGTCCGTGCACGTTGGCTGCCGCCGCGTGGCCGGGACGTCCACGGGGCCACGCCTGCGGCAGACGGGTGGACCACGCGCGCACTCAGCGCACGGCGTTGAGGAAGTGGAGGTGGCGCTCGTACTGGTCCAGCACGTCGTGCAGCAGTTCGTCGCGGCTCCAGCCCATCACGTCGTAGTCCTGACCGCCTTCGCGCAGGTGGACCTCGGCTCGGAACACCCGGTCGGCATCGGTCGAGTGCCGGCGTGGATCGGTCAGCATGAACTCGGCGGCCTCGTGCGACACCGGGCGCACGGAGTAGAAGAAATCCATCTCCGCGCCGTGCCCCACCTCGAGCCAGGCGCGGCCGTCCTCGCCGCCGTCCACCCGGACCTCCAGGCCCTGCCGGCGCAGTTCGGCGGCGACGGCGTCGAGCGCCGGGCGCACCGTGCCCTGCAGGTAGGCGAGCACCTCGGCCCGCGTCGGGCTCTGCATCAGCGCGCGGATGCGCATCTTCCAGTCCGCCGCCGCACTGCCCGGCGCCGAGATGCGCGCGGAGCGGATGCTCTGGCGCTTGGTCACGTCCAGCTGCATCGCGCGCAGCAGGCCCCAGGCCATCAGCAGCATGACGAAGGTGAAGGGAAACGCGCTGGCGATGGTGCCCGCCTGCAGCGCGTCCAGGCCGCCCGCGATCAGCAGCGCGATCGCGATCGCCCCCACCATCAGCGCCCAGAAGATGCGCTGCCACACCGGCGATTCGGCCTCGCCCTTCGAGGAGAGCATGTCGATCACCAGCGCGCCGGAATCGGCCGAGGTCACGAAGAAGATCACCACCAGCAGGGTGGCGACGGCCGAGGTGAGCAGCGGCAGCGGATAGGCCTCCAGGAACTGGAACAGGGCCACCGAGGTATCCGCGCGCACCGCCGCCACCAGTTCGGGCGCCGCGCCCGACATCACCTGGTACAGCGCGCTGTTGCCGTAGATCGTCATCCACAGGAAGGTGAAGCCCAGCGGCACCAGCAGCACGCCGACCACGAACTCGCGCACCGTGCGCCCGCGCGAGATGCGCGCGATGAACATGCCCACGAACGGCGACCAGGCGATCCACCAGCCCCAGTAGAACAGCGTCCAGCCGCCGAGCCAGCTGGTGGGCTCGTAGGCGTAGAGGTTGAACGTCATCGCGAACACGTTCGACACGTACATGCCGGTGTTCTGCACGAAGGCCTGCAGCAGGTGCACCGTGGGGCCCATCACCAGCACGAAGGCGAGCAGGGATATCGCCAGCACCATGTTGAACTCCGACAGCCGC
Organism: Luteimonas kalidii; assembly: GCF_029887935.1. Lineage (GTDB taxonomy): Bacteria > Pseudomonadota > Gammaproteobacteria > Xanthomonadales > Xanthomonadaceae > Luteimonas > Luteimonas kalidii. Next base: position 431,515 of record NZ_JARXRO010000018.1, on the reverse strand, counting down.
CGCACGCCGCGGTCGAGCCCGGTGAACACCGACACGGTGGCCACCAGGGTGATCGTCGCGATCAGCGCCACCTGCACCCCGACGCCCACCGGCGCGTCGAACAGGTAGCGCAGCCCCGAGTTGATCTGGATCACCCCCAGACCCAGCGACGTCGCCAGGCCGAAGATGGTGCCCAGCACCGCGAAGGTGTCCACCGCATGGCCGATGGGGCCGTGGATGCGCTCGCCGATCAGCGGATAGAGCGAGGAGCGGATGCGCAGCGGCAACCCGTGCCGGTAGGCGAAGTAGGCCAGCGACAGCGCCACCACCGCATAGATCGCCCAGGCATGGATGCCCCAGTGGAAGAAGGTGATGCGCATCGCCTGGCGCGCCGCGGCCACCGTGCCCGGATCGCCCACCGGCGGATCGGCGAAATGCATGATCGGCTCGGCCACGCCGAAGAACATCAGGCCGATGCCCATGCCCGCGGCGAACAGCATCGCGAACCAGGTGGGATAGCTGTAGTCGGGCCGGCTGTGGTCCGGCCCCAGGCGGATGCGTCCCAGCCCGCTCACGCCCAGGCCCACGATGAACACCAGGAAGCCCGCCACCATCAGGATGGTGAACCAGCCCGCATCCTGCGCCACCCACATCTTGGCGCGGCCGAACACCATCGCCGCCGCCGCAGGCGCGGCGAACGAGAACGCCACCAGCAGCGCGATCAGCAGCGCCGTCGGGTAGAAGACCGGGCCGAGGATGGCGGAGTGCCAGCGGCGCACGGGCGGCTGCGTATCGGGCGATGGCGGGTGTTGCGACTGCGTCATGTCGGGCTCCAGTTGGTGGATGGGCGCGCCCCAGGGCGCTCGCGGTCTGGATCCAGCACCGCCCAACCTGAAGCCCCGCGTGCAACCGTCGCGTGAAGGGCATGGTGTCTCGCCGAGCACGATCGCGTCCTCCGGGACCCGGCGAAACGCATCGAAGGTGCCCGCCTTCCCTTCCCCCGTTTCACGGGGCATTGCGCCCTTCACGGGTGGAAGGTGCCCCGTAGGGGCGGATGGGGGCGCTCTCCCCGCGCCAATCACTGTTGCGGTGACTTTCTCAACCGCTGGTTCCCGCTGCATCGTCCATGAGACCCCGCCATCGCTCATTCCTCGCGCGCATATCCCGCCTCGCGTTGCGCGCGGATCGCCAGGACGAATACGGCATCCAGCGCACCGACATACCGGTAGAGGGCAATGTACCCGTGAGCGCCTTGGCCGATGACCAGTTCGCGCAGACCATCGCGCGTGGGGCGTCCGATCAACGGATTGTGCGTGAGCACATCGCAGGCGCTGACGATCTCGCCAAGCCGATCCTGGAGGTGCCCGGCCTCGTGCTGCTGCAGATGGTGGATGACGCGCTGCAGATCCTCGTACACGCCGGGCAGGAACTCGACGCGCGCCATGCTATTTGGCGAACTTGCGAGCGACTGGGCGCGGACCGGCCTCGCCGTGGATGCGGTCCGTCAGATAACGGCGCATCTCTTCCCACGGAATGCTCTCGCCGGTTTCGAGGAACTCCGCCCAGCGCTGATCGGCCTGGGCATGGAAGTCGCCGCGCCGTTCGGCGAGCTCGGCCTTCTCGGCGATCGCCTCGAGGATGAAATTGTGCGACGTGGTCCCGGCCGCTTCCGCCGCCTTGGCGACACGGGCCTTGAGATCTTCGGGCAGGCGGATGGTGGTGGTGCTCATGGGGACCTCCAAAAACGCTGCGTCCGGATCAATGTAGCACACGTGTGTCACATCCAATTCGCGCCTCCCGCCTTCCTCTTTGACAGGAAGGTGCCCTGCCTTCCCTTCCCCGTTCCACGGGGCATTGCGCCCTTCACGGGTGGAAGGTGCCCCGAAGGGGCGGATGAGGGCGCTCTTCCCCGCGCCACCCAATCCCCCTCCCCCCAACACAAAAAAGCCCCGCCGAAGCGGGGCCCCCACAGCCGATCGCGGAGCCAGTCGCGATCAACCCGCAGGTACGGATTCCGGGCTCCCATCCGCCACCGCACCCCGCGGCGAGCGGTTGAACCGCTGCGACAGCAAGCGCTTCAGTGCCTCCATCCCCTCCCCCTTGCCCGACACCTTCAGCACCGCATAGCCCTCCAGCGCCGCGTTCATCAGGTCGCTGCCCAGCGCGATCTCCGCGCCCGACATGCGCTCGTGCATGCGCGTGAGCCGCTGCAGCCGCGGGCGCAGCGCGTCGAGCGCGGCCAGATCGCGCTGGAAGCCTTCCAGGTCGAAGTTGCGCGGCAGCACGCCCGGGTTCTCGCCGAAGGCCACCGTGCTCTGGCGCACGAAGGCCTCGGACTTGGCGCCCATCTTGGTCAGCTCGCGGATCTGGTCCGGGCCCAGCGCGGCCATCCCGGCCAGCTCGGCCTCCACCGCCGCCAGCGCGGCATCCAGGCGTCCCAGCCGCTCGGCATCCAGGCTCAGGTCGATCAGGTTCTGCGACATCACGTGTCTCCTTGGTCCATGTGAAGGTAGGCCGGCGCATCCCCGTCCGGCCAGTGCATTACAGCGGGCGGCTGCCCGCCCCGCCGCCGGGCAAGTCCGCATTCCGCTGTAGGACAACGCCCCGGCAGCGGGTAGGACTGGGTCTACGACGGCGGGCGGCGGGGCTGGCGCGAGCGGCCAGCGGTCGCGCGCTAGCGGAAATGGGCCGCCCGCAATCGGAAAACAGCGGGTCGCGAGCGGAGATGGCTTGCGCGCAAGCGTTTGGCGGTTGCGCGCAAGCGAATCCGGCTTGCACGCAAGGCGCCAGCAGTCGCGCGCAAGCGAACTTGGCTTGCGCGCAAGCCAATCCCGGCCACACGCCGGCACTCGACCACCAACCGCAAGCCGCGAAGGCTTGCGCGCAAGCGACTTCCGGTTGCGCGCAACTGGATTTCAGTCGCGCGCAAGGCGCGACGGCCCGGTGCTGATGCGAACCCGGTCGCGGACCGCGTCTGGACGGCCCGACGCGGCAATGCTTGCGAAATCCATGGGACGTAAAGGAGGAAAGTGAACCTGAACCGGACCGCCCGCTCTCTTCCACCCTCATCGTTACGGCGTCAGGTGCTGCGCAACGATCTCAACGTACCCGATCAACTCCGCCGAATAGCTGCCATCGCCATTCGCAGCACCCTTATGCTTCAGTTCCCGCTGCAGGGTCGGCTCGACGGCATGGGTGAACAGATCTCTCCGCTGCTCGGGCCGGAACAGCGGTGCGGCGGGCGGTGCTTGCAGGTACTTCTCGCACAGGCGCTCGACCGCCGGAACGCGTGTGCCGTCCTGCTTGACGGCGATAGGCTGCACCACCACGCGGCGTTCGCCCTTGCCAGCCGATGCCTCGACCATCCACAGCGACAGCAGCACCGGCTCGTCCAAGTCACCCAAAACCGCGATGCCGATGTCCTCCGGCGGCACGCTGCGCCAACGCCCCAGCTCCTCTTGCACCATCGGGTGATCCAAGCCCATCAATTGCAGCGCATCCTGATTCGTCGCCGCTTCGCGGCTTAAGGTGAAGCGGGCGCGGCGCGTGCCCTCGCCAGTGACGAGGTCGTAGGTCGCATCGTCCACCTTGACCAGCTTCTGCTGGCGATCCGCGACCGCCGCCGAGAGGAAGCGCATCAGCCGATCCAGACTGGACGACACATCCGAGAAGGGCTTGTAGTCGTCGAGGCTGAAGCCGTCGAGGTCTTGGAACAGGTCGAACACCACCTGCCGCGCCTCACGCGAGTTTGACAACGCCGCCTCCAGTTCGACCTGCGTGCGCTTCAGCTCCGGGTCGGACAAGGCTTCCTGATACAGCCGGTCGTAGTTCAAGCGTTCGGACAACTGGCCAAGGATCTGTGAGCGCAGGTCTTCGGCCACGTTGCCTTGTTCATCCACCTTGCCCACCGTGCGCGCGATCTCGGTCAGCTTCTCGTCGAGCAGCAGGAAGATGCGGCCTTCGATGGTGTCCGACAGCACAAGGTTGTAGACCTGCGCGGTGTGGGTCTGACCGTAGCGATGGATGCGCCCAATGCGCTGCTCCATGTCCATCGGATTCCATGGCAGGTCGAAATTGAACAGGATGCGCGCGAACTGCAGGTTGATGCCCTCGCGCCCGGCCGCCGTGCAGACCAGTACGCGCGGGCCATCCTTCAGGCGGAAACGCCGCTCCGCCGCCACCTTCGCACCGTGGTCGCCGCCGCGCAGCACCACCACGCCCTGGCCGGGAAAGGTCTGCTCGATCTCGCGCGCTATCATGTCCACCGTACCGAGGTAGGTGGCAAAGATCACAATCTTCTCGTCCGAGTTCTGCCGCCACAGCGTGCCCAAACCATCGAGCAGCTTCTGCATCTTGGTCTCGCGCTCCGCCGGAAACACGCGCAGCAGGTCGCCGATACGCAAACGCTCCTCGGGCAGATGCAGGTTCACCACCGCCGACGCGGCCTCCTCGGCGTGCGAAGACGAATATTCGCTGGCGTAGGGGTCGGAGGCCCTTTCCAGCGCCTCCTCATCCAGCTTCTTCACCAGCCGGTACTTCAGATCGGCCAGCACGCGGTCTACCTCGCTGCGCCCCACGCTGTCGCGCGGCAGGCCGAACTCCTCGTGGATCAGCTCGCGCGCCTCCTCGGTCAGGCGCTCGCGGCCTTCGATATCCAGCTCCTTGTCGCGCAGAAACGCCTCGTGCAGCGTCAACATCAGCAGACGGCGCTTGAGCGTGCGCCGGACGGCGGCGAAGCTCGAGGCCGCGATTTTCTGGAAGATCGCCATCAGAAAGCCCAGCGCGCGCCCCTGGTTGCCCTGGCGGCGCGCAAGATCGAAGCCGTCCTCCAGGTATTCGCGCAGCTTCTCGTAGAACAGCCGTTCCGGTTGCACCATCACGAAGGATTCGGTGTGAACCCAGCGGCGCGCGAACAGCGGTGAACCGTCAGGCTGGCAGGCATCGGCCTTGGTGCGGCGGAACATCACCGTGTTGAGCCGGTGGCGTTCTTCCAGCATCTCCTCGGGGCTGCGAAACAGCGTCGGGTTCAGCAATTGCGCGAGCATCCAGAACTGGAAGTGGTCGCCCTGGTGCGGCGTAGCCGACAGCAGCAGAAGGTCGCGCGAGTGATCCTTCAGCGCCTCGGCCAGCTTGTAGTTCTCGGTCTTTCGCACCTTGCCGCCCGTCTTGTAGGCGGTCAGATGGTGCGCTTCGTCGAACACCACCAGATCCCAGCGCGGCGCGTCCAGCAGGCGCTTGATGCGTGCTGGGCGCTTCAGCGTGTCGATGCTGGCGATCAGCCGGTCGTGCTTGGCGAAGGCATTGGTCTTGCGGTCGGTAATGTCGCCCTCGGATCCGAACACCTCGAACTCGAGGTTGAACACCTCATTCAGCTCTCGGTGCCAGTTGTTCACGAGGCCCGCAGGCACCACCATCAAGGCGCGGACCAGTTCGCCCCGGCTGGCCAGCTCACGCAGGATCAGCGCGGTTTCGATGGTCTTGCCCAAGCCCACCTCATCGGCGATCAGGTAGCGCCGGGGTGATGCGGTGGCGATGCGGTGCGTCAGCACCACTTGATGCGGCAGCAGATCGATCTTGGCCGAGGTCAGTGCCGAGGCGCTTTCCATCACCGGCAGTGCGTGCGCCTCATAGGCCAGCCATGCCTTGCGCCCCCGCTCTGCGCTGCCGTCCACGGCGCGCAGGATGCGCTCGGTGCGAGTGAGTTCGCGCCGCAGAGACGCCACCGGCACCCGGCGCTCGCCGACGCCAAAGAACGCACGCAGATAGCCGTCACGCGCCGGATCGACAACGACACCCTGTCCGTACTCGTGGTGATTGATGCGTTCGCCGGGCTGAAACTCAATCTCTGCCGTCACTCAGCCGCCCTCATGTAATCCGCAGGTGGAACAGACCAGCGGGCTTGCCGCCGTCCCGCAGCAATATTTCCTGGGGGTACTCGTTGGCTTGGCCCCACAAGATGCGACCGAGGTCGATCTGATGCCCGTGGGGTGCGTGACAAAGCCAGGCCACCTCATCGGTGGCCGGGCGCGCCTTGATGCGGTTGTGACTACCGGGCAGCCAAAACACCAGCGCGCCGTCGCTTCCCCAATCGTCCTGGAAGGACAGGATGGCGGGCTTGATGGCATCGCCCAGCCACGCTTCGGCATCCGTCGGCGTCAGCAGATCGAGGCTGCCATCCAGCCCGGCCACCACCAGCGTCTTGCCGCCATTGCTCGGCAGATCGCCCGGCCAGTTTCCTTTCGCGCGCAGGAACTGACGCAAGCTCCACACCTCACTGGCCGCGCAGATCTGGTTACGCGCTTCTTCGTCCCACACCCAACTGGTGCCGCGCCGTTGCCACACCGTGTCGCGCAGTTGTCTCATCGCTCGTACTCCCCCTCGTCATCGAACAAGGAAGCCTGCGCGGGCTGGGGTGCCTGGCTGGCGTGCCATGCGTTGTAGATCGACACCGCCCGTGACGCGCCGTTGCGGGTGGTCTGATCCGGGCCGTTGCGGTGCAGCCATTCCAGTAAGGGCTTCAGCGCGACGTGGGGTCTGAAGTTGTCGTTCTTCAGCGTGTCCGAGGCATTGATGCCGCTGCCGTCGACGCACGCGCCGATCAGCACCAGCGCCTGATCCAGATCGGACGTGAGGCGGCGGCGGTGCTTGCCTGACCACTCGCGTGCGAAATCCAGCGCATCTGTGCGTGTGAAGACCTTGCTCTTCTCCGCGCACCAGCCACGCTGCACGAACTCGTCCGGCGTGGTGATCGAGCCTTTGAGAAACTTCTGCAACTGGTCGCGTTTCAGTTCGGCGGCATGGCCGAAGGTGCGAAGGAACTGCCGCGAGATCGGCTCAGCGTTGACCGGTGGCGCTTCCTTGCCCTTGTCGGCGTCCTCGTCGATGAGCTGGTTGATACCAATCAGGGCATCGCGTACGGAGATGGGGCGGCCCTCATCGACATAGACCCTGCCGTAGTGGCGCGAAAAGTATTCCAGCGCCTTGCCGCGTCGGATCACCTGGATGTCGGCGGCGGGTAACCCATCTTTCGCGTGATTCTCCAACATGGACTGCAGCTGACGCACGTCGGCCATCACTTCGCGGCGCATGCGGCCCCAGCTTACCGGCTTGGGTTCTTCGGTGCGTTTGCGACAGACATGGATGATGTCGTACTCGATTGTCTGTGAGCCAAACGTTCCCGGCTTCGAGCCTTCGCCCTTGGTCTCATCGGAGCGGATAGGATACGTCGCCTCGAGGTAGTAGCCCGCGTCGAACAGCGATTCCAGTACCGCCACCCACGGCTCGTCCGCGCTGTGATGAAAGGTAAAAGCGAGGATGCCGCCAGGTTTGAGCGCTCGATGCGCCTCGCGCCAGCACTGTGTGAGCAGGCGCTGGTAGAAGCCATCCGGATCTTCCGGCTCGCGCGCGCGGTTGGCTACCGCCTCCAGAGCCTTGGGTGTGTGGTCCGCGGTGAACTGGTCTGGATACTTGTCCTTAAGCGCGAGGCGCAACCAAACGTAGAAGAAATCTGAAAGCTCTGAGTAATGCAGAAGGCCGCCGAAAGGCGGGTCGGTAATGACCATATCAAGGCTGGCTGTAGGGGCGTACGCGAGCTCAGTGGACGAGCTACAGTGTGTCGTCGCGCCTATCACAGGATCGCCTGGAAAAGCTTTGTCTCCCTTTGAGGAGAAATTATCCGCCAGGGCCGGATTGACTCTAGCTAGATTTGCGATGCTAACCGTATCCCAAGGGCTCCCTCTCCATTTGGCAGCCTCAAACAATGGTTCCGTACAAGAGTGCCAGTTGCCCATGCCGGTCGGCGGAAAGACGGAGTTTTCAACAATCGTGCTTTTGGGGTGGTAGTTGTTGTTACTCATGTGCGGAACAATGTGATCCTTTCCGACATGCCAGAAGCAGAAGCTGTTCTGATAGCGGACGTAGTTTTGAAACACTGCGAGCACGTATTCACGAACAGATACGTCGTATTGCCCAAGAGTCACAATGGCTTTCAGTATCTGAGCGACAATCAACAATTGCTTGGCACTGAACATCGTCCACCAGTGCGTATAACCGTGATTCGGAATGCCGCCGTTATTCATGGAAGTCATGAAACCGAACGGTACTTCGGAGCGCGGCCAGTAGTCCTTCAGGTCTGTGTCCTTGCGTGCATCCCATTCCGCGATTGCGGTGTCGTATTGCCGCGCATGTACTGCGTCATGGGTAGCGAAGAAGCGCCCCCCATAAGGCTTGCCCGCCGCATCACGCTTTGGCGCGTAACAAAGCACCGCATAAGCGGCCATAGGCCCAGTCTTGCCCGTGGCCCTGATGGTTGTAAGCACATCCTGCACCGTGCCGCAGGCCGAGCATGTGTAGTGCGACTTCTTCGGCACCGTGCCTTTCTCGGACGCGAACGTAATGCCCGTTTCCGGGTCGGTGACTTCATCCGGCAAAGCGCCGCGAACTTCCACGAGTCGAATCCTCTCGGCGCGCGCTGCGTCCCACCGCGTCGTTGCCGCCACGTCGTCCTGCGCCGAGCCCCCGTAGGGCTGGCCGCTAGCATTCTGCTTGGCTTCGCCCGCCAGCCATTGCGGATGCACCAGCAGGCTCAGTTCCACCTTCTTGTTCTTGCCCTTGCCCAGATTCACCATCGCGGTGTGGCCGCAGTGCGGGCAGATCACGCCCTTCTTGCGGTCGAGCACGGAGTACGCAGGCTCGCTCGGCGCAACGTAGAACGGCGCGTCGGGGGCCATGCGCGCGGCTTCTTCCTCAACATCGAAGGGTTCGCCGCATTTGCCGCAGCTGTGTTCCCAATGCTTGACGGTAAGCGTCTTTACCGCCATCACCGGGCTGGTCATGATCGGCGTGCGGTGGCCGCAACCCGTCACCTGACACGGCCCGTGCTTGGCCCAGAAGGTGTAAATGATCTCCGGGCCCGCATAGCTATAGTCCTTGCGCACGTTGCGTGGAATGGCGAGCGGGTCGAAGTCGGCGGGCATCGCCTTGCGCGTGGGCAGATGCGTCCACGTGCCTCTTTCACCTTGCGGGCCACCGCAATAGTAGTACGGCATGATCTGCGGCTTGACCTCGGCCTCGATGTCGGCGAGCAGCTTCTCTACTTCCTCCAGATCGACATTCGCCAGCTCCTGCTTGACCACGAACCACGCGACCGGGTTGAGGTCATTGCCGACCATCTGCATGCCCAGACGAGAGCCTTCCACGAGCGTGGTGCCGCCGCCCATGAAGATATCTGCCACCTTCAGGTGCTTGAACGCGCCGCGCTTCTGGTGGTTGGCGTAGTAGTTGTCCCACACCAGCTTGGCCGCGTGCGAAGGGTCGTCGGGCGCTTTGGTGGCCGCGGCAATCAGCATCGAGCGGAACACGCTGGAACGCCGCCGCGCCCACCACTTGGACATCTGGTAGATCGGCTTGCCCGCGTTACCCTCGATGATCGCCACCTGATTGACGGGCAGGATCGGGAAGTCCACCTCCAGACAAGTCTTGGGGCGATTCGGGTCGTTGAAATCCACGGCTTCCAGTGCGACGGTCTTGCCTGCGCCAACTGCCTTGGCGACCTCTTGTGCTAGTCGTTGCTTCTTGGTGGCCATTAGGTCGTTCTATCAATAGTGAGCATCATCTCAATGCCTGATAATTTCTTAACTGTTCGCGCCAGCGCTCGCATACTGCGCATCATTTGGTTCGTGTCCTCCGCCGGAACGTTATCCAAGTGCGCTTCAAAAAACCTGCGCACTGTGCTGCGCGACTCTGGATTTATCGATTCACCGGCTAAAGCTACGATGACTCCGGCAACGAAGCCTTCGTAATTTTCCCGACTGACAACCCCGACCTGTTGGCGAACTAGCCCTATTTGGTCAACTAATAGCTCGCGGAGATTCAACGCTTCAACCTGCGCGGCTTCACTATGCAGGCTGACTTCGTGATGTCGGTTGAAATAGAACTGATGATCCTCAGGCTTGCCATCCACATTTTGATGCGGAGGAATGCAAATGAGATCCCTGAAAACAGGGACATCTACCCTTTCAAGAATGCTCCAGCCCAAAAGGCTTATGTGCGACGATACCCACGGAGATTCGTTGATTAGTTCACCGCCAAAGCGAAGCCGCTTAAAATCAATAAACGAAGGCGAAACATAGAAGACCCGCGCTCCTTGGTCTTGCAGATCGACCAATAACTCATGCTGTGATCGAGGTTCGTTGGCAGCTTTGGCACGTAACCTGAAGTGGAAAAGACCATCGGCATCATTGAATTTCCATTCTTGCCGCCGAGCGTGTGCTGCAGCCTGTGTGCTTTGTGGTCTCGAAGTGAAGTCTGGCAATTTGTACTGAAAGAATAGCGGTACCACCTGCTTGACAGCTGCGTCCCAACCCCGCTTGGCTTCTGCGCCCGGAGAGATCGGAATGATCTCGACACCCCTGTCGCGTGGCGACATCCTGAAGATGGAGACGATGTAGTCATGGATCGACTGCTCGATGACGGGAGCATCGCTAGGGTTGCTCCAGGGGGCCCTCACTTTCTTTGTAGTCATGTCTTAGTCAACTCGACGAATGGCGACAACACCTCCAGCAGCGACAGGCCACCATGAGTGAGCGTGGGGTATCCGCCTTGGCTGCGCCACTTCCTGCGGCCCAGGGCCAACAGGTGCGCGCCGTGCGGGCTGGTGATCTGCAAGGCCACGGGCGGCACGAAGGGGCCGGTGTCGCCGGTGCCTGATCTGTTGCGCCCACTGGAGAAGGCCTGCTTGAGGTAGGCTGCGACTTCGCCATCGGCATCGGGGAAGTAGCCGGTGGCCGCGTAGCCGTGGTCGGAGGTGATGACCAGCCGCCGCCCGGTGGCCAGACGTTCGACGAAGGCCCAGAAGTCGTCGCTCGTCAGTTGCTCAGCCACGGCCCTTGTCAGTGGCTCCAGCCCTTGGCCCTGACCCGCAATGTCGTGCAGCTTGGCGTCGGGCCAGTGGTGCCAGAAAATCTGGTGCGGTGCGCTGCCGACCAGGGCCGCGCAGTCCTTCCACGGCAAATCCACCGACTCGGTCGTGGCGGCTTGCAGCTTGTGCGCAAGGCCGCCGCCGTTGTTCTGCAGCTTGCTGCGGCTGGCGAAGCCGAGCGCACGGGCGAACTCATCCGTTTCGCCGGGCAGTTCGGAGGCGCAGGCCGCGACCCCATGCGTGACGAAGCCGCGCTCCTCCGCGCCCTGCAACAGCCAAGGCAGTTCACGTAGCGAGAGGCCGTCGAGGATGAGCACCGCCTTGGCGCTGTAGGGTTCGGCCCACCAGCGCAGCAGGCGATCGGAGGTGCGCTCCACGCTGCCGCCGAATGCCTGCCACAGATCCCAGCCGCTTGAGGAGAGGAACAAATCCAGCTCGCCGATTTCGCGGTCGCGCCGGACGACCTCGCTGGGCGCGTTGCCTGCGGCCAGCGGCTTGGTGGCGATCCCGACCGCGTGGTCGACGATAACGCGCCAAGCGTCGGTGTCTGAGCCCTGCGCCAGGGCCTGTAGTGCACTGGCGTCCAAGGCCATCAGTCGTCCTCCCTCTCAAGGTTCAGCTGGAAGCTCATGCCTTCGGGCAGCTTCTTGAGCAGTTCTTTGAGCTGCGCGCCGGTGGCGGCGGAGACCTTGATAGAAACTTCGGTTACCTTTGTGGCGGGGCCGATGTCCCAACCTTCGATCTTGCCGATGAGGTTGAGCGGCGACGTGGCCGGATTCGACAGCGGCGTGCGCGGCTTGGTGGCTGTTTCACCGCTGAAGATGCCGCCCGGCGTGGGCGCTGGCGTGGGAGCGGAAGAACCGTCTGGTGTGGGTTCGGCCACGCGTGGCGTGGGCGCAGCGCCACCACCCGGCGGGACACCCCCCGGCGACGGGGCGGGCGGAGTGGAGCCACCGGTCGCGGGCACCGCGGAAGGCAGCATCAAGAACACCTCATCGAGGTGGCGGCCCGTGAGCGAAAGCTTGGGGCGCAAGCGCCGCCACGCACTGTCCTCGTCCTCGGCCGGATGGGTTTGCAGATACTCCATGCCGCGCACGTTGATGGCGACCTTGCCCTTGCCGCACAGTCGCAGCAGGCGTTCCTTCATCGCCGTTTCGCCCAGCCAGGGGATGCAGTCCTGGCCGGCGGGGCGCGGTTCCTGGAGCTCGCGCAGCAGCTTGCCGACGGAGTCGCTGTTGGTGGCGGATTCAAGCACCAGATCCTCGAGATCCTCGGGCACGAACAGATCGCTGGTCAGCGCCTCTTCGATGGCCTCGGGAATCTGCGACCCCTGCTTGTCGAGGCGCTCGACACTGAACCTGCATTGCGCCGGATCGGCGAAGTTCCAGCGTTGCAGCACGGCGAAGCGGTCGAAGCGCTTCTTCAAGTTGTCGCGCAGGGTGTTCTCGAATTCCTTGTGCAGCTTCTTGTACTCGGGGCTCTGGCTGCTCCATTCCTGCGCCTTCATCTCGGCGCGGGCGAGGATGAGCAGATCGCGATCCAGAAAGGCGTTGGTGCTGCCCGCGCGCGGTAACAGGAAGCGAACGGTGTTGCGACGCTTCTGCAACTGGTCTTTGAGCCAGCGGCCCAGCGTGACTTCCAGCTTGTCAGGCTCCTCGGGCAACATGAGGATGGGTAGGCGGTCGTCCCAATTGTCGGGCTGCTCGGCTTCGTCGAGCAATGTCCACGGATCGGTGGCCCATGACTTGGGCAGAGCTATCACACGAAAATTCTTGGCGACCTCGTCGCTGCCGCCTATGACGTATCGCATCTGTTTGGCGAGCTGCGCCTGATCCGCGCCGTCGGTGAATAGTTTGTCGTTGCGCGCATAGGCCATGAGCTTGGCGCGCGGGTTCTCTTCCTCGCGGAACAGCAGCTTGGTGCCTTCCTGATGGATGTTGAAGCTGTTCTCGACGACGGTCGCCAGCTCGACCTGGAAAGCGTTGTCGTCCACCGGCTTGTCGCGGGTGATGTCCAGTTGCAGGATGGACGGCTCGGCACCGGCAAGGTTGCCCACGGCAATCGAGCGCAGCCACAGCGCGCCGATGATTTCCTGCAGGTGCGGCGCAATGCTGGCGTGATCGTGCCGCGCTTCCTGCACGGAGATGATGTTCTGCTGCGCCTTCTCGCGCAGCGTGCGGTGGTGCTGATTGGCGACGGCCTCCAGCAGCGCGCCGATGCCGGAGGCATCGTCATCCAGCCGGAAGTCGGCGGCGGTGAGCACCGGCACGGCGTCGCCACGGCTCTTGTAGATGTTGGCGAGGATGCGGATCAGGTCGCGGGTTTCTTGCGCGTCCGTGGCGATCAGCACCTGTTCTTCGAGCAGGCGCAGCAGGTGGGGTGCGTAAGGCCACGATTCGGTGAATTCGCGGCGCTTACGCTCCTGCTCGGCGGGCGGCACGTCGAGCAGACGGAAGGATTCGGCGACGTGCTGCGCGACAAGCGATTCGATAGTGCCGCTGGCGATCTGTAAGCGGTTGTCGAACAGGCGATGCAGCAGCATCCGGCGGCGATCCTGCTGGATGCGCTCGGCGCTGCCGCCCGCCTTGAAGTCGATGGCGACCGGGTTGACGCGATGTACCTGCTGATAGGCGTCGCTGCCGCCGTTGCGCACCGAGATCACCAGCACCAACAGGTCGGGGCGCTCTTTGGCGATCTCCGAAAGAATCTGGATGAAGGTGAATGCCCAGTTTCTCCACGGATACTGCTTGGAGTTGGTGAGGCCGTCGTACCAAGTCTGGAACTCGTCCAGCAGCAGCATCGTCGGCTTGTTCTCAAGCAGTTCGATGATGAGCTTGTCGGACGGGATTTCTGTCTTGGACGCGCCTTGGCCGTCCCATTTGCCTTTGATAAAGGTGCCGTGCGGATGGTTCTCGAACAGCACGTCCCACAAGAACTTGTAGCGATGGCGATGCAGGCTTTCACCGATGACGTGCATCCCTTCGCGCAGCGCGATCTTGCCGATGCTGGGCGCGGCTAGCGTGGCGGCCCAAGCATTGAGCCACGCGCCAGTCGAGGTGGGGTCCGTGACCGCATGGTAGAGCGCGGCCATCAAGTGCGATTTGCCGAGGCCGCGTTCGCCAATCACAACCACAGGGCGGCCTTGGCTGGGGCCGACCGCCTCGATGCCCTTCAGCAGGTCGTGCGTGGGATAGGTGATCTCCAGGAACTGCTGGGCCGCGATCTGGGTAGCGCCCGTGTGCTGGTCGTTGGACAGCTCAATAGCTGTGCCTTTGAGGCGCTTGCCTCGAAACTCTTCACGCAAAGTTAGACCTAGCACGCTGATATCCCCTTGAAGAACTCACAAAGAATAGGGCAACTCAACGAAGTGATCGACGGTTGTTCGCGACACGCCCTTCGACACGCGGTCATTTGCGACCCGCAGCAACACGCCGCCACCCCACCAGCGACACCCCATACCGCCTCCGAAACGCCTTCGACAACGCCCCCGCCCCCGCGAACCCCAGCTCGTGCGCCACCTGCTTCACCGCCCTGCCCTCGCGCAGGCGGGTGGCGGCCAGGCCCAGGCGCCAGTCGAGCACGTAGGCAGCGGGCGTGGTGCCCACGGCGTGCTTGAACGCGGCGGCGAAGGCGCTACGCGACTTGCCGGCCTGCGCGGCCAGGCGTTCGAGCGGCCAGGGCTCGCCGGGGCGCGCGTGCAGGGCGTTGAGCGCCTTCGCCAGCTGCGGGTGCGACAGGCCGGCGAGCGTGCCGTGGTGCACGCCGGACTCGGCAGGATTGTCCAGCGCCCAGCGCAGCACCTGCACCAGCAGCACCTCGAACAGGCGGCCGGCGAGCAGGCGCGAGCCGCAGCGCACGCGGTCGGCTTCGGCGAACAGCAGGTCGAGCGTGGGGCCCAGGCCCTCCACCGCGGTCAGCGGCACGGCCAGCATGGCGGGCAGCGACTGCACGATGGGGTTGCGCTCGCCGCCGTCGAAATCGAGCGTGGCGCAGGTGAAGTCCGGGCCGTCCACCGGGGCGTTGCGGAACACGTGGTGCACCGGGCGCGGGAACAGCAGCAGGGTGGGCTCGGCGAGTGCGGTGCGCACCAGGCCGTGGTCGCCCTGGTGTTCGACGTCCATCGTGCCCCGGCGCAGCACGTGCAGGAAGGCGCGCCCGGGCACGGCGTCGAACACGTGCAGGCCGCACAGCGGGCCGGTGTGGAACAGCTCGGCGCGGACGTGGAAGCGGTCGAGGATGGGGGCGAGGCGGTCGACCGGGGCGGGTTCGGGGGCCTCGGGCTTGGACGAATCGGCAGGTTTCATGGACGAATCGGCGCCTTGCGTCCAGAGCGGGCGCCTAGTCTAGCCGCAGCCGCCACTCCGGCGGCATCGAGGCCAAGGAGCCCACCATGTCCCGCATTCCCCTGATCGACCCGGCCGCCACCACCCCCGACCGCCGGGCCCTGCTGTCCGAGATCCACGCCGCCTTCGGTGCTACGCCGAACATGTTCCGCGCGGTGGCCAACTCCCCCGCCGCGCTGCGCGCGATGTGGGGCGCGTTCGGCGCGCTGGCCGGCGGCGTGCTGCCCGCGCGGCTGGGCGAGCAGGTGGCGGTGGCGATTGCCGACCGCAACGCCTGCGAGTACTGCCTGGCCGCGCACACCGCCCTGGGCCGCAAGGCCGGCGCGAGTGCGCAGGAGATGAGCGAGGCGCAGGAAGGGCGTTCGAGCGACCCGAAGACGGCCGCGGCGCTGCGCTTCGCGCTGGCGGTGGTGGAGCGGCGTGGGCAGGTGGAGGCGGACGAGGTGGAGGCGTTGCGGGCAGCGGGGTTCGACGACGGCGAGATCGTCGAGCTGCTGGCGCATGTGGCGCTGAGCCTGTTCACCAACTACGTGAACGTGGCGCTGGGGGTGCCGGTGGATTTTCCGGGGGTGCGGTTGCGGAGGGCGGCTTGAGCCTTGCGACTTTCGGATCCCCGGTCCCGGATGCTGAGCTTTCCCTTCCCCCGCTGGGCGGGGGAAGGTGCCGGACACGGATAGGGGTTCACCGGGGAGTTGGATCCATCCAGGCGGGAATATCGCGATGCGCGTGCAGGACACGCCAAACATCCAGGTGCGCGTCGCGTTCGACGTAGAAGACCAGGTAGGGGAAATTCTTCACCGGCCAGCAGCGGAGACCATCGATTCGCAGCGGCCCCGCATATCGCGGTGAACCTGCGGCGGGATGCCTGCCCAGGTACGCCAGGGCGGTCTCGACCGCATCGAGGAAGCGGTCGCCTGTGCGTAGATCGGCAGTCTCGACATACCAGGCGGCGGCATCGGCTACGTCGCGTCGTGCGGCCCGGCGCCATATCAGCGGTTTCACTTCGCAGCGGGCTTCCGCAACGCCGCGCGCATCCTCTCGAAGGTCTGTGCGGTGGCCGGTTCGGCAGG
Organism: Luteimonas kalidii; assembly: GCF_029887935.1. GTDB lineage: Bacteria > Pseudomonadota > Gammaproteobacteria > Xanthomonadales > Xanthomonadaceae > Luteimonas > Luteimonas kalidii. The sequence continues at coordinate 415,205 of NZ_JARXRO010000018.1, read as the reverse complement.
CCCCGAGTCGGGGCCCTCGAGCAGCATGCCGCGAAGCGCCTCGACGTCGCGCTGCTTGCGGATCAGTTCGCGAAGGTACTCGCTGCTGGAGCCGTAGGCGTGTGCGGCAACTTGCTCGTCCACGAACGCTTTGAGTTCGTCCGGCAGTGAGATGTTCATGGTGGCCACGGCGGGCTCCTATGGCAAACATTGCCAAGAGTGTGCCTGTGTCCCTGCTGGCCCGCAAGTGTTCCGCACGGGCCCGGTCCAGCCCCGATCACGGATGACCGGGACGGCTCCGACCGTGGATCTGCGTGCCGATCCCCATGGCTAGTCACCCGTGTCTTCCACCAGCACGTATTCGCGGTCGCCGCTCTTCCAGACCGGGGCGTTGGCGTCGAGACGGATGCAGGGGCGGCCGCCGCAGGAGGTGATCTCGACCTGCTGGGCGGCGCGCTGCACTTCGGCCGACACCTCGGCGGCGTCGGCGCGGGCGCGCGCGTCCTGCAGCCGCGTGTACTCGTGGCCGAGCAGCAGCAGGAAGCCGAACACCAGCAGCGCGAGGCCGACGCTGATGGCCGCCAGCCACTGCCAGGCGCGGCGCACGGCTGGGCGCAGGGCGAGTTCGGTGCGGGCCTGGTGGTCCTGGAACAGGCGCGCCATGGCGTGGCGGAACTGCGCTTCTTCGGCGCTGCGGATGGCGGCGAGGTCGCCAGCGGCCGCCTGCGCGTGCTGCGCGCGCTCGGCCGCGTGTTGCGCCTGCGTGGCCTGATGGTCGGCGACTCGCTCGAGCCGTTCCACCGCCAGCATCAGCCGGCGGATGACGTCGGTGTCGTTCATGGCCCCTGCTCCGTCTAGCGTTCCATCGCGTGTTGCGGTCCCTGCGGGGCGGGTTGCGCGAACTCCGCCATGACGTGGCGCGCCTGCGTGGCAGGTTCGTCCGGTGACCATTCCGCAGCCCGCGACGGATGCAGTGGCGGACGCGCTTCGGCTTCCTGCGCGCGGTGGGGTGCCCCGTCAAGGCCGCCCGGCCACAGCTGCTGGCCTGCTTCGGAGCGCAGGAAGGCCCGCTGCACGGCCCGCGCTGCAGCGTCATCGCGCGCCTGCAGCGCATCGATCCAGGCATCCACGACGCAGTCGCCGCTGGCACCGATGCGCGCCTGATCGGCGACCGGCACGTGACGGTGGTCGTGGCCCATGCTGCCGTCCTGGGTGTGGTGGAACCGGCCCTGCATCGTCGGCGCGCGGCTGGTATCGAGGTACGGGCGCGGCGACCGGTTCGCGCCGAGGTCCAGCCCTTCGCGTTCGATCAGGTCTTCCTTCAGGCCGAGGCCGGCCATGTCGATCGCGATGTGCGGCCTTGCGCCCTGGATGCGCACGTTGGCGCGATCCTCGGCAGCGACGATCCGCTCCAGGGCCCAGGTGCCGTAGTAGTTGGTGTAGTCCGCGGTCGGCGTGGGCCGCCCTTCGCCGAGTGCTACCGGACGCTGGCCGGCCTGGGCGTACAGGTGGGAGGGCCGGTCGAAGTAGTGCCGACCCATGGCGGCGATGTTGGCGGGTGTCGCGCTCAGGCTGCCGTCGGGGTTGAAGGTGAGGCCGGGGTTGATGATCGCTTTCGAAGGATCGGACGGATTGCGTCGGATGAAATCCAGCACGCGATCATTACGGGTGTCGAGCATCAGCGCGAGCCCGTCGTCATGAGGACGTGCCTGCCTTTGCCTGTCCAGCAATGCATTCCAGCCCGCGATCTCCGCCTTGGCTTCGTCCGCCCGGCCAGCTCCGATGTATGCGCGGAGCTCATCGGTGTAATCATGGATCGCGCTGCGCTCGATCGCCTGTCGACGCACCTGATCCAGGAATGTCAGCGTCGCCTGGCTTTTCGCCGCATTGTTGAAACCATGCTGGATCTCATGGCCCAGCACGAAGGTGAGGTCGTGAGCGTTGTACGTGCCGCCGGGATTACCGGGTGTGCGGCTCTGCAACGCCGCCGGCGGGAGATTGATGCCCTTGGGAGTGCCGTCGGCCGTGCTTCCGTCATAGGTGGCTCCGGCGGCCATGCCGTTTCCCAGCAGGCTGAAGTGCTGCACATGCGACTGTGCGACGGCGGACTTGATCTGCGCTGCAAGCGCAGGCGAACCGTTGAAGGTTGCCTGGAGGTTGTCGACCATGTCTTGCGTCACGACATGGCGCTGCCCCGCCGTATCCTGCCACGCCTTGCGCGCGAAATCGGCGATGAGTGCCTGGACACCCACCACTGTATCGAGATCACGATCGCGAAAGCTGGCGGCAGGCAGTTCGATCAAGCCAGCGCGCTTGTCGTAACTGCCAATGAGCGTTCCATTGTTCGAGTCGACTGCGAAACTTCGAAGTCGTCCGGAAGCGGCCAGCCCATTGAGAAGGTCCAGACGATCCGAGTCGGCCATCACTGCCGCGCGCAAGTGAATGTCCTGAGCAGAGGTGAGGCCGCCCTGCGCACGTGATTGCCTGAAGACTGCTTTGAGATGTGGATTCGGCACGGCCATCCTTGGCCTCCTGTGTCAGCTCAGTGTTCCGATGGATTCCACGCAAAGGCGGCCGGAATTTCCGTTCTCGAGTCTTGGAATGATCGAGAGGGTGATATCGCCCTTGTAATAGCGCACCGAACGCAGCTCACCGATCTCACCGGGAACCGGGGCGTCGCGGTACCCCATCGACAGCAAGGCTTTGTGGTAGGCATCGAAGTCGAGCCTGCACACCCCCGCCATGCCGGCCCAGCGCTCATGCTCATTGACGAAGGACAGGTCGATCCCCCGGGCGTTGGCCGATGATCCGGGTATGTAGCTGACGACATAGCGCCATCCGCCGCCCAGATCATCGCTGGAGACGCCTCCCCGCGTCCCTTCGGACTTGGGGACGATGCGGACCCCCATCACCTCGTTGATACGCTCCAGGGTGAGCTGTTCGCGCGACTCCAAGCTCCCGATGAGTTTCAGGAAGCGCTGCCCGATCTCTTCGGGGGAGTAGCTCAACCTGTCCCCGGGGCGTGATTCAGGCGCATCCATGGCCTCGGCCTCCTGTGCCGTCGTGGAAGCGGGTGCGGGCGTGGAATGGGCGCAGGCGGCGGTGGCGAGGGTGAGCATCGCGGCCGCCAGTACGGGCCGGAGGCGGCGGATGCCGAAGCCATCGGGGCGGTTCCATCGCGTCATCGTCATGCGTTCCGTCGCAAGGCTGGGCTCCAGCATACCTGCGCCCGGGCGCGAGGCAAACCCGGCGGTCGTGACGCTGCGCCGTGGCCCCATTCGCGGCGGAGCGCGTCGCGCGTCAGGGCGCGAGCGCGGGTTCGAACGCGAAGCCGTCGCCGATGGCGTCCAGGCAGACCGGCGTACGGTCCCGCAGGCGCATGGGCTGCGTCGGGCCCGGCGCGTCGTCCTCGATGCTGCCGCTGCGCGTCCAGGCGCGGCCGGTGAGGTAGTTCACGCTCATGGCATCGGTCTCGCCCGAGCCGCGATGCAGGCCGGCGCGGTCGAAGCCGATCAGGCGGAAGCATCCGTCCTGCCAGCGGACGGTGAACGTGCGCTCGTGCGTGGACCAGCTGCCCGCGCTGGCCCAGCTGTGCAGGGTGATCGAGACCGCGCGGCTGTCGGCGATGCGCAGTGCGTTGGCGGGATCGTCCTGCAGCACGTCGTCCAGCACCGGCGATTCCGCGCGCGGGATCAGCGCGTGGTCCACCAGCGCGCGACGGTAGCCGCCGGCGGCGTCGGCGAGCGCGAACACCAGCATTCGCGGGTTGGTGTCGAACGGCGAGACGCCCAGGCCATCGTGCGCGACGACGTTGGCCGGGTCTTCCATGCGGAGCAGGAGCAACAGGTCGGGCTGCGCGTTGTCGTCCAGGCGCCCGGCGACGGCATGCTCGAGCCGCCAGCCGTCGGGCACGAAGCCCTGTGCGGAGGTCGCCTGGGCCGGGATCGCTGGGATCTCGACCACCGGGACTTCCAGCGCCTGCGCGAACGCAGGCAGGGCCGCGCTGGCCGCCGCCAGCGCGGCGGCGGCCACCTGCGCGCGCAGCGCGCGCAGGCGCGCGATCAGGCGAACGGATCCTGCAGCACGATGGTGTGGTCGCGGTCCGGACCGGTGCTCACGATCGCCAGCGGGCAGCCGGCCAGTTCCTCCAGCGCGCGCAGGTAGGCGCGGGCGGCGGGGGGCAGCTTGTCCCAGTCGGTGATGCCGTGGGTGTTCTCTTCCCAGCCGGGGAATTCGAGGTACACGGGCGTGCACTCGTCCCAGCCCTGGGCGTCGAGCGGGGCGTACTCGGTGCGCTTGCCGCGGTATTCGTAGGCGATGCACATCTTCAGCGACTCCATGCCGTCGAGCACGTCGAGCTTGGTGATGCACAGGCCGCTGATGCCGTTGATGGCCACGGCGCGCTTGAGCGCGACGATGTCGATCCAGCCGCAGCGGCGCGGGCGGCCGGTGGTGGCGCCGAATTCCTGGCCCTTGCTGCGGATCGCCTCGCCCACTTCGTCGTCGAGCTCGGTCGGGAACGGGCCGCCGCCCACGCGGGTGGCGTAGGCCTTGCAGATGCCCAGCACGTAGTCGATCGCGTCCGCGCCCACGCCGGTGCCGGCGAGCGCGCCGCCGACGGTGGTGTTGGAGCTGGTGACGTAGGGATAGGTGCCGTGGTCGATGTCGAGCAGCGAGCCCTGCGCGCCTTCGAACAGCACCTTCTTGCCCTGCTTGCGCAGGTCGTGGAGGATGCCGGCCACGTCGGACTTCATCGGCTGCACGTAGTCGCCGAATTCCAGCGCCTCGTCGAGCATCTTCTGGAAGTCGACGGCTTCGGCGTTGAGGTATTTGGTCAACACGAAGTTGTGGTAGTCGAGCGCGGTGCGCAGCAGTTCGGCCAGCTGGTCGGGGTAATGCAGGTCGGCCACGCGCACGCCGCGGCGCGCCACCTTGTCTTCGTAGGCCGGGCCGATGCCGCGGCCGGTGGTGCCGATGGCCTTGCCGCCGGCGGCCTTCTCGCGCGCCTGGTCGAGCGCGATGTGGTACGGCATGATCAGCGGCGTGGCCGGGGAGATCTTGAGGCGCGAACGCACCTCCACCCCGTTGGCCTCGAGCTCGTCGATCTCCTTGCGCAGCGCGGCCGGGCTGAGCACCACGCCGTTGCCGATCAGGCACAGCGCGTCGGCGCGCAGGATGCCCGAGGGGATCAGGTGCAGCACGGTCTTCTTGCCGCCGATGACCAGGGTGTGGCCGGCGTTGTGGCCGCCCTGGAAGCGCACGACCGCGCCGATCTCCTCGGTCAGCAGGTCGACGATCTTGCCCTTGCCTTCGTCGCCCCACTGGGCACCCAACACTACGACTGACTGACCCATTACCGCACTCCTGGATTCGCATGGATGCGCGGCATCCGCCGCGGCAGCACCTGGTGACCGGGCCGGTTCTCGCGCCCTTCGGCGCATCAACGCGACACCCGCACAAGGAAAAAGCCGGGGACCGTCTCTCGAGGAAATCGGCCCATCCGGCTTTTGCGCATTATCCGGGTTTTGGGGGGCGGGGGCCAGTTGAGGGGGGCACGCACCGATGCGCTACGGCGGCGTGACGGCCCGGCACTGCACACCGTCGAGCGCTCCCCGGCCTGCGGCACTGCTTCCCGTAGGCCCTGAGCGGCGGGGAACGACCGGCGGGTGGCTATCCGCCGCGCACGAAGTACAGGGCGATCAGACCAAGCGCGAGGAACACGGCACCGAAGCGGCGAAGCTGGGGATCGGGCATCGCCAGCAGCTGGGCGGCGGCGCGCTTCCAGCCGCCCGGGGCGACGAACAGGATCAGGCCTTCCAGCACGGCGACGAGACAGAGGGCGGCCCAGAGGTCGTGCATGGCGGAGTTCCTGACGCGCACGCGCGCTTGGGGATGGAAGGGGTATCTCGGGGGAGATCTCGGGGGCCGCAGGCGTCCGATGCAGGCGATGCCGATCCGGCGGGGCGTTGCGACCTGGCAACCTCCATCCGCCTTCGGCACCTTCCACCCCGTGAAGGGACCGATGCCCCGTCAAGCTAGGGAAGCAACAGCTCGGCGGGAGGGACGTTGCGATCTGACAGGCCCCATCCGCCCTGGGCACCTTCCCCCGCTCAGACGGGGGAAGGCAACAGCCCGGCGGCGGGATGGTGGGGAGCCACCGGCTCAGCGGTCGCTGCGCAGGTACTGCAGGAACGGGTCGTCGCGCTCGAGCACGATCACGCCGTTGCCGTCGGCGAACGAGGCGCGGTAGGCCTCGAGGCTGCGCTGGAAGGCGTAGAACGCGGGGTCGCGCTGCGCGGCTTCGCCGTAGATGCGGGTGGCTTCGGCATCGCCCTCGCCTCGCAGCTTCTGCGCGTCGCGCTCGGCCTCGGCCACCAGCACGGTGCGCTCGCGGTCGGCCTGGGCGCGGATGATCCGGGCCTGCTCCTCGCCCTCGGCGCGCAGGCGGCTGGCCACCTGGCGGCGTTCGGCGCGCATGCGGTCGTAGACCTGGGCGATGACGTCGCTGTCGGTGGGCAGGTCGATCTGCTTGAGGCGGATGTCGATCACGCGCATGCCGAGCGTGGCCGCAGCCTCGTTCACCCCTTCCAGCTGCCTGGCGATGATCTCGGCGCGCTCGCCCGAGACCAGCTGCTGCAGGGTGCGGGCGTTGATCTCGTTGCGCATCGAGTCCTTGATGATCGGCGCGAGGCGGTCGTTGGCCACTTCCATCTCGCCGCCGGTGGCGCGGTAGAAATCCGCCACGTCGCTGATCAGGCCGATGGCCACGAAGTCCACGCTCACGTCCTTGCGTTCGGAGGTGAGGTAGCGCTCGGGCGAGAACTCGGAGGCGTAGAAGCGGCGGTCGAACACCCGCGCTGTCTCGATCAGCGGGACCTTGAAGTGCAGCCCGGGACCGATGTCGGTGCGCGCGACGCGGCCGAGGTTGAGCACCAGGGCGGTCTGGCCCTCGCGCACGACGTAGACCGAGCCGAGCAGGCCCAGCAGCACGATCACCGCGATCGGGATGATCAGGTTGAGCCTCATCGGGCACCTCCTTCGGCGCGCTCACCGCGGGTGGGGCGCGGCAGGCTGGAATCGGGCGTGGCGCTGACCGGAGGCGTGATCACCTCCTGCGGCAGCACCGGTGGCTGGCTGGCGTCCTGGCGGCCGCTGCCGGACTGGGGCGTCATCGGCACGTAGATCAGCTGGCGGCCGTCGCCGCCGATGATCTTGCGGTTGTCGGCCAGCACGTCCTGCACGGTTTCCAGCCACAGGCGCTTGCGGGTCACGTCGGGCGCGTTGCGGTAGGCGTCGAGCAGCAGGGTGAAGCGTTCGGCGTCACCGGTGGCGCGGGCGACCGAGGCGGTCTTGTAGCCCTCGGCGGTGGTGCGCGCGCGCTGGGCGTCGCCGCGGGCCTCGGGTACCACACGCGCGGCGTAGGCACGGGCCTCGTTGACCAGGCGCTCGTTGGTCTGCTGGGCGCTGTTGACCTCGTCGAACGCGGGCTTGACCTGTTCCGGCGGACGCGCGTCCTGCAGGTTGAGCTCGGTCACCACCAGGCCGGTGCGGTAGGCATCGAGCGAGGCCTGCAGCGCGGTGGAGGCGGCGATCGAGAGCGGGCCGCGGGCGTTGAGTGCCGTGTCCAGGTCGGCGCGGCCGATCACCTCGCGCACGGCGCTCTGCGACACTTGCTCGAGCACGCGCGTCGCGTTCTGGGTGCCGAACAGGAACAGCTCGGGATCGCTGACGCGGTACTGCACGTTGAACGAGATGGTCACGATGTTCTCGTCGCGGGTCAGCACCGGCAGGCTGTTGCTGAAGGTGCGCACGCTGGTGGCGTCGACCTTGACCACGCGCTCCACCGGCCACGGCAGCTTGAAGTTCGGGCCGGGCTGCATGATCCGGGCGACCTCGCCGAAGCGCAGGACCACGCCGCGCTGCTGTTCGCCGATCAGGGTGAAGCAGTTGAACACCAGCCACACCACCAGGGCGATGGCGACCCAGCGCAGCGGATTGCCGCCGCCACCGCCACCGCCGAACAGGTCGCGCAGGCGGTTGCCGATGTCGCCCAGTCCGTTGCCTCCCCGACGGCGCTTGGGCGGCCAGGGATTGCGGCCATCGTTGCCGGGGCGATCGCGCTCGGGTGGGCGGTCGTCGTTGTTCTTGCCGGGGATGTTCCAGGCCATGCCTGCTCCAGTCGGGACGGGGCACGCCGGCCCGGACAGCCGGGTGGCGCGAAGCGGCCGTCGCATCGGAACGCGGTCCATGGGCGGCGGACGCAGGGCGTCCGGTCGCGCGCATGGCCCGGGGTCCGCGGGCGGCGGGCCGGCTAGTTTACAGGGTGGGGTCGGCCTCGACCTCGGGCAAGAGCGGACGCAGCACCGCGCCGTCCGGCTGCGCGGCCAGGCGCGCGGCATCGGCCTCGGACAGGTCCACCTGCAGGCGCCAGCCGTGCTCGTCCTGCGACTCGCCGCGCACCGCGTCGAGCGCGTGCAGGCGCGCGCGCAGGCGGCCGGCGCCCGACGGCAGGTCGATCTCGGCCACCACCCGCCGCTGGGCCACGCGCGCGGCCAGCGCCGCCTGCAGCAGGTCCAGGCCGAGGCCGTCGCGGGCCGAGATCCAGACCCGTTCGCGGGCCACGCCCAGGGTGCCGCCCGGCAGCGGCGCCCCGGAGGCATCGGCAGCGGCCGGCTCGGGCGCGTCGCGGCGGGCCTGCGCGCCCTCGATCCGGTCGATCTTGTTGTAGACCAGCAATTGCGGGATGTCGCCGGCGCCGATCTCGGCCAGCACCGCGTCCACCTGGCCGATGCGCTCCTCGCGCAGCGGATCGGCGGCGTCGATCACGTGCAGCAGCAGGTCGGCCTCGCGCGCCTCGCTCAGGGTCGAGCGGAACGCGGCCACCAGTTCGTGCGGCAGGTCGCGTACGAAGCCGACGGTGTCGGCCAGCACCACCGGCGTGCCCTGCAGCACGATGCGGCGCACGGTGGGGTCCAGCGTGGCGAACAGCTGGTCGGCGGCATACGCGTCGGCGCCGCTGAGGGCATTGAACAGGGTCGACTTGCCGGCGTTGGTGTAGCCGACCAGCGCGATCCTCGGCATCTCGCTGCGCACCCGTGCGCGCCGCATCTGGGTGCGCTGCACCTCGACCTTCTCCAGCCGCTTCTGCAGCATGTCCACGCGCTTCTGCAGCAGCCGTCGGTCGGTCTCGAGCTGGGTCTCGCCTGGTCCCCGCAGGCCGATCGAACCGCCGCGCTGGCGCTCCAGGTGGGTCCAGCCGCGGACCAGGCGCGTGGCCATGTGCTTGAGCTGGGCCAGTTCGACCTGCAGCTTGCCGTCGGCGCTGCGCGCGCGCTGGGCGAAGATGTCGAGGATCAGCCCGGTCCGGTCGACGACCCGCCGCTCCAGCGCCTTTTCGAGGTTGCGCTCCTGGCCGGGGGTCAGCGGGTGGTTGACCAGGACCAGGTCGGCGCCGGAGGCCTCGCAGGCGGCCTTGACCTCTTCGAGCTTGCCGCTGCCGATCAGGGTGGCGGGATTGGGCCGGTCGAGCCGCGCGGTGACGAGCGTGGCGACGGTCGCGCCCGCGGAACGCGCCAGTTCGGCGAATTCCTCCAGCTCGGCCTCGTCCGGCGGGCCGCCGGAATGGGGCTGGATCAGCAGCGCGTGCTCGCCCTTGCGGGAGCGTTCGAACAGTTGGGTCGGCATCGGGGCTCGGCGGTGGGCTCAGCCCCCGGACATGGTGGCCGCGGGGGCGGACTTCAACCGTGCCGTCCCCGCACCGGTGCCATCCTCAGGCGGGATCGACCGTCGCTTCCTCGACCCCGTCGGCGGCCTGCACCACGCCACCGCCCGGCCCCACGCGCACGTTGCGCGCCGGCACCACGGTGGAAATGGCGTGCTTGTAGACCATCTGGCTCACGGTGTTGCGCAGCAGGACCACGAACTGGTCGAAAGACTCGATCACGCCCTGGAGCTTGATGCCGTTGACCAGATAGATGGAGACCGGCACGCGTTCACGACGCAGCGCATTCAGGAAAGGATCCTGCAAGGATTGTCCCTTGGACATGGTGTTTCCCCAGCTTGGTTATTGTTGTGTCCGGCCGGCGCCCACGGGGGGCCTCCCCCGACCGCATCGCCCGACCCGCAGTTTCCCCGGCGGCGGCGACCGTCCGATGGTACACAACCGGCGCCCACGCGCGGCGCGCGGGGGCGCATCCGGTCACAGAAGCGGCGCGGCGGCGGCGTCCAGCCGACAGGCGGGTCGAAAAGGGCGGGGCCAGCGTCGACCTCCACCGGAGGGGCGTGCGGGCCACGCGTGCGGAAAATCGGCTGTCCCGCGCTGTCGTCGGCCCCGCGGCGGCGGGGGCGCGGCGACAGGCCGGACGGACGCTGCGCCTCGACTCAGCGTCCCAGGAAGCGGTCGACGGCCTCGTCGAGCTCGGCGCGCTGATGGGCCGGATCGAACCAGCGCGCGTCGAGCTGCCCCCGCAGCCAGGTGAGCTGGCGCTTGGCGAGCTGGCGGGTGGCGAAGATGGCGCGGTCGCGGAACTGCGCGGCGTCGGTCATGCCGTCCAGGTGTTCCCAGGCCTGGCGATAGCCGACCGCGCGGATCGCAGGCAGGTCGAGCGGCGCGGGATGCGCGCGCAGCGGCGCCAATGCACGCAACGCGCGCACCTCGTCGAGGAAGCCGGCGGCGAGCATGGCGTCGAAGCGGGCTTCGATCCGGGCATGCAGCACCGCACGGTCGCGCGGCGCCACCACGAGTTTAAGCACCCGCACCGGCAGCCGCGGAGCGGTCGGTCGTTCGCGCTGCCACTCGCTGATCGGGCGTCCGCTGAGTTGGAACACTTCCAGCGCGCGCTGGATGCGCTGCGGATCGCCGGGCTGGATGCGGGCAGCGGCGGCCGGGTCGACGCGCGCCAGTTCCGCATGCAGCGCCGGCCAGCCGCGTGCCTGCGCCTGGGCGGCGATCGCGGCGCGGAAGTCCGCATCGGCGGCGGGCATCGGCGAGAGCCCGTGCAGCAGGGCGTGGAAGTACAGGCCGGTGCCGCCGGCGAGGATCGGCAGGCGGCCACGGGCGAGGATGTCGTCGATCGCCTCGCGCGCGGACGTCGCGAAATCAGCCGCCGAGCAGATCTCCCAGGGATCGTGCAGGTCGAGCATGTGGTGCGGCGCGCGCGCGCGTTCGCTCGCATCGGGCTTGGCGGCGCCGATGTCCAGGCCGCGGTAGACCAGGGCCGAATCGATGCTGACGATCTCGCCGCCGGACCGCTGCGCCCAGTCCAGCGCCAGTGCGGTCTTGCCCGCGGCGGTGGGGCCCATCAGGGCGATGGCGGGGGGACGGGTGTCGGCAGGCATGCGGGGATTATCGACGCCTTCCCCTGCCGGGCGGGGGAACGGGACCGGCATCGACGCCAACCCCACCGGGACGGCTCGCGCGTTCACTCCCCGCGCCCACCACCGGAGTCCCGCCATGCAACGCACCGCCCTCGCTGCCGCCCTGTTCGCCGCCATCGCACTGTCCGCCTGCAGTTCCGCGCCGGAAGAGCGGGACGCACTGTCTCCCTCATCCGCACCCTCCTCTACGCCCACCGACGATCCGGCACCCCAGCCAGCGATGCCGCCGCCTTCCCCGCCCGCGCCTCCCGCCCCGGCATCCGAAGTGCGCGATGCCGGTTCGGCAGGGGCGACGCTCGACCAGGTGGTGGTCACCGGCGCGCGGGCGCGCGCCGAGCAGGAAATGTCCGCGCGCATGCTCGCCGCGCCCGCGCCTGCTTCCGCGCCGCTGTCGTACGAAATGGTCGCGCCGCCGCCACATGCGCAGCCGACGAATACGGAGAACTACGCCGAACGCGACGACAACCCGGCGCAGCGCGTGGCCGAGCAGCCGGTGTCGACGTTCTCGATCGATGTCGACACCGGCAGCTACAGCAACGTCCGGCGCATGGTCCGCCAGGGCGTGCGCCCGCCGGCCGACGCGGTGCGCGCGGAGGAATTCATCAACTACTTCGACTACGGCCATCCCGGCCCGGAGTCGCTGGACACGCCGTTCCGCGCCACCACCGAAGTGGCGCCCGCACCGTGGGATCAGCGCCGCCATCTGCTGATGATCGGCATCAAGGGTTTCGACGTGCCCAAGCCGCAGTTGCCGCCGGCCAACCTGGTGTTCCTGCTCGACACCTCCGGCTCGATGAATTCGCCCGACAAGCTTCCGCTGCTCAAGCAGTCGTTCGCCGAACTCACCGGGCAGCTGCGCGCGCAGGACCGGGTGTCGATCGTCGTCTACGCCGGCTCCGCGGGCCTGGTGCTGCCGCCGACGCCCGGCGACCGCAAGGACGAGATCATCGCCGCGCTCGACCGGCTGGAAGCCGGCGGCAGCACCAACGGCGGCGACGGCATCCGCCTGGCCTATGCGATGGCGCGGCGCGGGTTCGTCGAGGACGGGGTCAACCGCGTGATCCTGGCCACCGATGGGGACTTCAACGTCGGCACCGTCGACGGCGGCTCGCTGGAGACGATGGTGGCCGACCAGCGCAAGTCCGGCATCGCCCTGACCACGCTCGGCTTCGGCACCGGCAACTACAACGACCACCTCGCCGAGCGCCTGGCCGATGCCGGCGACGGCAACCACGCCTACATCGACACCCTGCAGGAGGCGCGCAAGGTGCTGGTGGAAGAGATGTCCTCGACCCTGCTCACGATCGCGCAGGACGTCAAGATCCAGGTCGAGTTCAATCCGGCGCAGGTGGCCGAGTACCGCCTGATCGGCTACGAGAACCGGATGCTGGCGCGCGAGGACTTCGCCAACGATCGCGTCGACGCCGGCGACATCGGCGCCGGTCACGAGGTCACGGCGCTCTACGAGATCACGCTGGCCGGCTCCGGCGCCGAACGGCTGCCGCTGCTGCGCTACGGCGGCGCGCAGGCAGCCGTCCCGGCCGCGGGCAGCGACGAACTGGCGCACCTGCGCCTGCGCTACAAGCGTCCGGGCGAAAGCGACAGTCGGCTGATCGAGGCGCCGGTCCTGCGCAGTGCGATCCGCGCGCAGCCGGGCGAGGCGATGCGCTTCGCCGCGAGCGTGGCGGCCTACGCCGATGCGCTGCGCGGCGGCACCCATCTGGGGGCATGGGACTGGACCGCGATCGCAGATGGCGCGCGCGCCGCGCGCGGCGCGGATCGCTGGCAGCTGCGCGCGGAGTTCCTCGACCTGGTGCAGGCTTCGCGCGCCCTGGTCGCCGACGCCGGGGACGTCGAGGAACCGGCCCTCAGCG
>NZ_JARXRO010000018.1:0-401961 GCF_029887935.1 Luteimonas kalidii | reverse complement strand
GGGCGGGACTGCGCGCGGCCTTGCCGCGCGCTTCCTTCGGCGGCGCAGGACGTCCGAACAGGTATCCCTGGCCGTAGGCGCAGCCGAGCTCGGTCAGCAGCTGGCGCTGGTGTTCGGTTTCGACCCCCTCGCCGATGGTGTCGATGCCGAGGGTGACGGCCAGGGCGAGGATGGCGCGCACCAGCGCCAGGCTCTCGGCATGGGTCTCGCCGGACAGGCCGGCGATGAAGCTCTGGTCGATCTTCAGCGCCTGGATCGGGAACCGGTGCAGGTACGACAGCGCCGAGAAGCCGGTACCGAAGTCGTCGAGCAGCGCGAGCACGCCCTCGGCCCGCAGCGTGCCCAGGATGCGCGCGGCGCGTGGGGCGTCGTCGAGCAGGGCGCCTTCCGTGATCTCGATCCGCAGCCGGTGCGGGTCCACCCGCGACTCGCCGATGATGCGCAGCAGCCGCTCGGCGAAATCGTCGGCATGGAAGTGCCGGGGCGAGACGTTGATCGACACGTAGCCTTCCGGGTGCCGTCCCATCCACGCCACCACGCGCTGGTACAGCAGCCAGTCGACCTGTTCGATCAGGCCGCTGTCCTCGCACACGCGCAGGAACTCCGACGGCGGCAGCGCGCCGTGCAGTTCGTGCTTCCAGCGCAGCAGCGCCTCGTGTCCAACCACGACGCCGTCGGACAGGCGCACGATCGGCTGGAAATGCGGCTCGAAGGCCTCGCGCTGGATCGCGCGGCGCAGGTCGGCCTCGAGGTCGAGTAGCCGCATCGCCTCGGCGCGCATCTCCTCGTCGAAACGCTCGCTGCGGTCGCGTCCGCGCGCCTTGGCGCGGTACATGGCCGCGTCGGCGTCGCGCAGGAGTTCGTCGGCGTGGCGGTAGCGCGGCTGCCACAGCGCGATGCCGATGCTGGCAGAGGGGAACAGTTCGCGGCCGGCCACCCACATCGAGCGGCCGAGTTTCTTGAGGATCCGCGTCGCCGTGGCCTCGGCCGCGTCGGCATCGTCGACCGATTCGAGCACGATCGCGAACTCGTCGCCGCCCAGCCGCGCGACCATGTCCTCCATCGCGATCGCGCCGCGGATGCGGCGGCCGACCTCGATCAGCATCGCGTCGCCCGCCGCGTGACCCATCGAATCGTTGATCAGCTTGAAGCGATCCAGGTCGAGGAACAGCACCGCGAACGGCAGTCGCCCGGGCTCGTACATCTGCAGCATCATGCTGTCGAGGCGGTCGAGCAGGAATACGCGGTTGGGCAGGCCGGTGAGGTGGTCGTGGCGCGCCTGGTGGGTCAGGCGCTGCTGCGCACGCACGCGTTCGCCGATCTGCGCGCGCAGTTCGCGGTTGGCCTGCTCCAGCTCGCGCGTGCGCGCCTCGACCCGGAACTCGAGTTCCGCATGCGTGGCCTTGAGCGATTCCTGCGCGCGCTTGCGCGCCAGTGCGCCGTCGACGTGGTGGCCGACGAAGGTCAGCAGTTCCTGGTCTGACGGCGTGAAACCGATGTCGGCGCTGTAGCTCTGCACCGCGATCACGCCGATCGGCGTGCCTTCGCGCGACAGCGGCACGCCCAGCCAGCAGTGCGCGAGCGAACCGTGGCCGCGCATCTGGCCCGCGTTCTCCAGCTGCGCCATGCCGTAGCGGTCCACCAGCAGTGCCTGGCCGGTGCGGATCACATACTCGGTGAGCCCGCGGCCGAGCCGGCGCGGGCGCCGCACCGGGTCGCGCTCGTCCACCGAGTACGGGAACTCGAGCCGGATGCCGTCGTCGCTGAGCAGTGCGATGTAGAAGTTGCGGGCGTCCAGCAATTCGTCGATCACGCCGTGGACCTCGGCGTAGAAGCGCTCGATGCTGCCGGCGGTGATCGACAGCTCGCTGATGCGGAACAGGGCGCGCTGCAGGCGTTCGGCACGCTCGCGCTCGACGATCTCCGCCTCCAGCACCCAGTTGGCGTGCTGCAGTTCGCGCGTGCGTTCGTCCACCCGGCGTTCCAGGTCTTCCTGCGCGCTCTTGCGGTCGAGCGCGGTGAGGATGTGCTGGGCCACGAATTCCAGCAGCGCGCGGTCCTCGTGGGTGTAGCGCTGCGGCCGGTCGTAGCTCTGGACCACGATCGCGCCGCTGACGTAACCGTCGCGGCGCATCGGCACGCCCAGCCAGTCGGCGCTGTCGGGGCCGTGCGCCGGATCCTTGTCGACACCGAGCGAGCGGCGGATCTGCGCCGACGGCCCGAGCATCGGCTGGCCGTGGCGCAGCATCGCCACGGTCAGGCTGTTGGGCATGTCCGCCAGCGGGATCTCCTCGTCCGGATCGGCACGCCAGGGATCGCGCTCGTCGACGAAGTACAGGAAGCGCACCGTTTCGCGCACGTCGTCGTAGCGCACGATGTAGAAATTCTCGGCCGGCATCAGGGTGCCGACGATCGCGTGGATGCGCGCCAGCATCTCCTGCATGTCGAGGCTGGCGCCGGACAGGTCAGCGATCTCGTACAGCGCCTGGCGCAGCCGCTCGGACTTGCGCAGCCCCTCGATCCGCGTTTGCGCACGGGCGCTGGCGAAGGTGGCGTCGATGGTGCTGCGCGCCAGCGTGAGCCAGCCCTTGCGCAGGGCCGCGGGCAAGGCGCGGCCGGGCTGCGCGACCAGCGCGACGCGGGTGGCATCCACCGTCCATGTGTCGCGCATGTCGGTGGCACCCGCGGCCGGGGACTCACCCGCGAGCAGTGTGTCGACGGCGGCAGCATGGGCGGCGGTGGCGGTGGCGCTGCGGGAACGGCCGGGGCCCAGCAGCGGATCGCTCCAGCCCACGGCCACGCTGGCGCCTGCCGGCAGCGTGCGCGCCAACAGCGTCGCCAGCTCCGCCAGCCCTGCATGCGCTTCGGGACCGGGCGCGCTCGCCTCGACGGCAGGGACATTCACGGGTGCGACACCTCCAATGAGGAAGCATAACGGGAGAAGGCGGCCGCACCGGCAACCCCACTCGCGCCTGCCGACCGTTCGAGCCCACATGTCGACCGCGATCGCCCGCTGGCCGGCCGACAGCACGCCCTGGCGCGCCGCCGGCTCCGGCTTCACTCCGTCCGGGGCAGGGCTTACCCTGCTGCCGGTGAACGAGGCCGCCCCCGCCATCGCCCCGGACCCCGCCGACGAAACCCTGATGCTGGCCTGGGCGGGCGGCGACGTGGCCGCGTTCGAGATCCTCTACGCACGCCACCGCCTGCGCCTGTACCGCTACCTGGTGCGCCAGCTGCGCGATGGCGCACTGGCCGACGAGCTGTTCCAGGACGTGTGGCAGAAGGTGATCGCCGCGCGCGCGGGCTGGACGCCGGACGCGACCTTCGCCACCTGGCTGTACCGGATCGCGCACAACCGCCTGGCCGACCATTGGCGCGCGCTGCAGCATCGCCCCCCGGCGCCGGCAGACGCGGACGAGCGCACCGCGCGGATGCCGGACCCGGAGACGCCGGAGCGGCAGCTGTCGGACTTCGAACAGCGCCGCCAGCTGCAGCTGGCGCTGGACGAACTGCCGCCCGAGCAGCGCGAGGTGATCGCGCTGCGGCTGGAGCAGGAACTGACGCTGGAGGAAATCGGCGAGGTGACCGGAGTCGGCCGCGAGACGGTGAAATCGCGCCTGCGCTACGCGATGGACAAGCTGCGATCCCGCCTGGGGCCGGAGATGGCGCCATGAGCAGGCACGGACCGGACCCGCTGGACGCGCAGGAGCGCGCGCTGGCCCGGCGCCTGGCGCAGCTGGACGCGAACGCCGCGCCCTCGCCCGCCCTGGACCAGGCGATCCTGGCCGCTGCGCGTGCCGAAGATGGCGCTGCGCGCGGGGACGCGCGCCGCCGCCCGGTGGCGCCGAGGCGCCGCCCGCGCGGCTGGCCGATGGGCCTGGGCATCGCCGCTTCGCTGGCGGTGGCGGTCGGGGTGGCGTGGCAACTGAGGCCGCAGCCCGATACGCAGGTCCTCACCACGGCATCGGAGTCCGCGCCGGTGCCGGCGGCGATCCTGTCCGAACCCCGCGCACGGCGCGCCGAGAGCGCGCCCGCAGCGCCCGTGGACAGTTCATCCGACCTCGAACCCGCGACCGAGGCCGCGACCGAAGTGGCGCCGGCCGCCGATCCGCCGCCGACGGCGACGACGCCGGATCCCGACGCCAGCGCCGAACTCGTCTCCGCGGCCGCAGCCACCGATGCCCTTGCCGCCGAGGCCGAACGCGAGCAGGCCGAGTTCCAGCAGGCGGCACGCGAACGGCGTGCCCGGCAGGCCGCTGCGGCGGCCGCCGAGGAGGCGGGCGCCGGCATGATGCTCGACAGGATCCCGCCGCCCCCGCCGCCGCCTGCACCGACCGCCCCGGCGCCCGCGGAACGGGGATTCGTGCCCGCACCACCGCAGGCCGCCGCCGCGCAGCGTGCGGAGTCCGATCCGCGGCCGCTCACGCAGCAGCAGCGTGCCGCGCGCGCGTCCGCCGAGCGCCTGGACGAGATCGTGGTGACCGGATCGCGGGTGGGTCCGCCGTCCGCCGTCGACGCGCATGCCGACCAGCCGCTGGACGACCGGCCGCCGGCGTCGGCCGATTCTCCGGCCGTGCGCGAGGCCTGGCTGCAGCGCGTGCGCGAACTGCGCGACGCCGGGGAGGTCGATGCCGCGCGCGCCAGCCTGCGCGAATTCGTGCGCCGGCATCCGCAGACGGCCGTACCCGACGACCTGCGCGCACTGCTCGAGGGATGAGCCTGGACACGCTGGCAACGCCGGCACGCCACGCGATCGAGATCAGGCACAGCCGGTTCCTGGCCCAGGCCGCCCCGGTGGACTCCGTGGACGAGGCGGCCCGGTTCCTGGGCGAGGCGTCGCTGGCCGACGCCAGCCACAACTGCTGGGCCTGGCGCCTGGGCGACGAGTACCGCAGCGGCGACGACGGCGAACCGGCCGGCACTGCCGGGCGCCCGATCCTGGCAGCGATCGACGGCCAGGGCTTCGACCGCATCGCGGTGGTGGTCACGCGCTGGTTCGGCGGCATCAAGCTCGGCGCCGGCGGCCTGGTGCGCGCCTACGGCGGCGCCGCGGCCGAATGCCTGCGGCTGGCGCCGAGACGAGCGCTGGTCGAGACCGTGCGGGCGCGGGTGCGGCTGGACTTCGCCGACGTGGCGGTCCTGCACCAGCTGCTGCCGGCGTTCTCGGCCCACAAGCTGGACGAAGCCTTCGACGCCGACGGGGCGCGGATCGCGCTGGAACTGCCCGCCGACCACCTCGACGCCTTGAAAACCCGGCTGCGCGACGCCACCCGGAACCGGGCACGTTTCGAAGACCAGGACTGATGGCGTTTTCCCGAACCCGGCGCGGCGGCGCCCGCGACACCGGCGACGGCACGCCCGAAGGCGCCAGGGTCCCGATCGGTTCGCTGCGTACGCTGTGGCCATTCGTGCTGCGGCACCGCGGCCTGTTCGCGGCCTGGCTGGTGTCGCTGGCCGCCTCTTCGGCCGCCACCCTGAGCCTGCCGGTGGCGGTGCGGCACGTGATCGACCGCGGCTTCACCAGCGGCAGCAACATCGACGCCACCTTCGCCCTGCTGCTGCTGGTCTCGCTGGCGCTGGCGTTCGCCACCGCCGCGCGCTTCTTCTTCGTCTCGCTGCTGGGCGAGCGCGTGGTCGCCGACCTGCGCACGCGCCTGTACGGCCACCTGGTGGGACTCGACCAGGCGTTCTTCGAACGCAGCCGCAGCGGCGAACTGGTCTCGCGCCTGAGCGCGGATACCGAACTGCTGCGCAGCGTGGTCGGTTCGACCATCTCGGTCGCGCTGCGCAGCGTGGTGATGGTGCTCGGCAGCGTGGTGATGCTGGTGGTGACCAGTCCGACGCTGGCGGCCTGGACGCTGGTGGGCATCCCGCTGTTCGTGCTGCCGCTGGTGGTGGGCGGGCGGCGGCTGCAGACCGTCTCGCGCGCCAGCCAGGACCGGGTGGCGGACGCCAACATGCTCGCGGCCGAGACCCTCGGTGCGATCCGCACCGTGCAGGCCCATGCGCGCGAGCCCTACGAGCGCGGCCGCTTCGGCGATGCGGTGGCGCAGACCGTGGCCACTGCGCGCCGCCGCATCGGCCTGCAGGCGCTGGTGACCGCGGTCGCGATCTCTCTGGTGTTCGGCGCGATCGTGCTGGTGCTGTGGTCGGGTGCGCACGACGTGATCGGGGGCGAGATGAGTGCCGGCACGCTGGGCCAGTTCGTGCTGTACGCGCTGTTCGGCGGCGGCTCGGTGGGCGCGCTGGCCGAAGTCTGGAACGAGCTGCAGAAGGCCGCCGGCGGCATGGGCCGGATCAGCGAGCTGCTCGAGCAGCGGCCCGGGATCGCCGCACCGGCGAAGCCGGCCCCGCTGCCGGCACGGGTGTGCGGCGAACTGCGCTTCGACGACGTGCACTTCCACTATCCCGGCCGCGACGACGCGCCCGCGCTCGAAGGCTTCAGCCTGCAGGTGGCACCGGGCGAGACGGTGGCGCTGGTGGGCCCGTCGGGTGCAGGCAAGAGCACCGTGTTCGCGATGCTGCTGCGCTTCCACGACCCGCAGTCGGGACGGATCCTGGTCGACGGGCTGGACATCGCCACGCTCGACCCCGCCGCGCTGCGCGGCGAGATCGCGCTGGTGCCGCAGCAGCCGAACATCTTTGCCGCCAGCGCGCGCGAGAACATCCGCTACGGCCGGCTCGAGGCCGACGATGCGGCGATCGAGGCGGCGGCCGCCTCGGCCGAGGCGCACGAGTTCATCGCCGCCCTGCCCCACGGCTACGACGAGCAGCTGGGCGAACGCGGCGCCCGCCTGTCTGGCGGACAGCAGCAGCGCATCGCGATCGCGCGCGCGCTGCTGCGCGACGCACCGATCCTGCTGCTCGACGAAGCCACCTCCGCGCTCGACGCGCAGAGCGAACGCGCGGTGCAGACCGCACTCGAACACCTCATGCACGGGCGCACCACCCTGGTGATCGCACACCGCCTCGCCACGATCCTCAAGGCCGACCGGATCGTGGTGATGGACCGCGGGCGCATCGTCGCCCAGGGCACCCACGCGCAACTGCTGGCGCAGGACGGCCTCTACGCCGAACTGGCGCGGCTGCAGTTCATCGACTGACGCCCCCGCTCAGGCGGCCGCAGCCTCCGCGTGCTTGCGCCACTCGCGCGGCGAACGACCGGTCTGGGCCTTGAACGCGCGCGACAGCGCCGCCTCGCTGCCATAGCCGACTTCGGTTGCGATCACCTTCAGCGGCCGCCCACGCCGCAGCGCCTGCTGCGCAAGGCCGATCCGCCAGGCCTGCAGGTACTGACCCGGGGTGCTGCCGACCGTCTCGCGGAACGCGGCGGCGAACACGCTGCGCGACATGCCCGCCTCGCCCGCCAGTGCATCCAGGGTCCAGTCGCGCGCCGGCGACTCGTGCATCGCCACGAGGGCTTCGCGCACGTGCGGGTGCGACAGCCCGGACAGCATGCCGCCACGGATCCCGCCGCTCTCCATCAGCTGGCGCAGGACCTGGATCATCACCACTTCGAACAGCCGCTCCACCAGCGCCACCCGCCCGCAGCGCTGTTCGAACGCCTCCTCGAACAGCAGCGCCAGCACCGGGGCAGCGCCGCCCACCGCGCTCAGCGGCAGGCACACCAGCGGTGGCAGCGACGCCGCGAGCGGATTGCCGGCGCCGCCCTCGAACGCGACATGGGCGCAGACCATGTCGGCCCCGCGCACGGGATCGGTGACGAAGCTGTGCGCCAGCGGGCGCGGAAACAGCAGCAGGCTCGGCTCGGCCACCTGCACCGACTCGCGGCCGTGGCGCACTTCGAGCGTGCCCTCGCGCACCAGGTGCAGCTGACCGCGGCCGGCGTCGTCGTCCACGTGGTTGAGCCCGCACAGCGCACCGGCGTTGAACACCTGCGCCGTGACCGGGAAATGCGCCATGAGCGCGGCCAGCCGATCGGCCATCGAATACTCCGGATCAAGTTTTCCGCACTATATGTCATCAAATGTCCCCGTCGGAGGCGCACATTGAGCGTCGCCGGGGCGGCGCCCCGGTTCCCCTTCCGACCCGGAGACCGCTCATGAACACCCTCACCCGCACCCTCGGCACCAGCGTGCTGGCCGCCTCCCTCGCCGCCGGCACCGCGCAGGCCGCACCGCGCGCCGACAACACGCCACAAGCGAGCGCTGCAGCCGCCACCGTGGACGGCAGCCATGTCGTCACCGCCGATGGCGTGCGCCTGTACGTCAAGGACTGGGGCCCGAAGGACGGCCCGGTCGTCACCTTCAGCCACGGCTGGCCGCTCAACTCCGACAGCTGGGAGGCGCAGATGCTGTTCCTGGCAGAGAACGGCTACCGCGTGGTCGCGCACGACCGCCGCGGCCATGGCCGCTCCAGCCAGCCCTGGGACGGCAACGACATGGATCACTACGCCGACGACCTGGCCGCGGTGATCGAGGCGCTCGACCTGCGCGACGTCACCGTGGTCGGCTTTTCCACCGGCGGCGGCGAAGTGGCGCGCTACATCGGCCGCCACGGCACCGCGCGGGTGAAGAAGGCGGCCCTGGTGAGCGCGGTCACGCCCTTCATGCTGCGCACCGACGACAACCCCGAGGGCATTCCGCTCGAGGTGTTCGACGGCTTCCGCAAGGCCGCGCAGGACAACCGCTCGCAGCAGTACCTGGACATCGCCTCGGGTCCGTTCTTCGGCTTCAACCGTCCCGGTGCGACCGCCAGTCAGGGTCTGATCCAGGGCTTCTGGGCCGCGGGCATGCAGGCCGGCCACAAGAACACGTTCGATTCGATCGCCGCGTTCTCCGCATCCGACTTCCGCCCCGACCTGGCGAAGTTCGACGTGCCGACCCTGGTGATCCACGGCGCCGACGACCAGATCGTGCCGGTCGCGCTGTCGGCCCAGGCGGTGCCGCGCTACGTGGAGCATGCGCAGGTGATCATCTACCCCGGCGCGCCGCACGGCATCACCGACACCCACAAGGACCGCCTCAACCAGGACCTGCTGGACTTCGTGCGCGAGTGAAGCGCCCGCCGGCAAGCGGCAGGCCACCGGACAGGACGCATGCCCCGCATGCGTCCTGTCCTTTTCCAGCCACGCAACGCCGCGGATGCTCAGCCCGCGCGCGCCAGCGCCCGGCAATGCGCGGCGGTGTCCTCGTCCACCGGGAAGCAGCACTCGATGTGCAGTTCGTCGAGGGTGACGTCGCGCGGCATCGCGAACGTGGTGATGGTGGAAAAGAAGCGCAACATGCCGTCGCCGCAACGCAACTGCGTGGTCAGCAGCGGCGACGGCGCACGCGACAGGTCGCGCAGGCGCCAGCGCGCCGGGACGCCCGGATAGGCCAGCATCTCGTCGAGCAGCGCACGCGCGGCGCCATCGGTGGGCGCGGCGGCGACGCGATCGTGCAGGTGATGCACCAGTTCACCGGCCACCTCCTCCCAGTTGGCGATCGCCGAGCGCAGGTCGGCCGGGTCGAAGAACTGCCGCATGATGTTGCGGTGGGCGCTGTCGCGGCCACCGAGCACGGCGCGGTTCACGCGCGTGGCGGCGGCGTTCTGGCGCAGCACGTCCCACTGCCGGTTGATCAGGAACGCGGGGTACGGTTCCTGTTGCGCGAGGATCGCGTCGATCGCCTGGTCGATCCGTGCCAGCGAATCCGCCTGCAAGGCGCTCTCCGGATACGCCGGTGCGTAGCCCGCGGCCAGCAGCAGGGCGTTGCGTTCGCGCAGCGGCATGTCCAGCGCGTCGGCCAGGCGCGACAGCAGCTCGCGGCGCGGCTGCGCCTTGCCGGTCTCGATGCAGCTCAGGTGGCGGGTGGAGATGCCCGCGGACAGCGCGAGGTCGAGCTGGCTGGCGCGGCGCGCGGCGCGCCATTCGCGCAGCAGCGCGCCCACCGGCGCGACGGCTGCGGGATCGGAACGGCGCGCGCGGGTGCTTTCCACGCGCCGAGGATAAGCCGCAGGTCTTCCGCTACGCCATGACCTGTGGGGTCATGCCGGCATGACCGTGCGCGTCATTGCCGTCATGCGCGTCGATCGAACAGGCTTGCGTCCGACCTCCACTTCCCCGGGAGCCCTCCATGGGCACGCAAGTCGACAAGGCCGGTCTGTTCCGTTCGCTGCACGCGGGCGCGCAGCCACTGGTGCTGTACAACGCCTGGGATCCGGGCAGCGCGCGCGCCGTCGCGGAGGCAGGCGCGCGCGCGATCGCCACCGGCAGCTGGTCGGTGGCCGCGGCCCACGGCTACGCCGACGGCGAGCGGATGCCGCTGGCGCTGGCGCTCGACAACCTCGCGCGGATGGTCGTGGCGACCCCGCTGCCGGTCACGGTCGACCTCGAGGGCGGCTATGGCGCAACGGCCGCGGAGGTGGGCGCTACCGTCGCCGGCGCGATCGAAGCCGGCGCGGTGGGCTGCAACCTCGAGGACAGCGAGCCCGCCGCCGGCGGCCTGCGTGCGATCGCCGACCAGGCCGCGCGCCTGGTGCAGGCGCGCGCGGCAGCCACGGCCGCAGGCGTCCCGCTGTTCGTCAATGCGCGCACCGACGTGTTCCTGCAGTCGCCGCCGCAGGCGCACGACGCGGCGCTGGTCGAACTCGCGCTCGAACGCGGCCGCGCGTACGCGGCGGCGGGCGCCGATGGCCTGTTCGTCCCCGGGCTGGCCGACGAGGCCCTGATCGCGACGCTGGTGCGCGGCTCGCCATTGCCGGTCAACGTCATGGTGGGGCCCGGCGCGCCATCGCTGCAACGCCTGGCGGCGCTGGGGGTGGCACGCGTCAGCCATGGCCCCGGTCCGTATCTCGCTGCCATGCGCGATCTGAGGCAGGCCACCATGCAGGCGATGGCGATCGAGCCCTGAGGGCTCAATCACCGCCCGCGTGCGCCACCAGGTGGTCGAGTACCGCACGTACCGCCGGCAGCATCCCGCGCCGGTGGGGCATCACCACGGTGGTGGTCACTTCGCCCGCCTGCCAGTCGTGCAGCACGCGCCGCAAGGCACCGGACGCGATCGCCTCGCGGCACATCGAACCCGGCAGGGGCGCGATGCCCGATCCACGTGAGGCAGCGGACAACACGACCACCGACTCGTTCGCCGTCATCCTCGGTTGCGGCGCGACCCGTGCACAGCGACCCCTGCCGTCGCCCCGTGTCCATTACCGCGCATGGGCGCCGACCAGCACGCCCTCGTGCGACTCGACCGCCGCGATTACCGCGCGTGCAGCGCCTGCTCGACAGGCTGCAGGCCGATCCCGCGGTGGTCTTCGCCCACGCCATCGAGCGCGGCGAGGCGGCAACCGGCGAAGGAGGCTTGCTGGGCCACGTGATGCTGGTACAGGCCCTGGAAGAGCTGCGCTTCGAGGCGTGAGCGTCGCGATGGCCGGGTCGCGATTCAGCCCGGCCAGGCGCGGGCGATCAGGTCCGCGGTCGGCACGTCGCCCGGCAGCATGCCGAATACCCAGGCGCGCCCGCCGTCGAGCCGGCTGCGGCAGAACGGGGCCGCCGCCGGCGAGCCTGCGCGCAGCAGCACCGCCGCCTGCAGCAGCAGCGCGATGTCCGCCACCCGCCGGCGCGCATCCGCCTCGGCGGGCGGCGTCGCCAGGTCCGCGCGCACCGCGGCGAGCGAAGCGTCGAAGCCCGGGTCCATGCCCGACGCCAGGTCCAGGCGGGCCAGCAGCGCCTCGCCCGTCGCCGGCTCGCGCGCAAGCGCACGCAGCACGTCCAGGCACTGGATGTTGCCGCTGCCTTCCCAGATCGAGTTCAGCGGCGCCTGCCGGTACAGGCGCGGCAGCAACGATTCCTCGACATAGCCGGCACCGCCCAGGCATTCCTGCGCCTCGTTGACGAAGGCCGGCGCGCGCTTGCAGATCCAGAACTTGCCGATCGCGGTGGCGATGCGTGCGAACGCGGCCTGCGCCGGATCGCGTGGCGCCTCGTCCACCGCGCGCGCCACGTGCAGTGCGAGCGCGGTCGCGGCCTCGGACTCGATCGCGAGGTCGGCCAGCACGTTGCGCATCAACGGCTGGTCGATCAATGCCTTGCCGAAGGCCCGTCGGTGGCGGCAGTGGTGCAGTGCCTGCGCCAGCGCCATCCGCATCAGCCCGGCCGAGCCGAGCATGCAGTCGAGCCGGGTCAGCATCACCATCTCGAGGATGGTGGCCACGCCGCGCCCCTCGTCGCCGACGCGTTGCGTGCGCGCGGCATCGAACTCGATCTCGGACGAGGCATTGCTCCAGTCGCCGAGCTTGTCCTTGAGCCGCATCAGGCGGAAGCCGTTGAGCTCCCCGCCCGGCAGGCGCCGCGGCAGCAGGAAGCAGGTCAGCCCGCCCGGCGCCTGCGCCAGCACCAGGAAACCGTCGCTCATCGGCGCGGAGAAGAACCACTTGTGGCCGCGCAGCAGGTAGGCGTCGCCGCCGGGCAACGGCGTCGCGGTCGTGGTGTTGGCGCGCACGTCGCTGCCACCCTGCTTCTCGGTCATGCCCATGCCGAGGGTGACGCCGACCTTGTCCGCCATCGGCACGTCGCGCGCGTCGTAGCGGCAGGCGGCCACCTTCCCGACCCAGTCGTGCAGCGCCGGCTCGCGCGCCAGCACGGGCACCGCGGCGTGGGTCATCGTCAGCGGACAGCTGCTGCCGGGTTCGGCCTGGTAGTGCAGGTAACTCAGCGCAGCGCGGGCGACGTGCGCACCGGGGGCAGGATCGGCCCAGGACAGGCCCGCCACGCCGCCGGCGACGGCCGCGTCCATGATCCGGTGATAGTGCGGGTGGAACTCCACCGTATCGATCCGGTACCCGCCCGGATCGTGCGTGCGCAGGCGGGGCCGGTCGCGATGCGCGTCGTGCGACAACGCCAGCAGCTCGCCCCCGGCGAGGCCGCCATACGCAGCGAGACGCGCTTGTGCGTGCGCCCCGCCTTCGCGCGCCACCGCTTCGCGCAGTGCCGGATCGTCGCGCCACAGGTCGTGTGCGCCGAACGCGGGCGGCTGGTTGTCGACGGGATGGGTGTCGGATCCGGTCACGGCGCGCTCCTGGTGTCGACGCGGCGCTGCAGGCCAGCGGCCAGCGCGTCGACGAAGGCCTCTTCGAGCGCGATCCGGCCGAACAGGCCCTGCTGGGTGCCGCTCAGCACCCGCAGCATATGCGTTCTACCCGGCGGCAGCCGGCCAGCCGGCAGCAGGGCAAGATCGCGCAGGCGTGCGACGAGGTCGCGTTCGGACTGGAACATCGGCGTCAGCCAGCGGCTCCACTGCTGGTAGATCGCCACGTGCCGGCGGCGCTCGCGCTGGTAGCGGTCCAGCGCCGCCTCGATCGCGCCCCCGGTGCGCAGCGCCTCGCACAGCGCCAGTGCATCCATCAGTGCCATGTTCACGCCTTGCCCGAGCTGCGGGCTCATCGCGTGCGCGGCGTCGCCGATCAGCACCGCGTGGCCGCGATGCCAGTGTGCCACCACGCTGTCGCGATAGCGCGCGCGGGCCAGGTGCGCCGGATCGGAGACCGCGTCGAGCAACGGCACGATCTCCGGCCACAGCGCATGCAGCTCCTCCTTCCACGGCGGCAGGCCTGCGGTCTGCCACGCGTCGAAGGACGTGGTCGGCAGGCTCCAGAAAAAACTCAGCCGCGGAATGTCGTCGTCCGGACGGGTGCCGACCGGCAGCAGGCCGATCATCTTGCGCGCCGACACGTAGCGCTGGCGCAGTTCGCGCAGGTGCGGCCAGTCCCGGGCGGGCAACAGGCACCACAGCGCGCCCCACGGGTAGGGCTGGTCCAACCGCACGCGCCCCACCTGCTCGCGCAGCAGCGAGCCCGCGCCGTCGGCCACCACCACCAGGTCGAAGCCGCCGTGACGCGTGCCGTCCGCATCGACGAGCGTGCGTCCCGCGTCCTCGATTCCCGCGATGCAGGCCCCGGCGCGCACGTCCGCGTGGCCATCGAACGCCGAGGCCAGGATCGAGAACAGCGCACCACGCTGCAGGCCGATTCCGGTCAGGCGTGGATCGAGCCCGGCATAGCGCA
This sequence comes from Luteimonas kalidii, assembly GCF_029887935.1. GTDB lineage: Bacteria > Pseudomonadota > Gammaproteobacteria > Xanthomonadales > Xanthomonadaceae > Luteimonas > Luteimonas kalidii. The sequence goes on along the minus strand of NZ_JARXRO010000018.1, from coordinate 387,957 downwards.
TGTCCATCACCGCGCGGCCGCAGGGCGTGTCGCCGAACAGTCGCCCGACCGGCGCACCATGCTGCAGCACCGCATCGAGCAGGCCCATCCGCCACAGCACCTGCAGCCCGCTTGGCTGGAGCAGGAAACCGGCGCCGACCGGCCCGGGCCGCGACACGCGTTCGAACACCTCCACCGCGTGCCCGTCGCGCGCCAGCAGCACCGCCGCGCACTGGCCCGCGCTGCCGTAGCCGACGATGGCGATGCGCCTGCGCATCACGAACACCGGCGCCGCGCAGAAAAAAGCCCCGCCGGGGCGGGGCCACAAAATCTCGTCGCCGTCATCTCAGACGACCGGCTGAACCCCTGCCGCCTGCGCACCCTTCGGACCCTGGGTGACTTCGTACTGGACACGCTGGCCTTCCTGCAGGCTGCGGAAGCCCTTGGCGTCGATGGCCGAGTAATGGACGAACACATCGGCGCTGCCGTCTTCCGGCGCGATGAACCCGAACCCCTTGGCGTCGTTGAACCACTTCACTGTGCCGTATTGCATGACTCGTCGAACCTCATGATGGCTGGTGGCGCCCGGCCGGCCGTGCAAGGCGCCAGGCCGGACAGGCCGAGTATGCAAAGCCCGCCGAACCGATGCAATCACCCGTCCAGCAGCGCCGACACCAGCGCCGGGATCCCCGACGACGCCGCGGCGACGTTGGCCAGCACGTCGTCGAGCGTGATCTGTTCGTCCGGATCGGGCCCGGCGCCGGCAGCCCAGTTGGCGACGATCGCCAGGCAGGCGTACTCCAGCCCGAGCTCGCGCGCGAGCCCGGCCTCGGGCATGCCGGTCATGCCGACCAGGTCGCAGCCGTCGCGGCGCATGCGCACGATCTCGGCCTTCGTTTCGAGCCGCGGCCCCTGGGTGGCCCCGTAGCAGCCGCCGTCGACGAGGTCGATGCCGCGCGCGGCCGCCGCGGCCAGCACCCGCCTGCGCAATGCGGGCGCATACGGATCGCCGAAGTCCACGTGCAGTACCTCGGTGCCCGGTTCCTCGCACAGGGTGGAGATGCGCCCCCAGGTGTAGTCGATCAGCTGGTCCGGGCATGCGAGCACGCGCGGGCCGAACCGCGCGCCGATGCCGCCGACGGTATTGAGCGCGAGCACGCGGCGCACGCCCAGCGACGCGAGCGCAGCCAGGTTGGCCCGGTAGTTCACCTTGTGCGGCGGGACCGAATGGCCCTCGCCATGGCGCGCGAGGAAGGCGACGCGGCGGCCGTCGAGCGTGCCGACACGCACGGGGCCGGACGGTGCGCCGTAGGGCGTGTCCGGCTGGTGGGCCTGGATGTCCTGCAGTTCGGCCAGCGCATACAGGCCGGTACCGCCGATGACGGCGAGGTCGATGGAATCGGAAATCATGCGGATCGCGGCACGGGGCGTGGCCGGCAAGCATAGCGCCGCACGCAGCGGCGCTGCGCGGGACTACTCGCCCAGCGCGTAGATGCCGGGCAGGTTGCGGCCCTGCTCGTGGAAATCCATGCCGTAGCCGAACACGTAGCGGTCGGGCACCTGCACGCCCACGTAGTCGGCGCAGATGCCGTCGACGCAGCGGTCGTGGTCCTTGGTCGCCAGCACCGCCACGCGTACGTCGATCGCGCCCTGGTCCTCGCACCAGTACTTCACCGCCTTCAGGGTGTGCCCTTCATCGAGGATGTCGTCGGCGAGCAGTACGCGCCGGCCGCGCATCGGCGTCGCCGGCCGGTGCAGCCACGCCAGGCCGGAACCGGTGGTGTTGCCGCGGTAGCGGGTCGCGTGCAGGTAGTCGAACTCGAGATCGAGTCCGCGCTCGCCCAGGGCGAACGCGAGCTGCGCGGCGAACGGCAGGCCGCCATGCAGCACGGTGATGAACAGCGGCGGCAGCTCGTCGTCCGCATATTCCGGACAGATGGCATCGGCCATCTCCTCGATCGCATCCTCCAGCACGTCGCGATCGTGGATCAGCTCGGCGCTGTCGAGCACGTCGGCCAGGCGTGGCGCGTTCATGCCGTCTGCCCCAGGCGCGCGGCCAGCTGATCGCGCGTGCCGTCGTAGCGGGCATCCGCGAGCAGCCCGTCCCAGCCCAGTCCGCCGCGCCCGAGCAGGCCGACCAGGGCCATGGTGTTGAGCGCGCGGTGCTTCACCGCGGCCAGCGATTCCTCGACCAGTTCCGGATGACAGACCAGCACCACGTCGCAGCCGGCGTCCAGGTGGGCGTCGACGCGCGCCTTGATGCCGCCGGCGGAGAACGCCGCGGCCATGCCGATGTCGTCGGAGAAGACGACCCCGCGGAAGTCCATCTCTCCACGCAGGATGTCGTTGATCCATATCGGAGAATAGCCGGCCGGTTCAGGAGCGACCTGCGGATAGACCACGTGCGCGAGCATGACCGCGTCGGCCCCCGCCTCGATGCCGGCGACGAAGGGCACCAGGTCGTGGTCGCGGATCGCGTCCAGCGGGCGGTCGTCGACCGCGTTGTCGAAGTGCGTGTCCTCGCGCACGGTGCCGTGCCCCGGGAAATGCTTGAGCGTGGCGGCCATGCCCACAGCGTGCATGCCGCGCACGTAGGCGCGCGTGAACTCCGCCACGATCGCCGGCTCGTCGGAAAACGCGCGGTCGCCGATCGCGAGATTGTCGTGGCCGACGTCGACCACCGGCGCGAAGCTCAGGTCCACGCCGGTGGCGCGGATCTCGCTGGCCATCAGCCAGGCGTGGGCCTCGGCCAGTTCCAGCGCGGCCTGTGGATCACGCGCGTACAGCCGCCCGAAGCCGTCGAGCGAAGGCAGTTCGGTGAAGCCGTCGCGGAACCGCTGGACGCGCCCGCCTTCCTGGTCGACGCAGATCAGCACCGGCCGCGGCGTGGCGTCGCGGATCTCGGCGCACAGCTCCATCACCTGCGCCCGCGAGGTGAAGTTGCGCTTGAACAGGATCACGCCGGCACAGGCGTCGTTCTGCAGCCAGTCGCGCTCCTGCGCGGCGAGTTGTGTTCCGGCAACGCCGATCACCAGCATCCCGTGGGCTCCTGTATGCGCGGATGCGCGGCGGGCATTGTCGCAGAGGGCACGGCGCGCGGGCCAGCGGCGGAACCGTGCCCGCGGGGCCGGACTCAGAGGCGTTCATGCGGCACGCCCGGGCCGCGCCGGGCGCGCCTCCACCTCCTGCCGGTCGGGCGCCGGCCGCGCGGCCTCGCGATTGCGCGAACCTGCGGTCTCAGCTCCGTTCCGCCTCGGTCCACGCGGAATAGGGGCGCGAGGCCAGGGCGAGGTTGTAGTAGCGCACGTCGTCGGTGACTTCCCGACCCGCCCACGGCGGCAGCACGAAGGACTCGTCGGGATGGCCGAGCTCGATCTCCGCGACCACCAGGCCGGCGTTGTTCCCAAGGAACTCGTCCACCTCCCACAGCTTGCCGGCGTGGTGCACGAGGTGGCGACGCTTGTCGATCACACCGCCGACGCACAGCGCCAGCAGCGCACGCGCGTCCTCGACCGGGACCGGATACTCGAACTCCTGCCGGCTGTGGCCGCGTTCGCCCGACTTGAGGTTGAGGAACGCCGCCTCGTCCTGGATGCGCACCCGCACCGACGCCTTCTGCGCGCCCGCGTCGAGTGCGGCGAGATCGTTGAGGTAGCCCTGCGCCATCGGCACCACCGCATGCCCCGCCTCGCGCCAGCCGGAGCCGCTCACCAGGAACTTGCGTTCGATCTCGATGGCCATCGCGCCGCGCTCGCAGGTCTGGGGATGCGAATGTTAGCCGCAGACCGCGTGGCGGGCGATCAGCGACGCTCGAACAGCGCGATGCTCTCGACGTGCGCCGTCTGCGGGAACATGTCCGCGCCGCCGCGACACAAGGGCGCCGTGCAGCCGGACGCGTCGCCACGCGCCCCGGACCGAACGCAGTTGCGCGTCCCCGCGCTATCCGCGCTCGAACAGCGCGATGCTCTCGACGTGCGCCGTCTGCGGGAACATGTCCATCACCCCAGCGCTCACCAATCGCCACCCGCGCTCGTTGACCAGATATCCCGCATCGCGCGCCAGCGATGCCGGGTGGCAGCTCACGTAGACGATGCGGCCGAAGGCGTCCAGCGGCAGCTGTCGCAGCACGTCGATCGCGCCCGAGCGCGGCGGGTCGAGCAGCAGCTTGTCGAAGCCCTGTCGCATCCATGCGGCGCCGCGCTGGTCCTGGGTCAGGTCGGCGGCGTGGAAGGTGGCGTTCGACAGACCGTTGCGCGCGGCGTTCTCCCTTGCCCGTGCCACCAGCCCGGCATCGCCCTCCACCCCGACCACCGCGGCCACGCGACGCGCCATCGGCAGGGTGAAGTTGCCCAGGCCGCAGAACAGGTCGAGCACGCGGTCCTCACTGCGCAGGTCGAGCAGCTCGAACGCGCGCGCGATCATCAGCGCATTGATCGGCGCGTTGACCTGGATGAAATCGAGCGGCCGGAAGGCGAGCGACACGTCCCCGTCCTCGAGCCGGAACGACAGCGAGGGCGCCGCGGGCGTCAGCGGATGCACGGAATCCACGCCGCCGGGCTGCAGGAACACCGCCACCCGGTGGCGTGGTGCAAAGGCGCGCAGCGCCTCGAGATCGCGTTCGCCCAGCGGCTGCAGGTGCCGGAACACCAGCGCGACGCCGTCGAACGTCGGCGTCGCGTCGCCGACGATGAACTCGATCTGCGGAATCTCCCGCCGCGCCTCCAGCCCGTCCACCAGCTGCGACAGCACCGGAATCAGGGCGCCGACCGCCGGCACCACGGTGTGGCACTCATGCAATTCGGCGACGAAGCGCGGGTCGCGCTCGCGGAAACCGACCAGGGTGCGGTCCTTCTTCTCCACCCGCCGCACCGAGAAGCGGCCCTTGCGCCGGTAATGCCAGGCGCCGCCGGTGAGCGGCGGCAGCACCGCGTCCGGCGAGACGTGGCCGATGCGCTCGAAGTTCTCCAGCAGCACGCGCTGCTTGGCGAGGATCTGCACCGCTTCGTCGAGGTGCTGCAGCGCGCAGCCGCCGCAGGTGCCGAAGTGCGGGCAACGCGGCGCGACCCGGTCGGGCGAGGCGCGCAGCACGTCCAGCGCCATCGCTTCGTCGAAATGGCGCGAGCGCGACGTCTGGCGCGCCAGCACCCGCTCACCGGGCAAGGCGCCGGCGACGAATACGGTCTTGCCGCCCTCACGGCGGGCGACGCCGCGGCCGTCGTGGCTCAGGTCGAGGATGTCGAGTTCGAACGGGGTCTGGTCGATCCGGGCCACGTGGCATCAGGCGGCATGCATGGCCGCGCATTGTCGCAGACCCGCGCCGCGGGTCGCACGCCCTGCACGCCCTGCACGCCCTGCACGCCCTGCACGCCCTGCACGCACGCCGCCAGCCGTGCGCCCGCGGGATGCACCCGTCGCTGCGAGGGCGGCGGACGCGTCATGTTCCAGTCTCCAGCCTGCCGGCGCGGGCGCCGCCGGCTCCGCGCCGCGACACGGCGGCCAAGTGGCCCGCCGCGGTCAGGCGCTACTTCTGCTTCCAGGTACCGCCCTGCTGGTACCACCAGCCCGGACGCGCACTGGAGATCCACTGCCGGGCGAACACGTCGCGGATCTGCGATTCCCACTCGGGATGACCGTTGGCGACGGCGATCTCGCGATAGACCGCATTGCGGTCGCGGTTGTCGTCGGCGACCGCGGCATTGACCGCGACCCGGTCCTTGATCGCGAGCTTCGAGGCATCGCGCACCACGATCGTGCCGTCGCCGCCGAAACCCAGCGCGCCCGAATCGAAATGCGGGCGCAGGGCGCTGCTGAAGCGCGACTCCATGCGCGAGCGGATCGCCTGGATCGCCGGGGTGCGGATCGTGATATCGGGCGAGGACTGCGCCTGCGCGCTGCCGATACCGACCAGGACCCAGGGATCGAAACGCGGCATGCGCAGGGCCATGCCGCCGTCCGGAGGCGGGGTCTCGGAGACCGGCGGCGGCGTCTGGCCCTCCTCGCCGATCACGTTCTCGACGAATTCGCGCGCCGCCTCGCGCGCTTCGGCGGCCGGGAAGTAGACATTGATGGTGACGCACGCGCACAGCGCGAGCGCGAGCAGGATCGGCATTCCGAGCAGGCGACGCATGTCAGGCTCCCGTTGCGTTGCGGCCGCGCGTGCGCGGGGCCGGTTGAAACACGCGATCACTCAACCACCGGCGCGACATCCCCGGCGGCCACGGCGGCCAGGCGTTCCACCAGCGTGGGCCAGTCGACGTTGCGATTGAACCCGACCACCTGCAGCTTCGGCACGCCAGCGCCTTCGACGATAGTAAAGCCATCGCCCGCTGAATGCAGGCCCGACATCCGGCACACCTCGTTCGCCAGACGGCAGCCGATGCCGATGCGGCGGTAGCCGAAGTCGTCGAACAGTGCGATCAGGCGCCCCTGCAGGCTGCTCACGAGCGAGGCATCGCCGACGCTGGAGATGTCCTGCACCGCACGCTGGCTGATGCGCTGGCGCACGCCGCGCGCCGGTTCGGTGTGCAGTTCGGCGTCGAACGCGGTGGCGGTCCAGTCCACCAGCCGAAGTCCGTCGACGCGCCCGTGCAGGCGGCCGGTGATGCTGCCGAAATCGAACGCGCCGGTGATGCCGAGCAGGTCGAGATCGCGCAGTGCGAGGTCGGCCGACAGCGTGGGCGCGACGCCGAACGGGCGCTCCATCGACAGCGCACCGACGTCGACCCGGCCTCCGAAGACCTCCACCGCCAGGCCGCCCTCGAAGTCCAGCCGCTCGTCGGCGTAGCGTGCGCTCGGGATACGGCCCGAGAGCGTGCCTGCGAACGCCGGCCAGCCCAGTGCCGTGGTCAGCTGGCCCAGGTCCAGCGCGTCGAGCTCCAGCCCGAAGTCCACGCGCATGCCCGCGTCCGGCGCGGGTGGCTGCAGGGTGAACTCCGGCAGCCGTACCTGGCCACCCAGCATCGCCAGCGACGCGGGCTCGCGCAGCCGCAGTGCGGCATCCGCACTGCGCATGGGCAGGCGGATCGCACCGAACGCCAGGTCGTACAGGGCGCCGCCACGCCAGCGCAACTCGCTGTCCGCCACGCCATCGGTGGCCAGGCGCAGGTCGCCGGCGAGCCCATCGATGCGGAAGCGCCCGGCTGCGTCGACAAGATCGACCCCATCCAGCGCTGCATCGAGCGTGTGCAGCGCTCCCTGCGCGAACTCGACCCGGACCGTCGCGGCCCCGGACAGCGCCAGCTCGCCCAGGCCGGCCAGGCCGAGCCATCCCGAGAGATAGCGGGCCGGCAGCGCATCCAGCATGGTGCTGCGCGCCTCCAGCGCGAGCTCGCGCACTCCGCCATCGGCGGCCAGCGCTGCGCTGCCATCCATGGCCAATGTGGGGCCGTCGCGCCACTGCAGGCGCGGAATGGCCCAGCCTCCGCCTTCCGCCTGGCGGGCGTCCAGCGCGAACTGCAGCGGCCGGCCCTCGAGCGCGAGATAGGTGCTGCCGAACAGGATCTCGCCATCGCGCAGTTCGCCGTCGACGGACACCTGCGTGGCGCCGGTGTCCGGCACCTGCGCAGCGAAGCCGATGCGGCCGTCGAGATCGCCGACGGCGATGCTGGCATCGGCCGACTCCAGCGACATCGCGCGGATGGCGAGATCGCCGTCCACGCGCACGGGGCGGTCGCGCGGCGTGTGCAAGGTCACCCGGCCATCGGCCTCGCCCGTTCCCAGGCGACCGCCGGACCAGGCGCTCGAGAGCAGCGCCTGCGCCCACGCCACCGGCACCCGGGTCAGCTGCAGGCGCGTGGCATCGGGCGAGGCCGCGGTGCGTTGCAGCGAGATGCGCGCGTCGCCTCTCGCGAGCGTGCCGTCCGTCCGTACACTCGACAGGTCCACCGCCAGCTGCATGTCGCCGGCACCGGCGGCGCGCAATGGACCGCTGCAGCTCCAGCGCGCCGACTCGGCGGAGGCCAAGGGACAGGTCCAGCGGACGTCGCGGAACCGGTACCCCAACGCATCCGCCTCGATGCGTGCCGCCTCGATCCGCAGCGTCCCCCGCGCGGCCCCGGCGGGCCAGTCCAGGTGCACGGTGACGCCGTGCAGCTCCGCGCCCGAAGCGCGGATGGTGTCGATGCGCGCGGTGGCGGTGCGTGCCTGGGCCGGCCATGCGCAGAGCATCAGCAGCAACAGCGTTAAGATGCGCGCAGGCATCGGCCGAGCATATCCGGTCCGCAAGGAGGCGACGATGAACCCGAGGATCCTGCTGGTCGAGGACGATCCCACCAGCCGCGCGTTCCTGCTCGCGGCCACCCGGGCGCTGCCGGCCGAGGTCGACGTGGCGTCGGACATGGCGCAGGCGATCGCGCTGGCCACCACGCACCGCCACGCGCTGTGGCTGTTCGATGCCAACCTGCCCGACGGCAGCGGCAGCGCCCTGCTGCAATCGTTGCGCGCGCGCGGGCTGGCGACGCCGGCCGTGGCGCACACCGCGTCCCACGATCCGGGCGAACATGCGGCGCTGCGCGCGGCCGGGTTCGTGGTGACCCTGGCCAAGCCGCTGCCCGCCGTGTCCTGGGCCACGGCCCTGCGCAAGGCACTGGGCGTCAGCGAAGGCCCGAGCGGCACCGCGGAAGAGGTCGCCGTCTACGACGATTCCGCACCACCGGTGTGGAACGAGGCGCAGGCGCTGGCGGCACTCGGCGGCAATGCGGCCAACGTCGCCGCACTGCGTGGCCTGTTCATCGACGAACTGCCGGCAAGCCGCGATGCCATCGCACAGGCGGCCGCCCGCGGCGACGGGGACACCCTGCGCGCCGCCCTGCATCGGCTGCGCGCGAGCTGCGGCTTCGTGGGCGCGACGCGGCTGCTGGAAGCGTCCGGGCGTCTGCATGCCGAACCTGGATCGGGCGCGGCGCTGCGCACCTTCCTGGCCGCCGCTCAGGCGACGCTGTCGTCGCCCTGAGCCGGCGCCCGGCCCGACAGGCGGCCCAGGTCGGCCGCCAGCTGCCAACTCTTGAGCCCGCGCGACCCCAGGTGCTGCGCGATCACGTCGCGCATCGCATGGCGCAGGCTCTCCAGGTCCGCAGGTTCGGGACGCGTGTCCTGGCCCAGCGCCAGCAGTGCGCGGCCGGTCGCGTAGCGACCGCGCGACTCGCCCACGCGTTCGCCGCGGACACGTCGCGGCCCGTGCTCGGCCTCGAGCCGGTAGCGCGCCGCCGGATCGATGGCGACACCGTCGCCATCGACGCGCAGATCGAAGCCCACGCCCAGCGCGTCGAGCAGGTCGCGTTCGAAGCGGCGCAGCGCCCACGCCAGCCCGGCTGCGTCGCCCAGCCGCGCGCGCACCTGGCCGTACAGCGCGTACAGCCCGGAATGCGGATCCTGCCGCGGCGCCAGGCGCAACAGCAGTTCGTTGATGTAGAACGCCGCGAGGCTGGCGCGCCCGGTGAGCAGCGGCGGCGCATCGAGCGCCTCCACCGAGGACAGGTAGGCCAGTTCCCCGCGCTGCACCGCGTCGATGCGCACGTGCTGCAGCGGCTGCAGGGCGGCGAACTGCGCCTGCTTGCGCGGCCCGCGCACGCCACGCGCGATCACCCCGAGACGGCCGTGGGACTCGCTCAGCAGGTCGACCAGCAGGCCGGTCTCTCGCCACGGGCGCGCGTGCAGCACGTAGCCCGCCTCCCCCGCATGGCGCATGTCAGCCGGTCGAGAACGCGGCGATGACCTCGGCCTCGGTCATCTTCCGGGTCTGGTTGGCGAAGGCGTACCAGCCCGGCTTGCGGTCGATGAAGATCTCGCTCTCCAGACGGAGTCCTTCGACTTCGCCGAACAGGCCGGCCGACACGTAATACGTGCCCTGTGCACGCAGCCGGTAGAACAGGTGGCTGCCGCAGTGCGCGCAGAAACCGCGCTGGCCCCATTCGGAGGAATCGAACAGCGCGACCGCGTCCTCGCCTCGTTCGAAGTGCAGCTGCGTGCCGCAGCCCAGCGACAGGAAGGCCCCCCCGCCCCAGCGCCGGCACATGCCGCAGTGGCAGGCGTCGGCATGCAGCGCCTCGGGCTGCACCTGCAGCCGCACCTTGCCGCACAGGCAGTGGCCGTGCAGGGTCGTATTCGCGTCATCGTGCATGGACAGCGCTCCGTTGGTGGCAGGGTCAGTCGCCGTAGCCCAGGGTGCGCAGCGCCGACTCGTCGTCGGACCAGCCCTCGCGCACGCGCACCCAGGTCTGCAGGAACACCTTGGCGTCGAACAGCTGCTCCATGCGCTCGCGCGCGCGCTTGCCGATGTCGCGCAGGCGGGTGCCGCCCTTGCCGATGACGATCGCCTTCTGGCCCTCGCGTTCGACCCAGATCACGGCGCCGATCCGGTACATCACCCCGGCCTTGGGCGAGGGCTCCTCGCTGAAGGATTCGATCTCGACCGTGGTCGCATACGGCAGTTCCGCGCCGAGCTGGCGCATCAGCTGCTCGCGCACCAGTTCCCCGGCGAGGAAACGCTGGCTGCGGTCGGTCAGTTCGTCCTCGCCATACAGCGGCGGCTGCACGGGCAGCAGCGCGAGCAGCGAGGCCACCAGCGGCTCCAGCCCCTGGCGCTTGAGCGCCGAGACCGGATGCACGGCCGCGAACGTGCGGCCCTCGCTGGCCCGCTGCAGGTACGGCAGCAGGCTGGCCTTGTCGGCGATGCGGTCGACCTGATTCACCACCAGCACCACCGGCAACCCGCTCTCGCGCAGGGCGTCGTAGGCCAGGGTGTCCTCGTCGTCCCAGCGGCCGGCCTCGACCACCAGCGCGGCCGCGTCCACGCCCTCCAGTGCGCCGCGTGCCGCACGGTTGAGCACGCGGTTGAGCGCGGTCGAGGCGCGCTTCCCGCCTTCGCGATGCAGCCCCGGCGTGTCCACCAGCACCAGCTGGCCGCCCGGCACGGTGGCGATGCCGAGCAGACGATGGCGGGTGGTCTGCGGCCGGTTGGAGACGATGCTCAGCTTGGCCCCCACCAGCGCGTTGACCAGGGTGGACTTGCCGACGTTGGGCCGGCCGATGACGGCCACGTGGCCGGCGTGGTGGGTGTGGGGATTCATGCGCTGATTGTCCGCGCGCGGACGGGCCGAGGGCAAATCGCGGGCCGTCAGGCCCCGGGCAGCTGCCCGAGGACGGCCTCGGCCGCGACCTGCTCGGCCGCACGCCGCGAGCCGCCCTCGCCTTCGCCGGCGAGTGGCGGGTCGGACAGCACGCAGCGGACCACGAAGATCCGGGCGTGCTCCTCGCCCGACTCCTGCTGCAGCACGTACTGCGGCAGCGGCTTCTGGCGCCCCTGCAGCCACTCCTGGAGACGGGTCTTGGCGTCCTTGCCGACCTTGCTCGCCGGCACCGCGGACACGGCGGCCTCGAACCAGGGCAGCACGACCCGCCGGCAGGCCTCGAAACCGGCATCGAGGTAGATCGCGCCGATGATCGCCTCCAGCGCATCCGACAGGATCGAATCGCGCCGGTGGCCGCCGGACTTCATCTCGCCCGGGCCCAGCACCAGGCGAGGTCCGATCTCCAGCCGGCGCGCCACGGCGGCCAACGCGGATTCGCGCACGAGTTCGGCGCGCGCGCGGGTCAGGGATCCTTCGTCGGCCTTCGGCCAGCGCGCGTACAGCGCCTCGGCCACGATCATGCCGAGCACGGCGTCGCCGAGGAACTCCAGCCGTTCGTTGTGCGGCGCCCCGGCGCTACGATGGGTCAGCGCTTGGGCGAGCAGCGCGGGCGTGGCGAAGGCGTGGCCCGCGAAGGCGGTCGCCTGATCAGTTCGGGTCTGCACCGCTACCGGACAGCAGCTGGGTGGCGTGGAACCGGCCGACCGCATCGAGGTTCGCGACCAGCGGCTCACGCACCTCGTACGTCACGTCCATCTGCCATGCCTCGCCCACGCGCTGGATCTTGACGTGTTCCTTCTTCACATGGGACGAGTAGCTGATGTTGAGGCGGCGAAAAAACAGTTCCTGGATCCGCCCCGGCGGGTAATTGCCCACGCCCGGCTCGGCCGCCAGACCCTTGAGCGCGGATTTCACCGAGTAGTACTCGGAATACATCGGAAACAGCTTGATGCCGATGAAGACGAAAAACCCGGCCACGCCTGCGACGATGATGAACCCCAGCAGCGTGATGCCGCCCTGCTTGCGACGCGTGTTCATGCCTCGATTCCCCCGGTTGATCCCGTTGCCGCCGGTCGCGCCGGCGCCCCAATTCTGACCGGCCTACGGAATGCTGCCGCCGATCCGGCTCCAGTCGACCCAGCCAGGCGCGCTCGAGTCGAGGTTCATCCAGACCAGGAACGCCTTGCCCCGCAGCTGGCTCTCCGGCAGCGTACCCCAAAACCGGCTGTCGTCGCTGCGATCGCGGTTGTCGCCCATCACGAAATACTCGCCCTCGGGCACGCGCCATTCGCCTTCGCCCGGGTCGAACCCGCCCGGCCGCACCGTCTCCAGGACGAGGTGGCTTCGGCCCGGCATCGTTTCCTGGACCAGCTCCGCGCCGGTCATGTCGCGGCCGCGGCCGGCGCCCTCGTAGGCAATGGCACGGCCGTACTCGAACGGCTCGCCATTGACGTAGACGGTGTTGTCCCGATAGGCGACCACGTCACCGGGCAGGCCGACCACGCGCTTGATCCAGTCCTGGTCGGGATGGTGCGGCGGCCGGAACACCACCACGTCGCCCCGCTCGGGCTCGCCCAGCGCGATCACCTTGCGGTTGTTGATCGGCAGGCGGATGCCGTAGGTGAACTTGTTGACCAGGATGAAGTCGCCGATCAGCAGGGTCGGCATCATCGAGCTGGACGGGATCCGGAACGGCTCGGCGATGAAGCTGCGCAGGATCAGCACGAAGAACAGCACCGGGAAGAAGGCGCGCGCGTAGTCGACGACTACCGGCTCCTTCTCGTCGATCAGTCCGGCGCGTGCGGCGCGGCGCCTGGCGAACAGCAGCCTGTCGAGCAGCCAGGTGATGCCCGTGGCGAAGGTCAGGACGACCAGCGCGACCTCGAACCATTTCATCATGTCACGCCATCCCCTACTTGTTGTCCACCTGCAGCACCGCCAGGAACGCTTCCTGCGGGATCTCCACCCGGCCGACCTGCTTCATCCGCTTCTTGCCTTCCTTCTGCTTTTCCAGGAGCTTCTTCTTGCGGCTGATGTCGCCGCCGTAGCACTTGGCCAGCACGTTCTTGCGCAGCGCCTTGACCGTGGTGCGGGCGATGACCTGGGAACCGATGGCGGCCTGGATCGCGACGTCGAACTGCTGGCGCGGGATCAGCTCCTTCATTTTCTCGGTCAGCTCGCGGCCGCGGCGGTCGGCGTGGCTGCGGTGCACGATGATCGACAGTGCGTCGACCTTGTCGCCGTTGATCAGCGTGTCCACGCGCACGAACGGACCGGCGTCGAAGCGCAGGAACTGGTAGTCGAGCGAGGCGTAGCCGCGGCTGACGGACTTGAGCTTGTCGAAGAAGTCCAGCACCACCTCGGCCATCGGCAGCTCGTAGCTGATCTGCACCTGGCTGGCGAGGTACTGGATGCCGATCTGCACGCCGCGCTTGTCCTCGCACAGCTTGATGATCGCGCCGATGTAGGCCTCGGGCGTGAGGATGTTGGCGCGGATGATTGGCTCGCGCACTTCCTGGATCTGGTTCGCCGGGGGCAGCTTGGCCGGGTTGTCCAGCGGCATCACCTCGCCGTCGGTGCGCAGCACCTCGTACACCACGGTCGGCGCCGTGGAGATCAGGTCGAGGTCGTACTCGCGCTCCAACCGCTCCTGCACGATCTCCATGTGCAGCATGCCGAGGAAGCCGCAGCGGAAGCCGAAGCCCATCGCCTCGGAGCTCTCCGGCTCGAAGCGCAGCGCGGCATCGTTGAGACGCAGCTTGTCCAGCGCCTCGCGCAGGTCGGGATAGTCCTCGGCATTGACCGGGAACAGCCCCGCGAACACGCGCGGCTGCATCTCCTGGAAGCCCGGAAGCGGTTTCGCCGCGGGGTCTGCAGCCAGGGTCAGCGTGTCGCCCACCGGGGCGCCGTGCACGTCCTTGATCGAGGCGGTGATCCAGCCCACCTCGCCCGCGCCGAGCTTCTTCAGCTCCTTGCGCTTGGGCGTGAACACGCCGACCTTGTCGACCTCGTGGGTGCGCCCGGTCGACATCACCAGGATCTTGGTCTTGGGCCCGATCTCGCCCTGCATCACGCGCACCAGCGACACCACGCCCAGGTAGTTGTCGAACCACGAATCGATGATCAGGGCCTGCAGCTTGTCGGTGTCGCGCGGCCGGGGCGGCGGGATGCGATGCACGATCGCCTCCAGCACCTGCTCGACGTTGAGGCCGGTCTTGGCGCTGACCGCGATGGCGTCCTCGGCATCGATGCCGATCACCGCCTCGATCTCGGCCTTGGCCTTGTCGATGTCCGCGGTGGGCAGGTCGATCTTGTTGAGCACCGGCACCACTTCCAGGCCCTGCTCGACCGCGGTGTAGCAGTTGGCGACCGACTGCGCCTCGACGCCCTGGGCGGCATCGACCACCAGCAGCGCGCCCTCGCACGCGGCCAGCGAGCGCGAGACCTCGTAACTGAAGTCGACGTGCCCGGGCGTGTCGATGAAGTTGAGCTGGTAGGTCTGGCCGTCGGCGGCCGTGTACGGCAACGACACCGACTGCGCCTTGATCGTGATTCCGCGCTCGCGCTCGATCGGATTCGAATCGAGCACCTGCGCCTCCATCTCGCGCGCCTGGAGCCCGCCGCAGATCTGGATGATGCGGTCGGCCAGGGTCGACTTGCCGTGGTCGACGTGGGCGATGATGGAGAAGTTGCGGATCAGCCGCATCGGGTCGGACATGGGGAGGCGGCGGCCACGCCGTCAGCAGGACAACGCGGGATTATCGCATAGCGCGCCGTCGCTCCCGCGACCGCCGCCGCCCCGATCAGGGCCGAACGCCGGTTCGGACGCTGTCCGCCACGCGGCTGTCCGAAGCGCCGGGCATGCGGCCTTGAAGCGGCCGCGCGGGAAGCGCGGCCGCCGGACGGCGAAATCGGAGGTTACTCGTCCCCGCCGGGGGTGATGGCGACGAAGCGGCTGCCGCCGGCGCGGCTGCGCACCAGCAGCATCACCGTCTCGCCGGCCTCCACGCCACGCAGTTCGCGCTCGAGCGCGGCGGCACTGCCCACGGGCGTGCGACCGACGCGCAGCACCACGTCACCCGGCGCCAGGCCGGCCTCGCGCGCGGCCAGGCCCTCCACCCGTGCGATGCCGACGCCTTCCCGCGCATCCAGCCCCAGCTGGCGGCGCTGGGCCTCGGTCAGGTCCTGGGTCACCAGACCCAAGACGTTGGCGCCCGCGCCGCCGTCGGGGGCCGGTGCGCCGGGACGCGGTGCAGGGCCACCGGCCACCGTGCTGTCGTCGAGCTCGCTCAGGGTCACGTCGAACGTGCGCTCGCGGCCTTCGCGGAACACGCCGATCGTCATCTTCGTGCCGGGCACCTTGTTGCCGACGATCGGCGGCAGGTCGCTCGGCTGGCGGATCGCGACGCCGTCGGCGCTGCGGATCACGTCGCCCGGCTCGATGCCGGCCTTTTCCGCCGGGCTGCCCGGCACGACCTCGCTGACCAGCGCCCCGAGCGTGTCGGGCAGGCCGAAGCCACGCGCCTGCTCGGAGGTGATGCCGGTGGCCTGGAACTGCACGCCGAGCTGTCCGCGCTGCACGCGTCCGGTGTCCTTCAGCTGCCCGACCACGTTCATGGCCACGTCGATCGGGATCGCGAAGCTCACGCCCATGTAGCCGCCGGAGTTGCTGAAGATCTGCGAATTGATTCCGATCACCTCGCCGGCGGTGTTGAGCAGCGGACCGCCGGAATTGCCCTGGTTGATCGCGACGTCGGTCTGGATGAAGGGCACGTACTGCTGGTTCGCGTACGGATTGCTGCGGCCGACCGCACTCACGATGCCCGCGGTCACGGACTGCTCCAGCCCGAACGGCGACCCGATCGCCACCGCCCACTGCCCGGGCTTGACCGCCGAACCGTTGGCCGTACGCAGCACCGGCAGGCCCTTGCCCTCGATCTTCAGCAGCGCCACGTCCGAGCGCTCGTCGCTCCCGACCACCTTCGCGGTGAACTCGCGCAGGTCGCTGAGCGTGACCTTCACCTCGTCGGCGCTGTCGATCACGTGATGGTTGGTCAGGACATACCCGTCGTCGGAGATCAGGAAGCCGGTGCCCATCGCGCGACCGCGCGGTACCGGGCCCTGTCCGCCCGGCCCGGGCATCTGGAAGCCGGGACCGAAGAAGCGGCGGAAGATCTCGGGAATCTGATCATCGCCGGGGAAGGCATCGTCGGGCGACTGCGCGCCACGCGCGGCCCGGCGGGCGCCCATCGTGGTGTCGATCTTGACCACCGCCGGACCCACCTGTTCGACCAGGCGGGTGAAATCGGGCAGTCCGCTGACCAGCGGCTGCGCCGGCACCGCGGTCGCCTGGCCGGCGAGCGGCGTGGCGGCCACGCCGTCGCCCGCGGGTCGCGCGGTCGCGATGGGCAGCACCACCGCTGTGGTGGCGGCGGACGCGAGCAGGATGAGGACGAAGGCGGACACCGGGGTTTTCATCGGGACGGACTCTCGACTCGATCGACAGGAAGGCGGGCCTGCGCGGCGGCGCCACGGGCCCCCGCGCATCGCCAGCGCAGCGGCACGATGGCCCGAGGCGGATGGATCAGGGTTGCGGTGGCGGCGCCGCGTCCGGCGCCTGGCTGGCGACCTCGGACACCGGCCACGGCGAGGCCGCGGCGGAGGCAGGCCGGAACGGTTCGAACGCAGGCTCGCGCGGCGCCAGTCCACCGCCCGCCACGGTATAGGCACCGGCAGCCGGCAGCAGCGAGCGGGGCCAGGGCCGCGCCGTGGCGGCTGGCGGCATCGCGAACGGGTCGCGGTCGACCGCCACCGCATCGGGCCGCTCGAGCACGATGGGAGATGCATTCACGGCCACCGCCGGTGGCGCATCGGCGACAAGCGCAGGCGCTGCCTGGGGCCGCGCCTGCCGCACGCGTGCCACCGCAGGGGACTGCGCGCGGGTGCGCCGCTCGGCGGCCCGGCGGGGCGTCTCCGCCACCGCCAACGCAGCCGCCGCGAGCGCGGTCGCAGCTTCGGGCGCACCGCCGCGCTCCTCCGCCTGCGCCACGCGCGCTTCGTTGCTGGCCGACACGTTGGGGACCGACGCGAGCGGCGCCGCGGGCGTGGAGCCGGCTTCCGCCACCAGCGGCGCACGGTCTGCCGGCTGCGGAACGGCGCCGGGCTCGGGCAGCTGGCGACTGGCGAAGACCGCGAGCAGCGCGACCGAGGCCGCAAGCGCCGCACCACCACCCCAGCGCGCGATGCGCGGACGGCTGCTGCGCGCCGGGGTGCCGGGTTCAGTGCCGGACACGGACCCACCCGCCAGCGACAGCGCGATGCGCTCGGCGAAATCCCGCGGCAGCAGGTCGTTGTGCTGGCCGCGCATGACGTCTCCGCACACCTGCCAGCGCTCCCAGCAGGAGGCCAGCGTGGTGTCGTGCTGCAGGCGCCGCAGCATGAAGCGGGCCTCGTCCGGCGACAGCTCGCCGTCGAGCATCGCCGACAGTTGCTGGCGGTGATACACGAACAGCTTGTCCGGGTCCGGTCCGATCTGCAGGGGCTCGTTGTCGTCGACGTGGGTCATCGTGCCGCGCGCTCCGCTCTGGTGTCGCTGTCCAACAGGGGTTTCATCTCTTGATCGATCGCCTCGCGCGCCCGGAAGATGCGCGAGCGCACCGTTCCGATCGGGCAATCCATGCGCTGGGCGATCTCTTCGTAGCTCAGGCCGTCGACCTCGCGCAGCGTGATCGCCAGCCGCAATTCCTCGGGCAGGGCTTCGACCGCGCGCATGACGGTTTGTTCCAGCTGCTGCCGCATCAGTTCACGTTCCGGGGTATCGCCGTCGCGCAGGCGGATGCCGGCGTCGAACTGTTCGGCGTCGTCGACGTCGATGTCCGCGCCAGGCGGGCGCCGATTGCCGGCAACGAGATGATTCTTGGCGGTGTTCACGGCGATCCGGTGCAGCCAGGTGTAGAACTGGGCGTCGCCGCGGAAATTCCCGATCGCGCGATAGGCACGGATGAAGGTCTCCTGGGCGACGTCCTGCACCTCGCTCCAGTCGTGCACGTAGCGCCCGATCAGCGCCGCGATCCGGTGCTGGTACTTGCGCACCAGCAGGTCGAAGGCCGCGCTGTCGCCGCGCTGCACGCGCCTGACCAGTTCGAGGTCCAGTTGTTGGGTGTCGATCTCGGCCATCGGGCCTGGCGCTCCTGACTCGCCCGGCCTTCCGACCGGCAGCTGTGACCTCGGGCAGGAGCGGAAGTTCCGCCCCCGGATTCCACGGGATCTGGGGATGCCCGCCGCCGCGCGCAAGCGACGACCGCGAACCCCCGCGTCCCGGGCCCGCGCGGCGCCGATTTGACTGCGGCGAAACATCCTCTGGATCATAAGGGGACTTCCCATACCCTAACGGATGGTCCCGCATGATCGCTGGCCTCGATGGACTGCGCTTCAGCCACTGGCAGGTCGAGCTGCGCCCGGACGGCGTGCTGGTGCTGTCCTTCGACCGCGCAGGCGAGTCGGTCAACACCTTCGGCCAGGACGTGCTGATCGAACTCGAGGCGCTGCTGGAGCGCCTTGCGCTGGATCCACCCAAGGCGCTGGTGCTGCGCTCGGCCAAGCAGAAGGGGTTCATCGCCGGCGCCGACATCCGCGAATTCGCCGAGTTCGACCGCAAGGGCACGATCGGCGATTCGATCCGGCGCGGACAGCAGGCGTTCCAGCGCCTGGCCGAGCTGCCCTGCCCCACGGTCTCGGCGATCCACGGCTTCTGCATGGGCGGCGGCACCGAGATCTCGCTGGCCTGCGACTACCGCGTGGCCAGCAGCGACCCGTCGACCCGGATCGGCCTGCCCGAGGTGAAGCTGGGCATCTATCCCGGCTGGGGCGGCAGCGTGCGCCTGCCGCGCCTGGTCGGTGCGCCGGCAGCGATGGACGTGATGCTCACCGGGCGCACGCTCTCGGCCTCGTCCGCGCGCGCGATGGGGCTGGTCGACAAGGTGGTCGAGCCGGCGCTGCTGGTCGACGAGGCCGCGAAGCTCGCGCTCGAGGGCCGCGAACGCCCGTTCAGGCAGCGCTTCCTGGGCTGGATCACCAACACCTGGCCGGCGCGCCAGGTGCTGGCACCGATGCTGGTCAAGCAGGTCACGCGCAAGGCGCGCAAGGAGCACTACCCCGCGCCGTATGCGTTGATCGAAACCTGGCGCCGCAGTGGCGGCGGGATCCAGGCGCGGCTGGCGGCCGAACGCAAGTCGGTGGTCAAGCTGGCCGGCACGCCGACCGCGCGCAACCTGATGCGCGTGTTCTTCCTGCAGGAACGGCTCAAAGGGCTGGGCGGGAAAGCGCCGCACGGGATCGGGCACGTGCACGTGGTCGGTGCCGGCGTGATGGGTGGCGACATCGCCGCGTGGTCGGCATACAAGGGGTTCCAGGTCACCCTGCAGGACCGCGAGCAACCCTACATCGACAAGGCGGTCTTGCGCGCGCAGGAGCTGTTCGCGAAGAAGGTCAAGGACGAGGCGAAGCGGCCCGAGGTCGCGGCGCGCCTGCTTTCCGACCTCGCTGGCGAGGGCGTGGCCGATGCCGACCTGGTGATCGAGGCGATCATCGAGGATGCCGATGCCAAGCGCGACCTGTACGTCGGCGTCGAGCCGCGCCTGAAGCCGGGCGCGCTGCTGGCCACCAACACCTCGTCGATTCCGCTCGACGAACTGCGCGGGCAGCTCGCGCGGCCGGCGCAGTTCGGCGGCCTGCACTACTTCAATCCGGTGGCGCTGATGCCGCTGGTGGAGATCGTGCGCCACGCCGCGATGGACCCGGCCACGGAGCAGCGCCTCGCCGCCTTCTGCAAGGCGATCGACAAGCTGCCGGTGTCGGTCGCCGGGACGCCCGGCTTCCTGGTCAACCGCCTGCTGTTCCCGTACATGCTCGAGGCCGCGCTGGCCTATTCCGAAGGCATCCCGGGCGCGGTGATCGACAAGGCGGCGGTGAAGTACGGCATGCCGATGGGACCGATCGAACTGATCGATACCGTGGGCCTGGACGTCGCCTATGGCGTGGGCCAGGAACTGGCGCCGTTCCTCGGTCTGCAGATCCCGCCGGCGCTGTCGCAGCCGCCGGAAAGCGGCAAGCGCGGCAAGAAAGACGGCCAGGGACTCTATGCGTGGGAGGACGGCAAGGCGAAGAAGCCCGAGGTGCCGAAGGACTACGCCGCGCCGGAAGACCTGGAGGACCGCCTGATCCTGCCGCTGCTCAACGAAGCGGTGGCGGCGCTCCACGACGGCGTGGTCGAGGATCCGGACCTGCTCGATGCCGGCGTGATCTTCGGCACCGGCTACGCGCCGTTCCGCGGCGGCCCGATCCAGACCATCCGCGAAACCGGTGCCGACGCATTGCTCGAGCGCCTCAGGGCGCTGCAGGCGCGCTACGGCGATCGCTTCGCGCCGCGTGCGGGCTGGGACAGCCCGCTGCTGCGGCAGTCGGCCGACGTGCCGCAGTAAGCGGTCGCGGCGCGTCGGGCCTGGCGCCCGGCGCGCCACCCGCGGCGGATCCCTACAGGCGCGACGCGGTCAGCGCGATGTCGGACTCGCGCCACGCGACCTCGAAGGCGCGCGACGTCTCCGCCGCCTCCGATCGTTTGCCCTGCGCCTCCAGGCTGCGAGCCAGGCCAAGCAGCGACCAGCCGTTGCCCGGATTACGCTGCAGCTCCTCGCGATAGGTGGCTTCCGCCTCCGCGGCGCGGCCGTCCTCGATCAGGATCGCCCCGAGCGTCTGCCGCACCGGCGCGTGCCAGCCCGGCGGTTCGTCATAGGGAATGCCGTCCTCGATCGCCACCGCCTCGCGCAGCGCCGCCACGGCCGCATCGACGTCGCCGCGCGCGGTCGCGAGTTCGGCCGTGACCGTGCGTTCCGCGATGCGCGTGGCGAACGACAGCGGGTAGCGGTCCCACACCATCCGTTGCGCCATCGCCGGATCGGCGGCGAGCGTGCCCAGTGCGGCGAGGTGCGTGTCCGCCGCGTCCAGGCGTCCCTGGCGGATCGCCGCCATCGCCTGCGCGTAATGCCAGATCGCGGTGACGTACGGCAGGTCGGGCGCCGGATTCTCGACCCCGGCGATCTCGTCCCAGCGCCCGAACCGCACGCGGTCGAACCAGGGCGTCATCCAGTAATGCTGCAGTCCCTCGAAACCGGGCGTGCGCATCAGTTCGGGCAGATGGGTGCGTTCCGCGGTCGCCAGCGCCGCCGCCCGCGCCACTGCGGCGTTGCCCTCCATGCTCGCGGCGAACCACAGGAAATGGTGGTTGTGCGGCACGTAACCCAGCGGATACACCCCCTGCGTGTTGCCGCGGCACAGCGCGAGGTAGGCATCGTCGGCCTCGATCGCGCGCTGGTTGGCGATCACCGCATCGTGCCAGCGACCCACGCGTGCGTAGATGTGCGCCGGCATGTGCACGAGGTGCCCGGAGCCCGGCACCAGATCCCGCAGCCGGTCGGCGGCGGCGGCGCCGCGCTGCGGATCGGCCGAGGCCTCGACCGCATGCACGTACAGGTGCAGCGCGCCGGCATGGTCCGGGTCGCGCGCCATCACCGATTCCAGCGTGCGTACGACCTCGGCCGTGTGGCCCTTGGGCTGCAGTTGCGCGTCGTAGTAGTCCCAGGGCTGCAGGTCCATCATCGCCTCGGCCAGCATGACTGCCGCGTCGAGGTCGTCGGGGCGGTCCCGCACCAGCGCGCGCATGGCCTCGGCATAGGCCTCGTCGAGCGGGCGGCGGTCGTCCGGTGGTTGCGCGGCATAGCGGGCGGACAGCGCCTCGATGAAGGCCCGCTCGCGCACGCCGGCGCGGGGTGCGAGTTCGCGCGCGCGCTGCAGGCGGGCCCACGCGTCGGCGTTGTCGGCCGGATCCATCGCGGCGTTCACATGCGGGCCCAGCACCAGCGCCGCGCCCCACCAGCACATGGCGCAGTCAGGATCGAGTTCGGTCGCCTTGAGGAACGAGCGCTCGGCGGCGTCGTGGTTGAAGCCGTAAGTCAGCATCAAGCCCTGGTCGAACCAGCGCTGGACCTCGGGATGGGAACTGGTCACCTCGAAGTGGTAGTCGCCCAGGCCGTCGAGCAGGTGCGCGCCGACCATCGCAAGTTCCGGAGGCGAGACCGCGGGCGCCGCTTCGGCGGCCGTCACGGCGCCGCGGTGATCGCACGCGGCGAACGAGAGCGCGCCCAGCGCGCAGGCCAGGACCAGGGGACGCAGTTGCATGGGAACCTCCACGGCAGGTGCAGGCGCATCGCGCGGGCCCGCCTGGTTCGGCGAAGCCGCCCGCCCCGTGCCGCGCCTGGATGACATCCCGCGCCTTCGCCGGCGGCACGGGAACCACCGGCACGGGAGAATGGGTCGGGCCGCCGGCTGGCGGCCGTCCATCGGCAGGCCCGATCGCAGGTCCGGGCCGACCCGCGTTCCGGTCGGGAGGGCCTCAGCGAGCGCGTATCGGGCTCCGATTCACTTCACGACGCGGGATGGCGCAGGAATCGGCCACCGTGCGGACGGGGGCCGGCACACCTGCAGCGGGATCCGGCGCCGGCGCCGGCGGGAGCGTCAGTGCCCCAGACCCAGGGCGCGCAAAGCGGCGACCAAGGCATCGCGCTGGGCTTCCAGGGTGTCCGGCCCGTCGTAGGGGAACACCGTCCAGGTCTCGCCCGACCGCATCGTCTCGCCGGGCGCCAGGCTGCGCATCGGGGCGTGGACCTCGAGTTCCAGCAGGCCCGCGTCGGGATCGTCGGCGTGCCACTGCTGGTACAGCTCGACCTGCCCGTGCTCGGGATCGATCGCCGTGTCCGGCTGCCGCTCGAAGCGGATCAGCAGCAGTTGGCCGGCATTGAAGCCCGCGATCCAGCCGGCGGACGGCGCGATGAAGATCTTGCCGCGGCGCCCGTCCTTGCCGGGTGGCGGCGGCGCGAGCTGCAGCGAATACAGCCCGTCCCGCCACCAGGCCACCGGCCCGGCGAACGACGCGTCCTCGTCGGCACGCAGGCGCGCGTCGGCCTCGCGGGCGACCGGCACGAACACCCGGCTGCCGGCCGGCAGCCGGGTGTTGAACCACAGGTTGCGGCGCACCTCGCGCTCGCGGATGTTGACCGCTTCCGCGCCCAGCGCGAGCGTGGCCGGGGTCTGGCCGGAGAGCCGGAACGACTGGCTCGCGCGCAGGCCACTGACGGGGCTGTCCACGCCTTCGAGCACCAGCGCCAGGGGCGAGCGCTCGACGATCCGGTTGCGGCCGTAGGCCAGGAACGGATCGGGCGGCCACACCGCGGCGGCGGCGCGGCGCTCCGCGTTCACGTCCTGGTCGAGCCACCAGCGCGACTGGGCGCCGGTCCACAGCTCGTGGCCCATGTAGGGAATGTTCTCGCCGTCGGCCGAGGGCACAGGCGGCGGTATGTTCGCGACCGCGTCGCCGACCTTGAGCAGGTTCGACCTGCCCGGCAGCGACAGGTGGACGATGCGCCCGCCCAGCCCGGGTGCGATCTCGACCTGCAGGTGGCCATCGTCCAGGCGCACGCGTTCGGTGGCATGGACCGCGGGCAGCGCCAGCAGCGTGACCGCGGACAGTGCGCACAGCCGACGGAACCGGCGCATCATGCGGCCCAGCACGATGCGGACCATCACATCGTGTTCGTCGGCTTCTCGGCGGACAGCGATCCGGCGAGCAGGGTCTCGATCCGGTTCTTCACCGTCTCGCCCTCGGGCGTATCGGCGAACTGCACGCCCACGCCCGCCACCCGTGCGCCCTGGGCGCCGGTCGGCGTCACCCAGACCACCTTGCCCGCCACCGGCAGGCGGTCGCTGGACTCGGGCAGGGTCAGCAGCAGGAACACCTCGTCACCGAGGAAATAGCGCTTGGGCGTCGGGACGAAGATGCCGCCGTACTTGAGGTACGGCATGTACGCGCCGTAGAGCGTCGCCTTGTCCTTCAGTGCCAGCGACAGGATGCCCTGCCGTGCGCCGCCCGCGGTGCTGCTCATCGGTGTGTCCTCGATCCTGTCCCGGTGCGCGGCGCGTCGGCGCCGCGCCATGCCAGCAGCAGTTCCGCGACCGCGAGGTCCGCGCGCACCGTGGTGCGCAGCAGGTCGCGGGTGCGGTTGGCCGCGTCGAACCACCGCGCCAGCTTCCGGATTCGCGCCGGATCGGTCAACCCCGTGGCTTCGGCCACGGCCAGGTCGGCGGCGTGGCTCAGTCGCAGCCTGCCGTGATCGTCGGCGACCCAGCGCTGCGCGGTCTCGATCGGTGCCGCGTCGCCGCGCGCGAGCCGCGCGAGGTCGTCGGCCACCTCGCGACGCAGCTGCAGCCCGCCATCGCGCAGCCAGGCGTCGGCAAGGCCGGGATGGCCACGCGCCGCCGCCAGCGCTTCGTGCGCGGCGGCCGCATCGTGGCCCTGGGCGAGCAGCCAGGCCAGCGCTTCTTCGCGCGGCGGCAGGCGCAGCTCCAGGCGCTGGCAGCGGCTGCGGATCGTCGCCGGCAGTCGCGCCGGATTCGACGCCAGCAGCCACAGATAGCGCCCGGGCTGCGGCTCCTCCAGCGTCTTGAGCAGTGCGTTGGCGGCCGAGACGTTGATCGCATCGGCCGGATCGACGATCGCCACCTGGGCGGCCCCGTACTGCGGCGTCAGCGAGAGCTTCTCCGACAATGCGCGGATCTGCTCGATCACGATCTCGGTACGCAGCCGCGTGCCTTCGCGGTTGGGCTGCAGCGTGACGATGTGGAAATCCGGATGCGTCCCGGCCTCGATCAGGTGCGCTGCGCGCGCCTCGTGCGCGCCCAGCAGGTGCGTGGCCAGGCGTTCGGCCACCGCGCGCTTGCCCAGTCGCGCAGGGCCGCACACCAGCAGCGCATGGCCCAGGCGCCCGTCGGCCAGGTTCGCCGCCGCCTGGTCGTAGGCGCGCTGCTGCCAGGGTGCTAGCGGCGGCGTCATGCGCCGTCCCGCCATTCGCGCAGCAGTCGGACGGCCTCGGCCGCGACCACGCCGGCGGGCCGCGCGGCGTCGATCACACGGATGCGCGCCGGATCGGCCGTAGCGCGCGCACGATAGGCGGCGCGCACGCGTTCGAAGAATTCGTCGCGCTCCGACTCGATCCGGTCGGGCACCAGGTCGCGGCCGCGGGTGCGTTCGCGGCCCCGGGCGACGTCCAGGTCGAGCAGCAGCGTCAGGCCCGGGCGCAACCCGACCACGCGTCGCTCGAGTTCGGCGATCCAGTCCGCGTCGATGCCACGGCCGCCGCCCTGGTAGGCGAAGCTGGAGTCGGTGAAGCGGTCGCACAGCACCCACCCGCCCCGGTCCAGCGCGGGGCGGATCGTCTCGTGCACATGCTGTGCGCGGGCGGCGAACATCAACAGCAGTTCGGCGTTGGCGCAGGGCGATTCGTGCGCGGGGTCGAGCAGCAGCGCGCGGATGCGCTCGGCCAGCGGCGTCCCGCCCGGTTCCCGGGTGGCCACCACCTCGTCGCCGCCTTCGCGCAGCGCCTCTCGCAAGGCATTGAGCACCGTGGTCTTGCCCGCGCCCTCGCCGCCTTCCAGCGAGACGAAGCGCGGATGCCCGCGAACGGCATCGCGCTTTCCGCGCGCCGCCTCGTCAGCCGCATCGATGATCGCGCCCGGGCGCGTGGGCGAACCGCTCATTGCGGCGAGAACCGCTCGCGGTAGCGGCGCACGTATTCGCGCACCGCGGCGTTGTGTTCGTCGAGCGTGCGCGAGAACACGTGCCGCCCGCTGCCGTCTCCGACGGCGACGAAATACAGCGCGTCGCCGTCCGCCGGGTTCGTCGCGGCGCGGATCGCCTCGACCCCCGCCATCGCGATCGGCGTCGGCGGCAGACCGTCGCGGGTGTAGGTGTTGTAGGGCGTGTCGGCCAGCAGGTCGGCGCGACGGATGTTGCCATCGTAGGTGCTGCCCATGCCGTAGATCACGGTGGGATCGGTCTGCAGGCGCATCCCTGCGCGCAGGCGGCGCGTGAACACGCCACCGATCTGCGCGCGCTCCGAGGCGATCCCGGTCTCCTTTTCGATGATCGAGGCCAGCACCAGTGCCTGGTCGGCGTCCTCCAGCGGCAGGTCGTGTGCGCGCGATTCCCACGCTCCCTGCAGCGCCTGCTCCAGCGCGCGGTTGGCCCGGCGCAGCAGGTCCAGGTCCGTGTCGCCGCGGGTATAGGCGTAGGTTTCCGGCAGGAAGCGGCCCTCCGGGTGCACGCCGGGCCGGTCCAACGCGGCCATCAGCGCCGCATCGTCCATCGCGCCCAGCGTCTGTTCGAGCGGCATGGCCTTCGCCAGCGCCGCGCGCAGCTCGCGGATGTTCCAGCCTTCGACGATGGTGAAGCGGTAGGACACCACCTGGCCGTCGCGCATCTGCTCCAGCAGCCGGCGCGGCGTGGTCGCCGGATCGAGCGCGTATTCGCCGACCTGGATGCGGGCATCCGCGCCCAGCTGGCGTGCCAGCAGGCGCCATTCCAACTCGTGGCCGGCGTCGATCCCGGCCTCGCGCAGCCGCCCGAGCACGCGTACGAACGAATCGCCGCGCTCCACGCGCAGCGTCTGGCCCTGTTCGATGCCCTGCAGGGGTGCATCGGCGAACCCGGTGTAGCGGTCGTACAGCCAGACCGCGGCCGCGCCGGCCAGCAACGCGGAGACCACGAACAGCAGGCCCAGGCCGCGCCGGCGCCCGCCTTCAGCGGCCACGTGCCGGCGCCTCGGAGATGGATCGAATCGTCATCGGCTCAGGATACCTTGGCGCGCGGATGACTACGGCACCAGCGCGCGCAGCATGCCGCGCGCCTTGGCCCGGGTCTCGTCCAGCTCCCGCGCCGGATCGGAGTCGGCCACGATCCCGGCACCGGTGCGGAACCGCGCCAGGTCTCCCTCCAGCTCCGCGCTGCGGATCAGGATGTTCAGGTCGAGGTCGCCGTCGCGGTTGAGCCAGCCCATCGCACCGGTGTAGGCGCCGCGTCCGGTGCGTTCGAGTTCGGCGATCACCTGCATGCAGCGCACCTTCGGGCAACCGGTGATCGTGCCGCCGGGGAAGGTGGCGGCGATCACCGCGCCCGGCGTGGTGCCGGCACGCAGCCGGCCGCGCACGTTGCTGACGATGTGGTGCACGTGGGCATAGCTTTCGATCGTCATCAGTTCGTCGACCTCCACGCTGCCCGGCGCGCAGACGCGGCCCAGGTCGTTGCGCTCCAGGTCCACCAGCATCACGTGTTCGGCGCGTTCCTTGGGGTGGCCGGCGAGTTCGCGCACGCGGGCCGCATCGTCGTCGCCCGGCACGCGCGGTCGGGTCCCGGCGATCGGGCGGGTCTCGACCGTGTCGCCGCGCACCGTCACCAGGCGTTCGGGCGAAGCGCTCACCACCGCCCAGT
Organism: Luteimonas kalidii; assembly: GCF_029887935.1. Taxonomy (GTDB): domain Bacteria; phylum Pseudomonadota; class Gammaproteobacteria; order Xanthomonadales; family Xanthomonadaceae; genus Luteimonas; species Luteimonas kalidii. The sequence continues at coordinate 360,480 of NZ_JARXRO010000018.1, read as the reverse complement.
CCACGCCGGCATACAGGCCGGCGAACGGGGCCGGGTTCGCCTCGCGCAGGCGCGCGTACAGCGCGGCCGGATCGGGCTTCATGTCGAATCGCGCGCGCCACCCGCGCGACAGGTTGGCCTGGAACACGTCGCCGGCCGCGAGATAGCGCAGGATGCGCGCCACGCCATCGAGGAACTCCTGCGGCGGATCCTCGTCCAGCTGCGCGGGCGGTCGCCATGGAGGCGGTGCCGCCTGCGTGGACGCGGCGGCGAGGTCGCGCTCGATGGTCTCCAGCAGTGCGGCGGCACCGGCTTCGGACACGGCCATGCATTCGCCGCTGGCATGATCGTGCAGCAGCGCAGCCGGGCAGCGCAGCGCCTGCGCGACCGGCAGGCCACCGGCCGCGCGCGGCAGCCGCAGCACGGGTTCCACCTGTGCGGCCAGTTCGTAGCCGAGCAGCAGCGCCCAGCCGCCGCGGAAGGGCCAGCGCGGCTCCTCGCGCGGCTGGCGCAAGGACTGCCACGCGGCGTCGAGGGCGCCCAGGAAGCTGCCTTCGACCTGCCTGCCTGCCTGGTCGCGGGTGATGCCGTCCGCGTCCAGCGTCAGCGACCCGCCATCGGTCGCCAGCAGCAGGTCCCAGCGCGACTGCGCGGTGCCGTGCGCCACCGACTGCAGCAGCACCGGGTAGCGCGCCGGATCGACCCGGTGCAGCGCGAGCAGGTCGGTATCGGACGCAAGCGGCCTGCTGATCAGCACGGGGGTCCCGCCGCCACAGTCGATGGGCGTGCGACAGACCGCACCGCGGCACGCGTGCCCGGGCTGCGCAGCGAACGCGTCCACGCACCTCGCTTCCACCGGGTCATGCCGCCATACACTCCATCGTCGCCACCTCCGCGCGCCGCCCGGATCCGGGCCACGACCTCCGCGCCCCTGGCCACGCCGGCGGCGGGGCGGTCACACCCGCTTGAACACCAGGGTGCCGTTGGTACCGCCAAAGCCGAACGAGTTCGACAGTGCGATATCCACACGCGCTTCGCGCGCGGTGTGCGCGACATAGTCCAGGTCGCAGCCCTCGGAAGGATGGTCGAGGTTGATGGTCGGCGGGACGATGCCCGCATGCAGCGCCATCGCCGAGAACACCGCCTCCACGCCGCCGGCGGCGCCGAGCAGATGGCCGGTCATCGACTTGGTCGAACTGACCATCAGCTTCGCCGCATGCGCACCGAACACGCTCTTGATGCCCATCGTCTCGGCCAGGTCGCCCTGCGGGGTCGAGGTGCCGTGGGCGTTGACGTAGCCGACCGCGGACGGATCGATCCCGGCATCGCGCAGCGCCGCCACCATGCAGCGCGCGCCGCCCTCGCCGTTCTCGCTCGGGGCGGTCATGTGGTGCGCGTCGCCGCTCATGCCGAAGCCGGCGAGTTCGGCGTAGATGCGTGCGCCGCGCGCCTTCGCGCGTTCGTATTCCTCCAGCACCAGCACGCCGGCGCCGTCACCCATGACGAAGCCGTCGCGGTCCCTGTCCCAGGGACGCGAGGCCTTCTGCGGCTCGTCGTTGCGGGTGGACAGCGCCTTCATCGAACAGAAGCCGCCGACCGACGTCGGCGTGGTGGCGAACTCGGCGCCGCCGGCGATCATCGCGTCGGCATCGCCGTACTGGATCATGCGCGCGGCCAGGCCGATGTTGTGGGTGGCCGTGGTGCACGCGGTGACTGCGGCGATGTTCGGGCCCTTGGCACCGGTCATGATCGAAACCTGGCCGGAGATCATGTTGATGATCGTGCTGGGCACGTAGAACGGCGAGATCTTGCGCGGGCCGCCTTCGTGGTACTTGATCGAGGTTTCCTCGATGCCCTTGAGGCCGCCGATCCCTGCGCCGATCGCCACGCCGATGCGCTCGGCCGCCTCGCCGGAGATCTCCAGGCCTGCATCGCGGATCGACATCAGCGCCGCGGCGACGCCGTAGTGCACGAAGGGATCCATCTTCTTGATGTCCTTCGCCGGGATCCACTGCGCGGCGTCGAATCCCTTCACTTCGCCGGCGATGCGGGTGGCGAACGCGGAGGCGTCGAAATGGGTGATCGGGCCGATGCCCGACCGGCCGTTGACGATGCCGTCCCAGCTCGAGGCGAGGTCGTTGCCGAGCGGCGACAGAATGCCGATGCCGGTAATGGCGACGCGGCGCTTGGACATGGTCGGCTCTCCTCAGACTTGCGGTGTGCGTCGCGCGCGCCGGCAGGGCGCACCGCAAAACGCACGAGGCCGCAATGCGGCCCCGGGGTTGTGTTCGACCCGGCCGCACGGCGGCCGGGGGGATCGCATCGGCTGCACGGCCACGCCCGGCCGCTGGCCAGGCGTGGCGCCGACGGGCGTCACGCCTTGACGTGGGCCTTGATGTAGTCGATCGCCTGCTGCACCGAGGTGATCTTCTCGGCTTCCTCGTCCGGGATCTCGCACTCGAACTCTTCCTCGAGCGCCATGACCAGCTCGACGGTATCGAGCGAATCCGCGCCGAGGTCGTCGACGAAGGACGCGCTTGCGCTGACTTCCTCTTCCTTCACGCCCAGTTGTTCGACCACGATCTTCTTGACGCGTTCTTCGATGCTGCTCATTGGCTGTAGGCTCCGCGGAGGCTGTTACGGTGGCAAGTGTAAGGGCTGGACCGGGGCGAGGATAGCGCGTTGCCGCGGCGCTGCCCCGGGGCGGATCCGCGAACCGGACAACCCGGCCGCGCAATCCTTTTCAAATCGGCAACTTAGGCCCCTGCGCGAGGACAGCGTGCAGGGGCCCGAACGCGATCCTCACGGCATGTACATGCCGCCATTGACGTGCAGGGTCTCGCCGGTGATGTAGCCCGCGCCGGGCCCGGCGAGGAAGGCGACCGCGTTGGCGATGTCCGCGGCCTGGCCGAGCCGCCCGAGGGCGATCTGGCCGAGCAGCGCAGTGCGCGCGTCTTCCGGCAGCGCCGCGGTCATGTCGGTCTCGATGAAGCCCGGCGCGACCACGTTCACGGTCACGCCGCGCGAGCCGATCTCCTTGGCCAGCGACTTGCTGAAGGCGATGATGCCGGCCTTGGCCGCGGCGTAATTGGTCTGGCCCGCGTTGCCGGTGACGCCGATCACCGAGGCGATGCTGATGATGCGGCCCTTGCGCGCCTTCATCATCCCGCGCATCACCGCCTTTGACGCGCGGTAGACGCTGGTCAGGTTGGTGTCGAGGATGGCCTGCCAGTCCTCGTCCTTCATCCGCATCAGCAGGTTGTCGCGGGTGATGCCGGCGTTGTTGACCAGGATCGAGAGCGCGCCCACGTCCTTGCCGATCGCGTCCACGAGCGCCTCGATCCCGCCCGGTTGCGACACGTCCAGCACGCGGCCATGGCCGCCGTGGGCCGCGAGCCACTCGCCGATCGCGGCAGCGCCGGCTTCCGAGGTCGCGGTGCCCACCACGGTCGCGCCCTGCGCGGCCAGCAGGTCGGCGATGGCGGCACCGATACCGCGGCTGGCGCCGGTGACGAGCGCGATCTCGCCGTCGAGGGGTCGGGTCATGTGGTCTCCCAGGTGTTCACAGGAAAAAGCGGCATGGCACTCAGGCGGCGGACCAGTCGACGCGCGCCGACTCGAAGTCGCCGACGGCGCCGATGGCGCGCGCGTCCAGCCCCTTGTCGATGCGCCTGGCGAGGCCGGCGAGCACCTTGCCCGGGCCGCACTCGGCGATGCGCGTCGCGCCCCCGGCGGCCAGCGCCTGCACGCAAGCGGTCCAGCGCACGGGCAGGTACAGCTGGCGCACCAGAGCGTCACGGATCGCATGCACGCCGGCGTGCACTTCCGCGTCCACGTTCTGCACCACCGGAAGCGCGGGCTCGCGCCAGTCCAGGCCGCCCATGGTCTCGGACAGGCGGTTCGCCGCCTCGCGCATCAGCGGCGTGTGCGAAGGCACGCTGACGGCCAGCTTCACCGCCTTGCGCACGCCCCGGTCCTGCAGCAGCGCGAGCGCGCGGTCGACGGCGGCGGCGTCGCCGCCGATCACGATCTGGCCGGGCGAATTGTAGTTCGCCGGCACCACCACGCCGCTGTGCGAGGCCTCGCGGCACACCGCTTCCACCAGTGCGTCGTCGGCACCGATCACCGCCGCCATCGCGCCGGTGCCGGCCGGGGCCGCTTCCTGCATCAGCTGCCCGCGGATGCGCACCAGGTGCGCGCCATCCCTGAGCGACAGCGCGCCGGCGGCGACCAGCGCGGCGTACTCGCCGAGACTGTGGCCCGCGAGTCGTGTCGGCTGCGTCCCGCCGGCAGCCTGCCAGGCGCGCCACACGGCGACGCCAGCGGCGAGCAGCGCGGGCTGCGTGTACTCGGTGCGGTTGAGCTGTTCTTCGGGCCCGCCCTGCGACAGCGCCCACAGGTCGACGCCGGCGCCTTCGGACGCTTCGTCGAAGGTCGCGCGGATCTGCGGATGTAGTTCCGACAGTTCCGCGAGCATGGCCACCGACTGCGAGCCCTGACCGGGGAACACGAACGCGAGGTGCGGATCGGTCACGCGTGAATCCGTGGGAAAAACAGGGCGCGATGATACGGGCAAACGGCGGGGCGCGTCTGTACCGGGGCGTATGCGCGCATGCGTGCGCGACGGCTTCCCACGCGCACGCGATCGTTCAGTAGCGCAGCAGCGCCGAGCCCCAGGTGAAGCCGCCGCCGAACGCTTCCAGCAGCAGCAACTGGCCGCGCTGCACGCGGCCCGACCGCACCGCCTCGTCCAGCGCCAGCGGCACCGACCCCGAAGAGGTATTGCCGTGCTTGTCGACGGTGACGACCACGCGCGCCATCGGCATGTCCAGCCGCTTCGCCGTCGCCTCGATGATGCGCAGGTTGGCCTGGTGCGGGATCAGCCAGTCGATGTCGTGGCGATCCAGGCCGTTGGCCTCGAGCGTTTCCTCGACCACCGAATCGAGTGCCTTGACCGCGTACTTGAACACGTCGCTGCCGGACATGCGGATGCGCACGCCGGCGTTCTTGGCGTGTTCGTCGAACCCGACCGAAACGCCGACCGGGTTCCACAGCAGCTCCTTCTTGGCGCCGTCGGCGTGCAGGTGAGTGCTGAGGATGCCGGTCTCGGCATCGGCCCTGAGCACCACCGCGCCGGCGCCGTCGCCGAACAGCACGCAGGTCTCGCGCTCGGTCCAGTCGACCATGCGGGTCAGGGTCTCGGAGCCGACCACCAGCACCGTCTTCGCATCGCCACAGCGGACGAACTTGTCGGCCACCGACAGCGCGTACAGGAACCCCGAGCACGCGGCGTTGACGTCGAACGCACCGCAGCCGGCGATGCCCAGGCGCTGCTGCAGCAGGCACGCCGAGGACGGGAAGATCAGGTCCGGCGTGGTGGTGCCGAAGACGATCAGGTCGATCTCGTCGGCGGCCACCCCGGCAGCCTCCAGCGCGCGCTGCGAAGCATGCAGCGCCAGGTCGACCGTGGTCTCGCCCTCGGCGGCGATGTGGCGCTCACGGATGCCGGTGCGCGAAGCGATCCATTCGTCGCTGGTGTCGACGATCTTCGACAGGTCGTCGTTGGTCAGCACCTTGGAAGGCAGGTAGCTGCCGGTACCGGCAATGCGGGAATAGATGCGCTCGTTGCTCATCGCTGGGGATCGCCCTCGGGTCGTTGCGGGCGACGTGCGCGCCGCGGAAACGCCGCAGGCGCGGGCGCCATGGGCGTGCCGGTGTCGCGGGTCCGCGCGCGGACCGCGACGGGTCAGTCTTCCTCGACGACCTTGACCTTGGGCTGGATCACCTGCTTGCCGCGGTAGTAGCCGTCGGCGGTGATGTGGTGGCGCAGGTGGGTCTCGCCCGAGGTCGGGTCGGTGGCGAGCTGCTTCGCCGTCAGCGCGTCATGGGAACGACGCATGCCACGACGGGACGGGGTGACGCGGGACTTCTGCACAGCCATGGGATTGCTCCGGAAACGATTCTGTTGTTGCGGCTACTTCGGGGAACGCCATGACGGCGCGGGACACTTCAAACCTTCAGTTCTGCTTCTTCAACGCGGCCAGCCCGGCGAAGGGATTGGCGCGGACCTCTTCCTCGGCCGAGACCGGCCAGTCGCGCTCCACCGACTCCGAACCCGGCTTCACCGGAACCACCGGAACGGCCAGGATCAGCTCGTCCTCCACCAGGTCCAGCAGCCGCAGCGCGCCGTCCTCCGGCACCAGCAGCGGCTCGTAACCCGGCGGCAGCCCGGCCTCGTCCGCTTCCTCGCGGATCAGGCCGAGCCGTTGCACCGTGTGCACCGGGAACAGGAACCGCTGCAGCGTGCGCTGGCATTGCAGCGGCAGCTCCGCATCGAGCTTCAGTTCCAGGTACGGGACCCGCATGGCATCGCGATCGAATCCGAGCGCGAACTCCACCTCGCCCTCGGCATCGACCAGCGCGCCCTGCAGCCGTGGCAGCGCGGACAACGCGACCCGCCCGGCGAACTCCCGCCGCGCGGTGACCATGCGCCAGGCGTCCAGGATTTCGGGCAATTCCGCGGACATAAGCGGCGGAATATTAAGGATGCCGTGCCCCCGTGTCAAACCCGGTCGCTTGGGCCAACCCGCTGTCGCGACAGGGAATTTGCCGGGGGGCAGCCACCACCGTCAGACTGCAGCCCCGCCCCGGAAGCGCCATTGTGACCGTGTTTGCCCTTTGCCTGCTGCTGGTCGTCGCCGCGTTCGCGCTGTCGCTCTGGTGGCGCCGCCGCGGCGAACGCCGCCACCGGGCGATGGCGCGGCTGCTGGATTCGGCCGACGCGCTGGAGGACCGGCTGCGCACCGCGCGCTCGGAGATCGAGGCGATCGCGGGCGATGAACAGAACCCCGTACGCGAGGCGATGCAGGAGATGCTGCGCCAGCGACTGTGGCTGCAGCAGCACGGCCAGGAGGCGTCGCTGGAGCAGCTCGACACCGTCCGTGCCTCGATCGACGCGGCCCGCGGCAACATCGAACGCCAGTTACTGCAGATCGAGCGCGCCCGCGCCTCGCTGCATTGAGCGCGCGCGTGCCCGTGCCACGGCTGATCCTGGCCTCGACTTCGCGCTACCGCGCCGAGCTGCTGGCGCGGCTGCGGCTGCCGTTCGAGACCGCGCGCCCGGAGGTGGACGAACAGCCGCGTTCCGGCGAATCGCCCGCGTCGCTGGCGCTGCGGCTGGCGACCGCCAAGGCCGCCGCCGTCGCAGCCACCCGCCCGGGTGCGCTGGTGCTGGGATCCGACCAGGTGGCCAGCTGCGAAGGCCGGATCCTGGGCAAGCCCGGCACCCGCCCGAACGCCATCGCCCAGCTGCAGGCGATGTCCGGGCGCGAGGTGGTGTTCCTGACCGCGCTGGCGGTGGTCGAGGCCGACGATCCGGGCGAGCAGGCGCTCGACACCACCACGGTCCGCTTCCGCAGCCTGTCGGACGACGAGATCGCGCGTTACGTGGACGCCGAGTCGCCGCTCGACTGCGCCGGCAGCTTCAAGTGCGAGGGTCTCGGCATCGCGCTGTTCGATGCGATCGAATCGCGCGATCCCACGGCTCTGGTCGGCCTGCCGCTGATCGCCACCGCGCGGCTGCTGCGCGCGCGCGGCCTGGTCATTCCCTGAGCGCATCCGTGCGCGGCGCGGGCGCCACCCGGATCGGGGTTTCGATCCAGTCCTCGACGCTGCCGTCGCGCCCATGCAGGCGCAGCCCCAACCACCGACGCCCCGGCGCAAGTGCCGCGCCGTCGACCTGCGCCCGGAAGCCGACGTCCGGGTGCCCGGGATCGTTGGAAATGCGCCAGAACTGGGCCGTCCCCGGACTCGGCAGCCCGTAGCGCGCCTCGCCGACCACGCGCCCGTCGACCAGGATCTCGACCCGCGACAGGCCGACGCCATCCTTGAACGCCCACCCGGCGACTTCGAACCCGCCCGCGACGCGGCCGCCGGTTTCGGGTGTGTCGATCCAGGCCATGGCCGGGGTCCGGCAGCTGTCCTCGCCCGGGTCCGCCGCCACTCCCTGCGGCCACGCCAGCAGGACGAACCGCTGGCGTCCATGGTCGATGTTGAGCACCCGTGGCGCCGGCAGCGGACCCAGCAGTTCGCACAGCGCGTGGTAGCGCTGCAGCAGTTCGCGGTACGGCACGTCGCTGGCGCCCACCACCAGCAGCAACGGCGCCCCGGCGAGCGCTTCGCGCGAGACGACCTCCAGGCCCCACAGCTTCAGCTGCGGTGCGCGTCCATGCGCGCGGTTGAGCGGATGGTCGAGCACGGGAATATCGGTTTCCCCGAGTGCGAAGCCGAGTTCCGCGCCGATCTTGAAGTTGTCGGCGACCAGACGGGTACCGGGCGGCAGGGTGGCGCGCAGTCGGTCGACTTCGCCCGCAAGCCGGTCCCAGCCGGCGAAGTTCGACGGATACCATTTGAACTCCGCCAGTTGCGCACGCACCTGCGGCGTGGACACGGCGACGTAATACCCCAGCACCGCGACCAGGCCGCAGCCGGCCAGCGCCCAGGTCGCGATCCGGAGCCAGCGCGCCCAGCCCGCCAGCACTGCCGGCAGCAACGGCAGCAACGCGACATACCCCGGCAGCGGCCAGTGGAAACTCACCCGTTCGGTATCGGCGAAGAAACCGAGCACGAAGAAGCCCGCGACGACGATGCCGCCGCTGAGCGCGAGCAGGCGCAGCGCGGGGCGCTCGTTGCGCCGGAATCGCCACGCTGCGACCAGCAGCGCCACGAACAACAGTGGCGTCACCAGCACCGCCTGGATGCCGAGGAAGGTGATGCCTTCCAGGTGCAGCGACCAGGGATGGCGGTCGACCAGCTGGAACCGGAGTCCGGCTTCGGCGTTCTCGACGTTCCAGGCCAGCAGCGGCATCCAGGCCGCGGCCCCGAACGTGAGCGCGATGATGACGCGCGGATCGCGCAGCAGCGCGCGCCCCTGCGGCATCAGCAGCAGTGCGAGGAAGCCGGCGCCCAGCGCGGCGATGAAGCGGTAATGGCTCAGTGCGCCGATCGCGAGCGCCAGCGCCAGCTGCGCCGCATTGGCATGAGAGACTCGTCGCAGCATCTTCGCCAGCGCATCCAGTGCCAGCAGCGTCGCCAGCGCCAGCAGCACGTCCGGCAGCGCCATCACCCCGAGCATCGCGAACAGCGGCAGCACGAGCGCCCCGCAGCCGGCGACCCAGCCCGCGTGCGCGTCGCATTCACGCCGGGTGAGCGCGACCACGATCCACGGCAGCATCACCGAGACCAGCAGGAACAGCGCGCGCGCGGCGAGCACGCCATCGCCGAACAGTTCGCCGCCCAGGCGGATGGTCCAGGCGGTCAGGCCGGGCAGGTCGGAATAGGCCCACGCCAGATGGCGGCCCTCCTGCCAGTAGAACGCCTCGTCGACGAACAGCGGCAGTCGCGCGGCCACCGCCAGCTTGACCAGCACGGTCACCGTCCAGAGCGTGACGAATGCCGCACGCGCCCGATTGTGTTCCCGCATTGCGCCGCGACCCCGCTACACTCGATGACGATTCGATGAGGAGAGCGCCGTGTCCGTCGCCACCCAGGAACCGGCCATGCTAACCGAGCGGGATCAAGACGCGTTGACAGTCGCCCAGGCGCAGGTGAACCGCCTGGTGCTGGGCAAGGCGCACGAGGTGCGGCTGGCGTTCGTCGCCCTGCTCTCGGATGGCCACCTGCTGATCGAGGACCTGCCCGGACTGGGCAAGACGACCCTGGCGCATGCGCTGGCCGCGACGCTCGGGCTCGGCTTCCAGCGCGTGCAGTTCACGTCCGACCTGCTGCCGACGGACATCGTCGGCGTCTCGATCTTCGACGCGCAGGCGCGCCGTTTCGAGTTCCATCCCGGGCCGGTGTTCGCCAACGTGCTGCTGGCCGACGAGATCAACCGCGCGCCCCCACGCACCCAGAGCGCGCTGCTCGAGGCGATGGCCGAACACCAGGTCACCGTCGACGGCACCACCCACCGCCTGCCCGAGCCGTTCTTCGTGATCGCCACGCAGAATCCGGTCGACCTCTCCGGCACCTATCCGCTCCCCGATTCGCAACTCGACCGGTTCCTGCTGCGCCTGACCCTGGGCTATCCGCACGAAGACGCCGAGCGCGCCCTGCTCGCCGGACAGGACCGGCGCGAACTGATCGCCCAGGCGATGCCCGCGCTGGGCACGGACGACGTGCAGCGGCTTCGGCGCGCCGTGGCCGGGATCCACGCCGGGGAGCCGCTGGTGTCGTACGTGCAGGCGCTGCTCGGCCGCAGCCGGCACGCACCCGGCGTGCGCGTGGGGCTCTCGCCGCGCGCCGGCATCGCGCTGCTGCGGGCATCGCGCGCCTACGCCATGCTGCAGGGCCGCGACCACGTGCTGCCAGACGACGTGCAGGCGCTGTTCGCGCCGGTCGCTGCGCATCGTCTCGTGCCCGAAAGTGATGCGGGGGACGGCGGCGCGCTCGCCGACGCGATCCTGCGTGCAGTGCCCGTCGATTAAGCCGGCGATGCGGCCACGTCCCGAAGCGATGTCCATGACCGCCGACGTGCACGCGGGCGATCCGGCGGCGGCAGGCACGCCGCATCCGCCAGTGGCGTCAGCGCTCGCGCGATGACCGGAGTGGCCGGTGTGCGACGACGCGCGGACGCGCGCTTCGAGCGCTGGGTGCGGCGACGCTCACCCGCGTCGCTCCCGGTGCGGTTCGACCGCCACCGCATCTATGTGCTGCCCACCGCGTTCGGGATGTTCTTCGCCGTGCTGCTGCTCACCATGGGTATTGGCGCGCTGAACTACAACAACAACCCGGCCCTGCTGCTGTGCCTGATGCTGGCGGGGGCCGCGGTGGCCAGCCTGCTCCAGTCGCAGCTGCAGCTCGGCGGCCTGGAAGTGCACGCCGTCGGCGCCGAGCCCGTTCCTGCAGGCATGCCGCTGCACCTGCGCGTGCACGTGCGCGCCGAACCCGGGCGCGCCCGGCGCGGGCTGCGGGTGGAATGCGCGGGCGCAGCGACGACCCTGTCGCTGCAGGACGGCGCCGGAGAGGCGGTGCTGGTGGTGCCCACCGCACGTCGCGGCTGGATGGATCCCGGCCGCATCCGCCTGTCCACGACGCGGCCCCTCGGGCTCGCACGCGCCTGGGCCTATGCCTGGGCCGATGCGCCGCTGCTGGTGTATCCGGCGCCCGAAGTCGCGGGCCCACCGCTGCCGCAGGGCATCGGCGAGAGCCCGCAATCGCGCCTGCATCCGGCCGGCGACGACGTTCACCACCTGCGCGACTGGCGCCGCGGGGACAGCCGGCGCGCGGTCGCCTGGAAGGCCTCGGCGCGACGCGATGCGCTGCTGGTGCGCGAGTTCGAGCAGCCGCTCGGGGCGGCGATCGTACTCGACTGGCGTGCGCTCGCCGGCCTGCGCCATGAGGACCGCATCCGGCGGCTGGCACGGTGGGTCGACGAGGCCGAACGCGAGTCGCGTCGCTACAGCCTGTGGTTGCCGGGCCAGCCGGCGATCGGCCCGGGCGCCGGGAGCGTGCATCGCCACGCCTGCCTGCGCGCACTGGCGCTGCTGCCGGGGACCGGCGATGGCACGCGCTGATTCGCCGCGGCTCTCCGCTGCGAGCCGCGCATGGACGCTGGCCGCGGGCGCGGCGTGCCTGCTGCCGCTGCTGCCGCAGTTGCCGCCCGCCATCGCGGCGACGGCCGTGGCCACCGGGCTGGCGGTGACCGCGCTGTCGCGACGTCGGCCGCTGCCCAACTGGGTGCGCGTGGTGCTGGCCCTCGCGCTGGTCGGCGGCGTGCTGGGGAGCTACCGCTTCGCGCTGGGCCGCGACGTGGCCTGCGCGCTGCTGGCCGTGATGCTGGCCCTGAAGCCGGGCGAGCTGGCCAGCCTGCGCGACGCCCGCAGCCTGATCGGCTTCGCCCTGTTCGCACCGTTCTCCACCTTCCTGCTCGACCAGGGGCCGCTGTCGCTGCTGCTCGGGCTGGCCGGCGCCAGCTGCGCCCTGGTCGCCCTGCTGCAACTGTCGGCGCAGGAATCGGGCGATCGTGCCGCCTCCACGCCGTGGCAGCGGATCGCCACCGTCGCGCGGCTGGTCGCGATCGGACTGCCGCTGGCGCTGGTCGCGTTCTGGCTGTTCCCGCGGATCGCATCGCCGCTGTGGGGGGTGCCCGACCGGATCCTGTCGCGCCCCGGTCTGTCGGACGAGATGGCGCCCGGCGAATGGCTGGACATGATGAACGACGAACGTCCCGCCCTGCGCGTCACCTTCCTGGGCGCCGCGCCGCCGACGTCGCAGATGTACTGGCGCGGCCCGGTCCTGATGGATTACGACGGCCGCACGTGGCGGCGCGCGCCCGCGATGGACGGGCGCCCCGTGCCGGATACGAGCGCAGGACCGACCGTCTGGGACTACCGGATGGACGTGGAACCCACCGAGCGCCGCACGCTGGTCGCGCTTGAGCTCACGAGCGTCGTTCCTCCAGGTACGCGCCAGAACTGGGACTACACCCTCCACAGCGACCGGCCGCTCACATCGGTCACCCGATGGCGCATGGCGGCGGTCGCACCACGAGGCTTCGAACCGCAACTGGCGCCGGAGGTGCGCACACGTGCGCTCGCGCTGCCGGCAGGCTTCAACCCGCGCACGCTGGCCCTGGCCCGCCAGTGGCGACGCGAGCACGGACAGGACGGCGACGTGGCCATCGTCGAGCGCGCCCTGCAGATGGTGCGCGACGAATTCGGCTACACCCTGTCCACGCCCTTGCCGGGGCGTCACGCGGCCGACGAATTCCTGTTCGACTGGAAGCGCGGGTTCTGCGAACACTTCAGCTCCGCGTTCGTGGTGCTGATGCGCGCCGCCGGCATCCCCTCGCGGGTGGTGACGGGCTACGCGGGCGGGCGACGCAATCCGATCGGCGATTACTGGATCGTGCGCAACGAGGACGCGCATGCCTGGGCCGAGGTCTGGCTGCAGGGGCGCGGATGGGTGCGGGTGGATCCGACGGCGGCGGTCGCGCCGGAACGCATCTACGACACCATCGACGATCGCGCAGGCAGTGGGTTCGGTGCGTTGCCGGGCATGACCCCGATGCTCGACCTCGGCGACTGGCTGCGGCGCGGCTGGAACGATCTGGTGCTCGGGTTCGACGCCGCTCGGCAGCTCGCGATGCTGCGCCCCCTCGGGCTGGAAGGCACGGGCGCACGCGGCCTGGTCGCACTGTTCGCCGCCTGCGCCGGCCTGGCGCTGGCATGGATGCTGTGGCTGACCTCGCGTGCACAGCGCAGCGGCGATCCGGTGCTGCGTGCCTGGCACCGCCTAGGCCGGCGATACGCGCGCCTGGGGCTCGCACGCCAGGCGCACGAGCCGGCGCTGGCCTGGGCGGCGCGGGTGGCCGCTGCGCGACCTCACGACGGGCAAGCCCTGCGCGCGTTGAGTGCGCGTTTCGCACGATGGCGCTACGCTCCGGGTTCCAGCGCGGGCGATCCGCGCCGCCTGATCCGGGACCTGCGCAGGCACCGCCCCGCACGCCCCAACCGACCGGACACATCGCCATGAACGCCCGTGCCATCGCTTCCATCGCCGCCGGCCTGCTGCTGACCGCCTGCGCCTCGCAGCCCAGGCCGCTGCAGGGGACATTCGTGGAAACACCGCCGCACGCGGTGCTGGAGTCCGACGCCAGCGGAACCCCGGTGCGCTGGGGCGGGCGCATCGTGCAGGTGGAGCCGCGCGCGGACGAGACCTGCTTCGAGATGATCTCCACCCGCCTGACCGCCACCGGCCGGCCATACTGGGCGAGCGACGACAGCAACGGCCGCTTCATCGCCTGCCGCACCGGCTTCTACGACCCGGCGGTGTTCGAGATCAATCGCGAAGTGACCTTCACCGGGCGCATCGACGGCTACGAGACGCGCCGCATCGGCGAGTACGACTACCGCTTTCCGCGCATCGATGCCGACGTGGTCTACCTGTGGCCGCGCCGCGAAGCGGCCAACGTGATCACGCGTCCCGAACCATGGCCGTGGTGGGGCTGGTGGTGAGCGCTGGCTCGGCGCCGGCCAGGCGCTGAGCCGTACGTAGAGCATCGACGCGACGCCTTGCGTTTATCGACGCGACGCCTTGCGTTTTCTGTGGCGCGCGTGGAACCGGTTCGCGTCGCGCATGCGGCGTCCCGACGGTCAGCCGGCCGCCACGCCGAAGCGTCCGAGCGGCGCGCCGGCAAGCAGGTGCAGGTGCAGCTGGAACACGGTCTGGCCGCCATCGCCGTTGCAGTTCACGACGATGCGGTAGCCGTCCTCGCCGAAGCCCTGTTCGCGCGCATAACGCGCCGCGGCGACCGCCAGGCGCCCGACGACCTCGGGGCGGTCCGCGGGCACGTCGTTGAGGGTGGCGTAGGTGTCCTTCGGCACGAAGAGTACGTGTACCGGCGCCTGCGGCGCGATGTCGCGGAAGGCGATGACGTGCTCGTCCTCGAACACGATGTCGGCGGGGATTTCGCGGCGGATGATCTTGTGGAAGATGGTCGGCATGAGGTGCTTTCCCTGGTGCGTGCCGAGAGCATACCGCCCCCACCGATCGCGAACCGGCGTATCGCGCGGATGACGGGCCTGCGTCACCGGGCGGGGGGCGTGGCCGGCCCATCCCACCACGCGCCGCACCCGGCCCTCACATCATTTCGCTGCGCGACCCGAAGGCGTGCGAGAGCGTGCCGCGGTCGACGTACTCGAGTTCGCCGCCGAGCGGCACCCCGTGGGCGAGCCGGCTCGGGCGCGTCCCGTGTTGCCGCGCGAGCTGGGCGAGGTATTGCGCCGTCGCTTCGCCCTCCACGGTGGGATTGGTGGCGATGATCAATTCCTGCACCTCCCCCTCGCCGAGCCGCTCGGCCAGGCGGTCGAGGCCGATCTCGCGCGGTCCGATGCCGTCGAGCGGACTGAGCCTGCCCTGCAGCACGTAGTACAGCCCACGAAAGCCGGTGGCCTGCTCGATCGCGAGGCGATCGGCGGGCGATTCGACCACGCACAGCTGGTGTGCGTCGCGCGCCGCACTGGCGCAGGTGGCGCAGACCTCGGTCTCGCTGAAATCGCGGCAGCGCGCGCAGTGGCCCACGCGCTCGACCGCGTCCGCCAGCGCCGTCGCCAGGCGCCGGCCGCCCTCGCGTTCGCGTTCGAGCACGTGGTAGGCCATTCGCTGCGCGGTCTTCTGGCCGACGCCGGGCAGGATCCGGAAGGCCTCGATCAGTTGTTCGAGCAGCGATGACATCGGCGGCAGATTCCTGCGCGGGTGAAGACGGTCCGGAGGGCGACGCGGGCGCGACGAGCGGCAACGGCTCGCCGAGCGTCAGGCACGGCCCTCAGAACGGCAGCTTCACCCCCGGCGGCAGCGGCATGCCCGCCGTGGCACCGGCCATCTTCTCGCGGGAGGCGGCGTCGATCCTGTTGGAGGCGTCGTTGAACGCCGCCGCGATCAGGTCCTCGGCCATTTCGGGATCGGCCAGCACGCTCGGATCGATCCGCACCTTGCGGCACTCCTTGGTGCCCGACAGGGTCACGTTCACCATACCGCCGCCGGCGGTGCCGGTGACCTCGAGCGCGGCGATCTCCTCCTGCACCCGCTGCATGTTCTCCTGCATCTTCTGCGCCTGCTGCATCAGCTGGCCAATGTTTCCACGCATGGTCGTCTAGCCCTCGTCGTAGGGTCGGATGGAATCGGGAACCAGTCGGGCGCCCTGCTGCTGCATCAGCCGCTGCACCTGCGGGTCGGCCAGGAACGCCTGCTCGGCCGCGGCCTGCCGTGCGTCGCGCTGCCGTGCGTTGCGTGCATGCAGGGTCTCGCCTGCGGACGCGACCGCATCCTCGAAGCGGATCTGCGGCTCGGCGCCGAGCGTCGGTGCCAGCGCCTGCGCCAGCTGGGACACCAGGAATGGCGCCTTGAGGTGATCGTCCGCGGCGGGCAGCGATAGCCGGAGGATGCCCTCGCGCCAACTCACGAATGCGGCGTGCGCGGCGAGTTCGCGCACCGGTCCGCGCAGGGCGAGACCCCCGACCAGATCCAGCCACCCGCCCGCATCGAGCGATGCGCCGAGTGTGGATGCTGGCGCGGCGGGCGCCGCCGGGAATCCGGTCGCGCCGGTCTCCGGCATCGCGGCAGCCACGACAGGCGCAGGGGCCGCGTCCGGCGCCGGTACGCGTCGCGGCGCCGGCAGGTCGGCGGGCGGAGCGGGCGACCGGCGTTCGGGCGCGCTCGCCTGTATGGGCGCGGCAGCGCGCGAAGGCCCGGCCATATCCGCGTCCAGGGCCGCGCGCGCGGCGGCGGCGGCCGAGCCGCGCCCGGCGGACGACGGGGCCCTTGCTGTCGAAGGTTCGGGCCCACCGGCCTGCCCCGCCCCTTCCACCGGCCGGAACGCCAGCATGCGCAGCAGGCTCATCTCGAAGCCGGCGCGGGGGCTCGGCGCCAGCGGCAGGTCGCGGCGCCCGCCCAGCGCCATCTGGTACCAGAGTTGCACCAGTTCCGGGCGCAGCGCGGCGGCCAGCGGCGCGATGTCCAGGGCGTCGTCCGCCTCGGCGATGCCCGGCACCAGCTGCCGCAGCTGGATCCGGTGCAGGGCCGCGGCCATCGCGTCGAGCACGCCCGACCAGTCGGGCGAGACCTCCGCGAGCGCGTCGATCTCCGCCATCAGCCGCGCCCCGTCGCCTGCGGCGAGTGCCTCGAGCAGCGCACCGATGCGGGTGCGGTCGACGGTACCCAGCATCCGCGCCACCGCCTCGTCCGCCAGGGTGCCCGCGCCGGCGGCCGCGCCGGTGTAGGCGATCGCCTGGTCGAGCAGCGACAGGCCGTCGCGCAGGCTGCCGTCGGCGGCCCTGGCCAGCTGCGTGATCGCGCCGGGTTCGGCGGCGATCCCTTCGGCCCCGAGGATCTTCGTGATCTGGCCGCCGATCTGGGCCTCGTCCAGGCGCTTGAGGTTGAACTGCAGGCAGCGCGACAGCACCGTGACCAGGAGTTTCTCCGGGTCGGTGGTCGCGAACAGGAACTTCACGTGCCCTGGCGGTTCCTCCAGCGTCTTGAGCAGCGCGTTGAACGCCGGCTTGGACAGCATGTGGACTTCGTCGATCAGGTAGACCTTGTAGCGGCCGCGCGAGGGCATGTACTGCGCGTTGTCGATCAGGTCGCGGACGTTGTCGACGCCGGTGTTGGACGCGGCGTCGATCTCCAGCAGGTCGATGTAGCGGCCGGCGTCGATCGCCTGGCAGGTCTCGCAGACCCCGCAGGGATCGGCGCCGGTACCCTGCTCGCAGTTCAGGCTCTTGGCGAAGATGCGCGCGATGGTGGTCTTGCCTACCCCGCGGGTGCCGGTGAACAGGTAGGCGTGGTGCACGCGGCCGGAATCGAGCGCGTTGGACAGCGCCCGGACCACGTGTTCCTGGCCCACCAGCTCGGCGAACCGCTTGGGGCGCCACTTGCGGGCGAGAACGAGATACGACATGGGTCCATTGTGCCGCGCCGCGCCCGGTTTTGCCCGCCCTGCCCGCAGCCGCCACGGTGCTCCGCCGTGCCCCGGCCCGGTCGCGTTCGGTTGTGGTACAGGCCGCCCGCCGCTAGACTTTGCGCCCCTGCGTGCGGCCGGACGCCGCCTGCCGGGACCTGTGGAGAGGTGTCCGAGTGGTTGAAGGAGCACGCCTGGAAAGTGTGTAAGCGTCTAAACCGCGCTTCGGGGGTTCGAATCCCCCTCTCTCCGCCAGATACGTGAAACGCCCCGAAAGGGGCGTTTCTCTGCAAGTTTCCATGGTGGCCCCGTCGGCCCCTCGCGACGCTAGATCGAAAACTCCGCCAGGGCCGGAAGGCAGCAACGGTATCGATCGACGCGGGTGCCGAGGCAAGCTGGCGGGGCCATCGCCATGTCGGACCGCCGCGACTGACTGGTCGGTCCGGTGGCGACCGCGCGGCTCGGCAGCAGCGGACCCGACGCACAGCGTGAAAGTGCCCGGATGGGCGGGTTTGCGCACTGGCTCACTCCCCGCCCTGTCGCGCTCCCGAGGCCAGTTCCACCCTCGGCTTGCCGTCCTGCTGGCTGAACACGAACGCATACGACAGGCGCAGCGCGACCGGCGTGTCGATCGCATCCGGTTCTGCGCAGGCATCCGCCACGGCGCGGCCGTCGGACGTGCGGCAGACCAGGGCCGGGTCGTACGTCCACAGGCGCACCGCCTGCTCGACCGCGTCGGCGAAGCGCGCCACGTGCGGTCCATCCGCGCCGGCACAGGCCTCGTCGCGGCGGGGGGACACGGCACCGACACGCCCGTCGGCGCCGATGTCGACCGCCACGCAGGTCTCGGCCGGCGCCAGGCGCAAGGCGAGCAGGTCGGGCGGATACGCCGGCAGCGCCGACTCCAGCAACTGCGGGAACACGAAGGCCTGGCTTGGATCGAGCTGGATGCGCGCGGCGCCGGAGGGCGGAGGCACGAGTGCGGCTTCCACGTTCGCCACCGGCGCGGGGCGATCGATCGGCGGCGGCGTCCGGCAGCCGGTCGTGCCGGCGGCGGCGAGGCACACCATCAGGCAGATACGCATGCGTGTCTCCATCCTTGGGGAGCGGGTCAGCCTACTCGGGCACGATGCCCAGCGCATCGGGCTGGCGGCCTGTGGTCCAGTAGTCCAGCACGCGCCAGTCGGTCGCATCGACCACCGCGATGCGGTCGGCGCCGCTGATCGCGACATAGACCCGCGGCCGCGCCGGATCGGCGATCACGCCGATGGGCATCGGTCCCTGGCCGAGCATGCTCTGGCCGGACTCCGCGCCCTCCGGACGCAACGCGACCGTGGCGACCTGGCGATGGCTGGCGGCGTCGAACACGCCCAGGGTGCCGGCCCTGGCGTTGGTCACCAGCGCATGGCGGCCGTCGGGCGTGAACACCACGCGGATCGGGAACCCGGGGCTGGACAGCGTGGCGAGCGTGGCGAGGGTGTCGGGATCGTGCACGGTCACCGTGTCGTCATCGCGGTTGGTCACCCAGAGGCGGCCGTCGGCCGCCACCTCGATGCCCTCCGCGCCCTTCCCCGCCGGCACCTCACCGGTCTTCCGTCCCTGTGCGAGGTCGATCCGCGACACGGTGCCGGACGCGATCTTGCTCACGTAGGCGACCGCGCCATCGCGCGAGAGCGCCACCATGTGGCCGACGCCGTCGCCGACGTCGATCGCCTGCTCCACCCGGCCGGCGTCGAGGTCCACCCGCAGCAATGCGTGGCTGTGTTCGGTGGTCACCAGCGCGTCGCCATCGGGCAGCAGCCGGATGCCGTGCGGGCGCCCGTGTTCGCCCAGGTCGATCGACCGCGGCCCGGTCCCGGCCTGGAGCGCCAGCACGGTCAGCGAACGGCCGGGCTGCTGCTGGCCGTAATCGGTCACGACCGCATGGCGCCCATCGGCGGACACGGCGATCTCGTGCGGCCCGGCGCCGGTGGGCATCTCGCCGAGGCGGCGACCGTCTTCCAGCGACAGCCGCCACACGGAGTCGTCGCTCTTGTTACCGACCAGCAGCGTGCCCTGGGCGGAGGCGGCCGCGCAGGACAGCATGAGGACGAGTCCGGACAGCACGGGAGCGAATCGGGTCATGGTGATCTCCTTTGCGGCGTGCCCGCGCGTGCGGGATACGCGAGACGCCCGGGTGCGCCAGCAGGCTGCTTGGGCTTGTCGCCCGTGGCGACGGTGTCAGCGGCCGGGAGCGGTGGGATCGGCGGGGCGCGGATGCAGCCAGTCGGCATCGCCGTCGGCATAGCGCTCGTGCTTCCAGATCGGCACGTGCGCCTTCACCTCGTCGATGATCCAGCGGCAGGCGTCGAAGGCCGCGTCCCGGTGCGCGGCGCTGACGCCGACCCAGACCGCGAGCTCGCCGATCGCCAGTTCGCCCACGCGATGCACGCAGCAGGCGTCGATCGCGCCGAAGCGGTCCAGCGCAGCGCGCACGATGCGCCGGCCTTCCGCCTCGGCCAGTTCGACGTAGGCGTCGTAGCGCAGGCCGAGCACCGCACGCCCGTCGTTGTGGTCGCGCACCCAGCCCTCGAACGCGGCGAACGCGCCGGCGCGCTCGTGCAGCAAGGGTGCACGCAGCGGGGCGATGTCGAACGGCTGCGGCGCGATCGCGAACAGTCGCGCGTCGCCCTCGCCCGATGCCGGCGCGCCGCTCATCCGCCCGACACCGGCGGAATGAACGCGATCTCGGCGCCGTCGCGCGGCGCGGCGTCCCAGCCGGCGAAGGCGCCATCGACCGCGACCCGCATGCGCTCGCGCGGCAATGCGAAACCGTGGCGGACGCGCACCTGCTCGTACAGGCCGGCGCAGTCGGCCGCGTCGGTGTCGAGGGTTTCCGAGCCCGTGCCCGCGGCGTCGCGCAGGCTGGCGAAGTACAGCAGCGTGACCCGCGCCATCAGCCGATCTTCCCGATGTCGCGCTTGCCGCCGCGCTTGCCCACCAGCTTCGCCGGGCCGAGCACGATCGCGTGCGACAGTGCCTTGCACATGTCGTAGATGGTCAGCGCGGCGATGGTGGCGCCGGTCAATGCCTCCATCTCCACGCCGGTGCGATGCACGGTCTTGACCAGGCATTCGATGCGCAACTCGCGCTCGCCCTGCCAGTCGATGGCAATGCGCACGCCGTCGATCGGCAGCGGATGGCAGAACGGGATCAGTTCGTGCGTGCGCTTGACCGCCATCGTGCCGGCGATCACCGCGGTCTCGACGATCCCGCCCTTGGCGCTGCGCAGTCCGGAGGCGCGCAGCTGCGCCGCGACCGCCGCGGGAAACCGCACCCGGCACTCGGCGAGGGCCTGGCGCGGACCCACCGCCTTGCCCGACACGTCGACCATCGCCGGGCGCCCGGCGGCATCGAGGTGGGTGAGCGTCTTCGCGGGCGTCATGGGTCCATGGTACCGATGCCGGTGTCCGGCGTCCCCTGGTGGAAGACCATCCGCCAGCCGCCGTCGGCGCTGCGCCGCCACCAGGAGCTGCGCAGCGAATGGCGTTCGTCCGCGCCCTGCGTCCGCGTGGCCCGATAGGTGACACAGACCACATCGTCCGTCACCGGGCGCGTCCGCATCGACCGGGCCGAGAACGCGACACCACGCTCGTCCGGCACGCGAGCCAACGCCCCCCGTTTGCCGAAGACCGCGCCCGAGGCACCGATCTCCATGAACTCCTCCGCCAGCAGCGCGTCGACGCGCTCCCGATCTGCACGCACGACCGGATCGAGCAGGGCGCGCTCCAGCGCTTCGACCTGCCGGCATTCCGCTTCCGTCAGCACGTGACCACGCTCATCCGCCGATCAGGAACATCTCGACGTGCCGGCGCGAGGCCTGCGCACTACCCCGCACCTCGCTGTAACGGTCGGACCGGGCGCGCCACAGGTCGGCCAGACGTTCGGCGGCGGCCAGTTCGCCCAGGGCGAGCGCGGGCCGCAGGTCGACGCCCTCGCCCGAGAACAGGCAGGTATAGAGCCGGCCGTCGGCCGACACCCGGGCGCGATGGCAATCGCCGCAGAACGGCGCGGTGACCGAACTGACGAACCCGACCTCACCGCCGCCGTCGACGAAGGCATGCCGCTCGGCCACCTCGCCCCGGTACTGCGCGTCGAGTGCGCGCAGCGGCCAGCGCGCATGGACCCGCGCGCGCAGTTCGGCCGACGGCACCACGCGCTCGCGCTGCCAGCCGTTGCAGGTGCCCACGTCCATGTACTCGATGAAGCGCACCACGTGGCCGCTGCCGCGGAAGCGCTCGACCAGTGCGAGCGTCTGGTCGTCGTTGACGCCGCGCTGCACGACGCAGTTGATCTTGAGCGCATCGAAACCGACGGCTTCGGCGGCGGCGATTCCCGCCAGCACGTCGGCCACCTCGCCGCGGCCTCCGGACAGCGTCCGGAACAGCGCCGGGTCGAGCGCATCCAGGCTCACGGTCAGCCGGCGCAGCCCCGCCTCGCGCAGTGCACGCGCGTGCGGCGCGAGCAGGGCGCCGTTGGTGGTCATGGCCAGGTCGTCGATGCCGTCGATGCGCGCCAGCCGCGCCACCAGTGCCGGCAGCCCCTTGCGCAGCAGCGGCTCGCCGCCGGTGATGCGCAGCTTGGACACGCCCAGGCGCGCCGCGCCCCGCACCAGCGCCTCGATCTCGTCGAACGACAGACGCCCGGCCGCGTCCAGCCCGTAGTCGTCGGGAACCCGGTCGGCCGGCATGCAGTAGCCGCAGCGGAAGTTGCAGGCCTCGATGACAGACAGGCGCAGGTCGCGCAGCGGCCGGCCGAGCCGGTCCAGCGGCGAGAGCACCGGGTCCGGCTGCGCACTCACGCGACGCCCGCCTGTTCCGTGCGCGGCAGTGGCAGTGCGAACGCCTCGCCCGGCCGCGCCACCCGGTGCCCGCGCGCGGTCAGCGCATCGCCATCCGCGGCCGAGGCGTAGTGGTACAGCACGCAGCGCGCCAGCAGTTCCGGCGGATACTCGCGTTCGAGATCGTCGATGCCGCTGTGCGAGGGGTTCCCGTGCAGGCCGCAGTCGTGCGCGACCAGTTCGCCGGCATCGGCCCGCTGGCGCAGCTGTTCGGGAATCGGCCGGGTATCGCCAGTGAACACCAGGCTGCCGCGCAGGCGCAGGCCGAAGGCGGTGTCCGGCCAGTGGTGGCGCACCGGGAACACCTCCAGGCGCACGCCGTCGTGCCAGAACGCGTCGCCCACCGGCACCACCCGGAACGCGTCCCAGAAGTTCGCCCCGCCTTCGGCCAGCACGTTCGGATAGTCGCCCACCCGCCGGTGCAGCAGCGGCACGACGGCAGCCGGCACATAGAGCGGCATCCGTCCGCGACGCGCGGGATCGAAATACTCGGAGACGAACAGGCGCTCCAGCCCGCCGACGTGGTCGAGATGGGTATGGGTGATGAACAGTGCGCGCGGCGGCGCGCCGTAGTGCGCCAGGCAGGCGGTCAGACCTTCGCTGCCGCAGTCGATGGTGAGCCAGGGCGCGCCGTCGCGCTCGATCGTGGCCATCGGCGACCCCAGTTCGGTGGCCGAGGCATTGCCGACGCCGTGGAAACGCAGCGCCCACGTCATCGCGGCGCCCGCACGGCGGCGGCCTCCGGGAGGGACGACAGGCGTGCACGCGCGGCCACGGCCTAGTTGCCCTTCGCCCAGCGCGCGTCGTAGGCCGCGCGCAGCCGGCCGAAGCCGGCCTCCACCGCCTCGCGCCGCGCGTCGCCGGCCACCTTGTGCAGTGAACGCAGCAGCCGCTGCAGGTTGCGTTCGCGCCAGGCGGTGGCGGGAATGTGCAGGCGGCTGCGGTCGAAATCGATCATCCAGCCCTTGCCGGCCGGGTCGAACAGCACGTTGTGGGCGTTGAGGTCGGCGTGGTCGAGGCCTTCCCGGTGGAAGCGTGCGACCAGGCGCCCGCTCGCCTCCCAGGGCGCCTCCTCCGGCTCGGCCTCCACCAGCGAAGCCAGCGAGCGCACGCCCTCCAGCCGCTCGACGATGATCCACGCCCGGTAGCTGACGCGCCCGCGCAGGTAGCAGGCCGCCACCGGCTGCGGCACCGGGCACTTGCGCCGCAGCAGCTCGCGCAGCAGCCGGAACTCGGCGAAGCTGCGGGTGTGGTTGGCGCCGCGCCACAGGTAGCGTTCGCGGCTGAACTTCGCGGCCAGTCCACCGCGCAGATACTGGCGCAGCACCAGCGCCCCGTGGCTGGCGTCGATGAACCAGGCGCCGCCGCGCCCGCTGCCGCCGACCTGCTGCGCGCGCGATCCCCATCCGTGTGGATCGAACCAGCGCGGGTCGACTTGCCGCAGCTGCGTCATGTCGAACAGAATCGCGCCATACTCCCCGCTGCCACGATCGTCGTGGAAGGGCGTCAGGCTTTCAGTGGCGTCGAACGCGGCCATCCAGCGAGTCTAACAAGCCGTGACGCCCGTTCCCGCAGCGCCCCGTTCGATCTGCCTGCTGCGCCTGTCGGCGCTGGGCGACGTGACCCATGTGCTGCCCCTCGTGCACACGCTGCGCGCCGCCTGGCCGGAGGTCGCGCTGACCTGGGTGATCGGGAAGGGCGAACGGCGGCTGCTGGACGGACTGCCCGGGGTGGAGTTCCTGGTCTACGACAAGGCCAGCGGCCTGTCCGGCATGCGCGCCCTGCGCCGCGAGCTGGAGGGTCGCCGCTTCGACGCGCTGCTGCAGATGCAGGTGGCCGCGCGCGCGAACCTGCTGTCGGCCTTCGTGCCGGCGCGGCGCCGGATCGGCTACGACCGCGCGCGCTCGAAGGACCTGCACGGCCTGTTCGTCAACGAACGCATTCCCCACCGCCCCGGCATCCACGTGCTCGACGCCATCGGCAGCTTCAGCGAACCGCTGGGACTGCGCCAGGACACGGTGCGCTGGGACCTGCCGGTGCCCGACGACGCGCGCGCCTGGGCCCGGGCGCAGTGGCCCGACGACGGCGCGCCGACACTGCTGGTCTCGCCATGCTCCAGCCACGTGCGCCGCAACTGGTTCCCCGACCGCCATGCCGCGCTGGCCGACCACGCCGCGGGCCAGGGCTGGCGGGTCGTGCTGTGCGGTGGGCGCAGCGCGCTCGAGCGAGAGACCGCCGACGCCATCCTCGCGGCGATGCGCGCACCGGCGCTCGACCTCGTCGGCAAGGACACGCTCCAGCAGCTGCCCGCCCTGCTCGAACGCGCGGCGCTCGTGGTCACCCCGGATTCGGGCCCGATGCACATCGCCAACGCGATGGGCACGAAAGTGCTGGGCCTGCACGCGGCCAGCAACCCGGCCCGCAGCGGGCCCTATTCGGACCGCCGCTACTGCGTCGACCGCTACGACGACGCGGCCCGCCGCCATCTGCGCAGGCCGGCGGTCGAGCTCGCCTGGGGGACCAAGATCGAGTTCGACGGGGTAATGGACCTGGTGACCGTCGACGACGCGATCGCCGCGTTCGAGCGCTACCGCGCCGACCACGGCTGAGCCGACGCGGGCGCCCCACGCGCGCGTCTTTCAGGCGCCGGAGCCGGCGCCGTAGTCCTGGTAGGACTTTTCCTCGACGTAGGACGAACCCAGCGCGAGGTTGATGTCCTTCTTGATCCGGGCGCGGGTGTCGTTCTCGAAGTACACGGCGCGCGCCAGGCGCACGAAGTCCTCGTCGAAGGCCTGCGCCTTCTCCTTGAGCCGGATGTCGTCCTCGATCACCCACAGCCGCTCGTTGACCGCCTTCAGGTCGGCGCGCAGGCGGGCGATGTCGTGGCCGGCGGCCGGATGCGCCATCCAGGTGCGCTCCAGCGCGTCGAGTTCGTTGCGGACATTGGCCAGCTTGGCCTCGTCGGTCATGCGCTCGGACTTGATCTGCAGGATCGCGATCTTGTCGAGCAGCTCGCCGAACGACACGGGCACGGAGATCTCGGACATCGGGGCCTTCCGCCGGAAACAGGGCCGCACAGTCTAGCCCGCGCCTTGTTTGGGGGCACCCCGCCCCGTATGATTGCGCCCCCGGCGTTCAGCGCCGGGACCGCGCGACACCCGCGAATTCACGGGGAGGTGGCAGAGCGGTTGAATGTACCTGACTCGAAATCAGGCAGGCGTTTATAGCGCCTCGGGGGTTCGAATCCCCCCCTCCCCGCCAGTGTCAGCGAACGGCCCCCATCGGGGGCTTTTTGCTGTCCGCCGCCTGCAGGCCGCGCGCGACTCGCGACATCCCGGCGCGCAATCACATCCTGCGGCAGCCATGCCATCCGCTGGCCACCCCCGGGCGCCGCAGGGAGTTGCCGGTTCCTGCCAGCGCATGTGCGGCGGTCGCGTTTCGCAATCGCGTTCCCGCGCGTGTCGGGAGGACGCCCCTGACCGCTCCCGGCGTCGCCTTCCCGCCGACCGGCCGCTGCTTGCCTACCGCTGCGTGGACGGCGGTGGCGCAGGCGGCGGTGGCGTCTGCCCGGGGTCGCCGGCAGCCGCCGGAGGCGCCTCTCCGGCGGCGGGCACAGCCGGATCCGCAGGCGCGGGCGTCGCGGGCGTCGCGGGCGCCGCGCCCACCCGGCTCACCCGCCAGACCGTGTTCGACAGGTCATCGGCCACGATCAGCGCGCCGCGCGGGTCCACCGTCACGCCCACCGGGCGACCGCGGGTGGTGCCGTCCTCGTCGCGAAAACCGGTGACGAAGTCGATCGGATCGCCCGCGGGCCGGCCGTTGCGGAACGGAACGAACACGACCTTGTAGCCCACCGGCTCGGAGCGGTTCCAGCTGCCGTGCATGCCGACGAATGCACCATCGGCGAACTGCGGGCCCATCACCTGGCTGGAGAAGTCCACGCCCAGGGCGGCCACGTGCGCCCCCAGGCTGTAGTCGGGCGTGATCGAGGCCGCCACCTTCTCCGGGTTCTCCGGCTTCACCCGGGTGTCCACGTGCTGGCCCCAGTACGCCCAGGGCCAACCGTAGAAACCGCCCTCGCGCACCGAGGTGAGGTAGTCGGGCACCAGGTCGGGCCCGATCTCGTCGCGCTCGTTCACCACCGCCCACAGCTGGCCGCTGCCCGGCTGGATCGCCAGCGCGGTGGGGTTGCGCAGGCCGGTGGCGTAGGGACGATGCAGGCCGCTTTGCGCGTCGATCTCCCAGACCATGGCGCGGTCCTGCTCGGCCATCATGCCGCGCTCGGTGATGTTGCTGTTCGAACCGATCCCCACGTACAGGAAGCGGCCGTCGGCGCTGGCCGTCATCGCCTTGGTCCAGTGGTGGTTGATCTCCGACGGCAGCTCGGTGAGCGTCTCGGGCGTGGCGGCGCGCGCCTGGGTCTGGCCGGGCTGGTAGTCGAAGCGCACCACCGCGTCCTGGTTGGCGACGTAGAGATCGTTGCCGATCAGGGCCAGGCCATAGGGCGCGTCGAGGTTCTCGGCGAACACCGTCTGCACCTCGTAATCGCCGTCGCCATCGGCGTCGCGCAGCAGGGTCAGGCGGTTGCCGCTCTCGACCTGGGTGGTGCCCGCAGCCTTGATCGGCCCGGCGATCACGTCCTTGGGCTTGAGCGGCGGCGCATTGCCGCCGCGTCCCTCGGCGACCAGGATGTCGCCATTGGGCAGGACCAGGGTCTGGCGCGGGATCAGCAGATCGATGGCGATGGCGCGCACCTCGAAGCCGTCCGGCACGGTGGGCAGGCGATCCCCCCAACCGGCGGGATCGGCGATCTTCATCGCCGGCAGCAGGCCGCGACGCGGCTCGGGCAACTCCGGCTGGGCGCCGTACTGCGGCGACGCGGGCTCGGGATTGCAGCCACCCAGGACGACGGCCAGGACAAGTGCGGCGGGCAGGGCGAGGCGCTTCATGACAGTGCTCCCGGCCGCACGGCGCGGCAAGCGAACCAGATGGCCACGACCATCAGCACGACCACCACCACCGACAGCACCAGGCTGGCGGGCATGGCATCCCATGCATCGCGGGCGTGGGTCAGCGCGGCGAGCAGCGCGGCGATCCAGGCGGCCAGCACCAGGGCTGCGTGCAGCAGGCTGTCGCGGGTGCGCCGCGACGGCGCCAGCCCGAACAGCGCGCAGGCGAACGCGGCTGTCGACACCACCAGGCCGCCGACGTTCAGCCAGGCCGCGAAATTGATCCACTGGATCTGGTAGCTGCGCGCATAGGCGATGTCGGCGGACAGTGCGCCGAGGAACAGCGCGAGCGCGCCGCCGAGCAGCAGCAGGTGGACGGGATGGAAGACGTGAGCGCGCGGGCGCTCGATGATCGCTGTCATGGATGCTTCTCCGGGACGGCACCTGGCGCGATGCCCTGATCGGCCCCCGAGGCTAGACCAGCCCGGTTGACGGGAATGTGCACGCATCTGGGCCCGGATCGGGATGCTCCACCCGTGTGGCATGCATCCAGGGCGCGGGCGGATGCGTGGCATGCGGCGCGTGCGTCGCGCCGGGATGTGACGCGTCACCCGCGCGCGGACTGCCCGGTTCCGTCACTTCCGGCCCGCAGGAGTGCGCACTGCATCGCGGTTCGGCCGGGCACGCTTCCTGCTTGTCATCCGGGTGGCCCGCGGGGACAGGCGGGCGAAACGGCACCCATCGACATGCGCGTATCCGACTTCCACTTCCGCAAGCTGGGCGAGCACGCCGGCATCGCGCTGCTGCGCGCGGCCCTGCTGCTGGCCGTGGCGTTCGCGCTGATGGACTCCATCCGAGGCTGAGCGCCCCGTCGCCGGAGCATCTCCGGNGCCGCCATCGCCCACCCGCGGCCATCCGGCCGCGGGCGGTCGCTGGGAGCGCCCTATTGCCGCGACAGCAGGTCCTGCGCGGCGTGCACCAGGTAGATGTAGCTGGCGCCGAGGTTGATCACGTACTCGTTCTGGCCCCAGAAGAACGGCCAGTCCTCCTTGTTCTCCGGGAAGTCGGGCTTGAGCACCAGCACGCCGGGGACGATGCCGCCGGCGATGAAGCTGAAATCCGCCCGGTTCATGCCGTAGGCGACCTGCTTGGACTTCGCGCCGACGGCCGAGACGAACGAGATGTTCGAATCGGGATGGGTGCCGTAGAGGTAGTTCAGCCCCTGCAGCGTCGGCTCGATGTCGAACAGGTCCGGATACGCCCGGTGCAGGCGGTAGTTGGTGGTCGCCATGCCGATCACCGCGCCGTTGCCGGCCCAGCCGCCGCGGGTGATCAGCACCCCGTACGGGTTCTCGGCGACCATCTGCGCGCGTTCGGCCTTGAACGCTTCGGCCCGTGCGCGCATCCGCGCCTGGAAGTCCGGGGCCATCCGCTCCAGCACCGGCAGCACCACCGCGGCATTGAAGCCGAAGCGCGCGTCGATCGTCGGCCAGAGTTCTGCGATTCGCGCGGCGTACGCCGGCTCGCCGGTGGTGAGGAGCAGCTGCGCGGCCGCCCGCAGTTCCTCGTCCTGCGGATCGCCGCCGGTGGTGTTGCCGACCCGGAACAGGTTGGGCTCGCGCGAATGCTCGAACGCCCACACCTTCTTCGCCGTGGCCAGGCACTCCTCGGCCAGCGCGTCGTTGTGGCCGCGCAGCGCGCGGCTGGCCGCCGCCAGCGCCGCCGCCGAGCCGTAGTTGAGTGCGGTGGTGTTGGTGGTGAAGGCGAGGCGGTCGTCGTTGGGTGACTCGGGGTCGTTCGGATCGTCGACCTTGCCGTCGGTCTTGCTGACCGCGTCGCCCAGGTGGGTGTACTGGCCGAGGTCGGGTTCCACGATGCCCGGAATGGCATGCCCGAACACCCGATGCTGGGCGATCAGCGCCAGGGTGCCGTGCTCGATCTGCTGTACCAGGTCGGGCACGCCGTCGGGGCGATGGAGCTCCACGTGCTGCTTCTTCTGGTCGATCGTGGTCTCGTCGCGCTCCGGGCGGAACTGTTCCCAGGTCTCCACCAGCGACATCACGGTGGCGTAGTGGGTCTGGGTGCGGATGTCGAAGTCGCCGGCATCGAACCAGCCGCCGTAGTTCAGCCCCGGGATGTGCTCGCCGGGCTGGAACGGCGAATCCAGGTCCGGGCCCTGCCCGAACAGGTCGAAGTGCTCCTTGCCCGGCTCGACCTGGCGCGCATCATCCATGTGCGAGCGGCCGTGCCAGACGCGGTAGGCCTCGTTGACGAACATGTGGTCCATCTGCACCGGGAAGAACACGTCCAGGGTCGGGTGCCAGGCGGTGGCGTAGGCGTCGTCGGCGATGCGGAAGGCATTGCTGCGCTGGCCGGCCGCCTCGATCACGTACAGGCCGGGTTCGCGCACGTCGGAGAAGTCGAAGGTGTAGTACTCGTAGCGCAGGTACCGGCCCCAGTGCGCCGCCTGCGCCGCGTGCGCCTGCTGTTCGCGCCCGTCCGCGCCGATGCGCAGCAGCCGGGTGCGGCCCGGGGCGGCGGCGTTGCGGTCGGCTTCCAGCACCGCGACCTTGCGCTGCGCCGGGTGGTAACCGACCTGGGAATGCCCGATCACCGTCCCGCGCGTCCAGCCGGGGACGGTGTTGCCCTCCAGCGTCCACTCCAGCACGGTGCCGGTGCGCCCGGCCGGCAGCAGGCTTCGGACCACGTACCAGCCGTTCTGCGCCTGGTTGCGGCCGTCGAACAGGCCCAGCTCGCCCTCGCGCGCACGGATGGTCACGCGGCGCTGCGGATCCTCCGGCGCCAGGGTCAGGCTGGGCCCGCGCGCCATCGGCAGGCGGACCGGCTTGCCCTGCGCATCGCGGGTGGTGGGGCCGGCCGGGTACAGCGGCAGCTGGCCGCTGCCCTGCCCGGTCGCCCAGCTCTTGCCCCAGTAGGCCGAGGGCAGGAATTCGAGGTTGAACCCGGCCTGGCCCTCGAGCGCCGCCGGCAACGGCTGGTCGAACACCACTTCGATCTTCACGCCCTCGCCCGCGGGCGAGACGCGGATGTCGTATTCGAACCCGTGCGCGGCGTAGCCCAGCCGCGTGGTCACGGTGCTGGTCGCGCGATCGACCTTGCGGTCGACCATCAATGCGACCGGGTCCCACTGCTCCGGGGTGGGACTCAGGCGGACGTCGCCGTTGGTCGCGGTGCGCACGCCGTGGTGGATCAGTTCGACCCCGGCATGCTTGGAATCGCTGAACAGGCCGTCGTAGTAGTTGCTGAAGGCCAGCACGTCGAGGCCGCGCTTGTGGAAGTACTCCAGTTCGTTGAGCTCCGGCGGGGCGGACCAGGCGGCCAGCGGCGAAGCAAGCGCGGCGGCGAGGACGGACGCGAGCACGCGGCGCGGCGCCCTCGTGACGAGACGGCGGTTCGGATCTGTCATGGGGTTCCCCCGGAATGGAATGTTAACGCTAACATCCGCGGCGCGCCGTGACTTGCGGCGCTGCAGCACGGATTGCGCACGAGGGAAGTTCCCGGCATCGAGGGCGATGGCCCGCGGCGCTCGTGCGCCTCCGGACGGGCGGGCCGTGGAACTGCGATTCGATCCACCGTTGGGGCGCATCCCGCATGCGAAGTGACGCCCGCTCAGCCGCGCGGATGGTGTCTGGCGTGCAGCTGGCGCAGTTTTTCGCGCGCCACCAGGGTGTAGATCTGGGTGGTCGACAGCGAGCTGTGGCCGAGCAGCATCTGCAGCGCGCGCAGGTCCGCCCCGTGGTTGAGCAGGTGGGTGGCGAAACTGTGCCGCAGCCCGTGCGGACTGACCCGGGCCGGGTCGATGCCCGCCGCCGCGGCGGAGCGTTTCACCGTGGCCCAGAACTGCTGCCGGCTGGGCGGCTCGCCCGAGGCGGTGAGGAACAGGGCAGGCACCGTGCGCCTGCCGGCCAGCAGTGGCCGCGCCTGCGCGAGGTAGCGCTCGAGCCAGTGCTGGGCCTCCTCGCCCAGCGGCACCAGGCGATCGCGCCCGCCCTTGCCGGTCACGCGCAGCACGCCCTGGCGCAGGTTCACGGCGGTGGCCGGCAGGTTCACCAGTTCGCTCACCCGCAACCCGCAGGCGTACATCAGTTCCAGCATGGCCCGGTCGCGCAGGCCTTCGGGGGTCTCGACGTCGGGCGTGGCCAGCAGCGTGGCCACCTGCTCCTCGCCGAGGGCCTTGGGCAGCGACCGCGGCAGACGCGGCGGCTCGACCAGGGCGACCGGATCGTCCTCGCGTACGCCCTGCCGGCGCAGGTGGCCGAAGAACGCGCGCAGTGCCGTGAGCAGGCGCGCATTGCTGCGCGGCGAGTAGCCCTCGCGGGCGCGCAGGGACAGATAGTCGAACAGTGCGCCGCGATCGAGCGCGGCCAGTCCGCCATGCGCGCCGTCGCGCCAGCGCGCGATCCCTTCGAGGTCGCGCCGGTAGCCGTCGAGGGTGTTGCGCGCGGCTCCGGTCTCGGCCCACAGGGCATCGAGGAACCCGTGGATCGCGCCGGCATCGGCGTCGCGCAACGGCGGCAGTGCGTGCATGCGCTGGCGGCGCTCGGCGGGGGTGGTGCTGGACATCGATCCAGCTTAGCCGAGCGCGGCAGCCGGTATCCTTGTGCACATGCCGTCCTCTCCTGACGAACGTGCCGCGACACGCGGGTCCGCCCTGGTCGGGCGACGGCTCGTGTCGCTGCTGTACGACCTGTTTCCGGTGCTCGCATTGTGGTTCCTGCTCTCGGCCCTGTTCACCGCGGGATACACCTATCTGGGCGGCCACGACCCGCACGAGAACATCGCGCCACTGAGTGCGCTGCAGTGGCTGCTGTGGCTGGCCTGCTGGGGCATCGGCGGCGTCTATGCGACCACCAGCTGGCGCCGCGGCGGGCAGACGCTGGGCATGCGGCCCTGGCGGATCCGGATCGTGGCGCCGGACGGCTCGGCGCCGACCCGCGCCGCGCTGTGGACGCGCTATGCCACGGGTACGGTGTCGCTGCTGGCCGCCGGCGCGGGCTTCTGGTGGGCGTGGATCGACCGCGACCGGCTCGCCTGGCACGACCGCCTCAGCGGAACGCGGGTGGTGCGGGTGGAGCGCCGGTCCACGGCGTAGGGCGGTCGCGCGCAGGCGGTCGAGAGCGACCATCGACCTGCACGACAGCGACTGCGAGTTCGCCTCATCTTGCCCCGCGCAGCACGGGGCGTCGCGGGTGGCGCGAGGCAGTGCCCCGCAACGAGGCACCTCATCCTGCCCGGCGCAGCGCGCCCGGGCGATCGGCTGGCCTGCGCGGCAATGCCGCGCGAGAGAGGACTGCTCATCCGGCCCCGCGCAGCGCGCGGGGGCGTTCGGAAAGGGCGCGAGGCGGTGTCTCGCAAATGTGATTCCTGATCCGGCCCGGCGCAGCGCGCCGGGCGTTCGAAAGGGCGCGAGGCAGTGCCTCGCAAACGTGATTCCTCATCCGGCCCGGCGCAGCGCGTGGGGCGTTCGCAGGGAGCGCGAGGCAGTGCCTCGCAAACGTGATTCCTCATCCGGCCCCGCGCAGCGCGCGGGGCGTTCGCAGGGAGCGCGAGGCAGTGCCTCGCGACCAGGTTCTGCTCATCCGGCCCGGCGCAGCGCGCCGGGCGTTCGGCATGCCCGCGCGGCAGTGCCGCGCAAGCGGGCATGCCTCACCCACTCCGTCGTCGGAAGAGGAGCCAGGAGACGGTGAGCATGACCAGGGGCGGCACGACGTAGGCGATGCGGTAGTCGAAGGTGTAGACCGCGGCCAGCTTCACCACCTGCGTCTGCAGCAGCCAGAAGCCCAGCGCGAACACCACGCCGATGAACAGGCGCCGTCCCAGGCCGCCGCTGCGCAGGCTGCCGAAGGCGAACGGGATCGCCGCCAGGCACAGCGCCAGCACGTTGAGCGGATAGAACCAGTGGCCCCAGTAGTACTCCTCGAACTCGCTGGCATCGAGCTGGTTGCGCTTGCGATAGTCGATGCCCTCCTTCAGCTCGGCCGACGACATGTAGCGCGGCCGCCAGATATTGCTGGCATTGGCCGCCAGCGCGGCGGCGTCCAGGCTGGATTCCCAGCGTTCCTCGTCGACGTCCGCCTGGGCGACGGAACGTGCGTCGAAATAGGTGCGGCGCACGTCGCGCAGCAGCCAGCCGCTGGCGCGGTGCTCGGCGATCTTCGCGTGCGCGACCGACGCCAGGCGGCCGTCGCCGTCGAACTCGAACAGGCGCACGTCGTTGAGTTCGAGCCAGGTGTCGCCGTCCTCGCTGCGCTCGCGCCCGGCCTGGGCGTTGAGGAAGGTCTCGCCCTCGCGCGCCCAGAGCCCGGAATACTGGGCGACGATCATGTCGTTCGAACGCGCCGCGGACTTCATCATGTCGGCGCTGCGCTGCGCCCACGGACCGAGCGTCTCGGCATTGACCATCATCAGGCCGGTCAGGAGCAGCAGCGGCAGCGCCACCGACAGGCTCAAGCGCTTGCGCGACACGCCCAGTGCGCGCAGCGCGGTGAGTTCGGAACTCGCGGCGAGCTGGCCCAGGCCCATCAGCGAACCGATCACCGCCGCGGTCGGGAACATCATGTAGGCACGGCGCGGGAGCGTGTGCGCCACGTACGTGATCGCATCGAACACGCGGTAGCTGCCCTGCCCCACGCTGCGCAGCTCGTCGACCATCGCCAGCACGAGGTCGAGTCCGGTCAGTACCGCCCACGTCAGCAGCACCGTGCCGACCACCACGCGCGCGACCAGCAGGTCGTGCAGCTTCGGAAACGGCCTCATCGCGCGCGCTCCCTCATGCCGCCGCCCGCCGCGACGCGCGCATGCGTCCGTCGCCGAAATACATCCACAGGCCCAGCGCCAGCAGCGGCAGCAGCAGCCACCACAGTCCCAGCGCCACCGGCAAGCGGCCACCCGCCAGTGCGTTGGTGCCCACCAGCATGAGGTTGACGCCGAACACGTACGCGAGCAGGCCGAGGATGATCCTGCCCCAGCGCGCCTGCCGCGGCGGGCTGCGCGCGAGCGGCACGGCCAGCAGCGCGAACGCCAGCGCCAGCAGCGGCGGCGCGATCCGGAAATGCAGCTGCGCGCGGGCCTCGGCGCGGCCGTCCGGCAGCAGCGACAGCGTCGACATGAGTTCGGGGTCGTCGCCGATGTCGCGCGACTCCGCGTCCGGCAGCCGCACTTCATTGGCGGCGTAGCGCATCAGCCGGAAATCCTTGCCGCCATCCATCGGACCTTCGACGCGGAATCCTTCGTCGAGCGTCAGGTAGCGCGTATTGCCTTCCACCGTGAGCGTGCCGGTGCGGGCCGAGGTGACGTCCATCCGCCCTTCGTCCTGCCGGTAGATGAAGACCCGGCCCAGCCGCGTGCCGTCGTTCGACATCGCGTTCGCGTACACCACACCGCCGCCGCCCGGCAGTTCCACGAAGCGCCCGGCCTCGAGCCCGGCCACCAGCAGGCTGCGCTGGCCCACCTCGATCATCTGCTGCGAATACTGCCGCGCCCACGGCCCCAGCCACAGCGAGCACGCGCCGATCATCAGCACGAACGGCACCACCAGCATCATCAGCGGGCGCAGCATGCGCCGCGGGCCCACGCCGACCGAGGTCAGCACCGGCATCTCGCTGTCGCGGTACAGCCGGCCCACCGACAGCAGCAGGCCCAGCATCAGCCCCAGCGGCAGGATCAGCGGCAGGTAGTTGAGCACCTGCAGGCCGAGCTGGGCCAGCATCATGCCCGCCGGCACGCGCCCGCGCACGATGTCGCCCAGCACGTCGGCGAACACCGCGCCGAGGCTCACGATCATCAGCACCACCAGGGCCGCGAACGTGGTCTGCGCGAATTCGCGGAACAGGTAGCTGTCGAGCTTCGGCATCAGGCGGGGGCTTGGATTAGACTAGGGCGTTGCGTCCGGGCCGCAGCGACGCCCGCAACGGCGTAGCAGGCGCGATCCCGCGGCCTGCAGGCCGCGTCCGGGCGCCGATTGTACGGAAGTCACCTGGAATCTGATTGATGACCCTCGAATTCACCCTGAACCACGCCGCCCCCGCCGCCGCCGGAACCGACTGCATCGTGGTAGGCGCCTTTTCCGACGGCACGCTCACGCCCGCCGCGCAGGCGCTGGACGCCGAAGGCCGTCTGGCCGCGCTGGCCACGCGCGGCGACGTCTCCGGCGCCACCGGCCGCAGCCTGCTGCTGCACGACCTGCCCGGCGTCGCCGCGCCGCGGGTGCTGGTGATCGGCCTGGGAGATCGCGCCAAGTTCGGTGTGCCGCAGTACCTCAAGGCTGTCGCCGACACGGTGCGTGCGCTGCGCACCGGCCCGGTGAAGCAGGCGCTGTTCACGCTGTCCGAACTCGAGGTCTCCGGGCGTGACGCGGCCTGGGCGGTCCGCCAGGCCGTGGTGGCCGCCGACCACGCCGCCTACCGCTACCTCGCCACGCTCGGCCCGAAGAACAAGAAGCGCAACGAGACCGGGCTGGCCGCGCTCGCCATCCAGGGCGACGACGAACAGGCGCTGGCGCAGGGCAAGGCGATCGCGGCGGGCGTCAAGTTCGCGCGCGAACTTGGCAACCTGCCGCCCAACATCTGCAACCCCGCCTACGTCGCGGAGCAGGCGCAGGCGTTCGCCGCGCGCTTCGAGGGCGCCGAAGCCGAGATCCTGGACGAGACCCAGATGGAAGCGCTGGGCATGGGCGCGCTGCTGGCAGTGGCGCGCGGCTCGGCCAACCGCCCGCGGCTGGTGGTGCTGAAGTGGAACGGCGGCGGCGACGCGCGCCCGTTCGTGCTGGTCGGCAAGGGCATCACCTTCGATACCGGTGGCGTCAACCTCAAGACCCAGGGCGGCATCGAGGAGATGAAGTTCGACATGTGCGGCGCGGCCGCCGTGCTCGGCACCTTCGTGTCCGCGGTCGGCCTGCAGCTGCCGATCAACCTGGTGGCGATCGTGCCGGCGGTCGAGAACGCGATCGACGGCAATGCGTATCGGCCCTCGGACGTGATCACCAGCATGTCCGGCCGCACCATCGAGGTCGGCAACACCGACGCCGAAGGCCGCCTGATCCTGTGCGATGCGCTCACCTATGCCGAGCGCTTCAAGCCGCAGGCGCTGGTCGACGTGGCCACGCTCACCGGTGCCTGCATGGTCGCGCTCGGGCGCTACGCGTCCGGCCTGATGAGCAAGCACGACGACCTGGCCGACGAACTGCTGGCCGCGGGCGAAGGCGTGTTCGACCGCGCGTGGCGCCTGCCGCTGTGGGACGAATATCAGACCCTGCTGGAGTCCAATTTCGCCGACGTCTACAACATCGGCGGCCGCTGGGGCGGCGCGATCACCGCCGGCTGTTTCCTCGCGCGTTTCGTCGAAGGCCAGCGCTGGGCGCACCTGGACATCGCCGGCAGCGCCAGCGGCGACGGCAAGATGGGCATGGCCACCGGCCGTCCGGTCGGCCTGCTGAGCCAGTGGCTGATGGACCGCGCCGCGGGCGCGCCCGCGTCCTGAGCATCTGGACCGGGACGGCCGGCGCTCTGGCCACCGTCCCGTTCCTGCCGCGCCCCGCCCGATGCCCCGCGCCGACTTCTACCTGATCGCCAAGCCGCGCTTCCGCGAGCAGCCGCTGCGGCTGGCCTGCGAGCTGGTGCGCAAGGCCTACGAGGCGGAGCTCTGGACGCTGGTGCTGGCGCGCGACACCGCCCA
The DNA here is from genome assembly GCF_029887935.1 of Luteimonas kalidii. Classification (GTDB taxonomy): domain Bacteria; phylum Pseudomonadota; class Gammaproteobacteria; order Xanthomonadales; family Xanthomonadaceae; genus Luteimonas; species Luteimonas kalidii. The sequence goes on along the minus strand of NZ_JARXRO010000018.1, from coordinate 323,525 downwards.
GGCCGAGGAACTCGACGACCTGCTGTGGGACATGGGCGAGGACGCGTACATCCCGCACCAGATCGCCGGGCGCGACGACGAGGACGAGCTCACGCCGGTGCTGATCGCCGATCCGCAGACCGATGCGCCGATGCGCGCGCTGGTGGTGAACCTGCGCGACGCACCGGTCGAGGGCGGATTCGACCGGGTACTGGAAGTGGTGCCGGCCGACGAATCCGCGCGTGGTCCGCTGCGCGAGCGCTGGAAGCACTACAAGGCGCTCGGCCTGGAACTCAACAAGTACGACATGTAATCGCGCCGTCGCCCGTGCGTGGGCGCTTCTGCTCCCCTTCTGCGGGGAAGGTGCCCGAAGGGCGGATGGGGCCAACCACGGCCGAGGCCCCGATCCCAGCCCTCTCCCGCGCACGGGGGAGGTGGCCGATCCAGCCTGCTGCACTGACCGACCATGACCGAACCACTCGCTTCCAGCTACGATCCCGGCCACTTCGAGTCCCGCCTCTACGCAGAGTGGGAGGCGGCCGGCGTGTTCGCACCGCGCGGCGACGGCCCGGCCTACACCATCCTGCTGCCGCCGCCGAACGTCACCGGGACCCTGCACATGGGCCACGCGTTCCAGCACACGCTGCAGGATGCGTTGATCCGCTACCACCGGATGCTGGGCCACCGCACGCTGTGGCAGATGGGCAGCGACCATGCGGGCATCGCCACCGAGATGGTGGTCGGTCGCAACCTCGCCCTCGAAGGCAAGGGCGAGACCCGCGACTCGCTCGGGCGCGAAGGGTTCATCGCCAAGGTCTGGGAGTGGAAGCAGCGCTCGGGCGACACCATCGAGCGGCAGATGCGCCGCCTCGGCACGTCCGGCGACTGGTCGCGCAGCGTGTTCACGATGGACCCGATGCCGTCGAAGGCGGTGATCGAGGCCTTCGTGCGCCTGCATGAGCAGGGCCTGATCTACCGCGGCAAGCGGTTGGTGAACTGGGACCCGGTGCTGAACACCGCGATATCGGACCTCGAGGTCGAGAACCGCGAAGTGCCCGGCCACATGTGGCACTTCAGGTATCCGCTGGCCGGTGGCGAGACCTACGAATACGTCGAGCGCGACAGCGAGGGCAACGTCACCCTGCGCGAGACCCGCGACTACATCTCGATCGCCACCACCCGCCCGGAAACCATGCTCGGCGACGGTGCGGTGGCGGTGCACCCGGACGACGCGCGCTACGCGCCCATCGTGGGCAAGCTGTGCGAGATCCCGGTCGGGCCGAAGCAGCACCGGCGCCTGGTGCCGATCATCACCGACGCGTACCCGGACCCGGACTTCGGATCGGGCGCGGTGAAGATCACCGGCGCGCACGATTTCAACGACTATGCCGTGGCCACGCGCAACGGCATCCCGCTGTATGCGCTGATGGATGCGCACGCGCGCATGCGCAGCGACGGCCTGTCGTACGAGGAGAGCGCGCGGATCGCGGGCGAGATCGCGCGCGGCGAGCGTGCACCCGACGACGTCGGCGCGGTGAACCTGGTGCCCGACGACCTGCGCGGCCTGGACCGCTACGAGGCGCGGACCCGCGTCGTGGCCGCGATCACCGCCGAGGGCCTGGCCGTCACCGGCCCGGACGGCGAGCCGCTGGTCGAATCCAAGCCGATCATGCAGCCCTTCGGCGACCGCTCCGGTTCGGTGATCGAGCCGTACCTGACCGACCAGTGGTTCGTGCGCATGGACACGATGGGCCGGCGCGGCATGGAACTGGTCGAAAGCGGCGCGGTGAAGTTCGTGCCGCCGAACTGGATCAGCACCTACCGCCACTGGATGGAGAACATCCAGGACTGGACCATCAGCCGCCAGCTCTGGTGGGGCCACCGCATCCCGGCCTGGTTCGACGATTCCGGCAACGCCTACGTGGGCCGCGACGAGGCCGATGCGCGCGCCCGCGCCGGTATCGGCAGCGAGGTCGCGCTGCGCCAGGACGAGGACGTGCTGGAAACCTGGTTCTCCTCTGCGCTCTGGCCGTTCAGCACGCTCGGCTGGCCGGACGAGACGGCGATGCGCGAGCGCGGCTTCGACACGTTCCTGCCCACCAGCGTGCTCGTCACCGGCTTCGACATCATCTTCTTCTGGGTCGCGCGCATGGTCATGATGACCGACGCGCTGACCGGCAAGGTCGCCTTCGACGATGTCTACATCACCGGCCTGGTGCGCGACAAGGACGGCCAGAAGATGTCGAAGTCGAAAGGCAACATCCTCGACCCGATCGACATCATCGACGGCATCAGCGCCGACGCGCTGGTGGCCAAGCGCACCACCGGGCTGATGAAGCCCACCGATGCGCCGAAGATCGAGAAGGCCACGCGCAGGGAGTTCCCCGACGGCATCGCCGCGCACGGCGCCGATCCGCTGCGCTTCACTATGGCCGCGCTCGCCGGGCCGGGACGCGACATCAAGTTCGACCTCGGCCGCGCCGAGGGCTACAAGAACTTCTGCAACAAGCTGTGGAACGCCACGCGCTTCGTGCTGATGAACACGGAGGGGTTTTCCGCCGCCCCGCATGCGGGGGAAGGTGTCCACAGGGCGGGTGCCGTCGACCAGGCCTGGCCCGCCACCGATGCCGAACGCTGGATCCTCTCGCGCCTGGCTGCCGCCACCGCGCAGGCGCACGCGCATTTCGCCAGCTACCGCTTCGACCTGCTGGCCCAGGCGCTGTACGAATTCGCCTGGAACGAGTACTGCGACTGGTTCGTGGAACTGGCCAAGCCGGCGCTGCAGGGCCACGATGCCGCGGCCGCGGACAGCACCCGGCGCACCCTGCTGACGGTGCTCGAGGCCCTGCTGCGGCTGCTGCATCCGCTGGTCCCGTTCGTCACCGAACAGCTGTGGCGGCAGGTCGCGCCGCGCCTGGGGATCGATGGCGACACCATCTCGCTGCAGCGCTACCCGCAGGCGGCGGACGTCGCCGGCGACGGCTTCGCGCGCGCGGAGGCGGACGTGGAATGGCTGCGGCAGATGGTCACCGCACTGCGGCGCATCCGCAGTGAGCTGGGCGTCTCACCGATGAAGCAGGTGCCGATGCTGGTGCAGGCCGGCACCACCGACGACCGCGCGCGCCTGGCGCGCTTCGACGCGCAGCTGCGCTTCCTCAACCGGCTCTCGGCGATCGACGCGCTCGACGGCGAACCGCCGCCATCCGCCGCCGGGCTGGTGGGGGAACTGCGCCTGTTCGTGCCGCTCGAAGGCCTGGTCGACCTGGATGCCGAACGCGCGCGCCTGGACAAGGAGCTGGTGCGGGTGGCGGCGGAGCAGGCGAAGAGCCAGGCCAAGCTGGCGAAGTTCAGCGACAAGGTGCCCGCAGCGGTGGTCGAGCAGGAACGCCAGCGCCTGGCCGACTGGACGGCGCAGCACGAGGCCCTGGCGACGCAGCGCGCGCGCCTTGCCTGAGGGCAGGCGTCCGCGACGCACGTCGCGCCTCGTAGGGGTGTGCCGTCCTCCCGGCTATCCGTCCCCGAGTACCGCCATGCGCCCGGACGCCGGCTACCCCGGCATCCGCGGCGGATCGGACTCGGCCATCAGCTCCTTCGCCATCACGATCGCGTCCTCGCGCCCGGCGTGCGCGGGGTAGTAGCGCGGGCGGCGGCCGATCTCGTTGAAGCCCTCGTCGTGGTAGAGCGCGATCGCGGCCGGGTTGGACGGACGCACTTCGAGGAACACGCGCTGCGCGCCCTGCCCGCGCGCCGCGCGTTCCAGGCCGCGCAGCAGGCGCCGGCCATGCCCACGGCCCTGCTCGCCCGGCTCGATGCACACATTGAGCAGGTGCGCCTCGCCGACGGCCACGCTCAGCACGCCGTAGCCGATGATGCGCGCGTCGGCCTGCAATACCCAGGACGGATAGCCGGCGCGCAGGCAGTCGCGGAAGATGCCGACCGTCCACGGGAACGGATACGCGCGCACCTCGATCGCCATCACCTCGTCGAGGTCGTCCTCGCGCATCGGCCGCAGCGCGGGCTGCGGCTGGCGGTAGGCGGCCACCGCGTTCATCGCGCGGGCCGCGCCCGCAGTGCGCGCAGCCGCGGCCAGAGCGCCCGACGCGCGCGCGCATCGCGCAGGCCATCGGGCGGCACCAGGCGCCGGCACAGCGCGAGCGCGTCGGCATCGCGCACGTCACGGCCGGCGGCGCGCAGCAGCGCTCGCAGCAGCGCGTCCGGACCGGCAGCCTCCGGATCCCCGCGCGCGGCACCGGCGACGGGCGCCGCCGACGGTTCCGCCGCGTCGTCCGCGGATGGACTGCGCACCGCATACACGGTGTAGCCCATCTCGGCCAGGATCTCGCGCTGCAGCGGATCGACGCTCATGACGCCTCCGCGCGGGCGACCTCGCGCCGGCGCCAGAACCACAGTACCGGCCCCGACAGCGCGTACAGCGTCGCCGCCGCCAGCAGCGTCTTGGGCGGATCGACCCACAGCGCGATCAGGATGCCGAGCGCGATCAGCAGCGCGACGAACGGAACCCGCTCGGCCCTGGGTCCCGTGCCGCTGCCCTTGAAACTGTTGTAGCGCAGCCGGCTGACCATCAGCAGCGCGGCCACCACGGTCACGGCGAGCGCGCCGTAGCGCAGATCCTCGCCGGCCAGTCCGAGCTCGTGGCAGGTCCACACGAAGCTCGCCATCAGTCCGGCCGCGGCCGGGCTCGCCAGGCCGATGAACCAGCGCTTGTCCACCGTCGCCACCTGGCTGTTGAAGCGCGCCAGCCGCAGCGCGGCGCAGGCGGCATACAGGAACGCGGCCAGCCAGCCGATCTTGCCCAGGGTCACGCCGTCGAGCTTCATCGACATCAGCGCCCAGTGGTACATCACCAGCGCCGGGGCCATGCCGAAGCTGATCAGGTCGGCCAGCGAGTCGTACTGCACGCCGAACTCGCTCTGGGTATTGGTCAGCCGCGCCACGCGGCCGTCGATGCCGTCGAGGATCCCGGCCACGAAGATCGCGATGCAGGCTGCCCCGTAGCGCCCCTGGGACGCCGCGATGATCGCGAAGAACCCCGCGAACAGGCCGCCGGTGGTGAACAGGTTGGGCAGCAGGTAGATGCCGCGGCCGCGCGGCGGCGCTGTGGTCTGGGGCTCCATCGCGGCAGTGTAGCGCCTGCCGGCGCGCACACGCCGGCGGCCGTCCGGAGGGGCGGGGCGCCGCAGGCCGGTCACGTTTCCGCGCTGCCGCGCTTGCGTCGCGGGCACGGCAATGCTGGAATCGCGCCACGCCCCCGCTCCTGCAGGAGTTCCGCGATGTCCCGCCTTGCCTTCCTGGCGCTCGTCGCCGGCCTGTCCGCCGTTGCCTGCGTGTCCGCCGCCGAGGTCTACCAGTGGAAGGACGCCAACGGCGTCACCCACTATTCGCAGACCCCGCCGCCCAAGGGCAGCTACCAGCAGCGCCAGATCACCAGCAGCGGCGCCGGCACGGCACAGGCGACCGCCCCGCAGGCCGCGGCCGCAGTCGAAAACCCGAATTGCGCCACCGCGCGCGCGAACGTCGCCGCACTCAGCGGCGAGCGTCCGGTGCACGAAGCCGGCGCCGAAGGCCAGCCGGGGCGCGCACTGAACGATGCCGAGCGCGCCAGCCAGCTCGAACTGGCGAACGCGGCGGTGAAGGCCTACTGCGACAGCCCCGCCGGCTGATCCGGCGATGCGCCTGGCCTGGGCGGTCGTGGCGGGGGCCCTGGGCGCCGGCGCGCTCGCCTGGTGGTTGACGCGGGATCCTGCTGCGCCCGCGGCGCCCGCGCTCGCGACAACGACGCCGACGTCCGCGGCCACCGGCGCGCCATCGGCGTCGAAGGGCCCCGCGCTGTATCGCTGGCGCGACGACGCCGGCGTGGTCCAGGTCACCGACATCCCGCCCCCGGGACGCGACTACACGCTGGTGGACGTGGCCGCGCTGGAGCGGCGCAACACCATCCAGGCCAACCCCGCGATCGAGGCCTCGCGCTGACCGGTCCTCCGGGCACGCATGGGGCGCATGGCAGAATGCGCGTCCCGCCGCTCCGAGCCCGACGATGCGCCTGTCGCAGTTCCATCTCCGCACCGAAAAGGAAACGCCCGCAGAGGCCGAGATCGCCAGCCACAAGCTGATGCTCAAGGCCGGCATGGTCCGCAGGCTGGCCGCCGGGCTCTACACCTGGTCGCCGCTGGGCCTGCGCGTGCTGCGCAAGGTGGAGGCGGTGGTGCGCGAGGAAATGGATGCCGCCGGCGCGATCGAGATGGCGATGCCTTCGGTGCAGCCGCGCGAGCTGTGGGAGGAAACCGGCCGCTGGCAGAAGTTCGGTCCGCAGTTGCTCAAGATCCGCGACCGCAAGGAGCAGGAATACTGCTTCACCCCCACGGCCGAGGAAGCGGTGACCGACTTCTTCCGCCACGAGTGCGCGAGCTACCGGCAGCTGCCGGTCAACTTCTACCAGGTCACCACCAAGTTCCGCGACGAGATCCGGCCCCGCTTCGGCGTGATGCGCGCGCGCGAATTCGTGATGAAGGACGCCTACTCTTTCCACGTCAGCGACGAGGACCTGATCCAACGCGGCTACAACGTGATGTACGCCGCCTACGAGCGCATCTTCACCCGCCTGGGCCTGGCGTTCCGCGCCGTGGCCGCGGATACCGGCGCGATCGGCGGCAGCGCCTCGCACGAGTTCCACGTGCTGGCCGAATCGGGCGAGGACGCGCTGGCGTTCTCGCAGTCCTCCGCTTACGCCGCCAACGTCGAGCTGGCCGAAGCGGTCTCGCCCGGCGAGCGTGCGGCACCCGCCGAAACGCTGCGCGAGGTCGCCACACCGGTACAGAAGACCTGCGAGGACGTCGCCGCGCTGCTCGGCATCCCGCTCGCGCGTACGGTGAAGTCGGTCGCGGCGATGGGCGCGGACGGCTTCGTGCTGGCGCTGGTGCGCGGCGATCACGTGGTCAACGAGATCAAGCTGTCCAAGCTGCCGGGCATGGCCGAGTACCGGCTGGCGACCGAGGCCGAGATCGTCGAACACCTGGGCTGCGAACCCGGGTTCCTCGGCCCGCGCGGGCCGCGCAGGCCGATCCGGGTGGTGGCCGACCGCAGCGTCGCGGCGATGGCCGATTTCGTCGTCGGCGCCAATGCACCGGGCGCGCACCTGGCCGGCGTGAACTGGGGCCGCGACCTGCCCGAGCCGGACGTGGTGGCCGACATCCGCAACGTGGTCGCCGGCGATCCCTCGCCCGATGGCCAGGGGGTACTCGGGCTGGCGCGCGGGATCGAGGTCGGCCACGTGTTCGCCCTGGGACGTCGCTATTCCGAAGCCATGGGCTGCACCGTGCTCGACGAGCACGGCAAGGCGGTGCATCCGGCGATGGGCTGCTACGGCATCGGCGTATCGCGCATCGTCGCCGCGGCGATCGAGCAGAACCACGACGAGTCTGGCATCCGCTGGCCCGAGGCGATGGCGCCCTGGCGCGCGGTGGTGTGCGTGATCAATCCCAAGGGCAACGCCGAGGTCGCCGCGGCCGCGGAGGCGCTGTATCGCGAGCTGGCCGAGGCGGGCGTGGACACCGCCCTCGACGACCGCGGGCTGCGCCCGGGCTCGATGTTCGCGGATATCGAACTGATCGGCATCCCGCACCGGATCGTGGTGTCCGAACGCGGGCTGGCGGCGGGCACGTTCGAATATCGCGCCCGCACCGCTGCCGAAGCCGAACAGCTCGACCGCGCCACCCTGCTCGAGCGCCTGTCGGGCGGATGAAAATCGCACCTGATAATCGCGCCTGATAATCCGGCCCTGATCCCGCGCGAGCGGAACGCAGGGCCACGCGCGGCGTCGTCACGCGCATTCGATTATCATGCACGCGGCCCACGGACGGGACATTCCTTTTCCGATCCGGAGTTTGTCTGCATGGCAATCGATTTGAATGCACTGTCGCCGAAACAGCTCGACGCCCTGATTTCCGAAGCCAAGGCCCGCAAGACCGCCCTCAGGAAGCGCAAGCCGATCGCTGCGATCCGCAAGCGGATCTTCGATTTCGCCGCCGCCGAGGGCTATACGATCCAGGAACTGTTCGGCGGCCGCGCCGGCGCGACGGCCAAGGCCCCTGCCGCGAAGAAGGCCACGAAGAAGGCCGCGGGCCGCAAGCTGGGCAAGGTGGCGCCCAAGTACCGCAACCCCGCCGTGCCCGCGGAAACCTGGACCGGGCGCGGCAAGCAGCCGCGCTGGATGGCGGCACTGGTCAAGAAGGGCCGCAAGCCCGAGGAATTCCTGATCAAGAAGTGATTGCGCGTCCCGCATGGGACGTCGATCGCGCAGACGCCGGCCTCGCGCCGGCGTCCTTGTTTCCGTAGCCGGCGGTGCCGACCTTCGGGATTGGCCGCTCGCGGGGACACACGCGCACCGATGCGCACCGGACACCCGCCGCCGTCCCGACAGCGCGAGTCCGCCTGCGCGGGCCCGCTACAGGTTGCGCCGCGCAGGCAGCAGCAGGTTGCCGATCAGCAGGCCGGCGATCAGCGCCAGCAGCACGTTGAGCACCGTGATCGCGGCCTCCTGGCCGGCGGCGACGTCCTGCTGCTGCACCGCCACCAGCAGGCTGCGCAGGCTGGTGCTGCCGGGCACCAGCATGATGATGCCCGGCACCCGGATCAGCGCGCCCGGGCGCCGCATCCAGCGTGCGTAGCCGTTGCCGGCCACCGTGATCACCAGCGCCGAGAGGAACACGCCGATCGGGCTGCCCAGCCACTGGCCGACCAGGCGCGAGATCGCATAGCCGACGATGGCCGCCATCATCACCAGCGCGATGTCGCGCCGCGCGGCGCGGAACAGCGCGGCGAACGCCCAGGCCGCGGTCACCACCGCACCCCACTCCACCCATCCCGGCTGCGGGCGCCAGGCGCGCACCTGCGGCTCCAGGCCCGCCAGCTGCACCACCGTCAGCGCGATCATCGTGCCGACGGTGAGCTTGAGCAGTGTGGTCAGCGCGCCGAAGAAGCGCGCGGTGCCGGACATCAGGTGCTGGCTGGTGAGCTCGCTGAAGGCGTTGGTCAGCGCCATGCCGGGCATCAGCACGATCATCGAGGCGATCACCACCGTATTGAGGTTGAGCGGCGCGACGAAGGTCGCGACCAGCGCGGCGAGGCCGCCGGCGAGGATGCCCGCGATCGCATCGTCGGCCTCCTTCATCTGCGGCCGGCTGCGGCTGGCCAGACCGATCAGCCCGACCAGGGTGCCGATCACGCCGGCGGTGGCGATGTCCAGCCAGGGCAGACGCAACATGCCCGCCACGCTCGCCGCGGCCAGGCCGAAGCCCGCGACCTGCTGGACATGGCCGCGCCAGTCCGCGCCCCGGTCCAGCGCGCGCAACGCCGCGTGGCCCTCGCTGATGTCGAGCCGCCCGGCCATCACCTCTTCGGCGATCCGGTCGGCCTCGCACAGCCTGTACAGACTGGTCTCGCCAGGCGGCAGCCGGATCACGCGCGTGGTGTCGCTTTCGCCGGGCGGCCGCTGCGGATCGCTGAAGGTCAGGATCAGTCCGGTCGGGTTGCTCCACGGCTCGCAGTCCAGTCCGAGCTGCCGCGCCACGGAGACGATCGCGCCTTCCAGGCGCTGCGACGTGGTGCCGTAGCGGTGCAGGTGGCCGGCCAGCTCGACGATGAACGCGATGCGCGTGGCGTAAGCGGCGGCCGTGGCCGGCGTGGGCATCGTCGTCGGGGACATCACCACAGGATCGCACGAGCGGCGACGGGCGGCACCCGCGGCATGCTGCGTGCACGGGCTTGGCTGTATCCTCGCGTGCGATGACAGCGACCGCCCCCCCGCCCCCCACCGCAGGCACCGATCCCGGCGACCCGACGGTGCTGCGGCTGGAAGGACGCTGGACGCTGGACCATGCCCGCGAGATCGGAAGCGTCCTGCGCGAAACGCCCGACGCGGTCGAGACGATCGACGCCACGGCCGTGGAGCGCCTGGATTCGGTCGGCGTGCTGCAGCTGCTGCGCTATGCCGAACGCCGCCAGCTGGACTACGCCCGGTTCCGCTTCCGCGACGACCACTGCACGCTGGTGGCCGCGATCGAGGACGTGCACGACGACCGGCCCAAGCGCAAGCGCGAGTACGGCTTCGCGGCGGCGCTGGGGCGCCTGGGCCACGCGGTCCAGGACAACACGCAGGAAGTGGTGGCCCTGGTCAGCTTCCTCGGCGAGACCCTGGTCAAGCTCGGCCGCGCCGTCCTCAATCCGCGCCGCTTCCGGCTGACCTCGACCGTCCACCACATGGAGCAGGTCGGGCTCGACGCGGTGCCGCTGGTGGCGCTGCTGTCGTTCCTGGTCGGCGCGGTGATCGCCTTCCTCGGCGCGCAGATCCTGGCCGATTTCGGCGCCACGATCTTCGTCGTCGAGCTGGTCTCGATCGCGTTCCTGCGCGAGTTCGGCGTGCTGCTGACCGCGATCCTGCTCGCCGGCCGCACCGCCAGCGCGTTCACCGCGCAGATCGGGGCGATGGTCAGCCGCGAGGAAGTCGACGCCATCCGCACCCTGGGCCTGGACCCGATCGACCTGCTGGTGATCCCGCGCGTGGTCGCGCTGCTGCTGATGCTTCCGCTGCTGACCTTCATCGCCGTGGTCGCGGGCCTGCTCGGCGGCCTGTCGGTGGGCGCGTTCAGCCTCGACATCCCGCCGCAGGCCTACCTGGCGCGCATGCAGGAGCAGATGGAGTTGCGCCACTTCCTGATCGGGATGTCGAAGGCGCCGCTGTTCGCCCTGGTGATCGGCCTGATCGGCTGCCTCGAGGGGCTGCAGGTGCAGGGCACGGCGCAGTCGGTCGGCGAACGCACCACCTCGAGCGTGGTGCAGACCATCTCGCTGGTGATCGTGTTCGACGCGCTGGCGGCGATCTGGTTCATGTACATGGATTGGTAGGAGACGAGCGGGTGGCCACCAGGTGAACGGTGATTCGAAGGAGCAGGCACGCGCAGGCGGCCCCGCCACGGGGGACGAGGCCGCTGCGGCCGGCCGCGCGCCGGGTTCCGCCCACGACGGCGACGCCGGCGCTTCGCCCATCATCCGCGTGCGCGGGCTGGTCAACCGCTTCGGTACGCAGACCGTGCACGAGGATCTCGACCTCGACGTGCGCCCAGGCGAGATCATCGGTGTGGTCGGCGGTTCGGGATCGGGCAAGTCGGTGCTGATGCGCTCGCTGATCGGGCTGCGCCGGCCCGACGATGGCGAGATCGAAGTACTCGGCGTCGACCCGCGCTCGGACGATCCCGCCGACCGCCTGCACCTGGAGCGCAGCACCGGGGTGCTGTTCCAGGACGGCGCGCTGTTCTCCTCGCTGACCGTCGGCGAGAACGTCCAGGTGCCGCTGAAGGAGCACCACCCCGACCTGCCCGAGTCGCTGCGCTACGAACTGGCGCTGCTCAAGGTGCGCCTGGCCGGACTGCCGGCCGATGCGCTGGACAAGCTGCCCTCGCAGCTCTCGGGTGGCATGCGCAAGCGCGCCGCACTCGCCCGCGCGCTGGCGCTGGACCCGCCGCTGCTGTTCCTCGACGAGCCCACCGCGGGCCTGGACCCGATCGGCGCGGCGGCCTTCGATCGCCTGATCCGCACCCTGCAGGAAGCGCTCGGCCTGACCGTGTTCCTGATCACCCACGACCTCGACACGCTGTATGCGATCTGCGACCGTGTCGCCGTGCTGGCCGACCGCAAGGTGGTCGCCGCGGCGCCGCTGGACGAGATCGAGCGGCTCGACCACCCCTGGATCCGCGACTATTTCCACGGCCCGCGCGGACGCGCCGCGCACGCGGCCGCGGCCACCGCTGAGGACACCTGACGCATGGAAACCAAGGCCAACTACGTGCTGATCGGCGCGTTCACCATCGCGGTGACGCTGTTCCTGCTGCTGTTCGCGCTGTGGGCGGCGAAGTACTCCTCCGAGCGCGACTGGCAGGAATACCGGGTGGTGTTCAGCGAACCGGTGACCGGCCTGACCGAGGGCAGCAGCGTGCAGTACAACGGCATCGCGGTGGGCACGGTGGACGACCTGATGCTGGCGCCGGACGACCCGCGCCAGGTGATCGCCCTGCTGCGGCTGCAGGCCAATGCGCCGGTGAAGGTGGACACGCGCGCGAAGCTGTCGATGACCAGCCTCACCGGCCCGCCGATCATCCAGCTCACCGGCGGCAGCCCTGGCGCGCCCGCGCTGGAGCCGGGCCCCGACGGCCGGCCGCCGGTGATCGAGACGTCCGCCTCGGCGCTGCAGAACATCGCCGATACCGCCAACCGGCTGGTCGAGCGGCTCGACCAGGTGATGAGCGAGGAGAACGTCAGGCGCATCACCGCCACGCTCGACAACATCGAGACCATGACCGGCGCGATCGCCGAGCAGCGCGAGGACATGCGGCAGATCCTGATCAATGCCCGCACCGCGAGCGAACGGCTGACCGTGACCATGTCCTCGGCCAACCGCACCCTCGACACCGTCGACCGCGAACTGGTGCAGAACCTGCCGCGCCTGATCGACAAGATCGACGGCACCCTGAGCAAGCTCGACTCGGCCGCACGCGGCGCGGACACGATCCTCAACGAGAACCGCGCCGCCATCAACAGCTTCGCCAACGACGGCCTGTCGCAGCTCGGCCCCACCCTGGGCGAACTGCGCAGCCTGATCCGCGACCTGCGCCGGATCAGCGACCGCCTCGACGCCAACCCGACGCGCTACCTGCTGGGACGCGACGCACCCAAGGAGTTCGAACCGTGAGCCGACCGGCTGTGACACCCTCCGGCACGCGCCGCGCCGCCGCCCTGCTCGCCCCCCTGCTGCTGGTCGCGCTCGGCGGCTGCTCGCTCCTGGGCGGCGGCGGGGAGCGCGAGCGCTCGACCATCTACGCCCCCGACCCGCGGGTGGAGATCGATCCCTCCGCGCCCGCGGCCAGCTGGCAGCTCTCGCTCAGCCCGCCCTCCGGCGCGCGCTCGATCGACAGCTTCCGCATCGCGGTGCGCCCCACCCCCGACGAACTGCAGGTGTACAGCGGCGCGGCCTGGGCCAAGACCCCGACCGACATGCTGCAGGACGCGCTGCTGCGCGCGCTGGAGGATTCCGGCAAGCTGCCCTCGGTCGCGCGCCAGGGCGCGGGCATCGCGGCCGACTACAAGCTGGCGATCGACCTGCGCCGTTTCGAGGCCGACTACGCCGGCAACGCGGTTCCGGCCGCGACCATCGAGATCAACGCCAAACTGATCCACACCGTCGACCAGGGCATCGTCGATGCGCGCACCTTCAGCGCAGCCGAGCCGGCCGCCGGCACCGACGTCGCGCTGGTGGTGGACGCGTTCTCGCGCAGCCTGTCGCAGGTGACCGGCGATCTCGCGCACTGGGTACTCGCCACCGGCGACCGTCACGAGCGCGAGGAACATCCCGCCACCGGACGCTGAGACACCGGACGTAGCCCGGATAAGCGAAGCGCACCCGGGGCCGATTGCCTTCCGGGGCCCGTGCGCGGTCCGTGCTGCCCAATCGCCCGTAGCCCGGATAAGCGAAGCGCATCCGGGGCCATGCCCCGCAACGTACCAACGCGTCAACGCCCCGACGCTTCAACGCCGCCCGATCACCCTGCGGAAGGTGAGGTTGATGCGCGGCCCCAGCGCTCGCGCGGTCCGCGGCAGGGCGTGGCGCCAGTCGCGCTGGGTCTCGCCACGCATCAGCAGCAGACTGCCGTGCGCCAGCTCGAACGCCACTTTGCGCGTGGGCTCGCGCCGGTGACGCAGCACGAAGCGACGGGTGGCGCCCAGGCTGACCGAGGCGATCACCGGACGCGGGCCGAACTCGGGTTCGTCGTCGCTGTGCCAGCCCATGCAGTCGCGCCCGTCGCGATACAGGTTGGCCAGCACACTGTTGAACGCGACCCCGGTCTCGTGCGCCAGCCGGGCACGCACCGCGGCGAGCGCGCCGGGCCAGGGCTCGGGAACGTGGGTGGTTCCGGAGTAGCGATAGTGCGCATTGGAATCACCGATCCAGCAGCTCAGCCGGGGTGCGTCGATCTCGCGTCCGAACATTCGCACGCGGTGGACCCGCCATGGCAATTCGCGGTGCAGGGACGCGAACAGCGCATCGGCCTGGCCGGGCGCGATCCAGCCAGGCGAGAGCGCCACGTCGGGCGACGCATCGCCGTTCGCCGCCACTGCCTGCGCGGACCCGGCTCAGCGGACCTCCGCGACCTCCACCCCATCCAGCCCTTGCGAGAGGGTGCGCGCGTCGCCGCCCTGGGCGAGCTTGATCTTCAGCCGCACCTCGTTCTGCGAGTCGGCGTAGCGCAGGGCATCCTCGTAGGAGATCTCGCCGGCCTGGTACAGCTCGAACAGGGCCTGGTCGAAGGTCTTCATGCCGAGGTTGGTGGATTCCTTCATCACCTCTTTCAGCTTGTGGATCTCGCCGTCGCGGATGTAGTCCTGCACCAGCGGCGTGCCGAGCAGGATCTCCATCGCCACCCGGCGCGCCTTGCCGTCGGGCGTCGGGATCAGCTGCTGCGCGACCACGCCCTTGAGGTTGAGCGAGAGGTCCATCAGCAGCTGGTTGCGGCGGTCCTCGGGGAAGAAGTTGATGATCCGGTCCATCGCCTGGTTGGCGTTGTTCGCATGCAGGGTGCACAGCACCAGATGGCCGGTCTCGGCGAAGGCGATGGCGTGGTCCATGCCCTCGCGGGTACGCACCTCGCCGATCATGATCACGTCCGGCGCCTGGCGCAGGGTGTTCTTCAGCGCGTTGTCCCAGCTGTCGGTGTCGATGCCCACCTCGCGCTGGGTGATGATGCAGCCCTCGTGCTTGTGCACGAACTCGATCGGGTCCTCGATGGTGATGATGTGCCCGGTCGAGTTCTGGTTGCGGTAGCCGATCATCGCCGCCAGCGAGGTCGACTTGCCGGTGCCGGTGGCGCCGACGAAGATGATGATCCCGCGCTTGGTCATCGCCAGGGTCTTGATGATCGGCGGCAGGTTGAGCTCCTCCACCGTCGGGATCTTGGTCTCGATCCGGCGCAGCACCATGCCCACCTGGTTGCGCTGGTAGAAGCACGAGACGCGGAAGCGTCCCACGCCGGACACGCCGATCGCGAAGTTGCACTCGTGCGTCTTCTCGAACTCCTCGCGCTGCGGCGGCGACATCACGTTGAGCACCAGGTCGCGCGACTGCTGCGGCGTGAGCGGGTTCTGGGTGATCGGCGAGATCTTGCCGTGGACCTTCATCGACGGCGGCATGCCCGCGGTGATGAACAGGTCCGACGCCTTCTGGTGCGCCATCAGCTTGAGGAACGAGGTGAAATCGATGCTGCTCATGTGTGGCTCCTGCGGAGCCGCGATCCGTGACGGGTGGCTGGCGATCGAAGCGGCGACGCGCGCTGCTTCTTGCCTCTACCAGAACACCACTCCAGAACCCCGGCTTGTCGAATCACGAATCCCGAATTGCCCGTCGCGCGCCTGCCCGATCACTCGAACAGCCGCTTCTCCTTCGCGTATTCCTTCGCCTGCTGGCGCGTGATCATGCCGCGCTTGACCAGGTCCTGCAGGTGCTGGTCGAGCGTCATCATGCCGTGCTGCTGGCCGGTCTGGATCGCCGAATACATCTGCGCCACCTTGTCCTCGCGGATCAGGTTGCGGATCGCCGGGATGCCGACCATGATCTCCCACGCCGCGGTACGACCGCCGCCGACCTTCTTCAGCAGCGCCTGCGAGATCACCGCGCGCAGCGATTCGGACAGCATCGAGCGCACCATCGGCTTCTCGCCGGCGGGGAACACGTCGATGATGCGGTCGATGGTCTTGGCCGCCGAGCTGGTGTGCAGGGTGCCGAACACCAGGTGGCCGGTCTCGGCCGCGGTCAGCGCCAGGCGGATGGTCTCCAGGTCGCGCAGTTCGCCGACCAGGATGATGTCCGGATCCTCGCGCAGCGCCGAGCGCAATGCCTCGCTGAAGCCGTGGGTGTCGCGATGCACCTCGCGCTGGTTGATCAGGCACTTCTGCGAGGTGTGCACGAACTCGATCGGATCCTCGACCGAGAGGATGTGCGCGTACTCGTTCTTGTTGATGTGGTCGAGCATCGCCGCCAGCGTGGTCGACTTGCCCGAACCGGTCGGGCCGGTCACCAGGATCAGGCCCTGCGGCTGCTGGATCAGTTCGCGGAAGATCGGCGGGCAGCCGAGGTCCTCGAGCGTCAGCACTTCCGAGGGAATGGTGCGGAACACCGCGCCGGCGCCGCGGTTCTGGTTGAACGCGTTGACGCGGAAACGCGCCAGCCCCGGAATCTCGAACGAGAAGTCGGTCTCGAGGAATTCCTCGAAGTCGCGCCGCTGCTTGTCCGACATGATGTCGTAGACCAGCGCGTGCACCTGCTTGTGCTCCAGCGCCGGGATGTTGATCCGCCGCACGTCGCCATCGACCCGGATCATCGGCGGCAGGCCGGCCGAGAGATGGAGGTCGGAGGCCTTGTTCTTGACCGAGAACGCCAACAGTTCGGCGATATCCATGCATGCTCCCCTGGCACTGCAATCTGACGTGATGCGGCCGCGCGCCACGCACCGCTGGCGAGAAGCCTATCCCCGGGCGGCAGTATAGCCCTGTACGCGGATCACAATTCCAGCCTGTCCGCCTGCCGGTTCAAGCGGATATCCGGACTTGCGCGACCGCCGCCTGCAGGCATTCGCGCAAGGGATTGAAACGTGGAACGCCACGCGACCGGGACAGGGTGCGAGTGCTCGGTTCAAGGATCCGGCGCGCCTGCCGCCCCATCTGCGGACGGCGAGGCGCGGCATCGCGCCGCCCGGCGTCGGCAGGCGATGGCCCGGGCGGGTTGGCAGGCGCGCCCGGCGACGCGGTAGGGTGGCGGCTGCCTTCGAGCCGGAGCTCCCCGCCATGCCAGCCGCGCATCCGCAGCCCCCCGATTCCTCGCCGATCGCCTTCATCGGCGGAGGCAACATGGCCCGCAGCCTGGTCGGCGGGCTGGTGGCGGGCGGGCGGGACCCGGACACGATCCACGTGGCCGACCCCGTCGCCAGCGCGCGCGAGGCCCTGTCGGCGGACCTGGGCGTGCGGGTGTTCGCGACGGCGGCGGAGGCGGTCGAGGGCGCCGGGACCTGGGTGTTCGCGGTCAAGCCTCAGGTGATGCGCGAGGTGTGCCTGGGGCTGGCCGATGCCGCGCGGACGGCACGCCCGCTGGTGGTCTCGATCGCCGCCGGGATCACCGGCGCCCAGCTCGAGCGCTGGCTCGGCGGCGAAACCGCGGTGGTGCGGACCATGCCCAACACCCCTGCCCTGCTCGGCGCGGGCGTGACCGGGCTGCACGCCAACCCCCGCGTCGACAGCGCCGGGCGCGCCGCCGCCGAACGCCTGCTCGCCAGTGCCGGCACCACGGTGTGGATCGAGGACGAAGCGCTGATGGACGCCGTCACCGGCGTCTCGGGCAGTGGCCCGGCCTACGTGTTCCTGCTGGCCGAGGCGATGGAGGACGCGGCCCTGGCCGAAGGCCTGCCGCCGGCGGCCGCGCGCACGCTCGCGCTGCAGACCATCCTGGGCGCGGCGCGCATGCTCACCGAGTCGGGCGAGGCGCCTGCCGAACTGCGTCGGCGCGTCACCTCGCCCGGCGGCACGACCCAGGCGGCGATCGAGGTCCTGGAGACGGGCGGGTTGCGCACGCTGGTGGCGCAGGCCATCCGCGCCGCGACCCGACGCGGCGGCGAACTGTCGCAGGCCCATGACTGAGCGCCTTCACCGCCTGATGCGGCCCGCCTGCGGATGGCTGCTGGCAGCGGCGGTCGCGGGCTGCGGCGTCGAGCCGTCCTCGCGCGCGGATCTGTCCGCGCAGGCCGAGGCCGCGCGCCAGCCGGCCGAGCTGCAGCAGGCCGACCTGCGCATCCACGCGAGCCTGGCGCCCACCGCGGCCCTGAACGCGACGGTCGCCGCACGCTACGGGGTCGAACCCGGGCGCGACGTGCACCTGCTGCTGGTCGGGGTGCGCCGCGGCGCGGCGGCCGACGAGGCGTCGGTGCCGGCCCGGGTGCAGGCGCGCGCGCGCGACCTGCGCGGCGTCTGGCAGGACATCGACCTGCACGAGGTGCGCAGCGAGGGCTTCATCGATTACGTCGGCACGCTGCGGGTCGCCCCGCCCGATACGCTGGCATTCGAGGTGCGCGTGCACGCCGAGGGTGCACCGGCGCCCGCGATCCTGCGCTTCAGCCGCGACGTGTTTGCGCCCAGCGGCGGATGATCGTGGCGATCGCCTGCACGCCGTCGGTCAGCGCCGCCGGCCCGGGCTGCAGGATCAGCGGAGAGCGGATCTCGTGCAGTTCGCCGTCACGCACCGCCGGGATCGCGTCCCAGCCGGGGCGCGCGGCGACGGCCTCCGGGCGGAACTTCTTGCCGCACCACGAGCCGAGGATGATGTCGGGCGCGCGGGCGATCACCGGCGCGCCGTCGGCGAGGATGCGGGCCCTGGCCAGCGGTTCGGCGGAGAGTTCGGGGAAGACGTCGTCGCCGCCGGCGATGCGCACCAGTTCGGCGACCCAGGCGATGCCGGTGATCAGCGGCTCGTCCCATTCCTCGAAGTACACGCGGGGGCGTGCGGGCAGCATCGCCGCCGCGCGTTCGACCGCGTCCAGCCCCTGCTGCAGGCTGTCGGCGTAGGCGTCGGCGCGCGGCGCCGCGCCCACCAGCGCGCCGAGCCGGCGCACGTAGTCAAGGATGCCGTCGACACTGCGGTGGTTGGCGATCCACACCTCCACGCCGTGCCGCACCAGCGTGGCGGCGATGTCGGCCTGGATGTCGGAGAAGCCCACGACGAAATCGGGCCGCAGTTCAAGGATGCGTTCGATCTTCGCGCTGGTGAAGGCGCTGACCTTCGGCTTCTCGCGTCGCGCCTGTGGCGGCCTCACGGTGAAGCCGCTGATGCCGACGATGCGGTCCTGCTCGCCCAGCGCGTACAGGACTTCGGTCGGTTCCTCGGTCAGGCAGACGATTCGGCGGGGGCCGTGGCTCATGGTTCGAGGCGCTTGAGGAAGTACACCACGCGCCCGGTCTCGACGAACCCGCACCCCAGGTGCGCGGCGTGCGCGGGCATGTTCCTGAGCAATGCATCGGACGCCAGTTCGCTGCAGCCGCGCCCGCGCGCCCACGCTTCGACACCGGCGACGAGCATGCGCCCCACGCCCCGGCCCCGCCATTGCGGAACCACGTACCAGGCTTCGAGGAAACCGACCGGCGAGGTGGTGGCCCCGTTGACGTATTCCCTGCGACGCCGCGCCTCGGCGAACCCGATCGTCCCGTCGTGCGGCGCGACCGCGAGCAGGACGCAGGTGTCGATTCCGGGCGACAGCGCCTCGTGCAGGTCGTCGTCGCCATTAACGCCTGCCTCGTCGGGCCACAGCGCTGCACGGAGCCGACCCCAGTCGGCCGCGTCGCGCCGCGGATCGACCGCACGCACGCGGACGCCCGCGACGGTCACGGATACAGCATCCGCTTGCGGCACTGACCGGTCACGTCGAACTCGTACAGCCAGCGCTCGTGCAGTCGGAACTGCGCGCCGTACCAGAACTCGATCCGGTCCGCGCGCACGCGCAGGCCGGTCCAGCGCGGCGGGCGCGGAATGTCGCGCCGCTCGAACTCGAGCTCGAGTTCGGCCACCCGCCGGTCGAAGGTCTCGCGCGATTCCAGCGTCTCGGACTGTTTCGACGCCCAGGCGCCGAGCTGGCTGCCGCGCGGGCGCGAGGCGAAGTACGCATCCGCCTCGTCGTCGGGCACGGTCGCGACCTCGCCTTCGATCCTGACCTGCACCCCGCTGCGCACGCGCGGCCAGTGGAACAGCAGCGCGGCGTGCGGATTGGCCTGCAGTTCCAGCCCCTTGCGTCCGTCGAGGTGGGTGTAGAACACGAACCCGCGCGCGTCGTGGTGCTTGAGCAGCACGGTGCGCGCCGAAGGCCGGCCCTCGCGCGATGCGGTGGCGACGGTCATCGCGGTGCGGTCCGGCTCCCCGGCGGCCAGCGCCTCGGCGAACAGGCTGTCGAACGTGGCCAGGGCTTCGGCCTGGAGGTCTGCGCAGTCCATTGGGCTATTGTGGCGCGATGCCTTCCGCCGCGCATCCGGTCCCGGCCGCCGGTTTCCCGCAGCCCTTCGTGTCCGCCGTGCTGGACGACGCGCTCGCTGCGGGCGCGCGGGTGTACGGCCTGTCCGGGCTGCAGGGCACGGGCAAGTCGACGCTGGCCGCGCAGCTGGTGGCCACGGCCGCCGGACGCGGGCTGCGTGCGGTCGCGCTGTCGCTCGACGACGTCTACCTGGACCGGCCGGAACGCGAACGCCTGGCGCGTGCGGTGCATCCCCTGCTCGCCACGCGCGGCCCGCCGGGCACCCACGACCTTCCGCTGGCCCTCGAGACCCTCGACGCCCTGCTTGCCGGTGTCACGGTGCGGCTGCCCGTTTTCGACAAGCGGACCGACCGGCGACGGCCGCGGGATGTGTGGCCTCGGGTGGACCCAGTCGACCTGGTGGTATTCGAAGGCTGGTGCCTGGGCGCGACGGCGCAGGACGAGGCGTCGCTGGAGAGACCGGTCAACGCCCTCGAACGCGACGCGGATCCGGGAGGGCAATGGCGTCGCCACTGCAACGCGGCGCTGGCGCTCGCCTATCCCGCGCTCTGGCAGCGCATCGACCGGCTGCTGTTCCTGCAGCCACCCGGATTCGAGGTCGTCCCCGGCTGGCGCTGGCAGCAGGAGTCCATGTCGTACACCGCACCGGCACCGGAACCGGGCATGACCCTGGCAGAGGTCGAGCGCTTCGTGCAGCATTTCGAGCGCGTCAGCCGGCACCTGCTGCAGGCACTGCCCTCGCGTGCCGACGCGATCGCCACCCTGGATGCCGCCCGCGTTCCGCAGGAGCTGCGCGTCCTGCGCTAGCGCGTCCTGCCAACGCGTCTGGCACGAACGCGGGCGCGTGCGCAGGACGCCTGCTCAGTCGACCACGAACGTGACCCGCATGTTGACCCGCCACTCGGTGATGTTGCCACCCGGGTCGGTGACTACCTTGGTCTCGTTGATCCACGCGCCCTGGATGTTCTTGATCGACTCGGCGGCCTTCTTCAGCCCGGTGCGCACGGCATCCTCGACGCTGGTTTTCGATGAGGAATTGAGTTCGATGATCTTGGCGACGGCCATCGGCCTGCTCCGGTTGCGCGACGAAACAGTCGCGATTGCAACAGACTGCGCGCGAGGGTGTTAACGCAGCGGCCAGGGCTCGTTCGCTGCTACGATCCGCGCGATGAATCCCGCCCCCAACCTCGTGCTGGTCGGTCCGATGGGCGCCGGCAAGTCGTCGATCGGCCGGCGCCTGGCCGGGCGCTTCGGGCTGGACTTCATCGATGTCGATCGCGAGATCGAGGCGCGCACCGGCGCGGACATCCCCACCATCTTCGAGTGCGAGGGCGAATCGGGCTTCCGTGCGCGCGAGGCCGCGGCGCTGGCCGACCTGTTGCAGCGCGACGGCCTGGTGATCGCCACCGGCGGCGGCGCGGTGCTGGATGCCGGCAATCGCGGGCGCATGCGCGCGCGCGGCTTCGTTGTCCACCTGCAGGTGAGCCTGGCGCGGCAGCTCGAACGGCTGGCGCGCGATCGCAGTCGCCCGCTGCTGGCTGGCGACGACCGGGAACAGGTGCTGCACCGCCTGTCGCAGCAGCGCGCTCCGCTGTATGCCGAGGTCGCCGACCTGGGCTTCGACACCGACACCCTGTTTCCGCCGCAGGCGGCGGCCCAGCTCACCCGACTGCTCGAGGCCCAGTGGACGCGCACCCGGGCCGATCTCCAGGAACGTTCCGCATGAGCCAGCCCCGCAGCGTCGCCGTCGGCGGCGACCACCCCTACACGATCACCATCGGCCCCGGACTGCTCGACGACGGTGCGCTGCTGGCCGGCACCCTGCGCGGGGACGCGTTCGTGATCAGCGACGACGGCGTCGCCCCGCTGTATCTGCAGCGTGTGACCGACGCCCTGTCGCGTGAACGCCCCGGCCGGCGCGTCGCCCACTGGACACTGCCTGCGGGCGAAGCGTCGAAATCGCTGGCCACCTTCGGCGAGGCGATTGCCGCGATCGCCGATGCCGGGCTGCGCCGCGACGCCACCGTCTACGCGCTCGGTGGCGGCGTGGTCGGCGACCTGGCCGGCTTCGCCGCCGCGGCATGGATGCGCGGGATCGACTGCGTGCAGCTGCCGACCACGCTGCTGGCGATGGTCGATTCCTCGGTGGGCGGCAAGACCGCGCTCGACCTGCCCCAGGGCAAGAACCTGGTCGGCGCGTTCCATCCGCCGCGCGCCGTGCTGGCCGACACCGCCGTGCTGCGCTCACTGCCGGTGCGCGAACTGCGCGCGGGCCTGGCCGAGGTGGTCAAGTACGGCGCGATCGTCGACGCAGCCTTCCTCGACTGGCTGGAGGCACACGCCGACGCGCTGCTGGCCGGGGACGATGCGGCCCTGGCCGAGGCGATCGCGCGCAGCTGCGCGCACAAGGCCGCGATCGTCGAGCGCGATCCGTTCGAACACGGCGACCGCGCCCTGCTCAACTTCGGCCACACCTTCGGCCACGCGATCGAGACCGAACAGGGCTATGGCGGGCTGATCCACGGCGAGGCGGTGGCGGTGGGCATGGTCCAGGCCGCGCGGCTGTCCGAACGGCTGGGGCTGGCGCCGGCCTCGGATACGGCGCGCCTGCGGACGCTGCTGGAGCGGTTCGGGCTGCCGGTATGCGCTCCGCCCGGAC
Source organism: Luteimonas kalidii (assembly GCF_029887935.1). Taxonomy (GTDB): domain Bacteria; phylum Pseudomonadota; class Gammaproteobacteria; order Xanthomonadales; family Xanthomonadaceae; genus Luteimonas; species Luteimonas kalidii. The sequence goes on along the minus strand of NZ_JARXRO010000018.1, from coordinate 300,764 downwards.
TCGACAGCGATGCCCTGCTGGGCCACATGCGACTGGACAAGAAGGCGCAGTCCGGGGGCCTGCGCTTCATCGTCTGGGATGGCGCGGGGCGCGCACGCGTGCTGCCGGGGGTGGCCGAGTCCGAGGTCCGAGCGGTACTGGCCGAGGGCTGAAGGCCGGGCAGAGCGTGCGCCGGGTCCGCGGGCGGCCGGTGCGTCCACGCACCGTACAATGCACGCCCCATGCGCCTGCTCCTGCAACAACGCCCCGATGGACGCGAAGCCCCGCGCTTCGTGCAGCTGACCCTGCAGCCCGACCTGCTCGGCGGCTGGGCGCTGCTGCGCGAGAGTGGCCAGACCGGTGGCCGCAGCACCCTGCGACGGGAGCAGTTCCTCGACCAGGCCAGCGCGCTGGCCGCGCTCGAACACGCCCGCGACGCGCAGCTCAAGCGCGGCTTCCAGCTGATGTACGCCGAAGGCACGGGCGCGCCGAAGTGAGCCTGGCCGCCATCGCCACCGGCCACGTGCCGGCGTTCGCCTTCGCCTTCGCCTCCAGTGCGGCCGCAACGCGCGTCCCGCGCGCCTTGGTCGCACCGCATCGCCACACCCGGCACCACCCGCCTCGCTCTTCCGGCGCCGTCGCCGGCTCCGGATCCCCATGACCACTCCGCTCCAGAACGACCGCTTCCTGCGTGCCCTGCGCCGCGAACCCGTGGACCGCACGCCGGTCTGGCTGATGCGCCAGGCCGGCCGCTACCTGCCGGAGTACCGCGCCACGCGCAAGCAGGCCGGCAGCTTCCTCGCCATGGCCAAGAACCCCGACCTCGCCTGCGAGGTCACGCTGCAGCCGCTGCGCCGGTTCGAGCTGGACGCGGCGATCCTGTTCTCCGACATCCTCACCATCCCCGATGCCATGGGCCTGGGCCTGTACTTCGTCGAGGGCGAAGGTCCGAAGTTCGAGCGCACCGTGCGCAGCGCAGATGATGCCGTCCGGCTCGCCGTGCCGGACATGGAGACCGAGCTGCGCTACGTGATGGATGCGGTGCGCGTCATCCGCCGCGAGCTGGACGGCAAGGTGCCGCTGATCGGGTTCTCCGGCAGCCCGTGGACGCTGGCCTGCTACATGGTCGAAGGCGGCGGCAGCAAGGACTTCGCGCGCATCAAGGCGATGGCGCTCAACGATCCGGACACCCTGCACCGCCTGCTGTCGGTCAACGCCGACGCGGTGGTGGCCTACCTGTCGGCGCAGCGCGACGCCGGCGCCCAGGCGCTGCAGGTGTTCGACACCTGGGGTGGCGTACTGTCGCCGGCGATGTACCGCGAGTTCTCGCTGCCCTACCTGCAGCGGATCGCCGACGCGCTCGGCCGCGACGGAGCCGCGGCGACACCCGCGGGCACGGAAGGCGGGCGCGTGCCGCTGATCCTGTTCGGCAAGGGCACCGCCGCCTACCTCGAGGCGCTCGCTGCCACCGGCGCCGATGCCATCGGCGTCGACTGGCTGGTCGAACTCGGCGAGGCCGCACGCCGTACCCAGGGCCGGGTCGCGCTGCAGGGCAACCTCGACCCCGCCACGCTGTACGGAGCGCCCGACGCAATCCGCCGCGAAGTGCGTCGTGCGCTGGACAGCTACCGCGAGGGCAACGGCGGTTCGCGCGAGGGCCACGTGTTCAACCTCGGCCACGGCATGTCGCCCGACATGGATCCCGACCATGTCGCCGTCCTGGTCGACGAGGTGCACGCGTACAGCGCGCGCTGACGCACCCAGCTCGACAAGGCACCGATCGACGGGACCGTACGGTCGACCGCACGCTTCGCGCGGTCACCCCGTGGACGAGGACGGCACCACCGACGCCAGCACTCCGGCCAGCATCGCGCCGGTCACGGGCTTGCGCAGGAAGGCATCAAACCCGGCCTGCTCGGTGGCGGCCTCGGCCTCGCCGTCGGCGCGCGCGGTGACCGCGATCAGCGGCGCGGCGAAGCCCTTGTCGCGCATCAGTTGCGCCAGGGTCAGGCCGTCGATGCCGGGCAGGTCGAGATCGAGCAGGGCGGCGTCGAAGGACTGCGTCGCGATCTCCGACAGCGCGGCCAGCCCGTGCGCCACCCGCGAGACGCGATGTCCCTGGCCTTCCAGCAGGCCGGTGATGACCTGGGCGATGGTGGCGTCGTCCTCCACCAGCAGCAGCGAGAGCCGGCCGGCGGGTGTCGCCCCGCGCGGGGCATCCGCGCCCGCGCCGGCCGGCGCGTCGGTGGCCTGCAGCGGCAGTTCGACCAGGAAGCTGGTGCCGCTGCCCGGCGTGCTGTCGATGTCGATGCGTCCGCCCATCGCCGCCGCGAGTTCCTGCGAGATCGCCAGGCCCAGGCCGCTGCCGCCGTAACGGGTCGTGGTGCGAGCGCCCTCGGCCTGCTCGAAGCGCCGGAACAGGCGCTGCTTCTGTTCGTCGTTGAGGCCGGGCCCGGTATCGCGCACGGTCAGGCAGACACCGGACGGCCGCCGTGCCTGCGCGGTCAGGGTCACGCTGCCGCGCTCGGTGAACTTGACCGCGTTGCCGAGCAGGTTGAGCAGGATCTGGCGCACGCGACCGGCGTCGCCCAGCACCCAGCGCGGCACGCCGTCCTCGATGGTGCCGCGGAACGCGAGACCGCGCTGCTGCGCCAGCGGGGCATTGAAAGCGACGGTCTCGCGGATCAGGGCGTGCAGGTCGAACGGCTGCAGGTCCAGCTCCAGCCGGTCGGCCTCGATCTTCGCCAGGTCGAGCGCATCGTTGACCAGGCGCAGCAGGTGCTCACCGGCGCGGCGGATCGATTCGACGTGGCCACGCTGGCGCGCATCGAGGTCGGTGCTGGCGAGCAGCTCGCTCATGCCCAGCACGCCGGTCATCGGCGTGCGCACCTCGTGCCCCAGGGTGGCGAGGAAGCGGGTCTTGGCCAGCGACGCCTGTTCGGCGAGGTCGCGTTTCTGCTCGGCCAGCAGCCAGTCGTGTCGGCGCCTGAGCCGCGCGCGGTACTGGGCGGCCAGCAGCGCCAGCAGCAGCAGCGCGCCCAGCACCCACCCCACCTTCGCCCAGGGCGTGCGCCACCAGGGCTCCTGCACGTCGAACCGCAGTTCGAGCGAGGGCGTCCAGTCCTCGTCGGCGGTGCGGGCCTGCACGTCCAGCACGTAGTGGCCGTGGCGCAGGCTGGGGAACAGGCGTTCGCCCACCGCATCCACCTCCACCCAGTCAGGGTCGTAGCCCGCGAGCCGGAAGCGGTAGCGGTGCGCGTGCGCATCGGTGAACGAGAGCAGGCGCGCGGCCACGCGCAGGTCGCGGTCGTCGTGGCGCAGCACGTTGGCGTCGGTGGTCGACAGTTCCACCCGCTGCTCGCCGCGGCGCACGCTCACCGACTCGATCGACAGCGTCGGCGCGCGCGCGCCCATGCCCACCTGCACATGGCGGGGGTGGAACAGCAGCAGTCCGTCGGCGGTGCCCGCGCCGATGTAGCCACGCGCCGAGGGCTCGAACTGGAAATCGCTGAACTGCTGGCTCGGCAGGCCATCGAGCACGCTGTACAGGCGCAACCGGTCGCGCCCGGGGTCGTAGCGCACCAGTCCGCGCGGCGTGGTCATCCACACCACGCCGAGCTCGTCGGGCACCAGGGCGCCGGGCGCCACCGCGGGCAGGCCCTGGCGCGCGTCCACCGTGCGCTCGGCCACGAGTTCGACGCCGGTCCAGCGGTAGGACATGAGCACGCCGTTGCCGCCGACCCACACCGTGTCGTCGGGCGCGAAACCGAATGCGAACACCTGCCAGTCGGGGCCGCCGGGCACCGGCTGGAAGCGTCGCTCGCCGGCGTTCCACATCAGCAGGCCGGTGCTCGTGGCCAGCCACAGCGCGCCATCGGGCCCATGCGACATCTGCTGCAGGGCGTTGTTGATCGGAAACCCTTCCGGCCCGCCGGCCCGCACCACGCGCCGCACGCGACCATCGGGTTCGCGCAACTGCAGCAGCTCGGTCGAACCGAGCCAGACTGCGCCATCGGGCTCTTCGGCCAGTTCGGTCACCGCCAACGCCGTGGTCGGGTCCACCGGGTCGCCGTGCCGCCAGCGCCGGATCTCGCCCGTGGCCGGAACGAACCGCGTGACCGCGGCCGGACAGCCCATCCACACGCTGCGGTCGCGCATCTCGCGCACCACGTACGGCAGCAGGTCGCCGCACACGCCGGACAGCCGGTGTTCGACCCGGGCGGTCTGCGGGTCGAGCCAGTCGAGCACGCCGCCGGTGCCGACCAGCCACAGCCCGCCGTCGACAGCGGGCGCGGCGCTGTAGACGAAGGCGTTGCCGGGCGAGGCCGGATCGTCCAGGTCCCGCCGCAGCACGGTGAAGTTGCGCCAGTTGGCCGGCAGGTGCCACAGGCCGGTCTCGGAGCTGGCGAACCACAGCCCGCCCTCGCGGTCCTCCAGGGCGGCCGACCAGGACGGCCGCACGAGGCCGCGGCTGGTGTTGCTGTACAGCGGCACGTCCTGGACCACGCCGTCGCGTTCGATCGCCAGGCCGCTGCGCGTGTCGAGCCAGTGCGCGCCCTGGCGATCCTGGACCAGCATCGCCAGCGCCGGCTGGCCCTGCACCGGGTCGCGCCAGGGGGCAGGGTCGATCCGTCCGCTCGCGGCGCGATGGACGTAGGCCGCACTGGAGGTCGCGATCCACAGGTCGCCGGCATCGTCGAACACCAGCCCGTTGACCGCGGGACTGGGACGCACCTCCTGCAGCATCCGGTCGAAACCATCGCCGCTCCAGCGCGCCACGCCCTGGTAGGTGCCCACCCACAGGCGGTCGTCGTCATCCACCCGCAGCCAGGTCACCGCCGGCGACGGCAGGCTGCGCGGATCGGCGGCGTCCGGAGCGAAGCGGGTGACGGTGCCGGCAGCGTCCAGCCGGTGCAGGCCGCCATCGGAGGTGCCGAACCAGATCGCGCCGTCGCCCGTCTGCGCCAGCGACCAGACGTCGTTGCTCGCGATCCGGGGATGCGAGGTGCGGTCGAAGTGGGTGAACCCGCGCCGCTGCGCGTCGAGCATCGACAGGCCGGCGTTCTGGGTGCCCACCCAGACCCGGTCCTGGGCGTCCACGAACACCGTCCAGATGTGGTTGTCGCGCAGCCCGTCGCCGACCCGCCAGACGCGGAACCCCACGCCGTCGTAGCGTGCCAGGCCGTCGCGGGTCGCGATCCACAGGTAGCCCTGGCGATCCTCGGCCAGCGCGTTGATGCGATTGGACGGCAGGCCGTCGTAGACGCTGAGCTGGCGCGGCATCGGCAGCTGCGGCGCGGCGAGCGTCGACGCCGCATCCGCGGGCGCGGCGGGAGCCTGGGCGTACACGGCCATCGCCGCGAGCAGGCACCACGCGCATGCTGTCCAGACGATCGCCCGCACCCGGCCTCCCCGGTTCCGTCGTGCCCCTGTCCCTGGCGTCCCCCGGCACGTGCCCGGGCATCCTCGCAACGCAACGTTGCCGGCGCAACCCCGGCCCATCCGCACCAAGCGCCTAGAATGCGGCGTTGATGGATCCGTCCGCCACGGCCACGCCGATGTCCCGCCTGCGCCCACTGCTGCCCATGCTGCCCTGGCTGCTGCTCGCGCTGGCTGCGCCGGTGCGCGCCGGGGTCGACACCTATGCGATCGATCCGGTCCACACGCGGGTGCTGGTCGCGGTCGACCACGCCGGGTTCTCCAGCGCGCTGGGCACGGTGTCGGGCGCTCGCGGCACGCTGTGGTTCGATCCGGAGGACTGGAGCAGCGCTCGGGTGGAGGTCGAGATCCCGCTCGAACGCCTGGATTTCGGCGATGCCGACTGGAACCGCGCCACGCTCGCGCGCGGGCTGCTCGACGCACAGGCGCATCCGGTGGCGCATTTCGTCTCGACCCGGATCGAGCCGATCGATGAACAACATGCGCGCGTGTACGGCCGGCTGCGCCTGCGCGGGGTCGAACGCGAGGTGGCGATGGAGGTGCGGCTGAATGCGGCCAGGCGGCACCCCATGCCGCCATTCCGCAGGACGGTCGGATTTTCCGCGACCGCGACGCTGAGCCGCGCCGGATTCGGAATCGACGCCTGGCCGTCGATGATCGGCGACGCGGTCGAGCTGCGGATCGAGGCCGAGGCGACGCGCACGCGCAACGTCGCGCCCGACGCGGCGGCCGGGGTCGCCGACACCGGTGCGGACGCGCCGGAACCCGAAGTCGAGCCCGCGTCAGACGACCTGTTCGATGCCGCCGACGCGGCCGCGCGCGAGGCTGCGCAGGATCCCGCACCGCCCCCCGTCCCCCCGACCCCGCCCGACCCGGAACCCGTGCCATGAACCCGAGGAACACCCCTGAGCGCTGGGGCGCCGTCAGCCAGTCCTTCCACTGGCTGATCGTGCTGCTGATCCTGGGGCTGGCCATCGTCGGCCTGACCATGGGCGACCTGCCGCGCACGCCGAAGTACTTCTGGGTCTACACCGCGCACAAGTCGATGGGCATCACGGTGCTGGCGCTGATGTTGCTGCGGCTGGGATGGCGTCTCTACGCCGGTGCGCCGGCGCCGGTCGCGGGCACGCCGCGCTGGCAGGCGGCGATCGCCTCGGGCACCCACTGGGCGCTGTACGCGCTGGCGCTGGCCATGCCGCTGTCGGGCTGGCTGTACGACTCGTCCAGCGGGCTGCGCCCGTTCCGGTTCTTCGGCCTGTTCGACATGCCCAAGCTCACCGGCCCCGATGAATGGCTGGCCGAGCGCGCGCGCGATGCGCACGAACTCCTGTTCTGGGTGCTGGTCCTACTCGTGGCCGTGCATGCCGGCGCGGCGTTCTACCACCACCTGTTCCGCCGCGACGAGACCCTCGTGCGCATGCTGCCCGCGCGCCGCGCGCGTCCCCTTCCCCGCCAGGATCCCGACCATGTCGCCTAAGCTCACCTCCCCCGCCGCCGTCGCCGCCATGCTGGTGGCGATGATGGGCGCCCCCGCTTCCGCCACCGCCACCGACTACGTGCAGGCGCCGGGCTCCTCGCTGGTGTTCGCGACCAAGTACGACGGCGAGGTGTTCACCGGCCGCTTCGGCGATTTCGCCACCCGGCTCAGCTTCGATCCAGCCGACCTCGGTGCGGCCCGCCTCGACGTGACCATCCAGCTGGCCGGCACCGCGACCGGCAACGCCGACCGCGATTCGACCCTGTCCGGCGGCGATTTCTTCGATGTGGCGCAGTTCGCCCAGGCGCGCTACGTGGCGGAGCGTTTCCGCGCGCTGGGCGGCGACCGGTACGCCGCCGACGGCACCCTCACCCTGCGTGGCGTGAGCAAGCCGGTCACGCTGACCTTCACCTGGACCCCGGGCGCACCGGCGACGCTGGCTGGCCGGGCGACGGTCCAGCGCCTGGCGTTCGGCGTCGGCGGCGGCGACTGGGCCGACACCGCGACCATCCCCGACGAAGTGGCGATCAGCACCCGCGTGTTCCTGCAGCCCGCGCCCTGACGGCAGGGCGCAGCGGCGGTCTCGCGACGCTCAGCGGGCGCCTCGGGCCGCCACGGGTGGAACGGCGCTGTTCCGCGTCATACGAACCTGCTTCGATCGCGCCGGGGCACGGGTGGTCCCGGCGGCCGACGCACGCACACCGTCAACCGTTTCGTGCGCTCATCGCCGCGGGTCCGCCCCGCCGCTCAGCGACGGCTCCGTGGGCGGCGAGCCAGCGGGCCCCGGCGGCTCGCGGCGGATCAGGTCGAAGCAGCCGCGCGCGCCGTCGTCGGCCAGCAGGCAGGCGCGACGCTCGCCGCCGTCGACGTCGATCTCCAGTTCCATCAGGCGTCCCGACCGCAGCAGCAGGACCGCATGCCAGGTGCCCTGGCGCACGCGCCATGGCGCGAAGACCTCGTCGCGCGGCTGCAGCGGCACGTGCGCGTGCTCGGCGATCGTGCGGCGCACGTTCGCCAGGTCCAGGTCCGGCGGCGCGCTGGTGACCGCACGCAGCAGGATCACGCGCTCGACCAGGGCCGCGTCGAGCACCTCGCCCACGGTGAGTCCCCGCCACCGGGGCGGATCGTCAGGGCCGGGCTTGGCCAGGTTCACGTCCGCCGCCATCGCGCCTCCCGCGAGCATCATTCCAAGGGCGAGGCACCAGCGCCTCATCGCAGCTGCGCCCGCAGTGCCGCCGGATCGAAGGGCCAGTCGAGTTCGGCCCCGCTGTCGACCAGCCGCAGGACCGGCACCCGCGCGCCGTAGCGCGCCTCGAGCGCCGGATCGTCGTCGATGAATACGCTCTCCGGCTCGGGCAGGCGCGCCCGCGCGAGCAGGTCGATGGCCTGGTCGCACAGGTGGCAGTCGTCGCGCTGGTAGAGGATGTAGCGGGCCATCGGTGGTCAGGGCTGAGGACTGGAATCTGGCACACGGTATACCGCCGCCGCCCCGCGCCGCGCGTCACGTCGGTTTCTGGCGCAACCAATACAATGGCGGAACTTCGCACCTCAACCCCAGCGCCCGGGCGCTCCGCATGGCCGTCAGCACGTTCGACCTCTACAAGATCGGGATCGGGCCCAGTTCGTCCCACACCGTCGGGCCGATGCGCGCGGCGGCACGCTTCGTCGAGCGCTGGCTGGACGCGCCCGGACGGCTGCCCGACGTGGCGCGCATGCGCGCGGAGGTGTTCGGATCGCTCGCCCTTACCGGGCGCGGCCACGGCACCGACAAGGCGCTGCTGATGGGCCTGGAGGGCCACTACCCGAACGCCATCGACCCGGACATCATCCCTGCGGCCCTGGAGCGCATCCGCCGCGACCGCCGCATCCGCCTGCAGGGACGCCACGAGATCGCCTTCGACGAGAAGCGCGACCTGGTACTGAACAAGCGCCAGAAGCTGCCGCACCACACCAACGGCATGCGCTTCACCGCCTACGACGCCGATGGCAACGAGATCGCCACGCGCGACTACTACTCGGTCGGCGGCGGGTTCGTGGTCAACGCCGACGAGGCCGCCGAGGACCGCATCGTCGCCGACACCACGCCGGTGCCGCATCCGTTCTCCAGCGGCGACGAACTGCTGCAGCGCGCGCGCGAGGCCGGGATCTCCATCGCCCAGCTGATGCTGGAGAACGAGCAGAGCTGGCGCAGCGAGCAGGACATCTTCGACGGGCTGCGCGAGATCTGGACCGCGATGCAGGCCTGCGTGGCGCGCGGCATCCGCCAGGAAGGCACCCTGCCCGGCGGGCTGCACGTCTCGCGCCGCGCGCCGTCGCTGCACAAGGAACTGTCGCATCGCCCGGAGGCGGCGATGCGCGACCCGCTCACCGTGCTCGACTGGGTGAACCTGTATGCGCTGGCGGTGAACGAGGAGAATGCCGCGGGCGGGCGCGTGGTCACCGCGCCGACCAACGGCGCGGCCGGCATCCTGCCGGCGGTGCTGCATTACTACGACCGCTTCTGCCCGGCGTCGAACGAGCGTGGCGTGTTCGACTTCCTGCTTACCGCGGCCGCGGTCGGCATCCTCTACAAGGAAAACGCCAGCATCTCCGGCGCCGAGGTCGGCTGCCAGGGCGAGGTGGGCGTGGCGTGTTCGATGGCCGCGGCCGGCCTGACCGCCGCGCTCGGCGGCACCCCCGGCCAGGTCGAGAATGCCGCCGAGATCGGCATGGAGCACAACCTCGGCCTGACCTGCGACCCGATCGGCGGCCTGGTGCAGATTCCCTGCATCGAGCGCAACGCCATGGGCGCGGTGAAGGCGATCAACGCCAGCCGCATGGCGCTGCGCGGCGACGGCAAGCACAAGGTCAGCCTGGACAAGGTGATCAGGACCATGCGCGACACCGGCCGCGACATGCAGGACAAGTACAAGGAAACCTCGCGCGGCGGGCTCGCGGTCAACGTCATCGAGTGCTGAGGCGCCGGCGCGCGTCGCCGCGCGCGCGGCCGCGCCGGGGAGCATCGGGGCGGGGCGTCGGCGACGGATTGTCGCGATCGACACGCCGCCCCGCGTAGTCTGGGGCCAGACCCGCACGCCACTCCGTCCATGACCCGCATCCGCCTCGCGCCGTTCGCCCTCGCCCTTGCCGTATGTGCCTGGCTGCCGCCGCCAGCGCAGGCGGAGTCCCGCTTCGGGCCGCGACTGGAAGGGTTCGACTATCCGCATCCGGTGTCGATGTTCGCGTTCGACTCCCAGCGCCAGCCGCTGGAAATGGCATACCTCGACATCTCGCCGGCCATGCCGGCCAACGGCCGCACCGTGGTGCTGCTGCACGGCAAGAATTTCTGCGCGGCCACCTGGGAATCGGCGATCGCCGCGCTCTCGGCCGCCGGCTACCGCGTCATCGCGCCGGACCAAGTCGGCTTCTGCAAGTCGGACAAGCCGGTGCGCTACCAGTATTCGTTCGCTCAGCTGGCGGCCAACACGCACGCCCTGCTCGCCTCGCTCGGCATCGAACGCGCGACGATCGTGGGGCATTCGATGGGCGGCATGCTGGCGGCGCGCTTCGCGCTGCAATACCCTGCCCGGACCCAGCGCCTGGTGCTGGTGAACCCGATCGGCCTGGAGGACTGGAAGGCCGAAGGCGTGCCGTGGCGCAGCATCGACGCCTGGTATGCGCGCGAACTGCAGACCAGCGCAGACAGCATCCGCGACTACCAGCGGCAGGTGTATTACGGCGGCGACTGGACGCCCGCCTACGAGCGCTGGGTGGACATGCTCGCCGGCATGTACGCCGGCCCCGGGCGCGAGGCGGTGGCGTGGAGCCAGGCGCTGACATCGGACATGGTGTTCAACCAGCCGGTGGTGCACGAGTTCGGCGACATCCGCGTGCCGACCACCTTGTTCATCGGCCAGCGCGACCGCACCGCGATCGGCAAGGACCTCGCGCCGAAGGCGGTCGCCGCGCGCCTGGGCGACTACCCCGCGCTGGGCCAGCGGGCGGCCGCGACCATCCCCGACGCGGAACTGGTCGCCTTCGACGACCTCGGCCACTCGCCGCAGGTCGAAGCGCCGGAACGCTTCAACGCCGCGCTGCTCGAGGCGCTGCGTTGACCTGCGCCATCCTGCGCGGCCAGTGCGATCGCGCGACGCCAGACAGTGTCAGCCTGCCTGGCGCGCGATCCGCAGCACGTCGTCGAGCAGCGCCGCGGCGGTGACTCCGGCGCCGGCGCCGGGGCCCTGGATCACCAGCGGGCGGTCGGGGTAGCGGTCGCTGAAGATCGCGGCGCGGTTTTCGGTGCCGTGGCCGCTGGCCAGCGGGTGCGACAGCGGCAGCGCGCGCAGGCCCACGCTGGCGCCGCGCTCGGCATCGAAGCGGCCGACGAAGCACAGCCGCGCATCGCTGCGGTAGGCGGTGACGAAGCGTTCGCGCAGCGGCTTGTCGAGGGTGTTGAGCTGGGCATCGACCGCGTCGGGCGCGGCGTCGCGCAGCGCGTCGGGCACCAGCGAGGACACGCGGATGTCGCGCGCCTCCAGCGGCAGGCCGGCCGCGCGCGCCAGGATCAGCAGCTTGCGCCGCACGTCCTCGCCGGACAGGTCCTGGCGCGGATCGGGTTCGGCGTAGCCGGCATCGCGCGCCTCGCGCACCAGGTCGGAGAACGGGCGGGTGTCGTCGAAGCGCGACAGCAGCCACGCCAGCGAACCCGACAGCACGCCCTCCACGGCGTGGATGCGGTCGCCGCCGGCCACCAGCTCGCGGATCAGGCGCAGCGCCGGCAGTCCTGCACCCACCGTGGCCGAATCGCCGTAGCGCGCGCCTTCGCGCTGCGCGTCGACGATCGCCTGCGCGCGGGCCAGGTCGCCGCCATTGCCGAGCTTGTTGGCGGTGACCACGTGGATCCCGCGCAGCAGCCATTCGGCATGCCAGCCGGCCACGGTGTCGCTGGCGGTGGCGTCGATGACGATGTCGCCTCGCGCGAGCGCCTCGCCCTCGGCCCACGGCGGCACGCCGCCGTGCTGGCGCGGCGCCGCATGCGCGCGCGCGATCGCATCCTCCAGCGATCCCTCGTTGGCCACCTGCGCGCGCGAGTTGCTCAGCCAGGCGAACGGCGGCAGCGGCACGCCGCGTTCGACCAGTTGCCGGTAGCGCGCGACCACCGCGCTGCCGACCACCCCGGTGCCCAGCAGCGCGATGCGCCCGCCGCGCGCGCCGCCGGTGGCGCTGCGGATCCGGGTGACCGAGCTCATGCGTCCACCCGCTTCAGGTCGGTGCCGCGGGCTTCGATCACGCGTTGCGCGCGCTCGAGCGCCGCGGCCAGGTCGGCCTGCAGGTCGGCCTGGGCCTCGATCCCGACCGACAGCCGCAACAGCCCATCGGGAATGCCGGCCGCCGCGCGCGCCTGCGGCGTCATCGCCGCGTGGGTCATCGACGCCGGGTGCGCCACCAGGCTCTCGACCCCGCCCAGCGACTCGGCCAGGGTGAAGTACTGCAGGCCCTCGACGAACGCGCGCACGGCCTCGACGCCCCCGTCGAGCTCGAGCGACAGCATCGCGCCGAAGCCGGTCTGCTGGCGCGCCGCCAGCGCATGCCCCGGATGCGAGGCCAGCCCCGGATAGTGCACCTTCGCCACCGCCGCATGCGCCTCGAGCTGCTGCGCGATCGCCTGCGCGTTCTCCTGGTGCACGCGCAGGCGCGCGTCCAGCGTGCGCAGTCCGCGCAGGGTCAGGAACGCGTCGAACGGCGCGCCGGTGATCCCAAGCGCGTTCGCCCACCACGCCAGGCGTTCGTGCAGGTCGGTCGTGGCTGCGACCACCGCGCCGCCGACCACGTCGCTGTGGCCGTTGATGTACTTGGTGGTCGAATGCACAACCACGTCGGCGCCGAACGCGATCGGGGTCTGCAGCGCCGGAGACAGGAAGGTGTTGTCGACCACGGTGAGCGCGCCGGCGCGGTGCGCGGCCTCGATCACGAAGCGCAGGTCGGTCACGCGCAGCAGCGGATTGGACGGGGTTTCGATCAGCACCAGCTTCGGCGACTGCGCCAGCGCGTCGGCCAGCGAGCGCGGATCGGTCAGGTCGGCGGTGACCAGGTTGAAATGGCCCTTGGCGGCGAGCGCGTTGAACAGGCGCCAGCTGCCGCCGTAGGCGTCGTGCGGCACCACCAGGGTGTCGCCGGTCTCCAGCAGCGCGTTGAGCACCAGGGTGATCGCGCCCATGCCGGTCGCGGTGACCACGCCGCCGGCGCCGCCCTCGAGTTCGGCCAGCGCCTCGCCCAGCAGGTCGCGCGTCGGGTTGCCGCTGCGGGTGTAGTCGTAGGCGCGCTTGTTGCCGAAGCCGTCGAAGCTGAAGTTGCTCGACAGCACGATCGGCGGCGTGACCGCGCCGTACGCCGCGTCGCGATCGATGCCGGCGCGCACCGCGCGGGTGGCGGGCTGGCGACAATCGGTGCCGGCGACGGCGGCGGCATTGGGGGGCGTGGCGGTCATGCGGGGTCTCCGGGTTGGCGCAGTGCGCCGGCGAGGATGCCGTCGATGCGGTCGGTTTCTTTCAGGAAGGCGTCGTGGCCATAGGGGGAGCGCAGGACCCGCAGCTGGCCGTGGGGTCCCAGGCCCTCGACCAGGGCCACCGAATCGGACAGCGGCACCAGGCGGTCGCCTTCGACCGCCACCACCAGGGTGGGCACCTGCACCTGCGCGGGATCGATGCGGTGCAGGTCGATCGACTCGGACAGCCGCAGCCAGGCGTTGACCGGCGTGCGCGCCACGAAACGCGCGCCGGCGGCGTCGAGATAGTCCTCGGCGGCCACGCGCACGCGGCCGTTGCTGACCTCGGGGGGCGCATCGAAGCGCTCCTCGAACTCTTCCGGCGTGCGGTAACTGAGCATGGCGAACTGGCGCGCCAGCGACAGTCCCTGCACGTCGGCGCACTGCAGCTGGCCGAGCGCCACCGCCTTGCGCTGCAGCGCGCGCCAGGCGGCGGCGTAGGGATGGGCGCGATGCGCGCCGCTGACCGCGACCAGCTGCGCCACCCGCGCCGGATGCCGGACCGCGAACTGCAGCCCGACCAGCGCACCGTAGGAATAGCCGACGAAGGCCTGCAGCCGCGCGATGCCGAGAAGGTCGAGCAGCACGGCCACCGCATCGGCCTGGTCGGCGGTATCGATCGGCACGTCGACCCGCCCGTCAGCGCCGACATAGTCGAAACCGAGCACGCGGGTGTGCGCCGGGTCCAGGGTGCGTCCGCCGCCCACCAGGTCGCCGGCCCAGCCGGCCTCGGGGAATTGCGCGTTCGCGGCCACGTGCCGGTGTGCGGAGATGCCGCCGGCGACCAGCGCCACCGGCGCGCCCGCCGGCCCCGCGAGTTCCCAGGCGATCCGCACCGTCTGCAGGCCGCCGTGGCGCAGCGTCAGCGTGGCGTCGAATGTGCCGCGTCGGGCCTCGACCGTGGCGGTCGGCGCGACATGCGGCGACGCCACGACGACGGCGTCGTGCGGCGGCAGGCTGCGGGCGGGCAAGTCGACGAAGCTCATGGCGCGATCCGGGGCGGGGACGGCCATCGAGCGCTTGCGGGGATCGGAAGGTGCCGGGGTCGCCGGCCAGATGCACGTCCACCCTTCGCGGCGTCGCGCAACCATCTTCCGGTGGACGCTCAGGTCCCCGCAGGACTTGGCACCGCGACGGGTCCGGCCTTGCGGTCGGTCCCATCAGGTTGCCCCGGCGTCTTCGGGCCTGTCCCTCAGCCGGTCTCGATGGATGGCAGCCAGCTTGCCCGGGCGATCGCGGTTTGTCAATCGCTTCATGCCGATGAAGCGATACAAGTCTGGAGGCGATGTTCCGGTACGTGATCCGGGGATAATGGCCGGCATGCGCCTTGCCCTCCCCCTCCTGGCCGCCCTGTGGCTGGCCGCCTGCGCGACCCCGCGCGTCGAATCGCCCGCCTCCACCGCCGCCCGTCCGGTCGCGGTATCGGCCGGGACCGTCACCGTTCCCGAGCGCTACGTCACGCCCGAGAATCCCGAGGACGAGCTCGATTCGCTCGCCACCTGGCCGACCGAGGACGGGGCGATCTGGCTGATCGCCACCGCCAAGAACACCCACGAGCTGGTGGTGTTCGACGCCGACAGCGGCGAGCAGCTGCGCAGCGTGGGGCGTCGCGGCCCCGGGGACGGCGAATTCCTGCGTCCCAATGGCGTGTTCGTGCACGGCGATCTGCTGTTCGTGTCCGAGCGCGACAACCGCCGGGTGCAGATGCTCGCGTTGCCGGGATTCGATCCGCTGGGAACGTTCGGCCAGGACGTGCTGCGCAGCCCCTACGGCCTGTGGGCACACGAGCCGGCCCCGGGCACCCTGGAGCTCTACGTCACCGACAGCTTCATGGACGGCGACCGCTTCGACGTGGTGCCGCCGCTGCAGACGCTCGACCGGCGCCTGCGCCGCTTCCAGGTGCGCGTCGACGTCGCGGGACGTCCCCACGTCGACGCGGGCATCGCGTTCGGCGACACCCGTCCGGCGCTGGCGCTGCACGTGGTCGAATCGCTGGTCGGGGATCCCGTCCACGACCGGCTGCTGGTCGCCGACGAACATCGCGAACGGCGGGCATTGCGCGAATACACGCTCGCCGGCCGCGCCACCACCGGCGGCATCGCACCGGGCGTGTTCCAGGGCGAGCCGGAAGGCCTGGCGCTGTGGGCGTGCACGCCGGACACCGGCTACTGGATCGCGGCCGACCAGTTGCTGCCCCTGACCGTGTTCCGGGTCTTCGACCGCGCCACGCTGGCGCCGCGCGGCACGTTTTCGGGTCAGGTCACGGCATGGACCGATGGCGTCGCCCTGCATGCCAGCCCTACGCCACGCTTTCCCGCCGGCGCCCTGTTCGCGGTCCACCACGACCGTTCGGTCGCCGCGTTCGACCTCGGCGACATCGTGCAGGCACTGGGACTCGACCCGGCCTGCGCACGGTGAAGCACGCACGCTGGCCGCTGCTGCCCGCCCTGGCGTTGCTGGCGGCCACGACCGCGCAGGCCTCGCAGGTCTACCGCTGGACCGACCCGCAGGGCCGCGCGCACTACGCCGACCGGGTCGACGGAACTGCGACGGGCGACGTCTCGCGGATCGCGCTGCCCGCAGGACCGACCGTGGTCGCGCGGCTGCGCGTGGAGGCCGACGCCCATGGCGTGCTGGCATGGGTCGACAACCTGCTCGCCGGACCGATCGAGGTGATGCTGCACGCTGAGGGCGACGACGTCTCCAGCGATCCGCCCCTGCCGGCACGCGGCACCGTGCCGGCGCTGTCGGCAGGCCTGCTGGCACGGGTCGGCGCCGGCAATCCGCGCCTGCGCGTGATCGCCGTCCCCGGCACGCCGAACGCCCGCCCGCGCGACGTCGAATACGGCTGGCCGCTGCAGACCGCCAGCGTGCGCATCCAGCAGGCCTGGAACGGCAGCTTCAGCCATGCCGACGGGGAGAACCGCCATGCGGTGGACTTCGCCGCACCTTCCGGGACCGCCGTCCTGGCCGCGCGCGACGGCGTGGTGATGCAGTCCGAGGCCGGTTTCGCCGAAGCTTCACCCGGCGAGGACGAGGACGAACTGGTCGCGCGCGCCAACTTCATCCGCATCCTGCACGACGACGGCACCATGGCGCTCTACGCCCACCTCCAGACCGGCGGCGTGCTGGTGCGCCTGGGCCAGCACGTGCGCCGCGGCCAGGTGATCGGCCTGTCCGGCAACACCGGCCGCAGCACCGCGCCGCATCTGCATTTCGTGGTCCAGGCCAATCGCGGCATGCGGCTGGCGTCGGTGCCGTTCCGGATGTTCGGTCCGCAGGGCATCCTGCGGTTCGGCACGATGCAGGACGGCGGCGGCTGACGGCGCCGGTCGTTGCCGCGCCGCCTCGCCTATAATTCCCGCCCTCCCCGAACCGACCGTCGCGCACGTCCGTGCGCGCCTCGCCATGTCCGACGTTCCGACCGAAGCCGCCCGGCGCCGTACCTTCGCGATCATCTCGCACCCCGACGCCGGCAAGACCACCCTGACCGAGAAGCTGCTGCTGTTCGGCGGCGCGATCCAGATGGCCGGCAGCGTCAAGGGTCGCAAGGCGGCGCGCCACGCGACCTCCGACTGGATGGCGCTGGAGAAGGAGCGCGGCATCTCCGTCACCAGCTCGGTGATGCAGTTCCCCTACGAGGGCCGCATCGTCAATCTGCTGGACACGCCCGGCCACGCCGACTTCGGCGAGGACACCTACCGCGTGCTCACCGCGGTCGACAGTGCGCTCATGGTCATCGACGTGGCCAAGGGCGTGGAGGAGCGCACGATCAAGCTGATGGAGGTGTGCCGCATGCGCGCCACGCCGATCATGACCTTCATCAACAAGCTCGACCGCGAGGGCAAGGATCCGATCGACCTGCTCGACGAGGTCGAATCGGTGCTCGGCATCCAGTGCGCGCCGGTCACCTGGCCGATCGGGATGGGCCAGCGGCTCAAGGGCGTGGTCCACCTGGTCACCGGCGAGGTGCACCTGTACGAACCGGGGCGAAACTTCACCCGGCAGGATTCGACCATCTTTCCCTCGCTCGACGCGCCCGGGCTGGAAGCGAAGATCGGCGCCGACATGCTGGCCCAGCTGCGCGACGAACTCGAACTGGTGCAGGGCGCCAGCCATGCCTTCGACAAGCAGGCCTACCTGGAGGGGCGGCAGACGCCGGTGTTCTTCGGCTCGGGCGTGAACAATTTCGGCGTCCAGCCGCTGCTGGATTTCTTCGTCGCGCATGCACCGCCGCCGAAGCCGCGCGAGACCACCACGCGCGACGTACGTCCGGACGAAGACAGGCTCACCGGCTTCGTGTTCAAGATCCAGGCCAACATGGATCCGCAGCACCGCGACCGGGTCGCGTTCATGCGCGTGTGCTCGGGCCGGTTCAGCGCCGGGATGAAGGTGTTCCACCCGCGCACCGGCAAGGACATGAAGCTGGCCAATGCCCTGACCTTCATGGCCAGCGACCGCGAGATCGCGGCTGAGGCCTGGCCCGGTGACGTGATCGGCATCCACAACCACGGCACGATCTCGATCGGCGACACCTTCACCGAGGGCGAGTCGCTGGCCTTCACCGGCATCCCCAACTTCGCACCGGAACTGTTCCGCCGCGCGCGGCTGCGCGATCCGCTCAAGCTCAAGCAGTTGCAGAAGGGACTGGCGCAGCTGTCCGAGGAAGGCGCGACCCAGTTCTTCCGCCCGCTGATGAGCAACGACCTGATCCTGGGCGCAGTCGGCGTACTGCAGTTCGACGTCGTGGCCTACCGGCTCAAGGACGAATACGGGGTGGACGCCGCGTTCGAACCGGTCCAGGTCGCGACCGCGCGCTGGGTGAAGTGCGAGGACGCGAAGACGCTGGAGGAGTTCCGCGACAAGCACGCGATGAACCTCGCGCTCGACGCCGCCGGCCAGCTGGTCTATCTCGCCCCCACCCGGATCAACCTGCAACTGGCGGAGGAACGCGCGCCGAAGGTCCGTTTCATGGCGACCCGCGAGCACGCGCACGCGGTGGCGGTGGACTAGACAGGGGCTCGAACCCGGTCGTCCCCGGGGCCTGGCGATGCGGTAACGTATCGTCGTGAGCCGCCCCCTCTCCCGATTCGGCACGCTGCGCGCGCGCGTGCGCGCGCACCGCGCGCTCGACCTGCGCGACGAACTCGCCAGTGCGCTGACCCACGGGGTCGGCGCGGCCGCGGCGCTGGCCGGCGGCGCGGTGCTTGTGACGCTGGCGGCCATCCATGGCGACGCCTGGCAGCTGACGGCGGCGATCGTGTTCGGCATCAGCCTGCTGATGCTCTACCTGGCCTCGACGCTCTACCACGCGGTCCGGCATCCGGTCGCCCGGGGCCGGCTCAAGGTCTTCGACCACTGCGCGATCTACCTGCTCATCGCCGGCACCTATACCCCGTTCACCCTGGTCGGATTGCGCGGGTCGTGGGGCTGGGGCCTGTTCGCCGCGATCTGGACCCTGGCGCTGGCCGGGGTGGTGTTCAAGCTGTTCTATACCGGCCGCTTCAAGCGCCTGTCCACGCTGATCTACATCGCCATGGGCTGGCTGGTGATCGTGGCGATCAAGCCGGTGATGGAGGCGCTGGACGGCTGGACGCTCGGCTGGCTGCTCGCGGGCGGCCTGTTCTACACCCTCGGCACCTACTTCTACCATCGTGAATCGGTGCGCTACTCGCACGCGATCTGGCACCTGTTCTGCATCGCCGGCAGCCTGTGCCACTACGTGGCGGTGATGGCCCAGGTGATCGGCTGAGGCCGCGGGCCGTCGGCCAAACTGAACAGTGACCGCGCGACTTTCGCGCGGTCGCAACGCGCGGCGCGAATACTGCGTCCATGCACAGCCCACCCCACCGCCCGCAGGGCCCTCGCGCCACCTGGCGGCGCCACTGGCCACCCTCACGACGTCTCGCGATGTGGGTCGCGATCCCGGTGGTGGCGCTCGTCGTGCTCGTGCTGCTGTGGGACTGGAACTGGTTCAAGGGCCCGGTCGAGCGAATCGTCGAGGCGCGCACCGGGCGCACGTTCGAGATCGCCGGCGATCTCGACGTCGACCTCGGCCGCGTCACCACCGTCACCGCCGGGCAGCTGCGGCTGGGCAACGCGGCGTGGTCGGATCACCGCGACATGGCAACCGCCCAGCACCTGGCGCTGCAGGTCGAAGTGTGGCCGCTGCTGCTGGGGCGGGTGCGCCTGCCGGAGCTGCGGCTCCAGACCCCGGACGTGCGCCTGGAAACCGACCCGGATGGCGGGCCCGGCAACTGGGATCTCGGTTTCGAGGACGACGGCGGAGAACCGCTGCAGCTGCGACGGCTGTGGATCGACAGCGGCCGCCTGCGCTTCGATGACGCACCCAGCGATACCGGCATTGACGTACGCGTCGGCAGCCGCGAATCACGTAGCGCCGACGCGGCGCCGCCGGTCGTCCTCGAGGGCGATGGCCGCTGGCGCGGCAGCCCCTTCAGCCTCGAGGGCACCGCCGAGTCGCCGCTGGAGCTGCAGGACAGCGACAGTCCGTTTCGCATCGATCTGCGCGCCCGTGGCGGCGCAACCCGTGCACATGCCCGCGGCAGCCTGACCGCACCCTTCCAGCTTCGCGGCATCGACCTGCAGTTCGCACTCGAGGGCCGGAACCTGGGCGACCTCTATCGCCTGATCGACGTCGCCATGCCCGACACTCCGCCGTACTCGGTCGACGGCCGGCTGACCCGCGACGGCGATACCTGGCACTACACCGACTTCGCCGGGAAGGTCGGACAGAGCGACCTCGCCGGCTCGGCGTCGATCACCACCGGCGGCGAGAGACCCCTGTTCAAGGGCGACCTGGTGTCGAAGCGGCTCGATCTCGACGATCTGGCCGGCTTCCTCGGCGCCACCCCCGACGCGGAGGGAGAGGCGCTCGATCCGGCGCTCGCCGAACAGGCCGCGCGCCAGCGGGCGCGCGGCAAGGTGCTGCCGTCCACGCCCTACGACCTGGCCAAACTGCGGGCGATGGACGCGGATGTCCGCCTGCGCGCACAGCGCATCAACGCTCCGGGCCTGCCGATCGACGACATGGACGCTCGCCTGCGTCTGGACAACGGGCTGGCGCTGCTGGAGCCGCTGAACTTCGGCGTGGCCGGCGGCGACATCCGTTCCGACATCCGCATGGATGCGCGCACCGACGCCATCACCACCCGGCTCAATGCCCAGGTACGGCGGGTGGAACTGGCGCGCCTGTTCCCCGATGTGGAGCTCACCCGCGACGCCGCCGGTCGCGTGGCCGGCAGTGTCAACCTGGCCGGGTCCGGCAATTCGATCGCCGCGATGCTGGCGACGGCCGACGGAGACGTGGCGGTCGGCATGGGGCGTGGCGAGATCAGCAACCTGCTGATCGAACTGGCCGGCATCGACATCTACGAATCGCTCAAGTTCCTTCTGGGCAAGGACCGGAAGGTCGCGGTGCGCTGCGCGTTCGCCGATTTCGGCGTCAAGCGCGGGGTGATGGACTCCCGCGCGCTGGCGTTCGATACCAGCGACACGATCATCGTCGGCCAGGGACAGGTGAACCTGCGCGAGGAGTCGCTCGACATCGAGCTTCGGCCCCGGCCGAAGGACCGCAGCATTCTCGCGCTGCGCTCGCCGCTGCACATCGGCGGCAGCTTCGCCGATCCCAGTTTCCGTCCCGACTTCGCCCGCCTCGGGCTGCGCGGCGCGATAGCGCTGGCCCTGGGCAGCATCGCCCCGCCCGCGGCCCTGCTCGCCACCCTCGAACTGGGTCCGGGAGAGGACAGCGGCTGCGGCGGCGACTACGCGAAGTGATGCCGGCCCCGCGCCGCTCCCGCTCACCACGCGAGTGCCCCGGCGCCGGCCAGTAGAACGCCACGCCCGGCGGGCAACTCGGGCATCGCCGTCACCGGCCCGGCCCTGGTTGCCCTCCCCACGACACCATCGACCGGCGACCGGGGTCAGCCGGCGATATAGCGCTGGAGCTGCTCGAGTTCGTGCTGCTGGTCCTCGATGACCGCCGCCACCAGGTCGCCGATCGAGATCATCCCCACCACCGCGTCGTTCTCCATCACGGGCAGATGGCGGATGCGGTGGCGGGTGACCAGCTGCATGCACGCAGGTACCACATGGTCGGGCCCGACCGTGACCACCTCGGCGGTCATGATCTCGCTGACGGCCGTGTCCTTCGAAGAGCGCCCCTCGAGCACGATCTTGCGCGCGTAATCGCGCTCGGACAGGATCCCGGCCAGGCGTGCACCGTCCATCACCAGCACCGCGCCGATGCCCTTGAGGGCCATCAGCCGGATCGCGTCGATCACCGGCGCATCCGGCGCCACCGCGAAGACTTCAGGCGCCTTGGCGCCCAGCAACTGCCGAACCGTGCGCATGGTGTCCTCCTTCCGCAGCCTCGGACAATGCCGAGGATACTCCGCCCGCCGACGGGCGCCAGTCGTCGACCAGATACAGGGGCCGCTGCTTGGACTCCTCGTACAGCCGGCCCAGGTATTCGCCGATCATGCCCAGCGCCACCAGCTGCACGCCGCCGAGGAACAGGATCACCACCATCATCGTCGGCCAGCCGGCCACGCGGTCGCCGTACAACAATGCCTTGGCGACGATCCACACCGCATACAGGAACGCCACCAGCGCGGCGCCGAGCCCGATGTAGGTGGCCAGCCGCAGCGGTGCGGTCGAAAAGCTGGTGATGCCTTCGAGGGCGAAATTCCACAGCTTCCACAGGTTGAACTTGGTCCGGCCCGCCACCCGCGGCTCGCGCCGGTACGGCACGGCGACGCGGTTGTAGCCGATCCAGCCGAACAGGCCCTTCATGAACCGGTGTCGCTCGCGCAGTTGCCGCAGCGCGGCCAGGGCGCGCGGCGACAGCAGCCGGAAGTCGCCGGTATCGGTCGGAATCGGGGTCCGCGACAGGCGCTGGATCACGCGGTAGAACGCGTGCGCGGTGACCCGCTTGAACCAGCTTTCTCCGGCGCGCTCCTCGCGCATGCCGTAGACGTCGTCGAAGCCCTCGCGCCATTTGTCGACGAATTGCGGGATCAGCTCGGGCGGATCCTGGCCGTCGGCGTCGATCAGCACCACGGCGCCGTGCTCGACGTGATCGAGCCCGGCGGTCAGGGCCGCCTCCTTGCCGAAGTTGCGCGACAGCCGCAGCAGGCCGACCCGGCGATCGCCGCTGGCCAGCCCGCGCATCACCTGCCAGGTACCGTCGCTGCTGCCATCGTCGACGTACAGCACGCGGCCGTCGACGCCGTCCGCGCGCAGCGTGTCGAGCACGGGCGCCAGCCGCGCGTGCAGCAGCGGCAGGGCATCGGCTTCGTCGCGTGCGGCGACGACCACGGTCAGCAGGTCACGGGTCATCGGCGCATCGTATTCGTTTTCCCCGGGGTCGGCAGCCGGCGACTTCGCGACGATGCCTTCCACCGCCGCACGGCCCGGGTGTCGTTCGCATGCACGGAAGACGGACGTCCCGCGACGGCAGGCGGCAGCGCGTGCCGGTCAGTCCAGCCTGTCGAGATAGGCGGTGCCGCCGATCTGGCGCATGTTGCGTTCGATCGTCCGCGTCCGGCGCTGCACGTATGGGCCGGGCCGCGCGGCGCTGTAGCGTTTCGGACTCGGCAGCACCGCCGCCAGTCGCGCGCACTGTGCCTGCGTCAGACCGGACGCGTCGCGACCGAAGAAGCTGCGCGCGGCGGCCTGGGCGCCGTAGATGCCGTCGCCGAACTCGGCGACGTTGGCGTATACCTCGATGATCCGGCGCTTCGGCCAAAGCAGTTCCACCAGCGCCGTATACCAGGTCTCCAGCCCCTTGCGGACCCAGCGCGACGCCGCGCCCGAGCCCTGCCACAGGAACAGGTTCTTCGCCACCTGCTGGCTGATCGTGCTGCCTCCACGCAGGCGTCCGCCGCGCGCATTGCGTTCGCGCGCCTGTTCGATCGCCTCGAGGTCGAATCCCGAGTGGGTGGCGAAGTTCTGGTCCTCGGCGGCGATCAGGGCCACCGGCAGCGAAGCCGCCATCGCGTCGAGATCGCGCCAGTCGTAGGCGATGCGGAAGTCCATCTCGCCTGCCCGCCAGGCATCGGCCTGCCGGATCGCCATGAACGACGAGAATGGCGGATCGACGAAGCGCAGCACCGCCACCTGCGCCACCGTCAGCAGCAGCAGCCACAGCGGCAGCAGCAACCAGCGACGCCATCTGCGCCGCGCCTTGCGACCCGCCGACGTGGCCGAGGGTGAGCCGGGCTGGACTTGCGGCTGCGTCATCACGTCCCCATGTCGATCCGCGCGCAAGGATGGCGCGCACCCCTATTCGACCATGCCGCGTGCCAGCGCGCGAACGCCGATCATGCCCGTGCCCCATACCCCGCCCGACAGCGACCAGCTGACCCGCTTCCTGCTTCCTGTCCCGGGCGTGCGCGGCGTGCGGGTGCACCTGCACGAGACCTGGCGGCAGATCCGTTCGACCGAAGACTATCCCGTCGCGGTCGCCGAACTCCTCGGCGAAGCCGCGGCGGCCGCAGCCCTGTTCACCGGCCATGCCAAGGTGGACGGGCGGCTGTCGGTGCAGTTGCGCGGCCAGGGAGCGCTGCGCACCCTGTTCGCCGAATGCACCGCCGCCGGCACGCTGCGAGGGATCGCCCGGATGGCCGAGGCCGAACCTGGGCTGGCCACCCGCGACCTGGGCCAGCTCGGTGCGGGCGCGGTGCTGGCGATCACCATCGAGAATCCGGGCCTGAGCGGACGCGAGCCCAGCCGCTACCAGGGCCTCGTCCCGCTGGAGGCAGACTCCCTGGCGGGTGCGTTCGAGGATTACTTCCGCCAGTCCGAACAGTTGCCCACGCGGCTGCTGCTGGCCGCGGACCAGGACCACGCCGCGGGGCTGATGCTGCAGAAACTGCCGGGCGACCCCGGCGATGCCGACGGCTGGACCCGCGCCACCGCCCTGTTCGACACCCTGTCGGCCGACGAACTGCTGTCGCTGCCGGCGACGGCCCTGCTCCGCCGCCTGTTCCACGAGGAGGGCGTCGAAGCGCTGGGATCGCGTCCCCTAGCGTTCGGCTGCTCCTGCTCGCGCGAGCGGGTGGCCGGGATGCTGCGCTCGCTCGGGCCCGCGGAAGCACGGGCAGCGGTCATCGACGGAGCGGCGAGGATCCGGTGCGAGTTCTGCGGGGAGCGCTATGTCTTCGACCCCGACGAGGTCGAAGTCATCCTCGCCGCCGCGGCCATTGACATGCCCGCACCCGAACGTGTTCAGTAGCGGTGCAGGGCGGGTGTGTTCCGGGATTGTTAAATAAACATAAATGATTTAGAATCGTCAGGCCCTGAGGGAGGGAACTCCGGCCACATCCGCCGGTCCATTGCTCGCCATGCCACGCCATCTCGCACGACTGACGACCGCCCTGCTGCTTGCCTTCGGCATTGCGGCCGGCGCGCATGCGCAGGTCCGGCGTGCGGACCAGACCGTCCTGCCGGTGGTCGACCACAGCAGCGGCCGGGTCCAGGGCTATCTGCTGCTGGAGCCAACCACGGAAGGCACCCGCGCCGGCGCCCGCTGGCGCGCCGGCGACTCCTCGCTCGATGCCACGTTCGGCCTGGAAGCGGGCGACTCGCTGGCTCTGCTGTGCAACCAGCGCAGCGGCGTATTCAGCGCCGTCAGCAGCCTGGCCAACAATTGCCAGCTTGCCTCGCTGGGCGATCGCGACGGCAGCCGCCGGGCAAGCGCCACTGCATCGCTCAGCCGCCCCGGCGGCGGCTTCGGCGTCACCCTGGGCCAGGGCAAGGACAGCCTGCCGACCTGGTTGACCCGCGAAGGCTCGCCGCAGGGCCGCGACGTGGACCTCAACGACCTGACCGTGTTCGCGCAGAAGAACCTGGGCGATGCCGCCTACGTGACCATCGCCGGCACCGTGGCCAAGGCCACCCTGATCCCGTTCTCCGAGGCCCCCTCGGACATCAGCGACCGCTGGAGCAGCAAGAGCCTGGCGGTGGGCGGTGGCTATGGCGCCTTCAGCGCCAATGTGATCGGCCGCGTGATCGAAACGCCGGGTCAGCCCCGTTTCGAAGGCCTGGGCCTCGGCGTGACCTGGCGCACCCCCTGGAGCGGCCAGCTCACCGTGGGCGCGGAGAACGTGGTCACCCGAGGCAAGAATCCGTTCTCGCCAAACAGTGAGACCAACGACGAGGGTGCCGTGCCCTACGTCCGGTACGAGCAGGACCTCTAGCTCGCACGCGGGCTTGCAGCCCGTTTCCGCCTCGCATCACACAATGCAGGCGATTTGTTAACGACACTTTAATTTCTCTCCATGGCCGGGTAGTATCGGCCGCAACCTTGCCGGGCTTGGTGTCTTCCTTGACTCCACCGGTGGGGTTCCCATGGGACACAACCAAGACTCACTTGGAGAGAGAGATGACCTTGAAGACCACCAAGCTCCGCGACGCGATCACCTTCGCGCTCGTTGCGGGTACGACGACGCTCGCCGGCACCGGCGCCGCGTTCGCTCAGGCCGCACCTGCAACGTCGATGGACAATCCGACGCAGCTGGACCGCATCGAAGTCACCGGCTCGCGCATCCGTTCCGTTGACGCGGAAACGTCGCAGCCCGTGCTTGTCCTGGATCGCGACTACATCGAACGTACTGGCCTGACGTCGGTCGCGGAAGTGCTCCAGCGCATTTCTGCAAACGGCGCCGCGATCAACCGCACGTTCAACAACGGCGGTGACGGTTCGTCCGAGATCGCCCTCCGCAACCTGGGGTCCTCGCGCACGCTGGTGCTGGTGGACGGCCGTCGCTGGGTCTCCACCCTCACCGGGTCGGTCGATCTCAACACGATCCCCGCCGCGGTCATCGAGCGCATCGAAGTGCTGAAGGACGGCGCGTCGTCCATCTACGGCTCGGATGCGATCGCCGGCGTGGTCAACATCATCACCCGCAACGACTTCGACGGCTTCGAGGCGCGTACCCACCTTGGCCAGTACGGCGAAGGCGATGGCGAGCGCAACACCATCGAAGCGACGATGGGCTCGACCACTGACCGCAGCAACGTCGTGTTCAGTCTCTCCCGAGTCGAGGAAAAGGCCGTCATGGCGGGCGACCGCACGATCTCCGAGGACCCGATCATCGGTCTCGGCAGCTCGCAGTACAGCGGTTACTCCAACAATGGCCGCATCTGGAACGGCGATGGCGGCTCGCTCATCGTCCCGCCGGGAGCCCCGCCGTCCGGCCTCGCCGGCAACCCGCGCTACGCGCTCGAGGATACGGTGCCCTTCGGGCCCCAGTACGCCTACAACTATGCGAAGGACAACTACCTTCTGACGCCGCAGACGCGTACCGCGCTGTATGCGAAGGGCCGGTTCGACATCTCCGACAACCTGACCTTCCGTGCCGACGCCC
Source organism: Luteimonas kalidii (assembly GCF_029887935.1). Taxonomy (GTDB): domain Bacteria; phylum Pseudomonadota; class Gammaproteobacteria; order Xanthomonadales; family Xanthomonadaceae; genus Luteimonas; species Luteimonas kalidii. The sequence continues at coordinate 273,955 of NZ_JARXRO010000018.1, read as the reverse complement.
TGTACAACGAGCGTCGCTCGGAACAGCAGCTGGCCGGCTTCCCGCTCAACGGTGGCGTCAGCAACGACTTCACCATGAGCGGCGACAGCTACTACAACCCGTACAACCCGCTGTACGGTGGCGACGGGCGCGAGGTGATTTGGAGCCATCGCCTCACCGAGCAGGCGCGCGTCTACCAGCAGAACGTGAAGACGATCCATACCTACGTCGGTCTCGAGGGCTCGTTCGAAGTGGGCAGCCGCTACTTCGACTGGGACGTCGGCTACAACTTCAACAAGTCCGACCAGGAAGACGCCCAGATCGGCGATGCGAACATGCTGAACGTGGCCGCTGGCGTGGGCCCGTCGGAAGTCCGCAATGGCGAGGTGGTCTGTGTGACCGCCCCGGGTGGAGACATCATCGAAGGCTGCGTTCCGTTCAACCCGCTGTCGCCCGCCGGTGGCGTGACCCAGGAGATGCTCGATTACATCCTGTTCACGGCGCAAGACGCGTTCCAGAACCGCAGCGAGTCGTTCACGGCCAACCTCAGCGGCGAGATCACCGAGCTGCCGGGCGGCATGCTGGCTTTCGCTGCCGGCGTCGAGTCGCGCAAGGAAAGCGGCTTCGATCGTCCCGACGCCTTCGTCGCCGCGGGTTTCACCTCCGGCAATTCGCGTCAGCCGACCGAAGGTGCCTATGATCTGGACGAGGTGTACGCGGAACTCCTGATTCCGCTGCTGTCCGACGTCACCGGCGCCCAGCTGCTCGAGTTCTCGCTCGCGTCGCGCTACTCCGACTACAGCAACTTCGGCGACACCGTGAACAGCAAGTTCGGTTTCAAGTGGAAGCCGATCGAGTCGCTGCTGGTCCGCGGTAACTGGTCGGAAGGCTTCCGCGCTCCGCCGATCACCACGCTGTTCCGTGGCCGCGCCGACACCTTCACCCAGTTCGGCGACATCTGCTCCGAGGACTTCGGCGGTCGCAACGACACCATCGCGGCGAACTGCGCAGCGGCTGGCGTGCCCGACGGGTTCATCCAGCGCACCAACCAGGGCGAGGGGTATTTCGGCCAGACCATCTATCCGTTCTCGCTGGGCGGCAATGCCAACGCGGGTCCGGAAACCTCGGTCAGCAAGACGCTCGGCCTGGTTTACAGCCCGGACTTCGTGCAGGGCCTGGACATCTCGCTCGACTGGTGGAGCATCGACATCGAGAATGCGCTGTCCACGCCGACGGCCGCCTACATCCTCGACCAGTGCTACGCCGAAGGCCTGCAGGAATGGTGCAGCCTGATCACCCGCCAGGCCGATGGCCAGATCTTCGACATGCAGCTGGTGCCGCAGAACCTCAGCGTGATCGAGGTCGAAGGCTACGACATGAACGTGCGTTACCGCATGCCCGACACGGCGTACGGCGGCTTCACCTTCGTGCTGGATACGTCCTACATGTCGAAGTGGGACTCGGCCTTCACGGCTGGCGACGAGCTGGAGAGCGCGGTCGGCAACTACTACCAGAACGATCCGAACTGGCGCCTGCGCGCCAATGCGTCCGTCGACTGGTCGCTGGGTGACTTCGGCATGTCCTGGACCGCCCGCTACAACTCCGGCCTGAACGAAGCCTGCCCGTTCATCAGTGACGACCCGAGCGATCCGTTCGGCCTGTGCTCGGACGAGTTCCGCCGTACCGAGGATGGGGCGGATGGCCGCAACCGCCTGGGCGCCACGACGTACCACGACGTGCAGTTCCGCTACAACGTGCCGTGGAACGCCACCGTCAAGCTGGGTGCGAACAACGTGTTCAAGAAGGAGCCGCCGATCGCCTACAACGCGTTCGCGAACAACTTCGACCCGCAGTACGACGTCCCGGGGCGCTACCTGTACATGGAGTACGTGCAGCGCTTCTGATCCAGAAGTTCCATTGCTTCAGAACGGCCCCGGAAACGGGGCCGTTTTTTTTTCGGCGCTGGTCTGCGTGTCGACGCGCCGACGGCCAGCGGCTGCGCCACGTGTTTCGTTGGCCGGATCCGTGAGATCGCTACGAGGTTTCATGCTTGCGCAACCCGACGCGGCTGGACGCCACCGCTCTTGGCGTCAGCCATCTCTCGTTCCAATCCGGTTGCGCTGTAGCGGCGCGGGCTTTGCGGTCGTCGGGGATGCAGGCGACTACGCCGGCGGCTTGTACAGGGAGTTCTTGCGCAGCGTGGAACGCCACAGCCATTTCTCTCCCTGCACGATGGGGAGGCCCGCATGAAGCGAGTCCAGATCCTGCCGGCCATCCTGATCGACGTTGTAGTGGATGACCGCCATACCGTCCTCTCCAGCGACATCCACTCCTGCAGCGGGGTACTTGGTGCTCCCGCCGGCCTGCGGTGCCCTCAGATAGAGCAGGAACGTGGCGATCCGCTGGCCGCCGTAGTCCCGTTTCGCGCGCGCATTGAGTTCAATCTGCTCGTCACTGAAGAAGTCGGTATGCGGCTTGTATTCTTCGCCGGGTACGTAGCAGATGATCGAACACGGCTCCAGATTCTCGATCGGGCAGCCCGTGAACGTCGACACTCGCGATTCGAGGATCCGCGTCACCGCGTCGGTCTCGAGTGCGCCCATGGGGTGTACACGTCCGTTGAAGCTCGCCAGTTCCGCATCCTCGTTCTCACTGTTGCCGCGACGGTACCCGGCCGCGGCACGCATCCCGGGTGACGCCTTGTTGATGAGATGCGCGCACTCCTCCGTGGTAGCGAACGCCGGACCGGTTGCGACTCTCGGTCGCTGACACAGCCAGGTCCATGTGCAGCCCTCCGCTACGCTCTCGGCGCCCCCTGGCACCACACGCGCGCGCCCCGTCGGATCGAGCTCAAACGCAGGATGCCCGATCGAGACCAGGTGTTGCTCAAGTGCGGCAAGCCCGGGGTGCACGATCTGTCGCTGGTTTGGTCGACCAGGCACGAGTGCCGAAAGACTTGGGTGCGCGGCATGCAGATTCGCCTTCAACCGGTCGTACCACTTCTCCCGTCCGTCCGCACGGACGGGGACCCGCGCTGCCAACTCCATAGCGCCCTGGTATCCCCCATCAGCGGCACGGCGCAACAAGGCGTGTCCCAGACCGGAATCTGGTTCAACTCCATTTCCGGTCAGGAACCTCAAGCCGAGCGAGAAGTACGCGGGAACATGACCCAACGCGCACGCGCGAAGATAGGCGCTGGCCGCGGTCAGTCCCTCAGATGGACCCACGACTCCAATGAGGTACGCCGCTTCCCACGCCGCTCTTCTGAAGCCCTGATCGGCAAGCCGAAGCTGGAGATCGAGACCGGCCGTGAGCGATTGTTCACCGCCGAGACCTGAAAGGTACAGATCGGCGAGCCGGTCCATCGCCTCGGGCGTCCCCTCATCCGCTGCCAGCCGAAGCCAGTACAGCGCCTGCTCGTGGGCGCGTGGACGCGAGCACACCTGGAGAAAATAGGCACCCAGCAACCAGCGTGCATGACCGCCGGCCTCATGCTCCGCGATGGATTGCAGCAGGGATAGGCCACGTTCGTGCTCGGACGTGCCGGGACGATGCTGCACCATCAGTCGGTTGCTGGTCGCGACCTGCTCGGAGAACGGTCGAAGTGGTTGAGGTCGCTCGGGCATGCCAGATCCCCAGTGCAGTTACAACACGCGTGCGCCAACTTTGCCTCGAGCTTACACACTCCTCGGGCTTGTGGGCGCCGTGTGCGACCGTCTTCGCCTGCCCCATCCCCTGCACCAGCCATGGGTTCTCAGTCCTCGTGACAGCGGGCGATCGCCTTCACGCGCCTGACCGTCGCTCGGTCCCACCCGCGTTCGGCGGGCGCCGGGGCCCAAAACGGGAAACCAATGCCCCGAAAGTGGATACGGCTGAACCCGCCGCTAGAGTTGCCTCCGATACGGCTCGAACAACCGCAGCAGCCACGGCTTCTGGGCCAGCACCAGGCTGACGCCGGTGCGCTCGGCCGCAGGCAGGGAGGCGTCGCGGGCGAGCAGGCCATCGAATTCGCGGGCGACGTCGTCCAGGCGCTGCTGTATCTGGGCCACGCCGTCGGGACTGAGGCTGCCGCTGAGCAGCAGCAGGCGGTCCTGTTCGCCATCGAACGGATCGGCGAAGTAGTCGCCCAGCAGGGTCGTGCGGAAGTGGCGTTCCATCGGGCCATCGGTCAGCCAGCGGAAATTGCGCGCCGTGAGCGGCCGCACCCGGTTACCGGGCTGCAGTTCGATCATCCCCAGGCGATCGAGCCTGGCCAGCAGCCCGGTCCACTGCGGAAGGGTGAAAGCGAAGTGCGCCATCACGTCCTCCTGTCGCCAGCGATTGATGCTCAGGAACATCGCCAGCATCAGCGCGGGGTCGTCCACCAGCGCCTGCTCCTGCGCCCGTTCCAGGCGCGCCATCGGTTCGCGCCCGCGACCGGCCTCGGCGCCGAGTTCGGCCAGGCCAAGCCCGAGCACTTCGCAGATCTGCTCTACTCGCAGCAGGCTCATCGCGCGACGGGAGAACATGCGCTTGACCGCGGCCTCCGACAGCCGCATGCGCTGCGCGAGTTCGCGGTAGGTCAGACCCTGCGCGCGCAGGCTGCGCTTGAGCGCGTTGACCAGATCGATGGAGACGCTCATCCGGGCCTGTCTCCCCGCTGCGCAGGCGGCTCCCGCTGCCTGCCGGACATGGTGCATGCGTGGGGCGCCGGCATCGGGCCGCCTCTGCCCCGCGACCTGTTCAGGCCGGTACCAGCGTCTTCGCCAGATGTTCGACGTAGGCCTCGAATTCTTCCTGCGGCATGCGCGCCTGGTGCAGCTGCAGGTTGAGCTGGAGGAAGCCCACGTACGCCGCGTAGGTCAGCCGCGCACGATGCAGCGCCTCCTCGCGCGGGAGCCCGGCCTGGCGGAAGGAGGCGGCGAGATAGTCCAGCCGCCGCTTGGACACGCGATCGATCACCGGCTGCACCGCCGGATGGTCGAGCGCCTTGAGCAGGGCGCTGTAGATCACGTGCGACTGGTACTCGTGCGCGACCATCTGGAACAGCGCGCGCAGGCGTTCGCGCGGATCGGGTACCCGCTCCAGGGTGCCGAAGACCGCCTCCTGCTCGACGTTCTCCCAGCGCTCCAGCGCCGCCTGCAGCAGCGCCTCGCGCGAGGGGAAATGCCAGTAGAAACTCCCCTTTGTCACGCCGAGCCGACGCGCCAGGGGTTCCACTGCCACGGCGGCCACGCCCTGTTCGGCGATGAGGTCGAGCGCGGCCTGGGCCCAGTCCTCGGCACTCAGGCGCCCGCTGCGTTCCGGCTTGCCCGCCGCGCCTGCGGTCGCGGGCGCACCGTCTGCGGCGCTGGCGGCCGGGGGTGTGGCGGCGGATCTGGCCATGTCGATCGTTGTCCATACGCTGGCGTTGGGAAAAGTATCGTCGCGCATGCGTACCCACGTTGACAACCCTGCAGCCGGATTCCATACTCGACCGTACGGTCAAGGCTCGTCGCGACCCGTTCCCGGGCGTGGGGCCACCATCGAGCTGGAGACATCGTGATGAGCGTCGTGATTCCCTTCCTCGCCGTGCTGCTCGCCGGTGCGTTCGCCGCCTACCACCGGCTGCGCCTGGCCGTCTGGGTGGCGATCAGCGCCACCCTTTTGGTGGCCTGCTGGTTCCTGGGCGCCAGCCCGGTCGCCACGATCGTCGCGGCGGTGCTCGTGGCCGCGATCGCGGCCACGCTGCTGCTGCCCTTCGTGCGCAAGCCGCTGGTGACCACGCCACTGCTGAAGTTCTTCCGCAAGGTGCTGCCGCCGCTGTCGCAGACCGAGCGCATCGCGCTGGAAACCGGGTCGGTCGGCTTCGAAGGCGAACTGTTTACCGGCGACCCGGACTGGAACACCCTGCTGGCATACCCCAGGCCGCAGCTCACGGCCGAAGAGCAGGCCTTCCTCGACGGGCCGGTCGAGGAACTGTGCACGATGGTGGACGAGTGGCAGATCAACCACGTCCACGCCGACCTGCCGCCGGAACTGTGGGACTTCATCAAGCGCAACCGCTTCTTCGGCATGATCATCCCGAAGGAGTACGGCGGGCTGGGTTTCAGCGCGCTGGCGCACCACAAGGTGATCCAGAAGCTGTCCTCGGCCAGCAGCGTGGTCAGCTCGACGGTCGGCGTACCGAATTCGCTCGGTCCGGGCGAACTGCTGATGCACTACGGCACCCCGGAACAGAAGGACTACTACCTGCCGCGCCTGGCGGCCGGCGAGGAAGTGCCCTGCTTCGGCCTGACCGGTCCGTTCGCCGGCTCCGACGCCACGTCGATCCCCGACTACGGCATCGTCTGCAAGGGCGAATGGAACGGCGCCAACGTGCTCGGCGTGCGCCTGACGTTCAACAAGCGCTACATCACCCTGGCGCCGGTGGCCTCGCTGATCGGCCTGGCCTTCCGCATGTACGACCCGGAGGGGCTGATCGGCGAGAAGCGCGACATAGGCATCACCCTGGCGCTGCTGCCGCGCGATACCGAAGGCGTCGAGATCGGTCGCCGCCATTTCCCGCTGAACTCGCCGTTCCAGAATGGTCCGATCCGCGGCGAGGGCGTGTTCATTCCGCTCAGCCAGCTGATCGGTGGCGTGGAAAAGGCCGGCCTGGGCTGGAACATGCTCAACGAATGCCTCGCGGTGGGCCGCTCGATCACCCTGCCCTCCACCGCCAGCGGCGGCGCCAAGTTCGCCGCCGTGGTCGTGGGCGCTTACGCGCGCATCCGCAAGCAGTTCGGTCTGTCGGTCGGCCGTTTCGAGGGCGTGGAGGAAGCGCTCGCGCGCATCGGCGGCAAGGCCTACGCGGCCAGCGCGCTGTCGCAGGCGACGGCGGCGGCGGTCGATCGCGGCGACGTGCCGTCGGTGCCCTCGGCGATCGCCAAGTACCACTGCACGGAGATGGGCCGGCAGGTGGCCAGCGACTTCATGGACGTGGTCGGCGGCAAGGGCATCATCCTCGGGCCGCGCAACATCGGCGGCCGCGCATGGCAGGCCTCGCCGATCGCGATCACGGTCGAAGGCGCCAACATCATGACCCGCAGCCTGCTGATCTTCGGCCAGGGCGCGATCCTCTGCCATCCGTGGGTGATGAAGGAGATGAAGGCGGCGCAGAACCCCGACCTGGCCGCGGCGGTGAATGAGTTCGACCGCAACCTGTTCGGCCACATCGGCTTCGCGATCTCCAATGCGGTGCGCTCGCTGTGGTTCGGCCTGACCGGCGCGCGCATCGGCGCGGCGCCGGGCGACGACTACACCCGCCGCTATTTCCGCAAGCTCGACCGCTACTCGGCCAACCTGGCGCTGATGGCCGACGTGTCGATGCTGATGCTCGGCGGCAAGCTCAAGTTCAAGGAGTCGCTGTCGGGACGCCTGGGCGATGTGCTCAGCCACCTGTACATGACCAGCGCGATGCTCAAGCGCTACCACGACGAGGGCGCGCCGCAGGCCGACCAGCCGCTGCTGGCCTGGGCCTTCCACGACAGCGTGCACAGGATCGAGGTGGCGCTGTCGGCGGCGCTGCGGAATTTCCCGATCCGGCCCGTGGGCTGGCTGATGTGGGTACTGGTGTTTCCATGGGGCCGCCGCGCGGTGCCGCCGGGCGACCGCCTGAGCCATCGCGTGGCCGCGCTGCTGATGGCGCCCAACGAGGCCCGCGACCGGCTGGCGCAGGGCGTGTTCCTGACGCCGACCGCCAACAACCCGGGTGGCCGCATCGACAGCTACCTGGCCAGGGCGATTGCCGCCGAGCCGGTGGAGCGCAAGTTCCTCAAGGCGCTGAAGAACAGCAGCATCGAGGCACTCGACTTCAAGTCGCAGCTCGACGAGGGCGTGCGCGAGGGCTGGATCACCGCCGACGAACGCGCCCAGCTCGAGGAGCTCCGCGAAATGACGCTGGATGCGATCACCGTCGACGATTTCGATGCCGACGCCCTGCGCTCGGCCGGCTATCGCGACCTGCCGGACACGGCGGGCGCACGGCGCGAAGCGGCCTGATCCACGCCATGTGCGCCGGCCGCGGATCGCTGGCGACGCGGTGCCCGCACCGTATCGCCGGCATCGGCGGCGCCTGATGGCCTCGCGCGTGCTCGGACTCTACCGGCGGCTGGAATCCAGGCCCTTCGGCCGCTGGCTGTTCGCGACCCTGGTCTGCTGGAAGGCGCCCTACTTCACGGGCATCGCGCCCCGCATCGTCGAGCTGGGTCCGGGGCGCGGCGTGGCCACGATCGCCCACCGTCGCCGCGTGACCAACCACCTCGGCACGGTGCACGCCATCGCGCTGTGCAACCTGGCCGAATTCATCGGCGGCCTGACCACCGACGCAAGCCTGCCCGACGGCATGCGCTGGATCCCGCGCGCGATGCAGGTCGAGTACCTGAAGAAGGCGGTCGGCACCATGCGCGCCGTGGCCACGCCGGACTTTGCGCCGCACGTGGCCGAGGCAGGCTACGAGCTGCCGGTGGCGGTGGAGATCACCGATCCGTCCGGCACGCCGGTCCTGCGTGCCCGCATCGCGATGTGGATTTCGCCGGTCACGCCCCGCGCCTAGGCGCGGAGGCCGCGGCCACGGGCCAAACGTGGCGTCGCCCGCCGGAGAGAACTTCGATGCATGCCGACACCCTGCTCCTGCTCTGCGCGCTGCACAGCTTCGCCTTTGCCGCCTTCCATCTCGCGTTCTGGCGGTTGTTCGGCTGGCCGCGCACGCTGGCGTCGACCACGGTCGCGAATCGGGCGATCCTGCCGATCGCCAACGTGCAGCTGATCTGGGTCTTCCTCGGCGCGGGCCTGCTGTGCCTGTCCTACCCGGACGAACTGGCCGGCACTGCGCTCGGACGGGCGCTGCTGGCGGGGATGTCCGGGTTCTGGATCCTGCGCACGCTGACCCAATTGGTGTGGCTGCGGGTGAACCGCCCGCTGGTCCATGTCCTGACCGCGCTGTTCGTGCTCGGGGCGATCTTGTTCGCCGCACCTTTGCTGCGTTGAGGCGCTGACGCCTTCCGGCGGTCGGCCCCGGATGCGGCCTGCGGCCTTATCCGGGCTACGGTGGGCGCAGACGCCTTGTGGCATGCCGCTCCCGCTTCCGGTGGACGTGATCGGCATCGGGTACGCAGATTGCTACACGGGCGTGCCGCGCCCGGCGCGGACACCCGCGGATTCAGGGCGCCGATGGGCGCTTCGAGGGCATTGGCTTTTGGGTCCGCTCGGACGGCAGCTTCGCTTCCTCGCGCAGCAGCCGCCAGGCGCTGAACGTCATCGCCGAGGCGATGGCGAGGCCGGCGCCGAAGACCACGTTCGAACCGAACGCCGACAGCGCCTTGTGCACCCAGACGAAGGTCAGGTCGCCGCCGCGGTAGATCACCGTGTCGATCGCCGCGCCGGCCTTGTAGCGCCACTCGCGGCCGACCCGGGTGTAGATGGTTTCGCGCGCGGGCTTGGCCAGCGAGAACTCGCTGGCGCGCGTGACCACCTGCACGATCGCGATCAGGATCGGCAGCGGCGAGGCGGACAGGACCGAGAAGCCGAGGATGATCGCCGCGCCCGGGATCAGCAGCGCCGGCGCGATGCCGAACCGCGACATCAGCGCGCGCGTGACCAGCAGCTGCACCACCAGGGTCAGCGTGTTGACCGCGAGGTCGATCCGCGAGAAGTACGCGGTGCGCTGCTCGGCGGTCTGGAACGCGGCGCGCGCGATCGCGATCTGCTCGTTGTACAGCAGGGTGCCCACCCCGACGCCCAGCACCACCATCAGCGCCAGCCAGCGCAGCAGGGGCTCGCGGGCCACCAGCTTCAGGCCCGCCAGCACCTCTCCGCCCATGGGCACCTCGCCGCTGCGCTGGCCCTGGGCCTGCTCGCGCAGCACCGCGTGCGGCCGCAGGCGCAGGATGCACACCACGCACACCGCCAGCAGCGCGCACGAGACCAGCATCATGTTCGGGATCCCCACCCGCTGCACCAGCAGCCCGGTGAGCGCCGGCCCCAGGAAGGCCCCGATCGTCCCCGCCGCGCCGATATAGCCGTAGTAGCGGCGCGCCTGCGCGTTGGTGTACACGTCGGCCATGAAGCTCCAGAACACGGCCACCGCGAACAGGTTGAACACCGTCAGCCACAGCACGAACGCCAGTCCGCGCCCGGCCACGCCGCTGTCGAACATCGCGTGGAACGCGAGCAGGGTGGCGATGAAGAACCCGTAGATCACCGGCAGGAACACGCGCCGCGGGAACCGGCTCACCAGCCACCCGTAGACCGGCTGCAGCAGCAGCATGATCACGAACACCGCGGTGAAGATGAACTGCGGGACGAATTCGCCCAGCGCGATCCCGCGCCGGTCGAAGGCCGCCACCAGCGCCTGCGGGAACACCGCGGCGATGTCGCTGGAGGCGACCATCGCCTCGCGCACCGGCCGCAGCACGTAGTAGCCGCTGAGCAGGCAGAAGAAGTAGAGGAACGACCACAGCAGCGGCGGCGACTCGGCGAGCGCGGCGCGCAGCCGGGCGGCCCGTCCCGCGGAGTCGTGTGGCTCGGGTGCGTCGCTCATGGCGGGTCCAGGCGGGGGCCGCGCAAACGGTAGCCGAACGTCGCGCCGCCCGCTACCGCCCGGGCATCTGCACGCACCCGGTGCCTGTCGCACGCCGATGTCTTGCGCCAATGCCCGTGCACCCGGTTCGCCCACGCGATCCGCAGCTGCGCGTGCGTGGCATGGAGGGCCTGCGCGTGGTCGCTCTTCGGCCACTACTCCCTGCCACGCGGCAACACCAACGCGTCTACGATCAGAATCGCCGAGCGCGCGGCGGACCCGGTCCGCCGCGGCCCATGATCAAGCCGGCACGCGCGCCTGTCGCGTCGCCAGCCACACGCCCAGCGCGGCCAACGCGAACCCGGCGGCCTTCAGCGCGGTGAAATGCTCGCCGAGGATCCAGACGGCGAACACCGCGGTCACCGGCGGCATCAGGAAGAACAGGGCGGCGACGCCGGTCGCGGCACCGCGCCGGATGAGCACGAACAGCAGCGCGAAGCCGCCCAGCGAGTTGACCACGACCGTCCACAACATCGGCAGGTAGAACTCCGCCGCGTGTGCGTAGCGCAGGCCTTCCAGCCACCAGGCCCCGGGCAGCAGCAGCAGCGTCGCCGCGGCGTTCTGCAGCGCGAGCCCGGCGCGCAGGTCGATCCGCGAGGCGTGCCGCTTCTGGTACAGCGTGCCGACGCTGATGCCGACCAGGCCGGCCAGCAGCGCCAGCCAGGCCGGCCAGGGGGTGTGTCCATCGATCCGGTCGGCGACCACCAGGGCCACGCCCGCCAGGCCGAGCGCCATTCCGGCCCATTGCGATGCGCGCAGGCGCTCGTCGCCGCCGGCCACCGCCAGCGCCGCGACCAGCAACGGCATGGTGCCGATCACCAGCGCCGCCACGCCCGCGCCCGCGCCCCACGCGAAGGCGAGGTAGACCCCGCCGAACTGCAGGGCCAGCATCAGCACGCCGGTGATCGCGCTGTGCACGCGTGCCGGACCATCGCCCCACTCCGCACGCGCCAGGGTCGCGAGCACGCCGAAGGCCAGCGCCGCCAGCCCGAAGCGCCAGACCAGGGCCGTCAGCGGCGCGGCATGCGCGACCATCAGCGTGCCGGCGATGTAGCCCGTGCACCAGACGAGCACGAAGGCCACGCCGGTCGTGGCCAGCGATGCGCGCGGGCGGGGTTCGGGATCGGGCATGGCAGCGGGGGAGTGGCCGGAGCGCCGATGATCGGGGATCGGCCCGGCGACGTCACTGCGACCTTCGCCATGGCTGGCGAGGCGTGGCGATCACGTCGTTCCAAGCTCGCATCCCGGCCTCGAGCGCACCGCGCGCAGGCGCGCTCGCGCAGCGCCGGCAGCGGACCCGACAGCACGCCACAGGTCGCGCGGCAGTTCCGCCTCGCCCTGCGGGACCCGGTCATCGGGCGAGTCCGCCCGGTGACCGCCTCCGCCGCCAGGTTCGTGGCCCGCAAATCGGGCGAGTCGGACGCAGCGCGTTCCATCCGGACCACCCGGTCGGGACGGGGGTGCTTTCACGGCTGTCGCGCAGCCGTGCACTACCATGCTGCGATGCGCAACGACTCCCAGGTGGACTGACCGATGCGCTGGCTTCGTACGAACAGACGACGGCTCCGGAGGCTTGGGCACCGCCTGGCCTCGCGCCCCCGCGCCCCGGTGCCCGAGCCCCCGCTGCGGGCGCAACTGTTCAGCGCCGAGCAGATGGAAACGCACGGGCGCGCACTGGCGAAATCCCACGCGCTCAAGCCCAAGCCGGGCCCGGAACTGCTGCTGGCGCGGCTCAGCGACAACCAGAAGGTGCTCGACCAGGCCTGCACCCTGCTGACCGAGGCGGTCCACGCCGGGCGCGCGCTGACCCCCGCGGGCGAGTGGCTGCTGGACAACATCTACCTGGTCGAGGAACAGATCGCGCTCGCCCGCCGCCACCTGCCCAAAGGCTACAGCCGGGAACTGCCGCAACTCGAGCACGGATCCTCCGCCGGCCTGCCGCGCGTCTACGACATCGCGCTCAATGCCATCTCGCACGGCGACGGACGGGTCGATGCCGAGGGCCTGAGCCGTTTCGTCAGCGCCTACCAGGCGGTCACCCCGCTCAAGCTCGGCGAGCTGTGGGCGATCCCGATCATGCTGCGCCTGGCGCTGATCGAGAACCTGCGCCGCATCGGCACCCGCATCATCGACGACCGCATCGACCGCAACCAGGCCGACGCCTGGGCCGACGGGCTGATCGAAACCGCCGAATCCGACCCCAAGCACCTGGTGCTGGTGATCGCGGACATGGTGCGCTCCAAGCCGCCGGCGAGCAGTTCCTTCGTCGCCGAGTTCGCCCGGCGACTGCAGGGCAGGAGCTCCGCGCTCGCGCTGCCGCTGACCTGGGTGGAACAGTGGCTGGCCGATGCCGGGCAGAACATCGAACAGATGGTCCAGGCCGAGAACCAGCAGCAGGCCTCGGCCCAGGTCTCGATCAGCAACAGCATCGGCAGCCTCCGGTTCCTGGCGATGATGGACTGGCGCGAGTTCGTCGAGACCATGAGCATGGTCGACACCCTCCTGCGGCAGGACCCGTCCGGCACCTACGGCAGCATGGATTTCGCCACCCGCGACAACTACCGCCAGACCGTGGAGATCATCGCCCGCCGCGGCGGCCTGGCCGAGATCGAGGTCGCCACCCGGGTGCTGCAGCTGGCGCAGGCGCATGCCGGCAGCGACGCGCTGCCCGCGCATGTCGGCTATTACCTGATCGACGACGGACGTCGCGAGCTGGAAGATGCGCTGTCGCTGCGCGGGGTGACCCGGACCGTGCGCAAGACCGCGCGACGCGTGCCCTTGCTGGCCTATACGGCGCCGGGCGCGCTGGTGGTGGCGCTGTTCACGTGGGCGACCCTGCACGAGGCCCTGCCGGCAGACCGGCCCGGATGGCTGTGGCTGGCGCTCGCGCTGTGCGTGATCGCCTTCAGCGAGCTCGGCGTGGCGCTGGTGAACCGGGCCGCGACCTTCCTCATGCGGCCCGACGCACTTCCGCGCCTGGACTACGCCGAAGGCGTGCCGACCGACATGCGCACGCTGGTGGTGGTGCCGACCATGTTCGGCAGCGACCATGGCATCGCCGCGCTGGTGGAAGGCCTGGAAGTGCGTTTCCTGGCCAACCGCGACCCCAACGTGCATTTCGCGCTGCTCACTGACTTCTTCGATGCCGCCGAGGCGCAGCTGCCGGGCGACGAGGCGCTGCTGGACCGGGCCCAGCGCGAGATCGACGTGCTCAATGCCCGCTATGCGCCCGAGCACGGCGACCGGTTCTTCCTGTTCCACCGTCCGCGCACCTGGAATCCGCGCGAGCGGGTGTGGATGGGATTCGAGCGCAAGCGCGGCAAGCTCACCGCGCTGAACGCGTTCCTGCGGGGCGGCGCGCGCGATGCCTTCCTCCGCATCGCGGGCAATACCGCGGCGCTGGCGCGCGTGCGCTACGTGATCACGCTCGACACCGATACCCAGCTGCCGCGCGACGCCGCGCGCGAGCTGATCGGCACCCTTGCCCATCCGATCAACCGCGCGCGATTCGACCCGCGGCGCCGGATCGTCACCCGTGGCTACGGCGTGCTGCAGCCGCGGGTGGGCATCAGCATGAGCGGACAGCGCCGCTCGCGCTATGCCAGCCTGTACGGCAGCGAGCCGGGCATCGATCCCTACACGCGCGCGGTGTCGGACGTGTACCAGGATCTGTTCGGCGAGGGCTCGTTCGTCGGCAAGGGCATCTACGACGTCGATGCCTTCGAACACGCCCTCGCCGGCCGGATGCCGGAGAACCGCATCCTCAGCCACGACCTGCTCGAAGGCTGCTATGCCCGCGCCGGACTGGTCAGCGACGTGCAGCTGTACGAGGACTATCCGGCGCGCTACGCGCTGGACGTCAAGCGCCGGCATCGCTGGATCCGCGGCGACTGGCAGCTGCTGCCCTGGCTGCTGCCGCGCGTGCCCGTGCAACCTGCCGCAGCCGGCGCGCCGCGCGCGAAGACGCGCGAGCGCAACCCGCTGTCGATGCTCTCGCGCGGCAAGCTGCTCGACAACCTGCGACGCAGCCTGTTTCCCGCGTCGCTCACCGCCCTGCTGGTCCTGGGCTGGACGCGTGCGGCCGATCCCGTGGGCTGGACATTGTGGCTGCTGACGATCGTGTTCCTGCCGCCGCTGGTGGCCTCGCTGGTGGACCTGTTCAACCGTCCGGCGGACCTGCCGCTCGCGGCGCACCTGCGCCAGGCGAGTGTCTCGACCGGACGCAACTTCGCGCACGCGCCGCTGACCCTGGCGTGCCTGCCCTACGAGGCCTGGTTCAGCCTCGACGCGATCGCGCGCACGCTGTGGCGCATGGTCATCAGCCGGCGACGGCTGCTGCAGTGGAGTCCGTCGAGCGAGGTCGAGCGCACGCTGGGCGACTCCCTGGCCGGCGCACTGCGCACGATGTGGTTCGCGCCTGCGCTGGCGTTCGCCACCACCGTGCTGCTGCTGCGCATGCAGCCCGCGGCACTGTGGGTGGCGGCGCCGTTGCTGCTGCTCTGGGCCGCCTCACCGGCGCTGATGTGGTGGCTGGGCAGGCCGCGGCCGCGGCAGCGTTCCAACCTCGACGAATCGCAGGTCCGGTTCCTCGGACGCCTGGCGCGACGCACCTGGGCGTTCTTCGAAGCCCACGTCACCGCCGACGACCACTGGCTGCCGCCGGACAACGTGCAGGAACACCCGACCCTCGTGGTCGCCCGGCGCACCTCGCCGACCAACATCGGCCTGTCGCTGCTGGCCGACCTGGCGGCCTACGATTTCGGCTACCTGCCGATGGGCGGCATGATCGAGCGCACCGCCAACGCCCTGCGCACGCTGGAAACGCTGCCGCGCCATCGCGGACACTTCTACAACTGGTACGACACGCAGACGCTCGAACCGCTGCCGCCGCACTACATCTCCGCGGTCGACAGCGGCAATCTCGCCGGGCACCTGCTGACCTTGCGCCAGGGGTTGCTGGGCCTGCGCGACGCGCCGATCCTGTCTCCCTGCACGTTCCGCGGCCTGTCGGACACGTTCGGCCTGGTGGTGGAAGCCGCGCAGCCGGATCCGGCCAGCGATGCGATGCGGGCCATCGCAATCGCGCTACCGGCCGCGTGCAACGAGCCACCGCGGACCCTTGAAGACGCCTGGCGCGTGCTCGCCGACCTCGAAACCCAGGCGGCCGACCTGGCGGCCGGGCACGACGCGGAATCGGGCGAGACCGCGCACTGGGCGCATGCCTTCGCCGCACAATGCGTCGCCGCGCGCGAGGAACTGCAGCGCTTCGCGTCGCGGTCCCCGGTGTCGGCCTCCCACGCACCCGACCGTGTCGCGTCCGTCCGCATTCCAACGCTGCGCGAGGTGGCCTCGGGCCCACCACCTGCGGATCCGAAAGATTCCTCCGCACGCGACGCGGCACGCGCACGCATCAAGGAGCTCGAGCACCTGGCCCATATCGCCGGCCAGTGCGCGATGATGGACCATCGCTTCCTCTACGACCGCGCACGTCGCCTGCTGTCGATCGGGTACAGCGTCGACGAGCAGCGCCTCGACGCCGGCTACTACGATCTGCTGGCCTCGGAGGCGCGACTGGCGAACTTCGTCGCCATCGCCCAAGGCCAGCTGCCGCAGGAAAGCTGGTTCGCGCTCGGCCGGCTGCTGACCGAAGTCGACGGCGCGCCGACGCTGCTGTCGTGGAGCGGCTCGATGTTCGAGTACCTCATGCCGCAGCTGGTGATGCCCAGCTACGAGGGCACCCTGCTCGACCAGACCGCGAAGCATTCGGTGGAACGCCAGATCGAGTACGGCCGCCAGCGCAACGTGCCCTGGGGCATCTCCGAATCCGGCTACAACGTCGTCGACGCGCGGATGAACTACCAGTACCGCGCGTTCGGCGTGCCCGGCCTCGGCCTCAAGCGCGGGCTGGCGCAGGACCTGGTGATCGCGCCCTACGCCAGCATGATGGCGCTGATGGTCGCGCCCGAGGCCGCGTGCCGGAACCTGGAACGGTTGTCGCAGGCCGGCTTCGGCGGACGGTTCGGACTGTACGAGGCGATCGACTACACCCCGGCGCGCCTGCCACGCGGCCAGAACCACGCGGTGATCCGCTCGTTCATGGTCCACCACCAGGGCATGGGGCTGCTGGCGCTGGGTTACCTGCTGCGCGACCAGCCGATGCAGCGGCGCTTCGTCGAGGATCCGGAGTTCCAGGCCACCCTGCTGCTGCTGCAGGAACGCATCCCGCGCACCGGCGTGTTCCACCCGCACTCGGCCGAGGTGGCCGCGGCAGCGCCGGTGGGCGACGTGGAAGGCGCGCAGCTGCGCGTGTTCCGCACCCCCGACACCGCGCGCCCGGCGATCCAGATGCTGTCCAACGGCCGCTACCACGTGATGCTGACCGGTGCCGGCGGTGGCTACAGCCGCTACGGCGACATGGCGGTGACGCGCTGGCGCGAGGACGGCACCCGCGACCACTGGGGCCAGTTCTGCTTCCTGCGCGACGTGGAGAGCGGCGGGTTCTGGTCGACCGCCTACCAGCCCACGACGACCCCGGTCGGCGGCTACGAGGCGATCTTCTCCGACGCAAAGGCCGAGTTCCGCGGGCGCAAGCACGGCTTCGAGACCCACACCGAGATCGCGGTCTCGCCCGAGGACGACATCGAGCTGCGGCGGCTGCGCATCACCAACCGCGGCCGCGCCGCGCGGACGATCGAGGTCACCACCTACGCCGAGGTGGTGCTGGCGCCGGCGATTTCCGACGAACTGCATCCTGCCTTCAGCAACCTGTTCGTGCAGACCGAGCTGGTGCAGGCGAAGCAGGCGATCGTCTGCACCCGCCGTCCCCGCGGGCACGACGAGGTGCCGCCGTGGATGTTCCACCTGCTGGCGGTGCACGAGGCCGATGTCGAGGCGCTCTCGTACGAGACCGACCGTGCGCGCTTCGTGGGCCGCGGCAACACCCTGCTCGCCCCGCAGGCGCTGACCCGGGACGAGGCGCTGTCGAACGCCTCTGGCTCGGTACTCGATCCGGTGGTCGCGATCCGGTGCCGGATCACCCTGCCGCCGGGACGCAGCGCGACCATCGACATGGTCACCGGCGTGGGCACCGAACGCGGCGCCTGCGACGCGCTGATCGACAAGTATCGCGATCGCCGCCTCGCCGACCGCGTGTTCGACCTGGCCTGGACCCACAGCCAGGTGGTGCGTCGCCAGATCAATGCCAGCGAGGCCGATGCGCAGCTGTACGAACAGCTGGCGGGGTTGATGGTCTTCGCCCATCCGGCCCTGCGCGCCGACCATGCCGTGCTGCTGCAGAACCGTCGCGGCCAATCCGGGCTGTGGGGCCAGGCGATCTCGGGCGACCATCCGATCGCCCTGGTGCGGATCGCCGACGCCGCCAACATCGAACTGGTGCGGCAGATGGTGCAGGCGCACGCGTACTGGCGCCTCAAGGGGCTCGCGGTCGACCTGGTGATCTGGAACGAGGACCAGGCCGGCTATCGCCAGCAGCTGCAGGACCAGATCATGGGCCTGGTGGCCGCCGGCGTGGAGGCGAACGTGATCGATCGCCCCGGCGGCATCTTCGTGCGACCGGCGCAGCAGCTTTCGCACGAGGACCGGATCCTGCTGCAGTCGGTCGCGCGGGTGATCGTCACCGACGCCAATGGACCGCTGGCGGAGCAGGTCGGGCGCAAGACCACGGCGGCGCCGCCGGTTCCCCTCTTCGTCCCCACTCCGCTGCAGCAGGAGGCCGCCATCGTCGAGGCCGATCCGGATACGCCGCCGCCCCCATCGGACGAGGTCGATCCCTGGCCGTTCGATGCCGTGTCGGACGAGCGCATCCTCGACAACGGCATGGGCGCGTTCTCCGCCGACGGGCGCGAGTACATCATCGACCTCGTCCCCGGCCAGGTGACGCCCGCGCCGTGGTCGAACGTGCTGGCCAATGCCGGGTTCGGCTGCGTGGTCAGCGACAGCACGCCCGGCTACACCTGGGCCGAGAACGCGCACGAGTTCCGGCTCACGCCCTGGCACAACGATCCGGTGGGCGATGCCAGCGGCGAGGCGTTCTACCTGCGCGACGAGGACACCGGCAAGGTCTGGTCGCCGATGCCGCTGCCGGTGCGCGGCGAAGGCAGCTACCGCACGCGGCACGGCTTCGGCTACAGCGTGTTCGAACACGTCGAGGACGGCATCGCCAGCGAGCTGTGGGTCTACGTCGACCTCGAGGCCGCGGTGAAGTACAGCGTGCTGCGCCTGCGCAACCGCTCCGGCCGCCCGCGCCGGCTGTCGGCCACCGGTTACGTCGAGTGGATCCTGGGCGACCTGCGCGCCAAGAGCCAGATGCACGTGATCAGCGAGGTCGATGGCGACAGCGGCGTGCTCACCGCCCGCAACACGTACAACACCGAATTCGCGCACCGGGTCGCGTTCTTCGATGCCGACACGCCCGGCGGTGGCGACGACCGCCGCAGCTTCACCGCCGACCGGACCGAATTCCTCGGCCGCAACGGCAGCCTGCAGGCGCCGGCCGCCCTGCTGCGCGAACGCCTGTCCGGCAAGCTCGGTGCGGGACTGGATCCGTGCGCGGCGATCCAGGTGCCGGTCGTGCTTGATCGCGGCGAGGAGACCGAGACCGTGTTCCGGCTCGGCATGGGCGCGAACTGGGGCGAGGCCGTCGCGCTGGCCCGGCGCACGCGCGGCTCCGGGGCTGCGCACGATGCGCTCGACGCCTTGCGCATCCACTGGCTGCGCACGCTGGGTGCGGTCCGCGTGGAGACGCCGGATCCGGCCGTGGACGTGCTGGCCAACGGCTGGCTGCTGTACCAGACCATCGCCTGCCGCTACCTCGCGCGCAGCGGCTACTACCAGTCCGGCGGTGCGTTCGGGTTCCGCGACCAGCTGCAGGACACCATGGCGATGCTGCATGCGCAGCCGGACCGGGCGCGGACCCACCTGCTGCGCAGCGCGGCGCACCAGTTCCCGGAAGGCGACGTGCTGCACTGGTGGCATCCGCCGCTCGACCGCGGCGTGCGCACCCGCTGCTCCGACGACTACCTGTGGCTGCCGGTGGCGGCGGCGCGCTACGTCGAGGTCACCGGCGACGCCGGCGTACTCGACGAGCGGGTGCCGTATATCGAGGGTCGGCAGGTCAACCCCGACGAGGAGTCGTACTACGATCTGCCCACGCGTTCGGGGCTGAGCGAGAACCTGTACCGGCATTGCGTGCGTTCGCTGCAGCGTGGGCTGCGCCTGCTGGGCGAACGCGGCCTGCCGCTGATCGCCACCGGCGACTGGAACGACGGCATGAACCGGGTCGGCGAACGCGGCCAGGGCGAGAGCGTGTGGCTGGGCTTCTTCCTGTACGACGCGCTCGGGCGGTTCAGCCCGCTCGCGCGTGCGCGCAACGACCATGCCTTCGCCGAACTCTGCCTGGAGGCCGCGGAGCGCCTGCGCCAGAACCTCGAGACCCATGCCTGGGACGGCGCCTGGTACCGGCGCGCCTGGTTCGACAACGGCGCGCCGCTGGGGTCGACCGAGAGCGACGAGTGCAACATCGACTCGATCGCGCAGAGCTGGTCGGTGCTCTCGGGCGCGGGCGCGCCCGACCGCACGCGACAGGCGCTGGCCTCGCTGGACAAACACCTGGTGCGCCGCGACGCCCGGCTGATCCAGCTGCTCGACCCGCCGTTCGACACCACCGCGCAGGATCCCGGCTACATCCGCGGCTACGTGCCCGGCGTGCGCGAGAACGGGGGCCAGTACACCCACGCCGCGATCTGGGCGACGATGGCCTTCGCCCACCAGGGCGACAGCGCGAAGGCCTGGGAACTGCTGGGCATGATCAACCCGGTGAACCATGCGCGCGATGCCGGGGCGGTCGCTGTGTACAAGGTCGAGCCCTACGTGGTCGCCGCCGACGTCTACGCGGTGGCGCCACACGTGGGTCGCGGCGGATGGAGCTGGTACACCGGATCGGCCGGGTGGATGTACCGCCTGATCGTCGAGTCCCTGCTCGGCCTGCAGCGTCGGGGCGACACGTTGCGGATCGCGCCCTGCATTCCCGCAGGCTGGCCGGAATACGCCCTGCGCTACCGCTACGGCGACACGGTGTACCGCATCCGCGTCCTGCAGCAGCCGTCAGGCAGTCGGCCCCGCGGACTGGTGGTGGACGGCGTCGAGCAGGAAGGCTTCGTCATCGCGCTGAAGGACGACCATGCCGCACACGTGGTGGAGATCGTCTACAGCCCTGGCAAGGTCGACGCGACCCAGACCGGCGTCGACTGACGCGCGGGACACTCCGCCGGCGGCAAGCCGGCGTGCGCCCAACGCGGTCGTCCACGTCGAAGCCGCGTCAACGTGATAGGCGCGGAACGCAGCGGCGCGGGCGTGCCGTCCGCTGCCTTCGCCACGCTGCAGCCGCACGCGGGACCTGGCGGACCTCAGCCGCGCTCCAGCATCGGCGGCAGCGGGCAGTGCAGCACCCCGCAGATCGTACGCAGCAGTTCGGCCTCGGCCACCGACACGCGGCCATCGTGCGAGACCGCGTCGGTGATCGCCTCCACCGCCAGTTCCTTGGCCAGCGGATCGAGCGCATCGAGCGGTTCCCACACCGCATCGAGCGCCAGCACGCCTTCGGCAGGCGGGGCATAGGGCAGGTGGTCGCGCGGCAGCACGCGCTGCATGCCGGCCAGGTAGGCGCGGCGCGCCTGGTCCGGATCGGACGGATTGCCGCAATGTGCGACCACCGCCAGCAGGGTCGCGAATTCCTGGCGCACGTTGCCCGGCTTGCGGCGCCCGAAACGCGCATAGCGGGCCGGATCCAGGGTTTCGCGCAGCTGCACTTCCAGCAGCCGCCCCAGACAGTATTCGAACAGCGAAACCTGGCCGTCGGCATGCACCACCGCGTGCACGGTGTCGAGGAAGGTCGCCAGCTCCGGTCGCGGCCGCAGGCGCAGGGCCGGGAACGCCAGCCCCGCCAGCGGCAGGCGCAGCATTGGGTGCAGGCCGCGCAGGGCCTCGTCGCGCAGGCGACGCGCTTCGACCGCGGCGGGCAGGCCCATGCGCGCGATGATCTCGCTGCGCTGGCGATCGGCCACGACATCGTCGTCGGTCAGCAGCAGCGCCAGCAGCAGCGGCGCGGCGCCGTCGCGGCGCGACGCGAGCGTGCGCAGTTCCTGCGGGAGCGTGGCCACGATCGTATCCGCGCGGCGGTAGTCGTCTTCCTTCGGATCGCCGACCTGGGACGCGACCATCGGTGCGGTCACGTCGATCCGCATCGACGTGTCGGGCAGCGCCGCGTGGCCGGCGGACGCAAGCCCCAGCTGCAGGTCCTCGTCGAGTCCGCTCGGCGGCGCAGCCAGCCATTGCGCCTTCAGGCGCTCCAGCCCCTCCGCCCTGAAGCCCGGCTCCAGCGCCTGGATCCGCTTGAGCAGCGGCGGGTGGGTCGCGAACAGTCCGCTGAGTCCGGTCCCGTCGCCGAACAGCATGTGGCTCACTTCCTCGGCCTCGGCGCGTTCGCCCAGGCGCGAGCCGTCGTGCAGGCCGCCGATCTTCTTCAGCGCGCCCGCCAGGCCCGCGGTCTGGCGCGTGAACTGCACCGCGGAGGCATCGGCGAGCACCTCGCGGCTGCGGCTGACGCTGGCCTTGATCATGCGTCCGAAGAACAGGCCGATGTAGCCCACCGCCAGCGCGAGCAGCGCGCCGAGCAGCACCGGCATCGCGTCGCGGCCGCGCACGGCGCCGCCGTGCTGCAGGATCTTGCGCCCGATCAGCCCGAGCATGAGGATCCCGAACAGCACTCCGATCAGGCGGATGTTCAGCCGCATGTCGCCGTTGAGAATGTGGCTGTACTCGTGCGCGACCACGCCCTGCAGTTCGTCGCGGTTGAGCCGGTCCAGCGCGCCACGGGTCACGGCGATCACCGCGTCGGAGGGCGAATAGCCCGCGGCGAAGGCATTGATGCCAGGTTCGTGTTCGAGCACGTAGATCCTGGGCACCGGAACGCCCGAGGCGATCGACATCTCCTCGACCACGTTGCGCAGCCGGCGCAGGTGCAGGTCGGTGGTGTCCTCCGGCACCGGCACGCCGCCGAGCTGCTGCGCCACCGGTTCGCCGCCGCCGCGCAGCGAGGCGGTCCGGTACAGCGAGCCGATCCCGATCACGCCCAGCGCGAGCAGGGTCGAGGCCACCAGCAGTGCCGGATCGCCGCCGAACACCAGCAGTACGCCGAGGTCGATCGCCACCACGATGCCGGCCACCGCCAGCGCGAACAGCACCACCAGCCGGGTGGTGTTGCGCTTCGCCCGAGCCTGGCGTTCGAAGAAGTTCATCGGACCGTCGCGTCGTGCGGTTGTGCTGACGTGGGTGCGTGACACGGGTGCGGTGCGCGGGTGCGCCGCTCGGCCCGCCCCCCGGGTGCGGCCGGACCGCGACCGCGGCGGCCCCTTCGAGCCGGCAGCCCCGCGCGGGTCACGACCGCCGCAGGCCGGTCATCGCGAACCACGGCGCCTCAGAACTGCACCTTCGGCGCTTCGCGCACTTCCGGCGTGTCGGCCGGGATCTCCAGCAGCGCGGCCGGGGCGAAGTTGAACATGCCGGCGACCACGCTCGAGGGGAACACCTCGCGCTTGTTGTTGTAGGTCATCACCGAGTCGTTGTAGGCCTGGCGCGCGAACGCGACCTTGTTCTCGGTGCTGGTCAGCTCTTCGGTGAGCTGCATCATGTTCTGGTTGGCCTTGAGGTCGGGGTAGGCCTCGACCACCACCATCAGCCGTCCCAGCGCGCCATTGAGCGCGCCCTGCGCCTGCGACAGTTCGGCCATCGCCGCCGGGTCGCCCGGGCTGGCCTTGGCCGCCGCGAGCCCCGACTGGGCGGCGGTCCGGGCCGCGGTCACCGCCTCCAGCGTGCCGCGCTCGTGCGAGAGGTAGCCCTTGGCGGTCTCGACCAGGTTCGGAATCAGGTCGAAACGTCGCTGCAGCTGCACGTCGATCTGCGCGAAGGCGTTCTTGAACGCGTTGCGGGCGGTCACCAGACCGTTGTAGATGCCGATCGCCCAGCCGCCGAGCAGCACGACGATGCCGATCACGATCACCAGCAGAATCAATCCACTCACCGTGATTCCTCCCCTTGTTCATGCAATTCAAGAAGCAGGCGCCTATGATCGCCTGCAGCGAGAGCATACGCAGGGGGCAGTCCCGATGAAAGCGAACCTCCATCGACCCCGCCGCCCACGCCTCGGGCGCGCATTGCTGGTCGGGATGCTGTCCGCGATCACGCTGTCGAGTACTGCCCAGACTCCGTTGGCCTGGAACCGGGACGCCGCCGCCGCGGCGGATGTGACACCCGTACCGATCATCCCGGCGACGCCGTCCGACCGCCCCGTCCCGCTGCCGGCCGAGATTCCGCGCATGCCGCTGGCCGAGGGCTTCGACGTGCGCGTGTTCGAGGCGATGGCCCAGGACCTGGTCGCCAACCAGCGCGTGCCGGGCCTGGCGATGGCGATCGTGCACGACGGCAAGGTGCTCAGCGCGCGCGGCTACGGCATCACCGACGTCTCGCATGCCGAACCGGTCGACGCCCACACCGTGTTCCGCCTGGCTTCGCTCTCGAAATCCTTCGCCGGCACCCTGACCGGGATGCTGGTGTCCGAAGGCGCGCTGCGCTGGGACAGCCGGGTGGCCGACTTCATGCCGAGCCTGAGCTTCGCCGATCCCGCGGCGGCGCAGCGCCTGACCGTCGCCGACGTACTCAGCCACCGCGTGGGGCTGCGCCACCATACCTACGACCGCGACATCGAGGCCAATGCCGAGTACCACAGCCTGGTGCAGCGCTTCGCGGCCGCGCCGATGGCGTGCGCGCCCGGCCAGTGCTACGGCTACCAGAACGTGGCTTTCAGCCTGGTCGGCGACGTGGTGTTCGCCGCCAGCGGTCAGTTCTACAGCGAAGCGGTGACGCGGCGCATCTTCAAGCCGCTGGGCATGAACGACGCCAGCCTCGGCCTCGACGGCATCACCGCCAGCGCCCGCTGGGCCAGGCCGCACGTGCGAGCCGGCGGCGGCTGGAAGTCGGTGATGCCCAAGCCCACCTACTATCGCCTGGCGCCGGCGGCGGGTGTCAACGCCAGCATCAGCGACATGGCGCAGTGGCTGCTCGCGCAGGGCGGCCGTCGTCCGGACGTGCTCCCGGCGCCGCTGCTGGCGACGCTGCAGTCGCCGATCGTGGGCACGCCCGGCGAGATCCGTGGCGCCTCCTGGCGGCGCCAGCGCCTCAACGCCGCCGGCTACGGCCTGGGCTGGCGCATCTACGACTATTCGGGGCACCGCCTGGTCTTCCACGGCGGCGCCGTACAGGGCTATCGCGGCCTGATGGCGATGCTGCCCGAGCGCGACCTCGGCGTGGTGGTGCTGTGGAACAGCAACAGTTCGCTGCCGTCGGGCATGCTGCCGACGATCCTCGATCGGGCGATCGGGTTGCCGTCGCACCAGTGGCTGGACGTCGACCCGAACCTCGAGAGCCTCTACGCGTCCGACGACGCTGCTTCGCCGTCGACCGGCGGACCGCAGTCCGGCGAAGCCGACGCGCAACCGCAGTAGGCGGCGAGCATCATCCGGCAGTCCTGCCCCGCGCCGACGACACGCGCGCGATGGCATCGGTCCTGCGGTCCTGCTGTCCTGAACCAGTGACCTGATGCGCGCGCCCGGCCCCGGATGCCGGAAGGGACGCGTCGGCGGTCGCCGCGCCACCGCGCCGGGCCCGCGGGCCCCATAAAAAAACTCCCTCTCCGCCTGGGCGTGCGGAGAAGGAGCCTCGGTTTACGGCGAATCGGGTTGTCTTAGATGAGCGGCGTCGGCATCGGCGGCATCGCCACGGCCGAACCCCGCTTGCTGGCCTTCTTGGCCTTCTTCTTGGTTGCCTTGCGCGCCGGCTTCTTGGTGGCCGACTTCTTCGCGGTCTTCTTGGTCGCCTTCTTGGCGGACTTCTTCGCGGCCTTCTTCGCAGGACGCTTGGCAGTCTTCTTGGCGACCTTCTTCTTCGCGACCTTCTTCTTGGCAGCCTTCTTGGTGGTCTTCTTGGCAGCCTTCTTCGCGACCTTCTTCTTCGCGGCCTTCTTCGCAGGACGCTTGGCGGTCTTCTTGGTCGCCTTCTTCGCGGTCTTCCTGGCGGCAGCCTTCTTGGCTACCTTCTTCTTGGCGACCTTCTTCTTGGCGACCTTCTTGGTGGCGGCCTTCTTCGCAGGTTTCCTGGTCGCCTTCTTGGCGACCTTCTTCTTCGCAGCTTTCTTCGCGGCCATGGGATGGCTCTCCTCGTCAGTGGACTTGCTCTACAACTGCCCAGTTCAAGCAGCGCGCGGGTATCGGACCCGCACACAACCGCCGGCGCGCGACGCGCGCTGGAACGGATTCGGCAGGGACGACGCGATCGGGGATTCGCGGTCCCGGTGATACGAAAACACCTGCGGCCCGGAGCGTCGCAGGTGTCGGATCTGGAGGTCTGTGGTTTTCGCAGCGGAGACGGTGCCTGCATCCACCTTGTAGAAGTCCGGGGCGGAGGTCTTTTGTTTGCTGCGCGTTTTCGTCGTGTGCTGACTCACTCGATTCTGTGGCAACCGTCTGTTGGGGCGAAACCTAATCACGGTTTTTTCAACTGTCAACACCCGCCGCGAAAAAATTTGCGGGCCGGCGTCGACGTCCCGACCCGAACGCAACGCGAGAGTTGCCGCGCGCGGCGCATCGCTGCGCACCGCGTGCGTCCGGTGCCGTCGCGTCGCGTTCGATCAAAGCGCGGAAAACAAGCGTGTTTTGAAAATCAATCGCACGCGCGCATCGTCGACGGCGCCTCGAGGACACCGTGTCGGCATGCCCGCGCGACGCGTGCGCGGACCTCGTTTCCGGTCGTCACCCGGGCTTGACGCCAGGCCGCTTTCGCGCGCCGCACAAACCCGATTGCGCGGAAAGTGCGCAAACTTTTCCGCCCGCGCGCATGCCGCGGACGTGCCCGCACGAGGCATCGAAGCAGGTCGTCGACGCTGCACGCGGACGTGTTCGGCACGCGTCGGCGGAGGTGGAATCGAAGCTGGGGAGTCGCGCCGGCAGGATGCGGGCGGAGGTCGTGGACGGGCGTCGCGCCATCCACGACAGGCGGCGGACGCATCGCGTCCGCCGCAGGCGGATCAGTGCTCGTCTTCCTCGAGCAGGTCGGCGTAGTCGTCCGGATCGAGCAGCTCGTTGAGCTGGTCCGGCTCGCTGGTCTCGACCACGAACAGCCAGCCCTCGCCGTAGGCGTCCTCGTTGATCGTCTCGGGCTTGTCGGCGAGCGCGGCGTTGACCGAGGTGACGGTGCCCGAAACCGGGGCGTACACGTCGGACGCGGCCTTGACCGACTCCACCACCGCACAGGCGTTGCCCGCCTCGATGCTGTCGCCGACGGCGGGCAGTTCGACGTAGACCAGGTCGCCGAGCAGCCCCTGGGCGTGGTCGGAAATGCCGATGGTGACCTTGCCGTCGCCTTCGACGCGGGCCCATTCGTGTGACTTCATGAACTTCAGGTCGCCAGGGATCTCGCTCATGCTGGTCTCCGGATCGTGCGGGTTCTGGGGAAGGTGCGGCTAGTGTAGCGAAGCACGGGCGGCGCGCCGCAAGCGCCCGCGAAAGGATCGCGCGGTCAGGCAGGCTTGCCGTCGCGGACGAAGGGGAACTTCACCACCCGGACCGGAACCTCGCGCCCGCGGATGTCCACGCGCACCCCGTCCGACAGGTCGCCGGCCGGCACCCGCGCGAAGGCGATCGCCTTGCCGAGCGTGGGCGAGAACGTGCCCGAGAGGATCTCGCCGTCGCCGGGCGTGGTGCGCACCGGCTGGCCGTGACGGAGCACGCCCTTGTCCTCCATCACCAGGCCGATCATCTGTCGCGGCGCACCATCGCGCTGCTGCGCCTCCAGCACCTCGCGTCCGTTGAACGCGCGGTCCGCGTCGAGCGAGACGGTCCAGCCCAGTGCGGCCTCGTAGGGCGTGACGGTCTCGTCCATGTCCTGGCCGTACAGGGCCATCCCCGCTTCCAGGCGCAGGGTGTCGCGCGCGCCGAGGCCGGCGGGCTTCACCCCCGCGCGCAGCAGCGCGTCCCACAGCGCGACCGCGCCGGACTCGGACGCGACCAGTTCGAAGCCGTCCTCGCCGGTGTAGCCGGTACGGGCGACGAACAGGTCGCCGAACGGCATGCCCGCCAGTTCGACCGCGGCGAACTTGCCCACGCCGGCGACCTTCGCCGCGTCCCCCTCGTCGAGCAGGCCCAGCACCCGCTCGCGCGCGGCCGGCCCCTGGACCGCGATCATCGACAGCTCGGGGCGCTCGCGCACCTCGACCGCGAATGGCGTGGCCTGTTCCGTGATCCAGGCCAGGTCCTTCTCGCGGGTGGCGGCGTTGACCACCAGGCGGTACGCCTCGTCGCCGCGGAAGTAGACGATCAGATCGTCGATCACCCCGCCGCGCTCGTTCAGCATGCAGGTGTAGAGCGCCTTGCCCGGGCGCTTGAGCCTGTCGACCGAGTTCGCCAGCAGCCGGCGCAGGAAGTCGCGCGCCTGCGCGCCCTGCAGGTCGACCACGGTCATGTGGCTGACGTCGAACATGCCCGCGTCGCGCCGCACCTGGTGATGCTCCTCGATCTGCGAACCGTAGTGGATCGGCATGTCCCAGCCGCCGAAGTCGACCATGCGCGCGCCGAGCGCGCGATGGCTGTCGTTGAGGATGGTCTTGCGGGTCATGGCGCAGGTCCGTCAGGGCGATGCGCGGATTATCCCAGATCACCCCACGCGACGATTCCGCGCGCCGCGCTCAGTGGTGGTGCGCCCCCGCCTGCAGCCGTCCCGCACCGCAGTCGGGGCCATGGCAGCCCTGGCCCTCCACCTGCAGGGTGGCGTGGCCGATGCCGAAGCGGTGGGCCAGGACTTCGCCGGCGACATGACGCAGCGCGCGCGCGTCGACGCTTCCGTCGACCACCAGATGCGCGCTCATCGCGGCCTGGCGCGAGGCCAGCGACCACACGTGCAGGTCGTGCACATCGTCCACGCCCGGCAGTTCGGCGAGTGCGGCGCGCACCTGCGTCAGTTCGATCCCGTCGGGCACCCCCATCATCAGCACGTTGCCGGCCTGGCGCACGAGCGCGATCGCGCGCGGCAGCACCCACAGCCCGAGCGCGACCGCGATCAGGGGATCGACCAGGCGCCAGCCGGTGACCTGGATCACCAGCGCGCCGACGATCACACCGACCGAACCGAGCATGTCCGCCCAGACCTCGAGGTAGGCGCCCTTGACGTTCAGGCTCTCGTCGCTGCCGGCCTTGAGCAGCTGCATCGCGACCAGGTTCACCAGCAGCCCCGCCACGCCCACCACCAGCATGCCCAGCGACGCCACCGCGGGCGGCTGCAGGAACCGGTGCACCGCTTCCCACAGGATGTAGCCCGACAGCACCAGCAGCAGCAGGCCGTTGAGCAGTGCGCCCATCGCCTCGGCGCGCACGTAGCCGAAACTGCGCCGCGCATCGGGCGGGCGCCGGCCGAGCCGCACCGCAACGAGGGCCACGCCGAGCGCGAACGCATCGGTGACCATGTGCACCGCGTCCGACAGCAGCGCCAGGCTGTTGGTGGCGAAGGCGGCCACCACCTCGACGCCCGCGAACGCGGCGATCAGCGCCAGCGCCCACCACAGCGGCTTCTCGTGGCGGATGCTCGCGGCGCTGGCGTGTTCGTGCGCGTGGCCGTGGTGGTCGTGTCCCATGCGGGCAACGCTAGCGACCGCGGCGCCTGTTACACAATCGCGGACCGGTGCCGCGCGGGTGTCGGCCAGGCACGATCACGCTGGCCATCACCGGGTCGTCGTGCGACCGCGCTCAACGCCTGCAGCCAGCGCCCAGGCACGGACGCGATCAGGCCGCGCCCTCGACCTGGAGCACGATCCCGTCGGTGCCGACCACGCGCACCGGTGTGCCGGTGGGCAGGTCCGGGCCCTGCACCACCCAGAAGGCATCGCCGATCTTGACCCGGCCACGACCGGCGACGATGCCCTGCTCCAGCGCCACCACCCGGCCCACGTGCTGGAACGCGCGCCGGTTGAGGTGGGGGTGGTCGCTCTCGCGTTCGCGCCCGCTGCCGCGCACGAACTTGCGGTAGACCTGGATCGACACGAAGCTGAGCACGATGAAGGCCGTCACCTGCGCCAGCAGCGGAATCCCGGGAACCAGCAGCACGCCGAGGAACACGACCACGGCGGCGAAACCCATCCACAGCATGAAGGCGCCTGGGACCAGTGCCTCGGCCGCGAACAGCAGCAGCGCGACCGCACCCCATGCCACCACGTCCCAGCGCAGGTCCATGGCTCAGCCTCCGGTCGGGAAGCTGGCGCGTGACGGCGGCGGCGGATTGCCGTCGCGCGCCGCCGGTTGCGGGTTGCCCAGCGCCTGCCGCGCCAGCTCGGCAATGCCACCGATCGAGCCGATCAGGCCGCTGGCCTCCATCGGCATCAGCACGAATTTCTGGTTCGGCGCCGTGGCCAGCTTCTCGAACGCCTCGACGTACTTCTGCGCGACGAAGTAGTTGATCGCCTGCACGTCGCCCTGCGCGATCGCGTCGGACACCATCTGGGTCGCCTTGGCCTCCGCTTCGGCCAGGCGTTCGCGCGCCTCCGCCTCGCGGAACGCGGCTTCCTTCTCGCCTTCGGCCTCCAGGATCGCGGCCTGCTTCTCGCCTTCCGCGCGCAGGATCGCCGACTGGCGATGGCCTTCTGCCTCCAGGATCACCGCGCGCCGTTCGCGCTCGGCCTTCATCTGCCGCGCCATCGAGTCGACCAGGTCGCGCGGCGGCTGGATGTCGCGGATCTCGATCCGGGTGACCTTGATGCCCCAGGGGTTGGTCGCCTGGTCGACCACGTTGAGCAACTGCGCGTTGATCGTCTCGCGGTTGGACAGCGACTCGTCCAGGTCCATCGAACCGATCACGGTCCGGATGTTGGTCTGCACCAGCGCGATCGAGGCCACCTCGAGGTTCGACACCTCGTACGCCGCCTTGGCCGCATCCAGCACCTGGAAGAACACCACGCCATCGACCTTCACCACCGCGTTGTCCTTGGTGATGACTTCCTGGCTGGGCACGTCCAGCACCTGCTCCATCATGTTGACCTTGCGTCCCACCCCGTAGACCACCGGAACCAGGAAGTGCAGGCCCGGCCCCATGGTGTGCGTGTACTTGCCGAAGCGCTCGACCGTCCACTCGTAGCCCTGCGGGACCATGCGCACGGTCTTGAACAGGATGATGATGCCCGCCACCAGCAGTACCGCGGTCAGGAACATGCCTCCGCCCATGGGAACCCCCTCCTTCAGATGTGGATCCGAGTATAGGTCCCGGACCCGGCGCGGAGGCCGGATGTGACCTGGCTGCGACCATCCGCCCCGCCCCCGCATCCACACTTGGGAATGCCGCCAGAACCCCGGCCATCGTCGAGCTTCGCCATCGAGGTGCCCCGGGCGCTGCTGGACCGCGCGCGCGCCGGCGAGCGGGCGGCGTTCGAACAGGTCTACCGCTGGTTCGAGCGGCCGGTGTACACGCTGGCGCTGCGGATCTGCGGCGACCGCGAGGAGGCGTCCGAAGTGCTGCAGGACACGATGCTCAAGGTGATCGACCGGATCGGCCATTTCCGCGGCGACAGCCCGTTCTGGGGCTGGCTGCGGCAGATCGCGGTCAACGAGGCGCTGATGCGGCTGCGCAAGGCGAAGCAGCAGCCCGAGGCCCACGACCCGTTGCTGGACGAGCGCGAGGACGACCGCGCCCCGCCGCCGCCCGCCGCGGCCGACGCCGCCGCGCTGCAGCGTGCGCTGGCGGTCCTGCACCCCACCACCCGCAGCGTGCTGTGGCTGTACCACGCCGAGGGCTACACCCACGAGGAGATCGCGGCACTGATGGAACGCACCACGAGTTTCTCGAAATCCCAGCTCGCACGCGGCACCCGCCGCCTGCGCGCCCTGCTCGAACCCGATCCCAGGCTGATGGAGGAATCCGCCCATGCCTGAACGTCCTTCCGATCCGCATCCCGTGCGCGACTGGGCGCAGGCCTTCGCCGCGTTGCCGCCCGAGGCGCCGCCGCCCGGCGGCTGGCAGGCGGTGACGGCGCGACTCGACGCCCGCCGACGGCCACGCTGGCCGCTGTGGCTGGCGAGCGCCGCGGTCCTGATGCTGGCCATCGCCCTGCCCTGGCGACTGCAGCCGCCCGGCCGCGAGGCGACCCCGCCGTCGCCTGCGTCCCCGGCAAGCGCCGATCGCAGCGCCGACCGCATCGCCCCGAACGCGCAGCCCGCCGACGACGCACTCGCGCAGCTCCAGGCCGAGTCCGCGCGCCTGGAATCGCTGCTGGCGTTCGCGCGCGACGAGCGCGTGTCCAGCGCCACCGCGGCCGTGCTGGCCGGGCAGATGGACGACGAACTGGCCGCGATCGATGCCGCACTGGTGCAGCCCGGGCTGTCGCTCGACGCCCAGCGCGCCCTGTGGCAGCAGCGCGTCGATGGCCTGCGCGCGATGACCGGCTTCGAGAGCAACCGTCGCTGGCTCGCCGCGCAGGGCACCCGTTACGACGCGGCGCTGGTCGCCGTCGACTGAACCCGCTCCACCACGAGGGATTCCCATGACACGCAAGACGCCCATCCTGCTGACCGCCGCGCTCGCCGCGCTGCTGGCCGGCCCCCTGCCCGCCTACGGCGCGCAGCCCGCGTCCGCGCCTGCCGCGACACCGACACCGACACCGACACCGACTCACGATGCCGCCGCCGCGCGCGAACTGGCGCAGGCGCGCGAGGAACTGCGACGTGCTGCCGCGCGGGTCGCGGAACTCGCGCGCGAGCAGGGGAGCGAGGCGATGGTGGCCGCCCGCCACGCCGGCAGGGCGCACGCGCGTCCCGTGCTGGGCGTGCTGCTGGACGGTGACGACGGCAGCGGCGTGCGCATCACCGGGGTCACGCCCGATGGTGCTGCCGCACGGGCCGGGCTGCGGGCCGGCGACAGGCTGCTGTCGGTCGACGGCGTGGCGATCCTCGGCAGCACCGGCGAACTGCGCCTGGCCAATGTGCGCAAGCTGCTCGCCGATGCACGCACCGATCGCGCCTTCACCCTTGGCTACGAACGCGACGGCCGCAAAGCAAGTGTCAAGGCCACCCCACGCGCCAACTCGCGCGCGTTCGCGTTCGCCACCGGTGACGGTGGCCGGTTCGAATGGATCGACCAGGCAGAACTCGAGCGCTCGCTGTCCTCGGCGATGGAAGGGCTCGATGCGGGGCTGCTGGCGCTGGAGTCGGTGCCCGGCATCGCGCCCGACGTGCGCCGCGAAATCATCCGCATCAGCCGCGACGGTGCCGGCTGCAAGGGGACCGACTGCAACGCGCCCCGACTGGCGTCCGCATTCCGCTGGCACGGGTTGAACCTGGCGGCGGTCGATCCGCAGCTCGGACGCTACTTCGGCACCGATCGCGGTGTGCTGGTGCTGTCGACCGGCGAACTGGACGGACTGCAGACCGGCGACGTGATCCGGCGCGTCGACGGCCAGGACGTGGCCACGCCGCGCGAGGTGATGGCGCGGCTGCGCGGGCGCAAGGCCGGGGAGCGCGTGGCGATCGACTACCTGCGCGAGCGCACGCCCGGCCAGGCGCGCATCTCGGTGCCGCGATCGGCATGGCCGGCGCCACCCGCACCGCCCGCGCCCCCTGCCCCTCCGTCCCCGCCCACGTCGCGCGCGCCCGCTCCGCCTGCAGCGCCCCCCGCACCGCCACGTCCACCGGCACCGCCCGCGGTGGCCGGCGTCGATGCCGGCACGGCCTTCATGGTCGAGGACGTGGTCGCGGTCGCGCAGCGCCGCGGCCGGCCGGGCGCAGTGTCGTGACCGTCGCGGCCCCGCGCGATCAGGGCGAGGCCGCCGGCTCCACCCACTCGGCGAAGACGGCGTCGATCCGGGCGTCGTCGACCGGCTGTCCGTCCTGCACCTCGCCTGCCTGGGTGAACAGCGGGACGATCATCGCCATCCCGTCCACGTCGGTCTTCAGCCGCAGCCCGTCGGGATGTCCCAGCGCCGCGTCCCAGCGCGCGCGCACGCGCGCCCAGTAGTCGCGCGTCGCATTCCAGTAGTCGTAGGCGGGCTGGAAGTCCAGCGCCCCGGTGCGCACGTAGTCGTTGAAGCCGGTTTCGCGCGCGACGGTGCGCTCGGTGCTTCCGTCTGCACGGCGCACGGCCTTGGTGTTGTCCTGCTCGTGGGTCCAGCCGCCGGGAACGATGGTGTGGCGGTTCTCCACGTTCATCGCGTTGTAGTCGTCGCGTTTGGTGTACTCGCGCCTCGGCAGCGGGCGCCAGGTGCGGTCGGACGTCCACGTGGCCACGCCGTAGCGGTGGTTCCAGCGGCCGGTGCCGCAGTAGCGCGGCGCGTCGCTGACCTCGTACACGCACTGGGTCCAGGCCCCGGTGGTGAGTTCGGCGGGAAGCTCGCGCATGCGCCAGGTCTGGTCGGCGACGAACTCCCAGCGCCGGGGCGCCTCGAAGGTCCAGTCCTGGCGCCAGTGCTTGGTGACGTGGCCGCTCTTCTGCTCGACCAGGATGTGCTGGAGCACGATCCTGTGCGGGGTGTCCTCCACCACGATCACGACCTCGTCGCCGCCGCTGCGCTGCGCCGGGGCGCGTTCGTAACCCGGCGCCAGCAGTACCGTCTCGTCGAACGCGAAGTCGATCGTGTACTCGCCCTGCATCGCGAGGATCGCCTTGCGGTCGGCGTCGAGGTCGACGGGCGGGCGCGCCTGCTGCGCGGGCGCGGCGGTGGTGGCGATGGCGAGCAGCAGCAGGGTGGCGTGCAGGGTCATGCGTGCGTCCTGGGTCGGGAAGGAGAGAAGGACGGGTGGCGCACCGGGCGCGTCGCGCGGTCCGACGCGGCGGGGGCGACACGGGCAGCGAGCCCGGCGGTACGCAGGCAGCAGCAGTCGTCGACCAGCGCCGTGGCATCGGCGCCGGCGCGGCGGGCGATCGCGCGCGCGGCCGCTGCGCCGGTCGGCGACACCGGCGCCAGGGTCGCCGCGAGCACGTGCGGCGCAGCACTACCGCCCACGGCCAGCGCATGCAGGCGCAGTACGCTGCCCTGCCAGCCACCGCTGCGCAGCCGGCCGGCCAGCCGCTGCAGCAGCCGCTCGCCGATGCCCGCGGCAGGATCGACCTCGGCCCGTGCCTGCGTCGGCAGCCGCGACACCAGTCGCTCCCAGGCGAGGAAATCGCTGTCGGGCAGCAGACACAGCTTCCAGCAGCAGTCGCCGGCACTGTCCTGGAAGACGAGGCATTCCTCCGGGCCGTCGCTGTGCAACGACACGCCGACCTCGGCGCGCTGCGCCCGCAACCATCCGCCGAGTTCGCCGCCCGCTCCGGAGGGATACAGGCACAGCACGGTGCCCAGCCGCGCGAGCTGGGCCGGCGTCGGCAGGCGCATCGCACCGGCTGCCGCGTCCGCGATGGCGTCCGGAGGGCTCATCGCCTCACCAGGACACCGACAGACTCGCGCCCACGTGGCGACCCGGCGCGGTGTAGCGATCGAGGGTGGCGCTGTCGGCGCCCACCAGGGCGATGCCACCGGCGGGCCAGTACATGCGGTCGGTGAGGTTGAATACGCCGGCGTTGAAGCTTGCGCCGGACGCGAAATTCCAGTGCGCGAACAGGTCGAGCACGCCATGGCCGGGGCTTTCGAAATATTCGGCGCTTGCTTCCGGCGCCGGCGGCAGGCGATCGCGGCGACCGGCGAAGCGGCCGGCGAGCTCCATGCCCCAGTCGTGCGCGTCGAATGCGATGCCGAAGCTCGCGGTCAGCGGGTCGACCGATTCCAGCGGCACGCCGGCGCTGCGGTCGTCGCCGCGCGACCACGCCGCCGCGGCCCGCAGCGACCATCCGTCCCAGTCCTGCGACAGCGCGCCGAGGTCCACGCCGCCCTTGAATTCGACGCCCTGGATTCGCGCGCGGGCGACGTTGACCGACTGGAACACCATCAGGTCGCCGGGATTCGTCCCGACGAACGAAAACGACTCGATGAAGTCCTCGTAGCGGTTGTGATACGCCGCGAGGCTGGCGTACGCGATGTCGGTGGAGAACCGCACGCCCAGCTCGAGCCCGTCGCTGGTCTCGGGCCGGAGACCTGGATTGGCGATGGCGGTGTAACCGAACATCACGTTGGTGAAACCGATGTTGACGTCGGCATAGGGCGGCGCGCGGAAGCCGCGCGCGTAACCGCCGAACAGCGACCACGCATCGCCCAGGTGCCGGACCATGCCGAGCTTCGGCGACACACTGGTCTCGGTCAGATCGACGACCGCCACGCCCGGATTGTCGCCGGCGAAGATCGGGTCGAGTTCCGGCTGCAGCCGGTAGTGGTCGACGCGCAATCCGGGCACCAGGCGGAAGCGGCCATCGGCGAAGGCGATCTCGTCCTGCACGTACATCGCCGCGCTGGTGGTCTCGCTGAGCGGGAAATCGCGCACCGGGAAATCGTCCGGCGGCATGCTCGGGGTCGAACTACCGGTGAGGGGAAAGCTGCGCAGGCCGTCGCGCCGCTGCGCGGTATCGGTGCGCGACAGGTCGACGCCCCAGGCGAGTTCGTGTCGCGCGCGGCCGGCGTCCAACGCCTTGCGCATGTTCGCCTGCAGGCCGACCACCCGCTGCTCGAACTCGAAGCTGCGTTCGCGGATGTCGCGCAGCGTGGGCGCGGGCAGCGTGCGCTCCTCGATCGTGTACTGCGTGGTACGGCTGTCCTGCACGTAGGCCTGCCAGTCGAACGCATCGGCGAAGCCGCCACCGGCGTCGTCCACCTCGTGGGTCAGCGCGACGCGCGTGCGACTCTGATGGTCGCGGGCGGCCACGCGGGTATTGTCCGCGCCGGTGAGGGCCTGGACGCCCCGGGCGGTCAGCAGGTCGGTGTCGGCATCGTCCTCGTTGCCTTCGACCGTCAGCCGGACCCGCTGCCGCGCGTCCGGCGCGTACAGCAGCTTGGCCAGCACGCTGCGACCGTCGCGCTGCTGCGGGTTCGGCCGCGTGCGCGCGCTGCCGGTGCCGCCAACCTCGCCCATGTTCTCCGTCTCCTGGCCCTGGCGATGATGTACCGCCACCAGGCCCGACCAGCGCTCGCCAGCGGACGCGGCGGTCGCGCCGCCGGACAGCCCGTTCCAGTCGCCCTCGATGCCGAGCTTGAACCCCAGGTGCGTGTCCGCGCCGTCGGCCAGGAGGTCGCCGGGATCGCGGGTGATGAACGAGACCGTGCCGCCCAGCGCGTCCGATCCGTAGAGCGAGCTGGTGGGCCCGCGCACGACCTCCACCGCCTTGAGCGTGTCGAGGTCGACGAAGTTGCGGTTGGCGTTGGAGAAGCTGCCGATCGAGAACGCGTCCGGCACCGCGATGCCGTCGGTCTGGATCCGCACGCGGTTGCCGCCCAGTCCGCGCACGCGGATGTCGCCGATGCCGAAGCGGCCGAAGCCCTCGGTCACGGTGATGCCGGGCTCATAGCGGAACAGATCCTTCAGGTCGCGCACCAGCAACGCGTCCATGCGCGCGCGGTCGATGCGGTCGACCGTGTTCGGAACATCGGTGATCGCGCGCTCGGTGCGGGTCGCGGTCACCACCACCCGGTCCAGGTCGGCAGGCTCGGGCGCCGCAGCGGCGGCGGTGTCCGGATTGGCCAGGGCCAGGCGCGGCAGTGCCAGGGCCAGGGCAGCGGCAAGCAGGGTGGGACGCATGGTCGGTCTCGCGATCGGAAACGGGATCGGAGGCGGAGCTGGCGTCAGGGCAAGCGGACTTGCCTCGGGCTTGCGGGGCCTGGTGGGCGGTGCGGCGCGCGAACGGACGCGCGCCGACGGACGGCGCTACTTGGTGAGGATCAGCTTGTCGTTACGCGTATGGCGCAGCCGGTAGGTCTCGTTGCCGTGGCGGATGCGCAGCTCGCGCTGGCCCTGCAACAGGCCCAGGCTGTCGATTTCCAGCGACGGGGTGTGCGGGTGCGCCGGCCCTGACAGGGTGGAATCGGAAGTGGGGCTCGGGAAGGTCTGTGTGGCCGGACTCATCAGCATGGCAGCGCTCCTCGCCAATCGGGAATAACAATGCTAATGATTCTCATTTGTCTGTCAAGCCTGGGCCCTCTGCGATCGTCGCCGCTTATCGGGTGGCCGCTTCGAGCCGTCGCCAGACCTGCTCGTCGAACCGCTCGGACAGCGCGAGCGCACCCAGGTTTTCAAGCAGTTGCGCGGGGCGCGTCGCGCCCAGCACCACGCTCGAGACATGCGGATTGCTCAGGCACCAGGCGATCGCCAGCGGGGCCGGTGGTACCCCCAGTTCGGCGGCGATGGCGCTGAAGCGGCGCGCCCGCTCCAGCCGCGCGCGTCCTTCGGGCCCCTCCAGCGACACCCCCGCACCGGGTTGCGCCAGGCGGCCGTCGGCCGGCACGCCGGCATCGTACTTGCCGCTCAGCAGGCCCGAGGCCAGCGGCGACCAGATGGTGGTCCCGAGGCCATGTTCGGCATACAGCGGCGCATATTCGAGTTCGACCCGGTCGCGGTGCAGCAGGTTGTACTGCGGCTGCTCCATCGTCGGCGGCTGCAGGTGCTGCGCGCGCGCGACGTGGATCGCTTCGCGGATCAGCGCCGCGGGCCATTCGGAGGTACCCCAGTACAGCACCTTGCCCTGGCGGACCAGATCGTCCATCGCGCGGACGGTCTCCTCCACCGGCGTGTCCGGGTCGGGGCGATGGCAGAAGAACAGGTCGAGGTAGTCCACCCGCAGGCGCCGCAGCGCGGCGTCGCAGCCATCGCGCACGTGCTTGCGCGACAGGCCGGCCTGGGTCGGGCGCGGATCGGGAACCGAGCCGAAGCGGACCTTGCTCGAGACGCAGATTCCGTCGCGCGGCAGGCGCAGGTCGGCGATCACGTCGCCGATCACGCGCTCGGCCTCGCCGTGGGCGTAATTCTCCGCGTTGTCGAAGAAATTGATGCCGTGGTCCCAGGCCAGCGCCACCAGCTCACGCGCCTCGCCGCGACCCAGACGCGACCCCGCGGTCAACCAGGCGCCGTACGACAGCGCCGACAGCTGCAGGCCGGAGGCTCCGAGGCGGCGATAGCGCATGGTCGTCTCCGGTGTCTGGGGCGCGCACAGTCTATGCGACCGCGACACGCGCCATTCCCGGACGGGCGGCGGAGTATCCTCGCCCCACCCCTCCGGCCGATGACCGCATGCAGGAACACACCTCCCTCAGGCGCATGTTCGCCACCCTGTTCGGGCGTCCGGACGAGGTGATGCTCGAACTCGGCGCCAGCGGCGAACTGCTGGTGGCGAAGGTGCGCGCGCTGCTGTCGCTGCTGACGCTGGCACTGCCGCTGGCTGCGGGGCTCGGTGCCGAGGACACCACGCGCACGCTGCTGGGACTCGGGGTGGCGGTGTTCGTCAACCTGATGGCGCAGATCTGGCTGGCGCTGGCGCGCAACCATCGTCGCCACCACTGGCTGCCCTACGCCACCGGCAGCTACGACGTGACCGTGATCAGCGGCGTGCTGGCGCTGCTGGCGCTGCACGACCCGGCGGCCAGCCTCAACAGCGTCGGGACGTGGTGCTTCTACCTGTTCGCGATCGCCCTCACCGCGATGCGCAACGACGGCCGTCTGACGCTGTACGTGGGCAGCCTGGCCATCGTGCAGTACACGCTGCTGGTGGCCGCGGTGATGGCGCTGGCGCCGGCACCGCTGCTGTCGATCGACCACGGCGTGGTGACGGCGGCCGCGCAGGGGAAGCGGCTGGTGCTGCTGGCGCTGATGACCCTGCTCACCAGCGCCCTGGTCTACCGCATGCAGCGCCTGATCGAGATGTCCGGCCGCGACGGCCTCACCGGCGTGCCCAACCGCGCCTGGCTGCTGCAGCGGCTGCCGCGCATGTTCGAGGCCGCGCGGCGCGACGGCCGCACCGTCAGCCTGGGCCTGGTCGACATCGATCACTTCAAGCGCGTGTACGAGGAGATCGGACAGCTCGGCGGCGACCGCGCGATCCGGCACGTTGCGGGCCACCTGCGCGAGATGCTGGGCGAGGACGAACACCTGGCGCGGATCGGCGGGCAGGAGTTCGTGCTGGTGCTGCTGTGCCCGATCGGCAGCGCATGGGAGCGGATCGACCGCTACCGGCGCAGCCTCGCCGAACGTCCGTTCACGTCCGACCGCGGCAACGAGCCGGTCGGCCTGACCTTCAGCGCGGGCCTGGCGGCCTTTCCGCAGGACGGCGGCAGCGCCTCGGCCCTGCTCGGCGCTGCCGACCGCCGCCTGCAGGACGCCAAGCGCAGCGGGCGAAACCGTGTGATCGCGCGCGATACCTGAGCTTGGCGCGCCCTCGCGCGCCACCGCGGGTGCGCCGCGCGCCGGCCGCGGCACGGTTGCCGCAGGCAGCGCCCTGCACTAGGCTG
Source organism: Luteimonas kalidii (assembly GCF_029887935.1). GTDB lineage: Bacteria > Pseudomonadota > Gammaproteobacteria > Xanthomonadales > Xanthomonadaceae > Luteimonas > Luteimonas kalidii. Next base: position 233,942 of record NZ_JARXRO010000018.1, on the reverse strand, counting down.
CCGCGTCAGTCAGCCGCCGGAACGGGATCAGATGGAAGCAGTGGCGCGGATCGGGTTCGGCGCGTTCGGCCTTGCGGTGCTGATCGGCCTGACCTGGCTGTGTTCCACCCACAGGTCGCGCGTGGACTGGCGGCTGGTGGGCATCGGCCTGGCGCTGCAGCTGGCGATCGCGGCCTTCGTGCTGCTCACGCCGTGGGGCGCGGGCGTGTTCGACACCCTCTCCAGCGGCTTCGTCAAGCTGCTCGGCTTCACCACCGAGGGCGCGCGCTTCATCTTCGGCGACTTCAGCGATCCGTCCAAATTCGGCTTCGTGTTCGCCTTCCAGGTGCTGCCGACGATCATCTTCTTCGCCAGCTTCATGAGCGTACTCTACCACCTCGGCGCGATGCAGAAGATCGTGCAGGGCATGGCCTGGGTGATCACCAAGCTGATGCGCGTGTCGGGCGCGGAGACGCTGTCGGTGTGCGCCAACGCCTTCATCGGCCAGACCGAGGCACCGCTGGTGGTGCGGCCCTACATCGCCGGGATGACGCCGTCGGAGCTTCTGACGCTGATGGTCGGCGGCATGGCCACGATCGCCGGCGGTGTGCTCGGCGCCTACGTGCTGCTGCTGGGCGGCGACGATCCGGTGCAGCAGGCGGTCTACGCCAAGCACCTGATCACCGCCAGCATCATGGCCGCGCCGGCCACGATCGTGATCGCCAAGATCCTGGTCCCCGAGACCGGTGAGCCCCAGACCCTTGGCAGCGTGCGGGTGAACGTGGAGAAGACCACGGCCAATGTGATCGACGCCGCCGCCGCCGGCGCCGCCGACGGCCTCAAGCTCGCGCTCAACGTCGGCGCGATGCTGCTTGCCTTCATCGCCCTGATCGCGCTGATCAATGCGCCGCTGGCCTGGCTGGGGGAGATCACCGGCCTGGAGGCCGCGCTCGGCCAGCCGACGACGCTGTCCACCCTGCTGGGCTACGTGCTGGCGCCGCTGGCCTGGCTGATCGGCGTGCCGTGGCAGGACGCCGGCACGGTCGGCGGGCTGATCGGCACCAAGGTGGTGCTCAACGAATTCGTGGCCTACGTGCAGCTGGGCGAGATCCTGCGCGGCAACGTCGAGGGGGTGTCGCTCACGCCCCAGGGCACCCTGATCGCGACCTACGCGCTGTGCGGCTTCGCCAACTTCAGCTCGATCGCGATCCAGATCGGCGGCATCGGCGGCATCGCTCCGGAGCGGCGGCAGGACCTGGCGCGCTTCGGCCTGCGCGCGGTACTCGGCGGTTCGATCGCGACCATGATGACGGCGACCATTGCCGGCGTCCTCACCTGGCTCGGCGCCTGATCGCCGCGTAGCGCCGTGCCGAACGCCACTGCCCCGCGCGTCGTCGTCGTCGGTTCGTTCAACGTCGACCATGTCTGGCATTGCGACAGCCTGCCGCGCGCGGGCGAGACCCGGACCGGCCACTACCGCACCGGCCCCGGCGGCAAGGGCTTCAACCAGGCCACCGCCTGCGTCCGCAGCGGCGCGGCCACCGTGTTCGTGTGCGCACTCGGGGACGACGAGGGGGGCGCACTCGCCCGCCGGCTGGCCGCGGCCGACGGCATCGACCTGCGCGCCCAGGCCAGCGAGGCTCCCACCGGCACCGCCGGCATCCACGTCGACGCCCAGGGCAGCAACAGCATCGTGATCGGGCCGGGCGCGAACGGCACCCTGTCCGGCGAGTTCGTCGCCCGCCAGGCGCAGGCGGTGACCGGCGCGCGGATCATGCTGGCGCAGCTGGAGTCGCCCGCCGACAGCGTGCTCGAAGCCATGCGCCTGGCGCGCGCGTCGGGCGTTCGCACGATCCTCAACCCGGCGCCCGCGAACGCCGACAGCACGCGCGAGCTGCTGGCGGTCGCCGATGTCCTCACGCCGAACGAGAGCGAGTTCGCGGCGCTGCTCGCGCGCCACAGCAGCGAGCGCATCGACGCCGGCGAGGTCGCCAGCGCCGACGACGAGCGCCTCCACCACCTGTGCCGCACCCTGTTGCCGCGCGGCACCGTGGTGGTGACGCTGGGAGCGGCCGGCGCCTTCGTGTCGCACCGCGAGGACAAGTGCCGCGGCGACGAGGCCGCGCACTACCGCGTGCCGGCCTACGAGGCCACCGTCGTCGACACCACCGGCGCCGGCGATGCCTTCAACGGCGCGCTGGCGACATCGCTGGCACTGTCGGTCGAGCGCGTGTTCGCCGACCACGTGAGGTTCGCGGCGCACTACGCGGCGCGCTCGACCGAACACGAAGGAGCGGCGGCGGCGATGCCGCTCCTGGCCGCGCCGGGCGCCGTGGCATCTTCGCGTCCAGCGCAGGATGCGTCGCCGGGCTGATCGTTCCGGGCGGGCGCGCGCACGCACGCACCTCCGGTCTTTTCACGGACGGCTCAGTGCCGGTGGGGGATGGTGCACGCGTCCTTCCAAGGAGCGTTGCGGATGCACACCACCCCTGCCCTGCTGCTTGTCGCGCTGCTCGCGGCCTGTTCGTCGCCCGCGCCGTCCGTGCCCGCCGCGCCGTCGCCTGCGCGCGATGCGGGGCAGGACAGCCCGCCTTCGGCGCCGGACGCGGCCGGCAGCGTGGCCGCCACCCCGGAGCCCACGCCGGAGGCCGGCCCGGACGACGCCGGCGACCCCTGCGACTGGGCCCGGCTCGCCCTGCCACGGCATCGCGCGATGGTGGACGCGACCCCGCAGGCGCTGCTCGACGCGGTCGCCGACGCCCGGGGCGACGTCGCGCCGCTGCGCACGCTGCTGCAGCGGCCGGCGCTCGCTCTCGGCGAGATCGATGGCACCTGGCGGGTACGGTCGCTGCAGTCCAACGCAGGCACGGTGTATGCCTATCCCTGGTTCCAGGCGCGCATCTCGCCCACGGCCTGCGGGCATGCCTTCGCCAAGACCACCGGGTCGCAGCGCCGCAGCGGCCAGCTGTATCCGATGGCCGGCGACGACACCCGGCTCGCATTCCTCGGCGCCTCCACCGTCAACGACGATCCGCCGCGCGCCTACGAGCCGGAGCGATCGCCGCAGTCCCAGCGCTTCGGCGAGGAGAACAGCGCCGGCGTGCTGTACCGCATCGGCCCGGACGAGCTGCTGATGCTGCTCGATGCCGACGGGGGCGAGCGCTTCGAGGTCTACCACCTGCGCCGCTGACCGCGATGCTCGCGCGCCGGCGCCTCGGCTGCGACAATGCGCGCGCCATGCGCATCGGCCCCTATTCCATCGAACCGGGCGTGATCCTCGCCCCGATGGCGGGGGTCACCGACAAGCCGTTCCGGCTGCTGTGCAAGCGACTGGGCGCGGGCCTGGCGGTGTCGGAGATGACCACCAGCGATCCGCGCTTCTGGAACACCCGCAAGTCGCGCCACCGCATGGACCATGACGGGGAACCCGAGCCCGTCAGCGTGCAGATCGCCGGCACCGTGCCGTCCGTGATGGCCGAGGCGGCACGCCACAACGCCGGCGAGGGCGCGCAGCTGATCGACATCAACATGGGCTGCCCGGCGAAGAAAGTGTGCAACGCCTGGGCCGGCTCGGCGCTGATGCAGGACGAGGCGCTGGTCGGACGGATCCTCGAGTCGGTGGTCGCCGCGGTGGACGTGCCGGTCACGCTCAAGATCCGCACCGGCTGGAGCCCGCAACATCGCAATGCGCCCACGATCGCCCGCATCGCGCAGGACAGCGGCATCGCCGCGCTGGCCGTGCACGGGCGCACTCGCGACCAGCACTACACCGGACGGGCCGAGTACGACACCATCGCCGCGATCAAGGGCGACCTGCGGATCCCGGTGATCGCCAACGGCGACATCGATTCGCCGCACCGGGCGCGCGAGGTGCTGCGCCACACCGGCGCCGACGCGGTGATGGTCGGCCGCGCCGCGCAGGGACGGCCCTGGATCTTCCGCGAGATCGCGCACTTCCTCGCCACCGGCGAGCAGCTGCCCGGCCCCTCGCTGGCCGAGATCCGCGACATCCTGCTGGGCCACCTGCAGGCACTGCACGCGTTCTATGGCGAACAGGCCGGGGTGCGGATCGCGCGCAAGCACCTGGGCTGGTACGCGAAGGACCGGCCCGAGAACCGCGCCTTCCTGACCGTGGTCAACCGTGCCGACGGCGCCGACGCGCAACTGCGGCTGACCCGCGACTACTTCGACGCGCTGGCCGCGGGCGTGGCGCCGGAGATCGCCGTCGCCGCCTGAGCACGCGGGCTTGCCAGCGCGGTCCGGCCTGACGATCATGCGTGCGCATGGGGAACGCCCCACCGGTGGCGGCCCGACGGGGAAAATCGCGATGGACCAGCACGACCCGGGCACGGACGCATCGCGCCGGCCGATCAAGGCGCGCGGCAACGCCCTCGTCCGCCGCATCGCCTCCGCGCTCGTGCGCTCGCCGCTGACGCCCAACGCGATCTCGGTGCTGAGCATCGCCTTCGCCGCCGCCGGCGCCGTGGCGCTGCTGTGGCTGCCGCCGTGGGGCGCATGGCTGTGCGCGGTCGGCATCCAGCTGCGGCTGCTGTGCAACCTGTTCGACGGCATGGTGGCGGTCGAAGGGGGCCAGTCCACGCCGACCGGTGCGCTCTACAACGAAGTACCCGACCGGATCGCCGACAGCCTGCTGCTGGTCGCGCTCGGATACGGCGCGGGCATGCCCTGGGCCGGATGGGCCGCGGCGCTGCTGGCGGCGCTGACCGCCTACATCCGCACGCTCGGCGGCGCGCTCGGGCTGGCGCAGGACTTCCGCGGGCCCATGGCCAAGCAGCACCGCATGGCGCTGATGACGCTGGCCTGCCTGGTGGCGCCGCTGGAAGCGATGTTCGCGGGATCGCGCCATGCGCTGGTCGCGGCCGTGCTGGTCATCGCCGCGGGTTCGCTGCTCACCTGCGCGACGCGCCTGCGCGCGGTCGCGCGCCAGCTGGAGGCCACGCGATGATCGCCCGCCTCGGCGGCGCGGCCCTGGTCGGATTCACCCGCACCCTGGTCGGCGCACGCGCGCAGTGGCGGGTGGCGCCGCCGGGCGGGCAGTGCATCTACTTCGCCAATCACACCAGCCACCTCGACACGGTCGCGATCTGGTCGGCGCTCACGCCGCAGCAGCGCGCGCGGGTGCGGCCGGTGGCCGCCCGCGACTACTGGGACAAACCGGGCCTGCGCGGCTGGCTGTCGGGCGCGGTGCTGCGCGCGATCCTGATCGACCGCAACCGCGAGACGACCGATGCCGACCCGCTGGCGCCCGTGCGCGAAGCGCTGGACCAGGGCGATTCGCTGATCCTGTTCCCGGAAGGCACGCGCAGCAACGAACGGCTGCCGCAGGCGTTCAAGGGCGGGCTGTTCCGGCTGGCGACAGAGTGTCCGCACGTGGAACTGGTCCCCGTGTACCTCGACACCTTGCACCGCAGCCTGCCCAAGGGCGCGCTGCTGCCACTGCCGCTGCCGCTGTACTGCAACGTGAACTTCGGCGCGCCCCTCGCGCGCATCGGGGACGAACCGCGCGAGACGTTCCTCGAACGCGCTCGCGCGGCGGTGGAGGCGATGGCATGAGCCCGCAGACCAAGACCATCCTGGTGTTCTCCGGCATCGTCGGCCTGCTGCTGATCGCTTCGCTGGTGGGCTGGTGGCTGTCGCGCCGTGGCCCCGACGGCGGAGGCGCGACGGTGCGCAACCTCAATGCCCGCGTTCGCGCCTGGTGGGGAATGGTCGCCGTGCTGGCGGCGTGCTTCGCGATCGGCCCGGTGGCGACCCTGGTGGTGTTCGCCTTCATCTCGTTCTTCGCGCTGCGCGAGTTCATCACCCTCACCCCGACCCGCGCCGGCGACCACCTGCCGCTGGTGGCCGCGTTCTACCTGCTGATCCCGCTGCAGTACTGGCTGATCTTCGACCAGTGGTACGGGCTGTTCGCGATCTTCATCCCGGTCTACGCGTTCCTCGCGCTTCCGGTGCTGGCGGTGTTCGGCGGCGACACCACCGATTTCCTCGAGCGCAGCACCAAGATCCAGTGGGGGGTGATGGTCGCGATCTACTGCATCAGCCACGCGCCGGCACTGATGATCCTGCATCCGGATGCGCCGCCCGGGACCGGCCAGCTGCTGCTGCTCTACCTGATGCTGGTGGTGCAGATCAGCGACGTGATGCAGTACGTGTTCGGCAAGCTGTTCGGCCGCCGCAAGCTGGCGCCGCTGGTGAGTCCTTCGAAGACGGTCGAAGGCCTGGTCGGCGGCGGGCTCGCAGCGGTCGGCATCGGCACCGCGCTGTGGTGGATGACGCCGTTCACGCCGCTGCAGGCCGCGGGCATGTCGGGCGTGATCGTGATCGCGGGCGTGTGCGGCGGGCTGGCGCTGTCGGCGGTCAAGCGCAGCCTCGGCGCCAAGGACTGGGGCCGCATGATCGAAGGCCACGGCGGGATGATGGACCGGATGGATTCGGTGGTGTTCGCCGCGCCGGTGTTCTTCCACTTCACCCGCTACTGGTTCCCCGCGTAGCCCGTCCCGTAGCCCGGATAAGCGCAGCGCATCCGGGACCCCGCACCCCCCGCGGCGGCCTGCGGCCTTGGCCGGGCTACCGGTAGCCCGGATAAGCGAAGCGCATCCGGGGCGCCCCGACCGTTTCCGGCCCCCGCAAGGAAGTATCGCCTCAGTGCCCGCCCGGTTGCGTCGACGCGGCCGCCGGCTCCTCCCAGATGCGATCCCACATCTGCGCCAGGCGCCGGCGCGCCTCCCACGGCCATTCCAGCTGCTGCGGCGGCATGGCGCGCCAGCCGGCCCCGTCGCGTTCGGCGACCGCGAAATTGAAGCTGTAGTCCGGCTCGGCGCCCATGCGCAGGTCGCTCAGCACCAGGCGGTCGTCGCGCACCTGTGCCTTCATGAAGCCGTGGTTGAACCATGCCAGCCGCGACACCGCCGGATAACCGGCCACCTGCGCCAGCGCGTCGACATCGGAGGCATGCCGACGGAACGAGATCGGCCGGCGATCGGCCACCAGCGAGTGTTCGCCCTCGACGAAGCCGTCCGGCGTCATCGCCACCACCCGCCACAGCAGCGTGTTGAACGGCATCGGCACCGAGAAGCGGCGCGCGTCCTCCAGCCCCAGCGCGGCCAGCGAGCGCTCCGCCTCCCGTTCCACCATCGACTTGGCCACCAGCGACCAGCCCAGGTAGCCGCAGCTCAGCACCAGGCCCGCCACCAGGGCCTGTCGGGCGAGCGGCTTGTGCCCGGCGAACAGCGCGACCACCACGCCCAGCAGCAACCACAGCGTGTAGCCCGGATCGATGATGAACACGCTCGACCACATCACCGGCGGCGCCGCGAGCGGCCACAGCAGCTGTGTCCCGTAGACGGTGAACGCGTCCAGCAGCGGGTGTGTCACCAGCGCCAGCTGGATCGCCCGGAACCATGGCCATGGCGCCTGCGCCACGCGACCGCCGCGGCGCCGGAACAGCGCCCAGATCGCCCACGCCACCAGCGGCAGCACGAACAGCGAGTGGCTGAGGCCACGATGCAGCGTCATCAGCGCGACCGGATCGTCGGTGAACAGCGCGATCGGGAACGAGTCGAGATCCGGCAGCGTGCCGAGCGCGGCGCCGGCAAGCATCGCCGCGCGCCGGTGGGCCGCAGGCACCACCGCGCCCGCGACCGCGGCACCGAGCAGGAGCTGGCTGATCGAATCCATCGGCGGATGCTAGCAGCGGGTGGCGACAGGGCACGTCGCGCAATGCCGATCCACCCGGGGGCCCGGCCCGTTCGTTCATCCGACAGCGATGCGACCCGCGAGGACCCGCAACCGCGCCGACAGCTTCGGCATGTGCCACACGCCGGGCGCCATGATTGCCGGTACCGGCGTGCGCGACCACAAGACATGGAGCCGTGTGAACGAGCGGCGCTTCCATGGGATGCAAGCCGGCCGCCACCACTGCCTGGCACGCGGACGGTGGCGGCATGCAGGCCAACGACCCGCCTCGCTGGCTTCCGCGGAGCCTGAGCCCGACCGAATCGCGTCCCGGCGCGCCGGACTCAGGCCGCGCGCGCCACTGCAGTCCGGGCCAGGAGACGCAGTCTCGGCGCGAGTTCGATCAGCGTTTCGCCGCGATGCGACATGAGCCGCAATGTGCCGTCGTGGTCTTCCGCGAGCGCGGTCAGGCTTTCGACCCAGTCGCCGTCGTTGGCGTACACCAGGCCGTCGCGCGCGTGCAGCGCGGCGCGATGGATATGGCCGCAGACGATGCCGTCGAGCCCGCGCCGGCGCGCATCGTCCAGCCCCGCCTGCACGAACCGGGCGATGTAGCGCTCGGCAGCGCCGCTGCGGGACTTGAGGAATTCCGACAGCGACCAGTAGCGCAGGCCAAGCCGCCGACGCGACGCGTTGAGCCAGCGGTTGCCGGTGAGGATGCGTTCGTACAGCCAGTCGCCGAAACGCTCCTGCAGGCCGCCGAAGTGGGTGATGCTGTCGTAGTCGTCGCCGTGCACCACCAGCAGCCGGCGGCCGTCGGCGGTGACGTGGATCGCGCGCCGGCGCACCTGCATCGCGGGCAGCATCAGGCCGCAGAAGCGACGGATCGCACGGTCATGGTTGCCGGGCACGTAGACCAGTTCCGTGCCCTGGCGCGACAGCGCATGCAGGGCTTCGACCACGCGGTTGTGGGCCGACCCCCACGCCGCGCGCCGCTTCGCCATCCACCACAGGTCGACGATGTCGCCGACCAGGTACAGGCGCTCGCACTGCAGGCGTTCGAGGAACCCGGACAGTTCCGCCGCATGGCAGTGGCGCGACCCCAGGTGTACGTCGGACACGAACACCGTGCGGCACGGCGGCAGCGCGGCGTTCACGCGGCCATCTCCGGCAGCGGACGCGGCCCCAGGTAGCGCGCGCCCTTGGCCAGTCGCAGCCGCTGCAGGTCCACCTCCACCAGGCCGTCGATCGAATCGCAGAAATCCGGATCCACACCGAAGGCCAGAAAGCGCACCCCGCCCGGCTCGCACAGCGCGGTGTACTGGCGGTAGAGCACCGGCACCACGACCCCCATCGCCGCAAGGTCGCGCTGCAGGCGCGCGAACGAGGCTGCCGCGTCCTCGCCCGGGCATGCTGGCGGTGCGGCCCCGCACCACGGCCTGCGCGCGATCGCCAGCACCTCCGCGCCGGTCCCATGGTGGCGGCGGTAGTGGTCGACGATGCGCACGGTCGCCTGCGGCGGCAATGCGGCGCTGATCGAGACCGCGCCATACAGGTAGCGCAGCTCCGGGTGGCGCCGGACATAGGCGCCGATCCCCTGCCACAGCAGGTCCAGGCTGCGGCCGCCACGGTAATCGGGGTCGACGAAACTGCGGCCCAGCTCGACGCCCCGGGCCAACCGCGGATGCATCGCATCCGCATAGTCGAACAGGGTGGCGGTGTAGAGCCCCCCGACTCCGCGACGCGCGAGGACCTGGGTGCAGCGGGCGATGCGGTAGGCCCCCGCGATGCGGCCCGCAGCCGCGTCCCACGCCAGCAGGTGTTCGTAGTCGGGATCGTGGCGATCGATGTCGCGCGCGCGGCCCGTGCCCTCGCCCACCGAACGGAACGCGCGCTCGCGCAGGCGGCCGATTTCGAGCAGCAGCGGCGAACCCGGCGTGCACCGGGCCAGGCGGAGCTGGCGCCCCTCGGAGGTGGTGCCGATCGACTCGGTCGCCGCGATCGCCAGCCGCAGCCGCGGCGTCGGCAGGGGGGCGGGGAGTGGCGCCATGCGCACGCGTGGCGCCGCCTCGCCGAGACGGTACAGGGCGCGCCGCACCTCGCGCAGCTGCTGCCGTGCGTCGCCGCTGGCGGGCAGGCGTATCGGCTGGCCGACGTGCAGCTGGACCGGATGGCCGCGGCGGGCGAACATCTCGCGCACCAGCAGCGCCGTTCCTGCCGGGCGGAACAGCGCGGACGCACCGTAGAACAGCGCGGAATTGCGCGCGACCACCCGCACCGGCAGCACCGGCGCGCCGGTGCGCCGCGCGAAATGCAGGCAGCCACGGCGCCAGTGGCCGTCGCGCACGCCGCGCAGGGACCATCGGGAGACCTCGCCGGAAGGAAACACGATCACGCACTGCTCGCGCTGCAGCGCGGCCTCGATCGCCTGCAGGCTGTCGGCGCGCGCGCGGCCGCCGAACACGCGCACGGGCAGCAGCAGCCCGGACAGCGGTTCGATCGCGGCGAGCACGTCGTTGGCCACGATCCGCACGTCGCTGCGCACCCGTCCCACCGCGTCCAGCAGCGCCAGTGCATCCAGCGCCCCGGACGGATGGTTGGCGACGATCACCAGCCGGCCACGGGCGGGGATGCGGGCGAGATCATCGGGTGCGATGTGGCTTCCGGTACCGAGGAAGCGCAGCGCGGCCGTGACGAAGTCGAGCCCGCGCAGATGGACATGCGCCTCCATGAAGGCATCGATCGCGTCGAGCCGGGACCAGCGCACCATGCCGCGCAGCAGCGGCCGCGCCATCGCGCCGCGGCGCCCCCGGAACCAGTGCGGCCAGCGCTGCTGCAGGCGGTGTTCGATCGGTGGCATGGCGGTCTTCGGGTCGGCCCGGTTGGCCGGCAGCCTGCGCCCGGGGCGCGACAGCGACGTTGCGCTTTTCCTGCGCCGGCGTGACAGACCGCACCCGGCCCGGCGCCCGTGGCCCGGACGAGCGCAGCGCATCCGGGATCGGGACCACCGGGCCCGCTCCCCACCGGATTGCGGCGACCCCGTCGCGCACCATCAACCTCCACCGCATCGGCTAACCTGAAGCCGCGGCGCGCACCGGGTGCGCGCCAGGTCGCGCCCGTGTATCATCCGCACCCATCTTTTCATCCGAATTGAAGGATATAAGCCGATGTCCAGCTATCTGTTCACTTCCGAATCGGTCTCGGAAGGCCATCCGGACAAGATCGCCGACCAGATTTCCGATGCGGTGCTGGACGCGATCCTGGCCCAGGACAAGCGCGCGCGCGTGGCCTGCGAGACGATGGTCAAGACCGGTGCGGCGATCGTGGCCGGCGAGGTCACCACCTCGGCCTGGGTCGATATCGAAGGTCTGGCGCGCAAGGTCATCAACGACATCGGCTACGACAATTCCGACGTCGGCTTCGACGGCCACACCTGCGCGATCATCAACATGCTCGGCAAGCAGTCGCCCGACATCAACCAGGGCGTGGACCGCAAGCGCCCCGAGGAACAGGGCGCCGGCGACCAGGGCCTGATGTTCGGCTACGCCTGCAACGAGGCGCCCGAATACATGCCGGCGCCGCTGTACTACAGCCACCGCCTGGTCGAGCAGCAGGCCAGGGTGCGCAAGAACGGCAAGCTCAAGTGGCTGCGGCCCGATGCGAAGAGCCAGGTCACGCTGCGCTACGACGGCAACGCGATCCTCGGCCTGGATGCGGTGGTGCTGTCGACCCAGCACGATGCCGACGTCAAGCAGAAGGACCTGGTCGAGGCCGTGCGCGAGCACATCCTCAAGCCGGTACTGCCGAAGAAGTGGCTCGAGGCGCTGGCGAAGAACAAGGTGCACATCAACCCGACCGGCAAGTTCGTGATCGGCGGTCCGGTGGGCGACTGCGGCCTGACCGGCCGCAAGATCATCGTCGACACCTACGGCGGCATGGCCCGCCACGGCGGCGGCGCGTTCTCGGGCAAGGACCCGTCGAAGGTCGACCGTTCGGCCGCCTACGCCGCGCGCTACGTGGCCAAGAACATCGTCGCCGCCGGTCTCGCCGACAAGTGCGAAGTGCAGGTGTCGTACGCGATCGGCGTGGCCGAGCCGACCTCGATCTCGGTCACCACCTTCGGCACCGGCAAGGTCGGTGACGACGTGATCGAGAAGCTGATCCGCAAGCACTTCGACCTGCGCCCGTACGGCATCACGAAGATGCTGGACCTGGAGCACCCGATCTACCAGTCCACCGCCGCGTACGGCCACTTCGGCCGCAAGCCGAAGGACATCACCTACGTCGACGGCGCCGGCAAGAAGCACACCGCCACCGCGTTCTCGTGGGAGCGGACCGACAAGGCCGACGAGCTGCGCAAGGCGGCGAAGCTGAAGTAGGGCTTGCCGACAGCCGGCGTCCACGCGGGCCGCCTTGTGCGGCCCGCGTTGTTTCCGGTCCGGCGGTGGATGGCGGGCGCTGCGACAACCGCCCTCTTTCCGCGCAGTTGGGGGAAGCTGGGAGGGGGGATGACCCGTGCAGCCATCCCGGCCCCCCAAGCTCCGCCGCGGACGTTGCCCACGGCCGCTCCGCCGGACCGACCTCGCCCGGCGATCAGTACATGCGCGTGGCGCTGCCGCCGTCTACGGAGAGCACCGCGCCGTTGACGTAGCTGGCCTCGGCCGAGCACAGCCAGACGATGGCGCGCGCCGCTTCCTCCGCCTCGCCAAGCCGGTTCAGGGCGCAGTGGCGCGCCACCATCCGTCCGTAGTGTTCGGCCCCGCCCGGCCGCCGCGGATCGACCATCTCCGAGCGCGTGAAGCCCGGCGCCACGGCGTTGATGCGCAAGCTCATCTGTCCGTAGTCGGTTGCCGCGGAGCGGCTCAGGCCCACGACCCCGTGCTTGCTGGTCGCATACGGCCCGTGGCCCACGTCGCTGGGCTTGAGTCCGTAGATCGAGGCCACGTTGACAATCGCGCCGCCACCGCTGACCAGCATCGCCGGGATCTCGTGCTTCATGCACAGCCACACGCCTTTCAGGTTCACCCCCATCACCGCATCCCACTGCGCCTCGTCCACGTCGGCCAGCGGCGTGCGCATCGGGCCCGCGACGCCGGCGTTGTTGACTGCGCAGTCCAGCCGGCCGAAGCGACGCAGCGTGGCCGCGACCATGGCCTCGACATCGGCCGCGCGCGCGACGTCGGCGCGCACATGCAGCGCCTCGCCACCGGCGGCCACGATCCGGCTAGCCAGCGCCTCGCACCGGTCCTCGCGCCGGGCGGCCAGCACCACGGCCGCACCCCGTCGCGCGAACTCCAGCGCGGTGGCTTCGCCGAGTCCCGAACTCGCCCCCGTCACCAGTGCGACCCTGCCGGCGAAGGGGCCGGTTACGGATGTCGTCGCCATCATTCGCTCCGTCTTTCCACTGCTGCCCCCGCCGGGGGAAAGAACCGCGTGCGCGCGCCGGGGCTTCTGCCGCGCTCGCGACGGCGACCCTCGTCGAACGGCATGGGAGGGCCGGAACAGTCCGTGCCGGATCGATCCCGGGATGGATGTCGCGCGCGTGCGCCGCGTCAGTCAGGCGGTTTCGACGGCGCCGGCCTGCGCATGCGCAAGCGCGCTGGCCACCTCGCGCTCGGCCTGGACGAACCCGTAGCCGGGCACCAGCTGGCCCTCCGGATCCGATACCGCGTCCCACGCCTGCAGCAGGCGCTCGCCGGCATCCTGTCCACCGCCCATGTGGCGCCCGTGGGTGAGGGTCACGCAGGCGCGTGCGAAGTGCCCGGCGCCTGCGCAGACGATGGCGCGCGTCGGCGCATCGTCCAGGACCAGCGGCAGCAGCGCGGGGCTCACCAGCGCCGGATCCAGCGCGCGCAGGCTCTCCTCGGGCAACACGCCTGCAGTCATGCCGGTGGACGCAGTGGGTGCCAGGCAGTTGACGCGGATGTCGTACTTCGCGCCCTCGATCGCCAGGGTCTGCATCAGCCCGACCAGGGCCATCTTGGCCGCGCCATAGTTGGCCTGGCCGAAGTTGCCCCACAGGCCGGAGGACGAGGTGGTCATCACGATGCGGCCTCGCGCCTGCATGCGCATCGGTTCCCACACCGCCTTGCAGCAGATCGCCGCGCCCATCACGTGCACGTCGAGTACCTGCCGGAACTCGTCCAGGCCCATCTTGGCGAAGCTGCGGTCGCGCAGGATGCCGGCGTTGTTCACCAGGATGTCGACGCGGCCCCAGGCATCGAGCGTGCGAGCGACCATCGCCGCAACCGCGGCCTCGTCGCAGACCGAACCGGCGCAGGCGATGGCCTCCCCGCCCGCGGCGCGGATCTCGCAGGCCACCGCCTCGGCCTGCGCCGCATCCACGTCGTTGACGACCACCCGCGCGCTCTTGCGGGCCAGGTAGTGCGCGTGCTGGCGGCCCAGCCCACCGCCGGCCCCGGTAATGATCGCGATACGTCCCTCAAGCGGCATGCGTGGAGTCTCCGTCCGGGTCGATGAAGGCGGACGGGATGCTGCCCGGGTTCAGCGCGGCTTCGCGCCTCCCCGCCGCTTGCAGATGGAGCGGAAGCCCGCGGCCATGAAGGTGGCCATGCGCGCCTTCACCGACTCGTAGTCGTCCGAACGGCACAGCCCGCCGGAAAGCCGGTCGATGCGGCCGGTACGCGCAAGGGTGAGCATCAGCGCGCCGGTGACGAAGTGGTAGCCCCAGAAGATGTCTTCTTCGGCGCAGTCGGGCATCGCCTTCTTCAGCAGCCCGATCAGGCGCAGCACCACCGGGTCGAAGTGCTCGTCCATCAGTTCGGCGCCATAGGGCGTGGTCGAAGCCAGCGCGCTGAGCGCGCCGTAGTTCTTCCAGTTCTCCCCGCCCTGCAGGTACAGGTCCAGGTCGGTGTCGAGGAAGGCATGCAGCGCGCCCTCCAGCGTCGGCTTGCCGCCGCAGCCGGCCTCGTAGTCGTCCAGCGCCTGCATGCGCAGTCCGCTGGTCACTGGCGCGCGACGCGCCATCACGGCGTCGAACAGTGTCTTCTTGTCGGTGAAGTAGTAGTTGAGCAGGGTGTGGTGCACGCCCACCCGGCTGGCCACATCCTTGAGCGTGACGCCGTACAGGCCGTGCCGGGAAAACAGCAGCTCGGCCGCGTCGAGGATCTGCTCGGTCATCTCGGCCCGCTGCTCGGCCTTGGTCGGGCGCCTGGCCTTGGCCGGACGCTTGGCCGTCGCCGCAGCTTGTTTCGTTGCACCCGGACGACGCGAACGGGATGTCGTCTCTGTGGCCACCCTGCCTCCAATGCAATGCGGGGCGCGGGTTGCGACGGGACATCACGTCCGCGCCTCCACCGGCGTACCGCCGAACTCAGCCCTGAGTCGCATTCTGTCAATTTTCCCGGTCGCTGCCAAAGGCATGCGCGGCACGCGGATCACCGCGTCCGGCAACCACCAGGAGGCCACGCGCCCGCGCAACGCCTCCATCACCGCGTCGTCACTGGGCCCACCGTCGTCGCCCCGCGCTTCCAGCAGCAGGACCGGGCGCTCGCCCCACTTGGGATCTTCGCGCCCGATGACCGCGGCCAGCGAGACATCTGGCAGGCTGCCGACGATCTCCTCGATCTCGGCCGGGTTGATCCACTCGCCGCCGGACTTGATCAGGTCCTTGGCCCGTCCGGTGATGACCAGGTTGCCGTCGGTGTCGATGCGCGCCAGGTCGCCGGTGTCGAACCAGCCCTGCGCATCGACCGCCGGCTGTGCATCGCCGAAGTAGCGCTGCACCGTGCTGGCGCCGCGCACGCGCAGATGGCCTTCGGTGTCGCGCTGGCGTGGCAGCGCCACGCCATCGGCGTCGGTGAGCAACAGGTCCACGCCGATCGACGGCCGGCCCGACTGGTGTGCGGCGCGGTGCATGTCGCCGGGCGGCGCCACGGTGCCGGTCGGCGAGAGTTCGGTCATGCCCCAGCTGGTCTGCACGCTCGCGCCGAGCCGCTGCTCGATGCGTTGCATCAGCGCCGGCGCAATGGGCGCGCCGCCGACGATCACTCGCGTCAGCGACGGCGTCTGCCCGCCGGTCGCTTCCAGGTGCTCGACCAGGGATAGCCACACGGTGGCCACGCCGATCGCCACAGTGACTTCTTCCGCGTTGATCAACGCCGCTAGGCTGGCGCCGTCGAGATACCTGCCGGGCAGGACCAGTCGCGCGCCGACCGCGGGCGCGGCGAACGGCACGCCCCAGCCATTGGCGTGGAACATGGGAACGGCCAGCAGCACGCGCTCGCGCATCGACAGCGCCATGCCGTCGGCCTGCAGGGTGCGCAGGGTGTGCAGGAACATGCCGCGGTGGGTGTAGGTCACGCCCTTGGGCGCGCCGGTGGTACCCGAGGTGAAGCACAGGCCGCAGGGCGCGTTTTCGTCGAACTCGCCCCAGGCCACCTCGCCCTTCGCCGCGGCGATCATCGGCTCGAGCGCTTCGACCAGGATCACGCCGTCGTCGCCCTGGACCTCGCCATCGAGCGACCACACCCGCTCCAGCGCATCGGCCTTCGCGGCGAGCCGCCGCGCCAGTGGCGCCAGGTCGGCGGAGACCACCAGCGCGCGCGCGCGCGACTGCGCCAGCATCGAGGCCAGGTGCGCCTCGCCCAGGCGCGGGTTGAGCGTGTGGCAGACCGCGCCCATGCCCATCAGCGCGAACCAGGTTTCCAGATGTCCCTGTGTATTCCAGGCCAAGGTCGCGACGATGTCGCCGGCGCCGATGCCCAGCCCGGAGAACGTGGCCGACAGCCGGCGGCTGCGATCATGCAGCCCGGCGTAGCCGATCCGGTCGACCTGACCCCCTTCGCGCGCCGTGACTACCTCGGCCTGCGGATGCCACTTCGCGCCGTGGGCCAGGAGCCGGTCCAGGGTCAGCGCGTAGGGCTGCATCTGTCCGTGGATCACGGGCATCCGTCCACCCCGTCGGGCAGTGGCGGCGAGATGATGCCGACGTTCCAGTGCCAGGGCAGGCGGCCGTGCGCGCGACGGCGGCAGACCACTGTCTCGACCAGTTCGAACATGCCGGGCATCAGGTGCACGCCCGGCTTCGGTGCGCCGTCGAACGCCATGTAGGCGCGCGCCTCGCCGTAGGCCGGCCAGTCCGGCGCGCCGTCCGCCACGGGCGTGCCGGATCGGGCGAACGCGGTCCAGTAGCCCTGCATGGCGGCGGCCAGTGCGCGCTCGTCACCGGTGTCGGGGGGCACCGGCCAGTTCGGCGGGGTGCCCGCGCCGGTCCCCAGCGCATAGGGAATCTCGGCGGCGTGGAAGGCATGCAGCCCGGCAGCGTCGGCGGCAGGGTAGCCGTGGTCGAAGTAGTACAGGTACGACGGCTGGCCGAGCGCGCTCTGGCTGCGCACCAGGCGCTCGGCGGTCCAGCCGTACATGGCATCGCGCGTGGAGGCGAGCATCGCCTCATCGAGGTCGGCCGATGGATAGCGACGCAGCATCTCGTCGGCCAGTTCGCCGTAGGCGGCCCGGATGGTGGCCTCGTAAGTGGCCGCATCGGCCGGGGGCGGCGGCAGCAGGAAGCGCAGCGAGCGGATCTCGCCGTCGTTGAAGCCGGCCAGGATCGGCACCGGTGCCTGCTGGCCGCGATCGAACACCTCCACCAGCTGCGCCGGCAGCACCTTCCCGTCGACCACGCCCAGCGGGAAATAGCCCGCCAGCGCAGCCTGCACGGTGAGCGCCTGCGCATCCATGGCGCGCAGGCGCGGCAGTCCGCGCACCTCGAGCTTGCGCGACAGCTCCACGCCGGCCTCCTCGGCCGACGGCGTGCCGTGCACGGACTCGCGCAGCGCGGGCGTGGAGATCATGTACGCGCTCTGGGCGATGGCGCGGTGGAACAGTCCGCGCGCCGGTGGCGCCGCCAGCAGGTACATCACGCTCAGCGCGCCGGCCGACTCGCCGGCGATCGTGACGTTGCCCGGATCGCCCCCGAACGCAGTGATGTTGCGCTGGATCCAGCGCAGCGCCTCGACCTGGTCGAGCAGGCCGTAGTTGCCGGACACGCCGTCCCCCGATTCCGCGCTCAGGTCCGGATGCGCCAGCCAGCCGAGCACGCCCAGCCGGTAGTTGATGGTCACCATCACCACGCCCTGCCGGGCCAGCGCCTCACCGTCGTACATCGGCTCGCGACCGCTGCCGGCGACCAGCGAGCCGCCGTGGATCCACACGAACACCGGCGCGCCCTGCGCATCGGCCGGCGCCCAGACGTTGAGCGACAGGCAGTCCTCGCTGGTCGGCAGCGCTTCGGCCGGCGAGTAGATGCTCCCCGGCCGCGGCGGCGGCTGGTGGCAGGCGGGCCCGAAGCGGGTGGCATCGCGCACGCCGTCCCAGCGCGCGGCGACCACGGGCGGACGCCAGCGCTGCGGCCCGACCGGCGGCTGCGCGTAGGGAACGCCGCGAAAGGCGTTGACGCCATCAAGCGCCTCGCCGCGCAGCGCGCCGGCGGGCGCGTCGACCAGGGGAGCATCGGCGGCGAACGCGTGCGCCGCGCACAGCAGGGCGGCCGCGACGAGGATGCGGAAACGGATCACGGGGTGGTCTCCTGCGCGAGCTGGCGGCGGATGCTGCGCGCGAGCAGCAGGAACAGGCCGATCGCCAGCAGGTAGAACGGAACCAGGGTGTAGAACGCCATCTGCAGCGAGTTGTGCGGATGGCTGGCGCGGAAGAAGTCGCTCGCCATGCCGAGGTAGGTCGGGCCGAAGCCGAGGCCGATCAGGTTCATCACCAGCAGCAGCAGCGCGCCCGACAGCACGCGCTGGTCCGGCCGAACCTCTTCCTGCACCAGAGTCACCGCCGGCGAGAGGTAGAAGTAGTTCAGGCCGGTGGGCAGGAACAGGAAGACAAGGGCCAGCTCCCAGCGGCCGGCGGCGACGAAGGCGATGAAGAACGGGATGGCCAGCACCAGGCCTGTCGCGGGCAGGTAGGCGTAGGCGGTCCTGGAGCGCCGCGCCAGCCGGTCGATCAGCCGCCCGGACAGGAACATGCCCAGCGCGCTGCCGAGGCCGAACACCAGCGCGTACCACACCGCCACTTCCTCCAAGGTCATGCCCTTTTCGCGCATCAGCATCAGCACGGTGAAATTGAGCATGGCGTAGGTGACGAACTGGGTCGCGCCACAGGCCAGCGCCATGTAGCGCAGGACCGGATTGGCGAAGAAGCCACGGCAGGTCTCCGAGAAGCCCGGCGACGCCACCGGCGCTCTCCCGGCGGAAAGGGGCTCGGGCGCCGCGTCGAGGCCGCCCTTGCGCGGTTCGCGGATGAAGTACCACACCCCGGCCGCGGTGATCACGCCCACCACGCCCACCCAGATGAAGGCCATGCGCCACGAGTACGCCGCCGCCACCGACGCGCCGAAGGCCACGCCCAGCGCCGCGCCGATCGGCGGACCGAGGTTGAACAGCCCAAGCGCAGTGCCGCGCGTGCCGGGCGGGAAGTAGTCGGAGATGATCGCGTACGAGGGCGGTACGCCGCCGGCCTCGCCGATGCCTACCGTCATGCGCGCCAGCGCCAGCTGCGGATAGCTCGAGGCCATGCCGCAGGCGGCGGTGGCCGCGCTCCAGAGGCCACAGGAGAACGCGAGCACGCGCACCCGGTTGGTGCGGTCGGCCAGCCAGCCCACCGGGATCGCGAGGATGCAGTAGAACATCGCGAAGTACAGCCCGCCGATCAGGCCGAGCTGACTGTCGCTCACGCCGAGCTCGTCCTGGATCGGCTTGGCAAGGATCGACAGCAGCTGCCGGTCCAGGAAGTTGAGCACGTAGACGAAGCACAGCACCGCGAGCACGATCCAGGCGCGGGCGCCCGCGCGCGCGGCCTGCGCACCCGGGATCGCCGCGGCGGCCGGCGCACCGGCCATCAGAACCGGACCCCCACGCGCACGCCGACGGTGCGTGGCGGCACCCGGGCGTAGCGCCCGTCGAGGAAGGCCTCTGGATGCACGTAGGTGACCGAGCGGTCGTCGAAGATGTTCTCGACGTAGGCCCCCACCGTGACGCGCTCGAAGTCGAAGGCCAGGTTGGCGTTGGCGATCGTGTACGACTCGGTGTAGTCGAACATCGGGCTGACCGTGCCGGGCTGGCCGGGAACGTTGGGGAACATGCCCGGATAGTCGCCTACGTGCGCCAGCGAGACCGAGGCATTGCCGACGGCGTCGCCGAAGGCGTCGAAGCCGTAGTCGACCACCATCGAGCCCTGGAATCGCGGCGCCGACAGCCGCGCGCCCAGTACCGCGCCCGAGATCGCCGCTTCCTCCGGCGTCAGGCTGTCGACTTCGGTGCGGTTGAACGAACCGTTGAGCGAGAACGCCCAGTTCGCGCTGGGCCGCGCCATCAGTTCGAATTCCAGGCCCTGGCTGATCGCGCCGCCGATGTTGGTGGCGAACTGCACCGAGTCCGAGACCCGGTTGGCCTGCACCTGGATGTCGTTCCAGTCGATGTGGTACAGCGCCAGGTTCGCGGCTAGGCGGCCGTCCAGCCAGCGCCCTTTGAGGCCGAGCTCATAGTTGATCAGCTCGTCGGAGTCGGCGCCGAAGGGAATGATGATGTCCTCGGCATTGACCAGGCTCGGCGCGCCGGCGCGCGCGTTGACGATCGGTGCGCGGAAGCCGGTGGCCACGGCGGCATACGTGGTGATCGCCGGCACCGGCCGCCACGACAGGCTCAGCCGGTACGAGGGTCCCTTCTCCTTGGCCACCAGGCCGACGATTTCCTCGACCGGGAACACCACCAGCGGGCCGGTCGCCCCGGTCAGCGCGGCGGTGAGGTAGTTGCTGTTGTAGCCACCGGCCTGCTGGGTGGCCTGGGCTTCGGTGCTGCCGTAGCGCAGGCCGCCGGTGGCCCACAGGTCGTCGTTGAAGCGGAAGGTAAGCTCGCCGAACAGCGCGCGCTCGCGCTGGTCGATGGTGTTGCGGAAGCGCAGGTAGTACGGGCTGATCGGCAGGTTGGTCATGCCGCGCGACTCGAGGAAAGCCTGCGAGGAGCGGTAGAAGTAGTCGCCGGTGCGCGTCTGCTCGTACCAGAAGCCGCCCACCACCCAGTCCACGCGCCCGCCACTGTCGGACACCAGCCGGACTTCCTGCACGAAGCGGTCGTCGTGGTACGGCACCTCCAGCCCGAACGGGATGAGATGGCCGAAGGTCGCCGCCAGGTCGACGTCGAAGTGTGCATCGTAGTCCGACCAGGTCGAGGAGCTCGTCAGCCGGGCGCCGTCGAACTGGTAGCCGATGGTGGCGTTGTAGTTCGTCATCGTGCCGGCGAAGCGGTCGGGCTGGTCGGAATAGCGGACATCCTCGCCCAGGTCGGGGTTGGTGAGGCCGGAATCCTCCGGCGTGCTCTCTTCGCGCGAGGCGCGCAGCTGGACCGAGAGGCGGTCGCCGGGCTCCCACAGCAGGGTGGCGCGGCCGCCCCAGGTGTCCATCACGTTGGCATCGTCGACGCCGGTGCCGATGTTGTCGACATAGCCTTCCTCGTGGCGTTTGAAGGCAACCACGCGCAGTGCCAGCGTGTCCTCTGCCAGGGGGACATTCAGCATGGCGTTGTAGCGCTGCCGCAGCGAGCCCGAGCCGCGGATGCCGAGGTCGCCGAGGAACGAGCCCTCGAATACGTTCGGATCCGGTGCGCGGGTGAGGATGCGCAGCGCGCCGGCCAGCGAGCCGGAGCCGAACAGCGTGCCCTGTGGCCCGCGCAGGAACTCCACCCGCTCCACGTCGTACAGGCTCGGATCGAGGATGGTGGAATTGCCGTTCGAGGAAATCGGCAGTTCGTCGATATAGATCGCCACCGTGCTCTGCAGGTTGGCGTTGTAGCCGTTGGTGGCGATGCCGCGCGCGGTGAAGTTGTTGAAGTTGGCGGTGGGCCGATTGAGCACCACGCCGGGCGTCTCGTAGGCCAGGCCCTCGTACCCGACGATGCCCTTGGCGTCGAGCTGGTCCTGCGCCAGCACGGTGACGCTGAGCGGTACGTCCTTCAGCGGCTGGCTGCGCCGCGTGGCGGTGACGATGATCCGGTCGAGGTCCTGGGCGTCGGCGGGCGCCTGTACTTCGGCATCGCGTTGCTCCGATGTCAGCGCTTCGGCCGTAGCCTGGGCCAGTGCGGAGACGGGTACAGCAAACAGCGCGGCCATCGAGGCGCACGCGAACAGACGACTTCCCATTGCAGATCCCTCCCACAGGACGCTGGTTGAGCAAGACGTTACGAGCCCGATACTGGGCTCGGTCCCGGGCGGTTGTCAATACTCACTCACACGCTTGTGAACGTTTATTTGCGATCTGGGTCGCCTGGCCCTCACGCCGGAGGCAAGGTGTTGAGCGCGTGGCCGACTCGGATGACGCAGCGTCGGGAACTTGCCGGGCCGCATCGCGATCACCGGGTCGGCAGGGCGTGTCCTCGCGGGAAAGGAAAGCCCATGCCCCCGCTCGCGTGCAGCGTGGGACGTGCGGAACGCAATAGGAGCGCCGGTGCAGCCTTGCGCGTGGCTGGATCCTGCTTCCGAACTGCACGGGAACTTCCGCCAGCTCCGGGCGACGCGTGCTTCTCCGCGGGCCGCGGCATGATGGCGTGCGGGCGCTGGCGTGCTCCGGCGGCGCGTGCTATGTCTAGCGCCACGCCCTCCCCCGGGACCCGGACCGCCGATGTCGCAAGGCTACGACGAGATGCACGATGCGCAAGGCCAGGTCCGCGCGCATTACGCCGCGTTCGACGACTGGCTGCGCGACACCCCCGAAAGCGAGATCGAACGCAAGCGCCGCGAGGCCGAAGTCTCGTTCCATCGCGTCGGCATCACCTTCTCCGTCTATGGCGAGGAAGCCGGCAACGAGCGCCTGATCCCCTTCGACCTGGCGCCGCGGATCCTGCCGGCCGGTGAGTGGCGCATGCTCGAGGCGGGGCTGCGCCAGCGCGTGCTCGCGCTGAACCTGTTCCTGGCCGACGTGTACGGCGAGCGGCGGATCCTGCAGGAGGGACGCATTCCCGCCGAGCTGGTGCTCGACAACAGCGAGTACCTGGCGCAAATGATCGGCGTGCAGGTGCCGGGCGGCGTGTACTCGCACATCTCCGGGATCGACCTGGTGCGCGCCGGCGACGGGCTGTACTACGTGCTCGAGGACAACCTGCGGGTGCCCTCGGGCGTGTCGTACATGCTCGAGAACCGGCGCATGATGGCGCGCCTGGTGCCAGAGCTGTTCGCGCGCCAGCAGATCGCGCCGGTGGAGCGCTATCCCGATGCGCTGCTGGAGATCCTGCGCGAGGCCGCCCCCGACGGCATCGACGGCCCGACCGTCGCGGTACTCACCCCGGGCGCGCACAATTCCGCGTATTTCGAGCACGCCTTCCTCGCCCAGCAGATGGGCGTGGAGCTGGTCGAGGGACAGGATCTGTTCGTGCGCGACGACATGGTCTACATGCGCACCACCCGCGGCCCGCAGCGGGTGCACGTCATCTACCGGCGCATCAACGACGACTACCTGGACCCGAGCGTGTTCCGCGCCGATTCCATGCTCGGCGTGCCCGGCATCTTCGACGCCTACAAGGCCGGACGCGTGACCCTGGCCAATGCGCCCGGCGCCGGCGTGGGCGACGACAAGTCGGTGTATCCGTACGTGCCGGAGATGATCCGCTTCTACCTGTCGGAAGAGCCGATCCTGCTCAACGTGCCGACCTGGATGCTGCGCAACCCGGACGATCTGCGCTACACGCTCGAACACCTCCCCGAACTGGTGGTCAAGGAAGTCCATGGCGCCGGCGGCTACGGCATGCTGGTCGGCCCGGCGGCGACGCGGCAGGAGATCGAGGAATTCCGCCAGCGCATCCTCGCCAACCCGGACAACTACATCGCCCAGCCGACGCTCTCGCTGTCCACCTGCCCGACCTTCGTCGAGAGCGGGCTGGCGCCGCGGCACATCGACCTGCGGCCCTACATCCTGAGCGGCAAGCGCATCCACGTGATGCCCGGCGGCCTGACCCGGGTGGCGCTGCGCGAGGGCTCGCTGGTGGTGAACTCGTCGCAGGGCGGCGGCACCAAGGACACGTGGGTGCTGGAAAGCTGATGCTGTGCAGGACCGCCAACGACCTGTACTGGGTCTCGCGCCACATGGAGCGCGCGGAGAACACCGCGCGCCTGATCGACCTGGCGCTGCGCATCTCGATGCTCCCGGAGCGCTACGACCGCGGCAAGGCACAGGCCGGGCCGTGGCGACGCGCGCTCGATGCGCTCGGCGCCAGCGGCCGCTATGCGGACCTGTACGGCACCATCGAGCCCGAGGGCGTGCTGCGCCACCTGCTGCTGGCGCCCGACAACCCGTTCTCTATCCAGAGCTGCCTGCGCGAGGCGCGCGAGAACGCGCGCGCGCAGCGGGGCGCGATCACGGCCGAGATGTACGAGGACCTCAACACCTCGTGGCTGGAAATCCGCAGCCGCAGCTGGGACGGCGTCCGCAGCAACGGCATCAGCAACATCGTCGAATGGGTGAAGTCGCGCTCGGCCTCGTTCCGCGGCGTCACCATCGGCACCCTGGGGCGCGGCGAGGCGTACCAGTTCCTGCAGCTGGGCGCCTTCGTCGAACGCTCGAACTGGGCGATCCGGCTGCTCGACGTGGTCGGCAGCGAGGGCGAGATAGACGAATCCGGCGAGGCGCGCGACGCGGCCGACTATTTCCAGTGGAGCGCACTGCTTCAGTCGCAGTCCGCGTTCGAAACCTATCGCCGCCTGTACCGCGAATCGGTGACGCCGCGCAGCGTCACCGACCTGATGCTGCTCCGCGACGTGAACCCGCGTTCGCTGCAGACGTGCCTGAACACGCTGCACGAGGTGCTGCGGTCGATGACCGGTGGGGAGTCGCACGAGGTCGTGCGGCTGGCCGGCGCGCTGTCGGCGCAGACGCGCTACGCGCGCATCGACGACATCATCGCCCGCGGCCTGGAGCCGCACCTGCAGGCGACGATGGGCTTGCTGGTGGAGCTGGGCGAAGCGATCCACGCCCAGTTCATGGTCTCGCTCGAAGCGGGACAGACGCAGTCCCAGCAGCAGGGCTAGGGCCGCCGGCGATCGGGACGCGGTCGGGCATGGCCGCCCGGGCACGTTGCACGCGGCCGTGGAATGAACGATCCGACGCGCGCGGGGCCTCTCCCGCCCATTGCCGGAACCGCCCCGATCCCACATTCAAGACCCGTACGCCTTCCCCGGCCCCTGCGGGGCTATAATTGCCGGCCCGTCGAGGGGCGCTGCGACCGTGACCACACGGCCAGGCTCGACGGTTGCACCACGCGACAACGGCGCCCGTGACCGCAATCCATTGCACTCACGGAGTTCCGCATGAACGCACAGGTGAAGCCCGCCTCTATCAGGCAATTCTCCCAGGAAGGCGACTACAAGGTCGCCGACATCTCGCTGGCCGACTGGGGCCGCAAGGAAATCGACATCGCCGAGCACGAGATGCCCGGCCTGATGTCGATCCGCCGCAAGCACGCCGCCGCCCTGCCGCTGAAGGGCGTGCGCGTGACCGGCTCGCTGCACATGACCATCCAGACCGCGGTGCTGATCGAGACGCTCAAGGACATCGGCGCCGACGTGCGCTGGGCCTCGTGCAACATCTTCAGCACCCAGGACCACGCCGCCGCGGCGATCGCCGCCACCGGCACCCCGGTGTTCGCCTGGAAGGGCGAGTCGCTGGAAGAGTACTGGGACTGCACGCTCGATGCGCTTAGCTTCCCGGACGGCAAGGGCGGCTTCCTCGGCCCGCAGCTGGTCGTGGACGACGGCGGCGACGTCACCCTGCTGATCCACAAGGGCTTCGAACTCGAACAGGGCGACGAGTCCTGGGTGAAGTCGGCGTCCGGCAGCCACGAGGAGCAGGTGATCAAGAACCTGCTCAAGCGCGTGGCGAAAGAGCGTCCGGGCTACTGGACCAAGGTCGTCGCCGACTGGAAGGGCGTGTCCGAGGAAACCACCACCGGCGTGCACCGCCTCTACCAGCTGGCCGAACAGGGCAAGCTGCTGGTGCCGGCGATCAACGTCAACGATTCGGTCACCAAGTCGAAGTTCGACAACCTCTACGGCTGCCGCGAGTCGCTGGCCGACGGCCTCAAGCGCGCGCTCGACGTGATGCTCGCCGGCAAGGTGGCGGTGGTCTGCGGCTACGGCGACGTCGGCAAGGGCTCGGCCGCGTCGCTGCGCGCCTACGGCGCCCGCGTGATCGTGACCGAGATCGACCCGATCTGCGCGCTGCAGGCGGCGATGGAGGGCTTCGAGGTCACCACGCTCGAGGACACGCTCGGCCGCGCCGACATCTACGTCACCACCACCGGCAACAAGGACGTCATCACCCTGCAGCACATGCAGGCGATGAAGGACCAGGCGATCGTCTGCAACATCGGTCATTTCGACAACGAGATCCAGGTCGATGCGCTGTACGCCTCGGGCGCGGTGAAGACCAACATCAAGCCGCAGGTGGACAAGTTCACGTTCTCCAACGGCAACGCGATCTTCCTGCTGGCCGAAGGCCGCCTGGTGAACCTCGGCTGCGCCACCGGCCATCCGAGCTTCGTGATGTCGAACTCGTTCTCCAACCAGACGCTCGCCCAGATCGACCTGTGGGCGAACAAGGACGGCTACGAGTCGAAGGTCTACATCCTGCCGAAGCAGCTGGACGAGGAAGTCGCGCGCCTGCACCTGGAGAAGATCGGGGTGAAGCTGACGAAACTCACCAAGGACCAGGCCGACTACCTCGGCGTGGCGGTGGAAGGGCCGTACAAGCCGGAGCACTACCGCTACTGAGCGGTCGACCGGCCGCGCGGCAACACGACGGGCGCCTTCGGGCGCCCGTTCCGTTTCCGGCGTGCCAGCGCTTGTCGTCGACACGCGCCGGTCCTACGCTGCGGCGCACCGCCCGCATGGATCCGACCCGATGACCGACCCGACCATCCCCGGACCCGATGGCCGCCCGCGCTGCCGCTGGTGCGCGGCGGCGCCCGAGTTCTTCGACTATCACGATCGCGAGTGGGGCTTTCCGGTCGGCGACGACCGCCGCCTGTTCGAGAAGCTGTGCCTGGAAAGTTTCCAGTCGGGCCTGAGCTGGCGCACCATCCTGGCCAAGCGCGAGAACTTCCGCGCCGCGTTCGCAGGTTTCGATTTCGATGCGGTGGCGCGCTTCGGCCCGCGCGATGTCGAGCGCCTGCTCGGCGATGCCGGCATCGTCCGCCATCGCGGCAAGATCGAGGCGGTGGTGAACAACGCCGCGCGCGCGCAGGAACTGGTCGCCGCCGAGGGTTCGCTCGCCGCCTTCGTCTGGCGCTACGAGCCCGCGCGGGAGACGGACGCGGACCCGCTCACGGCCTCGACATCGCCCGAATCGATCGCGCTGTCGAAGGAGCTCAAGCGCCGCGGCTGGGCCTTCGTCGGCCCGACGACCGTGTACGCCTTCATGCAGGCGATGGGGCTGGTGAACGACCACGCGCACGCCTGCGTGATTCGCGCCCAGGTCGATGCGGCGCGCGCGGCGTTCGACCGGCCGCGGTAGACGATGCCGCCTGCGCGGCGGAGCCGGCGGGCAACACGTGCCGCGATGCTTCCGGTGACAGAACGCTCGCACGGTCCTGCGGCGTTCGCACGACAGCGCCCGTCGATCCGCGTGCGGCCGGCCGGCCGCACATGCCTGGGCGCGCCGCCGGGCAGCTGGAGCTTGCCGCGACAACGCAGGTTCGTGAGAATCGGTCGATCCCGAAGCGCGGTGCCGTGATGGTCCGGAATGCGTGGCTCCCGTTCCTCCCGGCGCTGTGCGCACTGGCCTGCGCCGCCGCGCCAGCGCAGGCGGCACCGCCGATGCCGCCGGATACCGCGCACGCAGGAGGCGTGCCGGATGATCGCCCCACCCCCCGCGTTCCGCTCGAGCACCTGCCGGCGCTGGCCGGCGACTACTTCCGCATCGATTCCGCTTACACCGGTCGCCCCCATCACGTCTACGTGCGCCTGCCGGAAGGCTACGCCGCCGACCCGGACCGGCGCTGGCCGGTGGTCTACCTGCTCGATGGCGACAGCCTGTTTCCGCTGCTGGCGCCCACGCACCTGTTCCTGCACTACGACGAGCAGTTGCCCGAGGCGATCGTCGTCGGCATCGCCTACGGCAGCTTCGATCCCGCGATCAACCGGCGCCATGTCGACTTCAGCGCGCCCGGCCCCGACACGCCCGACGGCGAAGGGGGCGCCCCCGCATTCCTGGCGTTCCTGGAGCGCGAACTGCTCCCGATGGTCGAGGGGCGCCATCGTGCCGATCCCGGCCGACGCGTGCTGGTCGGCCAGTCGCGTTCCGGCTACTTCGTGCTCTGGTCCGCGCTGCGCCGACCGGACCTGTTCCTCGGCCGCGTCGCCAGCAACCCCGCGTTCTCGCGCACCCGGGCGGACCTGTTCGCCGAGGCGGCCGCGCACACGCGCGACGATCTCGCCGTGGTCGTCGCCAGCGGCGCCCGCGACCAGGCCTTCCGCATGGACGATGCGCGGGCGTGGATGGACGCCTGGCGCGCACACGGGGACCGTCCCTGGGCGCTGCACCACGAGATCCTCGCCGACGGGACGCATGCGGCCAGCATCGGCGAGGCCTACCGTCGCGCGATGCTCGTGCTGTTCCGCGACGGGATCACCGCGGCCAAGGCGCAAACCCGGGCGAAGGACGCCGCGAGCCCCGCCGCGCCGTCACGCCAGGCCCCGGTACGGCCCGCGCCATGACCACGGCCGCGTCGGCGCGCTCCGCGGCGTCAACGCAGCATTGTTTCGTCGGACGCCTCGCGCGCCGCCCGCCACGCCTGCGCGATTACCCTCACCAGCGCAGCCACCGCGCTCACCAGCGCAGCCACCGCGGCAGCAGGACGCGCCCCGCCAGCGCGCACGCCAGCACCGGTACGAAATGCCACAACGCCCAGTGCTGGAAATCCCCCAGCGGGCAGGACAGGCCGTAGACCGCGCTTCCCAGCGCACCGCTGGCGATGCCGGCGTACAGTCCGGCGCGTGCCGGGAACGCCGGCGCGCCGCGCCGCAACCAGTGCACCAGCACCCCCGCCACCAGCGCGGCGCTGGCCGTGCCCAGTGCGGCGCACTGCCAGTGCCCGTCCACCCCGCCCGCCGCGGCGGGGTGCGCACCCGGGATCGCCATCAACGCGAGCGCCGACNCGCCGCCAGGCAGACCACCCAGAACGCCGCCGGCCTGCCGGAACGCTGCGGCCACGCCATGCGGATCGCGGCGGACGCCGCGGCGAGGCCGAGTGCGGCCAGCAGCAGTTCTCCCACCACGAACCACCGCCCGGCCGAGCGCAGGATCGTGACCGGCTGCAGCCCGAACAGCAGGTGCACGACGACCGCGGTGGCGGACACGGCCAGCGCCATCGCCATCCATCCGGTGCGCGCCCGCTGCGGGCGTACCGGCTGCAGCTCCGCGGCGAGTCGTGCGATCAGCGGATTGTCGTGGTCCATGGCGTCATCCCTTCATCAGGTACGCGCGACGCCCTGCGGCATCCGGATCCGGTCGGCGAGCGGGCGCAACATCGCATCGAGCGAGAACATCCCGCCGCCGCGCGAGAGCAGCACCAGCGCGAGCGCCGACCAGAGCAGATGCGTGGGCCACGCCGCAGGATAGACGAAGACCTGGATCACCAGGGTCATCGCCAGGATGCCCGCGGCCGCCACCGGGGTCGCGAGCCCGCAGAGCAGCAGCAGCGGCAGCGCGAATTCGCCCCAGGTCGCCAGCGTGGCCGCGAGGTCGGCCGGCAGCGGCACGCCGGCATACTCTTCGGCGAACAGGAAGCGGGTCGAGTCGCTGACCTGCAGCCAGCTGCCCTCCACGACCTTGGTGCGCCCGGAGCGCCAGAACACCACCGCCAGTCCGATCCGGGCGGCCAGCAGGCCGAGGCTTTCGCCCACCGGGCCCGCCAGCGCGGCGCGGACCCGGTCGCATGCATGCATTGCGGCGCCGAGTGTGGTGCGCGCGCTCAACGCTGCACCGGCTCGAGCGAGCCCGCCCCCTTGGGCGTACGGATCTTCTCGCAGGTGCCCGCGTCCACCAGCGTCCAGGCATCGCCCTGGTAATCGCGGGTGGAGGTGCCGGCGCAACTCGTGCCGGGTCCGGCGGCGCAGTCGTTCTGCCCGGCCTTGGCGACGCCGTAGCACTTTTCCTTCTGAGGCTTGGCTTCCTGCGCGACCGCGGTGCCGGCCAGCGCAAGGGCGACGCCTGCCGCCAGGACCAGGCCGGGAATTCGGGTGGGGGTCTGCATCGGTGGATTCCTCTTGTCGGGTGGTGCGACCACGCACGATGCGGGTCGCGTCTCCACGGGTTCGCGGCAGGGGGCGATCCGGTTACAGCCCGGTTCTTTTTTTTCCACCTGTAACCCGACGCCCCCGTTCACCGAACCCCCGGTGTCGACCGGATGCCGGCGGCGCCTTCCCAACGAACCAGGACACCTGATGAACACTTCCGCATCACGCCTCTCCGCGATCGCCGCCGCCGCGGCCACCCTCGTCCTCACCGGGGCGGCCATCGCCGCCGACGCCCCCACCGGCAGCAAGGGCCGCGCGCTCGACAGCGACGACACCGTGCACTGCTACGGCATCCACGCGTGCAAGGGCCAATCCGACTGCTCCACCACCGAGCACGCATGCAAGGGCCAGAACGGGTGCAAGGGCCACGGGTTCAAGGCGCTCGCGGCCGGCGAATGCCTGTCGCGGGGCGGCACCATCGGCGACCTCGGGTGAGCGAGCGACACCGGCCCCGCCTTCCCGCCGGGCGGGCGGGGCCACCGCCGCACGCAGCCACCCGGTCGGCGATCGCCCCGTTCGCGGGCTTCGGCCTGGGCATGCGCCGCGAGCATTACCCGGCGTTCCTCGCGGGCGAAGCGAACGTGGATTTCGCGGAGGTGATCTCCGAGAACTTCATGGTCGAGGGCGGCCGCCCGCTGGACACGTTGCGGCGCGTGCGCGCGCACTATCCGGTGGTGCTGCACGGCGTCTCGCTGTCGATCGGCTCGGCGCACGGCGTCGACGACGCCTACCTGGCCCGGCTGCGACGGCTCGCCGACCGGATCGAACCACTGTGGGTGTCCGACCACCTGTGCTGGACCCGCACCCATGCCCACAACAGCCACGACCTGCTGCCGCTGCCCTACACCGAAGACAGCCTGGAGGCGGTCTGCGCCAACATCCATCGCGCGCAGGACGCGCTGGCACGTCCGATGCTGTTCGAGAATCCGTCGAGCTACTGCCGCTTTCCGCACGACACCCTGGCCGAATGGGAGTTCATCGCCGCGATGGTCGCGCGCACCGGCTGCCAGCTCCTGCTCGACGTCAACAACGTATACGTCAGCGCGCGCAACCACGGCTGGGACGCGCGCGCGTATCTCGACGGCCTGCCGCTGCAGCAGGTGCGCCAGATCCACCTCGCCGGGCACACGCCCGGAGAGCTACTGGTCGACACCCACGACCGTGCGGTCTGCGACGAGGTGTGGGCGCTGTACGCGCACGCCGTGGCGCGCTGCGGGCCGGTGGCGACGATGATCGAGCGCGACGGCGACATCCCCTCGCTGGACGTGCTGGAGGCCGAACTCGACCATGCGCGCACCCTGGCCGCCCGTGCCTGTCCGGCGGAGCGGGCGGCATGAACCTGGCCCAGGTCCAGGACCGGTTCCTCGCCGGCATCCTCGATGAGGCGGCGGAGTGGCCGGCGCAGTGGGACGCGAGGATGGCGCGCGGACTGGCGGTCTACCGCGAGAACCATCGCCACGCCCTGATGGAGGCGATGCAGTCCACGTTCGAGCGCACGCGGCGCTGGGTGGGGGACGCGGCGTTCGCCGCGGCCGCCGCGCACCACCTGATCCTGCGTCCACCCACCGGCTGGACCCTCGATGCGATCGGCGACGGATTCCCCGCGACCGCCGCCGCGCTGTTCCCGCGCGACCCGGAGGTCGGCGACCTCGCAGCGCTCGAGTGGGCGATGCACTGCGCGTTCACGGCCGCCGACGGCGGTTGCCTGGACCTGGACGCGTGGCGCGCGGCCACCTGCGGGTTCACCGCCGACGACTGGGCCGGGATGCGCCTGCGCCCCGGGCCCGCACTGGTCGTCCTCGACGTGGACAGCGATTGCGTCGGCCTGTGGCGTGCGCTGGCCGACGATGGCGCCTCGCCCCCACCGCCGCCGACCGGACGCGCGGCCTGCGCCATCGTATGGCGCGAGGGTTGGCAGCCGGTGTGCTGCCTGGCCACGCGCGTGGAAGGCGAGGCCCTGCGGCGGATCGCGGCGGGCATGCCATATGGCGCGCTGTGCGAATGGCTGCTCGGGCAGGCCGCCACGCCGGAGGAGGCCGCGCGCGAGGCGGGCAGGATGCTGGCCTGGTGGCTGCAGTCGGGCCTGCTGGCGGAGGTGTCGTCGCCCTCCGCCGGCGACCACGGGCCCCCATGACGCCGCTGCATTCGCGCGCGCCGGGCGGGGGATCGCAGGCCACCGCCGTCCGGCACCCCGCCTCCTGCCGCAGAATGGATCCCCCGCCAGGCGGAAGGACCAGGTTGACGGACGCTTCGACACGAACCGCCGAGACCGCCTTGCGCGAGGATCGGGAGGCCCTCATGCGGGCCGCACTCGACGGCGACCAGGCCGCGTACGCCACCCTGCTGCACGGACTGGACGGGTGGCTGCGCAGCTACTTCCGATCCCGCCTGCCCGCGGCCGCAGTGGACGACGCGGTGCAGGAAGCGCTGATCGCGGTGCACGAGAAGCGCCACACCTACCGCCCCGGCCTGCCCGTGCTGCCCTGGGTGGCGGCGATCGCGCGCTACAAGTGGATCGACTGGCTGCGCGCCCTGCCGCGAAACGAGGATCCCCTGCTCGACGAACTCGCCGACATCCCGCGCGATGCGCCGGCGCAGGCGGTGGTGGACCTCGAAGCGCTGCTCGCCCGGCTGAAGCCGGCGCAGGCCCGCGTGATCCGCCTGGTCAAGCTGCAGGGATTCAGCGTCGCCGAAGCCAGCCGCAGGACCGGGCAGTCCGAATCCCTGGTCAAGGTCAACATCCACCGCGGCCTGGCGCTCCTGTCGCGGCAGGTCCGCGATGCCGCGCCCGACACCGGCGCATGCGGGACCGGCCCGGGCTGATCCCGCTGGGCGGTGCCGCGGTCGCTAGGGCCGCCAGTTCGCGTTGCGCTCCCAGAACCCGACGCTGCGCCGGTAGGCCTCGCGGTCCAGCGGCATGCCCGAGCCGCCCTCCTCCACGCCCAGGGCATTGCGCATCATGGTGACCGGCGCCATCGGGATCTCCTCCGGCTCGGCGGTGTACAGGCAGCCGACCACTCCCCAGTCGCCATCGATCGGTGCGTCCTCCTTCGCCAGCTGCTCGGCGCTGTAGAGAATCGCGACCAGATATTCCGCCACCGGCGGCTCGACCCCCTCGAACCAGCGCACCAGGACCGGAAGCTCGTCGCGCGTGCGGGCTTCGTAGGCCGAATGCAGCAGGTGCCGGTTGCCATCGGTGACCGGCACCGTGAGGCAGCGGGTCGAGGTCCAGTTGCGGTGCACGTGCAGCTTGCAGAACGGCGCGTAGCCGTCGAGGACCCGCATCGGGGCGTGCTCATTGAGGTGCCGCTCGAACTGCGCCGGCGTGCAGTCCTGGATGGTGTTGCCGCGCGGTTGCCGCGGGAACAGGCGCGTGCGCGCGAACGGGGTGAGGATGATGCGCATCGATACATGATGCCGCAGGCAGTCCGCGGATCGTCTCCGCGACGCGTCGCCGCAGGACAGCGGGGCGGCACACGCGCCCACGACGCTCTTCCAGCGTGCCTTTTCGATGCACGGCCTACGCCGGCGGACGTGGCTGTGCAACTGGGGGCGCCGTTCGGTCGCGGCCTGGACGTGCGACGTCGCGCAAGGGCTCCCGAGAAACTCTTATCATCCATCGCGATATAGAGATATAATCCTGCCGACTCCGCCCCGGCCGCCGTCGATGATCCCCGTCAGCTTCGAGTTCTATCCGCCCAAGACCGACGAACAGCGCGTGCAGCTCGACCGCACCGTGTCGCGCCTGAAGGGCCATGCGCCCGAATACGTCTCGTGCACCTTCGGCGCGGGCGGCTCGACCCTGAGCTACACCGCCGACACCGTGCGCCGGCTGCTGCAGGACCATGGTCTCGATGCAGCGCCGCACCTGTCGTGCGTGGGCGGCACGCGGGACGAGATCGCCGCGCTGCTCGACCAGTACCGCACGCTCGGCTGCCGCCGCATCGTCGCCCTGCGCGGCGACCTGCCCTCCGGCATGGGCCATCCGGGCGACCTGCGCTACGCCGCGGACCTGATCGCCTTCATCCGCGCGCGTCACGGGACGCACTTCCACATCGAGGTCGGCGCCTACCCGGAAATGCATCCGCAGGCCGAGGACGCGCTGGCGGACCTGCGTCATTTCAAGGCCAAGGTCGACGCCGGGGCCGATGCCGCGATCACGCAGTACTTCTACAACGCCGACGCCTACTTCCATTTCGTCGACGCGGTGCGCGCACTCGGGGTCGGGGTGCCGATCGTACCGGGGATCATGCCGATCTCGAATTTCGCCCAGCTGCGCCGCTTCTCCGAGCAGTGCGGCGCCGAGATCCCGCGCTGGATCGCGAAGAAGATGCAGGCCATGGGCGACGACGCCGACGCGATCCGGGAGTTCGGCGCCGACATCGTGGCGCGCCTGTGCCGGCGGCTGGTCGACGGCGGCGCGCCGGCGCTGCACTTCTACACCCTCAACCTGGCGAAGCCGACGCAGGCGGTGCTGGCGAGGATCGCCTGACCGGCACGCCGGTCGCGTCCACGCGTGCGTCGGGACCGGGCCGGGTTCGTCGACGCAGTGCCCCGGGCGACCTGCGTCAGGCGTGCTCGGTACGGTTGCGGCCGGCCAGCTTGGCGCGATACAGGGCGGCATCCACGTCGCCGTAGAAGGCATCCGCGTCTTCGTGGCGAGCCGGATCGAATTGCCCGCAGCCGATGCTGACGGTCACCGCGACCTCGCGGTCGAGCGCCTGCACGGGCTGCGCGGCCAGTGCCTCGCGAAACCGTTCCGCACGCTGCGAGGCCTGCGGACGATCGGCCTGGATCACCACCCCGAACTCCTCGCCGCCGAGCCGCACCGGCAGGTCGCCCGGTTCGCGGAAATGTTCGCGCAACCGCTCCGCCAGCGCGACCAGGCAGGCGTCTCCTGCGCGATGGCCGAGGCTGTCGTTGATGCGCTTGAAATGGTCGACGTCGATGATCAGCAGCGAGACGGCCCGACCCGGGGCGGCGCCATCCACCGCCCGCACCAGCGCGGCGCCGAATTCGCGCCGGTTCGCGATGCCGGTCAGGCCATCCACCTGGCTCTGGCGCTCGAACAGGTCGCGCTGCTGGCGCAGGTCCTCTTCCAGTTCCAGCCGCGCCCGGTATTCGCGATGGCTGCGCCGCAGCACCATCAGCATGTACAGCATGTACACGCCCCACATGATCGCCACCCATTGCGACGCGCCCTGCCACAACACCCACTGGCTGGGCACCATCACGCACAGGATGGCCAGCACCGCCGGCGTGGTGCGCATGCACATCGTGTGCGCCAGCGCCATCCCGAACGCGCCCGAGAACAGCAGCGCCACCAGCGGCGCCGGCTCCGTCAGCGCGGCGAAGGTCCAGGCGCTGAACGCGCCCCAGAGGATCGTCGATCCGAGCACCACCGCCCACAGCAGCCGCAGCTTGCGGCGGGCTTCCCCGATATCGGGCGCCGCGGACGGGCCGATCAGGCAGCGCGCGATCGCCAGCGCCAGCAGGCCACCCACCACCGCGACCGCCTGCCAGCGCCACGCCCCCGCGCCCGCGGCGAAGAACGCCAGCAGCGCCGCGACCGGATAGAAGAAGCCTCCCAGGCGCGCGCGCTCGCAGCTCTCGCGCAGTTCCTGCAGCAGCAGGTTGCGACCGCGCTGCCCCGCGCGCTGCTCGATGAATTCGTCCTGCGGCATGTGTTGCGTCGTCACCGCGCCTGCGCGCGGTCCCTCCCCCTCGACCCGGCCCTAGCGTACCCCCGCGCCACCCGGCTGCCCATGGGTCCAACATGAACGGCACGGCGGCGCGGCGAGCGCCTGAACGCACCGCGATGCCGGACTTCCCGCGCGCCGGGCGCGGCGATAGGCTGCGGCCATGCCGCACCCGGTCCTTCTCCGCGCCCTCGCCCTGCTGCTCCTGCTCCCGCTGGTGGCGCCGGCGTCCCCGGCCCACGCCCAGATCCGCCGCTGCGTCACCGACGACGGCAGCCATGTGTACACCGACCGCGCCTGCAAGGACCTGGGCGCCACCGAGCGCGTCCCGCGCCAGGGCGTGGCGGAGCCGGGAGGGCGCCACATCCGCCGCGACTGCAGCCGCAACCTGCGCGACCTGGTGTTCGAGCTCACCTCCGCGATCGACGGACGCGACGTCAATCGCCTGGCCGGGATCTACCACTGGCCCGGAACCTCGTCGCGCACGGCGTACGCGATCATGGGGCGGCTGGACGCGATCGTGAACCGGCCCCTGGTCGACATCAGCCCGCTGCAGCCGCCGCCACCGCCGACTCCGGTCGCGGCGGCCCCCTCCGGCAGCCTCACCTGGCGCAGCCCCGGGGGCCCCGGGATGCGCGTCGCGACGAACAACCCGACCCGCGACGCGGACGCCGCCCTGCCCGATTCGGTCCGCGCCGCCGTCGAACGCGGGCAGCAGGCGCGACGGGCCCCGACCGGGCTGGTGGTCGACCAGACGGTGGCCAACCGCATCACGCCGCTGCAGACGGTGTTCTCCCTGCGCCGGCACCTCGGGTGCTGGTGGGTCAGCCTGTAGCGGACGGGGCACGCCTGCCGCGGGCGTCGCGGCACACGGCGCGTTCCACGCCTTGCGATCGGGCAAAATGACGCTTTCGAACCTCGAGGGCGGCGCATGCAGTACCCGGACTGGATCTGGCACAACGGCGCGATCAAGCCGTGGGCCGAAGGCACCACCCACGTCATGTCGCACGCGCTGCACTACGGCTCGTCCGTGTTCGAGGGCATCCGCTGCTACGACACCGCGCAGGGGCCGGCGATCTTCCGCCTGACCGACCACAACCGGCGCCTGTACCTGTCGGCCAAGATCCACGAGATCGACATCCCCTACGCGCTGGACCAGATCAACGCCGCCTGCCGCGAGGTGATCGCCGCCAACGGCAACACCACGGACTACCTGCGCCCGGTGGCCTACCGCGGCCTGGGCGGCTTCGGGCTGTCGGCCGAGACGCCGGTCGACGTGGCGGTGGCGACCTGGAAGATGGGCAAGTACCTGGGCGACGAGGCACTGTCGAACGGGATCGACGCCTGCGTGTCGAGCTGGCAGCGGTTCGCGCCCAACACCCTCCCGGCCGGCGCCAAGGCCGGCGGCAACTACCTGTCCGGCACCCTGGTGGCGCGCGAGGCGCGGCGGCTGGGATTCGGCGAAGGCATCGCACTGGCCTCGACCGGCCTGCTCAGCGAGGGCGCGGGCGAGAACCTGTTCCTGGTGTTCGACGGCGCCCTGCACACCACGCCGGTGAGCGCCGCGCTGCTCAACGGCATCACCCGCAACTCGATCATCACCCTGGCGCGCGATGCGGGCCTGACCGTGGTCGAGCGCGACCTGCCGCGCGAATACCTCTACCTGTGCGACGAGCTGTTCATGTGCGGCACGGCGGCGGAGATCACGCCGATCCGCTCGGTCGACGGCCGCCAGGTCGGCACCGGCAAGGCCGGTCCGGTGACGCGTCGGATCCAGGACCTGTTCTTCGGGCTGTTCGACGGCCGCACGCAGGACAGGTACGGCTGGCTGGAGGCGGTGTAGCCCGGGCGCGCGACACAGGCGCCTAGCGTTCGCCGCGGTCCCGCTCGGCCGCATCGCCGGTCAGCGGGACGAACCGCACCGCGGCCACCACACGTTCGTGCAGGCTGCCGTCCTCGCGTTTTTCCACCACCCGCAGTTCCTGGGTAGCGTGCAATGGGCCGACCGGGATCACCAGCCGACCGCCGGGCCTGAGCTGCTCGAGCAGCGGCGCGGGGATGCGCTCGGGCGCGGCGGTCACCACGATCGCATCGAACGGGGCGTGCTCCGGCCAGCCGGCGTAACCGTCGCCGCTGCGCACCGCGAAGTTGCTGTAGCCCAGTTGCCGAAGCGTCAGCGCCGCCCGCGTCGCCAGCGGGGTCACGATCTCGATGCTGGACACGTCGGCCGCCAGCTCGGCCAGCACCGCCGCCTGGTAGCCCGAGCCGATGCCGATCTCGAGCACGCGGTCGCCCGGCGCGGGGCGCGCGAGCTGGGTCATCAGCGCGACGATGTAGGGCTGGGAAATGGTCTGGTCGTGCCCGATCGGCAACGGCTGGTCGAGGTAGGCCTGGTCGGCGAGCGCTTCGGGCACGAAGCGGTGGCGCGGCACCTTGCCCATCGCGGCGAGCACGCGCGCGTCCTCGATGCCGCGTGCGACGAGCTGCTGTTCGACCATCGCCTGGCGCGCCGCGGCCATGTCGTCGCCACCGCCACCGGGTTGCGATTGCGCGCAGGCCGCGACCGGCACGCAGCACAGGCCCAGCAGCCAGCGCCACAGGCGGAGTCTCGATTTCGAGGGTGTCGCGGACATCGCCGTCTCCGTGGGCCAGCTGGCGATGGCCCCGATCATCGCATGCCCGCGATCGTCATCGCGATCGTTGCCCGGCGTCGCCCCGATGTGGGAAAGCCTCCCCCGGCGACGCGGTCCGAGCCGGTTGTGCGTTACACGCAGGCATCTGCGCCTGCCTCACCCCGGGTGCGCTTGCTTACCCGGGCTACGCGGACGCTCAAATTTCCACGCTCCCTCCGCTCGAGTCACGACGTAGCCCGGATAAGGCCGCAGGCCGCATCCGGGGCCAGCGCTGCCAACCGGGCCCGCCTCAACCGGGTGCGCTGCGCTTGCCCGGGCGACACGGTACGCGCGGAGAGACAGTCGCCGCGGCACCCGAGGCCCGCATTCAATCCGGTGCGGGGGCGAAGGTCAGGGTGGCGATCACGCCCTGGGTCTGGCCCGGCACCACCCGCACGCTCCAGCCGTAGAGCGCGCACAGCCGGCGCACGATCGACAGGCCGATGCCGCCGCCCTGCGAATGCTCGGCATGGGTGCCGCGATAGCCACGCTCGAACAGGCGCGCCGCGTCCTCGGCGCTGAGGCCCGGGCCGGAGTCGATCACCTCGACCGCATTGTCCAGCAGGCGCACCACCACTTCGCCCTGGCGGGTGTACTTGACCGCATTGCCGACCAGGTTGCCGAGTGCCACGGTGACGGCCGATTCGGGCGCATCGACCACCACCTGCCCAGGGCTGCCGTCGAGCCGCAGCGCCAGCGGCTTGCTGCCGAGCTGGCCGCGGTGGGCGTCGAACAGCTGCTCCGCCACCCGGGCCACGTCGGTCGCCCCATGCCCGCGTTCGTTGCGCGAGAGCAGCAGCAGGGCGCTGATCAGGTCGGTGCACTGCTGCTCGGCGCGCTGGATGCGCAGCAGGCGCGCGCGCGTCTTCTCGTCGATCTCGGGGCGCGAAAGCAGCAACTCGACCGCACCACGGATCACCGCCAGCGGCGTGCGCAGCTCGTGGCTGACGTCGGCGTTGAACTCGCGGTCGCGCTGGACCACCTCGGTCAGGCGCGCGGCGTAGTCGTCGAGCGCCTTGGCCAGCTCGCCGACCTCGTCGTCGGGAAAGTGCGGGGCCAGCGGATCGGGGGCGGTGCTGCCGCCGGACTGTCCCAGCCGCGCCGCCAGCTCCGATACCGGGCTCATCACCCGCGACGCCGACCACCAGCCCAGCAGCAGCGACAGCAGCGAGAACAGCAGCACCGAGCCCAGGATCGCGCGGCGGAACTTGTCCTCGCCCTGGCGGACCTGGGTCATGTCATAGGCGAGGAAGAACCAGGCCTCGGGCGTCTTGCGCACGGCGAGCAGGTAATTCGTCTCCTGGCCCAACTCGTCGATATCGCTGAAATTGTGGATGCCGTCCTGGAGTCCGGCCCACTCGGGCCGGTTGGCGCGCACCGTGTCGAAGCGGTCGGCGGGAAACACCCAGGCCCGCATCTGCGCCACCGGTGCGACCGGCTGCTCCGGATTGAGCGCGTACTCGTGCGCGGCCGCATCGATGTTGCGGTTGAGCACGTCCTCCACCAGGTCGTTCTCGACCCGGTTGCGGGTCCAGTTGGTGGCGAAGGCGAACAGGACCATCAGGCCCACGCCCAGCAGGAAGAACGTCAGGATGATGCGGCTGCGCAGGCGCCGGCGGTAGCGCCGTGCGGCGCGGGCACGCGCCGGGGTGGGCCGCTCCGCCTCAGCCTGCGCCATCGGGCGCGGCGATCCGGTAGCCGATGCCGTGGCGGGTCTGGATCAGCGGAACCTCGAAGGGCTTGTCGATCACCGCGCGCAGGCCGTGGATGTGCACGCGCAGCGAATCCGAATCGGGCAGTTCCTCGCCCCAGACCCGGGTTTCCAGATCCTGACGGGTCACCACCGCCGGCGAGGCTTCCATCAGCGCCTGCAGGATCTTCAGCGCGGTCGGATTGAGCTGCACCAGCTTGCCCTGGCGGCGGACTTCCAGGGTGTCGAGGTTGTACTCGAGGTCGTGCACGTCCAGCACCCGGGTCTGCACGCCCTTGCCGCGGCGCGAGAGTGCATTGAGCCGCACCTCCACTTCCTGCAGCGCGAAAGGCTTGACCAGGTAGTCGTCGGCACCCGAGTCGAACCCGGCGAGCTTGTTGTCGAGGCTGTCGCGCGCGGTCAGCATCAGCACCGGTGTCTGCTTGCGGGCCTCGTTGCGCAGCTTGCGGCACACCTCGAGCCCGTCGATGCCGGGCAGGTTGAGGTCGAGCACGATCGCGTCGAAGTCGTGGACCACCGCCAGATGCAGGCCGGTCACCCCGTCCGCGGCGAAGTCGACGGTATGCCCGCGGTCCTCGAGGTAGTCGCCGAGATTGGCGGCGATGTCCTGGTTGTCTTCGATGACGAGGATGCGCATGTACGGATTCCGTGGGAGCGGCCTGTTGGACCGCGGGACGAGGTTGCGGTTCCGCCGGCGCGGGAGGCGGATTCTGTCACACGCGCCGGTCGCGGCCGCGTCGACACCCACTCACAAAAGAGCCCAGACGATGCCATCGCCTGGGCCCAAAAGGACTGCCCCGATTACCGTAGATCCGTTGCCGACCCTTGGACAAGGAAACAGGAGAGAGCGCGGAATCCGGTGGCGACACGTTAGTCCCGGATCGATTAAACCTTCGTTAAATCCGGCCGGACCGGGATGTTGATCCGTCCGCCACCCCGGCGCTTCCGGCGCGGCACTGAAGTGGCCACTTGCACGACGGATACCGCATTTTCGACGATCTTACCGGCGATATCGACACCTGTCGCCTCCTCGATCCCTTCCAGTCCGGGGGATGCATTGACCTCCAGCACCAGCGGCCCGCGGCGCGACCGGATCAGGTCCACGCCGGCGATCCCGAGCCCCACCGCCCGGGCGGCCCGGACCGCCACGTCGCGCTCCTCGGGCGTGGTGTCGATGGCGGTCGCGGTGCCGCCACGATGCAGGTTGGAACGGAAGTCGCCCGACGGCGCCTGGCGCTGCATCGCCGCCACCACCTGGTCGCCGACGACGAAGCAGCGCAGGTCCGCGCCTTCGGCCTCGGCGACGAACTCCTGCACCAGGAAGTTCGCGTACAGGCCGCGCAGCGCTTCCACCACCCCGCGCGAGGCCGACAGTTTCTCGGTCAGCATCACGCCCGCGCCCTGAGTGCCCTCGTTGAGCTTGACCACGTGCGGCGGCGGCCCGAGCAGGGCGAGCAGGTCCGCGGTGTCGTCGGGGTTGTCGCCGAACACCGTCGCCGGCAGGCCGATGCCGTGCGCGGCCAGCAGCTGGTGGCAACCGAGCTTGTCGCGCGCGCGCGCGATCGCCGCGGACGGATTGGGCGTGTGGCTGCCCATGAGTTCGAACTGGCGCAGCACCGCGCAGCCGTAGCGCGTGATCGACGCACCGATGCGCGGGATGACCGCACCGTAGCCATCGATCGCGCGGCCCTTGTAGCGCATCGCGAAGCCATGGTCGTCGATGCGCATGTAGCAGCGCAGCGGATCGAGCACGCGCACGCTGTGGCCGGCCGCGCGCGCGGCCTCCACCAGCCGCCGGGTGGAGTAGAGCTTGGCGTTGCGGGAGAGGATCGCGAGCTTCATGCGGGGGCTGCGCCAGCGAAAAACGGCGGCACCACCGTTCGATGATGCCGCCGCTGAAATTGGAGCGGGTGATGGGAATCGAACCCACGCTAGCAGCTTGGGAAGCTGCAGTTCTACCATTGAACTACACCCGCACAGGCGAGCAGTCTATGCCCGCCCCGCGCGACTTTGCAACGCGTATAGCCACCCCGGAGCAGCTGCACGGCAGTCGCTCCGCAGGGATCAGAAGCCGCCGTTCACGGTCGCGAACGCGGTGGTCTGCTTGCCGCCCTTCTCCCCGGCATTGAGGCTGACCC
The DNA here is from genome assembly GCF_029887935.1 of Luteimonas kalidii. Classification (GTDB taxonomy): domain Bacteria; phylum Pseudomonadota; class Gammaproteobacteria; order Xanthomonadales; family Xanthomonadaceae; genus Luteimonas; species Luteimonas kalidii. The sequence continues at coordinate 191,752 of NZ_JARXRO010000018.1, read as the reverse complement.
CGAGCTCGGCGTCGAGGCCGAACAACGTCGTGCGCGCACCCACGCTCAGTGCGGCAAAGGTGCCGTCGTAGGCCTGCGTCGGGACGGAATACCCCAACCCGGTGCTCTGCGACTGCGCGAACGCTTCCTCCGGCTCGTCCCCGAATTCGCGCTCCACCACGACGCGTGCGTAGGGCGCGAGATGCGGATTGATCCGGTAACTGACCTGCCAGCCCGCGCTGGCGGCCAGCGAGTCGAGATCCTGGCCGGGAAACGCGAGTGAACTCGAAGAAGCCGGCTCGCTTTCGCCGTAGCCGTCGACCTCGATCCACTGCGCCACGATCCCGAGCACGGGCCCGTGCCGCAGCGCGCCTTCACCGAAGGTCCAGCCACCCTGCAGCCCGGCGGTCAGGTTGCTGCCGTCGGTGGAGCCACGATGCGTGCGCAGCGCCGGACCGATCGGGACCTGGCGGTGGATGTCGAAGTCGAGGCTGGTGTAGCTCAGCTGCCCACCGACCCACGCGCCAGCCTCCGAAGACCAGCCGGCGAAGCCGCCGATCGTCGCCTCGGTCTGGTCCCAGTCGCCACGGCGCTGGCCCCAGTCGTTGGCCATCCGGCCGTAGCCGGCGAAGCCGCCGAACACGAACTCGCCGCGGCCCCAGCCGACGCCCGCGGTCAGCGCCGGTCCGGCGCCATCGTAGTTGTCGCCGTGGCCATAGCGCTGGAAGTCGCCGCGCAGGTCCACCCACCAGCGCCGGCCGTCCTCGATCGGCTCCGAGGCCTGCGCGGAGACGCGCTCGGCCCTCGCCCGCCCGGTCATCGCCGAGGAATGCGGCAGCACCGCGATCTGGCGCGGCCCCTCGATCATGCCCAGCGCCAGGTCTGCGATCGCGCGGTGCGCGGCGGAAGACGGATGCACGCCGTCGGCGAACAGGTAGGTCTGGTCCGCGCCGGGGCTCACGTACGTGCCCGGGTTGCAGGTGATCGACTGCGCCGTGATCTGCGGCTGGCACGCGGTGCCGGTGACGTTGGCGAAACCGTAGGTGGCAGGGTCGTCCACCACTTCGCGCAGGAAGGTAAACGTGTCCAGCGGGATCACGCGCAGGCCGCCGGCCGCGAGTCCGCCGTACAGCGCGTCGTTGTACGCGGCCGAGATCGCGGTGCCCTGCGCCGCGGCGGCGGCGCCCTGGGCGCGGAAGCTCGGGGTGATGCCGAGGTCGGGAATGTTCGGCACCAGCACGTAGCGGGCGCCGGCGCCCTGCAGGCTGCCGACGATGCCGACCTGGGCGGTGACCGCGGCGCCGATGATCTGCTGCGCCTGGGCCGGGTTGGCCGCGATCGAGAACAGGTCGTTGGCGCCACCCCACACGGTGTAGAGCGCGTCGGGATCGGCGCGGCCCCCGTTGGCCGACAGGTAGGCGGAGGCCTGGGTGGCCAAAGATGGCGTGAGGCCGAACGGCGGGCCGAGGCGGTCGGTCGCCACCATCGCACCGCCGGCGGCGTAGTTGTCGCCGGACTGGCCGTTGCCGTTCGGCGTGGCGTCGGTGCCGTAGTAATCGGCCACCCACTCGGCCCAGACCAGGCCCGGATTGGTGGTGAAGCGGCCGAGGATCGCGGCAGCCGGATCCTGCTGCACCAGCAGCGGGCGGAAGTAGCCGGCGTCGGTCAGGCTGTCGCCGAAGAAGACGGTGCGCGAAAAGGTGTCGTCGGCCAGGGCCGGGGCGGACGCGGCCAGGGCGAGCGCGGCGGCGAGCAGGCCGGCAACGGGACGGGAACGGTGGGTGCGAGGGGGCATGGCGCAGCTCCGTGAATGCAGGGGACGGCCGTCCCAATACGGGACCGCACGGTGCGCAAGTCTCCACGAACCCGCCGCCGCGCTCACGCCGCACTGCCGCAAGCACGGGACCACACGGGTGCAGGCGCGCGCGCATCGCGCGACAATCGGCACCATGGAGATCGAACTCAATGGCGACACCTTGGCCATCGCCGATGGCGCCACCGTGCAGGCCCTGCTCGAAACCCAGGGCCTGGGCGCGCGCCGGGTCGCGGTCGAGGTCAATGGCGAGATCGTGCCGCGGGGTCGCCACGCGACGCACGCGCTGCAGTCCGGCGACCGGGTCGAGATCGTGCACGCGCTGGGCGGCGGCTGAGCCGACGCGGCCGCGGCAGCGTTGCCACGGCATCCCGGCAGGAACGCGAGAGCGTCGCCCGGCGCGTCCGGTCGTGCCGATGCCGCGACGACCGCAGCGGCATGCGCCCGACGCGACGTTGACGTGAACCGTCCCGCCCTGGCGATCGGACTTCCCACCGCACGCGAACCGCGCGCCTGCGCCGCGCCTTTGCGATAATCGGGCGATGACCACGCACCCGCATCACGATGACGGCCTCGTCATCGCCGGCAAGTCCTATCGCTCGCGCCTGCTCACCGGCACCGGCAAGTTCCGCGACCTCGACGAAACCCGCCGCGCCACCGAGGCCGCGGGCGCGCAGATCGTCACCGTCGCCATCCGCCGCACCAACATCGGCCAGACACCGGGCGAGCCGAACCTGCTCGACGTGCTGCCGCCCGATCGCTACACCATCCTGCCCAACACCGCCGGCTGCTACAGCGCCGAGGACGCGGTGCGCACCTGCCGGCTCGCGCGCGAGCTGCTCGACGGCCACCCGCTGACCAAGCTCGAAGTGCTGGGCGACGAGCGCACCCTGTTCCCGGACGTGGTGCAGACCCTCAAGGCGGCCGAGCAGCTCGTCGCCGACGGCTTCGAGGTCATGGTCTACACCAGCGACGACCCGATCCTGGCCCGCAGGCTGGAGGAGATCGGCTGCGTGGCGGTGATGCCGCTGGCTGCACCGATCGGTTCGGGCCTGGGCATCCAGAACCGCTACAACCTGATGGAGATCATCGAGAACGCGAAGGTGCCGATCATCGTCGATGCCGGCGTGGGCACCGCGTCCGATGCGGCGATCGCGATGGAACTCGGCTGCGATGGCGTCCTGATGAACACCGCGATCGCCGGCGCGAAGGATCCGGTGCGCATGGCGCGGGCGATGCGGCTCGCGGTCGAGGCCGGGCGCGACGCCTTCCTCGCCGGACGCATCCCCCGCAAGCGCTTCGCCTCGGCCTCTTCGCCGGTCGACGGGCTGATCGGGTGAGCCGGTGCTGCTCGCGCGGCACTGCCGCGCGCACCGGCGAATGCCCGGCCCTGGGTGGCCGGGCCGGGCGGTCCGAAGCCGGGGTCGTGGCGCCATGGACGGCAGCGTGACTGCCCGGGGAACGTATGCCTGATCCCCTGCAGAACAAGCCCTATACCGCCGATCCCGGCCATCGCGCGATCCGCAGTTTCGTGCTGCGCCAGGGCCGCTTCACCGAAGCGCAGCAGCGGGCTTTCGAAGCGCTCTGGCCGCGCTACGGGCTGGACTACGCCGCAGGGCCGCGCGATTTCGACGCGGTGTTCGGGCGGCGCGCGCCGCGCGTGCTCGAGATCGGCTTCGGCAACGGAGAGGCGCTGCGCTTCGCCGCCGCGCACGATCCCGCGCGCGACCTGATCGGCATCGAAGTGCACGCGCCGGGCGTCGGCCGCCTGCTCAACGCACTCGCCAGCGATGGCGCGGACCACGTGCGCGTGTACCACCACGACGCGGTCGAGGTACTGACCCACGAGATCGCCAATGCGAGCCTCGACGAGATCCGCATCTATTTCCCCGACCCGTGGCACAAGAAGCGGCACAAGAAGCGGCGCCTGGTGCAGCCCGCATTCGCGGCGCTGCTGGTGCGCAAGCTCGCGCCGGGCGGGCGCTTGCACCTCGCCACCGATTGGCAGGACTATGCCGAGCAGATGTGGGACGTGCTCGACGCCACCCCGGGACTGCGCAACCGCGCCGGCGCGCGCGGATGCGTGCCGCGCCCCGACTGGCGTCCGCAGACGCACTTCGAGACCCGCGGCCAGCGCCTGGGACACGGCGTGTGGGACCTGCTGTACGACCGCGAAGCCGGTGCGGCGGAGTCGCCACGCGCCGAACCGGGCCCGACGTGATGACCGCTCCCGACCGGCCGCAGGCGATGCCTGAGCCCGCACGGCCCGTCGGCGCGCATCGGCGCGGGGTCGCGGTCGACGCACCATGCGGGGTCGGTCCGGCCTGATGGATACCCAGCTCGCCCTCACCACGGACATGAAGATCGTGCTCGGGCTGGTGGGCCTGACCATGGTGCTGTTCCTGTTCCAGCGCGTGCGCGCCGACCTGGTCGCGCTGGTGGTGCTGGTGATGCTCGGACTGACCGGGCTGGTGCAGCCGGAGGACCTGTTCAACGGCTTTTCCTCGAACGCGGTGATCAGCGTCATCGCGACCATGATCCTGGGCATGGGGCTGGACCGCACCGGCGCGCTCAACCGCCTGGCGGGCTGGCTGCTGCGGCGCGCGCGGGGGGTCGAGCAGCGGCTGCTGCTGCTGGTCTCGAGCATCGCCGGCCTCAACTCCTCGGTGATGCAGAACCCCGCGGTGATGGCGCTGTACCTGCCCGTGATCTCGCGACTATCCTCGCGCACCGGCATCAGCCTCTCGCGCCTGCTGCTGCCGGTGGCGGTGGCGATCGTGATGGGCGGCTCGCTGACCATGGTCGGTACCTCGCCGCTGATCCTGCTCAACGACTTGCTGGTGGCCGCGAACGCGAACCTGCCCTCGGGTGCGGCGACGCTCGAGCCGCTGAACATGTTCGCGCCGATGCCGATCGGCCTGTCGCTGCTGGCCGCGGGCCTGCTGTACTTCCAGTTCGTCGGCGACCGCAAGCTGCGTGGCGAAGGCGACAGCAACGTCACCCCGGCGCGCACCGAGAGCTATTTCTCGCGCACCTACGGGATCGAGGGCGAGGTCCACGAGCTGACGGTCACCGCCGACAGCCCGCTGGTCGGCATGACCTTCGGCGAAGCCGAGGCGCTGCACAACGCGCCGCTGCTGCTCGCGCTGCAGACCGGCAACGAGTCGCGGCTGGCGCCGCCGGGCGATGCCCGCATCTGGGTGGGCAGCGTGCTCGGGGCGATGGGCCAGCGCCAGCAGGTGGCCGACTTCGCGCAGAACCAGTTCCTGCGCATGAACTCGCGCCTGCGCAACTTCGCCGACCTGTTCAACCCGAGCCGCGCGGGTATCTCCGAAGCGGTGATCCCGCCCACGTCCAAGTTCATCGGCAAGACCGCCGCCGACCTGCAGTTGCGCCGCCAGTACGGCATCAGCCTGCTGGCGATCAACCGCGACAAGACCGTGATCCGCGACGACGTGCGCAACACGCCGCTGCGCGCCGGGGACATGCTGGTGCTGCACAGCATCTGGCACGACCTGGGCCAGGCCTCGTCCAAGCGCGACTTCGTGATCGTCACCGACTACCCCAAAGGCGAGCAGCGTCCGCACAAGTTCCGCATCGCGATGACGATCTTCGCCGTCACCATGCTGATCGCGGTGTCCGGGCGGGTACCGACGTCGATCGCGCTGATGACCGGCGTCGCCGGCATGCTGGTGTTCGGCGTGCTGAAGATGGACGAGGCCTACTCGGCGATCAGCTGGAAGACGGTGTTCCTGATGGCCTGCCTGATTCCGCTGGGCTGGGCGATGGACGGCAGCGGCGCCGCGGCCTGGGTGGCCGGGCACACCATCGAGCGGCTGCCGACCGGTCTGCCGATCTGGGTGATCGAATTCGCCGTGGCCCTGCTCACCGCCGCGTTCTCGATGGTGATCAGCCACGTCGGCGCGACGATCGTCGTCGTGCCGCTGGCGATCAACCTGGCGCTGGCCGCCGGCGGCAACCCGACCGCGTTCGCGCTGATCGTGGCGCTGTCGGCCTCGAACAACTTCGTCACCCAGTCCAACCCGGTGATGTCGATGATCACCGGCCCCGGCGGCTACCGCCCGCGCGAACTGTGGAAGATCGGCGTGCCGCTGTCGCTGGTGTACACGCTGATCGTGGTGCTGGTGGTGAACCTGATGTTCTGAGGCGCGCACGCCTGCCGCGGTGCGGTCGGTCCCTACGCGAGCGAAACGGTCCCGTCCGCGACCCGGACCGCGACCGCCCGCAGCGACTCGCCGCGACACGGGCCGGCCACGCATTCGCCGCTGCCGGGTTCGAACGTGGCCCCGTGCGCCGCGCACACCAGCAGCCCGTCCTTCGTCTTCAGGAACTGCCCCGGCGCCCAGTCGAGGCGGCGCCCGGCGTGCGGACAGACGTTCAGCCACGCATGGACGCGGTTGCCCGCGCGGTACAGCACCAGCGACTCCGGCCCGCCGTCGAGCACCGCCTCGACCTCGGCAAAACCGCCGTCGGGGATGCGGTCGAGATCGATCAGGGCGGAGGTCGGGTCGGGGATGTTCATCACAGCGATTTAACGAACTTGTTACACGTGGATGGCAGTCGCACCCGATACTGAGCGCCTCGCAATTGTCTCATCTCCCGCCGATGTCCTCCGTCCTGTTCCGTACCCTGCACGCCCGCTTCGATGCCTCCGCACTTCGCGGCCTGCTGACGCCGCGCAAGCCGCGCAACCCGCTGCTGAAGCTTGCACTCGGGCTGGTGGGCGTTGCGATCCTCGCCGTGCTCCTGGTGGTGGGCCTGTTCGTCGGCGCGGCGATGGTGTCGTTCGGCCTGATGCGTGGGGCGCTGCGTGCACGCAAGGCCGCCTCCGTCCGCAGCGACGTGCTCGACGCCGAGTACCGCATCGTCACCAGGCCCGGCCAGCCCGCGCTGCGCTGACCGCGGATGCATCTGGACGTCGTACCCGCGGCGCCCGTGCCGCGCATTCCCGTGCGTGGCGGCGGCACCTTTCCGGTGCGCCGCATCTACTGCGTGGGGCGCAACTTCGCCGACCATGCGCGCGAAATGGGCGCCACCGCGCCAGCCTCGAAGGCCGAGCGCGGTACGCCGGTGTTCTTCCACAAGCCTGCCGATGCGATCGTGACCGGCGATGTGGTGGACTACCCACCCGCCACGCGTGACCTGCACCACGAGGTTGAACTGGTGGTGGCGCTCGGCGGAGACGCGCCCGCAGGCGAACTGGCCGTGGAGGCCGCGCAGGCGCTGGTGTTCGGCTACGGCATCGGGCTCGACCTCACCCGCCGCGACCTGCAGGCCGCGGCCAAGGCCAAGGGCCTGCCCTGGGACATCGCCAAGGGCTTCGACCAGTCGGCGCCGGTCAGCGAACTGGTGCCAGCCACCGAGCTCGGACCACTGGCCCCGCGCGTCCTGTCGCTCGAGGTCAACGGCGAACGCCGCCAGCAGTCCAGCCTCGACCAGCTGATCTGGGACGTGCCGGAGATCCTGCACGAGCTGTCGAAGCTGTATGCGCTGCGCGCAGGCGACCTGGTGTTCATGGGCACGCCCGCGGGCGTGGCCGCGCTGCAGCCCGGCGACGACTGCGTGGCGCGCCTGGACGAGGTGCTGGAGCTGCGTTGCCACGTCCGCGCCGCGGGGGCATAGTGGCCGCGGCCGGCGACGGCCATCCCGATCCGCACGAAGGAGTCCGCGATGGGCATGCTCACCGAGTTCCGTGAATTCGCGATGCGCGGCAACGTCATCGACCTCGCCGTGGGCGTGGTGATCGGCGCCGCGTTCGGCAAGATCGTCACCTCGCTGGTCGAGAACGTGATCATGCCGCCGATCGGACTGCTGCTGGGCGGCGTCGATTTCGCCGACCTGGGCGTGACCCTGCGCGAGGCGACGGTGAACGCGGCCGGGGAAGAGGTGCCCGCGGTCGTGCTCGGGTACGGCGCGTTCATCAACACGCTCATCCAGTTCGTCATCATCGCCTTCGCGATCTTCCTGCTGGTGCGCACGATCAACCGCTTCCACCGCAAGAAGCCGGCGGAACCGGAGGCCCCGGCCGCACCGCCGGAGGACGTGGTGCTGCTGCGCGAGATCCGCGACCTGCTGCGTCGCTGACACGCGACTTCCCGCACATCCCCGCGACGCCGCCGGCCTGTAGGCTGGCGGCTTCGTCGTGTCCGGAATTCGATCCATGCGCCTTGCGTCCCTCGTCCTCGCCTGCCTGCTGCCCGCCGCCGCGTCCGCTGCCGACACCACGCGCATCCCCTATGCCGCGTTCGAGACGGCGGACACGCTGCGCGAGCGCGCGCTCGCGGACGACACCGCGTGGACCCTGGTCGAGTCGCTCACCACCGAGATCGGCCCGCGCCTGCCGGGCAGCGAAGCCGACGCGCGCGCGGTGGCCTGGGCGCAGGCGAAGCTGCGCGAGCTGGGCTACGACCGGGTGTGGACCGAGCCGGTGCGTTTTCCCACCTGGGAGCGCCGCAGCGAACGCGCCGAAGTCCTGGGCGACCACGCCCAGCCGCTGCTGGTGACCGCACTGGGCGGCAGTCCGGGCGGCACGGTGGACGCGGAGATCGTGCGCTTCGACAGCATCGAGGCGCTGCAGGCCGCGCCCGCCGGTTCGCTCGACGGCAGGATCGCGTTCGTCGACTACGACATGGAGCGCACGCGCGACGGCAGCGGCTACGGCAAGGCCGGCGCGGTCCGCAGCCGGGGCCCGTCCGAAGCGATCCGCAAGGGCGCGATCGGCTACCTGATGCGTTCGATCGGCACCAGCCCGCACCGGGTGGCGAACACCGGCATCACCCGCTTCGACGAAGGGCTCGAACCGATCCCGTCCGCCGCGCTGTCGCTGATGGATGCCGACCAGCTGACACGCCTGCTTCGGCGCGGCCCGGTGCGCGTGCGCCTCGCGCTGGACTGCGGCTGGACCGGCGCCGAATACACCTCGCACAACGTGATCGGCGAGATCACCGGACGCGAGGCACCGGACGAGGTCGTGCTGATCGCCGGCCACCTCGATTCGTGGGACCTGGGCACCGGCGCCATCGACGATGCCTCGGGCGTCGGCATCACCATGGCCGCCGGCCACCTGATCGGCCAGCTGCCGCAGCGGCCGCGGCGCACCATCCGGGTAGTGGCCTTCGCCAACGAGGAACAAGGCCTGATCGGCGCGCGCGAGTATGCGCGCCGGCATGCGGAGGCGGTGTCGGACCACGTGCTCGCCGCGGAGAGCGACTTCGGCGCCGGCCGCATCTACGGCTTCAGCACCGGCGCGCCCGCGCACGCGCAGGCGGCGTCGCAGCGCATCGCCGAAGCGCTCGCGCCGCTGGGGATCGAGCACCTGCCCGGCAAGGGCGGGCCCGGCCCGGACATCTCGCCGCTGGCGGCGATCGGTGGCACCTGGGCCTGGCTGGGCCAGGACGGCAGCGGGTACTTCGACCTGCACCACAACGCCGACGACACCCTCGACAAGATCGATCCCGACGCGCTGGCCCAGAACGTCGCCGCCTACGCGGTGTTCGCGTGGCTGGCGGCCGAAGCCGAGGGTGATTTCGGCAGCGCGCCGAAGCCGGCGGCGGCGCCGTGACGCAACCCGGCATGACAGCGCTGCGGTGAGGTCGTCGCGCCGCTGATGTCAGGGTGAGGTGCTGCTGCGTACGGGCGCGGTGACACGCGTTCGCGCTGCGTCGCGCACATGTCTCCCGCAGGGCCCCACCCGCACGCCGACGTGCCGCACGCCGGCGCGGGCGGACCGCGTCGCTTCGGGCGCACGTGCCCGCCCCCGGGCGATGCGAAATCATGTTCGACCTATTCCAGACACCTCGCGCACGGGCCGGTACGCTCGCCCTGTCCACGGGGAAGAGGATTCGCCATGCGCGGCCATGTCACGTCACTCCTGCTCTCGCTGCTGGCCGTGGCCGGCCTCGCACACGCGGAGGCTGCCGCGCCACTGGAGTTGCATTCGCCTGCCGGCACGGCCTCGGCCTCGCTGACGCTGGACGACGCTGGCCAGCCGCGGCTTTCGGTGTCCTGGCGTGATGAACCGGTGCTGCTGCCCTCGCCGCTCGGCGTGCAGTTCTCCGACGACCGCCTCGAACGCGACCTGCGCATCACCGGCCGCCGGACGCGAGAGCACGACGCGCGCTACGCGTTCGTCGCCGGCAAGGCGAGCGAGGGGCGTGACCACTACCGCGAACTTGAGGTCGACATGGCCGACGCGCAGGGGCGCACGCTCGGCCTGGTGCTGCGCGCCTACGACGACGGCATCGCCTTCCGTTACCGGCTGCCGCTGCCGCCGCGGGGCGACCTGCTGGTCCGGCAGGACCTCACCGGCTACCTGTTCCCGCGCGACTATCGCTGCTGGTCGTTCAACGTCGGTCGTTTCAACACGCCGCACGAGGGCGAGTTCGATCCGATCCAGGCCTCGAAGATCCGGCCGATGCACCTGATCGACCTCCCATTGGTGTGCGGGACCGGACGCGGGCAGGCGACGTTCGCCATCGCCGAGGCCGACCTCGACCGGTACGCGGCGTTCTACCTGTCCGGCCGTGGCGATGGCCGGCTGGGACTCGATACCCGCCTCTCGCCACGACACGACACACCCGAGTTCGCGGTGCGCATCCCGCGCGCCGAGGTCGCCGCAGGCGGCCACCTCACGCCGTGGCGCGTGGTGATGCTCGGCGACTCGCCCGGCGCGCTGGTGGAATCCAACCTGATCGCGCACCTCAATCCGCCGACTCCGATCGAGGACACGTCGTGGATCGTTCCCGGCAAGAGCGCGTGGGACTGGTGGTCAGGCAGCGTGGCGCCGGACGTGCCCGAGCCGGGCATGAACACCGCGACCATGCGCCGCTACATCGACCATGCCGCCGACATGGGGCTGGAGTACATGCTGATCGATGCGGGCTGGTATCCCGGCAGCAGCGGCGGAGACCTGTGGGAACCCTCGGCCGACGCCAGCCGCCCGATTCCCGAGCTCGACCTGCCCGCGCTGCTCGCGCATGCGCGCGAACGCGGCGTGGGCATCTGGCTGTGGGTGCACTTCAAGGCGCTCGACACCCGCATGGACGAGCTGTTCGCGCTGTACCGCGACTGGGGCGTGAAGGGCGTCAAGATCGACTACATGGACCGCAACGACCAGCAGATGGTCGCCTTCTTCCACCGCATGATGCGCAGCGCCGCCGAGCACCGGCTGATGCTCGACCTGCACGGTGCCTATCGCCCGACCGGCCTCAACCGGACGTGGCCGCATTTCCTCACCCAGGAAGGCGTGCTCGGCGCCGAATACAACAAGTGGAGCCGGCGGGTGACGCCGACCCACAACGTGACCATCCCGTTCACGCGCATGCTCGTCGGCCCGATCGACTACACGCCGGGCGGCTTCCGCAACGTGGCGCCCGAAGACTTCGGGATCGCGTTCACCCGGCCGCAGGTGATGGGTACGCGTGCACACCAGCTGGCGATGTTCGTGGTCTACGACAGCCCGCTGCAGATGGTCGCCGACAGCCCGGACGTCTATGTCGACGCGCCCGGCGCGGATTTCCTGGGCCTGGTGCCCACGACCTGGGACGAGACCCGCGTGCTCTCCGGCGCGATCGGCGAGCACGTCGCGATCGCGCGGCGCAGCGGGCACGACTGGTACGTCGGCGCGATGACCAATGAGTCGCCGCGCACGCTCGAGCTCGACCTGGCGTTCCTCGGCGACGGCCGCTTCCGGGCGACCCTGTGGGAGGACGGCGACGTGCCTACGGACGTGCAGCGAAGCGAGCGCGAGGTGCGCGCGGGCCAGGCGCTGGCGCTGCGGCTCGCGGCGGGCGGTGGCGCGGCGCTGAAGCTGTCGCCGGCGGCGTCGCGCGGGGAGTGACGGGATTGTCCGTCGCAGGGGAATGCCAGGCGCGCGGCGCGGCCGCTATCGCGTTCCGGCGTGCCCGTCGCGGTCGCGCGCCCACTCGGCCAGCAGCACCGCGGTCGCCGCGGCGACGTTGAGGCTCTCGACCGCGCCGGTGCCGGGAATCGACAGTCGCAGGTCGCAGGCCCGGGCGAGCGCTGCATCCATGCCATCGGCCTCGGCACCGAGCACATAGACCACTCGCGCCGGCAGCGCGGTGGCGAACACGTCCTCGCCACCATGCACCAGCGTGGCGGCGAGCGTGAACCCGGCGGAGTGCAGCGATGCCAGCGCATCGTGCTGCACCGGCAGGCGCACCAGCGGCACTGCCTCCGCGCCGCCTTCGGCCACGCGCGCAGCCGCGCCCGAGAGCGCCAGCGTCGCGTCGGACGGCAGCAGCAGGCCGGCCACGCCGAAATGCGCGCAGGCGCGCAGGATCGCGCCGAGGTTGTGCGGGTTGCCGACGCCGTCCAGCCACAGCGCGCAGCACGGACCTTGCGGCAGCGCGGCCAGCCAGGCGTCGAGCGCCTGCGGCGTCTCGCGCACCACATCCGCGACCACGCCTTCGTGGTGCGTGCTCGCGGCCAGCCGCCGCAGCTCGTCGAGCTCCTCGACCACGCGATAGCCGATCCGCTGCGTGGCGCACCACTTCAGCAGCGGCTGCAGCCGCGGGATGCGGTCCGCCGCCAGGTACAGCTTGCGGATCGCCTGCGGACGACGTGCGAACACCGCCTCCACCGCGTTCAGCCCGTACAGGCGCAGTTCCGCGGTGCGATCGGCCGGCGCCTCCTCGCGCGCGGGCGCGGGCATGCCGCGCGCGCGCGCGCCCCAGGGCGCATCGCGCCCCGGGCCGGGTGGCGTACGCCTGGCGGCCATGTCAGTCGCGCTTGCGCCAGAAGGCGGCGTTTCGGATCCCCAGCGCCTCCGGGTCGAAGGTCGGATCCAGGCCCGCCTTCTTCTGCGCCTCGTAGTCGCGCAGGGCCACCAGTGCAGGCCTCTGCAGGATCAGGATCGCGATGATGTTGAGCCAGGCCATCAGCCCCACGCCGATGTCGCCCAGCGACCAGGCCATCTCCGCGCTGCGCAGCGTTCCGAACGTGACCGCGGCGAGCAGCGCCAGGCGCAGCAAGAAGATCGTCCACGGCCGGTGGATCCTGCGGTTGATGTAGGCGATGTTGGTCTCGGCCATGTAGTAGTAGGCCAGGATGGTGGTGAAGGCGAAGAACAGCAGCGCCAGCGCCACGAACGGCGCACCGTAGCCGGGCAGGATGCTCTCCACCGCGTTCTGCGCGAAGCCCGGGCCGACTTCCACGCCCGGCAGCGCCTGATACAGCATCGCGCCGTCCGGCCCGGTGACGTTGTACATGCCGGTCGACAGGATCATGAAGGCGGTCGCGCTGCACACCAGCAGCGTGTCCACGTACACCGAGAACGCCTGCACGTAGCCCTGCTTGGCCGGATGCGAGACCTCCGCCGCGGCCGCCGCATGCGGGCCGGTGCCCTGCCCGGCCTCGTTGGAGTAGATGCCGCGCTTGACGCCCCATTCGATCGCAAGTCCCAGCACCGCGCCGAACGCCGCCTCCATGCCGAACGCACTGCGGAACACCAGCAGGAACATCTCCGGGATCTGCGCGTAGTTGATGAACATGATCACCAGCGCGACCAGGATATAGGCCAGTGCCATGAACGGCACCACCACCTGCGCGAACGCGGCGATCCGCTTCACGCCACCGAAGATGATGAAGCCCAGCGCCACCACCAGCAGGGTCGCGGTCGCGGTCGGCGGGATGTCCCAGGCGTTGGTCATGCTGGCCGCGATGCCGTTGGCCTGCACGCCGGGCAACAGGACGCCCGTCGCCACGACCGTCACCAGCGCGAACAGCCACGCGTACCAGCGCTGGCCCATCGCCTTCTCGATGTAGTACGCCGGGCCACCGCGGTACTGGCCCTTGTCGTCGGTTTCCTTGTAGATCTGGCCCAGCGTGGATTCGACGTACGCGGTCGAAGCCCCGAGGAATGCCACCACCCACATCCAGAACACCGCGCCCGGCCCGCCGAAATAGATCGCGGTCGCGACGCCGGCGATGTTGCCGATGCCCACCCGGCCCGACAGCGACAGCGCCAGCGCCTGGAACGGCGACACACCGGCCGGCGATTTCTCGCCCGACAGCATCAGCCGGATCATCTCGGGCACGCCGCGCACCTGCAGGAATCGCGTACGGATGGTGAAGTACAGGCCGGCGCCGAGGCACAGCCAGATCAGCGGCGGGCTCCAGATCCAGCTGTTGAGGGTGTTGACGATCTGCTCCACGGACGCTCCCCAGGGTTCGGACGGGATGCCGCGCGGCCGGCGCGCGGCGGCGGACCGGTCGATTCTGACCGATCGGGGATGCAAACGCGAAGCCGCCACGTCAGTCGGTATCGAACGGCCTGGCCATGGAGCGCGAAGCCTCGCATGCGCGCGGGGACGGGGTCGGGACGTCAACGCCCCGGCGCGCGATCCTCTGCGATCCGCGCGAACAGGCGCAGGTCGTGGATCTCCCCACGCTTGAGGACCGCACTGCGCAGCACGCCTTCCTGCGTGAATCCGTTGCGCAGCAATACCCGTGCAGAGGCGTGATTGAACTCCAGCACGGTCGCCTGCAGGCGGCGCAGGCCCAGTGCGGCCATCGCCCACGGCACGTAGGTGGCCACGATGCGGCTCATGTGGCCCTTGCCCCAGCGGGCGCGCCCCAGCCAGTAGCCCAGTTCCGCGCCGATCGCGCGCTCGCCCTGCAACCGCCGGATACCGATCCCGCCGCAGGCCTCGCCGTCGATCTCGATCGCGAACACGGGCCCGGACAGATCGATGACCCGGCCGGCCAGGAACGCCTCGCCGTCGGCCCGGGTGTACGGGAACGGGAAGCGATCGCTGGTCCCGCGCGACACCTGCGGATCGTCGGCGTGGCGGACGAGCGCGTCGAGATCGTCCGCGCGCCAGCGGCGCAGGCGCACACGACCGACCGGGTCCGGGACCGGGATCGACTCAGGCCACTGCATCGACAGCGCTCGTGACACGGGTGTCCAGCCTACCGTCGCATCGGCGGCATGCGAACCCCGCAGGCACGGATCAGGCGTGCCCGCTCACCGGCGCGACCTCGGACTCCAGCTGTTCGAGCTTCTTCGCCAGCGCATCGGGCGAGCGGGTGAACGGCGCCAGCAGTGCGTAGAACGCCGGCACCACGAACAGCGACAGCAGGGTGGCGAACGCGACGCCGAAGATGATCACCACGCCGATGGTGGCGCGGCTGGCCGAACCGGGGCCGCCGGCCACCACCAGCGGCACCGCGCCCATGATGGTCGCCGCCGAGGTCATCAGGATCGGACGCAGGCGCACGGCGGACGATTCGGCGATCGCCTCGCGCACGCCCTGCCCTTCGTCGCGCAGCTGGTTGGCGAACTCGACGATCAGGATGCCGTTCTTGGCCGCCAGCCCCACCAGCATCACGATGCCGATCTGGCTGAACAGGTTGAGCGTGCCGCCGGTGACCCACAGGCCGATCAGCGCCCCGAGCACCGCCAGCGGCACGGTGAGCATGATCACCAGCGGATGGATGAAACTCTCGAACTGCGCTGCCAGCACCAGGTAGACGATGAGCAGCGCCATGGTGAAGGTCAGCAGCACCGCACCACCGGCGCGCTGGTACTCGCGGGTTTCGCCCTTCCAGTCGATCTGCGCGTAGTCCGGCAGTTCCTCCTCGATGACCTGCCGGGTCCACTCGAGCGCCTCGCCCATGCTGTAGTCCGGGGCCAGGCCGGCACTGATGGTGATCGCGCGCAGCCGGTTGAAGCGGTTGAAGCTGCCGGGCTCGGCGATCTCGCCCAGCGTCACCAGGTTCGACATCGGGATCATGGTCCCGTCGCGGCCGCGCACGTAGGTGTTGGCCAGGTCGGACGGCGTCATCCTAGTTTCGCGGCCGGCCTGCAGCATCACCTCGTACTCCTCGCCGTCGTCGACGAAGGTGGTCACGCGTCGCGATCCCATCATCGTCTCCAGCGTGCGTCCGATCTCGGTGACCGACACACCCAGGTCGGCGGCGCGGGCACGGTCGATCTCCACCCGCATCTGCGGCCGGGTCTCCTTGTAATCCGAGTCGGGATCCATGATCCCCTGGTTGTCGGCCATGCGCGCCAGCACGCGGTCGCGCCATTCGGCCAGCTCGGCGTAGTCCGGCCCGCCGAGCACCAGCTGGTAGCGTTGGCCGCGGCTGCCGACCAGGCCGCCGGGCACGTTGGCGCGCACCTGCACGCCGGGCAGCGCGGCGAACTTGCCGCGCAGGTCGGCCACCACCGCGTCGGTGGTCTCCTCGCGCGTGCCCCAGTCCTCCAGGAACACGATCAACTGCCCGGTGTGCATCTCCTCGCTGCCGCCCCAGCCGCGCGGCACGCGCGAATTGGCGCGCTGGATCGGCTTGCCCTCGCCGACCTGGCCGAGCACGATGCGCTCGACCTGCTGCATCTGCGCCACGGTGTAGTCGAAGCCCGCGCCTTCCGGGCCGTCCATCATCACGAAGAAGCGGCCGCGATCCTCGGCCGGTGCGAGCTCGCTGGGGACGCGCAGGAACAGCAGCACGGCCACGGCGGCGCAGGCCGCCATCACCGCCAGTACCACCAGCAACAGGCGCGTGTTGGACAGGGCCACCAGGCGCGTCACCCGGCGCCCGTAGCCCGCGCTCAGGCGCTCGAGCTGGCGGTTGCGCCAGGCGTTGAAGCCGCGCTCGCGCCCGTGCGGACGCAGCAGCTTCGAACACATCATCGGCGTGAGCGACAGCGCGATGAACGCCGACAGCGCGACCGCGCCCGCCAGCGCCACCGACAGCTCGCGGAACAGGCGCCCGGTGTTGCCCTCCATGAAGCCGACCGGCAGGAACACCGACACCAGCACCGCGGTGGTGGCGATCACCGCGAAGGCGACCTGCGCGGTGCCGCGCCGGGCCGCGACCAGTGGCGGTTCACCGAGGTCGACACGGCGCTGCGCGTTCTCCAGCACGATGATCGCGTCGTCCACCACCAGGCCGATGCACAGCACCAGCGCCAGCAGCGTCAGCAGGTTGATCGAGAAACCGAAGGCGTACAGTGCGATGAACGCCGCGACCAGGCACACGGGCACCGTCACCGCCGGGATCAGCGCCGCGCGCAGGCTGCCCAGGAACAGCCAGATCACCAGGAACACCAGCACCATCGCCTCGAACAGCGTCCAGTACACGCGCTTGATCGAGGCGTCGATGAAGGTGGTGCCGTCGTAGGCGATGAAGATGTCGGTGCCTTCGGGCAGCGTCTTCTGGATCACCTCGGCTTCCGCGCGCGCGGCGCGGGCCACGTCCAGCGCGTTGGCGGTCGAGGTGCGCACGATGCCCAGGCCCACGTTCGGCACGCCGTTGCTGCGCAGGTAGGCGCGACGTTCCTCCGGCCCGAGTTCGACTTCCGCCACGTCGCCCAGCCGGACCACGTAGCCGTCGTCGCCCTTGCGCAGGGGGATCTGCGCGAACTGCGCCGGTTCGCGGTAGCCGCGCTCCACGCGCAGGGTGAAGTCGCGGTCCTGCGATTCGATCCGGCCGGCAGGCAGTTCGACGTTCTCGCTGAGCAGCGCGCCCTCGATGTCCGACGCGGTGATGCCGCGCGCGGCCATGGCGTCGCGGTCGAGCCAGATGCGCATCGCGTAGCGCTGGCCGCCGCCCAGCTGCACCCGCGCCACGCCGTCGAGCGCGGACAGGCGGTCGACGATGTAGCGGTCGGCGTAATCGGTCAGCTCCATCGTGTCCATCGCGGTGGAGCGCATGTTCAGCCACACGATCACATCCGCGTCGGCTTCGACCTTGGAGATCTCCGGGGGGTCGGCCTCGTCGGGCATGCGGTCCATCACCCGGCTGATGCGGTCGCGCACGTCGTTGGCGGCGGCCTCGATGTCGCGGGTGAGGTTGAATTCGATGGTGACGTCGGCGCGGCCATTGCGGCTCTGCGACTCGATCGTGTTGATGCCCTCGATGCCCGAGAGCGCGTCTTCCAGGATCTGCGTGACCCGGGTCTCGACCACCGCCGCCGACGCACCCGGATAGGTCACCTCGACCGACACGATCGGCGGATCGATGTTTGGCAGCTCGCGCAGCGTCAGGCGCGTGAACGACATCAGCCCCAGCACCACCAGCAGCAGGCTGATGACGATGGCGAAGACGGGCCGCTTGATCGAGACGTCGGAGAGCTTCATCGCAGATCAGCCCCCGCTGGCGTCACGGGCGGGCGGCGCGTCGCTCGCGGCGGGCGCGCCTGCGCCTGATTCCCGATCCGTCTCCGCGGCGGGCACGGGCGCGGCCTCTTCCACCGCCATGCCCGGGCGCAGCTTGCCGGTGCCCTCGACCACGATGCGGTCGCCTGCGGCCAGCCCCTTGACCACCTCGACGCTGCCGGCGCGGCGTTCGCCGACGACGATGTTGGCGGTCTCGACCGTGCCGTCGCCGCGCATCCGCCACACGAACGTGTCGCGGCCCACCTGCACCACGGCGATCTCCGGCACCACCAGCGCCTCGCGCGAGGCCTGGCCGAGCTGCACCTGCATCAGCATGCCCGGGCGCAGCCGCCGGTCGGGATTGGGAAAATCTCCGCGGACCGTCACCGCGCGTGTGGCCGGGTCCACGCGCGTGTCGATGCTCGACACCTCGCCGTCGAATCCGGCACCCGGCCACGCCACGCTGGTACCCGTCAGGGACTGGCCCTGCTGCAGCTGCGCGAGGTGCACTTCCGGGACCGGGAAATCGACGTGGACGCGCGCAAGATCGTCGAGCGTGGCGACCACCGTGCCCGGCGTGACCAGCGCGCCGGGACTGACCTGGCGGATGCCGAGCATGCCCGCGAATGGCGCGCGGATGCGGCGGTCGCCGATGTCGGCCCGCATCTGGGTGACCCGCGCGCGCGCAGCATCGAGCGTCGCGCGCTGGGTATCGACCTGCGATCGTGCGATCAGCTGTTGTCCGACCAGCTCGCTGCCGCGCCGGAACTGCTGCTCGGCCTCCTTCGCCGCGGCCTCCGCCGCCTGCAGTGCGGCCTGCTGCTGGTTGCCCGAGAGCGTGATCAGCGTGGCGCCGGCCTCGACTTCGTCGCCGCTGTCGAAGTGCACCCGGTCGACCGTCTCGCTGACCTTGGCGGTGATGGTGACCGACTCGCGCGCCTTCACCGTGCCCAGTGCCGAGATCGTGTCGCGCCACGGCGCCATCGTCACTTCGGCCGTGGTCACCACCGCGGCCGACGCGCCCTCGCCGGGTCCGGGCGACGCGGCTTCGCCGCCGCAGGCGGACAACAGGAGACAGGCGGCAGCGGCGGCAGTCAGGAGGCGGGCTGCCGGGGCGCGGGATTCGGAAGGCATCAGCGATGTGGGTGGGGGAAACCGCCCGATTCTAGCGATGCGGGGTGAAGGCCGGCGCATGCCATCAGGTGGGTCGGATCGGGGGCGATCCGTGTCAACCGCGTCGACGTTCGAGCGTTACGTGCGCGCAGGAGACCTGCGCCGGGGCGGCTGGCTCGAACGAGCGGATCGGCCAGGCGATCAACCGCGGCCTGGCATCAGGGGTCGACGCGGTGACGCGGCGAGGTTCCGGTTCCATCCATCCTGGCGGCGTGGCGTGCTCGCGGGATCGTCAGGCTCCGCGACTCCACTGCCCCTGCGCCGCCAGCGCGTTCGCCCGTGCGCGCGACAGCACGGTGTCCTGCGCCTTGCCGATGTTGCCGGCCAGGTCCTGGGACCAGAGCTTCATCGCCGCCGACTGCATGGCCCGGCCGTACGAGAACGACAGCGGCCAGGGATGCGGACCCATGCGGTTCATCGCATCCAGGTGCGCGGTGGCAGCCTCGTCGTCCTGGCCGCCGGAGAGGAACACGATGCCCGGCAGGATCGCCGGAACGGTCGACTTCAGGCACATGAGGGTCGACTCGGCCACCTCGTCGATGCTGGCGACATCGTCGCTGCCGCTGCCCGGCACCACCATCGAGGCCTTGAGGATCGTGCCCTCGAGCGCGATGCTGTGCTGGTACAGCGCATCGAACAGCGAACGCAGTACGACCTCGTGCACCTCGTAGCTGGTCTCGATGTCGTGCTCGCCGTCCATCAGCACCTCGGGCTCGACCATCGGCACCAGGCCCTGTTCCTGGCACAGCGCGGCGTAGCGCGCCAGCGCGTGGCTGTTGGCGTCGATGCAGGTGCCCGACGGGATGTCATCGCCGATGCGGATCACCGCACGCCATTTGGCGAAGCGCGCGCCGAGCTTGTAGTACTCCTCCAGCCGCGCGCGCAGGCCGTCCAGACCCTCGGTCACCACCTCGCCCGGGCAGCCGGCGAGCGGCTGGGTGCCCTTGTCGACCTTGATCCCCGGGAGGATGCCGGAGTCGGCGAGCACGCGCGCGAACGGGACCCCGTCGCGGGTCGACTGGCGGATGGTCTCGTCGTACAGGATCGCGCCGCTGATGTGCTCGCCCAGCTGTGGCGTGGTGATCAGCAGTTCGCGGTAGGCGCGGCGGTTGGCCTCGCTGTTGGGAATGCCCACGTCGGCGAAGCGCCGCGCCAGCGTGGCGCTGGACTCGTCGATCGCGAGGATGCCCTTGCCGGCGGCGACCATCGCCTGCGCGGTCTCGGCGAGCGTTTCGATGCTCATGTCGGGGGAATTGGCCGGTGGGGAACCGCGGGAGTATAGCCCGCGGCCCTCCACGGCCCCGCTTGCCGCTGCGGCAGTTGACGCGCGCAGGGCGCGGGCGGCAGGGCCCGCCTGGCGCGATGCGCGGCTACAGCTCGCCCAGGCCCTCGGCGCGGCCATCCTCGCCGATCTGCAGCAGGCGCAGGGTGTTGGTCGCTCCGTGGGTTTCCATGTGTTCGCCGCTGGTGAACACCACCCGGTCGCCGGTCTCGAGCAGGCCCGCCTTGGCGAGCAGGCGGACGCTGCCGCGCGCGGCCTCGCGCGGCGTCTGGCCACGGCTGTCGTAGTCGATCGGGAACACGTCGCGCATCAGCGCCATGCGCCGGCGCGCGCCGCCGTGGCGCGAGAACGCGTAGATCGGCGCGCCGGAGCGGAAGCGCGACAGGTAGCGCGCGGTGCCGCCGGACTCGGTCATGGCCACGATCGCGCCCACGCCGATGTGCTCGCTCAGGAACATCGCCGCCATCGCGATCGCATGGTCGGCACGCTCGAGGTTGCGCTGCGCCTTCTCGAAATCGGTATCGACCGCGAACTGCCGCTCGGCCCCGGTGCAGATGCGGGCCATGGCCTCCACCGCGCGCACCGGGAAGGTGCCGGCGGCGGTCTCGGCCGAGAGCATCACCGCATCGGTGCCGTCGATCACCGCGTTGGCCACGTCGAGCACCTCGGCACGGGTCGGGATCGGCGATTCGACCATCGACTGCAGCATCTGGGTCGCGGTGATCACCACCTTGTTGCGCGCCAGCGACTCGCGGATGATCTTCTTCTGCAGGCCCGGCAGCTCGGCGTCGCCGATCTCCACGCCCAGGTCGCCGCGGGCGACCATCACCACGTCGCTGGCGTCGATCACTTCGGCCAGGTTCTCGATCGCCTCGGCGCGTTCGACCTTCGACACCAGCGCGGCATCGCAGCCGTGCGAGCGCGCGATCGAGCGTGCTTCCTCCATGTCGGCGGCGTTGCGGCAGAACGAGACGGCGATGAAGTCGACGCCGATCTGCGCGGCCACGCCGATCAGCTCCTTGTCGCGCTCGGTCAGCGCGCCCAGCGACAGGCCGCCACCGAGCTTGTTCAGGCCCTTGCGGTCGGACAGCACGCTGTCGTTGAGCACCGTGTTGACGATGCGCTGGCCCTCGATGCGCTCGACCTTGAGCTGGACCATGCCGTCGTCGAGCATCAGCACGTCGCCGGCCGACAGGTCGCCCGGCAGGCCGAGGTAGCTCACGCCCACCTCGTGCTGCGTGCCCGGAGGCGCGTCCTCGCTGGCCACCAGGTCGAAGCGGTCGCCGGTCTTGAGCGAGACCTTGCCCTCGGCGAAGCGCTCCACCCGGATCTTCGGCCCCGGCAGGTCGGCCAGGATGCCGACTTCCACCCCGACCCGCGCCGCGGCCTCGCGCACGGCCTGGGCGCGCGCCACCTGGCCGGCGGGATCGCCGTGCGAGAAGTTCAGGCGCACCACGTTCACGCCGGCGCGCAGGATGGCATCGAGTACCCCCGGCGGATCGGTGGCCGGGCCGAGGGTGGCGAGGATGCGGGTGCGGCGGCGGTGTTCGGACATTGGACGGGAACCGGTTGCAGACGTAAGGATCGCGGCGGCGGCGCCGCGCGAGGCCGCTATCCTAGCCCAGCCCGTCGGCGATATCGCACATGCCTGGCGACATCCATGCCCGTCTAGCCGCCCTGCCGGCGTTTCCCGCGCTGACGGGCGCGCGCGTG
Source organism: Luteimonas kalidii (assembly GCF_029887935.1). GTDB lineage: Bacteria > Pseudomonadota > Gammaproteobacteria > Xanthomonadales > Xanthomonadaceae > Luteimonas > Luteimonas kalidii. The sequence continues at coordinate 169,647 of NZ_JARXRO010000018.1, read as the reverse complement.
CGCCTGCGCGAACCACGCAGCGACGATGCGGATGCCGTGTTCGCGCTGTTCGCCGACCCCGCGGTGATGCGCTACTGGGGCAGCGCGCCCATGCGCTCGCGTATGCAGGCCGAAGGCAAACTGGAGGAGATGCGCGAGGCATTTGCGCGGCGCGAGGCGCTGGACTGGATCGTCGCCGATCGCCGCAGCGGCGCTGCACTCGGCACGTGCACCCTGTTCCGCTTCGACGCGCGCCACCGCCGCGCCGAGGTCGGCTACGCGCTGCACGCCTCGCGCTGGGGCCAGGGGCTCGCGACGGAGGCGGTCGCGCTGGCGCTGGACTGGAGCCTGCGCACGCTCGGCCTGCACCGGGTGGAGGCGGACATCGATCCGCGCAACGAAGCCTCGCGCCGGCTACTGCTGCGCCTGGGCTTTCGCAGCGAAGGCCTGCTGCGCCAACGCTTCTTCATCGGCGAAGACGCGACCGATTCGGAACTGTTCGGCCTGCTCGCGCAGGAGTGGCGCGGACGCGACCGCTGACGCACTGCGAGGCGTGACCGAGTCGGGCCTATCGGGGATCCGCGCGCGCGCGATGTGGCTCGATGTACCGTTTGCCCTCCCGATACAGCGCCAGCCGCGCGTGGAAACCGTCCGCGCCCGATTCATCACCGGCGGACTGGCCCGGGAGGGACTCGATGGCCTCCTGCTGCAGCTCAACGGCCCGGTCGTACTCTCCGACCGCAGCATGGCAGGCGGCCACGGTGTCGACCCATGTCGCCCGGTTGCCGTCTTCCAGCAGCGGCATCGCAATCTCACGTCCGCGCGCAGCGTCGAACAGCTCGGCCTCGGGCGCCGTGCACAACCCCCAGGCGAAGTTGTTGCGGGCCGTCGGATCGCCCGCCTCCGCGCCCTCGCGCCAGAGCTCCAGCCCACGCCGCCGGCTGTCGAGCGCGTTGTCGTGGCTGTAGAAATACCAGCCCCCGTATGCGACGTACGCGGCAGCGTAGGATCGTTCGATGGCATGCTCCAGCCATCGCTTGCCCTCGCTTTCGTTGCGGACGCCCAGTTCGCCCGTGAGCAGGGCATAACCCAGGCGCGCAGCCGAGGCGTCGTCTCCCTTTTCCGCATCAACTCTCAGCCAGGCATCGGCGCGGACCAGGTCCTTGTCCATCCCGCGGCCGGCGATCGCCATTTCCGCAAGTCGACGACGCGCCTCGGCGCTGTCCCCATGATCCGACAGGGCAACGTAGGTCTCCATGGCCTGCTGCACAGTGCCGTGCACACCGGGGCGCGCCTGCTCGTAGAGGCTGGCCAGCGCCAGAATCGAATCGACGTCTCCCGCCTGTGCAGCGCCCAGGAGCCAGCCTTCGGCCTGCGCCCATTGCCCGGCCATCAGGCTCTGGTGAGCGCGGTTGCGTGCCGCGAACGCACTTCCACCATGCGCACCGAGTTCGATCAACGCCATCGCCTCACGACGCTGTGTTTCCGTCGTGGCAGCCGCCAGAAGGGTCGAACCGACCGCGGCCTGCGCATTCGGGTCACCCGCATCGGAGGCCGACTTCATCCAGCCGTTCGCCGCCAGGGTTTCGCCCCGGCGGTGGTGGTAGTTCACCAGCAGGGCGTACCCTTTGCCGACCCCGTTGTTCGCCGGATCGGCCAGGGCCCGCAACTGCGCCGGCGCCAACTGCGGCGCGCCTTCTTCCGCCAGCGCCCACGCGGCGCCGATGACCGGAACGACGGGATCGCCTGTTTCCTGCGCTGCCTGCATTCTCCGAACCAGGAAGTCTGGCGGCGACTCGCGTGCCGCCAGTTGGGTCCACATCCCGGCCACCATCACGGTGCCCCCGCGGCCATGCCAGCGTCGGTCCGCGACGTCCAGCAGCGCCTCCGCCGACCGGGGATCGCGCTCGACCCCGACACCCAGGGCATAGGCGAGCGCCAGCAGCGCGGTATGCGCCGCATGTTCCTGTTCGGCATGGGGTAGCAGCGCATCCACCAGCCCGTCCGCACAGCCGTCCGCCGGCTGGAGCGCACACGTCAGGAGCCAGGTACTCGCGGACTGGATGCCGCCGGCGTCTGCGCCGGGCTTCAGTCGGTCGACGACGGCGGACGTCGCGCCGGCGAGGCGGAACGCCAAGACCGCCTGCATGTCGCGCGCCGATGCGTCATCGCCTTCCGCCAGGGATTCGACGAAGCCGTGGGCCAACTGCCGACGCTGGACCGGATAGCCGGAGAACGGATCTCCGCGGACGACACTGTTGGCCGTGTCGATGTAGTCGAACCAGAGATGACGCTCCACGCCCTTCGCGTCGTCCCAGACCGCGACGACGAGTGGATAGTGGCGCTGGGGCTCGACACTGGCGAAGTACTCGTAGCGGAACTCCAGGCCGGCGGATGCCAGCAACGCATAGACGTCGGCCGGTCCCAGCACGCGCGCAGGTTCGGGGCCGAAGCCTTCCCTGCTGGTGGACAGCGCCAGACGCGAAAGTGCGCCCGTCGCCAGCATCGCCTCTTCGGCGGAGGCATCGTCGCCCAGCGCCTCGGCGCACAACATGCGCGCCCGATGCAGCGCGATGCTGACCGGCGCCCGAAGGATGGCCGCCGCCAGGGCAACCTCATGCTGCCGGCACCCATCGGGATCCACGCCGGCTTGGCTGTACCCGACCGCACCAAGCGCATCGTAGGCGTCGTACGCGTCGGCATAGGCGGGATCGGACAGGAACCTGTTCCAGGCCGCCTCGGGCGCCGCGATCACGTCGCGCGCCTCCAGCGGTCGTTCGTCGGCCGTCGCCGGCCAGGCGCATGCCAGCAGCGACAGGAAGGCGGCGATGCGGATCATGCCGGTGCTCATTGTTCGGTCTCCCCGTCGACGGCATTGCGCAGGAGCTGCTGCAGGCGCCGTTGCCGATCGTCGGCGGCCGTGGCCGCAGGCACGCGGAAACGAAGCGTTGCGGACAGCTCGTCCTGCAGCTTCCTCAACTCTCCCAGATGCGCCGCGGCAGCGGCCCCCTCCACCTCTTGCTGTTTGACCAGCAGCGTGTAGTCGACGCGCGCCCGGCTGCCGGCGATATCCACGTTGCGCGTGTAATCGAACGACGGAACCGAGGCCTGCCGCTGCTCCTTGCCGAAGGTCGCCCTCCATCCCTCGGGAACCTCCACTTCGATCTCATGGCGGTACCGGCCGGGCACCGCATAATCAAGCGGCGAGGTGCGCGCCATCGAAGCGGGGAGCTGGGCCAGTTCGTGCAGCGTCTCGGCGTAGACGTCGAGCGCCTTCACCGCGCCTGGCTCCGTGTCGAACGGCTGCGTGAGCAGGTATTCCTCCGTGACGCGGAGCTCGTTGGCGTGGCGATCGTCGCGGAGGACCGGCAACGACACCACCTCCACCTCCCCGAGACGGCGCCGGTAGTAATCCGAATAGCGGCGCGCCAGATCCTCGGGCCGTTCGCTGGCCAGGGTGCGGCGACGGGAGTCGGCGTGGTGTCCCCGGTAGACCGTGTCGATCGCGAAGCCCACCTGGCGGCCATCGGGACCGGTTGTGTAGCGTTCGACGACCGAGACCCCGTTACGCGCGGCGACGCCCTCGGGCGGCAGGATCGGCTCAATCCGGGCGGGCCCCTGCGCCACCGGCAGCGCGACGCCGTACGGACTCAGGTCGTAGTCGCCCGCCCGACCTCCCTGCAGGGTGATGGTGGGGTCCAGCCACAACACCTCGCCACCGTCCTCGACCCGTGCGATCACGTGGTCGAACACGGACGCGGACGGAGCGAAACCGGTCACCGCCCTGCCGCGATCGGTACTCACCAGCGCAGGCACGGCCCGGACGCCGAGTTCCGAGAGCAGGCTCACCAGCAGGTATACCTTGTCCTTGCAATCTCCGTAGCGACGCCGCCAGGTTTCTCCCGGAGGCGTCGGACGGTGGGTGTTCTCTCCCATCTCGACGCCGAAATACCGGATGTCGTCCTGCACCAGCCGCAACGCCGCCGTGATGCGCGCGCGCGTGTCCGGCAAGCGCCGCCATTCGGCCAGCATCTGCTCGAGATCGGCAGGCAGCCGATCCACGCGCGGATACAGCGGAATCGCCCATGCCACCACGTCTTCCCACGAACGGGCCCGGCTGACCTGCGCCAACGGGTATGGCTGGTACCACGCCGGGTACTGGCCGTCATCCACCACCAGCGGCAGTGCGTTCGCCTCGAGACGTATCTCGACCGCGTCCGCGCGCTCCCGGATCACCGCCTCGGGCGCGCCATTCTCGCGATGGATCCGCGGCGTGGCGCCTGGGTCCATCAGGACACGCAGGCTCGCGCGCAACATCGGATGCTGCCAGCCGAACCTGATCCAGTCCGAGCCCTGCCCGGCCAGTACCGGGTTGCTGCCGGCGATGCTGTAGGCGATCCGCACCATGTCCCGCGGGCGCACGTCGTCCAGGACGATGAGTGCGGTGACCGCGCCGTCCGCCAGATCCTGCTCGAAGCCATCCTCGCGCCGGGCCAACGAGATTCGCTCGGGCGACAGGCGGTCGAGCCATCCGCCATCGCGCCGCAACCTGACCTCATGGATCGTCAGCTGCTGGTAGCCGGGATTGAAGCTGACCTGGAAGCGGCCAGCGTCACCGACCAGGGACGCACCCCGCACTTCGTACGCGTAGTCGATGAACAACCGGTCGCGGCCCGCGCGCCGGTCCGCCTGTACGTCGTAGAGCCAGTAGCGCCATCGTTCGTCTTCCGACCCCGGCGCATCCGCGGGCCACTGCGGCGGCGGTGTCGCACGCTCCACGAACTCCGGCACCGGCCCGGTGCCGAAACTGTACTCGCCGCGTTCGTGTTCGACCACGGTCCCCTGCGCCGTTCCTGCCAGCAGGAACAGCACCCACACCATCGTCCGCATCCCCATTGTCGCCCCACCGGTGTCCCCACCGGGAAAGGTACACCAGCGGGGCGGGTGAGGTGCAGCCCTCGGATCAGCCGCGCGCTTCGAGCGCCGACACCGCCGGCAGGGTCTTGCCTTCGAGGAACTCGAGGAACGCGCCGCCACCGGTGGAGATGTACGACACGTCGCCGGCGATGCCGTACTTGTCCACCGCCGCCAGGGTGTCTCCGCCTCCCGCAATCGAGAAGGCGGCCGAGCCGGCGATCGCGCGCGCCAGCGTTTCGGTGCCCTTGCCGAAGGCGTCGAACTCGAACACGCCCACCGGGCCGTTCCAGACCACCGTGCCCGCCTGGCCGATCATGGCCGCGTAGCGGGCGGCGGTGTCGGGGCCGATGTCGAGGATCAGGTCGTCGTCGGCGACGTCCGCCACCGCCTTCACCGTGGCCTCGGCGTCGGGATGGAACTGCGTGGCCACCACCACGTCGGTCGGGACCGGGATGTCGGCGCCGCGCGCCTTCGCATCGGCCATGATCTGCTTCGCGGTGTCGAGCAGGTCGGGCTCGTGCAGCGACTTGCCCACCGGCAGGCCCTGGGCGGCGATGAAGGTGTTGGCGATGCCGCCGCCGACGATCAGCTGGTCGACCTTGCCCACCAGGTTCGACAGCAGTTCGAGCTTGGTCGAGACCTTGCTGCCGGCCACGATCGCCAGCAGCGGACGGGCGGGCTTGTCGAGCGCCTTGGCGAGTGCGTCGAGCTCGGCCATCAGCAGCGGGCCGCCTGCAGCCTGCTTCGCGAACCGGATCACGCCGTGGGTCGAGGCCTGCGCGCGGTGCGCGGTACCGAAGGCGTCCATCACGAACACGTCGCACAGCGCGGCGTACTTCTTCGCCAGGTCCTCGCTGTCCTTGCCCTCGCCCGGGTTCATGCGGCAGTTCTCGAGCAGCACGATGCCGCCGCGTTCGAGCTCCACGCCGTCGACCCAGTCGCGCACCAGCGGCACCTCGCGTCCGAGCAGTTCGCCCAGGCGCCCCGCCACCGGTGCCAGCGAGTTCTCCTCGCTCCACTCGCCTTCCTTCGGCCGGCCCAGGTGCGACATCACCATGACCGTCGCGCCACGCTCGAGCGCGAGGCGAAGCGTCGGCAGCGACGCGGTGATGCGCTGTTCGGACGTGATCCTGCCGTCTTCGATCGGCACGTTGAGATCCTGGCGGATCAGCACGCGCTGGCCGGACAGGTCGAGGTCGGTCATGCGGAGGATGGTCATGGGCACGGTTCGCAGGCGGGACGTCGGCGTTCATTGTCGGCGCGCCGCGCGCGACAGGCAAACGTTGCGCCTGCCACCATCACCCTCATGTGCGCGGTGTTCGCAACAGGCTGGCGGAGAACCAGGCGACCAGCAGCGCGCCCGCGACCAGCAGGCTCCACAGCAGCCACGCGCGCCAGTCGCGCGCCGGCCGCAACGCCGCCTCGCCCGCGAGCGGTGCCGGCGGGCCGAGTGTCGCCCGCGGTGGCTGCCAGTCCTCGCCGCGGGTGGTGCGGATGGCGGCCAGCGACTGCGCCACCGGCGAGCCTGCGCGCGAGGTCCGCGCACTGCCCGCGACCAGCCGATAGGGCGGCGCGTCACCGGCGACGAACACCAGCATTTCCGGGTGCCAGCCAAGACGCAGTACCGGCGCGGCGGCCTGCGTGTCGGCGGCCACGAGCCTCCAGTGGCGGTCGCGTACCGCCGCGGCGAGCCGCTGCGGCGGCGAACGCTGGTCGCGGCCGATGGAATAGGCCACCCAGGGCCCGGCGCGGCGCACCCACGCCGCATCGCTCGACTCGCGGCTGTAGAGCGTCCACTCGCCGGTGCCGCTGCCAGGAAGCGCGAGATCCACATGATCGACCGGAAACCGCCCGTCGAGCAGATAGACGAATTCCGTCCGGGCCGTCCCTCCGCTGGGCTGGGCGTCCAGTTCACGCCATTGCGGCGCAGGCGACGGTGCGGAACCGACTGCCAGTTCCGCCTCCACCCGCGTCAGGACCAGGCCTTCCGCACCGGTCAGCGGTACCAGGCGCAGGTAACGCGCCGAGGCCTCGACCGGCACGCGCGGCTGGCGCAGGCGCTGCCCGCCACGCGCCAGGTCGAGCAGCACGACGCGTGGCTGCAGCACGCGCCACTCGCGCAGATCGTCGCTGCCCTCGATCCGGTAGGCCGCCTCGAACGGGTCGCGCGCTCCGGTCCAGTCGACGACGAGGGCCGCGATGGATGCTTCGACCGCGCTGGCGTCCACCAGCCAGCCAGTGGCGACGGGCGCAGCGGCCGTCGCGGCGGATGCCTGCGCCTGGACCCGCAGGACGCTGCCATCGCCAGCCCGTTCCACGGCCAGCGCCAGATCGGCCGGCGCGCCGACCGTGGCGGCAGGAAGCGCGAACCAGGGCGCCGGCACCCGCTCCGGCGCCGCGGCCCCGGGGCGCTCGGGCGCGAACAGCTGCGCGGCCACCGGCTGCCCGCGCGCATCCACGATGTCGACATCGTCCAGCCACGGCGAGCGCGCCGTGGCGTAGACACCCGCATCGAGCGACACGCGGTACATGCCCGCATTGCCGTCCGGGACCGCGAGCGGCCACTGGGTCTGGTAATCGGCACCCGCTGACGCGAACGCGACCCCCGCCAGCACCACCAGGCCCAGCCATCCCGGCGCGCGCCTCATGCCGCCGCTCCCTGCGGCGCGCTCACCGCGCGCGGCGGGGCCGGCGCGAAGTAACCCACCAGCGTGCAGAGCAGGCCGTAGGCGATGAACGAGCCGATGCCGAGCAGGTCGCCCAGGTGCTGGCGATCGATCAACACCAGTTTGGCCAGCACCACACCCATCAGCACCGCGCCCGCCAGCCACAGCATGCGCTGGCCGCGCCGCGAACCGGCGATCCAGCCGATCACGCCCAGCAGGCTCCAGACCACGGTCAGGCTGGTCTGGGCCAGCGTGTCGTCCATCATGCCGGCGTCCCAAGGCACGCCGCCCCAGTGATGCACGGCGCGCAGCGTGACCTGGGTGATCCACGCGAAGCCCGCCATCGACAGCAGCGGCACGCGCAGCAATGCCAGCGCACGCGGCGCCATGTGCGACCACAGCCAGCGCACCAGCAGCACCAGCACCAGCAGCTGTCCCATCTCCAGCGGATTGAACAGCGGCAGCCACGGCAGCGGCGCGGCATCGCCCGCGGCGAACTGGGTGCCCAACCACCACAGCGCGAGCAGCGCGAACACCACCAGTTGCAGCGGCAGGCGCAAGGCATCGAACGATTCGCCACGCGGCGTGCGCAGCGCCGGCCAGCGCCACATCGAGGCCGCCACCAGCGCCACCCACGGCAACGCCACCGCCGTCAGCCCCCAGCCCGCGGCCAGATCGACGACTCCGGCCAGCCAGCCGGCGAACAGCGCGAGCACGGTGGGCCAGACCAGCCACCAGACGAACTGGGTCCAGTCGCCGATCCGGTCCGTGTCGCCGCGCAGGCACAGCAGGCTGCGCACGCCGCACACCGCGAACGCGAGCCAGGCCCACAGACCCGTGCCTTCGAACGGATGCGCATGCACCGCGGTCTGCGCCAGCGCGAACGGGATCGCCGAAGCCAGTGCCAGCAGCGCAGTCGCGGCCAGCGCGCGCGCCCGGCGCAGGCGATGCACCTCGGCCGCGAGCCAGCCGGTCAGTGCGCTGGCCGCCAGCATGGCGTCGACCTGTGCCGGCCCGGCCACGAACCCCACGATTTCCTGGTGCAGGTTGCCGCACCACCACAACAGGCCCCACAGGTAGTACGCCATTGCGATGCGCATGTTCCCCGCATCGCGATAGCTCCACGCGCTCGCGAACCCGGCGAGCGCGATCAGCAGCGCCCCCATGAAGACCGGGTTGGCGAGTGCCTGCACGTCCGCTGCCGGCGCTGCCGACATGCCGATCGCGTACGCGCCCGCGGCCGCCAGCTGCAGTCCGAGGCCGGCCAGTTGCGGCAGGAGCCGTCCCTGCCGCAGGCCGAGCCACGCCAGGGCGGCCCCTTCCAGCGCGAACACGCTGGCGGTCGCGTTCGCCGACAGCGCCAGCGGCACCGACAGCGTGGCGAAGCCGATCGCCAGCAGTGCGTGCGCCTGCGCCAGCAGCGCGTAGCCGTCGCGCCGCCGCAGGGTCCACGCCAGCGCCGCATACACCGCTGCCAACGCCAGCGCGCACAGCGCCAGCGGCATGCGCGCGCCCTCGAGCAGCGCCGCCTGCAGCGAGAACGCCACCAGTGGCGTCCCGAACAGCAGGCAGCCGTCGATGAGGTCGCGGCGGCTGGCCGGGCGGCGCCGCGCGTACAGGATCGGCAGCAGCAGGTAGAACACGAAGAACAGCACCAGGAACGGCTGCGTGCTGGCCTGCTTGTCCGGCGTGTAGGCGAGCACGCCCCAGGCGACGCCGATGCCCCAGGTGAAGGCGAAGCCGAGCAGGTTGAGCACCCGCCACGACTTCATCCAGGCGATGGCGAAGATCGCCGCGTTGAGCAGCGCGTAGTACGAGAACAGCGCCACGTGATTGCCGCTGCCGGTCGACAGCCAGATCGGCGCCAGAAAGCCGGCGAGGATGCCCAGCACCGCCAGCGTGCGCGAGTCCTGCAACACCGCGAGCACGCCCAGCCCGGCCACGAGCACGACGCTGAGCGCGAACGCCACTGCGGCGGGCAGCAGCCCGTAGAGCTTGAACGCGGCGAACACCACCAGCAGCAGCACCCCGATCGCCCCGCCCTGCAGGGCCAGCGCGAACGCCGGCTTGTCGATGCGCTTGCGCCAGCCGAACACCAGCCCGGCCACTGCCGCCGCCGACACGCCGGCCAGCCGCAGCTCGATCGGCAGCTGCAGCCATCCCTGGTCGTTGGCGTACTTGAGCAGCGCGCCGACGCCCGCCAGCAGCACCAGCATGCCGACCTTCACCGGCACGTTGCCGACGGTGAACCAGCGCTGCACCGCGCGGACGAATGCGCCCGCGAAGTCGCGCGGCGGGGGAGTGCGCGGCGGCGGCGGCGAAAGCGGCCCGGACCCCGCGGCGTCGCGCGAGGGCAGCGGGGGCGGTAGCGGCGTGGACGGACGCTGTCCCCGCGCGCCGGCGGGCGCGGCATCGGCCAGCCTCGCTTCGCCCGCGCCAGCTTGGACGCCTGTGTCCGGCCCCTGGACCTCCGACGACGCGACCTGCGGCGCGGCGGCGCCAGTCGCGCCGACCACCGGCTCCGGGGGGCCGCCCGGTATCGCCGTGTCCGCCGCGACCGCAGACGGCCGGTCCGATACCGGTGCCGGCTGCATCCAGGGTTCGGTCACCGATGCCTCGCGCACCTCGCGCGCGGCGGGGGACGGCGCAACGCCGGTGCGCAGTTGCCCGACCGCGTCCTCCAGCTCGGCCACGCGGCGCTTGAGCCCGCCGATCGACACCAGCGCCACCACCACCAGCACCGGGAGGGCCAGCACCGCCAGCCCCAGCAGGACCAGGAATCCTTCCATCGCGTCATCCCCTTCGGCGCCCGAGCGGACGCATTGCCGGCCACCTTAGCCGGGCGGCCCCCGAAAACAAGAAGCCCCGCACGGGCGGGGCTTCGGGTATCGCGGATGGCTACCGCCGGCTTACTTGCCGGCGACCACGCGCACCATTTCCAGGCACTTGTTCGAATAGCCCCACTCGTTGTCGTACCAGGCCACCAGCTTGACGAAGGTGGGGTCGAGCGCGATGCCGGCATCGGCGTCGAACACCGAGGTGCAGGTTTCGCCGACGAAGTCGGTGGCCACCACCTTGTCCTCGGTGTAGCCGAGGATGCCCTTGAGCGCGCCTTCGCTCTGGGCCTTCATCTCGGCCTTGATCTCGTCGTAGCTGGCCGGGTTCTCGAGTTCCGCGGTCAGGTCGACCACCGACACGTCCGAGGTCGGCACGCGGAAGCTCATGCCGGTGAGCTTCTTGTTGAGTTCGGGAATCACCACGCCGACGGCCTTGGCCGCACCGGTGCTGGACGGAATGATGTTCTCGAGGATGCCGCGGCCGCCGCGCCAGTCCTTGTTGCTCGGGCCGTCGACCGTCTTCTGGGTGGCGGTGGCCGCGTGCACGGTCGTCATCAGGCCGCGCTTGATGCCCCACTTGTCGTTGAGCACCTTGGCCAGCGGCGCCAGGCAGTTGGTGGTGCACGAGGCGTTGGAGATGATCGCCTCGCCCTTGTAGGTCTTGTCGTTCACGCCGAAGACGAACATCGGCGTGTCGTCCTTCGACGGCGCGGACAGGATGACCTTCTTCGCGCCGGCATCGAGGTGCTTCTGCGCGGTGGTCTTGTCGAGAAACAGGCCGGTGGACTCGATCACCACCTCGGCGCCCACTTCGTCCCACTTGAGGTTGGCCGGGTCGCGCTCCTGGGTCAGGCGGATGCGGTTGCCGTTGACCACCAGGGTGCCGCCGTCGATCGAGACCTCGCCCTTGAAGCGGCCGTGCACCGAGTCGTAGCGCAGCATGTAGGCCAGGTATTCGGGTTCGAGCAGGTCGTTGATGGCGACGATCTGGATGTCGTCGAAGTTCTGGACCGCCGAACGCAGCACGTTGCGGCCGATGCGGCCGAACCCGTTGATGCCTACCTTGATCGCCATGGTGCGCGGACTCCCGGACAGGGTTGGAAAGAGCGTCGATTCTAGCAGCACCCGCATGACCGACCCGTGCCACCGCTGGCACGCTGCGGTGGTTGCGATTGCAATGATCCGGATCAAGGAGGCGCCGCCGCGCGGGTTCCAGACTGCGTGCAGACCCCACACGGAACCCGTGCCATGACCCGCACCCCCGCGCTCCTGCTCGCGGCCCTCGCCGCCGCCCTCGCCCTGCCCGCCGCCGCCCAGTCCCGCGGCGACTGGACCCTCGGCATCGGTGCCCACAACGTGGCCCCGAAGTCCGACAACGGCCGCCTCGACGCCACCGCCCTGGGCCTGGGCCCGCTGCCGCCGACCGAGGTGGGCAGCAGCGTGCGCCCGACCATCACCGCGGAGTACTTCGTCCGCGACAACCTCGGCATCGAGGTGCTCGCCTCGCTGCCGTTCCAGCACGACATCGACATCCGCGGCGTGGGCCGCGTGGGCAGCGCGAAACACCTGCCGCCCACCGTCTCGCTGCAATACCACTTCGCCAATGCCAGCCGGGCCACGCCGTTCCTGGGCGTGGGCCTGAACTACACCACCTTCTTCAGCGAGGAGACCACCGGCCCGCTCGCCGGCACCGACCTGTCGCTGGACGCCTCCTGGGGCCTGGCCGCGCACGCCGGCATCGACTTCGCCGTGGGCGCGCGCAGCGCGATCCGCCTGGACGCGCGCTGGATCGACATCGATGCCGACGTGGAGGTGAACGGCGTCGACGTGGGCACGGCCGAGATCGACCCGCTGGTCTACGGCGCGGCGTGGGTGGTGAAGTTCTGAGCGAGACGCGGCGTGAGGCACGACCGGCGCCGTAGTGCGCCGTGCGTGACAAACGCTCAATGTCCCAAGGTCGATATCCCGAGGTCCGGGTTCCAAGGTCTCATGGTCCTGACGTCACAAGGTCACAAGATCTCGAAACGCCACAGGGCCATCAGGCGATCGAGTGGCAAGTCGGCGGGATGACGCAGTGACGCACCTGCCGAAGACGTTCCTTCCCCCGCTTGGCGGGGCATTGCGCCCGTCACGGGTGGAAGGTGCCGAAGGCGGATGGGGGCGAGGCGAGCGCCATGCGAGCGGATCGCCAGGCGAGCGCCGCCGACACATCCGACCGGACCATCCTGACGCACCACCGCTCCCGGTTTCCCCCGCCCATGGCGGCGAAGCCGCATCCAGGCGACGCGCTTCCTGAGCCGACCGCGCTCGGCGGTAAAGGCTCCGAAGGCGGTTCGTGGCAACACGGGCGCGACATACCCCGCCCGGCCAACGCCGCGAGTGGCGCGCCCCGGCGCCCGCGTCTCACACCCATGTCGCCTGGCGAACGCAGTGCTTCGGTAGACTGCCCGCCATGCAACGTTTCCCTGCCGCACTCGTTCTCGCGCTCCTGATCGCCTGCGCCCCTGCCGCCCACGCCTGGGGCCCGCTCGGCCACCGCCTGGTGGCGCGCCTGGCCGAACCGCAACTCACCCCCGCCGCGCACGCCGAGGTGCAGCGCCTGCTGGCCACCGAAGGGCTGCACTCGCTGGCCGACGTGGCCAACTGGGCCGACGACGTGCGCGCCAACGACCCCGACCTGGGCAAACGCTCGGCCAAGTGGCACTACGTGAACCTCGGCGAGCTGGGCTGCCGCTACGACGCCCCGGCCGCCTGCCCCAGGGGCGACTGCGCGGTGGAGGCGATCCGCGCCCAGGCTGCGATCCTGGCCGACCGCAGCCGCAGCGATGCCGAGCGCCTGCAGGCGCTGAAGTTCCTGGTCCATTTCGTGGGCGACATCCACCAGCCCATGCACGCCGGCAACGCCCGCGACCGCGGCGGCAACACGGTGCAGGTACAGCTCCACGGCAAGGGCACCAACCTGCACCGGGTGTGGGACGGCGAACTGCTCAAGTCCGCGGGGTTGGACGAAGAGGGCTACGTACGCAAGCTGGCCGCCACGCCTGTAAAGCGCCCGGTGGGCGGGCCCGCCGTGACCGCGGCGGACGCGGATCATTGGGCCGAAGCGTCCTGCCGGATCGCCATGGCGCCGGGCGTGGTGCCACCGCGCGCGAAGCTCGACGCGCGCTATCTCGCCACGCATACGCCGACGGCGGAAGCGCAGGTGCGGCTGGCTGGGGCGCGGTTGGCGGTACTGATCGATGACGCATTGGTCCCCGCGCGCGGGGCCCCTCACGCTGGATCGAAGCAGGATCGTTAGTCCGTCCGGTCGGCGACGTCGCGAGGAACCGCTCCCGAATCCGGTTCTACCGCGACCTTCGCTCCAGATCGGCGGCAATCCCCTGTCAGGGTCTCGTCATCCATGCGTTCACTCCAGGAGCGCCCCGGGTGCAGGACGAAGCATGGCCCGCGAGCACCTCGGAGAGGGTCCGTTGCGGCGGCGCCATCCCGCAACGCCAGGCTCTGCCGGCTCCGGTCGTCACTCGTGCCCGGGCCGCGGCGAGACCGGCGCTGACGTGAGCCCCGCGTTGCGAAGCAGCAGCGTCTTCCCAAGGACCCGGATCAGCGCGCTGACGTCAGGGTCCCGCCCGGATTGCCGGGAGAGCCTGGCGCCGGCTGCGGCTGGAATGCGCTGTAGGGGCTGAACTGACCGAGCGTTCCCTGGAACAGCATCGCGGCGATCGGCGGCGTGCTGACGATCAGCGTGGTCAGGATGAGTCCGAGCCCCCCTTGCTGCATCGCCATGCTCGTCAGGCTTTCACCATCCCCACCGACGCCCAGTACGCCACCGATCCAGAAGGCGGTTCCCACCGCGATCACCATGTCCAGCGCCAGGGTCACCGTGACGCTGAGCACCGCCATCGAGAAGACGGCGCCGACGCCGTAGAGGAGCCATTTGTGGAACAGCGGCCTGGTCTGTTCGAACAGCAGGCACAGGATGAACAGCGGCCCGAGCGCGAGCACCAGACCGATCGCGAACTTGTTCAGCATGATTGCGGCGGCCGCGGTGATAGCGGGCAGGCCCAGGCCGGCGGTGATCATGGCGAGCGTGCGGTCCTTGCGCTCGCGCGTTTCCTCGTCGTGCGACGTATCCACCGAGTCCACAACGGTAAGCGCTGCCTGCATGATGGCCAGCGTGCGGTCGATGTCGGCATAGGCACCTTCGCCGTCGGGATCGCCGGTCATCGTCTCGTTGACGACCCGCGACAGCCCGTCGGTCACCGTGCCATAGATCGGTCCGAACGAGGCGCCCAGGCCAAGCGCGATCCCGACGATGAACGTTGCACGCAGGGCGTTCACCACCAGGGCCATCATCGACTCGCGCGACTGACCGGTGACGATGCGATACCCCTGGATCATGATCCACAGCGTCAGCAGCAGTACGCCGATCCCACCGAGCACGCGGATCACCCGCTCGCCGAGATTGGGCAGATACTCGTGGATCAGCTCATCATCGATGAAGGCGTTGATCTCGTGAAAGAAAACAAAGTTGGGCATGCCCGCCCGCGCCGGAATCAGGTCCAGCAGCGTGCTTGCCAGTGTCAACATGCCGTCCATTGCGTCCCCGCGATCCTGGCTTCGATCCCTGCTGTTGAACCACCCGTCACGTCAACCGCGTTCAGCGGTCCCGTGACCGGGCGACCTGCAGTGCAGCCTTGAGCGTGCCGTACTCCACCGCGTGGTCGAGCAGGCTGCGCTTGTTGCTGAAGGCGGCCTGCCCCGACCATGCCATCTCGTTGGAGAACGCCTCGATCTGATGCGCGTAGTACTGCAGTTGACGCTGCGCGTTCTCCATCTCCGCGCTCTGGGCCGCCTGCAGTTGCTGGATCGCGTTGGAGTTGCGCTCCAGGCGGCCACGTTCGTTGCCGCCGGTACTCGCGCTTTCCGCCTGCAGTTTCGCGATCTCCGCATCCTGGCCCTGCACTTTCCGGATCACGTCCACCAGGAAGTTGTGGCGCTGGTTATCGAGCTGAACCACCGCGGCGCACGCCTCGTATTGCCGTTCCCTGGCACGCGACACGCGCCGAGGTGCCGTCATGCCACTCAACATCGCCCGAAGCCCGTCGGCTTCCAGTGGGCCGCAGCGCTCGTCCAGGAACGCGCTGTCGTTGCGCCGCTTCAGGTTGGTATCACGCGGGCCGTGGTCGGACAGGAACTTGAGGCCATTCACCTGCTGCTCCTGCAGGTCCTGGATCTGGGTCCTGATCTGCTCGATCTGATTCTGGATCTGTCTCGCCTGATTGATCTCGTCGGAATACATCTGCCGGTACTGGGCGATCCAGGCAAACTTGTTGGTCTGGATATGCACGGGATCCGCCACCACAAGTTGTGCCCGTGCAGCGGGCGCCAGACAAGCACCCGAGAGCGCAAGAAGCAGCATCGACGTCATTCGAATATTGATGTTCATGGAAGCTCCGACCTCGAGTTGGTACTGCATGGATCAATGATCTGCCTGCGCGAGCCTCATGCCCTGTATCTGGTTCCAACGTCAGCTGCCGCCGCCCTCGGTCCTGAGACAGAGCGGCGCTGGCCCTTATCAGCGACCTCGCTGCCACCCTGCCCTGACAATACTGGTTGAGCATTCCTGCCAGACCCCTTGCGCTCCTCGAAGAATCTTGGAAGCCAACTCCCGGGGGCAAGATCTTCAACTGCCACCCCCGTCCGGCACGACTCTTCTTCGATGATCCGATGCATGATCTCGATGTTGTCCGTGCTGGCCGACACCACCGCCAGCGCATCGTCCAGGCCGCGCAAATTCAACTGGCACACGGTCGAACCGTGCCCCTGCTTGACCAGGAACGTGCGCGAGCGTTCGTCGAGCCCCTTGACGACCTGGAACTCCGCTTCGCTCAGCTTCAGGCCCTCGATGTAGTCCTCGCGCGACGCATTGGGATTGGGCAGCAGGATCAAGGTGGCCGTCTGTTCGATCAGGGCCGCGGAGATGTCGCTGGCGAGCGCGTCCTCGGGGCTCTGGGTGGCGAAGATCCCCAGGCCATTCTGCTTGCGGATCGTCTTCTGCTTGTTCTTGGCGAACTCCTTCAGTCCGCCAGAGCCGTCGAGGATCTTCCAGAACTCGTCCATCACGTAGATCAGCCGGCGCCCGTCGATCAGCCCCTCGAGGCGGTGCAGCAGATAGGCGATCACGGGCACCCGGACTTCCGGATTGTCGATCACGTCCGTGTAGTCGAAGCCGATGATGCTGGCGCGCTCGAGGTCGACGGTGTCCACCGGATTGTCGAACACCCAGCCGAGCGCATTGCCCGCGGTCCATTTGCGCAGCCGCGCGTAGAGCCCGTCGTCTCCCATGTTGGGAAGACTCTTCTGAAGGTTCGTCATCGAGCGCAGATGCAGCGGCATGTCGAGCATGCCTTCCACGGCGCGATGGATGTCCTCGTCCTCGCGGGCGGTGTACTGCGACTTGCCGGCAAGCTCCTTGACCAGCCCCGAGAGGAACTGCACGTTCGCCTCCGTGCGCTCGCACTGCAGCGGGTTGAACCCGGTCGGCGCTCCGTTCTCCAGGGCCAGGTAGTTGCCGCCGCACGCCCGCACGAAGATCTCGGCACCCCGGTCCTTGTCGAAGAAGAAGATCGTGGGGCAGGGATCGAGCTTCTGCACCTGGCTGAGCAGGAAGTTGATCAGCGCGGTCTTGCCGGTGCCCGACTTGCCGATCACCATCGTATTGGCGATCGCCTTCTCGCCACGGGAGTCCTCGGCCGGGTGAGTGGCGTGGAAATTGAAGTAGTAGGGCTGTCCGTTCGTGGTCTGGAGAACCGTCACGCACTCGCCCCAGGGATTGAGGTCGCGCTTGCCGGTGGCGAAGTTGTGCAGCGGCGACAAGCCCAGAAAGTTGAGGGAGCTCACGTTCGCCAGCCGGGTACGGAAGCGCCAGTTCCCCGGCAGCTGGGAGTAGAACGACGAGCAGACGGCGAGATCTTCCTTCGCGGATACGAATCCCGCGTTCGACAGCTCCGCGCGCGCCGTGGCGATGTTCTGCGCCAGCTGCTCCTGGGTGTCGGCGTAGAGCGCCATGATGAAGTGGTACTCGCCGAGCACGAAATGTCCCGACGCGACCTGGTCCATCGCCTGGTCCAGCTCGACGATCTGGCTCACGGCCTTGTCCCCGGACGAGATCATCATACCTTTGGTCCGGTCGAGGACGCGCAGCGCGTCCTGGCGGCCCATTGGGCTGAAGGAATGGGTGATGACGTATTCGAAGTCCAGGTATTTCAGGCCGTTGAGGATCCCGGGCCAGGTCGAATCGGAATACTCCTTGATGTTGAGGATCGCTCCGAAGACGTTGCCGCCCGACGGGGTCCGGACCACGAAATCACCCGTCTTGGACGAGAACATGTGCCGGCTGACGGCCAGGTAGTCGTGCACCGGCGCATTCAGCACGGGGACCGGCTCGTCGATCCGGTTGAGCAGGAAGCCGAGGTGTTCCAGGGTCTCCGAGAACACGACGCTGTTGTCCGCCTCGTACATGCCGAGTCGCACCGGAGCGTAGTCCTTCAGCACCGCCTCGACGTTGCCTGCCAGCTCCATCAGCTTGGACACCGCCTGGTCCTGCTGTGCCTGCAGGACATCGCGGTTGCCGGAGCGCTCGACCAGCCGCTTGCCGACCACGATTGGCCGGTACAGCATGGTCAGATAAAGTTCGTTGCGCATGATGCGCTGCGACGACAGCAGCTCGTGGTAATCGTCTGAGAGCTGCTGGTTGAATGGCTGCGCGAAGTGCCCATGCGCGTCGATTCGGCCGCGCCGGCGCAGATCGTGCACCCAGAACGCCACGTTGACGAAGTCGGGCGCGCGCAATGTCTGCAGCATGCGATTGAGGGTGTTGTGCCGATGCTCGAGGTCCCACTCCTCGCGTCCGACGAAGGGAAGGCCGTCCAGCCGCCAGCACAGGAGGAAGTCGCCGCCGGTCGTCTTCACCACGTGCGGCGACACGTGTGACGATAGCGGGATGAACCCGGCGATGGAATGGTCGGGCGCGAGCACCGCCATGTCAGTCCCCCTCCCAGGCCTGGAGCACGGGGCGATAGCTGTTGGGTGAGTACACCCACATCCCCTGGTGCCGTCGCAGGTTCCGGGCCTTGATCCGGAACTGGAACCGCAGCCCGAGCAGGCGGAAGATCATCTCGTCCCGTCTGGCCATCTGGCGCATGATCACGATGACCGCCGGCAACAGCAGCAGGCAGAACATGTCGACGTAGAACGTCAACAGCAGGCAGCTGCCGGCCGCGATCGTGAACGGCACGTACGGCACGCCCATGAACATGGGCGGCCGCGTGCATCCCTTGAACAGGATGTTCCTATGCATGTCGGGCCACGAGATCCACCAGCGCCAGCGCCATGCCACCGCCGATTGCCCCGAGTTCCGTGTCCGGCAGCAGCATCTTGGCGATCTGGGCGGCGGCGCCGATCAGGAACCCGCCGATCAGCACCGGTGCCACGTCCCCGATGCGCTTGTGGTTGAAGGCGATCTGGTAGCCGGCGAAGATGATCGCGATCGTCACGATCGCGATCGAGGCGATGTTGAGCAGGCCGTTGATGTTGGTGAAGAAGGTGGTGACGCGTCCTGCCGCCTCCGCGCCCGGCGCGGCGAGGGCGAGCGAAGGAGCGAGCAGCATCGCGGACAGCGCGATGGGTGCCAACGTGGCCCGGATGCGGGCGCTGCGATTGGTAGGAGCGTGGGCGACTTGTTTCATGGTGGACTCCGGTCCTTGGTGGGTGGTGCGGTGGATGTGCCGGTCGCTCGGTACGCCGGCTAGAACACGAAGGCGGCATCCGTCGCATCCGACGGCTTTGCGGGTGGTGCCGGATGGGGTGAAGCGTTCATCGACCCAAGGGCCGGCAAAGCACCAGGTGCGACGCGCTGCGAGAGGCCCGGTGCGGACACGGGGGGCGATGTGCCCAGCGGCGGCGCGCCATGGGGCTGGAGCATCACGGGTGTGCGAACCGGCGATTCCGCGGGCGCGGGCGCGGGACCGGGAGCCGGGTCCGTGTCCGTCTCGGGCTCAGCCTGCGGGGGGAGCCGGACCGCCACCCGCGAGGCGTCGCGGATGCGACGCTCGAGCAGCGAGCCGGGGCGTGGGATTGACGCGGCAGCCTGTCGACGCGCAGGACGCGCGCCATCATCCGCCAGCGGAATCGCACTCCCGGCGCCGGCGCCCCCCGGCCTGCCCGCGGATCGCCACGAAGCGAAGACCTTCTGCACGTAGCCGTGGCGGAAGCCGGTCGAGAAGTTGCCCGAGTAGTAGCAGCTGAACGCCTTGCCCCAATCGCCGCCGGCGCGCGCATGGCAGTCGGCGAGGATCCGCGATCCTGCCTGCAGGTTCGGGCAGGTCTCGAAGGCGCGCTCGTAGTTCTCCAGCCCGTGGCTGGCCAGGTTGTATCGGTTGACCTGGGCGATGCCCAACGAGAAGTTGAAGCCCCTGGCCTCGAGCATCCGGGCAGTCGAGACCGCTTCGGCCTGGTTTCGCGGCTGCCTGGCGAGTCGTCCGCCCACCACCCCGATCGCGTAGGGGTTGAAGGACGACTCCACGCGCACGACGTGCTGCATCACGTCCGCCGGCACGGCGAGCTCGCCACAGGCCATCAATTCAAGACCGGGCAGCATGGAGCGCCTCCGTGGCGGATAGATGGCGTGTCGCGGGCATGGCGGCGATCGATCGCATCGTCGGGCGTCCTGTTCAATGCGCGGCAAGCGCCCGCCCGGGATCGAAGTCGATCCCGGTGATATAGCGCCTGCCTGCGTGCGCCTTGATGTGGACGACGATGTCGATGGTCATCCGCAACAGGCGCTTGATGACCGGGAACTCCAGCCCAGACCCCTCCGCAGAGGCCTTGACCATCAGCGCGAGCTGGTCCCAGGTCTGCTCGGGACTTCCGGCGTGGCAGCTGGTGATCGAACCGGGGTGCCCGGAGGCGCAGTTGCGGATGAAGTAGAACGCTTCGTCGCCGCGCAGCTCGGCCAGGATGATCCGGTCGGGCTTCATGCGCAGGCAGGCTTCCATGCAGGTCTTGGCGGTGACGTTGCCGGTGCTCTGCCCGCCCTTCGAGTACAACAGGTGCACGACGTTCGGCTGCGGGATGAACAGTTCCCGCGCGTCCTCGATCGTCACCAGGCGTTCCCGAGCGTCGATGTGGTTGACGAGCGATTTCATGAACGTGGTCTTGCCGCTGCCGGTGGCACCGGACACCACCAGGTTCTTGTGGTACCGGACCGCCTTGCCGAAGAACTCGCGGTAGTTGCCCTGGCTGCGCAGGTCCAGCAGTTCCCGGTCGTGGTCGCTCAGCTGGGCCCCGTCCTCGAGGATCTGCGAGAAGAATCCGTCTTCCTCGTACTGCGCCAGCGTCTTGCTGAACCTGGCCGGCAGCCGGATCGTGATCGAGATCCGGTTCGCGTCGCACGCAGGTGGAATCACGAACTGGGCGCGCTGCCCCGTCGGAAAGGTCAGCGACACCATTGGATCGGCATCGGTGATCCGCTGGCCGGTATTGCTTTCGTTGACGACCGAAGTGCAGAACTGGCGCGCGCGTTCAAACGTCAGCGTCGGCACGTCCACCCGCTGCCAACCGTTGCGCGCCGTCTCCAGGTACAGCTCGCCGGGGCGATTGATGCAGATTTCGGTGACGTCGGCGGACTGCAGGTACTCGCCGATGCCGAGCACCTGGTACTGGTAGTCCAGGAACTCGCTGGACACCCTGGCCACCGGAGAGTTGTCGGCATCCATGCCTGTCCCCTTCCTCAGCGCAACACGGCGGCAAAATCCACGTCATGCGCGACGTAGACGTTGAGGATCGTGCCCTGGTTGATGGTGACCGTGGGCGGTCGCGCCATGCTGCGCTCCAGCGCCATGTTCGCCAGTCGCTCCATGGTCCGGGCGGTGTTGCTCTCGTACGGGTTCTGGATCGCCACGCCGCCTTCGAAGCTCGTCGACGGCGGGCCGTTCTTGGCGCCGACGTACTTGAACGCATCGCTCAGCAGGCTGATCATCAGTGCGGACGAGATGCGCTGGCCCCAGTGCGCGCTGTAGTGCCCTTCGTTGCCGGCCGACCCGAGCATGTCCACGCCGGGACTGCTCATGTTGACGTCCAGCCCGTTCGGCGTCGTGATCCGGTCCCAGACGATGGCCGCGCGCTCGCCGATGATGGCGTCTGACTGGTAGCGACCCATCACCTTCGAGCCCCGCGGCAGCAGCAGCTTGCGGCCGTTCACCGAGTACACCGGTTCGGTGACGATGCAGGAGGTGAAGCCCGGCACGTCCGTAATGATCCGGGACTCCAGCACGCAGCGGATGTAGGTTCCGCGCAGCAACAGCGTGTTGGGGTTGTACAGCGGTTGCGCCGAGGAACGTCCGCGGCTGGCAGTGGCGGGCGCAAGGCTGTCGGGACCCGCACCCGTCTGGCCCGAAATCATTCGCGCGTATTCGTCGGGTGACAGGCTGCCAGGGGAGCCAGCCGGGCCCTGACTGCCCGCATGGATCCCGGCCGAATCACGCATCCGGCGCTCCAGCAGGGACGGAACATCGGGGTCGGAAATCGACGGCAGTCCACGCACCGCAGGCGCGGGCGCCTGATCCTCGATCACGGGCAAGGGAGGCAGCTCGGCGGAGTCGTCGACCGGCATGGGCGCAGGCGGCGGCAGGTCAGGCAGATCCGGCGCCTCGGGGATGACCAGCGGCTGCTGGTTGCCGGCGCGCGATGTCGATTCGTCCTTCCCGGACATGGCGCTGCCGAAGATCAGGAAGGCCGCCACGAGCAGCAACACCACCAGACCGGACAGGAACAGCAGTGCCTTCCGGTTCAGCCGCTGGACTTCGGTCGATTCGAAGCGGGGAGCGCCGGCATCGAGGTCCGGTTCGGCGAACGCGTCGTGTCGGGCCTGGTAGGGGTTCGACGCGGGAGCGGTGCCGTCCGCCGCTACCGGCTGGTGCTGCTCGGGAGGTCGATTCATCACTCCGGACTCCTGCGCAGCCCAATGACATTGTCGCCATGCCTCAGGACGAGGTACGGGTACGTTCCGTGGACGACGATCGTGTCGCCTTCCACCGTCGTGTTGACGATGAATTCGTCGCCGTCCTCTTCCTGCCGGCCGAATACCGCGGGGAAGTTTCCGCTCGGGAAGCGCGTGCGGTCTCCCATGCGGATGTAGGTGAACTGCCGGTCGTCGTAGACCGTGGCGGGGATCAGCCACGCCGGATGGCGCTTGCGATAGGCCACGTCGTAGCCGAAGTGGTACTGGCGGCCCGAACGCTGCGCGGTGCTGAGTTCGTGGACCTCTTCGACAGGGTCGCTCGCGGCGGCGAAGGCGGTGTCGCCGGGATAGGTGAAGCGGATCCGGTACTGGACGCCCGCCGCCTTCGCCTGCTCCAGCGCCCGCCAGTCGGTGGCCACCACCTTGAGTTCCAGGATGTAGGCGTGGACCGCGGTGCGGATCAGCAGATTGGTGTCGACATCCACGTCGCGGGGCTTGAGATAGAACACGTTGTCGCGACGGTTGAGGTCCCAGCCCCCGCTGAAGCCGGTGCTGTAGTCGAGGATTTCCTCGTGCGGACTGAGTTCGATCTGGGTGGTGATTCCAAGCCCGGTCCGAACCTGGTAGATCCTGTCGGCTTCGTAGACGTACTCGTCCAGCGCCTGTCCCCAGGCGGGCAGGCCAACCGTGGCGCAGAGCAGCAGCCCGAGCGCATATCGCGCCATCACCGAGGATTCCCTGGTCATGGTCCCTCCCCGGCGATCCCGCCGCGGGTTGCGTCCGCACCGAGCGACGGCGCCGCGTGATCCGTCCGCGCATCGACCTGTCCGTCGACGGCGGCGGGATCGTCGGGCCCAGCGATGGGCTCTGCGGACATGGCCGGGAATGCGGGCTCGTCCGCAGGCGGCATCCCGTAGTCGTTGTCGACGCGGTACTCGGACACGCGGAAGCCGAGTGGATTGAGCAGGCGGTCGCGTTCGTCGAACCTCAGTTCGGGGTCATAGGCGAACTGCAGGGTCGCGATCTTCCCGTCCATGACCTGCGAATTCCCGGTCTGCTTGCTGTAGAGGCTGCGCTGGAATCGCACCGTGGCGCCGCGCGGCGGCTGGCCCTCGGCCGCCGGCACGAGCGAAATGCTGAGAATGCGCACGCGCACGGCGCGGCTGGTGCCGTACTGGTTGTAGGGACGGTTGGGGTTGCTGGCCGCGTGCAGCGCGCGGAAGGCAGGCGCCACGTGCGGACCGGCCATGGTCAGCGTCTGGCGCCAGTTCTGCTGGCCGATGAGTCCGGTGTCGTAGGACTCTCGCGCCATCACGAACTGCGCGACGTTGCTCTTGTTGATCGCTTCCTGGGTGGTGATGGTGGGATCCTGGAAATTGCCGACCAGGCGCGCGACCGTGGCGGTGCCGGTGTACGGGTCCGCCATGACCAGGTACGGCACCTTTTCCTTGAGCGGCAGGAAGTAGAAGTAGCCGCCGGCCAGGATCAGCGACATCGCCAGCGCGCACGCCGCGACCCACCAGGCGCGTCGCTCGCTGCGCCGCGCGCGGTCCGCGAGCGAAACCTCGTAGTTCACGCCGCGGCCGACGGCCTGCTCCACCGCTGGCGTTGTGTCTCTTCGTCTGAACATCCGTGTTCCCGATCAATGTGCTCGTGCGCGTCAGTCCGATGGCGCGTCTGGATTCGATGGCCCGATTGTGGCGCTGCGTGCGTCCGCCACCCGGAGCCGGCTGCCATCCACGTCCACGCGTACGCCTTCGCCTGCATAGGCCGAAGTCAGTTCCGCGGCGGCCGTTCGAATGTCGTGGGCGCGGATGCGCGCGACCTGCGCGTGCAGCGTGTAGTCGTTCGGATGCTGGTAGGCGAGTTCCAGCTTCGAATCCCGCGCCCAGCGATCCAGCATGTGCTTCAGCGTGCCGTCGACCGGCGTCGCCTGGTAGACGTAACCCTGGCGCAACGGGATGGCCCGCGGCGTGTCCGCGAACTGGTTGAGCGGCGTCCAGCGCCCGCGGAAATCTCGCGCGTCCGGCGTCGCGCATCCCGCCAGCGCGATCGCGACCGCGCACATGCCCGATATCCTCGCAACGACAGCCTTGTCATGTGGCACGCCACTCTCCCCGGGAGTCGCCGACAACACATGTCCTGCCGTCGCGCCCGAGGCGCGTTGCGTACGCGATCACGCCAGGCGAAGCCCGGGCGCTCACGAATGGATCGATGCAGGATTGGGGGTCACGACGCCCCCGACACGTATTGGACTATCCCAACTCCTTTTGTTGTCTGACCAGGTTCCGTCCTGAGTCCCCTCGGGCGCCATCGCCGCCAGCGGCGGTAACGTCACATGCCCGTACCACGACACGCGTCCGCGTGTGGATTCGAAGTTAGCCGCTCCGCTGGCGTGCGTCAAGCATTCGATTGCGACGTGGCGCGTGACCTCTGACCCAGCCCATACCGGCCGCCGGACGCAGGCCGGCCGCGCAGCGCAGGAGAGCTGCGGCCGCGCCGCCTGCCGCGGGGAAGGATGTCACTTGGATGACGCTTGAGGCGGCACATCCCCTTTGCGACAAGCGGCCGCGCTCCTCCCCAGCAGGCCAGAAGAGGCGGTGTCGCACTGCACAATGGTCCGGACGCGAACGGTAGTCAGAATCAGGGCCACCCCGGATTGGTCGGCCCTCGGGCCTGTGCCATAGTCCGGGGACGATTTTCCGTCTGGTTCCGTTTCCCGGGGAGGGTTCATGCTCGAGCAGCACGGATTGACGCTGGCACTGGTGTGCGCGGCGGTGGCGATCATCTACGGCATCATCTCGGCGCGCTGGATCAACCGCCAGCCCGCGGGCAACGCCCGCATGCAGGAGATCGCGGGCGCGATCCAGGAAGGCGCGCGCGCCTATCTCAACCGGCAGTACCTGACGATCTCGGTCGCGGGCGCGGTGCTGTTCGTGCTGATCGGCCTGTTCCTGGACTGGTACACGGGCGTCGGCTTCCTGCTGGGCGCGGTGCTCTCGGGCGCGGCCGGCTACATCGGCATGAACGTCTCGGTGCGCGCCAACGTGCGCACCGCCGAGGCCGCGCGCAGCGGCATCGGCCCGGCCATGGACGTGGCCTTCCGCGGCGGCGCGATCACCGGGATGCTGGTGGTGGGCCTGGGCCTGCTGGGCGTGGCCGGCTACTGGGGGGTGCTGAACCTGTACTTCCAGCTGCCCACCGGCGAGGTGCTGCACGCGCTGGTCGGCGTGGCGTTCGGCTCGTCGCTGATCTCGATCTTCGCGCGCCTGGGCGGCGGCATCTTCACCAAGGGCGCCGACGTCGGCGCGGACCTGGTGGGCAAGGTGGAAGCCGGCATCCCCGAGGACGACCCGCGCAACCCGGCGGTGATCGCCGACAACGTGGGCGACAACGTCGGCGACTGCGCCGGCATGGCGGCCGACCTGTTCGAGACCTACGCGGTCACGGTGATCGCGACCATGCTGCTGGGCTACCTGATGGTCACCGAGGTGGGCAGCAACGGCGTGCTGTATCCGCTGGTGCTGGGCGGCGTGTCGATCATCGCCTCGATCATCGGCGCGATGTTCGTCAAGGTGAAGACCGGCGGCTCGATCATGGGCGCGCTGTACAAGGGCGTGATCGTCTCGGGTGTGCTGGCGGCCATCGCCTACTACCCGATCACCACCCAGCTGATGGATACCAACGCCCACGGCGCGATGAACATCTACTGGTGCGCGCTGATCGGCCTGGCGCTGACCGGCGCGATCGTGTGGATCACCGAGTACTACACCGGCACCCAGTACGCGCCGGTCCGGCACGTGGCGCAGGCGTCCACCACCGGCCACGGCACCAACATCATCGCCGGGCTCGGCGTGTCGATGAAGTCCACGGCGCTGCCGGTGATCTCGGTGTGCCTGGCGATCTGGGCCTGCTTCACGCTCGGCGGCCTGTACGGCATCGCGATCGCGGCCACGGCGATGCTGTCGATGGCGGGGATGATCGTGGCGCTCGACGCCTACGGCCCGATCACCGACAACGCCGGCGGCATCGCCGAGATGGCCGAACTGCCGCCCGAGGTGCGCAACATCACCGATCCGCTGGACGCGGTCGGCAACACCACCAAGGCGGTGACCAAGGGCTACGCGATCGGCTCGGCGGCGCTTGCCGCACTCGTCCTGTTCGCCGACTTCACCCACAACCTGGAAGCGAACAACCCGGGCGTGGTCTTCAGCTTCGAGCTGTCGGACCCGGCGGTGATCATCGGCCTGTTCATCGGTGGCCTGATCCCCTACCTGTTCGGTGCGATGGCGATGGAGGCCGTGGGCCGCGCCGCCGGCAGCGTGGTGGAGGAGGTGCGGCGCCAGTTCCGCGAAATCCCCGGGATCATGGAAGGCACCGGCAAGCCGGATTACAGCCGCGCCGTCGACATGCTGACGAAGTCGGCGATCAAGGAGATGATCGTCCCCTCGCTGCTGCCGGTGCTGGTACCGGTGGTGGTGGCGTTCGGCATGAACTGGCTGATGGGCCCGGGCGCTGGCATCAGGGCGCTGGGCGGCCTGCTGATCGGCACCATCGTCACCGGCCTGTTCGTCGCGATCTCGATGACCACCGGCGGCGGCGCGTGGGACAACGCCAAGAAGTACATCGAGGACGGCAACTTCGGCGGTAAGGGTTCGGAGGCGCACAAGGCCTCGGTGACCGGCGACACCGTCGGCGATCCCTACAAGGACACCGCCGGCCCGGCGATCAACCCACTGATCAAGATCATCAACATCGTCGCCCTGTTGCTGGTGCCGCTGCTCTAGCGTCGGCGCAAACGCTGCATCGACGGGCGGCCACGGGCCGCCCGTCTTCGTTTTGTTCCGTGGCGAACGTGTACCGTCCCGCGGCTGTGCGGCGCGCGGCGGCCGCGTTCAGGCCGGCCCTGGCCCCGCTGCTATCCTGCCGCGACCATGTCCCTGCCCCGTTGCCTGCCCCTGGTCCTCGCGCTGGTTGCCGCGCTGGCGCTGGCCTCAGTGCCTGCCGCGCGCGCCGCGGCGCCCAGCGTCGAGCGCCTGGCGCGCGCCGCCCCCACGCTCGACCGCGAGGTGCTCTCGCTCGCCACCCGCGCGCTGGCGTGCGCGATGCAAGATCCGGACGCGAGCCGCCCGGCGACCCTGAGCGTGATCGATTACTCGCTGCCGTCGACCGAGCCCCGCTTGTGGGTGTTCGACCTGGAACGGGAACGCCTGCTCTACCGCGAGCTGGTCGCGCATGGCCGCGGGACCGGCGACAACCTGTCCACCCGCTTCTCGAACCGCTCGGGCAGCCACATGTCGAGCCTGGGCGTGTTCCGCACCGGCGAATCCTACGTGGGCATCAACGGCTACTCGCTGCGCCTGGACGGGCTCGAGCCCGGCTTCAACGACCTGGCACGCGAGCGCGCGATCGTGATCCACGGCGCGCCCTACGTCGACGACGGGATCGCGCGCGCGCAGGGCCGGCTCGGGCGCAGCCTCGGCTGTCCGGCGGTGCGCCCGGCGGTGGCGCGCGAACTGATCGACCGCATCCGCGGCGGCTCCCTGGTCTTCGCCTACTACCCCGATCCCGCCTGGCTGCAGCGCTCACGGCTGCTGGCGGACGACTGCGCGGCGGGCGCGGCCGCGGACACGGCTGCCGGCACGCCCTGAGCGCGCGCGACAGGGCCGGGTCAGCGGTCTTCGAACCGCGCCGTCGAGACCTCGAACCACGGCGTGCACAGCAGGCGCTGGCGGGCCACCGCAGCGGCGCCTGCGCGCCACAGACCGGCCGACTCGCCATCGGGCAGCAGACCGTCCTCATCGGCCAACGGCGCGACCCCCAGGCACCAGCGCAGCCGTCGCGGCGACGCTCCCGGAATCTGGAACCGGAACGTCCCCTCTAGCGCGTCGCCCGCATCCAGTCGCCGCGCGAGCGGAGTCGCGGGCAGGGTCGGGCCGGTGGGCGAGTCGGGCAGCGAACGCGCCGCATGCCGGAGGGTGACGTCGCCATCGCCCGCGTGCTCGAACGTCGGCGTACCGATTGCGCCGGCGGCCTGCCGTCCGGTGAGCACGGCGCGGCGGTCGCCACGATCGAACACCAGCAGCGGGACGGCGCCGTCGTTGTGCAGCCGGTAGCGGATCTCGACGGTGTCGGCAGCCAACAGCGTCAGCTGGACCGACAGGCGCGCGCCCTCGTCATCGACCTGCGTGGCCGCCGTTGCGTCGCGATGGGACATGGATGCAGCCTCCGGGGCAGGTCTGGACGGCGCGCGCGTATTGTCGGCGAGCGCCGGCGCGCACATCGCGACGCACAGGGCGGCCAGCACCGCGAAACGTCCGGTTCCCGGCAGCGCGCGTGCGACCGTGGCATGCGCCACGTCCGGGGTCTGCACGGCATAGGTCAAGAATCGGCGGGAGGTGCGATTGCCGACGGCCGGGCTGGCCATAAAAGACGGGCAGCCCGCGCCAAGCGCGAACTGCCCGTCACTCCATCCGTGGAGCGTGTGGCCGCGGCTCCCTGCCCCGGTCACAAGGCGTAGCTGGGTCGATCCGGCAGGCCGAGTTCGCCGCGCAGGCCGTTCTCGGTCAGGTGGTCGGGATTGGCGGTGGTGGGCGGCGTGGCGGGATCGCCATCGAAGTCGAAGGGCGCGGCGGTGGTCTCCAGACCCACGGCCTGTCGCTCGGAATTGGAAATGCCGCGGTCGACGACATCCGGACCGTTGTAGTTGCCCGGCTGCAGGGTGCCGTTGGCGAAGTTGTAGGCGTGCGACATCTCGTGATACAGCACGACCACCGGCGCCGGGAACGCGTCCATGTGGAACGACGGGTTGTAGCGGATGTCGGTCTCCACGCCCGGACCGGCGCGGCCGTTGGTGATCTGCACGTCGGCCCAGGTCACGCCGTCCTCGGCGGGCATGGCGAATCCGTTGTGTTCGTTCGACAGCTCCTTGATCGTCACCGAGTTGCCGCGGGCCTCGGCGGTCTGGTCGAACTCGGCCAGCATCCGCTGGCCGTTCGGCGAGCCGCGCAGGAACTCGATGTCGGCCTGCACGCGCTGCACGAACGCATCCGAGCCCTCGACCGTGACGCTGCTGCCCACCTGCGGATCGATCTCGACGTTGATCACGGTCGGACGCGCGCCGGTCGCGGCGTTCACCACGTCGACCGCCTGCGCGTACACGGTGGTGGCGTTGCCTGCACCTTCGATGGTGTCGCGGCCGGCCCCGGCGTAGATCGCGCTGGCGCCGGGTGCGGCGTGCAGGGTGTCGTCGCCGAGACCGCCGGACACCATGTCGCCGGTGCCGCGGCTGCGGATGGTGTCGGCACCCGCACCGCCCTCGAGGTAGTTGCGGCCAGCGCCGCCGTCGATGCGGTCGTCGCCGTCGCCGCCGTAGATCACGTCGACGCCGCTGCCGCCCTGGATCTCGTCCGCGCCATTGCCACCGAACACGTCGTTGCGGCCGCTGCCCGACAGGGTGATGGTGTCGTCGCCATCACCGCCGTCGATACGGTTGTCGCCGCTGCCGGCGATGTCGATCGTGTCCTCGCCCTCGCCGCCTTCGGCGACGATATTGACGGTCACGTTCGAGGCCACCTCGATCACGTCGTCGCCGGCGCCGGTGCGGATGGTCAGCTCCTGGCCGTCGGCGACGCGCAGGGCGTAGGACTGGCCGTTGACCTGCACGTCGAGGGTGCCGTCGTCGCGCTGGCTCACGCCGATGCGGTCGCTGGCGCCGCCGGTGCTGAGCACCAGCTGATCGGAACTGACATAGGTCTGGCCGAGCCCGGCCTCCGCCAGCGTGCGTTCGCGGGCGATCGACACGGTCTGGTCCCGGTGCAGCGGATCTACCTGGATGTCCTTGCCGTCCGGCGTCTGTCCGACGGTGCGCCCGTCGGGGTTGCTCTGGTTGCCGTCGATCTCCGTGACCGCCAGGCGCGGCAGCAGGGAGACCACCGGCGGGGCGTCGACCGTGTCGGGGGCGACCGGGTTGCGGTCGAGGTCGGCGGCCGAGGCCAGGCGGCTCTCCGCCGCGGGATCGTCCCAGTAGCCGTCGGTGCGGACAGGAGTGGCATCGGAAAGGCGGCCGGCATCGGTCTGGATCGACATCGCAAGGATCCCGTGGAAGCGAGGTGGGACATGTATACGATGGCGTATGGAGGTCAGGAAGCTGGGGCGTACCCTGCCTGGGGCAAACCCTGGGGCGGCTGGGCGCGCGTTCTGCAATGCAGCATTGGCTCGCGTAGAATGCCGCTCCCTGATCTGCGGGCCCTGCCCGCGCCGCCGGAGTTCTCGCCACATGGGTCTCGACCACGTCTCCACCGGGAAGAATCCGCCCGACGAAATCAACGTCATCATCGAGATCCCGAAGGACGCCGAGCCGGTCAAGTACGAGGTCGACAAGGAGAGCGGCGCGATCTTCGTCGACCGCGTGCTGTCCACGCCGATGCGCTACCCCTGCAACTACGGCTACGTGCCGCACACGCTGTGCGGCGACGGCGATCCGGCCGACGTACTGGTGGTGCTGCCGCTGCCGCTGGTGCCCGGGTCGGTGATCCGCTGCCGCCCGGTCGGCGTGCTGAAGATGACCGACGAGGCCGGCAGCGACGAGAAGCTGCTGGCGGTGCCGGTGACCAAGGTGTTCCAGGGCTATGCCCACGTCGAGAACATCGACCAGGTGAGCACCCACTGGCTCGAGCGCATCGGCCACTTCTTCGAGCACTACAAGGATCTCGAGAAGGGCAAGTGGGTCAAGCTGGAGGGCTGGGGCAACGCCGAAGAGGCGAAGAAGATCCTGGTCTACGCGATCGAGCGCCACAACGCGCAGAAGGCCCAGGGCTGACGCGCGCGACGCCTGGCATCAGTCCAGGCGCCGCTTCCGCCGGGCCGGCCTCGGCCCGTCACTACTGCGCCCACACTCCCGGCACCGTCGACTCCGGCAACACCTGGGCCGACAGCTGGCGGTCGCTGTTGAGCAGGCGCACGGCGTCGGCGAGGATGGCCGCCGACTCTCGCAGCAGCGGATCGGGGCGCTTCTCGGCGGCCTTTTCGCGCGCGGCGTCTTCGGCGATGTTGCGCTCGCTGGCCTGCAGGCCGTCGTCCTTGGTATCGGCCAGCGGGTCCAGCGCCAAGCCAAGCGCCTTGCGCTGCTCCTGACGACGCTCACGCTTGGCGGCATCGCGGTCGCGCTCGGCGCGGCGCTCGGCCTCGTTGAGCGAAACGTAGCTCTTCTCGCGCTCGGCGCGGAACTCGGCCACGTCGGCCGTCCACCACTGGAACTCCTTGTCCTGCTTCACGCGCGCGGCGTGCAGGGCTTCGAGCCGGGGCAGCAGGGGCGAGAAATCGCCATAGCGCTGGTGCGGAACGGCCGCGATCTGGCGCCACTCGAGCGCGTTGTCGTAGGTGCTCTCGCCGAACTCGCTCGCATCCACCGTCACCGGGAACGCGATGTCGGGGACGACGCCCTTGTTCTGGGTGCTGCTGCCGCCGGGCAGGAAGAACTGGGCGATGGTGAGCTTGACGTGGCCGTAGCGGTCGCCTTCGTTGGCGGGCCAGCGGTCCAGCGGCACGATGTTCTGCACCGTGCCCTTGCCGAACGAGGTCTCGCCGATGACCAGGCCGCGGCCGTAGTCCTGGATGGCGCCGGCGAAGATCTCCGAGGCCGAGGCCGAACTGCGGTTGATCAGCACCGCCAGCGGGCCGTCCCAGCTCACGCCGGGGGTGCGGTCGCCTTCCACGCTCACGCGCCCGCCAGACTCGCGCACCTGCACCACCGGACCCTTGTCGATGAACAGGCCGGTGAGTTCGATCGCCTCGTTGAGCGAGCCGCCGCCGTTGTTGCGCAGGTCCAGCACCACGCCGTCGACGCCGTCGGTGCGGAACTGCTCCAGCAGGCGGGACACGTCGCGGGTGGCTGACGTGTATTCGCCGTTGCGGGTACGACGGCCTTCGAAATCCTGGTAGAACGCCGGCAGCTTGATCACGCCGATGCGCTTGTCGGCTCCGCCGCTGGCCGGCGCCGGCAGGGTGATGATCTCGGACTTCGCAGCCTGCTCCTCCAGCTTCACCCGCGCGCGCGTCAACACGATGCGCACCGGCTTGCTGTCGAGCGTCGCTTCGCCGGGCACCACGTCCAGGCGCACCTGGGTGTCCTTCGGACCCTTGATCTTCTCGACCACGTCGTCCAGCCGCCAGCCGACCACGTCCTCCATGGCACCACTGGCACCCTGGCCGACGCCGACGATGCGATCGCCGGGCTTGAACTTGCCGCTGATCGCGGCCGGCCCGCCCGCGATCAGTTCGCGGATCACCACCACGTCGTCCTGCTTCTGCAGCTGTGCACCGATGCCTTCCAGCGACAGCGACATGCTCTGGGTGAACAGCTTGGCCGTCCGCGGATTCATGTAGTCGGTGTGCGGATCGACGGTCGACGTATAGGCGTTGAGGAAGGACTGGAACGCATCCTCCTGGTCCAGCGCCGCCACGCTGTTGGCGAGGTTGAGGTAGCGGCGGTCGAGGGTCTTGCGGATCTCGTCGGGCTGCTTGCCGGCGAGCTTGAGACGCAGCCAGTCGTTGCGCACCGACTGCTTCCACAGCGCATCCAGCGCGGCGGCATCGGCGGCCCACGCGGCGTCCTCGCGGTCGTACTCCCAGCGGTCGTCGCCGGTGAAATCGAACATGTCCTGCTCGAGCAGCCCGCGTGCGTAGGCGACGCGATCCGCGACGCGCTGCTTGTAGAGCGCGAAGATGGTGTACGCCGGTTCGAGGTTGCCGCTGCGCACCGACTCGCCCATGCCCTTCTCGTAGGCGCGGAAGCGGTCGACGTCGCCGGCGGTGAAGAACAGCTTGCCGCCATCGAGCGCCTCGAGGTAGTGGTCGAAGATCTCGCTCGACATCGTCGCGTCGAGCGGCCGGGGCCGGTAGGCGTAGCGGCTGTCGGACAGCAGGCCATACACCAGCTTCGAGGTGGTGACCTGCTCGGCGCTGGGCGCACCCGGCAATGCGTCGCCGTCGGCCTGGGCCATCAGGCCCAGCGGCACGGTCAGCGCCAGGGCGATCAGCGGCACGGCGACGAGGCGGGTGAATTTCATCGGAAACGATCCTGGAGAACGGCCAAGGGAGCGACGCATCCACTGTGCCGCCGGGGTTCGACCCCGCACCAGTGCTTAAAGTTGCAGGGTCCGCCCCACTCTAGCGAGGCGCGGGGCAGGTGGTGTGAACGCCGTGCGACCGGTCGCTGCCCGCGCAGATCCGCCGATCCGCGCCCTGCCCCGCACGGCCGGGGCAGCAGGCGCGCGGTTCAGGCGGCGACGCCCGCTTCCATGGCCTGGCGGTCGGCATGGTAGGACGAGCGCACCAGCGGGCCCGAGGCGACATGGCTGAAGCCCAGGGACATGCCGTAGTCCTCCAGCGCCTTGAACTCGTCCGGCGTCCAGTAGCGCAGCACCGGGTGGTGATGGGCGCTGGGCTGCAGGTATTGCCCGATGGTGACCATCTCGACGTCGTGCGCCCGCAGGTCCCGCAGCGTGCCCTGCACCTGCTCCATGGTCTCGCCCAGGCCGAGCATGATCCCGGACTTGGTCGGCACGCCAGGATGCTGCGCCTTGAACTTCTGCAGCAGGGTCAGCGACCACTGGTAGTCCGCGCCGGGACGCACGTTGCGGTACAGCTCGGGCACGGTTTCGACGTTGTGGTTGAACACGTCCGGCGGATCGGCGGCGAGGATCTCCAGCGCGCGCTCCATCCGGCCGCGGCCGCGGAAGTCGGGGGTCAGGATCTCGATCCGGATGCCGGGCGCATGCGCGCGTACCTCGCGGATGCAGTCGACGAAGTGCTGGGCGCCGCCGTCGCGCAGGTCGTCGCGGTCGACCGAGGTGATCACCACGTACTTGAGCCCCATGTCCGCGATCGTCTGCGCCAGGTGCAGCGGCTCGGACGCGTCCGGCGGCTTGGGCCGGCCGTGGGCCACGTCGCAGAAACTGCAACGGCGGGTGCAGACCTCGCCGAGGATCATGAAGGTCGCGGTGCCGTGGCCGAAACATTCGTGGATGTTCGGGCAGCTGGCCTCCTCGCACACGGTGACCAGGCGGTTCGCGCGGAGCTTGGATTTGAGCGCCGCCACGGCGCCGTTGGAGGGGATCCGCACCCGGATCCAGGACGGCTTGCGCAGCACCGGCGCGTCGACGAACTCGACCGGCGAACGCGCGATCTTGTCGCCCGCCAGCTGCTTGGCGCCGGTCTCCAGCGACGCCTGGGCGCCGGCCTGGACGACCTGCAGCGGGATGGAACGCGGGCTGGATTCGGACATGGGGTCTCAGGCGGCTTGCGGCGCGGAGGGAGGGACGGCGGCCAGCCCGGGCGGCGGCGCCGGCTGCAGGGCCAGCCCGAACTGGCGGGCCAGCGCGTCCAGCAGCACGGGCTTCACCGCGTCGGGGCCGGACGGACCACCCAAGTCTAGCATCGACACCACCTGCAGCCCGGCGTAGCCGCAGGGATTGATGCGCCGGAACGGCCGGGTGTCCATGGCGATGTTGAACGCCAGCCCGTGGAAGGTGCGCCCGTGGCGGACGCGGATGCCGAGCGCGGCGATCTTCGCCTCGCCCACGT
Organism: Luteimonas kalidii; assembly: GCF_029887935.1. Classification (GTDB taxonomy): domain Bacteria; phylum Pseudomonadota; class Gammaproteobacteria; order Xanthomonadales; family Xanthomonadaceae; genus Luteimonas; species Luteimonas kalidii. The sequence goes on along the minus strand of NZ_JARXRO010000018.1, from coordinate 134,644 downwards.
AAACCCCGGGGGCCCCGACGCGGCGTGCGCCGACGATGTTCCACTCCGCGAGCGTGTCGATCACCGCCTGCTCGATGCGGCAGACATAGTCGCGCACGCCCAGCTTCAGGCGCTTGATGTCGAGCAGCGGGTACACCACCAGCTGTCCCGGCCCGTGGTAGGTCACCTGGCCGCCCCGGTCGACGTGCAGCACCGGGATGTCGCCGGGCATCAGCACGTGCTCCGGCTTGCCGGCCTGGCCGAGCGTGAACACGGGATCGTGCTCGACCACCCACAACTCGTCGAGTGTGTCGTCGCCACGCCCGTCGGTGAAGCGCTGCATGGCGCGCCAGACCGGTTCGTAGGGCTGGCGCCCGAGGTCGCGGACCAAACCGTGCGGGTGCACGGTCGCGACGGGCCGATCCGCCGACCTGTCGCACCCGGCCGCGAGCCCGCTCATCACCGGCTCGCCCGGTACAGCGGACGTCCTACAGCGTCCACTTCACTTCCGGGTGCCCGCGCAGGGCGGTGTGCGCGGCCTCGTACTGGGCGCGGTCCTCGGCACGGAAACTCAGCTTCACCGAGACGTAGCGGCCACCGGTGGACTCGCGCCAGGCAATGCTCTCTTCCAGCACCGTAAGGCCGGCCTCGGTGAGCAGGCGCGGGATCTCGCTCTCGAGGCCGATGTTGGCGGCCCCCATCGCGGTGATCTCGAACGTGCCCGGGAACTGGAAGCCGTGATCTGGGTTGTCGGACTTGATTTCCATGAGACCGATTATGGGGCTGCGGGCGCGGAACCCAAACCACCGCCGGCGGAACGCAAAAGGCCGCCCGTGGGCGGCCTTCGCGACGTTCGGGCACCTGTCGCAGGACTCAGCGCGACAGTTCCAGCAGGGTCGAGGACACCCAGCCCTTGTTCCCGAGCTCGTCTTCGACCTCCCACATCATTCCTTCCTTCGCTCCCGTGGGGTAGAGCATCATCCCCACGTCCAGCGAGCGCACCACGCCCTTGCCGTCCGGCCCCGTGAACAGGCGCGCCGGCTTGGTCACGGTGACCGCCTGCTGCGCGTTCGCGGCCGAGGCGTTGTCCGGCAGGCCGCCCAGCTGCGCGACCAAGTCGGTATAGGCCTGCAGGTAGGCCAGCGTGATCACCTGGCCCAGTTCGGTATTGGCATAGCCGCCCACGCCCGCGGCGCCGAGGCCGCTGCCGCCGAACAGCCCACCGCCGGCACCCCAGCCGATGTCGGTCTTCTTGGCGTGGCCTTCGGCCATCGCCAGCTGCTCGGACGAGCGCACGTCGGTGACCGTGAGCACGACGTCGGCGGTCTTGCTCTTGAAGTTCAGTCCGCCCACGAGCGCGCCCGCGCGGCCGCCGATCAGGCCACCCAGCAGCCCGCCCACGGCATTGCCGCCGGAGTTGTTGTTGGCGCCGATCAGGTCCGGGACCATCACGTAGTCGGCCGCCTTGATCTGACCCTTGCCCACGTTCGAGCGCACCCGCAGCTCGCCGTCGGCGCCGAGGTCGCGTTCGCGCATCGCCGCGTCCAGGCCGGCGCCGCGGTCGACCAGGGTGAAGCAGCGCGACTTGTTCACGAACACCTTGATCAGCCGCGACGGCGCGGGCAACTGCTGCCCCGTCCACCAGTGCACGCCGTCCTCGGGTTCGAGCACCGAGATCGCGCCCAGCGGCTGGGCGCAGGTGGGAATCTGCGCCACCTGTTCCTGGCGCCGCTCCTGCGCGCTCTGGCGCTGGGCCAGCGCCGGTGTTGCGGCAGCGACCATCGTGACCGCCGAGAGCGCGAGCATGAGCGCGCGCCTGCCAGTGGATCCGGACATGTAGTACCCCTCGATTCTTCCTGAAAATGGATATGCCGGGCGCGTTGCGCGCCCACCCCCTAGCCGGCCGTGACGCACTCCCGCGTCGCGGCCGCACGGCGGATCCTAGCAAAAACGCGATCGGGACGAGGGCCCGGCCAACGTCCTCAGTCGGCGTTCCACCACATCAGGAATTCGTGCCACAGGCGCTTGAAGAAGCCCGCTTCCTCGACCGCCTGCAATGCCACCAGCGGCCGCTCGGCCACCACCTTGCCGTCGAGGGTGATGCGCACCTTGCCGATCGCCTGGCCCTTGGTGATCGGCGCGACCAGCGTCTCGGGCACGTCCATCGAGGGCTTGAGCTGGTCGTACTTGCCGCGGGGCAGGCTCACCAGTACCGGCGCGGCGACGCCGAGCTGCACTTCATCGGCCCGGCCCTTCCACACCTTCTGGGTCGAGATCGCCTTGCCCGCGTCGTACACGCGGTGGGTCTCGTGGAAGCGGAAACCCCAGTTGAGCAGCGCCAGCGAATCGGTCGCGCGCTGCGCTTCGCCGGTCGAGCCCATCACCACCGAGATCAGGCGCTGGTCGCCACGCCTGGCCGAGGCCATCAGGCAGTAGCCGGCGCCGGAATGGTGGCCGGTCTTGATGCCGTCGACGCTCGGGTCGCGCCACAGCAGCAGGTTGCGGTTGCGCTGGGTGATCGGGCCGACGGTGAATTCCCTGATCTTGTTGTACGCGTACTCCTCGGGGAAGTCGCGCACCATCGCGCGGCCCAGCAGGGCCAGGTCGCGCGGGGTGGAATAGTGCTCGGGCTCGGACAGGCCGTGTGCGTTGACGAAGTTGGAGTTCTTCATCCCGATACGCTGGGCATAGGCATTCATCAATGCGGCGAAGGCCTCCTCGCTGCCGGCGACGTGCTCGGCCAGGGCGATCGCGGCATCGTTGCCCGACTGCACCACCATGCCTTTCTCCATCTCCAGCAGCGGCGCGGTCTGGTTGACCGGGAACCCGCTGTAGCTGCCGTCGGTGCCCGCCCCGCCCTTGCGCCAGGCGTTCTCGGTCATCATCACCTGGTCGTCGACCTTGACCTTGCCGGCCTTCAGCTCGGCCGCGATCACGTAGCTGGTCAGCACCTTGGTGATGCTCGCCGGCTCCACCCGCTCGTCGATATTCTCCCCGGCCAGGACCTGGCCGCTCGCGTAATCCATCAGCAGCCACGCCGAGCCGGTCACCGAAGGCGGCGGCGGCGTGGGCAGGTTGTCGCTCAGCGCGGCGGCGGGCGCCGCCTGCGCGGGCGCGGGGCGCGGCGCGTCCTGCGCGAGCGCGAACCCGACGGCGAAGGTGGCAAGCGCGGCCACGGCGAGGCGGCGGAAGACTGCAACGGATTTCATCGAACACGGTACTCCGGTGGTCCGGTCATCCCTGGCCGGGCGAAACATGGTCGCCGCGCCGGATGGCGGCGCGGGCGGAATGAAAAAGTCTACTCGCGTACGAACTGCGGCATGCCCAGGCCCAGGCCCGAGACCCGCGCGGCCAGCTCGGCCGCCCCGGCATCGGCGACCGGCCCCACGCGCACCCGCCACAGCGTGCGGCCGGCCCTGGCCACGTCCTGCATCGTCGCCGTCGCGATGCCGGCCCCGCGCAGCGTGGCGAGCGCGCGCTCGGCGTTGTCGCGCACCGAGAACACGCCGACCTGCAGGGTCACTGCGTCGCTGCTCCCTGCGGCGGCGGATGCGGATGCGGCAACCCGGGTCGGCGCCGGTTGCGCAGGCGCCGGCGAAGGCGTGGCGCCGGGAGATGTGGCGGGAGTCGCGGCGGCGCTTGCAATGGGGGCGCCCGCCGCGGCATCCAGTCGCGCCTGACGCGCGCGCATCCAGGCGTCGAATTCGTCGGCGCTCCTGATCCGGCCATCGGCGGCGACCAGGCGGAAGCGGTCCTCCTCGCGGCCGTACCCCGGATGGTCGGCGAGCCTCGCGGGACCTTCGGCGGGTGTCGTCGCGGAACGCACGGGGGCGGGCACCGGCGCGGCTGTGGCCGATGCCGCGCCGGCCGGCAAGCGCCCGACCAGGGCGTCCATCGCGCTGGGCACCGCGGGCGCCGGGGCAACGGCGGCCTGCAGGGTGTCGGTCTCGCCCGGGCGCAATGCCCGCACTTCGACCCGGCCCGTGCCGCGACGCTGGATGTCGAGCTTCACCGCGGCGGCGTAGCTCAGGTCGATCACGCGCCCGTCGTGGAACGGCCCACGGTCGTTCACCCGCACCACCACCGAGCGTCCGTTGTCGAGGTTGGTCACGCGCGCGTAGCTGGGCAGCGGCAGCGACTTGTGCGCGGCGGTGAAGGCGTACATGTCGTACACCTCGTGGTTGGAGGTGCGGCGGCCGTGGAACTTGTTGCCGTAGTAGGAGGCCAGCCCGGTCTCGACGAACCCGTCGGTCGACTCCATCACCCTGTACGACTTGCCGAGCACCTGGTACGGCGAGCGGTTGCCGTAGGCCGATCGCGGCTCGTGCACCACCACCGGTTCCGGGATGCAGGCGACGTTGGGCAGGTAGTCGGGCGTGCTGTCGCGCACGCCGGGCTTGTAGAGACCGCCTCCGACGTAATCGCCGCGGGTGGACGGATCCTCCTGCGCGCGCGGATAGGGTTTGAAGCCGGTGCAGTCCGGCGCTGGCCCGGTCGCAACCGGCGGCGCGACGCGGCCCGCGCCTCCCGTGGTGGAAGGTTTCTTCGCCGTACCGGCGCAACCCGCCAGCAGGGCCAGGACCAGCAGCGGCAGCAGCCGCCTCATCGCCCGGATCCGACCCCGGTCCGGATCGCCTGCGCCAGCTGGTGCACCGACAGCGAGTACATCGGGGAGCGGTTGTAGCGCGTGATCACGTAGAAGTTGCGGTACGCCAGCCAGTACTCCTTACCCGCGACGCCATCGAGCGTCAGCAGGGTGGCGCCCTCCGCCACCGGCTGGCCCGGCTGCGGCCGGTAGCCGCGCGCGGCGAGGTCGGCCAGCGGATACACCGGCTCCCAGTTCTCCGGCACGAAATCGGCCGCGCCCGCGTCGCGGGCGGCGCGCGCGACCACGGGCCCATCGCGCTCCCAGCCGTGGACCACGAAGTAGTTCGCGATCGAGGCGAACACGTCGGGCAGATGGGTCAGCAGGTCGCGGCGGCCATCGCCGTCGCCATCCTTCGCCCACAGCCGGTAGCTCGAGGGCATGAATTGCCCAAGACCCATCGCGCCGGCGTAGCTGCCCTTGAGCGCCAGCAGGTCGAGCTGGGGCTCTTCCTTCTTCAGCGCGAACAGCTGCGCCAGTTCGCCGGCGAAGAACGGGGCGCGCTTGGGAAAGTCGAAGGCCAGGGTGTAGAGCGCGTCGACCACGCGGTAGTTGCCGGTCACGCGCCCGTAGCTGGTTTCCACGCCGATGATCGCCACGATCATCTCCGCCGGCACGCCGGTCTGCGCCGACACGCGTTCGAGCGCGTCGCGGTGCTGGCGGTAGAACGCGATGCCGCCGTCGACGCGCGCGTCGTTGATGAAGATGGGCCGGTATTCATGCCACTTGCGCACGGCCTCGGCCGGGCGGTTCATGGCGTCGACGATGGGCTGCTTCGTCTGCGCCTGGGCGAGCACCGCGCGCACCTGCGCCGCATCGACGCCGTAGGTCTGCACGGTGTAGTCGACGAATGCGTCGATGCGCTGCGCACGCGGCAGCGCCGGATCGGTGACCGATGGCGGCGCCACGGGACGCTCGGGCGGCTGCGGCACCCTGGGCAGCAGCGCGGGCGCTGCGGGCGCCTCTGCGGCGGAAGCCGGTGCGGGCGCAACGGGCGCGGAACCTGCCGGAGGCGGCGGGGCCGGCGTCGCGCATGCGGACAGCGCGAACGACAGCAGGGGGACGGAGAGCGCGGCTGCGGGGCGTCGGATCATCGGCGGCGAGGTTAGCACGCAGGCCACGCGCGAAGGCTGCGCCGACGATGAACGCAGCGCAACTCGCTCGACGATCGCTTCGCCTGCGCGCTCGCGTCAGCGCTTCTTGCCCTGCGCGTGCGCGCCGACCGACATCACCACGCCCAGCCCCGCCAGCAGCGACACCGCCGCCGTGCCGCCGAAGCTCAGCAGCGGCATCGGCACGCCCACCACCGGCAGCAGGCCGGAAATCATCCCGCCGTTCACCAGCACGTACACGAACAGCGCCAGGCCGAGGCTGCCGGCGAGGATGCGCGCATAGGCATCGCGCGCCTCGGCCGCGATCCACAGGCAGCGACCGATGACGAACGCGTACAGCGCCAGCACCGTGGCCACGCCGATCCAGCCGAATTCCTCGGCCAGCACGGCGAAGATGAAGTCGGTGGTGTGTTCGGGCACGTAGTCCAGGTGCGACTGGGTGCCCTCGCCCCAGCCCTGGCCGGTCATGCCGCCCGAGCCGATCGCGATCTTGGACTGGATGATGTTCCAGCCCGCACCGAGTGGATCGTTCTCCGGATCGCGGAAGGTCAGGATGCGGTCCTGCTGGTACGGACGCAGGAACGAGAACCACGCAATCGGTGCGAACAGCGCCAGGCCTGCCGCCCCCGCCGCGCCCACGCCGGCGGCGATGAACCAGCCCCAGGACAGGCCCGAAAGGTACAGTGCGAACACGCCGCTGGCCGCGACCAGCATCGCGGTGCCGAAATCGGGCTGCAGCAGGATCAGCCCGGTGGGCACGGCGACGATCGCGGCCGCCCCCAGCACCGTGGCGAAACGCGGCGGCAAGGGCGCCCGGCTCAGCGCCCAGGCCGCCATCATCGGCAGGCTCAGCTTCATCAGCTCGGCCGGCTGGAAATAGAACACGCCCAGGTCGATCCAGTGCGCGCCGCTGCGGCCGGTCCCGATGAACAGCACCGCCAGCAGCGGCAGCAGCGACAGGCCGTAGACCACCGGGGTGGCGCGCCGCAGCGGCGGCGGCGGAATCCGCGACAGCAGCCACATCGCGCCCAGCCCGACCACGTAGCGCGCGCCCTGCGACTGCACCAGCGCGACATTCTGCCCGCCGGCGCTGTGCAACACGGCCAGACCGATGCCCATCAGCGCCAGCAGCGCGGCCAGCAGCGGCCAGTCGAGCGTGCGTGTGAAGCGCGCGAACAGGTCGAACAGCCAGCGCAGGATGGTGTTCATGGCATGCGTCCTCCGGAGCCCCGGCCTGCAGGGGCCGGCGGGTCCGGGCGCGCCGGGGCCGATGTCCCGGCGCCTGCGTCGCCGACAGGACGCGCCTGCGCGGGCACGTTGCCGGGACCGGCCGGGACAAGCGGCCCGACGTCGGCCTGGGCCGCCGGCGTGTGTGGACCGGAGCCCGTGACGACGTTGCCGAAATCGGGTGGCGCCACACCGTCCTGCCCCTCCGGCACCGGCATCTTGCCCAGCAGCCAGGCGTCGAAGATCTTGCGCGCGATCGGTGCGGCCGCGCTGCCGCCGTAGCCACCCCCCTCGACCGCGATCGCCACCGCGATGGTCGGCGCCTCCACCGGCGCGAAGCCGATGAACAGCGCGCGGTGGCGCAGGTGCATGGGCAGGCTGCGCGGATCGACCGCAGCCGTGCCGCGCCGGCTGATGACTTGGGCCGTGCCGGTCTTGCCGGCCATCGTGTACGGCGCCCCGACCGCGACGCGCCAGCCGGTGCCGCCGGGCTGCATGGTGTCGGCCATGCCCAGCCGGACCACGTCGACGTTGGCCGGATTCGGACTGACCGGGACCGGCGCGGGCTGGGGCAGGGCGGCCCAGGGCGCCTCGAACCCCGAACGCGTCTGCGCCACCAGGTGCGGCCGCCGCAGCGAGCCCTCCGCCAGGCCGGCGGTCGCGCGCACCAGCTGCAGCGCGGTCACCTTCCAGTCGCCCTGGCCGATGGCCACGTTGACCGTGTCGCCCGGGTACCAGCGCTCGCTGCGCGCGGCCAGCTTGGTCGCCGGGGACGGCAGGATGCCGCCGATCTCCCCGGCCAGATCGATCCCGGTCGGCGATCCGAAGCCGTAGTGCGCCATGTACTGGTCGAAGCGCTCGATGCCCAGGTCGAGCGCGAGCCGGTAGTAGTAGGTGTTGACCGAGGCCGAGATCGACTTGCGCAGGTCGGTCCAGCCGTGGCCACCGCGGCTGGCATCGCCCCAGCCGCGGCGCGTGCCCGGCAGGTAGAACATGCCGGTGGACAGCACGCGGTCCTCCGGCGTGCGCAGGCCGCTGTCGAGGCCCGCGAGCGCGATCAGCGGCTTGAGCGTGGAGCCCGGCGCCACGCCGCCGAGCACCAGCCGGTTGAACAGCGGCCGCGACGGGTCGTCCATCAGCCGCCGGTAGTCCGCACTCGAGATGCCGTTGACGAACAGGTTCGCGTCGAAGCTGGGCAGGCTGACCATCGCCAGGATCTCGCCGCTGCCCGGGTCCATCGCGATCGCCGACCCGGTCTGCTCGCCGAACGCCATCACCATCGCCCGCTGCAGTTCCAGGTCGATCCCCAGCCGCAGGTCGGTGCCGGCCTGCGCGGGCACCATGCCGATGCTGCGCAGGGCGCGGCCCTCGACGTTGGTCTCCACCTGCTCGTAGCCGATGCGTCCGCGCAGCTGGACGTCGTAGTAGCGCTCGATGCCGGTGCGGCCGGTGTGCGGAAACAGCACCTGGTCCGGCCCGTAGCGCTCGACGTCGCTCTCGTCGGTGCGCCCGACGTAGCCGATGACGTGCGCGAGCAGGTCGCCATGCAGGTAACGGCGGTTGAGGTAGGCCACGACCTCGACCCCCGGGAAGCGCCAGCGGTCGACCGCGAACCGGGCCACCTCCTCGTCGCTCAGGCGCTGCTTGAGCGTGATCGCGCGGAAACTGCGCGTGGCCTTGCGCGTGGCCTCGAAGCGCGCGATCTCCTCCGGCGACAGCGCCACCACCTGCGACAGCGCCGCGAGCATCCGCGGGATGTCGCCCGCGTCCTCGGGCGTCACGTCGATGCGGTAGGCCGGCACGTTGTCGGCCAGCAGCCGGCCCTTGCGGTCGTAGATCAGGCCCCGCGCCGGCACCACCGGTCGCGGCTTGATGCGGTTGGCCTCGGACTGGCGCGCGTACTCGTCGTGCTCGAGAACCTGCAGCCGGAAGTACCAGGCCGACAGCCCTGCGAGCGCGAGCGCGACCAGCACGAAACCCACGAAGGCACGCAGGCGGAACTGGGCGGCTTCGGCTGAGGCGTTGCGGATCCGCTGGCGACGCGCGCGCATCAGCGCGACCTCCGCCCCTGCCGGAACGCGTCGAACAGCAGGAACAGCGGTGCCCACAGCAGCATGCCCAGCAGCGGCGCCAGCCAGTACGGCCAGGGCAGCTGCGGCAGGCCGAGCAGCAGGTGGATGGCGGCGGCGACCACGCGGTCGTTGAGCAGCAGGCCGCCGATCGCGAGCGCCTGCTGCGCCAGCGGGAAGAACCGCAGCTGGGCGCGGAACCGCTGCAGGATGAAGGCCATGACCACCAGCCGCAGCGCCTGCTCGCCGAGCAGCGCGCCGGACACGAGGTCGGCGAGCAGCCCCGCCAGGAAGGCGAAACCGAGTCCGGCCCGGTCGGGCTCCTCGATCACCCAGTACGCCACCACCAGCGCCAGCCAGTATGGCCGCAGGCCCTGCACCGCCGGGGGCAGCGGCAGCAGGCCGAGCAGCAGCGCGACCAGCACGCTGACCGGCAGCAGCCAGAGCCGGCCGCGGCGGTTCATGGCGCGCGCTCCGGCGCGGGACGGGCCGTGGCCGATGCGGGCGGCGCGGTGGCCGCGGGCGCCTGCGTCGCAGGCCCCTCCCCGGCGGGGACAGCTCCCGCCGACGCACCCGGTCCTGCCGCATGTTCCGGCGTGGCGCCGTCTCCGGTTCCCGCTGCGCGGACGGAGTCCGCGGCGGACGGGAGGGGCAGCGCTGCCCGCGGCTGTTCGTGCAGCAGCAGCACGTCGCGGCCACGGTCGAGCTGGGCCGAGGGCGCCAGCTCCCCGATCAGGAAGGCATGGCTGTCGTCGGGCCGCAGCGCCACGACCCGCCCGACGGGGAACCCGGGCGGGAAACGCCCGCCGAGGCCCGAGGTCACCAGCACGTCGCCGATCTCCACGTCGCTGGAGGTCGGGATGTTGCGCAGCTCGAGCCGGTCGCTGCGGCCGATGCCGTAGGCGACCAGGCGCACGCCGGTGCGGGAGATCGAGACCGGGACCGCGTGGTCGAGGTCGGTGAGCAGCAGCACGGTCGCGGTGCCGGGGGTGACGGCGATGATCTGCCCGAGCAGGCCGCCGGCATCGATCACGCTCTGGCCCTGGCGCACGCCGTCGCGCGCGCCGGCGTTGAGCAGCAGCCGCTGGCGCGCGGGGTCGAGGTCGACGTCGAGGATCGGCGCGAGCCGGACATCCAGCCCGCCGCGCGCGGCGGCGCCGAGCAGCCCGCGCAGGCGTGCGTTCTCGTCCGCCTCCACCTGCAGCCGCGCCTGGCGCGCGCCCATCACCAGCAGCTCGTTGCGCAGCCGGCGGTTGTCGTCGGCGAGCATCGAACGGGTCACCGCGTCCTCACGCATGGTCTGCCCCAGCCGCGCGGGCAGGCCGGCGACCTGCCACAGCGGCTGCGCCGCGATGCTGGCGGTCGCGCGCGCCTGCCTGAGCCATCCGCCGCGGTGGTCGAGCACCATCAGCACCACCGACAGCGCCAGATACGCCAGCAGCCGCAGCGTTCCGGCGACGTCGCCGGGGCGGGGGGCGGCTGGATTGGCGAAAGAGGACACGTCAGCAGCCGGGCATCGAGGGTCGGGGGTCGGGATCCGGCGCGAAGGTCGCTACCGCGCGGGCGCCGGTGCCATCGCGCATGCAGGCGGGAACGCGGCGGGCGCCAGTGCCGGCCGCTCCGGAGGTGGGCGTCGCCGCGCGACCGCACCGCAGCGACCCGCCGCTGGCCGGCCCTGCCGCGACATGCCGCCCGGTCGCCGTCGCGCCGTGCCTGCCTGCGCGCGCCATCACTCGGACGCGAAGAATTCGTTCCCGTGCAGGTCCAGCAGCTCCAGCGCGCGCCCGCCGCCGCGCGCCACGCAGGTCAGCGGGTCCTCGGCGACCTGCACGTGCAGGCCGGTTTCCTCGCTCAGCAGGCGGTCCAGGTCGCGCAGCAGCGCGCCGCCGCCGGTGAGCACGATGCCGCGCTCGGCGACGTCGGCGCACAGCTCCGGCGGGGTCTGCTCCAGCGCCTGGCGCACGGCGGCGACGATGCCCGACAGCGGCTCGCGCAGGGCGTCGAGCACTTCGCTGGAGGTGATGGTGACCATCTTCGGCACGCCCTCGGCCAGGTGGCGGCCGGAGATCTCCATCGACAGCGGCTTTTCCTGCGGGTAGGCGCAGCCCAGCTCGATCTTGATCCGCTCGGCGGTGGTCTCGCCGATCAGCATGCCGTGGTTGCGGCGCACGTAGTTGATGATCGACTCGTCGAAGCGGTCGCCGCCGATGCGCGCCGACTGCGAATAGACGATGCCGTTGAGCGCGATCACCGCCACTTCGGTGGTGCCGCCGCCGATGTCCACCACCATCGAACCGCGCGCCTCGGTGACCGGCATGCCGGCGCCGATCGCCGCCGCCATCGGCTCCTCGATCAGCGAGACGTCGCGCGCGCCGGCCTCCAGGGCCGAATCCTTGATCGCGCGCTTCTCCACCTGGGTCGAGCCGCAGGGGACGCAGATCAGCACCCGCGGGCTGGGCCGCAGGAAGCGGCTCTTGTGCACCTTGCGGATGAAGTGCTTGAGCATCTCCTCGGTGTAGGTGAAGTCGGCGATCACGCCGTCCTTCATCGGCCGGTGGGTGGTGATGTTGCCCGGGGTGCGGCCGAGCATCATCTTGGCCTCGCTGCCCACCGCCGCCACCGCCTTCTGCCCGCCGCTGCGATCCTGGCGCACTGCCACCACCGACGGCTCGTTCAGCACGATTCCCTGCCCGCGGACGAAGATGAGGGTATTGGCCGTGCCCAGGTCGATGGACAGGTCGTTGGAGAACATGCCGCGGAACTTCTTGAACATCGGGGGCCGGGGTCCATCGGGGGAGCGCGTACGCGAAGCGACTAGCCTAGCAAAAAAGCGCATTCGGGCGGCCCGCCGGGTGCCCGGACCGGGCCCATCGGCACGCTCAGGTGGATCGCCTCGGCGACGCCCGCCGCCGCTGGCCTCCCGGGGGCCTCCCGGCTACCCTAGCCGGCCTTTTCCGTTGCCGAGACGCCCGATGTCCGCCCTGATCTGCGGTTCCCTGGCCTACGACACCATCATGGTGTTCCCCGACCAGTTCAAGAACCACATCCTCCCGGACAAGGTGCACATCCTCAACGTCTCGTTCCTGGTGCCCAGGATGCGCCGCGAGTTCGGCGGATGCGCCGGCAACATCGCCTACAACCTCAAGCTGCTGGGCGGCGACCCGATCCCGATGGCCACTGTCGGCCAGGACTTCGGCCCCTACCGCGAGTGGTTCGAGGAACACGGGATCACGCTCGACCGGGTCAAGGTGATCGACGAGCTGTTCACCCCGCAGGCCTTCATCACCACCGACCACGACAACAACCAGATCACCGCCTTCCATCCGGGCGCGATGATGCGCAGCTACGAGAACCACGTGCGCGACGTCCCGGGCGTCACCATCGGCATCGTCAGCCCCGACGGCTACGAGGGCATGCTGCAGAACGCGACGGAATTCGCCGAAGGCGGCATCCCCTTCATCTTCGATCCCGGCCAGGCGATGCCGCTGTTCAACGGCGCCGAGCTGCGCGCCTTCATCGAGCAGGCCGACTACGTGACGGTCAACGACTACGAATCCAACCTGCTGCAGGAGCGCACCGGCTGGAGCGAGGCCGACATCGTGCAGCGGGTCAAGGCCTACATCACCACCCAGGGCCCGAAGGGTGCGCTGATCCACACGCCCGGCAAGACCTACACCGTGCCGCCGGCGCACGAGCGCCGCATCACCGATCCCACCGGCTGCGGCGACGCGTTCCGCGCCGGCCTGATCTTCGGCATCGAGAAGGGCTGCGACTGGATGACCATCGGCCGCATCGGCAACCTGATGGGCGCACTGAAGGTGGAGCACCCGGGCACGCAGAACCAGCGCTTCGACTACGCCGAATTCAGCGAACAGTTCCGGCAGCAGTTCGGCTACGCGCTGTAGGCGGTTACCGCCCCGCAGGAAACCTCCACGCCCTGGGCAGCGTCATGCCCAACGCGTCCCGACAACACGCAACACGCCGACGCGATGGGCCGTGGAATCGTCCGCTCGATCAATCCCAGCCCGGCATCTTCGCGCGGTCCAGGCCGGCGACCTCGAACTCGACCGTCTTCTCGCCCACGTCGCGGGTCGGGAACGCGATGCGGATACTGTCCGCGTCGCGGGTCAGGCGCCACAGCGCCTTCTCGTCGTCGATGAACATGGCGATGGCCTCGTCGGTGTCCGGCCGGTTGGCGGCCATCTGCTTCGGCGGCTGGTCGTCCACGGTCACGGTGACGCGGCAGCTGCCGTAGCAACGCCTGGCGAAATCGCCGCCGGGCAGCACCAGGTAGGCGCTGCGGCCCCAATCGGGGTGGTCGCGGAAGATCAGGCGCACCGGCTTGGCGCCGCTGCCATCGACGTCCACCGGCTCGCGCCCGTAGATCGCCGCCGACACCTGGTTGCCGCCTTTCACCGGCTGGGTCTGGTAGGTCCACAGTGCCGCGACCCGGCGCGCGTTGTTCTCGGCTTCGCCCTTGGATTTCGCCTCGTCGTAGCGGGGGCGCACGCGGTCGGCCGCCTCGGTGCCGGGCCACTTCGCGAACAGGATGTCGCCCTGCGCCTTGGCCAGCGCCCAGTTGCCGTCGGCCACGGCGGCGTCGAACGCGCGCTCGGCTTCGGCCGCGGCCTGTTCGTTGGCGGCCGCGAGCGCCTCGGCCTGCGCCGCCGCCTCGGCTTCGCGGTCCTTGCAGCCGGACAGGAGGACGAGGACACAGGTCAGTGCGACGGCGGCGAGTGGGCGCAGGGTCATGGCGGAATCCAGGGTCATGGCGGAATCCTTGTTTCGGGCCCGCGCGGTGCGCGCGATGGCGATGCCCGAAGTGTGGTCCGCGCGGCGGTTCTGCCGCAACCCTGCAGGACCCGGCGCACGGCGGCGAATTCCGCCTTTCGACAGATGCAGCCAGCTTCCTTAGAGATACCGGGATGGCGGGAGCATGAGAGCCGCAGCTTCGCAAGCGTCTGGTGCATTACCAGGCCGCGCGACCGCGGGCCGCCTCACGCGCCGTTCCATGCGCACCGCAGCGTGGACGGCCCATACGTCCGCAGCCCCGCCCCTGCCTCAATCGAGATTGACGAATCCGTCGGCGCGCATGTCGCCGCCGTTGACGCGTTCACGCAGCTGGCCGGTGGTCATGCCCGTGTCGAGCTGGAAATGCGGCCGATCCACCAGGCCAGTCCAGCGCCCGCCCCATTCCAGGCCCATCGATTCGCCGACACGGCCAATGGCCTCCCAGTCCGTTTCCCACGTTACCGCCCCGCTCGGCCGCAGCTCGGCCACATCGAAGGCGACGCCGTAGTTGTGGTAGCTCTGCCCGCCACGGGCGTTGGTGACGATCTGGCCCGGATTGCCGTTGCGCCCCTGCGCGTACAGCGCATCCTGTTCGGCGAAGGTGCGCATCCCGTCGGTGACGCGCAGCTGGATGCCCAGCTCCTGCTCGACGCGGGCGACGAACTGCGAGGCGACCGCACGCATGTCCGGATGCAGCCCGGCGATGCGGCGATCGCTGACGGCATCACCCGTGGGAACCACGTCGCCGCCGACGACCGGCACCGTGGGCTGCGTCGGTTCGGCGGCAGCGCTGCGGCCGAGCGCGCCCCAGGTCTCGCGCCCGACGATGCCGTCCACCTCGAGGTCGCGCGAGGCCTGGAAGCCGCGCACCGCCTGATCGGTGAGCGGGCCGAAGATGCCGTCCACCGTCCCCGGCGAGAAGCCCGCGGCCGCCAGGCCATCCTGCAGCTGCGACACCACAGGTCCACGGTCCCGGAGTTCAAGCGTGGGCGTCGGCCCGGCCGGGTCCACGAACGCGCCCGGCGGCGGTACCGCACCCGCCGGCAGATTCAGTTGCTGGCCGACGTGGATGACGTCCGGGTTGAGCACCTGGGGATTGGCCTCGCGCATCGCCTGCAGCGTGACCTGGTGGTCGCGCGCGATGGTGGACAGGGTCTGGTCCTGACGCACCGTCCAGGTGTCGCGGGATTCCGGCGGCGGGGTGTTCGACAGGCCGGGGCTGGTGTCGTTGGACACGCTGCTCAGCGTCATGCGGGACTCCTTGTCAGGCGACGGCGGTTCGTGCGCCTAGGGTTCCCGCAAACGCCGTCGATGCCCACCCCGGTACGACCCGGGCTGGGGTCGACCCGAGTGTGCAGCGGTCACATGGGCAATACGCCCGGCGCATCGGCGTCCGCGAATGCGCGCCGACAGCGCTCGCGCAACAGCCTGTCTGCGACGCGCGTCACCGCGTGCGGGGCCGGCTGCAACGCCGGTGACCTGCCTTCTGCGCGCCGGGATCCCGCGATCGGGTGGATGCGCGGTGCGCGGCTCCCTGACCAGCGTGACGGCAACAACGCGCCGACTGCGCCCGCAATGACCGGTCGTCGCGACGGGACGCTGCATGCGCGCCGGTGCAGGCCGGATCCGCGGCGACCCGGGTCAGCCGGCCGGTGGCGACGCCGGATCCGTGGGCATCGTCGGGGCGTCGCCTGTGGCGCTGTCCGCCGCGTCCCCGGGCGCCGGTTCCGCATCCGGCGCAGTGGCCGGTGCAGGTGCCGACTTCGCCTCGGCGATCACCTTCTCCACCGAGGCGGTGGTGATCGGGTGGTACCCCGGGCGCGCCCGCTCGAAGCTGGCACGCGCCAGCGCCAGCCCCGGCTCGGTGGTCACGAGCGCCTCGTAGACCGGAATGATCAGCTTGCGCCGCCCGATGCGCTCGATGAAGGCGGCCGCGGCCTCCATCGCCGGCGTGTAGCCGCTGCGGATCGCCAGCGGATACCAGCGCATCGCGATCTCGCCGTTGGCGGTGCCGGTGAAGGCATAGGCGGTGTCGAGCTGCGCGAGGTCTTCGACCGGCAGCGTCTCCGGCATGCCTTCGAGGAAGTGCAGCCACTCCTGCGTGGTCCATGGGCCGGTGATCGAGGTCGGCGGCAGCTGCTTGCTGCCGCGCCAGCCCAGGCGCGCCGAATCGACGATGCCCAGCCGCGGCGACAGCACCTGCGGCGCGTCGGCCGGGATGCCCGCGCCGTAGATCCACTGTTCGATCTCGGCATCGGTGACCTTGCCGGGATTCGGATCGAACAGGTGCTCCTTCGCGTAGGCCAGGAAGGTCTCGGTGGGGATGCTCTGGAACGCGAAATGGTCGAAATAGCCGCGCAGGAACGGATCGAACACCTCGCGTCCGAAGCGCTCCTCGAGGAACTGCAGGAACCACGCGCCCTTGTCGTACGAGACCTGGCTGAGCGCATCGTCGGCGTCGACCGGGGTCCCGGGCCGGATCGCCAGCGCCTGGGTGGCCTCGGGCATGTCGACGATGTCGCGCTTCAGCGCATCGCGCGCGATCACCCATTCCATGTCGCTGAACTCCTCGCCGTACAGCGACTCGACGATGCGGTTCTCGACGTAGCTGGTCATGCCCTCGTTGAGCCAGCCGTGGCGGGCGCTGGAGAAGGTCACCAGGTTGCCCGACCAGCTGTGCGCCAGTTCGTGCGCGATCAGCGAGACCAGCGACTTGTCGCCCACGATCACGGTCGGGGTGATGAACGACAGGCGCGGATTCTCCATGCCGCCGAACGGGAACGACGGGGGCAGCACCAGCAGGTCGTAGCGCTCCCAGCGATAGGGACCGTACAGCGCTTCGGTGGCGGCGATCATCTTCTCGGTGTCGGCGAACTCGGCCACCGCGCGGTCCACCATCGACGGCTCGGCCCACACGCCCGAGCGCGCGGAGATCGGCTTGAACACCAGGTCGCCGGCGGCGATGGCCATCAGGTAGGACGGGATGCGCTGCGGCATCGAGAACGCGTAGTCGCCGTCGCGCGCGGCCTGCGGATCATTGTCGGCGCTCATCAGCACCATCACGTCGGGGCGCGTGCGCACGCGAGCGCTGTAGGTGTAGCGCACCTGCGGCGTGTCCTGCAGCGGCACCCAGCTGCGCGCGTGGATCTGCTGCGACTGGCTGAACATGAAGGGCAGTTGCTTGCCTTCGGTCATCTCCGGCGTCAGCCACTGCAGGCCGGAGGCGCCGGGCGCGGTGCGATAGGTGACGCGCACCTTCGCGTTGCGCTGCGGGGTTTCGATGACGAGCTTGCGGCCCAGCACCGGGTCCGCTTCGGCCAGCGAGAACTCGAGCGGCTGCCAGGCGTCCCCGGCCTGGCCCTCGACGCGCTCGACGGTCAGCTCGCGCGTGTCCAGCACCAGCCGGGTGGCGGCATCGTCCTTCCACTGCAGCGTGTAGGTCGCGGTGCCCGCCAGCGTGCGGGCGTCGAAGTCCAGCGCCAGGTCCAGTGCCAGGTCATCGATCGCGACCTTGCCCGGCTGCGCGAAGGAATGTTCGTCGGCATCGACCATGGCGGCGGGCTCCGGCGCGGGCCTGGGGGCGGCGGTGGGTTCACCGCTCTCGCGCGCGCAGCCGGCGACGGCGATCACGCCGGTGAGAAGCACGAGGGCGAAGGAACGGGCGGCGGACAACGGGCGCGACGCGCGCGTGGTGCGGTCTGGCATGGCCGGGGGCAGCCTGTGCGGGAACGGGACCGCGATTGTACCGCCTGCAACCGTCGACTCCGGCGCGCGCGGATCAGGCCTTCCAACCGTCGTGGATCGCGACGATGCCGCCCGACAGGTTGCGGTAGCGGGCGCGCGCGAAGCCGGCCGCCTCCATCATCGTCCGCAGTTCGTCCTGCGCCGGATGGCGCCGGATCGACTCGGCCAGATAGCGGTAGCTGTCGGCGTCGCCGGCAAACAGCCGGCCCAGCCGCGGCAGCACGTTGAACGAATGGAAGTCGTACAGCGGCTTGAACCAGTCGGCCCTGACCTCGGAAAACTCCAGCACCCGCGCCTGCCCGCCCACCTTGAGCACGCGCAGCATCTCGCGCAGCGCCGCGTCCTTGTCGGTGACGTTGCGCAGGCCGAACCCGATCGTGACCAGATCGAAGCTGGCATCGGGGAACGGGAGCGTCTCGGCGTTGCACTGCACGTAGCGGAAGCCGCGCACCTGGCCGCGGTCGGTCATGCGGTCGCGGCCCACGCGCAGCATCTGCCCGTTGATGTCGCCCAGCACCAGTTCGCCCGATTCGCCGACCCGGTCACGCAGCAGCGCGGCGATGTCCCCGGTGCCACCGGCGAGGTCGAGCACCCGGTCGCCTCGCTTCACCTGCGCGGTGGCGACGAAATAGCGCTTCCAGACCCGATGGATGCCCAGGCTCATCAGGTCGTTCATCAGGTCGTAGCGGCCGGCGACCGAGGAGAACACCTCGCCCACCAGCTTCTGCTTCTGGCCACGCGGCACTTCGCGGTAGCCGAAGTGGGTGGTGCCGGACTCGTCGGATGCGCTCATGGCGCGATTATCGCACCGGCACGCGTGCCGGGGGCGTCAGCGCAGCGACGCCGTGGCAGCCCGCCGGAGACAGCGATCCCTCGTGGGCGCGGCGGCCCGGAACGGTCCGCGTGGGGCGCGCTCGCCAGCCATGCCGAGGGGCATGCAGGGCTCAGCGGCGACGTCGCACGCCCCGGCCGCCGGTCAACCGTTGCTTGGGGTCAACCACCACGACGAACCCGGTCGCGGTCTTCGATTCCACGTAGACGGTGAACAGCCCGTCGGGCGAGATCCATACCTCGCCGACCTTGAACATCGAGCCTTCGTTGTTGGCCGTGTTCGCCGGCGGCACGTCCGCGTCCTGGCTCTCGGCCTCCTGACTGTAGTTGGGGCCCACGCGGTGCACGATCACCGCCTCGCCCGCCAGCGCGCCTTCGTAGTCGCCCACCGGCCGCCGCGCCTCGAGCGTGTACCAGGTGCCGCGGTACGGGTCTGGCGAGGCCGGCGTCTGCAGCAGGAGCAGCTGCACGTTGCCGGCGCCCGACAGGCTGGCGTAGTCGAGCGTGACCCGCGTGCGCGCCGAGCCGCTGGCGATCGTGCGCTTGCGCGGGGCATCGATCCAGCCCAGGCGGTCGCGCTGCACGATGTTGATGTGCTTGGGCCGGCTGCCATAGGTGCCGTCGCGCACCGCGTTGGACCAGCTGTCGCTCATCACGTCCCAGGGATTGTCGTAGGTGTCGTCGTCGCCGTCGGAGTTGTCGGAATGCGGCAGGCCGTAGCCATGTCCCATCTCGTGCGCGAGCGGGGCCAGGTTGTTGAACGACCACGGCGGGTTCCAGGTGGTCGACCAGCAGCGATTGGCGCCGTCGAGCGTGGCGCAGCGCCCGCCGCCCCAGGCGAATCCGTCCAGGTCGCCGTTGAACATCAGGTTGATGCCCAAGACCTGACTGAAATCGACGTCCGCATCCGCGGCGGCGGTGCAGTCGTTGAACAGCGCCGTCAGGTCGGCCTTCTCGTCGTCCTCCGGGCCGGTGACGTAGTGCGAGCGCGGCTGCGGCAGCGCATACCAGCCCTTCGCGTCGCTGCCGGCCAGATCGATCTTGCCGTACGAGACCTCGCGCCAGTAGTGTCCCAGTTCGCCGGCGGCTTCGCCGTACTGGCTGCGGAAGAACGCGAGCGGCTTCTGCTCCTCGGCGATGTCGCCGAAACGGCAGGCCACGGTGATCCAGCGCGTGGAGCCGAGCGTCGCCTTGGCCACGCCATCGGCCTTGCCGGCCAGTCCGTGCGCCCGCATGGGCGCAGGGTCGTCGGCGGGAACGATGGCCTCGATCATGCGTCGCCCACCCGCGGACTTGGCGGCGGAGAACTGCACCGCGACGCGCCGGTTGGCCAGCGCGTACAGGTCGCCCGCACCGCGTCGCGCCTGGTCGGGATCCAGTGCCAGGCGCGCGCCACCGTCGAGCACCAGCGCCGCCTCGAACTTCGACGCGGGCTTCCGCTGCGCCGGCGCCGGATCGCCCCAGCGCAGTTCGAGTCCGCCCTGCACCACCTGCGCCTGCACGTTCGCGCCGGCCAGCAGCGCGGCCAACGCCACGATCGCGCGTCCGGTCCGGTTTCGCATGTCGTTTCCCCGGCGCACGGCGCGCCTCGCCTGATTCTGGGCGGGCGCCGACCGGGCGGCAAGCCTGGCGCCGCGATCGCGGCCTGGTCGGACGCAAACCGCGATAAGGTGCACGGTTTCGGACAGGAGCCCCTCGCGATGACGACACCCGACTATCGCGCCATGCTGGGCACCGCCGTGGCCGAGGCCCGGCAGGGCCTGGGCGAAGGCGGGATTCCGATCGGCGCGGCGCTGTTCCGCAACGACGGCACCCTGCTCGGACGCGGCCGCAACCGCCGCGTGCAGGAAGGCGACCCGTCCGTCCACGGCGAGACCGACGCCTTCCGCAAGGCCGGCCGCCAGCGCCGCTACCGCGACACGATCATGGTCACCACGCTCTCGCCCTGCTGGTACTGCAGCGGGCTGGTGCGCCAGTTCGGCATCGGCACGGTGGTGATGGGCGAGGCGGTGAATTTCCAGGGCGGCCACGACTGGCTGCGCGCGCATGGCGTCCACGTGATCGACCTGCAGGACCAGGAGTGCATCACGATGCTCGGCGACTGGATCGCCGCCCATCCCGAGGTCTGGCACGAAGACATCGGCGAGGATTGAGGCCCGCCCCATGTCGTCGATCCGGATCGATCCCGTCGAATTCCGCGGCCTCGCCTGCCTGCGCCTCGCCGCCGGCGGCGCGAACGCGCTGGTGTCGCTGCACGGCGCACAGGTGCTGTCCTGGATTCCGGCCGACGGCCACGAGCGGCTGTTCCTCGCCGACGCAGCCGAGACCGCGCCCGGCCGCGCGATCCGCGGCGGAATCCCGGTGATCTTCCCGCAGTTCGGCGATCGCGGCCCGCTGCGCAAGCACGGCTTCGCGCGGCTGCTGGACTGGTCGTTCGCGGGCAGCGACGGCGCATTGGCGCAGTTCGAACTGCGCGACAGCGCCGCGACCGCCGAGTGGCCGCACGCCTTCGCCTGCCGGCTGTCGGTCGCATTGTCCGCCACGCGGCTGGAGGTGTCGCTCGCGATCGCCAACACCGGCGAGGCCGCGTTCGATGTCACCGCCGCGCTGCACACCTATCTGCGCGTCGACGACGCCACCGGCGCCACGATCGAAGGCCTGCACGGCTGCGATTTCGAGGACAGCGCCGCCGGCGGCACCCTGCATCGCCAGCACGAGGCGCTGGTCGGTTTCGATGGCGAGACCGACCGCATCTACGGCGACGTGGTCGCACCGCTGGCGCTGGTCGACGGCGATCGCCGCGTGGCGATCGAGCACGACGGCTTTGCCGATGCCGTGGTCTGGAACCCCGGCGAGCGGCTCGCTTCCGGCATCGCCGATCTCGCACCCGGCGAGTGGCGGACCTTCGTCTGCGTGGAGGCGGCGCAGGTGCTGCAGCCGCTGCGGCTGGCGCCGGGCGATCGCTGGCGCGGGACGCAGCGCCTGGGCTGAACGCACCGCGTGCAGCCACGTGGCGGGCCGCCGTGGTGACCTTCGCGCCTTGGCCGCGGCTTCGCCCGCAGGCCGAGATCCCGGCGGCGGGCGCTCAGCGGGCCTCGATCGTGAACCCGCCGAAGGCCACGCCCAGGTCCCAGCCATCGCCGGTGCCCGCGAGCGCGAGCGACACGTCGCCCTTGGTCATCACCTGGGCCTTGCTCGACCTCACCGCGCCGGCGTGGGCTTCGGCGGCCATGTAGGTGCCGAGCGCCTCGGCGATCCCGCGCACGCCGGAGAACTCGCCGCGGCCGCCGCGGATCTCCGACTTGCCCACGCTCAGCCCACCGCCGCGGGCCTCGATCCGCACCACCATCGCCTGGCCGTTGTCGCAGCTGATCCGGCCGGTGCCCGACGCGGTCTTGTACAGCACCGACCAGCCGGCCATGTCGAAATCCAGGCGGCAAGAGACGTCGCGCGCCGCGGCCGGTGCGATGGCGGACAGGGACAGGACGGCCGCGGACGCGGCGGCAAGGAGCGATCGGCACATGGCGGCTCATCGGAAACGGGACCGGCGCCAGCATAGGTGCCGCCGCGGCGCCCGGGATAAGCACTGCCGCGATCGTTCATCGACGGTATCGGCGCGCGGCCGCTGCACTACGCCGTCGGCTGCCCGCCGTCGCGGCGCAGGGCCCCGTTGAGTGCCGGCGGCAACCGAGCCGCATGCCCGACACGCGCGTACCGCGCGCGAGCGCTTCAGAGGATGTAGCGGCTCAGGTCCGGATCCTGCACCAGCTCGCCCAGATGCGCGTCGACGTAGGCGCGGTCGATCGCGACGCGGCTGCCGTCCTTGTCCGGCGCCTCGTAGCTGAGCGTGTCGAGCAGGCGCTCGAGCACGGTGTGCAGCCGGCGAGCGCCGATGTTCTCCTGGCGTTCGTTGACCTGCGCGGCGATCTCCGCCAGCCGCTCGATCGCCTCGTCCGCGAACGACAGCTCCACGCCTTCGGTCCGCAGCAGTTCGACGTACTGGCGGGTCAGCGCGGCCTTCGGTTCAGTCAGGATGCGCACGAAATCGTCCTTGCTCAACGCCGACAGTTCCACCCGGATCGGGAACCGTCCCTGCATCTCCGGGATCAGGTCGCTGGGCTTGGCCAGATGGAACGCACCCGAGGCGATGAACAGGATGTGGTCGGTGCGCACCGGGCCGTAGCGGGTGTTGACAGTGGAGCCTTCCACCAGCGGCAGCAGATCGCGCTGCACGCCCTCGCGGCTGACGTCGGCACCCATGCCCTCGCTGCGCTTGGCGACCTTGTCGATCTCGTCGATGAACACGATGCCGTGCTGCTCGCAGGCCTCGATCGCCGCTTCGCGCACGTCCTCCTCGTTGACCAGGCGCGCGGCTTCCTCCTCGACCAGTTGCGGCCGTGCGGCCCGGATCGCCAGCTTGCGCGCCTGGGTCTTGCCACCGCCGAGGTTGGCGAACATCTGCCGCAGCTGCTGGCCCATCTCCTCCATGCCGGGCGGAGTCATGATGTCGACGTGGCCGGGGTTGGCGGAGAGTTCGAGCTCGATCTCGCGTTCGTCGAGCTCGCCGGCGCGCAACTGCCGCCGCAGCTTCTGCCGCGTTTCCGATTCCTTCGACGACGGCTCGGCGCCGATGTCGACCGTGGCCTGCGTGCCGAAGCCGAACGCCGGTGGCGACGCCTCGCGCCGCGGCAGCAGCGCATCGAGGATGCGGTCTTCGGCGCGCTCCTCGGCCTGGGTACGCACCTTGCGCTTGGCCTGTTCGCGATGCTGCTTGACCGCGGTGTCGGCGAGGTCGCGGATGATCTGCTCCACGTCCTTGCCGACATAGCCGACCTCGGTGAAGCGCGTGGCCTCGACCTTGACGAACGGCGCGTTGGCCAGCGTCGCCAGGCGGCGCGCGATCTCGGTCTTGCCCACGCCGGTGGGGCCGATCATCAGGATGTTCTTGGGCATCACCTCGTTGCGCAGCTCGTCCGCCAGCTGCGCTCGGCGCCAGCGATTGCGCAGCGCGATCGCCACCGCGCGCTTGGCCGACTGCTGGCCGACGATGTGGCGGTCGAGCTCCTGCACGATCTCGCGCGGGGTCATGGTGGAGGAGGACTGGCTGGGACTGCTGGGCATGGATCGCTTCCTGGATGGGCCTGGCCTGTTCCGCGCGTGGCGGATCGAGGCTCGTGGCGGCGAAGACGGTGGCGGCGCGGCCGTGTGCCGACGGGGGTGTGACCGCGCGCGGTTGCGGCGCGTCCGCGGTCAGAGTTCTTCGACCACCACGTTGCGGTTGGTGTAGATGCAGATGTCGCCGGCGATGTTCAGCGCCTCGGTCGCGATCGTGCGTGCGTCGAGCGTGGTGTGCGCGAGCAGCGCGCGCGCCGCGGACAGCGCGTAGGATCCGCCCGAGCCGATCGCGATGATGCCGTCCTCGGGCTCGATCACGTCGCCCGTACCGCTGATCACCAGCGAGGTGTCCCGGTCGGCGACGGCCAGCAGGGCTTCGAGCTTGCCGAAGCGGCGTTCGGTGCGCCAGTCCTTGGCCATCTCCACCGCGGCGCGCTGCAGCTGGCCGTGCTTCTCGAGCTTGGATTCGAACAGCTCGAACAGGGTGAACGCATCAGCGGCCGCGCCGGCGAAGCCGGCCAGCACCTGGCCGTCCTTGCCCAGGCGCCGCACCTTGCGCGCGTTGCCCTTCATCACCGTGTGGCCGAGCGTCACCTGGCCGTCGCCGGCCACGGCGACCTTGCCGTCGCGGCGCACCGACAGGATCGTGGTGGCGTGGAACACGTGGGGATTCTGGCTGGGGTCCATGCGGCCTCCTGGGCGGGAAACCACGAGATGCGGCCATCCCGGCCGCGATCAACCCCCGTCTCCGGCCACGGTCAGGCGCGGTGCGCCACGCAGGAAAAGCAGCCGCGCCGGGCGTTGTGGAGGTGGACGTAGGCGACCGTCGCGTCGCCGAACATCCGTGCCAGTTCGCGCGCCACGTCGCCGCCTTCGCAGACCTCCGCGTCCACCATCCAGTGGCGGTCGGAATAGGCGCGCAGCGACATCAGCCGGCGGGCGACGTACGGCGGCACCACCTCCTGTGGCAGCTCGCTTCGCTGGACGCCGCGACGGATGAAGACCGGCCCGCTGGCGCGGTACGGCGTGTGCGCCGGCTGGTGCTCGTAGGGCAGCAGGAGCAGCTCCTCGCCCACGCGCGCGTCCTCCAGGCTGATGCGGCAGGGAAAGCCGCTGTCGCGATCGGCCCGGCAGCGCTGAACGCCGCGTTGCGCGAGTGCGTCGTCGTCCAGCGCGAACAGTGCGGCGAACGGTGCCGGATCGATGCCGGACAGTCGGAAGGGCATGGTGTGGCTCCGGTGTGGAAAGCCGCAGCTTGCGCGCGCCGGCGCCCCCGCGCTCGCCGGTTCCGGACATCGCATTCATCGATGGACGACAGGCCGACCGACGACGCCGCCGGCGTCCTAGTCGCCGCTGCGCCGCTTCGCGCGCGGATGCGCGGCGTCGTACACCTTCGCCAGGTGCTGGAAGTCGAGATGGGTGTAGATCTGGGTGGTGGCGATGTCGGCGTGGCCGAGCAGTTCCTGGACGCCGCGCAGGTCGCCGGAGGATTCGAGCACGTGGCTGGCGAACGAGTGCCGCAACAGGTGCGGATGCACGCGCTTGAACAGGCCCTGCCGCTGCGCCAACTGGCGCATCCGCATCTGCACCGCGCGTGGTCCGATCGGGCCGCCGCCGCGGCCGGGGAACACCGGGGCGTCCTGGCCACCGCCGCGCTCGGCGCGCCATGCACTCAAGGCATTGCGCGCATGCGAGCCGACCGGCACGATCCGCTGCCGCGCGCCCTTGCCGAGCACGGTGACCAGGCCCTCGTCGAGCTGCAGGTCGCGCCAGCGCAGGGCGCACAGTTCGGCCAGGCGCAGGCCGGAGGAATAGAACAGTTCCAGCATCGCGCGGTCGCGCAGGCCCAGCGGCGCTGCGGTGTCGACCTCGACCAGGGCCTTGGCCTCGTCGGGATCGAGCACCTGCGGCAGCTTGCGCGGCGCCTTCGGCGCGCGGATGCTCGCGGCCGGATTCGCCGGCACGTGTCCATGCCGCAACAGCCAGTGGTAGAAGCCGCGGACCGCCGACAGCCGTCGCTGCAGGCTTTTGGGCGACAGGCCGCGGCGATGTTCCGCGGCCACGAACGCGCGGATGTCGGGCTCTCCCAGGGCCACGGAATCGCGTGCCGCATGCGTGCAGAATGCCGCGAGCGCATCGAGATCGCGGCGGTAGCCGTCGAGCGTGTGCGGCGACACGCGCCGCTCGACCTGCAGGTGGGCCAGGTAGTCGGCGATCATCGCCCCGCCCCCGTCGCCCGGGCCGCCCGCCGGCACGGCGCACGCCGTGGACGGGCGCGCATCGGATGCCGCACGGCGGCGAGGTTCAGCCATCGAACCGTCGCAGCGCGACGTCGAACGCCTCGCCCATCATGCGCAGGAACAACGTGCCCATGCCGGGATAGAAGCGGTTGGCATCGCCGCTGCCCACGGCCACCAGGCCGGTGCCCTCGATCGCCAGCAGCGCGCTGGACTGCACCTCGTCCACGCGCGCGCCGTAGAGCAGCGCCTGCTTGTCCGGATGCAGCCGGCCGCACAGCGGCTCGCCGCCCTTGAGCGCATCCGCGAACGGCGACAGCACCGGATCGTCGCGCTCGATCACCTGCAGCCAGGGTTCGCCGCCGAGCCCGTCCACCGGATGGAACAGCACGATGCGCACCAGGTCGCCGGCGAAATCCTCTTCCAGCGTCGCCGCCATCGCCCGCACCACGCCGGCGCGATCGGGCTGGCGCATGAGCGCCAGCGTCAGCTGGTGGGTGCGCACCGCCAGGCGCTCGTTCTCCTGCGAGATCGCGAACAGGTCGTGCAGGCGGCGCGAGAGCTCACGGTTCTTGTCGCGCAGCACTTCGAGCTGGTAGCTCGCCAGCGAGGCCGCGGGACCGTCCTCGCGCGGCACCACCAGGCTCAGCGCCAGGTCCGGGAACTGCTGCAGGAACTTCGGCTGGCGTCGCAGCCAGGCCGCCACTTCATGGGCGCCGAGGCGCTCGGGATTGCTCATCCGGTCCATTCCCCTTCGAATACGAAAGCCGTCGGCCCCGCCATCGCGACCTGCGCGGCGTCGTCGGGCCAGGCGATGTGCAATTCGCCGCCGGGCAGCGACACCGCGACCTCGCGATCCACGCGCCCGCGCCGCACCAGCACCGCCACCGCGGCGCATGCGCCGCTGCCGCAGGCCAGGGTCTCGCCCGCGCCGCGCTCGTACACGCGCAGGCGGATGCGGCTGCGATCGATCACCTGGGCGAAGCCGACATTCGCCGACTGCGGGAACAGGCCGCTGTCCTGCAGCGCCGGGCCCAGTACGCCGACCGGCGCGACATCGGCGTCGTCCACCTCGATCACCGCATGCGGGTTGCCCATCGACACCGCGCCGAAGCGAATCAGGCCGACGTGCGCGAGTGCGAACGCGTAGTCGTCCCGCTCCGCTCCCTCCACGGCGAGCGGCACCTGCGCCGGCGCGAAGCGCGGCACGCCCATCGCCACGCGGAAGTGGCCGTCACCAAGCACGTCCACCGCATGCGAGCCGGCGGGACTGTCGAGCACGAAACGCGCGTCCGAGGCCGCACCATCCCGCACCAGCCAGGCCGCGACGCAGCGCGCGCCGTTGCCGCACTGGGCGGAGGCCGAGCCGTCCGCATTCCAGATCCCATAGCCGGCCAGCGACCCCGGAGTGCGCGCGGGCTCGATGGTCAGGATCTGGTCGCAGCCGACGCCGGCATGCCGGTCGGCCAATGCGCGGCACAGGTCCGGCGAGGGCGGCGGCGCTCCGTCGCGCAGGTCGAGGATCACGAAATCATTGCCGGCGCCGTGCATCTTGCTGAAGCGCAGGCGCGCCTGCGGGTGCTCGCGTCGGATCGGGTACGAAGCGCTCACGGCCACGCGGTCAGCCGTTGCCGTCATCCGCCGCGGGCACCGGCTCCGGATCACCCTCGCCCTCCTGCCCGGCATCGCCATCGTCGTCGCCATCGGCATCGTAGTCGGAGTCGGTATCGATCACGGGATCGGCGCCCTCGTCGGCGCCATCCACCGGATCCACGGCCGGCGGCACCGGCTCGAGCGCCGGATCCACCGATCCCTCGGCAGGACCGTCGTCGAACTCGACGTCCGCATCGTCCGCGGGAGGACGCACCAGCGGCCCCTTGTTGCCGCAGGCGGCGAGGTTGACGACCAGGATCAGCGCCAGCGGCGCGAGCAGGAGCGGGAGTCTGCGCATGGGCGGCAGTGTAGCCCGGGCAACCCGCGAGGAGGAGCCCGGCTGGCGGCCGGCTCAGTCGGCTTTCACCCGTTCCACCGGCGACTGCGGTTCGGGCCGTCGCCACAGCCAGGTGCCGACCGCGGCCATGCAGCCGACCGGCAACGCGATCATCCACCAGCGATGGCCGCCGCTGAACGCCATCGCCCCCACCAGGATCGTCGCGGACAGCAGCATCATCGCGGTCGCCATCCATTTCGCGCGCCGGCTGACCGCACCGTGCGCCTCCCAGTCGCGGATCGCGGGCCCGAATCGCGCATGCGCATGCAGGCGTCGGTGCAGGCGCTCCGATCCGCGCGCCGCCGCCCACGCGGCGATGAGCACGAACACCGTGGTCGGCATCACCGGCAGGAAGGCGCCGATGATGCCCAGGCCGAGGCTGACGTAGGCCAGCAGCCACCAGGCCCAGCGATGGCGGGGGGTCGGACGCATCGGCGCATCATATCGGCGGCGTGTCGTGACGCCGTGCGTGCGGGGACCTGCGCGCCCGACGGGTCGGCAGCGGGAGTGCCGTCGGGGCGCACCGCCATCGCGCGCCCCGGATGCGCTCCTCTCTCGCATCGAGGCCGACAGCCCCGGCGCGCGACGCCCGGCCTACTTCGCGCCGAGCTGGTCGAGCATGAAGGCGTACATCTCGGCCTGCTCGCGGAAGCGGCGGAACCGGCCCGACTTGCCGCCGTGCCCGGCCTCCATGTTGGTGCGGA
The DNA here is from genome assembly GCF_029887935.1 of Luteimonas kalidii. GTDB lineage: Bacteria > Pseudomonadota > Gammaproteobacteria > Xanthomonadales > Xanthomonadaceae > Luteimonas > Luteimonas kalidii. Next base: position 106,200 of record NZ_JARXRO010000018.1, on the reverse strand, counting down.
ACACCAGCGGGCCGCCGCCGGTATCGACGTCGCGCAGCCGCGCCACGTACTTGGCCGGTTCCCAGTACTGCACCTGCGAGTCCCACAGACCCGTGCCGACGAACATCGCCGGGTAGGCCTGGGCCTTGAGGTTGTCGTAGGGCGAGTAGGTCAGCATGTAGTCGTAGTACTGGCGCTGCTCCGGGTTGCCCCACTCGTCGTACTCGTTGGTGGTCAGCGGGATGCTGGCATCGAGCATGGTGGTCACCACGTCGACGAACGGCACCTGCGACAGGATCACCCGGTAGCGGTCCGGCGCCATGTTCGACACCGCGCCCATCAGCAGCCCGCCGGCGCTGCCGCCGGCCGCAGCCACCCGATCCTTCGCCGCGTAACCCTGGGCGACGAGATGGTCGGTGACGTCGATGAAGTCGGTGAAGGTGTTGACCTTGTTGAGCAGCTTGCCGGCGTCGTACCAGCGGCGCCCCATCTCCTGCCCGCCGCGGATGTGCGCCAGGGCGTACACCACGCCGCGGTCGAGCAGGCTGACCGTGGTGATGCTGAAGCCCGGGTCCATCGACATGCCGTAGCTGCCGTAGGCGTACTGCAGCATCGCGGCGGTGCCGTCGCGCTTGAACCCCTTGCGGTAGACCAGCGACACGGGAATGCGCTCTCCGTCGCGGGCGGTCGCCCACACGCGCTCGGTGACGTACTGCGTCGGGTCGTAGCCGAGTACCGGCTGCTGTTTGAGCAGCACGCGCTCGCCGGTGGCGGTGTCGAGTTCATAGGTGGTCGCCGGCGTGGTCAGCGAGGTGTAGGTGTAGCGCAGCTTCGTGGTGTCGGGCTCGGTGTTGGCCGACAGGCCCATCGAATACGCGGGCTCGTCGGCTGCGACGTGTTCGTCCTCGCGCCCGGGCCGCAGGATGCGCACGCGCTCGAGCGCATCGGAACGCTCGCCCAGCGCGATGAAGCCGTCGAACAGCTCGAACGTCTCCAGCAGCACGTCCTCGTCATGGGCGACGACGTCGGTCCACGCCTTGCGGGAGGCGGAGCCGCTCGGCGCTTCGACCAGTTTGAAGTTCTTCGCGCCGTCGGCATTGGTCAGGATCACCCAGCGGTCGCCGAGGTGGTCGGCCTGGTACTCCAGGTCGCGCTCGCGCGGCGCGAGCACGGTGAACGCCTGCGGATCGGCCGCCGGTGCATACCGCAGCTCGTCGGACACGGTGCTGCTGACGCCGATGACGATGTAGCGGTCGTCCCGCGTGCGGTCGATGCCCATGTAGAAGCTGTCGTCCACTTCCTCGTAGACCACGGCGTCCTGTGCAGGATCGGTGCCGATCACGTGCCGCTTCACGCGCTTGGTCAGCAGCGTCTCCGGATCGTTCTCGATATAGAACACGGTCCGGTTGTCGTCGGCGAACACGAGATCGCCGGAGGTGCCGCGCAGTTCCTCCGGATACGGCTGGCCAGTGGCCAGGTCGCGGAAGCGGACGGTGTACTGGCGGCGGCCGTTGGTGTCGTCGGCCCAGGCCAGCATGGTGTTGTCCTGGCTGACCTCGTAGGCGCCCACCGCGTAGTAATCCTTGCCGTCGGCCAGCGCATTGACGTCGAGCAGCACCTGTTCGCCTTCGAAATCGCCACGCTCGTTGGCCTGCTGGATCGACAGCGCATCCACGCCCGGGCCGTCCTTGCGGCGGGCGTGGATCGGGTAGTCCTTTCCGGTCTCGTAGCGGGCGTAGTACCACCACCCGCGTTCGCGCGCGGGAATCGAACTGTCGTCCTGCTTGATGCGACCGACGATCTCCTCGTACAGCGCGTTCTCCAGCGGCTCCAGCGGCGCCATCAACCGGTCGGCGTAGGCATTCTCGGCCTCCAGGTAGGCGAGGACCGCCTTGTCCTCGCGCTCGTCGTCGCGCAGCCAGTAGTACTCGTCGTCGCGTTCGGCACCGTGCGGGGCCCTGACCACGTGCGGGCGCTTGTCCGCGTCCGGTGGGGTTGCGACTGCGGCGGTGGCGGAGGAAGTCGAAAGCGTCATCAGGATCGTCGTCGCGAAGAGGAGTGCCGTGTTCATGGGTGGTCCCGGCGTTTAGGGAAGGACAGGCCCGGCGATGAGGTATCAGGGCGCGGGCGCACCCTGCTCCCCGGCCAGTTGCTGCCAGAGGAAGGTGAGGTAAAGCGCGTCCATGTGCGCCGCCTGGCGGTTGTCCGCCGCGCCTCCGTGTCCGCCCTCGATGTTCTCGTAATAGCGCACGTCCTGCCCTGATTCGAGCATCTTCGACATCATCTTGCGGGCGTGGCCGGGATGCACACGGTCGTCGCGGGTCGAGGTCAGCAGGATCGTCGGTGGATACTTGTTCGCCGGATCGAACAGGTGGTACGGCGAGAAGGTGCGGATGTAGTCCCACTCCTCCGGTACGTCCGGATTGCCGTACTCGGCCATCCACGACGCGCCGGCGAGCAGCTTGTTGTAGCGCCGCATGTCGAGCAGCGGCACCTGGATCACCACCGCGCCGAACAGCTCCGGATACTGCACCAGCATGTTGCCGGTGAGCAGGCCGCCATTGCTGCCGCCGCGGATGCCGAGGTGCGCGGGCGAGGTGATCCTGCGGTCGATCAGGTCCTGCGCGACCGCGGCGAAGTCCTCGTAGGCCTTGTGCCGGTTCTGCTTCAGCGCGGCCTGATGCCAGCGCGGTCCGTACTCGCCGCCGCCGCGGATGTTCGCGACCGCATACGTTCCGCCCTTTTCCAGCCAGCCCTTGCCGACGCCGCCGGAATAGCCGGGCGTGAGCGAGATCTCGAAGCCGCCGTAGCCGTAGAGCAGGGTCGGGTTGCGGCCGTCCGGCTTCGCCTCCTTCGGGCGCACCAGGAAATACGGGACGCGGGTGCCGTCCTTCGAGGTGGCGAAATGCTGCTCGACCACGTGCTTCGAGGCATCGAAGAACGTCGGCATGGTCTTGAGGACCTCGGGCGCCGGGGCGTCCGGGCCTGCATCGCCAAGCATCAGCGTGGTCGGGGTCAGGTAATCGGTGACGGTCAGCCACAAGGCATCCGACTCTTCGTCGTCAACCGCCGAGGCGCTGACGGTGCCGAACTCGGGCAGCCCGGCCAGCGGCCGCCGCGCCCAGCCATCGTCGCCCGGCGTGAGTACCCACAGTTTGCTCTTCACATCCTCGAGGACGTTGAGAACGAGATGGTTGCGGGTCCACGACGACCCCGCCAGCGAGGTGGTGTCGGTCGGCTCGAACAGCACCTCGAACTCGCGCGCTCCGGCCATGAATGCGTCGAAGTTCGCCGCCAGCAGCGAGCCGGCGGGGTAGGTCGTGCCGCCCACCTCCCAGGGTTCGCGCAGTTCCAGCGTCAACCATTGCCGGTGCACGCCCTTGTTCGCCGAGTTCGGGGCGTCGACCTTCGCCAGCGCGCCGTCGGCCCCGACCAGGTACAGCTCATCGTTGTAGAAGGCGAGCGTGCGGCTGACGAAGTCGCGTTCGAAGCCAGGCGTGTGATCGTGCATCGCCGCGATGTACATGTCGTCCGGCTTGCCTTCGTACACGGGCGTCGCCGACGTCAGCGGTGTGCCACGCCGCCATCGCTTCACCACGCGCGGATAGCCCGACTCGGTCAGCGACCCGGGCCCGAAGTCGCTGTAGACATAGACCGTGTCGGCATCGATCCACGACAACGCGCCCTTGGCCTCCTCGCGGAAGAATCCGCCTTCGACCCAGGTCTTGTTCTCCAGATCGAACTCGCGGGTGACGTCGGCATCGGCGCCGCCGCGCGACAGCGCGACCAGGCAGCGGCGGTAGTCGGGGCGCAGGCAGTCGGCACCGTGCCAGACCCAGTTCTCGTCTTCCGCCTGGTTGAGCGCATCGAGATCGATCAGCACCTCCCACTGCGGTCTGGGCTTGCGATACTCCTCGAGCGTGGTGCGGCGCCACAGGCCACGCGGATTCTGCTTGTCCTTCCAGAAGTTGTAGTACCACTCGCCCTGCTTGTAGACGCCCGGGATCTTGTCGTCGGAGTCGTAGATCGCGAGCAACTCGGACTCGAGCGTCCTGAACGCGGGCGTGGCGGCGAGTTCGGCCTCGGCCCTGGCGTTCTGCGCCTTCACCCATGCGAGGGCCTTCTCGTCCTCGACGCCTTCCAGCCACTGGTGCGGATCGGACACCTGGTTCTCCTCGTTGCCGTGGGCCACGCCTGCAGACAGGCCGAACGCGAGCGCAAGCGCCGCGGCGGAAATGCATTTCGACATGCGGGACATCCGTCTGAAAAAGTGCCGGAACGCTAACACACGCGATGCACGGCTCCGGAGTGCCGGAAGTCGAGCCGGCAGCAGGTACCTTCGGGCAACCGCGATGCCAGCTGGAGCTGGCTGCGCCGTGGCGTCGGGGCGGGTCCAGCCACCGCACGTGTCGTCGCGCCTGCCGCCGGGGATAACCAGACGCGCAAAGAAAAACCCCCAGCCGAAGCTGGGGGTTTTGGGTAAAGACCCTGGCGATGACCTACTCTCGCATGCGGATGCACACTACCATCGGCGCGTAAGCGTTTCACTTCCGAGTTCGGAATGGGATCGGGTGGTTCCACTCAGCTATTGTCACCAGGGAGACCGTGGAGGGTCGCAAGTCTCATCGGCGGACGAATCCGCACGGATGAGCAGCGCTCACGCTCTCATTGGGTAGGGAAGTAGCGAACTGGTTTGGTCCGAACGTCCGCGACGTATCGCAGAGTCCAAGGCCACTTGAGGTTATATGGTCAAGCCGCACGGATCATTAGTACTGGTTAGCTCAACGCATTACTGCGCTTACACACCCAGCCTATCAACCACCTGGTCTTGATGGTTCCTTTAGGGGACTTGTGTCCCGGGAGATCTCATCTTGAGGCGCGCTTCCCGCTTAGATGCTTTCAGCGGTTATCGCTTCCGAACATAGCTACCCGGCAATGCCACTGGCGTGACAACCGGAACACCAGAGGTTCGTCCACTCCGGTCCTCTCGTACTAGGAGCAGCCCCTCTCAAATCTCCAACGCCCATGGCAGATAGGGACCGAACTGTCTCACGACGTTCTGAACCCAGCTCGCGTACCACTTTAAATGGCGAACAGCCATACCCTTGGGACCGACTACAGCCCCAGGATGTGATGAGCCGACATCGAGGTGCCAAACACCGCCGTCGCTATGGACGCTTGGGCGGTATCAGCCTGTTATCCCCGGAGTACCTTTTATCCGTTGAGCGATGGCCCTTCCATACAGAACCACCGGATCACTAAGTCCTACTTTCGTACCTGCTTGATCCGTCGATCTTGCAGTCAAGCACGCTTATGCCTTTGCACACAGTGCGCGATGTCCGACCGCGCTGAGCGTACCTTCGAGCTCCTCCGTTACTCTTTGGGAGGAGACCGCCCCAGTCAAACTACCCACCATACACGGTCCCCGACCCGGATTACGGGCCCAGGTTAGAACGTCAAGCACGACAGGGTGGTATTTCAAGGATGGCTCCATGCCAGCTAGCGCTAGCACTTCACAGCCTCCCACCTATCCTACACAGACGAACTCAACGTTCAGTGTAAAGCTATAGTAAAGGTTCACGGGGTCTTTCCGTCTTGCCACGGGAACGCTGCATCTTCACAGCGATTTCAATTTCACTGAGTCTCGGGTGGAGACAGCGCCGCTGTCGTTACGCCATTCGTGCAGGTCGGAACTTACCCGACAAGGAATTTCGCTACCTTAGGACCGTTATAGTTACGGCCGCCGTTTACCGGGGCTTCGATCAAGAGCTTCGCCTTGCGGCTGACCCCATCAATTAACCTTCCGGCACCGGGCAGGCGTCACACCCTATACGTCCACTTTCGTGTTTGCAGAGTGCTGTGTTTTTGATAAACAGTCGCAGCGGCCTGGTCACTTCGGCCTCCCCCAGCTATTCACCAGAAGAGGCGCACCTTCTCCCGAAGTTACGGTGCTATTTTGCCTAGTTCCTTCACCCGAGTTCTCTCAAGCGCCTGAGAATTCTCATCCTACCCACCTGTGTCGGTTTACGGTACGGTCTGCGTAAGCTGAAGCTTAGGAGCTTTTCCTGGAAGCGTGATATCAGCAGCTTCGTCCTAATGGACTCGTCCTTAGTCTCAACGTTGCGCCCCCGGATTTGCCTAAGGGCACCGCCTCAACTCTCTCACCGGGACAACCAACGCCCGGCCTGCCTAACCTTCTCCGTCCCTCCATCGCACTTACGCGAGGTGCTGGAATATTAACCAGCTTCCCATCGACTACGCATTTCTGCCTCGCCTTAGGGGCCGACTCACCCTGCGTCGATTAACGTTGCGCAAGGAAACCTTGGGCTTTCGGCGTGCGGGCTTTTCACCCGCATTATCGTTACTCATGTCAGCATTCGCACTTCCGATACCTCCACGGGACTTCTCAATCCCGCTTCGCAGGCTTACGGAACGCTCCTCTACCGCGCATAACAAGTTATGCACCCCAAGCTTCGGTTCTGTGCTTAGCCCCGTTAAATCTTCCGCGCAGACCGACTCGACCAGTGAGCTATTACGCTTTCTTTAAAGGGTGGCTGCTTCTAAGCCAACCTCCTGGCTGTCTGTGCCTTTCCACATCGTTTCCCACTTAGCACAAAATTTGGGACCTTAGCTGTGGGTCTGGGTTGTTTCCCTTTTCACGACGGACGTTAGCACCCGCCGTGTGTCTCCCATGCAGTCCGTCTCGGTATTCGGAGTTTGCAATGGTTTGGTAAGTCGCAATGACCCCCTAGCCATGACAGTGCTCTACCCCCGAGAGGATTCACATGAGGCGCTACCTAAATAGCTTTCGAGGAGAACCAGCTATCTCCGGGTTCGATTAGCTTTTCACTCCTAATCACACCTCATCCCCTACCTTTGCAACGGGAGTGGGTTCGGGCCTCCAGTACCTGTTACGGTACCTTCACCCTGGGCATGACTAGATCACCCGGTTTCGGGTCTATTGCCTGCGACTATGCGCCCTTATCAGACTCGGTTTCCCTTCGCCTCCCCTATACGGTTAAGCTCGCCACAGACAATAAGTCGCTGACCCATTATACAAAAGGTACGCAGTCACCCCGAAGGGCTCCTACTGCTTGTACGCACACGGTTTCAGGGTCTATTTCACTCCCTTCACCAGGGTTCTTTTCGCCTTTCCCTCACGGTACTGGTTCACTATCGGTCGGTCAGGAGTATTTAGCCTTGGAGGATGGTCCCCCCATGTTCAGACAGGGTTTCTCGTGCCCCGCCCTACTCAATTTCATCGAAATGGCCCTTTCGCATACTGGGCTGTCACCATCTATGGCAGGCCTTTCCAGGCCTTTTTGCTAGAACCAAATCGACTTTTGGGCTAATCCCCGTTCGCTCGTCACTACTAAGGGAATCTCGGTTGATTTCTTTTCCTACGGTTACTTAGATATTTCAGTTCACCGCGTTCGCCTCGTACAGCTATGTATTCACTGCACGATACCCCTTGCGGGGTGGGTTTCCCCATTCGGACATTGCCGGATCAAAGCTTGTTGCCAGCTCCCCGACACTTTTCGCAGGCTGCCACGTCCTTCATCGCCTCTGACCGCCAAGGCATCCACCGTGTGCGCTTATTCGCTTGACCATATAACCCCAAGTCGCCTCGGGGTTGCAGTGCCCGTGGTTACAAGCCACGGACGCGAATATTGCAACGACTCAAATAAGGAATCTCTCGATTCCCGCCTTAGCCTCATACGACACGTCTGGACGGATTCGTCTCAAACGCTCGCTACTTCCCTATTTTTCAAAGAACATGCACCGACTTCAACGTCGATGCATTTCTGATCTTTAGTGTGCGCGCAATCCAGGCGAAACAGAGGCTGGTGGAGCCTGTCGGGATCGAACCGACGACCCCCTGCTTGCAAAGCAGGTGCTCTCCCAGCTGAGCTAAGGCCCCAAGTGGTGGGTCTGGGAGGACTCGAACCACCGGCCTCACCCTTATCAGGGGTGCGCTCTAACCACCTGAGCTACAGACCCAGTCTGTTTCTGTTGTGCGGATTGTGCAGGTTACTTGTGCGGACGTCCGACAGGCAATTAGCTGTCTTTAGTCTCAAAAGGAGGTGATCCAGCCGCACCTTCCGATACGGCTACCTTGTTACGACTTCACCCCAGTCATCGGCCACACCGTGGCAAGCGCCCTCCTTGCGGTTAGGCTACCTGCTTCTGGTGCAACAAACTCCCATGGTGTGACGGGCGGTGTGTACAAGGCCCGGGAACGTATTCACCGCAGCAATGCTGATCTGCGATTACTAGCGATTCCGACTTCACGGAGTCGAGTTGCAGACTCCGATCCGGACTGAGAGAAGGTTTCTGGGATTGGCTTGCCCTCGCGGGTTTGCAGCCCTCTGTCCTTCCCATTGTAGTACGTGTGTAGCCCTGGCCGTAAGGGCCATGATGACTTGACGTCATCCCCACCTTCCTCCGGTTTGTCACCGGCGGTCTCCTTAGAGTTCCCACCATTACGTGCTGGCAACTAAGGACAAGGGTTGCGCTCGTTGCGGGACTTAACCCAACATCTCACGACACGAGCTGACGACAGCCATGCAGCACCTGTCTCACGGTTCCCGAAGGCACCAATCCATCTCTGGAAAGTTCCGTGGATGTCAAGGCCAGGTAAGGTTCTTCGCGTTGCATCGAATTAAACCACATACTCCACCGCTTGTGCGGGCCCCCGTCAATTCCTTTGAGTTTCAGTCTTGCGACCGTACTCCCCAGGCGGCGAACTTAACGCGTTAGCTTCGATACTGAGTTCCTAGTTGAACCCAACATCCAGTTCGCATCGTTTAGGGCGTGGACTACCAGGGTATCTAATCCTGTTTGCTCCCCACGCTTTCGTGCCTCAGTGTCAGTACTGGTCCAGGTAGTCGCCTTCGCCACGGATGTTCCTCCTGATCTCTACGCATTTCACTGCTACACCAGGAATTCCACTACCCTCTACCGTACTCTAGCCCGCCAGTATCCAATGCAATTCCCAGGTTGAGCCCAGGGCTTTCACATCAGACTTAACGAACCACCTACGCACGCTTTACGCCCAGTAATTCCGAGTAACGCTTGCACCCTTCGTATTACCGCGGCTGCTGGCACGAAGTTAGCCGGTGCTTATTCTTTGGGTACCGTCATCCTCTCCGGTTATTAACCGGAAAGATTTCTTTCCCAACAAAAGGGCTTTACAACCCGAAGGCCTTCTTCACCCACGCGGCATGGCTGGATCAGGCTTGCGCCCATTGTCCAATATTCCCCACTGCTGCCTCCCGTAGGAGTCTGGACCGTGTCTCAGTTCCAGTGTGGCTGATCATCCTCTCAGACCAGCTACGGATCGTCGCCTTGGTGGGCCTTTACCCCGCCAACTAGCTAATCCGACGTCGGCTCATCTATCTGCGTGAGGCCTTGCGGTCCCCCACTTTCACCCGAAGGTCGTATGCGGTATTAGCGTAAGTTTCCCTACGTTATCCCCCACAAAAAGGCAGATTCCGACGTATTCCTCACCCGTCCGCCACTCGCCACCCAGGGAGCAAGCTCCCCTGTGCTGCCGTTCGACTTGCATGTGTTAGGCCTGCCGCCAGCGTTCACTCTGAGCCAGGATCAAACTCTTCACTTAAAGTTTTCTGGACTTGCGTCCAAATATTTCGAGTGCAGTCGTCGTCCCGAGCTCCAAATTACTCGCTTGCATTACTGCATTTGAATTGACTTGTTGCTCTGTTACGAACGTCTGCAAGATGGACAGTCATCCACCTGCCAGACGCCCGCACAAGTCACCTGCGCACACTGTCAAAGATCGTTGGAAACAGGCCTCAGCGCCTCGCTTCCGTACCCTTCGGCGTTTCGCCTCAGGGAGCCGCACATGATAGCGCGGTTTTTGCTTTCGTCAACACCCCGTGAAGGGGTTTTTGACTTCCCTTCAGCTTGGCGCCCGGCTGGGCGTTTCGTCGAAGGGAGCCGCACATTCTAGCCCGTTTTTCCGGTCCGTCAACACCCTGCGAGAGGGAATTTTCCGGCCCGGAGGGCCTTGCGGCGTTGCCGCTGCGTGGCCCCGGTGATGCGGGGCGCGCATTCTGCACAATCGCAATCGGCTTGCATAGCCCCCTTCCGCATCTTCACGCCTTGACGCGTCCCGGGGCACTGTCCGATGTTGCGGTCTGACGCCACGAAGGATGCCGACATGTCCCTGATTCGACGCTTCGCCGCGCTTGCGCTGACGCTTGGTCTGTCCGCCTGCGCCAGCGCCGATCCCAACTGGGTCGAGCTGGGCGGAAAGCGGTATGCGGTGGAGGTGGCGGACGACGATGCCGAACGCGCGCGCGGCCTGATGTTCCGCGACACGCTCGCGGAGGGCACCGGCATGCTGTTCGTGCACGAGCGCGAAGAGCCTCTGGCCTACTGGATGAAGAACACGCGCATCGCGCTCGACATCCTGTACTTCGACGCCGGCCTGACGCTGGTCTCGCAGCGGCGCGACGTGCCACCGTGCTCCGCGGGCAACGCGTGTCCGACGTACCCGAGCGACGCCCCTGCGCGCTATGTGCTGGAGCTCAACGCCGGTGAGGCGGCGCGATTGCAGTTGAGCGACGGCACGCGCATGCGGCTTTCGCGCGCGCTGCAGCCCACGCCCTGATGCGTCGCCCGTGAGCTTGCGCCCCGTGCCCGGCCAGCGCAGTCTTGCAGGCATGGACGCGAACAACCCCCTGCCCCGCTGGGACGCGCTGGCCGGGCTCGACGACGATGCGCTGCCGCTGCTGGGCGTGGCCCTGCTGATCGCACGCGACGAGTATCCGGAGCTCGAGCCGCGCCGCTACGCGCTGCAGGTACAGGGCCATGCCTCGCACATCCGCGGTGTGATCGACCGCGAATCGCACCCGGCCCTGAAGATGCGCGCGATCAACCGGTACCTGTTCGAGGAGGTCGGCTACGCGGGCAATCACGACGAGTACTACGACCCGCGCAACAGCTATCTCAACCAGGTGTTCGAGCGCCGGCTGGGCAATCCGATCTCGCTGGCGCTGGTGCAGATGGCGGTGGCGCGCGAGGTCGGACTGCCGCTGGACGGGGTGTCGTTTCCCGGGCATTTCCTGGTGCGGTTGCCGGTGGACGACGGCGTGCTGGTGATGGATCCGTTCAACCGCGGGCGCCCGCTCGACGTCGACGAGCTGCGCCAGCGGGCGCGCACGCATCTGGGCGGGGAGGTGCCGGACGACGACGCGCTCTCGCAGATCCTGTACCCGGCGTCGAACCGCGCGATCCTGGTGCGGGTGCTGCGCAACCTGCACGGGGTCTACCAGGAGCGTGGCGACTGGGAACGCGCGACGCGCAGCGCGGATCGCGTACTGCGGCTGCTGCCCGACAACCCCGAGGGCCTGCGCGACCGCGGCCTGGGATACCTCGAACTCGGTCACCTGGCCGGCGCGCGCGAGGACCTGCACCGTTATCTGCTGCGGCAGCCGCGCGCGGACGACGCGTCGCAGGTCCGCATGCGGCTGATCGAGGCGGGGTCGCGCACCGGCCGCCTGCACTGACGCGCCGCGGCGGAGGATCGCCGCGCTACAGGGCGACCATCTCGAAATCATCCTTGGTGACGCCGCAATCCGGGCATGTCCAGGTCTCGGGCACGTCTTCCCAGCGCGTACCGGGCGCGATGCCGTCGTCCGGCAGGCCCGCCGCCTCGTCGTAGACGAAGCCGCAGACCACGCACATCCAGCTGCGGTAGGGCGTGTCGTTCATCGGATAATGCGCTCGAAGGCTCAGGAGGATGCATGCCATTGTCCCATTCCCCGCGTGAGGGCGAAACGACCGGGGACGCCGCAGCCCGCGTGCGCGGGCTGTATCCGGTGACACCCGATGTCGACGACACCGGTGCCCTTCTGGCGCTGGTCGTGCACGTGCTGCCGCATGCCACCTGGCTGCAGTACCGGCACAAGACAGCCACGCCCGCACTGCGTCGTACCCAGGTCGCGGCGCTGCTGCCCGCGTGCCGCGCCGCCGGCGTCCCGCTGATCGTGAACGACGACTGGCGACTCGCGGCCGAGAGCGGCGCCGACGGCGCGCATCTGGGCGAGGACGACGGCGACCTGCAAGCCGCGCGCGCGGCCCTGGGGCGCGGCGCCATCCTCGGCGCGTCCTGCTACGACGCGCTCGAACGCGCGCGCCGCGCGGTCGACGCGGGCGCCAGCTACGTGGCGTTCGGCGCCTTCTTCCCGACCGCGACCAAGGCCACCACCCGTCGCGCCAGCCCCGACCTCCTGCGCGCGGCGGCCGGCCTGGGCGTGCCGCGGGTGGCGATCGGCGGCATCACGGTCGACAATGCACCCGGCCTGGTCGCGGCCGGCGCCGACCTGCTGGCCGTGGTCAACGGGGTGTTCGGTGCTTCCGATCCCAGGGCCGCGGCGCAGGCGTACCTGCAAGCGTTCGCGCAGCCGCGCGACACGTGCCGGCGCTGAACACCGTCGTTCCGTCCCCGCCGGCCGTCCAACCGCTCTTCCTCCCGCCTCCCCGACAGATGCCCCGCACACGATGAACCACGATCACTCGCACGCCCTGTTCCAGCGCGCGCGCGCGCGCCTGCCCGGCGGCGTCAATTCGCCCGTGCGGGCATTCAAGTCGGTCGGCGGCGAACCGTTCTTCGTCGCCCGCGCGGATGGCCCGTACCTGTACGACGTCGACGGCAACCGCTATGTCGACTACGTCGGCTCGTGGGGCCCGATGATCGTCGGCCACAACCATCCGCACGTCCGCGAGGCGGTGCAGCGCGCGATCGGCGACGGCCTCTCGTTCGGCGCGCCATGCGCTGCCGAGGTGACCATGGCCGAAACCCTCGCCAGGCTGGTGCCCTCGTGCGAGATGGTGCGCATGGTCAATTCCGGCACCGAGGCGACGCTGTCGGCGATCCGCCTCGCGCGCGGCGCCACCGGGCGCAGCCGGATCGTGAAGTTCGAAGGCTGCTACCACGGCCATGGCGATTCTTTCCTGGTCAAGGCCGGCAGTGGCGCGCTGACCTTTGGCGTTCCGACCTCGCCAGGCGTGCCCAAGGCGCTGGCCGACCTGACCCTCACCCTGCCCTACAACGACTTCGACGCCGCCTCGGCGCTGTTCGACACCGCCGGCGGCGACATCGCCGCACTGATCATCGAACCGGTGGTCGGCAACGCCAACTGCCTGCCGCCGCGCGACGGCTACCTTCGGCACCTGCGCGAGCTGTGCACGCGCCATGGCACGCTGCTGATCTTCGACGAGGTGATGACCGGCTTCCGGGTTGCGCTCGGCGGCGCGCAGGCGCGCTATGGCGTGACGCCCGACCTGAGCACGTTCGGCAAGATCATCGGTGGCGGCATGCCGGTGGGCGCCTACGGCGGCCGGCGTGAACTGATGGAACAGGTCGCGCCGTCCGGACCGGTGTACCAGGCCGGCACGCTCAGCGGCAATCCGGTGGCCATGGCCGCGGGCCTGGCGATGCTCGAACTGGTGTCCGAGCCCGGCTTCCACGCCCGCCTCGAGGCGACCACGCACGCCTTGTGCGACGGCCTGGAGGCGGCCGCGCGCGAAGCGGGGATGGCCTTCACGACCACCCGGGTCGGCGCGATGTTCGGCCTGTTCTTCACCACCGAGACCATCGTGGATACCTATGCGCAGGCGGTGGCCTGCGATACGGCCGCATTCAACCGCTTCTTCCACGCGATGCTGGCGCGCGGCGTGTTCCTCGCGCCATCGGCGTTCGAGGCCGGCTTCGTGTCGAGCGCGCATGACGAGGGCGTGGTGGACGCGACCCTGGCGGCCGCGCGCGAGGCATTCCGGAGCCTGGCCGATGACCATACCGGCTGAATCCGGCACCGCGGCACCGGCTGCAGGCGGGAGCCTGTTCGAGAAGGAGTACCTGCCCGCCTCGACCGAAGGCGCGCGCTACCGCTGGTTCCGGCGCATCTTCCACCACGACGCACCGGACGAGCGCAACTTCGACCTGGTGCTGATCGCGGTGATCCTCGCCAGCGTAGCGGTCGTGCTGCTCGACAGCGTGCCCGCGATCAAGCAGCGCTGGCACCTGTGGCTGTACGCGGCCGAGTGGGTGTTCACGCTGGCCTTCACCGTCGAGTACGCGGTGCGGCTGTGGGTGGTGAAGCGACCCTGGCGCTATGCGCGCAGTTTCTATGGGGTGATCGATCTGCTCGCGATCCTGCCCACCTTCCTGTCGCTGCTGTTCCCGGCCAGCACCTCGTTCGCGGTGATCCGCGCGCTGCGGCTGCTGCGCGTGTTCCGGGTGCTGAAGCTGGTGCAGTACTCCAGCGAGGCCGGGGTGCTGCTCGACGCGCTGCAGCGCAGCCGGCGCAAGATCTTCGTGTTCATCGCCACCCTGGTGACCATCGTCGTCATCTTCGGTGCACTGATGTACGTGGTGGAAGGGCCGGAGCACGGCTTCACCAGCATCCCGACCGGCATGTACTGGGCGATCGTGACCGTCGGCACGGTGGGCTTCGGCGACATCGCACCGGGCACGCCGTTCGGGCGATTCGTGACCTCGGTGCTGATCGTGATCGGCTACAGCATCATCGCCGTGCCTACCGGCATCTACACCGCCGAACTGGCGCGCTCGCTGCAGCCGCGGCGACGCCAGGTGCGCTGCACCGAGTGCGGGCTGCCCGACCACGAGGCCGACGCCTGGCACTGCCGCAAGTGCGGCCGCACCCTGCCGCACGACTGAGTCCGGGGCGGGCGAACGACGGGCCGTCGCGGCTCAGCGCAAGGCCGCGCCCAGGCGCTGCAGGCCGTCGTGCAGCGCGGCGTCGTCGATGTTCAGCGGCGGCACGAAGCGCAACACGTCCGGGCCCGCCTGGAGCAGCAGCAGGCCCTGCGCCGCGGCGCGGTCGAGCAGTTCGCCGGCGCGGCCCGCATGCGCCGGCGCCAGGACGGCGCCGAGCATCAGGCCACGTCCGCGCACCTCCGAGAACAGGCCCAGTTCGCGGTTCAGTTCCTCCAGGCCCGTGCGCAGGGCAGTGGACTGGCGCGAGACATTGGCCATGATCCCGGGCGAGGCGAGCTTGCGCAGGGCCACGCGCGCCACGGCCGCCGCCAGCGGATTGCCGCCGAAGGTGGTGCCGTGGTCGCCGAACTGCATCGCCCGGGCGACCTTCGGCCCGGCCAGCAGCGCGCCGACCGGGAACCCGCCGCCCAGCGCCTTGGCCAGGGTCACGATGTCCGGCACCACCTCGTCCTGCCAGTGCGCGAACAGGGTCCCGGTGCGACCCATGCCGCACTGGATCTCGTCCAGCACCAGAAGCGCGCGGTGGTGATCGCACAGTTCGCGCACACCGCGCAGGAAGCCGGGCGCGGCGGGCATCACCCCACCCTCGCCCTGCACCGGTTCGACCAGCACTGCGGCGACGTCGCCGGCGGCCATGGCGACTTCCAGCGCGGTGGCGTCGTTGAAGTCGACGTAGCGGAAGCCGCCGGGCAGTGGCTCGTAGCCGGCCTGGTACTTGGGCTGCGCCGTAGCGGTGACCGCCGCCAGCGTGCGGCCGTGGAAACTGCCGCGGAAACTGACGATCACCCGGCGCGCCGGCTCGCGCCCCTGCGCGGTGGCCCACTTGCGCACCAGTTTGATTGCCGCCTCGTTGGCCTCGGCGCCGGAGTTGCACAGGAACACGCGCTCGGCGAAGCGCGAGGCCTCCGCCAGTTCCGCCGCCAGGCGCAGCGGCGGCTCGCTGTGGAAGACGTTGCTGGTGTGCCACAGCCGCCCGGCTTGCTCGGTCAGCGCGGCGACGAGGTCGGGATCGGCATGGCCGAGGCTGCAGACCGCGATGCCGGCGGCGAAGTCGACGTAGTCGCGGCCGTCGACATCCCAGAGCCGCGCGCCCTGGCCGCGATCGAGCACCATCGCCCGCTGCCGGTAGACCGGCAGGTAGCGCTGCTGCCCGAGGGCGACGAGGTCGGCGGTCTGGCTGGACGGGATCATGCGCGTGGGGGGCTGCGGACGGGGCCGGTCATTGTGCCGCGTCCGACGCGGCCACGCGCGGGCCGCGGCACGCGGGCTACCAGCTGCCGGTGTTGGGCATCGACGCCCAGGGTTCGGCCGGCGCCAGCGCCGCGCCCTTCTGCAGCAGTTCGATCGAGATCAGGTCCGGCGTGCGCACGAATGCCATGCGGCCGTCGCGCGGCGGGCGCAGGATGGTCACGCCCTGCGACTGCAGGTGCGCGCACAGCGCGTAGATGTCGTCGACGGCGAAGGCGAGGTGGCCGAAATTGCGCGCGCTGCCGTAGTCCTCGGGCGGTGAGCCGTCGGCGGGCGGCCAGTTGTATGTCAGCTCGATCTCGGCCTCCGGGTTCTCCGGCGCGCCGAAGTAGACCAGCGTGAAGCGGCCGGCCTCGTTGTCCATGCGCCGGGTCTGGCGCAGGCCGAGGCCATCGGTGAAGAAGCGGCTGGTGGCGTCCAGGTCGTGGACGCGGATCATCGCGTGCAGGTATTTCATGGTGGGCAGCTCGTGGGGTTGGCGGCGAAGCGGTCGAAGCCCGGGCGACGCGGCGCGAGGCGTCCCTGTCATCGGGACCCGGACGGTGGCACGGCAGTCAAGATCGCGCCGACTGCCCCGGATCGCAAGAAGATCATGGCCGCATGCGGACGGTCTTGGACGGCGAACTCAATCGAGGAACAGGTCCGGCAGCAACGGCTGCGCGGGATCGACCGCGTAGCCCGACAGGTCGGTGACGCCCGCCTCGCGCAGCACTTCGTCGTCGATCAGGAAGCGGCCCGTGAATCCGGCAGACGGGCGCGAGAGCACCGCATGCGCGGCATCGGCCATGATCGCCGGCGCGCGTCCATTGCCGGGCACCACGCCCGGGATCATCGCCAGCGCGTCGGTGGCAATCAGCGTGCGCGGCCAGAGCCCGTTGATGGCGATGCCGCGGTCGGCGAACTCGGCCGCCAGCCCCAGCGTGACGAAGCTCATGCCCATCTTGGCCAGGGTGTAGCCGGTATGCGGCGCCCACCACTTCGGATCCAGCGACGGCGGGGGGCACAGGGTGAGGATGTGCGGGTCGGCCGCCTGCAGCAGGTGCGGCAGGCACGCCTGCGCACAGAGGAAGGTGCCGCGGGCATTGACCTGCTGCATCAGGTCGAAGCGCTTCATCGGCGTGTCGAGCGTGCCGCGCAGCCAGATCGCGCTGGCATTGTTGACCAGGATGTCGAGTCCGCCGAAGGCCTCGACGGTACGCGCCACCGCCTCGCGCACCTGCGCCTCCTCGCGGATGTCGCAGCGCAGCGCCAGCGCGCGTCCGCCCGCCTCCTCGACCGCGCGCGCGGCGCTGTGGATGGTGCCGGGCAGCCTGGGGTTGGGCACGGCGGATTTCGCAGCGATCGCCACGTTGGCGCCGTCGCGCGCGGCGCGCAGCGCGATCGCCAGGCCGATGCCGCGCGAGGCGCCGGTGATGAACAGGGTCTTTCCGGTCAGCGCGGGCATGGCGATGCGGCCTCGGGATGTCGGAGCCCGAGCCTACGCCATCCCCGTCCCGCCGGCTGTCCTCTTCGCTTTCGACACCCGTCCTGCAGCGTGCGCTCACGGCTTCGGACCCTGCCCCTCGTTGTCTTCCCACTTGAGGATCCGCCTCGTCACGAAGCGGTAGACCGGCTTTCCGGTGCGGAACCACAGGTCGCGCACCCAGGAGTTGCGCCTGAGCACCCGGCGCTCGACCGGCGTGAGCGATTCCCGGCAGTACATGCGCTTGTGCTTGAGCAGGTGGCGCAGGTCCTCGCGGAACAGCAGCCGCATCCAGCGCGAACGCGGATCGCCGAGCGTGGCGAGCTGGAAGTCGATCAGGGCCGGCCGCCCGTCCTCGAGCACCAGCCAGTTCGCTTCCTTGGCCAGGTCGTTGTGGGCGACGCCGCGACGGTGCAGCGCCTGCAGCAGCCTGCGCGCGCGCCGGAAGTAGTCGAGATCGCCGCGCGGTGGACGCTGGTACATCGCGTCACCGGCCATGAAGCTGCGATCGAGCCGTCGCCCGTCCCAGTCCAGCAGCCGGGGTACGTCGGCCATGCCCGCCACGCGCTGCAGCGCGCGCGCCTCGCGCCGGGCCAGCCACCACGCGGGCAGGCGCAGCCACCAGGGAACATGGGCCAGGTCGCGGCGCACGAAGGCGCCGCCGGCACCGCGCATGAGCGAGATCCGGCCGAAGCTGTCGGCCTTCAGTGCCCGGGACTCGGTGGCGTGGCGATCCATCGCCACAGTGTAGGCGGACAGTCAGGGGCGGCTGTCATAATTCGTCGATGGACTCCGGCTGGTTCGACGCCACGCTCGCCTGGATCAGCGCGCACCCGGTCGCGGCCGGCGGTCTGATCTTTCTGATCGCCTTCTGCGATGCAGTCGTCGTGCTCGGCATCCTGGTGCCCGCGCTGCCGCTGCTGTTCGCGATCGGGGCGTTGATCGGGCTGGGGCATATCGACGGCACCTATGCGGTCACCTGCGCGGCGCTGGGCGCCTTCGCAGGCGACGGCATCGGTTACTGGGTCGGCCATCGCTGGGGGCCGCAGCTGCGCGAGCACTGGCCGTTCCGCCGCTATCCCCAGCTGCTCGACCGCGGCGAACTGGTGTTCCGCCGCCACGGCATCAAGGGCATCCTGATCGCGCGCTTCGTCGGCGCGATCCGAGCGTTCGTGCCGGCGATCGCCGGCATGCTGCACATGCCGCTGCGGCGCTACGTACCGATGAGCCTGGTCGCGTGCTTCCTGTGGGCCGCCAGCTTCCTCGCGCCCGGGTGGATCTTCGGCGCCTCCTACGATGCGGTGGCCGCGGTCGCCGACCGTCTGGTGCTGGTGCTGGGCGGACTGCTGCTGGTGCTCGCCCTGGCCTGGGCGGGCGTGCTCTACACCTACCGCTGGTTCGACCGCCACGCCAACGACCTGCTCGCGCGCGCGCTGCGCTGGACCCGCGCGCATCCGCGCCTGGGCCGCTATGCGGCGGCGCTGATCGATCCCAACCGGCCCGAATCGGCGTCGCTGGCGGTGCTGGCGGCCTGCCTGCTGGCGATCGGCTGGGCCTGGTTCGCCCTGCTGGGCACGGTGTGGATGCGCGGCGAGCCGCTGGCGCTGGACCTGACCGTGTTCGGCGCGATGTACGAACTGCGCAACCCGCTGGCCGACCGGCTGATGGCGGGGCTGGCCTCGATCGGCGACTGGGAGGTGCTGCTGCCGGCGGCCACGCTCGCGCTGGGCTGGCTGCTGTGGCGGCGACGCTGGATCGCCGCGGCGCACTGGGTCGCCGCGCTGACCTTCGGGCTGGTGCTGACCACGGGCCTGGCGAAGCTGATCGACATGCCGCTGCCGCCGACCGCGCACAGCGGCTTCGGCTTCCCGTCGGTGTCGGTGACGATGACCACGATCGCATTCGGCTTCTTCGCGGTGCTGATCGCGCGTGAACTGCCCGGCCGCAGCCGGGTGTGGCCGTACATGCTCGCCGGGCTGGTCGGCGCGCTGCTCGGCTTCGCGCGGCTGTACCTGGGCGCGCACTGGCTCAGCGACGTGGTCGGCGGGATGCTGCTGGGCATCGTCTGGCTGCTGGTGCTGGGCATCGCCTACCGGCGCCATGTGGCGCGTTCGTTCTGGATGCGGCCGCTGGCCGCGATCTTCTACCTGAGCTTCGCCGTCGCGGCGCTGTGGCACGCGCCCAAGGCGGTCGACCCGCTGCTGGCGCGCTTCACCGTGCCCGAACCGGCCCGCGTGCTGGAACGCGACGCCTGGTGGAACCGCGACTGGGTACAGCTGCCCGCCCAGCGTCGGGAGCGCGATGCCAGCCGGCGCTGGGCGCTCGACGTGCAGGTGGCCGGCCCGCTGGAGCCGCTACGCGGGCATCTGCGCAGCCTGGGCTGGCGCGCGCAGCCGCAGGCGGACTGGACCGCGACCCTGGGCCTGCTCGACGACGACGCACCGCCCGGCCTGCAGCCGGTGCTGCCGGCCACGCTCGGCTCCGAGGCCGAGGCGCTGCTGCTGCGGCGTCCCGCCGGCGACGGCCGGTTGCAGACGCTGAGGCTGTGGCGCGCGCCGGCGCGGCTGGCGGACGGCACCCCGCTGTGGATCGGCGTGACCCAGACCCTGGAATACCAGCGGCCGCTGTCGGGCCTGTTCGGGATCTGGCTCCCGGTGGTCGACGACGATGCCGCCTATGTCGCCCTGCGGCGCTCGGTCACCGGGTTCCCGGTGCGCGAATCGGTCCATCCGCACAGCGGGGCGCCGGTACTGCGGCTGCGCACCGACGCAGTCGGGTCAGGACAGGAGCCGTAGCAGCTCGTCCAGGCGCAGGTCGGGATCGTCTTCCTGCAGCAGCTGCTGGCGCTGGGGCAGGGTCAACGGCAGCAGCTCGGCCAGACGCCAGCCGACCCAGGCCGCATCGTCGAAGCGCGGCTCGGGAATGTGCACACCGGCTTCGCCAAGGCGGTCGAAGATGCGCCGCAGGACCTCGCCCAGCAGCGCGTGCTGCGGCTGCAGTTCGGCCACCGGATCGGGCGCGCGCCAGTCCACGTCCGCCACCACCAGTCCGCTGTCCCGCACCCGGGTGCGGGCGACGTGGAAGCGGCGGCCGCCACGCAGGCGCAGGTGCAGCAGTCCATCCGGGCCGGTGTCGAAATCCTCGATCCGGGCCTCGGTGCCCCAGGCCATCGGCATCGCGGCCGCGCCGGTCTCCTCGCCCCCGGCGATCAGGCAGACCCCGAAGCCGGTGCCATTGCGGCCGCAATCGCGCACCAGGTCGAGGTAGCGCGGCTCGAACACGCGCAGGCCGAGCGCGGCGCCCGGCACCAGGACGGCATGCAGTGGAAACAGCGGGAGCGGTTCGGCCATGTCACCAGTCTAGGCGCAGCGCAGGGGCCGCCGCAGCGGTAGGCGTCCCCCGGCGGCGGCTCCGGTGCCGGACTGCGGGACGACAGCCCGGATCATCGTCGCGCCCTGTCGCCGACGTGCGCGCCCGCGGTGTGCGGCCCTGCCGTCGCAGGGTCATGCGCACGCGCCGTCCAGAGACGATAGGCGTGCCGCCGCGGATCGCGCCTCAGACCGCCTGCAGCTGCGCCAGGAACCGGCGCGGAGCCGCGTCGAAGCCGCCGTTGGACATGAACACCACGTGGTCGCCGTCGCGCGCCAGCGTGCCCAGCGCCTCCAGCAGCGCATCGACGTCGGCCACCGCGCGCGCGTCGCCCCGCACCGCCACCACCACCGCCGCGGCATCCCACGGCAGTTCCGGCCGCGCCAGGAACACCACCGCGTCCGCATCGCGCAGCGACGGCGCCAGCGCCTGCGCGTGCGCGCCCAGCCGCATCGAGTTGCTGCGCGGCTCCATCACCACCACGATCCTGGACTCGCCCACCTTCGCACGCAGCCCCGCGAGCGTGGTCGCGATCGCGGTCGGATGATGGGCGAAATCGTCGTACACGGTGATCCCGCGCGCCTGCCCCAGCCGCTCCATGCGCCGTTTGACGCTGTGGAACCGCGCCAGGGTGGGCAGCACCGCGGCCACGTCGACGCCGACCGCGGCGCAGGCGGCGAGCGCCGCCAGGCCATTGAGCACGTTGTGGTCGCCGAGCAGCGGCCATTCGACCGTTCCCACCGCGTGGCCCGCGCGCGCCACTTCGAACGCGCTGCCGTCCTCGCGCAGCTTGCGCGCGCTCCATTCGAAGCCCGGATCGAAGCCGAAGCGCTCCACCGGGGTCCAGCAGCCCATGTCCAGCACTTCGCGCAGCCGCGCGTCGTGGCCGTTGACGATCAGCCGGCCGCGCCCCGGCACCGTGCGCACCAGATGGTGGAACTGGCGCTGGATCGCGGCCACGTCGGGAAAGATGTCGGCGTGGTCGTACTCGAGGTTGTTGAGGATCGCGACCCGCGGCCGGTAGTGCAAGAACTTGCTGCGCTTGTCGAAGAACGCGGTGTCGTACTCGTCGGCCTCGACCACGAACAGCGGGCGCTCGTCAGGGGCCGCCCGCGCAGCATGGTCGTGCCCGCTGGACGTCGTGTCCGAAGCCGGCACCTGCGGCCCGCCGAGACGCGCCGAGACCCCGAAATCCTCCGCCACCCCGCCGATCAGGAACCCCGGCTCGCGCCCCGCCGCCTGCAGTGCGAAGGCCAGGATCGTAGTGGTCGTGGTCTTGCCATGGGTGCCGGCGACGGCGAGCACGTCGCGCCCTGGCAGCACGTGCTCGCGCAGCCACTCGGCACCGGAGGTGTAGGCGCGGCCGCTGTCGAGCACCGCTTCCACCGCCGGATTGCCGCGCGAGAGCGCGTTGCCGACCACCACGGTGTCGCAGTCGGCCGAGATGTGCGCCGGGTCGTAGCCCCGGGACAGCGCGATGCCGAGCGTTTCGAGCTGGGTCGACATCGGCGGGTACACCGCCTGGTCGCTGCCCTCGACCGCGTGTCCGAGCTCGCGCGCGAGCGCGGCGACCCCGCCCATGAACGTACCGGCGATGCCGAGGATGTGCAGTTTCAAGGCGGACCCGCGTGCGTCGTGACAGCCGCGCACTTTACCCAAACGCGCCGGCGTGGACGGAACGACGGTTCAGCCGACTGCCTTCTCCGGCGCGATCGCCTCGACGATGCGGTTGAACACCGCCTCCAGCGTGCCCACGCCGTCGACCACGGTCAGCTGGCCGTGCTGGCGGTAGAACTCGATCACCGGCGCGGTCTGCTGGTCGTACACCTGCAGGCGCTTGCGCACGGAGTCGGGGGCGTCGTCCGCGCGCCCTTCGGCCTTGGCCCGGCCGGCCAGGCGCTCGACGATCTGCTCGTTGTCGACAGTCAGCTGAACCGCGGCGTCGAACTTCTGGCCGAGGCTGGCCAGCAGTTCGTCCAGCGCAGCGGCCTGGGCCAGGTTGCGCGGATAGCCATCGAGGATGAAGCCTGCCCGCGTGTCCTCCCGCGAGAACCGGTCGCGCAGCATGCCCAGCAGGATCTCGTCGCTGACCAGGTCGCCGCGGGCCATCACTTCCTTGGCCTGCAGCCCCAGCGGGCTGCCGGCCGCGACCTCGGCGCGCAGCAGGTCGCCGGTCGAGATGTGGGGTACCTGCAGGTACTCCTTCAGCCTGGCCGCCTGCGTGCCCTTGCCCGAGCCGGGCGCTCCCAACAACACCAATCGCATCGAGGACTCCCCACCAGATCGAAACCGGAGGCGGTCGCGGGCGGTTGCTACACTCCGGCCGGACCGCGGATTCAGCCGCCAGCTTAACCCATCGACCCGATCCACCGACCTCATCCCAAGGGCGCATATGGCTTCCGGAACCCTGCTCTACTCCCAGTCCGGCGGTGTCACCGCCGTCATCAACGCCACCGCCTCGGGGGTGATCTCCGAAGCCCGCGCGCGCAAGGTGAAGGTGCTGGCGGCGCGCAACGGCATCCTCGGCGCGCTGCGCGAGGAGCTGGTGGACACCTCGAAGGAAACCGCGGCCACCGTGCGCGGGCTGGCCCACACCCCCGGCGGCGCATTCGGCTCGTGCCGCTACAAGCTCAAGTCGGTCGAGGCCGACCGGGCGAAGTACGAACGCCTGCTGCAGGTGTTCAAGGCCCACGACGTGCGCTGGTTCCTCTACAACGGCGGCAACGATTCGGCCGACACCGCCAACAAGGTGTCGAAGCTGGCCGCCGAGTTCGGCTATCCGCTGACCTGCATCGGCGTGCCGAAGACGATCGACAACGACCTGGCCGTCACCGACTGCTGCCCCGGCTTCGGCTCGGCCGCCAAGTACACCGCCGTATCGGTGCGCGAGGCCGCGCTGGACGTCGCCGCGATGGCCGACACGTCGACCAAGGTGTTCGTGTACGAGGCGATGGGCCGGCACGCCGGCTGGCTGGCCGCCGCTGCCGGTCTGGCCGGCAAGGGGCCGGACGAGGCGCCGCACCTGATCCTGTTCCCGGAACGCCCGTACGACGAGGGCGACTTCCTGAAGCAGGTGAAGAAGGTGGTCGCGCGCGTGGGCTATTGCGTGGTCGTGGCCAGCGAGGGCATCCAGACCGCCGACGGCCGCTTCGTCGCCGATTCGGGCGGCGGCACCGACTCGTTCGGCCACACCCAGCTCGGCGGCGTGGCCTCGTACCTGGCCGGCAAGGTCAAGGACCAGCTCGGCTTCAAGGTCCACTGGACCCTGCCGGACTACCTGCAGCGCTCCGCCCGCCACCTCGCCTCGAAGACCGACCTCGACCAGGCGGTCGCGGTCGGCAAGGCCGCGGTGCAGTTCGCGCTGAAGGGGCAGAACGCGACCATGCCGGTGATCGTGCGCAGCTCGGATTCGCCGTATCGCTGGAAGATCGGCAGCGCGCCGCTCGACAAGGTCGCCAACCACGAGAAGAAGTTCCCCGCCGGCTTCATCCGGCGCGACGGCTACGGGATCACCGACAAGGCCCGCGCGTACCTCGAGCCGCTGATCCGCGGCGAAGCGCCGCCGCCCTACGGCAAGGACGGGATCCCGGCGTACGTGGCGCTGAAGAACGTGGCGGTGAAGAAGAAGCTGCCGAAGTGGGAGGGATGAGCCGGTCCGCCCGGCGTCGGGGCGGGGCGTGGCCGGCCCCTGCGGGCGATGGCCCGAGCCTGCACCGGTCTGTGCGGACCGAAGCGTCGGCCTCGGTCGCGCGGGCCGGGTTGTAGAGGTACATCGCGAAGGACGGGCTCAACGCCTGCGGTGGCTCCGTAGCCCGGGTAAGCGCACCCGGGGTTGTTTCGGTATGTTCTCCCGGGTGCGCTCCGCTTACCCGGGCTACGCGTCCGCGGCACAGGCCGGTCGCAAGCGGACGATCAGTCCGCTTCCAGCAGCGCCAGGTTGCGCACCGCGCCCTTGTCGGCGCTGGTGGCCAGCAGCGCATAGGCCTTCAACGCAGCGCTGACCTTGCGGGGGCGCGGCTGCAAGGGTTTCCAGCCCTTCGCATCCTGCTCGGCGCGGCGCGCGGCGAGTTCCTCGTCCGACACCAGCAGTGCGATCGTGCGCACCGGGATGTCGATGCGGATGCGGTCGCCGTCGCGGACCAGGCCGATGCTGCCCCCGGCCGCCGCTTCCGGTGACACGTGGCCAATGGAGAGTCCAGAGGTGCCGCCGGAAAATCGTCCGTCGGTCAACAGCGCGCACTGCTTGCCCAGGCCTTTCGACTTGAGGTAGCTGGTGGGGTACAGCATCTCCTGCATGCCGGGACCGCCCTTCGGGCCTTCGTAACGGATCACCACGATGTCGCCGGGCTTCACCTCGTCGCCGAGGATGCCCTGCACCGCCGCGTCCTGGCTCTCGTAGACGCGCGCGCTGCCTTCGAAGACGTGGATCGACTCGTCGACGCCGGCGGTCTTCACCACGCATCCGTCGACGGCGATGTTGCCGTGGAGCACGGCCAGCCCGCCCTCCTGCGAATAAGCGTGTTCGACGCTGCGGATGCAGCCTTCGCTGCGATCGGTATCCAGCGTCGCCCAGCGCGTGGCCTGGCTGAAGGCGACCTGGGTCGGGATGCCGCCGGGCCCGGCGCGGTAGAACGTGGCCACGGCCTCGTCCTCGACCGTGGCGACATCCCACTTCGCGATCGCCTCGCCCAGGCTCGCGGCATGCACAGTCGGGACATGGGTGTGCAGCAGCCCGCCACGCGCGAGCTCGCCGAGGATCGCCATGATCCCGCCGGCGCGGTGCACGTCCTCGATGTGGTACTTCTGGGTGTTCGGCGCCACCTTGCACAGCTGCGGCACGCGCCGCGACAGGCGGTCGATGTCGTGCAGCGTGAAGGGCACCCCGCCCTCCTGCGCCGCGGCCAGCAGGTGCAGGATGGTGTTGGTCGAGCCGCCCATCGCGATGTCGAGCGTCATCGCGTTCTCGAACGCCTCGAAGGTCGCGATCCCGCGCGGCAGCGCGCCGGGATCCTCCGCGCCGTACCAGCGATGGCACAGTTCCACCGCGGTGCGGCCGGCGCGCAGGAACAGCTGTTCGCGATCCGCATGCGTCGCCAGGACCGTGCCGTTGCCCGGCAGCGACAGCCCCAGCGCCTCGGTCAGGCAGTTCATCGAATTGGCGGTGAACATGCCGCTGCACGATCCGCAGGTCGGGCAGGCGCTGCGCTCGACCGCGGCCACCTGCTCGTCCGAGGCCTCGGGATCGGCCGCCATCACCATCGCGTCGACCAGGTCGAGCTTGTGGTCGGCCAGCGCGGTCTTGCCCGCCTCCATCGGCCCGCCGGACACGAACACCGTAGGCACGTTGAGCCGGAGCGCGGCCATCAGCATGCCGGGCGTGATCTTGTCGCAGTTGGAGATGCACACCAGCGCATCGGCGCAGTGAGCGTTGACCATGTACTCGACCGCGTCGGCGATCACCTCGCGGCTGGGCAGCGAATACAGCATGCCGTCGTGGCCCATCGCGATGCCGTCGTCGACCGCGATGGTGCTGAATTCCTTGGCCACGCCGCCGACGCGCTCGATCTCGCGCGCGACCAGCTGGCCGAGGTCCTTCAGGTGCACGTGGCCGGGCACGAACTGGGTGAACGAGTTCGCGATCGCGACGATGGGCTTGTGGAAGTCGTCGTCGCGCATGCCGGTGGCGCGCCACAGCGCGCGCGCGCCGGCCATGTTGCGGCCGTGGGTGGAGGTTCTGGAGCGGTATTCGGGCATGGAGCTTCGCGGGGGAAATGACGCAATGCGTCAAAGCGGCATTCTGGGGAGTTTTCGCCGTTACAGTTGCAACGATTTCCGCGGCAACGGATTAAGTCGCGACAGCGCTTGACAAGCCGTGAAAGCGCGGTTTAGTTTGCGTCAATGCTGCAACGCCACACCCCTGCCACGAATGCCCACGACGCCAGCGCGTCGTCCATTCTCGTACTCGTGCTTATTACCTCGCCAACAGGGGCGGGACGATCGGGCGCGTAAGCAGGAAGCGCCGAATCGCAAAACCCCGCACCGCAAGGGCGGGGTTTTTTGTTGCCCACCGTGGCCGTTTTCCAACCAACACCGTCACCGCAGAGACCACAAGACATGACCCAGTCCTCCCTTCCCAAGCCCAGCATCGCCATCGTCGGCTACGGCAGCCAGGGGCGCGCGCATGCGCTCAACCTGCGCGATTCGGGCTTCGACGTGACCGTCGGGCTGCGCCCGGGCGGCCCCACCGAGGCCAAGGCCAAGGCCGACGGCTTCAGTGTGAAGGCGCCCGCCGAGGCGGTGAGGGAGGCCGATCTGGTCGCCGTGCTCACGCCCGACATGGTGCAGCGGCAGGTCTACGCCGAGGCGCTGGCGCCGAACATGAAGCCCGGCGCCTGCCTGCTGTTCGCGCACGGGCTGAACGTGCACTTCGGCATGATCGAACCGCGCGACGACCTCGACGTGATCCTGGTCGCGCCCAAGGGCCCGGGCGCGCTGGTGCGCCGTGAATACGAGATCGGCCGCGGCGTCCCCTGCATCTGGGCCGTGCACCAGGATCCCACCGGCAAGGCGAAGCAGCTGGCGCTGGCCTACGCCGACGGCCTCGGTGGCGCGCGCGCCAACCTGATCGAGACCACCTTCAAGGAAGAGACCGAAACCGACCTGTTCGGCGAGCAGGCAGTGCTGTGCGGCGGGGCCTCGTCGCTGGTGCAGGCGGGCTTCGAGGTGCTGGTGGAAGCCGGCTACCAGCCGGAGATCGCCTACTACGAAGTGCTGCACGAGCTGAAGCTGATCGTCGACCTGTTCTACGAGGGCGGCATCACCCGCATGCTCGAGTTCGTCTCCGAGACCGCGCAGTACGGCGACTACGTCAGCGGCCCGCGAGTGATCGACGCCGGCACCAAGGAGCGCATGCGCGAAGTGCTCAGGGACATCCAGGACGGTACGTTCACGAAGAACTGGGTGGCCGAGCACGAAGCCGGGCTGCCGAACTACAACCGGTACAAGCAGGCCGACCTCGACCATCCGATCGAAGTGGTCGGCAAGCAGCTGCGCGCGAAGATGGTGTGGCTGGACAATTCCCCGAAGGAACAGAAAGAGGCCGCGTGATGAACGGTGCGCACTGGCTGGTGCAGGCCCTGGAAGCCGAAGGCGTCGACACGCTGTTCGGCTATCCCGGCGGAACGATCATGCCGTTCTACGACGCGCTGCACGGCGCGTCGCTGAAGCACGTACTGGTCCGGCACGAGCAGGGCGCGGCGTTCGCCGCCAACGGCTATGCCCGCGCCAGCGGACGCGTCGGCGTGTGCGTGGCCACGTCCGGCCCGGGCGCATCCAACCTCGTCACCGGCATCGCCGACGCGATGTTCGACTCGGTGCCGATGGTGGTCCTCACCGGCCAGGTGCCCACCTTCCTGATGGGCACGGACGCGTTCCAGGAACTGGACGTGTTCGGCATGACCCTGCCGATCGTCAAGCACAGCTTCCTGCCCCGCAGCGTCGACGAGCTGCCGCGGGTGTTCGCCGAAGCGTTCCGCATCGCCCGCAGCGGGCGCCCGGGGCCGGTGCTGATCGACCTGCCCAAGGACGTGCAGATGGCCGATGCCTCGCATCTGCCGGTGCATTCGCCGCTGCCGGTCGAACCGGTGCCGGGTCCGCCCGACGCCGCGCTGCACGAGGCCGCGGCGCTGGTCTCCCAATGCCGCAAACCCGTGGTCTACGCCGGCGGCGGCGTGGTGCTGGGCGATGCGGTGGAGGCGTTCCGCGAGTTCGTCGACCTCACCGGCCTGCCGACGGTGCTCACGCTCAAGGGCCTGGGCGCCCTGCCCGCCGGGCATCCGTCGAACCTCGGCATGCTCGGCATGCACGGCAGCCGAGCGGCGAACATGGCGGTGCAGGAATGCGACCTGCTGTTCGTGGTGGGTGCGCGCTTCGACGACCGCGCCACCGGCAAGCTGGCCGAGTTCGCGCCGCACGCGCGGGTGGTGCACCTGGACGGCGACGGCTGCGAGATCAGCAAGCTGCGCGCGGCCGACGTGTCGGTGCCCGGCGACCTGGCGCAGAGCCTCTCGCGCCTGGCCGCACCGCTCGCGGCGCAGATGGAAGGCCGCCACGCCGCCGCGCGCAAGGTCTGGCGCGACACCTGCCTGGAGCGCCGCTCGCGCCATGCCGCCCGCTACGACGCGCCCGGCGACAAGGTCTACGCGCCGGCGCTGCTCAAGCGCCTGAGCGAACTGGCGCCGAACGCGGTGGTCTCGTGCGACGTCGGCCAGCACCAGATGTGGGTGGCGCAGCACTGGCGCTTCAGCCACCCGCGCCAGCATCTGACCAGCGGTTCGCTCGGCGCGATGGGCTTCGGCCTGCCGGCGGCGATGGGCGCGCAGATGCAGGATCCGAACGCGCAGGTGGTGTGCGTCAGCGGCGACGGCTCGTTCATGATGAACATCCAGGAGCTGGCGACCATCCGCCGCTACCGGCTGCCGGTGAAGATCGTGCTGCTGGACAACTCCGCGCTGGGCATGGTGCGGCAGTGGCAGGAACTGTTCTTCGAGAAGCGCTATTCGGAGATCGACCTGTCCGACAACCCCGACTTCGCCGAGGTCGCGCGCGCGTTCGGCATCCAGGCGCTGCACGTCGACCAGGCCGCGAACGTGGACGACGCCCTGCGGGCGCTGCTCGCCGCCGATGGCCCCACCCTGCTGCACGTGGCCATCGACACCGCCGCCAATGTCTGGCCGCTGGTCCCGCCCAACCACAACAACGCGCAGATGATGGATCCCGACGACGCCGGCACGCTCGATACCGGCGAACCGGACCCGGTGCAGCCCCCGTCCGCCTCGTCCGCCTCCGAGGAGCCGAACAATGCGCTACCAGCTTGACCTCACCTTGCGCAGCGCCGAAGGCGTGCTGGCGCGCGTGATCGGCGCCACCGAGCGGCGCGGCTTCCGGCCGCTGGCGCTCGACGGCCAGGCCCAGCCCGGGGGGGATCGCTGGCAGCTGCGGGTGACGGTGGAAGGCGACCGCCCGGACGCCTCGCTGCAGCAGCAACTGGCGAAGATGTACGACTGCCTGTCGGTATCGGTACAGCCCTGCCCGTGACGCGGCTCCGCCGCACGACGCCAGACCGCTGACCCCACTTTCCGGATACCGATCCCATGAGCGCCACCGTCACCCCCATCGCCGACGCCCACGCCCGCCACGCCGCGACCGAGAGCGCGCGCCCGGCAACCGACGCCACCACCGTCCCGCTCGCCTGGTTCGATGGCGCGCTGGTGCCCGGCGATGCCATGCAGGCCGGCCTGACCACGCACGCGATGCATTACGGCAGCGGCGTGTTCGAGGGCGTCCGCGCCTACGCCACCGACGACGGCGCAGCCGTGTTCCGTCTGCCCGAACACCTGGAGCGCATGCGCCTCGGCGCGGAGATGTTCGCGCTGCCGTTCAATCCCGCGCAGGCCGCGGAGGCGGTGCTCGCGACCCTGCGCGCCAACCGCCACCGCGACGCCTACATCCGTCCCCTGGCGTGGTTCGGCGAGGGCAGCTTCGGGCTCGACGTGGAAGGCCACGTGCCGCACATGATGGTGGCCTCCACCGCCACCCACGTGCATCTCAACGGCACCCGCGCGCGCTTGGGGGTGTCGCGCTGGCGCCGCAATCCTGCCGATTCGCTGCCGCCGCTGAAGCTGTGCGGCGGGTACGTCAATTCGATCCTGGCCAAGCGCGAGGCCAAGGCGCGCGGCTTCGACGAGGCGCTGTTCACCGACCGCGAGGGCCGCGTGGTGGAATGCACCGGCGCCAACGTGTTCATGGTGCGCGATGGCGAGCTCACGGCCGTGGCCCATCCCGATGCGCTGGACGGCATCACCCGCGACACGCTGCTGCAGCTGACCGGCGCGCAGGCACGCGCGGTGTCGCTGGAGGAACTGCTGCAGGCCGACGAAGTGTTCGCCTGCGGCACCGCGGCCGAGGTCGCGCCGGTGGCGCAGATCGAGGACCGCCACTACGGCGACAACCCGGTCACGCGCGAACTGCAGGCGCTGTACGGTCGCGTCGTGCGCGGCCGGGAACCGGCCTGGCGCCACTGGCTGACGACGGTCTGATGGACCCGGCCGTAGCCAGCACCATCGAAGTGACCGCCAGCGACGTGCTGGCGGCCCAGGCACGGCTGCGCAAGTACCTCGACGTCACCCCCACCCATTACGCCGAACGCTTCGGCACCTGGCTCAAGCTGGAGAACCTGCAGCGCACCGGGTCGTACAAGGTGCGCGGCGCGCTCAACGCGCTGCTGGCCGCGCGCGAGCGCGGCGACGACCGCTACGTGATCACCGCCTCGGCCGGCAACCATGCACAGGGCATGGCCTGGGCTGCGTACCGGCTCGGCATCCCGGCGATCACGGTGATGCCGAAGACCGCGCCGGACACCAAGGTCGCCGGCGTCGCCCACTGGGGCGCGACCGTACGCCTGCACGGCGAGACCTACGACGAGGCCAAGGCCTTCGCGAAGGAACTCGCGGCCCAGAACGGCTTCCGCCTGCTGTCGGCCTTCGACGATCCGGACGTGATCGCGGGACAGGGAACCGTGGGGCTGGAGATCGCGGCGGCCATGAACCCGGACGTGGTGCTGGTGCCGATCGGCGGCGGCGGGCTGGCCTCGGGTGTGGCGCTGGCGCTCAAGTCCCAGGGCGTGCGCATCGTGGGCGCCCAGGTCGAGGGCGTGGACGCGATGTGCCGCGCGCTCAGGGGCGACCGGACACTGGTCGATCCCTGCGCGACCCTGGCCGACGGCGTGCGGGTGAAGGAGCCGGGCTACCTGACCGAACGGCTGCTGCGCGAGCTGCTCGACGACGTGGTGATCGTGCGCGAGGCCGAGCTGCGCGAGACCCTGGTGCGGCTGGCGCTCGAGGAACACGTGATCGCCGAGGGCGCCGGCGCGCTGGCGCTCGCGGCCGGCAAG
Source organism: Luteimonas kalidii (assembly GCF_029887935.1). Lineage (GTDB taxonomy): Bacteria > Pseudomonadota > Gammaproteobacteria > Xanthomonadales > Xanthomonadaceae > Luteimonas > Luteimonas kalidii. Next base: position 74,424 of record NZ_JARXRO010000018.1, on the reverse strand, counting down.
CGCGTGGCCGGCAAGCGCAAGTGCGCGGTGGTCTCGGGCGGCAACGTCGACGCCGCGGTGCTGGCGACCCTGCTATCGGAGGTGCGGCCGCGGCCGCCACGCAAGCCGCGGCGCCGGGCCCGGGAGCGACTTCCGCAGCCGGCGGCCGAGCGGACACCGCTCCCCGCCGGCCTGCTCCCGGCCCGTGATGCAACGCACCCGCGGCCGAAGGCCGCAACGGGTACCATCGACAGCGATCTTCCCGAGGAACTCCTCGCATGAACACCACCCCCGGATTCGTACGCATCTTCGACACCACCCTGCGCGACGGCGAGCAGTCCCCGGGCTGCAGCATGACCCCGCAGCAGAAGGTGGTGATGGCGCGCGCGCTCGCCGAACTGGGCGTGGACATCATCGAGACCGGCTTCCCCGCCAGCTCCCAGTCCGATCGCGAGGCCACCGCGCAGATCGCGCGCGAACTGCGCAACACCACCCTGGCCGTGCTCTCGCGCTGCCTGCCCGGCGACATCGAGGCCTCGGCGCGCGCCCTGGAAGGCGCCGCGAAGCCGCGCATCCACGTGTTCCTGTCCACCAGTCCGCTGCACCGCGAGCACAAGCTGCGCATGGACAAGGCCCAGGTGCTCGAATCGATCGGCACCCACGTGGCGATGGCGAAGCGCTTCGTCGACGACATCGAGTTCTCGCCCGAGGACGGCACCCGCACCGAAGAGGACTTCCTGCACGATGCGGTCGCGGTCGCGATCCAGGCCGGCGCCACCACCATCAACGTGCCCGACACCCTGGGCTACACCACGCCCGAGGAGATCCGCGGCCTGTTCGAGCGCATGATCGCGAACATCCCCGGCGCGAAGGACGTGGTCTTCAGCGCCCACTGCCACAACGACCTCGGCCTGGCCGTGGCCAATTCGCTGGCGGCGATGGAGGGCGGCGCGCGCCAGATCGAGTGCACCATCAACGGCATCGGCGAGCGCGCCGGCAATGCTGCGCTGGAGGAGCTGGTGATGGCACTGAAGGTGCGCAACGCCTTCTACAACATCGACAGCCGCATCGACACCCGCCGCCTGGTGCCGACCTCGCAGCTGCTGCAGCGCCTGATCGGCATGCCGGTGCAGCGCAACAAGGCGATCGTGGGCCAGAACGCGTTCGCCCACGAGTCGGGCATCCACCAGCACGGCATGCTGCGCAACCGCAGCACCTACGAGATCATGAACCCTTCCGACGTGGGCTGGCCCGACACCAAGATGGTGCTCGGCCGCCACAGCGGCCGCGCCGCCGTCGGCCACCGCCTGCGCGCGCTCGGCTACACCATGGAGGACGAGCAGCTCGACCAGGTATTCGTACAGTTCAAGGCGTTGTGCGAACAGCAGCGCGTGGTCGAGGACGACGACCTGGAGCGCCTGATCGACGGCGGCGTGGTCGGCCAGGGCTACCGGCTCTCGTCGATGACCATCAGCGACCGCGGCCAGCGCGCCAGCGCGCAGGTGGAGCTGTCCAACCCGGAGGGCCGCAAGGTCAGCGAGAGCGCGCTGGGCGACGGCCCGGTGGACGCGCTGTTCGCCGCGCTGTCCAACGCCACCGGGGTCAAGCTGTCGCTGGAAAGCTACAGCGTGCACAGCGTCGGCCTGGGCACGGACGCGCAGGGCGAGGCGGCGCTGAGCGTCCACCACGAAGGCGTCGAGTACCAGGGCAGCGGCACCAGCCGCGACATCATCGAAGCCAGCGCCCTGGCCTGGCTCGACGTCGCCAACCGCATCCTGCGCCGCAGCCCGACCGGCACCCCGAGCCTCGACGCGCGCGCCAGCGCCTGAGCACGGCCCTCGCCCGGCACGGCCAGGCCGCGCGCGAGCGCGCCCGCCGGTTCCACATTCCATCCGGGGCGGCCGCCGCGCCGCCCCGCCCGTTTTCCACGCACCAGTCCGGACTCCATGCACGCTGACATCGTCGTACTGCCCGGGGACGGCATCGGTCCCGAGATCGTCGCCGCCACCCTGCCCGTCCTCCAGGCCGTCGCCGCGCGCCACGGCCACGAGTTCCGCTTCACCGAGCACGACATCGGCGGCATCGCCATCGACCGCCATGGCGTGCCGCTGCCGGACGCGACGCTCGCCGCCGCACGCACTGCCGACGCGGTGCTGCTGGGCGCGGTCGGCGGCCCGAAGTGGTCGGATCCGAAGGCGAAGGTGCGCCCGGAACAGGGCCTGCTGGCGATCCGCAAGGCATTGGGCCTGTTCGCCAACCTGCGCCCGGTCAAGCCGCATGCGGCGGCGCTGGACGCCTCTCCGATCAAGCCGGAACTGCTGCAGGACGTGGACATCGTGGTGGTGCGCGAACTCACAGGCGGCATCTACTTCGGCGACAAGACCCGCAGCGACACCGACGCCACCGACCTGTGCCGCTACAGCGTGGCCGAGGTCGAGCGCGTGGTGCGCCGCGCCGCCACGCTCGCCCGGACCCGCCGGGGCCACCTGACCTCGGTCGACAAGGCCAACGTGCTGGAAACCTCGCGCCTGTGGCGCGACGTCACCACGCGCGTGATGCGCGACGAGTTCGCGGACGTGACGCTCGAGCACCAGCTGGTCGACTCGATGGCGATGCACCTGCTGTCGAAGCCGCGCGCCTACGACGTGATCGTGACCGAGAACATGTTCGGCGACATCCTCACCGACGAGGCCTCGATGCTGGCCGGTTCGCTCGGCCTGCTGGCCTCGGCCTCGCTGGGCGAAGGCAAGGTCGGGATCTACGAGCCGATCCACGGCTCGGCGCCCGACATCGCCGGCCGCGGCATCGCCAACCCCTACGCCACGATCCTCAGCGCAGCGATGCTGCTGCGCCACTCGCTGGGGCTGGAGGCCGAAGCGGCGTCGATCGAAGCGGCGGTCTCGGCCGCGCTCGACGCCCGGGTGTTCACCGCCGACCTGGCGCCGGCCGGTCAGGCGGTCGACACCACGCAGGCGGCGCAGGCGGTCATCGACCGGTTGCGCTGAGCGGCTGCGCCACGAGGTCGCGTCCGGTACACGCCTGCCGTCGACGATCGCGCACGCGAAGACGCCGCCCCCGGGCGGCGTCTTCGTCTGGACCGGAACGGGTCGGTCTGCGCGTCAGGCGCCGGCGCCGAACAGCCACGGTTGCGCCGCGCGGTGGCGCGCCTCGAACGTGGCGATCGCCGCGTGCTCCTGCAGGGTCAGGCCGATGTCGTCCAGGCCGTTGAGCAGGCAATGCTTGCGGAAGGCGTCGATCTCGAACCCGTGGCGCTCGCCGTCGGGCGTGGTCACCGCCTGGGCGGCCAGGTCGACGGTCAGCGCGTAGCCCTCGGTCGCCTCGCACTGCGCGAACAGCGTATCGACCACCGCATCGGGCAGCACGATCGGCAGCAGGCCGTTCTTGAAGCTGTTGTTGTAGAAGATGTCGGCGAAGCTCGGGGCGATGATGGCGCGGAAGCCGTACTCCTCCAGCGCCCAGGGCGCGTGCTCGCGCGAGGAACCGCAGCCGAAGTTCTCGCGCGCCAGCAGCACGCTGGCGCCGCGGTAGCGCGGGAAGTTCAGCACGAAGTCCGGCTTCAGCGGCCGGTTGGAGCTGTCCTGGCCGGGCTCCCCGACGTCGAGGTAGCGCCATTCGTCGAACAGGTTCGGGCCGAAACCGGTGCGCCGGATCGACTTCAGGAACTGCTTGGGGATGATCTGGTCGGTGTCGACATTGGCGCGGTCCAGCGGCGCGACCAGGCCGGTATGGGTGGTGAAGGGGTTCATCGTGGGGCTCCGATCAGGCTGGCGACAGTTCACGCACGTCGACGAAATGGCCGGCCACCGCGGCGGCCGCGGCCATCGCCGGGCTGACGAGATGGGTGCGCCCGCCCGCGCCCTGGCGACCCTCGAAATTGCGGTTGGACGTCGAGGCGCAGTGTTCGCCGCTACCGAGCTTGTCGGGGTTCATCGCCAGGCACATCGAACAGCCCGGTTCGCGCCATTCGAAGCCGGCCTCGAGGAAGATCCGGTCCAGCCCTTCGGCTTCCGCCTGCGCCTTGACCAGGCCCGAGCCCGGCACGACCAGCGCCTGTTTCACCGTCGCGGCGACCTTGCGCCCCTTCGCCACCTCGGCCGCGGCGCGCAGGTCCTCGATGCGCGAATTGGTGCACGAGCCGATGAACACGCGGTCGAGCCGGATCGAGGTGATCGGCTGGTTCGGCTGCAGGCCCATGTACTTCAGCGCGCGCCGGATCGAATCCTGCTTCACCGGATCGGCCTCGCGCTCGGGATCCGGCACGGCCTGGTCCACCGCCAGCACCATCTCCGGCGAGGTGCCCCAGCTGACCTGCGGCTTGATGTCCTCGGCGCGCAGTTCCACCACGCTGTCGAAATGCGCGTCCGGGTCGGAGACCAGGCCCTCCCAGACCGCGACCGCGGCGTCCCAGTCGGCGCCCTTCGGCGCGAACGGGCGACCCTTCACGTAGGCGATGGTCTTCCCGTCCACCGCGACCATGCCCACGCGCGCGCCGGCCTCGATCGCCATGTTGCAGATCGTCATGCGCCCTTCCATCGACAGCGCGCGGATGGCGCTGCCGGCGAACTCCAGCGCATGGCCGTTGCCGCCGGCGGTGCCGATCCGGCCGATGATCGCCAGCACGATGTCCTTGGCGGTCACCCCGGGACCAGGCGTGCCCTCCACGCGCACCTGCATGTTCTTCATCTTCTTCGCCACCAGACACTGGGTGGCCAGTACGTGTTCGACCTCGGAGGTGCCGATGCCGTGCGCCAGCGCGCCGAAGGCGCCGTGGGTGGAGGTGTGCGAGTCGCCGCAGACCACGGTCATGCCCGGCAGCGTGGCGCCCTGCTCGGGGCCGACCACGTGGACGATGCCCTGGCGCACGTCATCCATCCTGAATTCCAGGATGCCGAAGTCGTCGCAGTTCTCGTCCAGCGTCTGCACCTGCACGCGCGAGACCGGATCGGCGATCGCCATCAGGCCGCCGGCGCGCTCGGCGCGCGTGGTCGGCACGTTGTGGTCGGGGGTGGCGAGGTTGGCGTCCACCCGCCACGGCCGGCGGCCGGCCAGGCGCAGGCCCTCGAAGGCCTGCGGCGAGGTGACCTCGTGCAGGATGTGGCGGTCGATGTAGATCAGCGAGGAGCCGTCGTCGCGGCGCTTGACCTCGTGCATCTCCCAGAGCTTGTCGTACAGCGTCTTGCCTGCCATCGGCGGGTCCCGCGTCGGTGGGTGGAGCGCCGGTCCGCACGCGGCGGTGGGCGTGGATCGATCCTAGGCCCTTGCCTTCGATAACTCAAATTCATATTTTTCATCCATCGGATAACCGGAGCGACTCGATGGATCTGGCCAGCCTGGACGCCTTCCTCGCCATCGCCGACAGCGGCAGCTTCTCCGGCGCCGGTGCGCGCCTGCATCTCACCCAGCCGGCCGTGAGCAAGCGCATCGCCGCGCTCGAAGCACAGCTCGGGCGACGGCTGTTCGACCGCATCGGGCGCGAGGTCGCGTTGACCGAAGCCGGGCATGCGCTGCTGCCGCGCGCCCGCCGGATCCTGGCCGAACTGGACGACACCCGGCGCGCACTGGACAACCTGGATGCCCGCATCGGCGGCCGCCTGAGCCTGGCCACCAGCCACCATATCGGCCTGCACCGCCTGCCGCCGCTGCTGCGCGCCTTCAGCCGCGCGCACCCCGGGGCGGCGCTGGACCTGCGCTTCGTCGATTCCGAGCAGGCCTGGGCACAGGTGCTGCACGGCCAGGCCGAGCTGGCGCTGACCACGCTCGGCCCCGCCGCGGCGCCGCTGCGCACGGTGCCGGTGTGGGACGACCCGCTCGAGTTCGTGGTCGCGCCGGACCATCCGCTGGCCGGACGCGGCGAGGTCGGTCTCGACGAACTCGCGCGGCATCCGGCGGTGCTGCCCGATGCGGGCACCTTCACCCATCGCATCGTCGCCGGCCACTTCGCCGCGGCGGGCCTGGCGCCGACCTTGCGCATGACCACCAACGCCATGGAAACGCTGAAAATGCTCGCCAGCGTGGGCCTGGCGTGGACCGTGCTGCCGCACACCATGCTCGATGCCCAGACCACGGTGCTGCGCGTGCCCGGCGTGCGCCTGTCGCGCCAGCTGGGCCATGTCACCCATGCCGGCCGCACGCTGTCGAACGCGGCGCGTGCGTTCCTGACGGTGCTGGACGGCGCCCCGGCGTAGGCGCGCCGCCCGCTACGCCTGCGCGGGCGCGGCGCCGGTGGCGTCGGGACCGGGGCGTCCGGGCTCGTCACGCCGCACCTTGAACCAGGCCGCGTACAGCGCCGGCAGGAACACCAGGGTCAACACGGTCGCAATGGTGAGACCGCCCATGATCGCCACCGCCATCGGCCCGAAGAACACCGAGCGCGACAGCGGGATCATGGCCAGGATCGCCGCCAGCGCGGTCAGCACGATCGGGCGGAACCGGCGCACCGTGGCATCGACCACCGCATCCCAGCGCGCGTGCCCGGCGGCAATGTCATGTTCGATCTGGTCCACCAGGATCACCGAGTTGCGCATGATCATGCCTGCCAGCGCGATGGTGCCGAGCATGGCGACGAAGCCGAACGGCACCCGGAACACCAGCAGGAACAGGGTCACGCCCACCAGCCCGAGCGGCGCGGTCAGGAGCACCAGCGCGGTGCGCGAGAGGCTGCGCAGCTGCAGCATGAGCAGGGTCACCACCACGAACAGGAACAGCGGCAGCCCGGCCCTGATCGAGTCCTGCCCGCGCGCCGAATCCTCCACCGTGCCGCCGGTCTCGAGCCGGTAGCCGGGCGGCAATGCGTCGCGGATCGCGTCGAGCGTGGGCAGGATCTGCGCGACCACGCTCGGCGGCGTGGTCGCGTCGCGGATGTCCGCGCGTACGGTCACCGTCGGCAGGCGGTCGCGATGCCAGATGATGCCGTCCTCGAACACGTATTCGAGCGTGGCCACCTGCGACAGCGGGACCGGCGGCCCGTCGCCCCCGGGGATCGCGAGGCTGCCGAGCAGGTCCAGGCGGGTGCGCTCCTCTTCGGGTCCGCGCAGCAGGATGCCGATCAATTCGTTGTCCTCGCGGTACGTGCTCACCTGCAGCCCGCTCAGCGAGCCCGACAGGAACTGCGCCACCTGCTGCGAACTGATCCCGAGCGCACGCGCGCGGTCCTGGTCGATCACCAGCCGGACCACCTTGCTCGGCTCGCTCCAGTCCAGGTTGACGTTGACGACGTGCGGATTGGTGCGCACCTGCGCCGCCACGTCGCCGGCGATCGCGCGCACGTGCTCGACGTGCTCGCCGGAGACGCGGAACTGCACCGGGTAGCCGACCGGCGGCCCGTTCTCCAGCCGGGTCACGCGCAGCTGCAGGTCGGGGAAGCGCGGCGCGACCTCGTCCACCAGCCAGGTGCGCAGCGTCTCGCGGGCGTCCAGGTCGCCGGCGCGCACCACGAACTGGGCGAAGTTGGCCTGCGGCAGCTGCTGGTCCAGCGGCAGGTAGAAGCGGGGCGAGCCGGTGCCGATGTAGGCCACGTGGTTGTCGATGTCCGCGCGCGTGGCGAGCATCGCCTCCAGCCGCCGCGCCTGGGCCTCGGTGGCGCGCAGCGAGCTGCCTTCGGCAAGTTCCATGTCCACCATCAGTTCCGGGCGGACGGAATCGGGGAAGAACTGCTGCGGCACGAACCGGAACAGCATCAGCGACAGCACGAACGCCGCCGCGGTCGCGCCGATGACCAGCCAGCGATGCACCAGGGTCCAGTCGAGCAGGCGCCGGAAGCGCTGGTAGAAGCGGGTCTGGTAGGGATCGTGCGCCGGGTGTCGCGCCTGCGGCGATGCACCCTCAGGCGGCACGCCGCCATCCGCCTGCCGCCGCTCTGCATCGACCTGCATGGTCGCCGCGTCCCGCCCGCGCGCCTCGTCGGCCGGAGCCGCAGGGAGGGCGCCGCGGCCGCGCCGGCGCGGGAGCCGCGCGACCAGGCGCTGCAGCAGCGGCGATGGCGCCTCGCGCCCGTGCATGTCCGGCAGCATCCGCTCCCCGAGCCAGGGAATGAACAGCACCGCGGCGATCCACGACACCAGCAGCGCGATCGTCACCACCTGGAACAGCGAGCGGGTGTACTCGCCCGTGCTGGAGGCCGCGGTCGCGATCGGGAGGAAGCCTGCCGCGGTCACCAGGGTGCCGGTGAGCATCGGGAAGGCGGTATTGGTCCAGGCGAAGCCGGCGGCGCGGAAGCGGTCGTAACCCTGCTCCATCTTGATCGCCATCATCTCCACCGCGATGATCGCGTCGTCGACCATCAGTCCCAGCGCCAGCACCAGCGCGCCGAGCGAGATCTTGTGCAGGCCGACCCCGAACCAGTCCATCGCGATGAACGTCATCGCCAGCACCAGTGGGATCGAGACCGCCACCACCAGGCCGGTGCGGAAGCCGAGCGAGAAGAAGCTCACCAGCAGCACGATCGCCACCGCCTCGCCCAGCACGCGCACGAACTCGCCGATCGACTCGTCCACCGCGGCCGGCTGGTCGGCGACCTTGCGCAGCGACATGCCGACGGGCAGCGTGTCCTGGAGGCGCGCAAACCCGCGCTCCAGCGTGCGCCCCAGGCGCAGGATGTCGCCGCCTTCGTGCATCGACACGCCGATGCCGATCGCGTCCTCGCCCATGAACCGCATCTTCGGCGCGGCCGGATCGGCGAATCCGCGAACGACGTTGGCGATGTCGCCCAGGCGGATGGTGCGGTCGCCGGCGCGGATCGGGAAGTCGCGGACCTGACCGACCGATTCGAAGGCACCATCGACGCGGATCTGCACCCGGTCGGTCGGGGTCTCGAAGAACCCGGCCGGCACCACCGCGTTCTGCTGCGCCAGCGCCTCGCGCACCGCCTGCAGCGGGATGCCGAGCGTGGCCAGGCGGGTGTTGTCGACCTCGATCCAGATTTTCTCGTCCTGCAGGCCGATCAGTTCGACCTTGCCCACGTCGTCCATCCGCTGCAGCTCGAGCTGGATGCGGTCGGCATAGTCCTTGAGCACGGCGTAGTCGAAGCCCTCGCCGGTGAGCGCGTAGATGTTGCCGAAGGTGTCGCCGAACTCGTCGTTGAAGAACGGCCCGACCACGTCCTCCGGCAGGGTCGCGCGGATGTCGCCGATCTTCTTGCGTACCTGGTACCAGAGTTCCGGGATCTCCTGCGAACGCATCGAATCGCGCGCGGCGAAGATCACCTGCGATTCCCCCGGCCGCGAGTACGCGCGGATGTACTCGTAGTCGCCGGTTTCCATCAGCGTCTTCTCGATCCGCTCGGTGACCTGGCGCGCGACTTCCTCCGCGGTCGCGCCGGGCCACAGCGTGCGCACCACCATCGCCTTGAAGGTGAACGGCGGGTCCTCCGAGCGGCCGAGCTGCAGGTACGAGAACGCGCCCGCCAGCGCGACCACGATCATCGCGTACAGCACCAGGCTGCGGTTGCGCAGCGCCCACTCGGACAGGTTGAAGCGCATCGCTCAGCCCCCTGCCGCGCGACGGCCCGGCCGGACCCTGGATCGATCGGCGCCCCTCACCGTGCTCGCTCCGGCGTCCGGTCCGTCGGCGCGACCGGGCGGTTGTCGCGATCCACCGGACTCACTTTCTCGCCCGCGCGCAGCAGGTGTCCGCCGGCCGCGACCACCCGGTCGTCCGGCTGCAGGCCCGCGACCACCGCGACCCGGCGCTCGCCGTACGCACCCAGGCGCACCGGCACCAGGCGCAGCGTGGATGTGCCCGGATCGACCACCCAGACCGCATGTCCGCCGTCGGGGCCCGGCTGCAGCGCGGCCACCGGCACGCTCAGGGAGTCGCCGGCGTCGGCGTTGCGGACGTACACCCGCGCGCTCTGGCCGAGTTCCACCCGGTCCGCATCCCCGGCGCGCAGCGCGACACGCGCGGCGTAGGTGCGTGCCTGCGGGTCGGCGGCCGCGGCGATCTCGCGCAACGTGCCGGACAGCCGCCGTCCGGGGGCGTTCCACAATTCCACTTCGGCCGCCTGGCCGATGGCGAAGTCGCGGATGCGCGATTCGGGCAGCGCGATCGCGACCTCGCGGCCGTCATCGCCGGCCAGGGTGAACACCGCCTGGCCTGCGGCCACCACCTGGCCCGCCTCGGCCTGGCGGCTGGCGATCACGCCGTCGCGCGGGGCGCGGAGCTGCGAATACCCGGCCTGGTTGCGCGCGACCTCCAGCTGCGCGCGGGCGGCCCTGGCCTGTTCGTCGGCAGCCTTCCACGCGGCGTCCTGTGCGTCCATGGCCGAGGCACTCACCAGCCGGTCGCGCGCCAGGGTGGCGTAGCGCGCGCGGTCGGCACGGGCACGGCCCAGTTCGGCCTCGGCGGCCGCCAGCTGCGCCTGCGCGGCCCGCGCCTGCAGCCGCTGGTCGCCCGGGTCGAGTTCCGCCAGGACCTGCCCCTGGCGCACGGTGTCGCCGGCATCGACGTGACGCCGCACGAGGTTGCCACCGATGCGGAAGGCGAGTGGGCTCTCTTCGCGCGCGCGCACCTCGCCGGGGAAGGCCGAGACCGACGCGTCCTCGCCGGCCGCCGCGCGCTCGACCAGGACCGGGCGCGGATCGGGCTGGCGCCCGGGCTCCGGCCCGCAGGCGGACAGCAGGGCGGCGAGTGCCAGCGCCTGCAGCCACCGTCCCACCCCGTGTCGCCTGCCGTGCATCGTGCGCGTCCGATTAATGAACCGGTGCGTATAGTATAAATAGAGAACCGATTAGTCTAGTATTAGCCGATGCCTTCCAAGCCCCTGCCCAGTTCCGCGGCGACCCCTCCGCGTACCACGCCCGGACCCGGCCGCCCCAAGGACCTGGCCAAGCGCGCCGCGATCCTCGATGCCGCCGCGCGCATGTTCACCCAGCACGGATTCGAGGGCGCGAGCATGGACCAGATCGCCGCCGAGGCCGGCGTGTCCAAGCTCACCGTCTACAGCCACTTCGGCGACAAGGAAGCGCTGTTCGGCGAGGCGGTACGCGTGGTCTGCGCCTCGCTGATGCCCGACGACCTGTTCGTGCCGGATACGGGCGCGCCACTGCGGCTGCAGCTGACAGGCATCGCGCGCGCCTTCTTCGCCATGATCACCAGCGATGAAGCCCTGGCCACGCATCGCATGATGATGAGTCCCGGCGGCGACGAACGCGTGCGCCAGATGTTCTGGCAGGCCGGGCCGGAGCGCACCCAGCGCGCATTCGCCGCGTTCCTGGAGGCGCGCTGCGCACTGGGCGAACTCGACCTGCCGGACGTGCCGCGCGCGGCGCGCCAGTTCTTCGCCCTGCTCAAGGGCGACCTGCACACGCGCATGGCCTGCGGTCTGTGCGACCACCCGGGCGACGCCGCGGTGGAGGCGCATATCGAAGCCACCGTCGACATGTTCCTGCGCGCCTACGCGCGCCCTGCGACGCCCGCCGGGTGAGCGCGCGGTGCGCCATCGGTCGCGGTGACTTCCGGCACTCAGCCCGGCGGGGCCCGCTGGCGATCATGGCCCCGGGAAATCGGCCGATCCGGCCAGTAGAATCGCGTTCCTTCCCTCTTCCGATCCGGACCGCACGATGAGTTTCGATTACGCCAAGGCCCGCGAGACCATGGTCGAGCAGCAGATCCGCCCCTGGGAGGTGCTGGATCCGCGCGTGCTCGAGGTACTGGCGCGCCTGCCGCGCGAGGCCTTCGTCGCCGAACGCCACCGCGCGCTCGCCTACGCCGACCTCGAGCTGCCGCTGGGCCATGGCGAGACCATGCTCAAGCCGGTGCTCGAGGGCCGCGCCCTGCAGGCGCTGGCGCTGGACGGGGGCGAATCGGTGCTGGAAATCGGCACCGGCAGCGGCTTCCTGACCGCCTGCCTGGCCGCCCTGTCGCGCGAGGTGACCAGTCTCGAGCGCCACGCCGATCTGGCCGAGGCCGCGTATGGCCGGCTGCAGGCGCAGGGCACCGGCAATGTCGAAGTCGTGGCCGCCGATGCGTTCGTGTGGGAACCGGGGCGCCAGTTCGACGCGATCTGCGTGACCGGTGCGGTCGATGCGGTGCCGTCACGTTTCGTCGGCTGGCTGCGTCCCGGTGGCCGGATGTTCGTCGTCCACGGTCGGTTGCCGGCGATGGAGGCGGCACTGCTGCGCAACGACGTCAACGGCCACCGTATCGAATCGTTGTTCGAGACCGAACTGCCCTACCTCGCCGGCGCCGAACCGCGCCCCGAATTCAAGTTCTGATACACCCCGGTTTTTTTCGCCAAGGATTCCCGATGCTCCGCCGCCCCCTGGTTCTTTCCCTCGCCCTCGCGCTGTCGTCCGCTCCGGTGTTCGCCGAAGACCTGATGCAGACCTACGAGCTGGCGCGGACCAACGACCCGCAGCTGTCGATCGCCGAATCCAGTCGCCTGTCCAACCGCGAGAATGCGGTGCAGGCGCGTGCCGCGCTGCTGCCGCAGATCAATGGACAGGCGACGCTGGACCGCGTGCACGAGGCCGGCGAAACCGGCACTGCGCGCAGCCGCAACTACCGCGCCACGCTCGGCCAGGCCATCGTCGACCTCGGCGCGATCTCGAACCTGCGTGCCGAGCGCGACTACAGCACCGCGGCCGACTACGACTTCGAAGCCGCCGGCGACGAACTGATCTCGCGCACCGCCAATGCCTATTTCGACGTGCTCGTGGCGCTTGAGACCCTGGCGGCGGCCGAAGCCGCGGAGGAAGCGTTCCAGAAGCAGTTCGACTACGCGGACAAGCGCCTCGAGGTCGGCCTGGCGCCGATCACCGACGTGCACGAGGCACGCGCGCAATACGATGCCGCGCGCGCCAACACCATCGTCGTGCGCAATCTGCTGGCAGATGCCTACCAGGCGCTGGCGGAGATCACCGGGACCCCGATCAACCTCCTCAAGGCATTGCCGGAGGACTTCCGGCCGGAGCTGCCGCCGGGCGGCGATGCGGAGTCGTGGGTGCAGCGCGCGGCCGACGGCAACCCGAGCCTGCAGGCCGCGCGTTACTCGGTGCAGGGCGCCGAGCACAATGTCTCGACCGCGCGTGCCGGCCACCTGCCGACCCTCGACCTCGGCGTGACCTACAGCAACGGCGCGAGCTGGTATTCGCCGACGCCGGGCAGCGTGTCGGTCAACGACGAGGGCCACAGCATCGGCCTCACGCTGACCGTCCCCATTTTCGCCGGCGGCGCCACCCAGTCGCGCGTGCGCCAGGCCATCGCCGGCCGCGACATCGCGCAGGACCAGCTGGAACAGGGGCGTCGCGCGGTCGAGCGGAATACGCGGCGCGCCTACCAGGCGCTCGAGGCGGGCATCAGCGAGGTCGAGGCCCGCCGGCTGGCGCTGGTGTCGGCGCAGAGCGCCTACGACGCCTCCCAGGTCGGCCTGGAAGTCGGCACCCGCACGGTCATCGACGTGCTGATCAACCAGCAGAACCTGTTCCAGGCGCGCGAGGCGTACGCCATCACCAAGTACCGCTACCTGCGCAACCGGCTGTTGCTGGAACAGGCAGCCGGCACGCTCGACGCGAGCACCGTGCAGGACATCAACCGCCTGCTGACCGTCGACGCCACCGCGCCTGCCGACGTCCGGCAGTGATCCGCGGCTGAGCCCCTGCGCCCGCGCCGCTCACGCGGCGTGCGGCGGCAGGTCCGGGTCGATCAGCGCCAACGTGCGCTGCACCGCGCCGCGGCCATCGCGCACCAGCGCCAGGCCGGCCTCGCGCATGGCCGAACGCCCGGCTTCGTCCCCGAGCAGCGCGGCCAGTGCCTGCTCGACCTGGGTCGCATCGCTGCCCACGCGCATCGCGCCGGCCTGCTGCATGCGGCGCGCGATGTCGGCGAAGTTGTGCAGGTGCGGCCCGGTGACCACCGGCGTGCCCACCGCGGCCGGCTCGAGCAGGTTGTGCCCGCCGATGTCCTGCAGGCTGCCGCCGACGAAGGCGACATCGGCGCAGGCGTAGAACTGCTGCAGCTCGCCCAGGGTGTCGAGCACGAACACCGCGTCGTCCGGGTCGGGCAGCCGCGTGAGCCTGCGCGTGGCCACGCGCCAGCCGGCGTCCAGCGCCTGCTGCGCCACGCTGCGGAAGCGTTCCGGATGCCGTGGCGCCCACAGCAGCAGAAGATCCGGCCATCGCGCACGCAATTGCCGGTGGATGGCGAGCACCGCCGGTTCCTCCTCGGGATGCGTGCTGGCGGCGATCCACACCGGCCGGGTGCCGGTGCGTTCGCGGAAACCACGGGCCGCCTGCGCGATCGCCTGCATGTCGATGTCGATGTCGTACTTGAGGTTGCCGGTGACGGTGATCACCGCTTCCGGCGCGCCGAGCGCGGCGAAGCGGCGCGCGTCATCGGCGGACTGCGCCGCGACCCGGCGCAGGGTGGCCAGCACGCGCGCGAGCAGTGGCCGCAACACCCGGTAGCCGCGCAGCGAGCGCTCCGAAAGCCGCGCGTTCACGAGATAGGCGGGGATGCCCGTATCGCGGCAGCACAGCAGCAGGTTCGGCCACAGTTCGGTCTCGACCACCAATGCGATCCGCGGCCGGAACTGCGCCAGGAACCGGCGCACCGCGCCCGACAGGTCGTAGGGCAGGTAGACGTGCTCGACCCGGTCGCCCCATAGCGCGCGCACGCGCGCCGAGCCGGTCGGGGTGATGGTGGTGACCAGCAGGCGCTCGCCGGGGCGCGCGTCGAGCAGCGCCTGCACCAGCGGCGCGACCGCATTGACCTCGCCCACCGAGACCGCGTGCACCCAGACCGGCGTCGGCGGCGCCGGGTCGGCGTAGCGCGCGTAGCGCTCGCTCCAGCGTTCGAAATAGGCCTCCTGGCGGAAGCCGCGCCAGATCAGGTGATACACGGTCACCGGCACCAGCAGATACAGCGCCGCCGAATACAGGCCGCGCAGCAGGCGTTCGGTGATGTCGGCGGGCATCGGCACAGGATAGCCGGGGAATCGTGGCGCGGGTGCCGCCGCCGTCACCGGCTGCGGTCCGGACCACCGACTACAATCGCCGCATGGCTTCCGCGCAACCACCGCTGCCTCCGCCGCCGCTGTCGCCGCGCCACTGGCCCACCTGGCTCGGCATCGGCGCGATGGCGCTGGCGGCGCGACTGCCCTGGATGTGGCAGCGCGCGATCGGACGCGGCATCGGCACGCTGCTGCGCGTGGCGCTGCGCGAACGGCGCGAGGTGGCGGCGCGCAATCTCGCCCTGTGCTTCCCGGAGCGCGAACCCGACGCGCGCGAGCGCCTGCTGCGGGAGCACTTCGACGCGCTCGGCATCGGCCTGTTCGAGTTCGCGCGCGCGTGGTGGGGTTCGGTGGCGCCGATGCGCCGCGGCCTCGTGGTCGAAGGCCTGGAACACCTGGAAGCCGCGCGTGCGGGCGGGCGCGGCGTGATCGTGGTTTCGGGCCACTTCAGCACGCTGGAGATGTGCGGCCGGCTGATGTGCGACCACGCGCCGCTGGCCGGCATGTATCGCCCGCACGCGCAGCCGGCGATGGAATGGGCGGTGCGGCGCGGCCGCGCGCGCTACGCGGCGGCGATGTTCCCGAAGCAGGACGTGCGCGGCGCGGTGCGGCACCTGAAGAAGGGCGGGCTGCTGTGGTACGCACCCGACCAGGACCCGAGCCGCGGCGACGCGGTGTACGTGCCCTTCTTCGGCCAGCCGGCGCACAGCCTGACCTCGACCCATTCGCTCGCGCGCCTGTCCGGCGCGGCGGTCGTGCTGTACCAGCACCGCCGGCGCGCCGACGGCGGCTACACCCTGACCCTGTGGCCGGCGCTGGACCACTACCCCTCGGACGATCCCGTGGCGGACACCGCGCGCGTGATCGCCGGCATCGAAACCATGGTGCGCGCCGCGCCGGATCAGTACCTGTGGATCCACCGCCGCTTCAAGCGGCAACCCGACGGCAGCTCGCCCTACGCTAACCTCTGAGCGGCTGCCTGCGTCCACGGGTTGGACGCGTCGAGCCGACCGCGCGCCGTCGCCGCCGCCCACGCTGCACGTGCTGTCGCCGAGCGTCGCGCCCACACTGACAACGCGACGCCTCGCCGCTAGGCGGTCGCTGGCGTCGTGGCTTCCCCGGGCGGTGCCGGCGTGCGACCGGCCAGCAGACTGCCGGCGTAGAGCGCGGCGAGCAGCAGCGTCAGCCCGCCCCAGAACGTGGAGTAGAACGCGAGGTGCGTATTGAACGGGAACACCGTGACTGCGAGCGCGAGCATCGCCGGACGCGCCCGCATGCGCGCCTGCGCATCCGCGTAGCGCCACGCGCGCCACGCCAGCGCGGCGCCGGCCAGCCACAGCAGCAGGCCGATGCCGCCGGTCTCGCTGAGGATCTCGAGCACGATCTGGTGGGCGTGGAATGCCGGGCCCTCGCCCCAGGCCGCGAGCTCGCCCGGCGCCGGATCGCAGGCGGGAAACGCCTGCCGGAAGCCGCGTGCGCCCACGCCGTTGACCGGATGCTCGCGCGCCATGCACATCGCCGCGCCCCAGATCCGCGCGCGACCGGACAGGGCGGTGTCGACGCCGTCGTCGCCTTCCGCCGTCCAGGCCTGAGCGGTGCGCAGCACGCGCTCCTGTACCTGCGGCGAGAAATAGGTCAACGCGGCCAGCGACAGTGCGCCCGCCGCGAACACGCCCAGCAGCTTCTTCCAGCCCAGCAGGCTCCAGCCGCTGAACAGCAGGACCAGGGCGAAGGTGATCCACGAGGCCCGCGAGCCGGCGAACAGCACCACCACGCCGATCAGCAGCGCAGCCGCGATCCAGCCGGCGCTGCCCAGGCGCCGGCCTGCGGCATACAGCGCGAACGGCGACAGGCTCGCCAGCACCACGCCGAGCTTGAGGTTGCACGGACCGAGCACGCCACCCAGGCGGTCGGCCAGCACCAGTTGCTCGGCCGTGCACATCGGCCGCCCGCTGATCGCCTGCTTGAGCGCGTCGATGCTCCAGAACAGCGGACTGGTGCCCGACACCACCTGCACCAGCGCATCCACCGTCCACACCGCGACGATCACCGCGAGCCCGCCGAACGTGATCCTGCGCCCGCGCGGCGTCGCGACCGCGGAGGCGGCCAGCCACAGGAACGGCAGGTAGCGCAGGTCGACCAGCGATTCGCGCAGCGCGCGGCCCTGGTCGACCGCATCGAAGGACGACACCAGCTGCGGCAGCCAGTAGGCGCAGAACAGCACGCTGGTCAGCGCCCAGGCCTGCAGGCTGAGCAGGCGCATGCCGCCGCGGAAACGGCCGACCAGCAGGTGCACGATCGCCGCCAGCGCCCCGAGCACCATCACCGCTTCCGCATAGCCCGGCGCCGGCCACAGCGCCACGAACGCCAGCACCCAATGCGGCGCCCAGCGCCAGCCGGCGCGCGGCTCAGCGGGCGGCGTCGTGAGGGTCGCGGAGTTCGTCATAGACCGACAGCGTGGCGTCCTGCATCGCCTGCAAGGTAAACGGAATCGTAGCGGGAAGCGATGGTGGCTGCGCGAGCAGCGCGCGCGCCGTGTGCAGCAACGCCGCGGCGTCGAACGGGGTCACCGCACCGGTCGGCTGCAGCATGTGCAGCAGTTCGCCTACGCCGCCGTGGTCCCAGCCGAGCACCGGCCGCCCAACCGACAGCGCTTCGACCACCGTGCGACCGAACGACTCGGGCTTGCGCGAGAGTTGCAGTACCAGGTCGCTGGCGGCGTAGGCCTCCGCGATCGCGTCGGTGGCAGGACCCAGTTCGAGCGCCTGTTCGACTCCGGAGGTGCGCGCGGTGGCATGCAGTTCGTCGAGGTAGGCCTCGCGCCCGTCCTGGACCGCGCCGGGCATCCACAGTCGCGCATCCATGCCGCCGGCACGCAGTGCGGCCAGCAGGCCGATGGCGTCGGCATGGCCCTTCAGCCGCGTCCCGCGCCCCGGCAGCAGCAGCAACGGCCCGTCTCCGTCCAGCGACGGATGGCGCGCAGCGACGCGCGCACGCGCCGCGCGGTCCGGATGCGGCGCACGCGGGAAGTCCGCCGGGTCCACACCGCGGGGAATCACGCGCAGGCGCGCCGGATCCATCGCGGGATAATGGCGCAGCACATGGTCGCGTACCGTCTGCGAGACGCAGACCACGCGCTCCCCGCGCGCCATGATCGCGCTGTAGCGCGAAGGCGAGTTCAGGCCGTGCACGGTGGTGACGAAGCGTGGACGTGTCGCGACCCGCATGCCGCGCAGCGCGCGCCAGCCCAGCCAGGCCGGCAGGCGCGAGCGCGCATGCACGATGTCGACCCGCTCGCGCGCGAACAGCCGCCGCAGCACGGGCACGTGCCGCAGCACCAGCAGCGACTTGCGCCCAATGTCGAGGGTGACGTGCTCCGCGCCCATGGCCAGCAGCCGCGGCACCAGACGCCCGCCGGCGGAGACCACGATCGCGCGATGCCCGCCGCGCACCAGCGCCTGTGCGATCTCGAGGGTGGAGCGTTCGACGCCCCCGGACTCGAGCGCCGGGAGCAGCTGCACCACGGTCAGTGGGCGCGGCACGGCCGGGCCGCCGCCGCGTCAGTCGACCAGGACGAAGTGCGCGCCGCAGTACGGGCAGTCGGCCTGGCCGCCGTCGGCCTCGATCGGCAGGTAGACGCGCGGATGCGAGTTCCACAGCGCCATCGACGGCAGCGGGCAGCTCAGCGGCAGGTCGGCGCGTCGCACTTCGTACTGGCGCTGCGCGTTGGCTTGCGTGGGCTGGGGCTGGATGGCGGTCATGGCGGCGGCAGGGAAGTCGGAAAGCCGCGGCATTCTACCGCGGAAGCGGCGCCGGCCCGGCGGTCCGGACTATGGCGGCAGGTCGAACAGCAGCAGGTCGGCCGGTTCGCCCGGCCGGCCCGCCAACTGCAGTTCTCCGCCCTCGCCGGTCAGGCCGATGGCATCGCCCGCCGCCAGCGCCTGCCCGTCCACCACCGCACCGCCCTGCGCCACGTGCAGCCAGTACAGGCGCGCGGGATCGAGCGCGTGCACGACCCGCTCGCCGTCGCCGAGCCGCACGCCGCGCAGCCAGGCCTGCTGGCGGATCGCCAGGCTGCCCAGTTCGCCATCGGGCGAGGCCAGCGTCGCCCATCGACCCTGGCGTCTGGCCGGATCGAACGCACGCTGGGCGTAGGCCGGCGGCAGGTCGCCGCGGTCGGGCATGATCCAGATCTGCAGGAAGTGCACCGGCTCGGCGTCCGAGCCGTTGTACTCGCTGTGCTCGATGCCGCTGCCGGCGCTCATCCACTGCAGCTCGCCCGGGCGCAGCACGCCGCTGCTGCCGGTGCTGTCGCGGTGCGCGAGCGCGCCGCTGATCACGTAGCTGAGGATCTCCATGTTCGCGTGCCGGTGCGGCGGAAAGCCGCCACCCGGCGCCACCCGGTCCTCGTTGATCACGCGCAGTGGCCCGAAGCCCATCCACGCCGGATCGTGGTAGTGACCGAAGGAGAACGTGTGCCGGCTGTCGAGCCAGCCGGCATCCACGTGCCCGCGATCGGCCGAGCGTCGGACGATGCGCATCGCCGTGCCTCAGCCTTCCGCGGCGTCGGCGCCTTCCGGCGCCGCGACCATGGCTTCGGTGGTGATGCGCAACTCGACCTCGTCGCTCACGTTCGGCGCGTAGGCGCCCACGCCGAAGTCGCTGCGCTTGAGGGTGGTGGTGGCGTCGAACCCGGCAGCCGGGCGCTTGGCCATCGGGTGCTCGGCGAAGCGGTTGATCGTGGCGTCCAGCACCACCGGCTTCGTGATGTCCTTCACCGTGAGGTCGCCCGTGATCCTGAGGCGGTTGCCGCCCGCAGGCTCGACCGACGTGCTCCTGAAGGTGATCGCCGGGAACTTCTCCGCGTCGAAGAAATCGGCGCTGCGCAGATGCTCGTCGAAATCGTCCGAGAACGAGTCCAGCCCGGCCAGCGGCAGCGTAACCTCGACCGACGAGGCGGCGACGTTGTCGGCGTCGTACACGATTGCGCCCTCGGCCTGGCCGAAGTTGGCGACCGGGTTTGAGAAGCCGAAATGGCTCCACTGCGCGACCACGTTGGTGTGGTTCGGATCGATCACGTAGGTGCCCGAGACGCCTTCGACCGGCGCGGCATCGGAGGCGGCCGGTTCCGCGACAGGCGCGGCGGCGGCATCCGCCGCGGGGGTCGGCGTGGCCGCGGAATCGGCAGCGGCGGGCGGCTCCGCAGGCGAGCACGCGGCGATGGCCAGGGTCAGGGCGAGCGGGAGCAGCAGCTGGATGGGACGTTGCATGGAAGTGACCTCGGAACGGGTGGGTGGATGGCACGGCCCGGGCGGACGGCTGCCAGGCCTGCACGGCGGGTGCTGCGGGTACGGCGGATCATGCGGGACTGCACTGTCTGGCCGGGCGCCGAGCGCGCCCTGGCAGAACGTCTGCCGCCGCGCGCCATCGATCCGCTCCGGCGCCGGGCGGCGGCCTAGCGGTATCGCAGGGCGCAGGATGCCTCATTCGATCCGCGCCGCCTCGTCGAACGACAGCCGCGGCGAGCGTGGGTACAGCGCGGCGGGATCGCCGCGGCCCAGGTTGACCAGGATGTTGGAGCGCACCGGCGTGCCGGCGAAGAACGCGGCATCGACCTTGGCATTGTCGAAGCCGGTCATCGGCCCGGTGTCGAGCCCCAGCGCGCGCGCCGCCAGGATCAGATAGGCCGTCTGCATGCTCGACCCGCGCAGCGCCACGCGCTGCAGCCGTTCCTCGGGCGAGCCTTCGAACCAGGACTTCGCATCCACGTGCGGGAATAGCACCGGCAGCTTGTCGTAGAAGCGCAGATCGTGGCCCACGATCACGGTGACCGGGGCGGCCATCGTCTTGGCGTAGTTGCCCTCGCTCAACGCGGGCCCGAGCTTCTCCTTCGCCTCGCGCGAGCGCACGAACACGAACCGCGCCGGGCAGGTATTGGCTTCGGTCGGCCCCAGCTTCGCCAGGTCATGGAGCCGGCGCAGGATGGCGTCGTCGATCTCGCCGGTGAACGCGTTGTGGGTGCGGGCGGTGCGGAACAGCTGGTCGAGCGCGGCATCGGGCAGCGTGTCGGTCATCGGGCGTCCTGCGGGAGCGGTCTGGAGTGGACTGCAGTGTAGAGTTCCACGCATGACGTTCAGCCGCGGTCATCGGAACGGATGATTACAGAAATGGAACGAGCCGCCGCCGCGGGCGCGCATTCACCGCAAATCTGGTCTCTCAGCGACGGGCGTGCCGGCAATGCCCGGCAAGCCGATGCGCTGGCCGATGCGCTGGGGGGCGGGGCGCGCCGGCTCGTCCTCGCGCCGCGCGCGCCCTGGCGCTGGGCGGCGCCGCACCGATGGCCCGCCGCACGGTACGCGTTCGGACCCGCGTTCGCCGAGGCCCTTGCCGCGCCTCCCGCGCTCGCCATCGGCTGCGGCCGCCAGGCTGCGCTCGCCACGCGCCTGCTCGGCGCGCGCGGCGCCCGGACGGTGCAGATCCTCGACCCGCGCATCGATACCCGCCACTGGGACCTGCTGGTCGTGCCGGAACACGACGACCGCCACGGTGACAGGATCATTTCCCTGCTCGGCAGCCTGCATCCGGTCGACGACGCCTGGCTGGCCGACGCCCGCCAGACCTTCGCCGCCCTGGCCGACCTGCCGGCGCCTCGCACGGTCCTGCTCGTCGGCGGCCCCACGGCGCATGCGCCTTACGACCGCGGGCGGCTCGACGCCCTGTGCGGCCATCTGGTCGATCGGGCCACCCGCGAGGGCGGCAGCGTGCTCGGTACCGTGTCGCGGCGCACGCCCGCCGACATGGGCGAGGCCCTCCAGCGCGCGCTCGCCGGCACCCACGGCGTGCTCTGGCACGGCGCCGGCGACGGTCCCAATCCCTACCCGGGCCTGCTGGCCTGGGCAGACCGCATCGTCTGCTCGCCCGACTCGGTGAACATGGTGAGTGAAGCCTGCGCCACCCGGGTGCCCGTCCATGTATTCGACGCCGACCGCACGGATGGACGACCGCGGCGGTTCCTCGAGGCGCTGCGCGCACGCGGACGCATCGGCGCGTTCGACGTGGCCCCCGGCCCGCGCCCGGAGCTCGCGCCGCTACGGGAAACCGGCCGGGTGGCGGAGGTGGTGCGGCAGCGGCTGGGATGGGGGTGAGCGGGGACGTTGTGCCATGGGAGGTCCGCGGCAACTTTTCCCCGGGTGCGCTGCGCTTACGCGGGCTACGCCGGGACCGGATCGTGGGAGACCGGTGCGTCGGCTTTCCGTAGCCCGGATAAGGCCGCAGGCCGCATCCGGGACCTCGCGGATATCCCAACACGTCGCGACCCGGGTGCGCTTCGCTTACCCGGGCTACGCGGATGTGGGCTTGGCGTCGTCGCGGGGCTGCGGCTACTGCGGCGGCGCCGCCAGTTCGCGGGCGTCGAGGAATCCGTCGCGGTTCGCGTCCTGGCGGCGGAAGCGCTCGGCCAGACGGCTGCGGTGCTGGTCCCGGGCCAGGGGCTTGCCCTTGCCGCCGGGCTGCTCGGCGGGTGAGAGGACACCGTCGCCGTCGCGATCCATGCCGTCGAAGGCGTAGCTCATCCAGTCCTGGTATTCGGACAGCGACACCCGGCCATCGCCGTCGGCATCCATCTTCGCGAGGTAGTCGCCGGTGCGCGTGACCTGGGCCGACAGGGCACCGGAGAGCAACACGAGGGCGAAGGCGATGAGGGCGCGCATGGGCGTGGAGTGTAGCGGCTGGGCGGCCCTGTCCCGCAGGCGGAAGACCCGGCGAACGTGGCATCCCGGCATCCGCGCTCGATGGCGGCGCAGGCGGTGCGCGGCGTCGCCCTCACCCGGCGCGCGCCCCGATCCCTCTCCCGCCACGCGGCGGATCCGTGCCGAGTGAGACTGTGCGCCGAATGCTCCCGCAAGGCGCGGAGCGGCGCGCCGTCGATGCTCTCCACCGACCCTCTTCCGAGGGGCAGGAAAGCGGCGTGCGCTGTCGTGATATCTACGCCGGACCTCTCTCCGGGGGCGGAAGAGGCGTGTCCGGTGGCTCCCGCGTCAGGCGCGGACCGACTGCAGCGAATAGCCCTTGAGCCGCGCCGAATAGTCCTGCAGCACGCGGATGCCGCTGGCTTCGGCCTCGCGGCACCAGTCCTGCAGGGCATGCAGCGCGTCGCTGGCGTTGCTGCTGCGCGCCTCGAGCACGGCGGCCAGGCGGCGGCGGTACTCGACCAGGGTGTGGATGCGCGGACGCTGCGAGATCCACTGCTGCATCTGCTCGCGCGCTTCCGGCTTGAGCCAGCGGCCGTCGTCGACCAGCGCCTTGCGCTGCTGCCGCGGCAACAGCGAGCGCAGCTTGCCGCCGGCGATGGCCGCCTCCTCGCGCAGCGCCGGCATCAGCACGTTGCGCTGGTAGTCGGTCATCGCCTGGAAGCGGTGCGCGAGCAGTGCGCGCATGGTGTCGGTGTCGGGCACCTGGATGTTCGGGCGCACGTCGAGCGCCGGTGCCACGCGCAGCACCTTGGCCAGCTTCACCGTTTCCAGGCCCCTGATCACGGCCCAGCCGATATCGAACTCCCACTTGCGCAGCGCGAACTTGGCCGAACTGGGGAAGGCATGGTGGTTGTTGTGCAGCTCCTCGCCGCCGATCCACAGGCCCCACGGGGTGAGGTTGGTGGCGGTGTCGGTGGTCTCGAAGTTGCGGTAGCCCCACCAGTGGCCGAGGCCGTTGACCACGCCCGCGGCCCAGAACGGGATCCACGCCATCTGGATCGCCCAGATCGCGATGCCGGCGAAACCGAACAGGGCGAAGCTGAGGAACAGCAGCAGGGTCGGGCCGAGGGTGGCATACGGGGTATACAGATGGCGCTCGATCCAGTCGCTGGGCGCGCCCTTGCCGTACTGCTCGATGTCGGCGCGCATGCCGCGCGCTTCGCGATAGAGCTCGACGCCCTGCCAGAACACCGTCTTGATGCCCTTGTGCATCGGGCTGTGCGGATCTTCCTCGGTCTCGCACTTGGCGTGGTGCTTGCGGTGGATCGCGACCCACTCGCGGGTGATCATCGAGGTGGTGAGCCAGGTCCAGAAGCGGAACACGTGCGCGAGCACCGGATGGAAATCCACGCCGCGATGCGCCTGGCTGCGATGCAGGTAGAGCGTGACCGACAGGATGGTCAGCTGGGTGGCAGCCAGGAAGTAGGCGGCGAGCGGCCAGAAGCTCCACTGCAGCAGGCCACCGGCGAGGAAATCGATCAGGGACGCGGGCATGACGTATTCGGAAAGTGCGGGACCCCTGCATGATGGGGCCGCCACCGGGACATGGCCAGCCCTGCGCCGACGTATGGTGTTCAGTCCGATTCATCCCCACGTCCCGCAGATGCCCGCCGACCCCAGCCGTTCCACCGATCCGCTGATCGAGCTCGACGACGCCCGCGTGCTGCGCGACGGGCGCGCGGCGCTCGATGGCCTCAGCCTGCGCCTGCCGCAGGGACGGCACACCGCCATCCTCGGCCCGAACGGCTGCGGCAAGTCAACGTTCATCCAGGTGATCACGCGCCAGCTGTATCCGCTGGCGCATGCCGACGGGCGCGCGCCCGTGCGCATCCTGGGACAGTCGCGCTGGGACGTGCGTGCACTGCGCGCGCAGCTGGGCATCGTGACCGGGGCGCTGCACGAAGACCTGCTGTCGGTACCGGAACTGACCGTGCGCGACGTGGTGCTGGGCGCCTTCGAGGCCCGGCTCGCGCCGCAGGACGCCGACCCGGCGCCTGCCGACCGGCAGGACCGGGCCGCGGCGGCGCTGGCTCGGGTCGAGGCCGCGCATCTGGACGCACGCCCCTATGCCGCGCTGTCCACCGGCGAGGCCCGGCGCGTGCTGCTGGCGCGTGCCCTGGTGCACGCGCCCCGGGCGCTGCTGCTGGACGAACCGGCGGCGGGACTGGATGTCGTCGCCCATGCCCGCATGCTGCGCACGCTGCGCCGCCTGGCGCGCGACGGCGTGACCCTGGTGCTGGTGACCCACCATGCCGAAGAGCTGATTCCCGAGATCGGACACGTGGTGCTGCTGCGCGCGGGCCGGATCGTCGCGGACGGTCCCCGTGCAGACGTGCTGACACCCGCCCTGCTCGCGCGCACTTTCGGCGCGCCGCTGCGCCTGCACGACGGCCCGCGACCGCGCTTCGAACTCGAGGGGGACGACGCGGATGCCTGAACTGCCCGAGGTCGAGACCACCCGCCTCGGCCTGGCCCCGCACGTGGAGGGCCGGCGGGTGCACGCCGTGGTGCTGCGCCGCCCCGACCTGCGCTGGCCGATCCCGCCGGAGGTCCCGGACCTGCTCCCTGGCCAGCGCATCGAGGCCGTGCGCCGCCGCGCCAAGTACCTGCTGCTCGACACCGTCGCCGGCAGCGCCCTGCTCCACCTGGGCATGTCCGGGAGCCTGCGGGTGCTGCCCGCGGCCACTCCGGTGCGCGAGCACGACCACGTCGACCTGGTGCTCGGCGAGACCCGCGCCGACCCGGCACAGGTCCTGCGCTTCAACGATCCGCGCCGCTTCGGCTGCCTGCTGTGGCAGCCGCCGGGCGAGGTCCATCCGCTGCTGCGCGGACTGGGGCCGGAGCCGCTGTCGGACGACTTCGACGGCGACTACCTGTTCGCGCGCAGCGGCGGCCGACGCGCCCCGGTGAAGGCCTTCCTGATGGACCAGCGGATCGTGGTCGGGGTGGGCAACATCTACGCCGCCGAGGCATTGCATGCGGCCGGCATCTCGCCGCTGCGCGCGGCCGGGCGGATCTCGCGCGAGCGCTACCGGGTGCTGGCCGACGAAGTGCGGCGGATCCTCGACCACGCCATCCGCCGCGGCGGCACCACCCTGCGCGATTTCCTCGCCCCCGACGGCGCCCCGGGCTATTTCGAGCAGGAACTGTCGGCCTATGGCCGCGGCGGCGCGCCCTGCCCGCGCTGCGGGCGGCCGCTGCGCCAGGCGTCGATCGGCCAGCGCACCACGGTCTGGTGCGGGCACTGCCAGCGCTGACGCTCCGAGCGCCGACGCCCATTGACCGGGCCACGGCTGGCGCGCCTTCGCGGTATAGTCCCGGCGCTGAACGGGACTTCTCGCGCGCATGGCCGATACCGCTGACATCACCCTCTGGCTGGACGCCGCGCGCGGCGGCGACCGCGGCGCGCTCGACCGGGTGCTGGCGACGCTCTACCAGGAACTGCACACCATGGCGCGGCGCCAGCTGTCGGGCCAGATGGGCCAGACCCTGGACGCCACCGCGCTGGTGCACGAGGCCTACCTCAAGCTGATCGGGCGCAAGGAAATCCAGTTCGACGATCGCGCCCACTTCTTCGCCTATGCGGCTTCGGCCATGCGCAGCGTGGTGGTCGACTACGCGCGCCAGCGCCTGGCGCAGAAGCGCGGCGGCGACCTGCACCGCGTCACCGACCTGCCGCACGACATCGAGGGCGGCCTGCGCATCGACGAGGACATGCTGGCCCTGGACGTGGCGCTCAACCGCCTGGCCGGCGTCGATGCCAAGCTCGCGCACGTGGTGGAGCTGCGCTATTTCGGTGGGCTGTCGGAAGCCGAGATCGCCACCCTGCTGGGCCGCTCCGACCGCAGCATCCGCCGCGACTGGCAGAAGGCGCGGATGTTCCTGCTGGCCTCGCTGCAGGATTCGTGACCGGGGAATACGGCGACATGGGGGGCATGGGCCGACGCAGGAATTCCCGGGAGTCCGGGTTTCGGCGGGGGGATGCAGCCGTTGCCCCCGCGCTTCTTCCCGCTTTTCCTTCCCCCGCTCGCGGGGGAAGGTGCCGAAGGCGGATGGGGGCGCACCGGAGCCGCGGACCATCGCCCGGTCCGCGTCGCGCGACCACTTCGTCCTGATGGATGCCGAACGCTGGCAACGCCTCTCGCCCCTGCTCGACGCCCTGCTCGAGCTGGACGAGGTCGCGCGCGCCAGCAGCCTGGCCTCGCTGCGCGACGACGATCCGCAGCTGGCCGACGACCTCGAGGAGCTGATCGCGCTCGAGGCCGGCGGCGACGACTTCCTCAACGAACCGCTGATCGGTGTCCACCCGGGCGTGCAGTCCGGCGCCAGCGTGGGGCCGTACGAACTCCAGCGCATGCTCGGCGAAGGCGGCATGGGCCAGGTGTGGCTGGCGCGCCGCGCCGACGGCCTGTACCAGCGCCGCGTCGCGCTGAAGCTGCTGCGGCCGGGCCTGGCCGATCCCAACCTGCGCCTGCGCTTCACCCGCGAGCGCCAGATCCTGGCCCGGCTCGAACATCCGCACATCGCGCGCCTGCTCGATGCCGGCATCAGCAGCGACAACCAGCCCTATCTGGCGCTCGAGTACGTCGAGGGCGAGCCGATCACCGACTGGTGCCGCGCGCGCGATCCCGGCGTGGTGGCGCGGGTGCAGCTGTTCATGCAGGTCTGCGAGGCGGTCAGCCATGCGCACACCAACCTGATCGTCCACCGCGACTTGAAGCCGTCGAACATCCTGGTCACGCCGCTGGACGACGTGCGGCTGCTCGATTTCGGCATCGCCAAGCTGCTCGATACCCCCGAGCAGGCGCTCGACCACACCCGTACCGGCCTGCGCACCTTCACCCTGCACTACGCCGCGCCCGAACAGATCCGCGGCGAACCGGTCACCACCATGACCGACGTGTATTCGCTGGGCGTGGTGCTGTACGAGCTGCTCGCCGACCGCAAGCCCTACCAGCTCAAGCGCCCGAGCGACGCGCAGTGGGAGGACGCGATCCTCAACGTCGACCCGCAGCGCCCCTCGCAGGTGCTGCAGCGCGCGGCCGGGGATGACGGCGCGCCGGATCCGCGTGCGCGGCGCCGCGCCCGCGAGATCACCGGCGACCTCGACAACATCGTGCTCAAGGCACTGTCCAAGAAGCCCGAGCAACGCTACCCCTCGGTCGAGGCGCTGGCGCTGGACCTGCAGCGCTGGCTGGACGGCAAGCCGGTGCATGCGCGCGCGCAGAGCGTGTCCTACCGCCTGCGCAAGTACGTGCGCCGGCACAGATGGGCGCTGTCGACCGCTGCGGCGGTGTCGCTGGTGCTGGTGAGCGCGCTGGGCATCGTCGCCTGGCAGGCGCGCCAGGCGCTGGAGGAATCGGCGCGGGCGCAGGCGATGCAGAACTTCGTCGTCGGGCTGTTCGAGACGGCCGGCGACGTGCCCTCGGACGCGTCGGTCGACGTGCGCCAGCTGATCGAGAACGGCGAACGCCGGATCGAGCGCGAGCTGGCGCGACAGCCGCTCGCGCGCGCCGAGCTGCTGGGGGTGGTCGCGCGGCTGCGCGCCGGCCTCGGCGACTACGACCAGGCGCTGGACGTGCTGCTGCGCCAGGCCGCGCTGATCGACGCACTGGACGACAGTCCGGCCAGCCTGCGCCTGCAGTCGGCCACCGATCTGGGACGGGTGCTGCGGCTCAAGGGCGACATCTCCGGGTGCATGGAGCGGATGCAGCCGCAGACGCCGCTGGCGCGACGCAGCGAACGCCGCCTGCCGGTCCCGGTCTCGGGCTTCTATTCGCAGCTCGGCCGCTGCCATGCCGCGGCCAGGCGCATTCCCGAGGCCCGCGTGCTCTACCTGCGATCGCTCGGGCTGCGGCGCGATCCGCTCGGCGACGAAGCCGGGATCGTCGAGAACCTCGCCGACCTGGCCAGCCTGCACGCCGCCACCGGCGACACGCCGCGCGCGCTGGGCGAGATGCGCGCCGCGCTGACCCTGCTGCGCAGCAGCGCCGGCGCGCGCCATCCACTCGCCATCGACCTGCTGCGTTCGCTGTGCTCGCTCGAGCGGGAATCGAGCAACGTGCTGGCCGCCGAGCGCGACTGCAGCCAGGCACTGGCGCTGGCGCTGGAACTGCGCGGCGCCAACCACCACGCCACCATCGATGCGCGCCGGCAGCTGGCGGCCCTGCACGTCGACCAGGGCCGGTTCGCCGATGCCGAGCGCGAGTTCCGAGACACCCTGGCGTGGGTCACCGATCGGCTCGGGGCGCGCCACGTGGACGTCGCGCGCATCCGCAACAGCCTCGCCATCGTGGCCTGGGAACGCGGCGAGCTGGACGCTGCGCTGCGCGAGATCGGGCTCGCGGTCGACATCTGGCGCGAACGCGGCAGCGAGCCGCTGCTGGCCTCCGGATTGTTCAACCAGGCGCTGGTGCTGCACAGCGCCGGACGCGACACCGATGCCCTGCCCCCGCTGCGCGAATCGCTTGCGCTGCGTCGCGCCGCCTTCGGTCCCCGGCACGGACTGGTCGGGGACACCCTGCGGCTGATCGGCGAGGTCGAGGCCGCGCTCGGCCGCGATTCGGCGCTGGAGGCGCTGCGTCAGGCGCAGACCCTGACCCGCGGCGACTATGGCGCGCGCCATTCCCACACGCGCCGTGCCGAGATCTCGCTCGCCCGACAACAGGCGCTGGAGGGCGACACGGTCGCTATCACCCAGCTCGATGCGCTGGCCGAACTGCCGCAGGACGACGCCGAACTGCGCAAGGCCGCGTGGCTGGCGCGCGCCTACGCCGCCGATGCGCGGTGCCGGCTTCCCGGCGAGCGCGACCTGGCGCTGGCCAGCCTGCAGGCGCTGGCGCTCGTGGTGGCGCAGGCGCAGCCGGAAGGGGGCGCGGTGCCGCGCGAGATCGCCCGCCTGCGCACGAAGTGCGTCGACGGCCGCGCGCTCACTCCAGCGGAAGCGGCGGCTGCAGGGGGTCGATCCGTCCCTCGCCGCGCGAGATCCGCTTGAACTCGGCGCGGCTCACCGACACGTAGCGCTCGTTGCCGCCGATCTCCACCTGCGGCCCTTCGCTCACCGCGAACCCCTGTTCGTCCACGCGCACGGTCATCGTGGCCTTGCTGCCGCTGTGGCAGATGGTCTTGATCTCGCTGATCTCGTCAGCCCAGGCGAGCAGGTACTGGCTCCCCTCGAACAGCTCGCCGCGGAAGTCGGTGCGCAGCCCGTAGCACAGCACCGGCACCCGCAGCGCATCGACCACCTCGCCCAGCTGCCACACCTGCGACCGAGCCAGGAACTGGGCCTCGTCCACCAGCACGCAGTGCAGTCGCCCGTGCGCGGCGATGTCGCGTTCCACCAGTGCCTGCAGGTCGTGTTCGCGGTCGAAGGCGACGCCCTCGGCCTGCAGCCCGATGCGCGAGGCCACCTGGCCACTGCCGGCGCGGTCGTCAAGCCGCGGCGTAAGGATCAGCGTGCGCATCCCGCGTTCGCGGTAGTTGTGCGCCGACTGCAGCAGGTTGGTGGTCTTCCCCGCGTTCATCGCCGAGTAGTAGAAATAGAGCTTGGCCATGGGGCGGAGTCTAAACCGCGACCGCAGGCCTGGCCTCCCGCGGCAGCGCGGTGGCGCGGTAAAATGGGTCCGCTTCCCGTCGTTGACCCGCATGTCCCTCAACCCCCAGCAACGCGCCGCGGTCGAGCACTGCGACGGCCCCGTGCTCGTGCTCGCCGGCGCCGGCAGCGGCAAGACGCGGGTGATCGTGGAGAAGATCGCGCACCTGGTCGCCACCGGGCGCTATCCGGCCAAACGCATCGCCGCGATCACCTTCACCAACAAGGCGGCGAAGGAGATGCGCGAGCGCGTTGGCAAGCGCATCCGCGGCGAGGCCGGCGAGGGGCTGACGATCTCGACCTTCCACGCGCTCGGACTGCGCATCCTGCAGGCCGACGCCGCGAAGGCCGGCCTGCGCCGCGGGTTCTCGGTGTTCGACAGCGACGATGCCCAATCGCAGATCAAGGACCTGATGCCGGGCGCCAAGCCCGACGCGGTGCAGGCGATGCAGTCGCTGGTGTCCGGGATCAAGAACTTGGGGCTGTCGCCGGACCAGGCGGCCGGGGTCGCGCGCAGCGCGCGCGAGCACGAGGCGGCTTCGCTGTACGCGCGCTACCAGGCCCGGCTGACGGCCTTCAACGCGGTCGATTTCGACGACCTGATCCGGCTGCCGGTGCAGTTGCTGGAAACCGACGCGGACGCCGTCGCCGGCTGGCGCGAGCGCATCGGCTACCTGCTGGTCGACGAATGCCAGGACACCAACGACGCCCAGTACCGCCTGCTCAAGGCGCTCGCGGGCGCCAAGGCGAACTTCACCTGCGTGGGCGACGACGACCAGAGCATCTACGCCTGGCGCGGCGCCAACCCGGAAAACCTCACACAGCTGGGCACGGATTATCCGAACCTGGTGGTGGTGAAGCTGGAGCAGAACTACCGCTGCTCCAACCGCGTGCTGCGCGCGGCCAACGCGCTGATCGCCCACAACCCGCACGAACATCCCAAGACGCTGTGGAGTGCGCAGGCCGACGGCGAGCGGATCCGGGTGTGGGAGTGCCGCGACGCGGCCCACGAGGCCGAGCGCGTGGCCGGCGAGATCCATTTCCTCGGCACCGCGCGCAAGGCCGAATGGGGCGACTGCTGCGTGCTGTTCCGCGGCAACCACCAGTCGCGCGCGCTGGAGAAGGCGATGCAGCTGCTGCGCATCCCCTATCACCTGTCCGGCGGCACGGCGTTCCTCGACCGGGGCGAAGTCAAGGACGCGCTGGCCTGGCTACGCCTGGTCGCCAACCCGGAAGACGATGCCGCGTTCCTGCGCGCGGTGCAGTCGCCGAGCCGGGGCATCGGCGCGACGTCGCTGGCGAAACTGGCGGAAATGGCGCAGCACGCGCAACTGCCGTTCTCGCGCGCGGCCGAGTCGATGACCCTGCTCAAGCAGCTGCAGCCGCGCGTGGCCAATGCGCTGGGCGCCTTCACCGACATCCTGCGCGGGCTGCGCGCCGACGCCGCGCGCCTGCCGCCGACCGACCTGGTGCGCCAGCTCACCGAGCGCTCCGGGCTGCTGGCCGCGCTGCGCGAGCAGTGCCGCACTGACGAACTCTTCCGCATCCGCCGCGGCAATCTCGACGAGCTCGCGGACTGGTTCGAGGGCGCGCGTGCGGCCGGCCCGGGCGAACTCGCGGCGCAACTCGCCCTGCTCTCGCACGCCGACAAGGGCGAACCCGGCAACCAGGTGCGGCTGATGAGCCTGCACGCGGCCAAGGGGCTGGAGTTCCGCTACGTGTTCATCGTCGGCATGGACGACAACACGCTGCCGCACGAGGCCAGCCTCGACGAGGGCCGGCTGGACGAGGAACGCCGCCTGCTCTACGTCGGCATCACCCGCGCCAAGGAGCAGCTGTGGCTGTCCTACAGCCTCGAGTCGCAGCGCTGGGGCGCGAAGCTGCGGCTGGCGCCGAGCCGCTTCTTCGAGGAACTGCCCGCCGCCGAACTGCAGCGCGACGGCGCCGACCCGGTGGCGGATGCGGCGCGCAGGCAGGAGCGTGCGAGCGCCGGTTTCGCCTCGATCAAGGCGCTGCTGGACGGCTGACCGGCGCACTTGCCGGCGGCGCGGCCGTCAGCGGCCCGCGGCCTGCACCTGCGCCAGCTGTGCGCGCAGGTCCTCCAGCGCGGCTTCGAGGGCGTCGACCCGCGCCTCGAGTCCGGCATCTGCCGCGGATGTGGCCGGCAGCCGCGGTGCACGCTCGGCCAGCGCGGCCACGTCCACCGCGCCGCACAACTGGTGGACGTAGCGCTCTTCGCGCTGCCCGGCTCCACGCGGCAGCACGGCCACCAATGCGTGCGGATGCTGCGCCAGGCGCTCAAGGTGATGGCGCACGTCGTCCGCGTCAGCGAAGCCATGCAGGCGTTCGCTGCGCACGAGCAGTTCGTGCAGCGTCTGCGGCCCGCGCAGCAGCAGCAGTCCGACCAGCGCCACCTGCGCCCGCGGCAGACTGAAACATGCGTCGGCGCGGTGCTCATAGCGTTCCGCGCGCGAGGAGAACACCTGCCGCGCCAGCCCTTTGCGATCGAGCTGGCGCAGGGCGTGGTGCACGGTGCCGGCGTCGAGCGAGAGCACCGGATCGCGCGCGGTCTTCTGGTTGGCCGCGGACTGGGCGGCGTTGACCGTCAGCGGGTACTGGTCCGGTGTGGTGGCCTGCTTCTCGATCAGGCAGCCCAGCACGCGCGCCTCGGCCCCGGTCAGCGGCAATGCGGTGGTGTCGGTATCCATCGGCGTCGTGTCCTGTTCGGTCTGCTGCGCGCGACAGCATAGCCGCGCGGGCAGCGAACACCGGCCATGTGGCTTGGTTACACTCGGCGGCCCACGCATCGATGGAGCACGCCGCATGCGCGCATCCGCAACTGCCGCGAGCCTGCTCGCCACCGCATTCATCCTCGCTGCCTGCAAGGTGACCGCCCCGTTGCCGACCGGAGACCCCGTGAAGCCGGCTCCGTCGGACGCCACGGCCGACGCGCAGCGGCAGGGCGCGGGCGCCGACGACAACCTCAACGCGGTGCTGTGGGTGCAACGCTCGGCCGAATACCAGGCCAACGCGATCTCGATCTTCCGCGCCGCCGCGGACCACCTCGACGCCGCCCTCGCCGAACCGGAGTGGGACGCGCTGGTGCCGGCCGAACGCGAACAGGCCGCGCCAGCCAGGGGCCTCGCGCCCGCGGTGATCATGGACATCGACGAGACCGTGCTCGACAACTCGCCCTACCAGGCGCGCCTGGTCGCCAACGGCCTGGAATACGACGAGGTGACCTGGGACCAGTGGGTCGCCGAGAAGAAGGCCCGCCCGGTGCCGGGCGTGCTGGAGTTCGCGAAGGCGGCCGAGTCCAGGGGCGTGACCCTGCTGTACCTGTCCAACCGGGCGGTCCACCTGAAAGACGCCACGCTGGCGAACCTGCGCGCGGCCGGCCTGCCGGTGAAGGACGACAGCGTGTTTCTCGGGCTCGGTACGCACGTCGACGGCTGCGAGCAGCACGGATCGGAGAAGCTCTGCCGGCGCCGGCTCGCCGGCCGCGAGTACCGCGTGCTGATGCAGTTCGGCGACCAGCTCGGGGACTTCGTCGAGATCACCGCCAACACCCCCGGGAGTCGGGCGGACCTGCTGGCCGAGTACGACGACTGGTTCGGCGAACGCTGGTGGATGCTCGCCAACCCCACCTATGGATCCTGGGAGCCGGCGGTGTTCAACAACGCCTGGGGCGAGTCGCGTGACGTCCGCCGCACGATGAAGCGCGACGCACTACGGCCAGAAATTTAACAAATTCAAATATTTGCAATGGGCTAATTAAGGTATTGCATCAGGTTCGCGTGGGCGGTAGGCTGGCGCCCGCCACAACACGAGTCCTCCGGCCATGCCGGATTCGACGGGAAACCCACGGTTTCCCGTTTTTTTTTCGCCTGGTCCTAGGGTCCACCCCAGATACCGGCCTGCGCCGCGGCGACGTAGCGTGCGGTGATGACAGGCGTGTGTCGCGCCGGAACCGGGGAGGCATGCCCGTGACGTCGATTCCGTCCCCGTTCGACGCCCTGCGCTCGCTGCTGCCCCTGCCGGGCCGGGGCGGTCCGGACGGGAACCCGTTCGGTCCCCTGGCAGACCTGCCCGATTCCGACGATGGTCCGCCGCGCGGCCCCGGCCATCATGCGCGGCACGGTGACGGTCCCGCTGCGCCGGCAGGCGGCGCGTTGCGCGCGGACGGCCAAGCCCCGCTGAGCCTGCCCGAGGCCCATCAGATCGCAGACGTGCTGTCGGGCGCGATGCGCCAGAATCCGTCGCATCCGCTGTTCCGTGACCTCCCGCAGGCCTCGCCGGAGGTGTTCCGGCAATGGGTCGTCGACGTCCTGACGTCGCCGCAGAGCCTCATGCACGAACTGCCGGCCAATACCGTGGCATCGCTGGCCCAGGCCTCCTCGGCGGCGGCGGCCCTGCTGCGCGACCCCGGGCCGTCTGCGTCGATGGCGCAGGCACGGGCCGAAGGCGACGCGATGCGCGCCACCATCCAGGCGCAGGGCCAAGCCCAGTCACCAGGCCAGGCGCAGGCGCAGCAAGGCCCACATGCGGCAATGGACCGTGCGCAGGGCCTCGCCCGCGCCGACGAGGCGCGATTGCCCGCCGCACTGGCGCAGGGTCCGGGCGACGCCCGGGGGCCGTCCGACCCCCGTTCGATGGCCGGGTTGGCGCAGGCGCTGGCGACGTCCCCGCGCGCAGAAGGCGCAATCCCCCCGGGGGCGCCGGGCGCGTTGCCGCTGACCGCCGCGACCACCGCATCCACCGGCGCACCCGCGCAGTCGCCGTCAACGCCGGCGCCCCAGGGCCACGTGGCGGCGACGACCGCCGATGCTGCGCGACCGAACGCCGAACAGCCGGTACCGCTGCTGCAGGCGCGGGCACCGGAGGCGGCGCTGCCCGCGCGCGCCGAACGCGCCGGGGACGTCATGCCAGCGGGCGGGCTGCCAAGCCTGGTCGGCGCCGCCGGCGTGACGCTCGCCGCGGTGGCGCAACCGGCGGGGACCACCTTCGCCCACGCACCGCAGGAGGCGGTCCGCGCCCGTACGCCCGGTGAGCGGCGGCGCGCACGCGACGAAGCCGGGCGGGAAGAGGCGGCACGGGAAACGGCCGTCGGTGAGCGCGACGGAGATCACGATCGCGAACGCCGAGACCGGGGCGAGAATCCAACGGGGCGCTCCGCGGCGGCAGAGCACTCGCCAAGCAGCGCAGCGCGCCACGGGTCCACGGCCCAGCCTGCGAGCGCAACCGCCGCCGCTGCCGGGCATACCGCCCTGGCGGGCGCGCGGCTGCCGGCCTATGGCACTGACGAGGACGACGAGGACGCCCGCCCGGCCGGACACGTCGCGGCTGGCGAAGACGATGCCGCTGCCGAAGACACGCCGGCCGCGCCCCGCCAGTGGCTCTACTGGTCCCTGATCGCGGTCACCTACGGCTGCCTCGCAAGCGCACTCGGGCTCATGACGCCGTTGGGCGCGACCTTGCCGATCGCAGGCGACGCGCTTCCGATGTGGCGCAATGGCCTGACTTCGGTGGGGCTGGCCAGCGGCGTCTGGGCATGGGTCCTCGCGCGTCGCATGCGCTGACGCAGCGTCACGCGAGGTGACTCCGGGCTTACCGCGCCGGCACGCACTCGGTGACCATGATCATCTGCATGGGCCCGCCCGAGACGCTCGGGACGTTGCGCTGGCGCGTCACCATCCGCGCACAGGCGGGATCCGTGCCCTTGCCCTTGCCGTCGCGAACGGGCGCTGTGCCCTGGGCCGGTTGACGGGGGGCGTCCGCAGCCACCGGGGCCGCATAAGCACCTGACGCATGCCTGCGGCGCACGCGCTCGCCGTCCTCGCGCCCCAGACGTTCCGCGGTCGCACGCAGCCACGCGTCCGCGTTCGCCCTGCCCTCGGTGCGGACCCGTCGCTGGTACTCCGGCAGCAACTCGCGCCGCCGCTGGTCGATCGCGCGCTGCATGTCCTGCCGCAGTGCCTGCTCGTCGATGGCGGCCTGTCCGCGATCCTGCGCCTGACCGGTGGCCGGATACGCCAGCAGGGCGCCGGACAGCGCGATGGCGCACCCGAGCATCAGCGAACGTGGCGTCGACAGGAACATGGGCTCCGTCCTCGGTCTCTCGCGCTCGATGTGCGCACGACGGACGCTACCGACGCGGGCATTAATCGGGCGCAAATATTGCGTTCGCGCGAGCGCAGGTGTGGCGTGGATCACTTCTTCGCCGGCACGCACTCGGTGACCATGATCATCTGCATCGGCCCGCCCGATACGCTTGCGACGCTGCGGGTGCGCGTCTCGATCCGCGCACAGTCGGGATCGCCCCGCCGATGGCGCTGGTCGGCGCTGGCCTCGTCCGGCCCGCCCTCGCCGGTCCGGGACGACAGTCGCGAGGCGTCGCCCCGGATGCGAGCGTCCGACTCCCCGCCTGCCGCGACCTCTTCGCCGGCGACCTTGCCTGCGAGCGGCACCCGCTCGGCCGACTCACCGCGGTCACCGCGGTCGCCGCAGCCCGGCAGCGCGAGCAGCAGCATGAGAAGGACGATGGGTGGGATGGCGCGCATCGAATCCATGTTCCTCGTTTGCAAAAAACAAGAACGCCCCCCGCGACACGCGGGAGGCGCCTTGCGACACGACACGCCGCCGGGATCAGCCCGACTTGCGCGCGATCTGGGTGTTGCCCTCGCCCAGGCTCTTGATGATGTTGCTCGTGGCCTGCATGAACATGTTCATGGTCTGGCTGTAGGCGTTCATCTTGGCGTTGAGCTCGGTCAGCTGCGAATTCTCGCCGCCGTCGGACACGCGCTGCTGCTCGGTGTCGATGGCCTGCGCCATCTTCACCAGGTTCTCGCCCATCTTGTCGGCGATCTTGCCCAGGATCATCGCGAGCACGACGAGCCAGCTGCCGCCCTTGGCGAGCTTGGCCTCGACGGCCAGCTGGTCCACGCTCATCTGCGAATAATCGTTCATGGTGGGACGGACATCGGTCATGGCTGCTTCTCCATCAATTTGTCGATTGCGATCGGATTCTTCACGTGTGTCATCTCTGCGAATCTAGCGACCACTGCGCGGCGGCGGACCCCTCACGCGCCGCGCCCTTGACCTTGTGGCATCCGTGGCCACGACCGGCGCGGGCTCGCCGATGCCGATCGACATGGCGGCCTGAGCCGCGTCCGCCGATCCGTCGCCCAGCAACGCCTCACGGTTCTGCCGCAGCCATTCCAGGGCCGCATCCTCGCCGTCGCGCGCCATCCGCTGGCTGAACTCGAGCGCGAACTTCGATTCCTTGCGCTCGAATGCCGCCAGCGCGCCATCCAGCTGACGCACCAGCGCATTGGCGTCTTCGTCAGAGACCGCACCCGCCGTCTGCAGGGCCTTGGCCGCATCCATCCAGACCTGGCGATCGGGCGCCTCGAACATCGGATCCACGGCCTCGACCGCGTCCAGCGCGGCCGTCAGTTCCTTGCGGATCTGCTCGCGGGCCTCGAGATCGAGCGAAGGATCCTCACCCAGCAGTTCGAAGAACTGCTGCAGGAGTTCGTCCTTCTCGGCCTCCACCGCCGCTGCCATTCCATCGTCCGGATCCCGTTGCGTCCGCTCCTGCGCGCCGCCCGCGTCGCCCAATGCACCGGCCACCACCTCGAAACGGCGGTCGGTGGTGCTTGCGGGTCGGCGGATCTGGCGGCGTGCCATGGGGAGTCGGTGTGCCCGGTCGAGAGGATGGATTGAATCTAGTGGAGGCGGATCGGCAATTCAGCTGGGGCGAACCCTAGGCACTTGTGCCGGGAGACAGGCCGGGGATCGTCTGCACCAATTGGCGCATCTGTTCGCCCTGCCGCCGACCCAGCGCTTCGGCGGCATCGGCCAGCCAGGCATTGGTGTCGTCCTGGCCGTCACGCGCCAGACGCTCGCGGAACTCGGCTTCGAGCTTCGCCTTCTCCGCGCGCAGTTCGATCACGAGTGCATCGTACTTGCGCAGGATCGCGGCCTCGTCGGCCACGTCCAGGCCGCCCTGCTGGCGCAGGTCGTCGAGCAGTTCCACCAGTTCGCTGCGGCTGGTCGCCACCGGCGGCGGTCCATCGACCTGCTCGGACGCCCCTGGCTCGCCCGCAGACGCATCGGACACGGGTTCCGGATCGAACTGGGCGGCGGACAGTCGTCCGTCGGCCGCTGGCTGGCTGCGGTGGACGGATCGTTGGGGTGGGCGTCTGGACATGGATCACCTGGCTCGGGAGAAGAGCATCACCGCGGGGAAGCGGATGTCCGGACCGTCGCCGGCCCGGACGTCGCCCACCCCCTGCTGCGTCAGCTGCCGAGGCCGTTCAGGAAACCGCTGCCGAAGGCATTGTTGAAGACCGCATCGAAACCGGAATCGCCGGTCCCGCCGGACTCACCGAGCATCGACCCGACCAGCCCGCCGGCCAGCTGGCCGAGCATGGGATTGCCGGTGTACGCGGTGACTGCAAGATTGATGACGCTGGAAACGATGTCGCCAAGGCCGCTGAGGAAGCTCATGGTGTGGACTCCTGTCTACGTTGATGTCGGGGGTCGGAACATCACGCGCCGGGGGCGCCATCGAAGTGTGCTTCTGGAGCCGGGTCGCCCCAAGCTGGGGCGTTCCCCACCTGGGGCCAACCCTGGCCTCAGCCGTTGAAGTGCGGGTCGACCCGGAGCTCGCCGAGGTTGTGTTCCGAGAAGCGGCGCGCCAGCGCGGGAGCCGCCTCGCGGATCGCGTCGAAGCTGTCGCGCGATCGCACATCCGCGCGCAGCAGCCAGCCGTCGGCGGTCTTGCTCAGCAGCAGGTCGGTCCCCGGCAGGGTCGCGTCCGACATGCGCAGCAACACGTGGCCGTCGGCATCGGCGGAGGCGGCGCCATCGACCGCCAGCTGGCGCACGTGGCGCTCCAGCATCTCGGCAAGCGCCTTGCCGCTGGCCATCGGCGGCG
The DNA here is from genome assembly GCF_029887935.1 of Luteimonas kalidii. Lineage (GTDB taxonomy): Bacteria > Pseudomonadota > Gammaproteobacteria > Xanthomonadales > Xanthomonadaceae > Luteimonas > Luteimonas kalidii. Next base: position 35,197 of record NZ_JARXRO010000018.1, on the reverse strand, counting down.
CGGGCGCGGCCGCCTGCGGCGACACGCCGGCGTCCCGCAGGGCGGACTGCGCCTGCATCATCGCCAGCAGGTCGGCACCATCGATCGAGTTCGCGCCGAAGCCGTTGTTGTCGACGCTCTCCTGCTGGCCCGGCTGACCACCCTGGCCCTGCACGGGTGCGTGCGCATCGCCCTGGCGGGCGGCCGCATGGGCGGCCTGTCGACCCGCGTCGAGCGGTGAACGCGGCAACTCGTCGCGCTCCTGGCCGGCCCGGCCCTCGTGGCGACCGTGCTGCATCAGCTGGCGGAAGCGGTCCACTTCTTCCTTCGCAGGCGCTTCCCGCGGACGTTCGGCCGGACGGTCGTTGTCGGTGCCACGCGCCTCACCGGCAGGACGGTTGGACAGGGACGACGTGCTGCTGCCTTGGTCGATGCTCATCTCACGCTCCTTGGATTCGGGTGCGGGCGCAATGCGCGGCCTGCACGAGGTCGGCGGCGGCGTCTTCCTCCTGACGGGCTTCGAACGCCACCACTTCGCCGCGCCACAGTGCCTTGCGTTTCTCCAGCGCGTCCTCGCGCGCCTTGGCGCGGAAGTACGCCTGCATCGCTTCGGCCAACGCCTGCTCGGCCAGCTGCAGCGCTTCACGTGCCTGCTGCAGCCGCTGCTGCGCCGCCTGCTGCTGCTCGCCCAGCCAGTCGATGTGCGCCTCGCGCTGTTCGAGCGCGAGCGGGAACGGAATTCCCGGCGGCGGGGGTTCGAGCATGCGCAATCGCTGCCCCGCGCGTTCCTGGCGAAGGGATTCGATTTCGACTTCGATCTTCTCGCAGGCCTCGCGCCGCTCGCGCACCGTGCGCTGGCGCTCGACCACCAGCTGCCGCGCCTTCCCGGTGCGATGCGCGCGCAACTGCAGCAGCTGCTGCAGCGGATAGCGGCGGCGCGAGGGACCGGTCATGCGAACAGCTTCCTCAAGGTGTCGGACGACTGCGTGAACGGCACCAGTTCGCCCGACCCCTGCTGCAGCAGCTTGCGGATCGCGCCGATGCGCTCGATCGCGAAGTCCGCGTCCGGGTCGCTGCCGCGCTTGTATTCGCCCAGCTGCAGCAGCAGCTCGACATCCTGGTACTTCGCCAGCGCCTTGCGCAGCTGGCCGGCGGCGCGCAGGTGCGCGGCGTCGACGACCCGCGGCATGGTGCGGCTCAGGCTGGTGAGCACGTCGATCGCCGGATAGTGGTAGGCCGCGGCGAGCTTGCGCGAGAGCACGATGTGGCCGTCGAGGATCGAGCGCACCTCCTCGACGATCGGATCGCCGCCATCCTCGTCCTCGGCGAGCACGGTGTAGAACGCGGTGATGCTGCCGGTCTCGTTGTTGCCGGCGCGCTCGAACAGACGCGGCAGTGCGCTGAACACCGACGGCGGGAAGCCGCGCCGCGCCGGGGGTTCGCCGATCGCCAGGCCGACGTCGCGCAGCGCGCGCGCGAACCGGGTGACCGAGTCGAGCAGCAGCAGCACCCGCTTGCCGCGATCGCGGAAATGCTCGGCGATCGCGGTGCCCACCCAGGCCGCGCGACTGCGTTCGAGCGCCGGCCGGTCGGAGGTGGCGACCACGATCACCGATTTCGCCAGACCGGCATCGCCCAGGTTGTCGTGGATGAACTCGTTGACCTCGCGGCCGCGCTCGCCCACCAGCACGATCACGTTGACGTCGGCGTCCCCGCCGCGCGCGAGCATCCCCAGCAGCGTGCTCTTGCCGCCGCCGGCAACGGCGAAGATGCCGACGCGCTGGCCTTCGCCCGCGGTCATGGTGGCGTCGATCGCGCGCACGCCGGTGGAGAACGGGCGCTCGATCAGGTTGCGCGCCAGCGGGTTCGGCGAGGCGGCGTAGATCGGCATGTCCACGCCCTTGCCGACCGGCCCCTTGTCGTCGATCGGCTCGCCGTGCGCATCGAGGATGCGGCCGAGCAGGCCGTCTCCCGCGCGCACGGTGGCCTGGCGACCGCTGGCGACGATCTGGGTGGTGGCCGAAATGCCGTCGAGCGCGCCCAGCGGCGTGAGCAGGGTGTGCTGCCGCGAGACGCCCACTACTTCGGCCGCGAGGTTGAACGTCTGGTCGCCCTCCCCGGGCGCGTTGCGCAGGTGGCACAGTTCGCCGATCGCGGCCTTGAGGCCGGTGGCGCGGATCAGGGTGCCATAGGCCTCGACCACGCGGCCGACGCGCTGGATCGACTTGACCCCTGCCAGCGCATCGAGCAGCGGATCGATGGCCCCGTCGGCAGGCGCGGAGGCGAGCGGCAGGCCCGGCAGGTTCATGCGCCCGCCCCCGCCTGGCTGGCGCCGGCCAGTGCCACGCGGATCGCCTCGATCTGCTGGGCCACGCCCGCGCGTACCTCGCCCGCCTCGGAGACCACGACGCAACTGAGCGGATCCAGACTCTCGTCGTCCACCAGCTCGATCACGCCCACGGCCGGATGCGCCTGGCGCACGGCGCCCAGTCCCGCCTGCACCGAGGCGCGTGCGCCGGGGTGGACGCGGATCAGCAGGAACTGTTCGGCCTGCGCGGCCTCCACCGCCTGCATCACCAGGGGCGGCACGACGCTGGCGGCGTCGAACCCGGGCGCCACGCGCGCCACGATCGCGCAGGCCAGTTCGGTGATGCGGCCGGCCGCATCGGCCAGCACGCGTGCGCGGCGCTCGTTGAGGGCCGTCAGCTGTTCGGTCATCTGCAGCTGTGCGCGCCTGATGCCTTCGGCAAAGCCTTCCGCCTGCCCGAGTTCGCGGGCGCGCGCGACTTCGCCCTCGACTTCGGCGCTGAGCGCGTTGACGCGTTCGAGCAGCCCATCGAGTTCCTCGAGCCTGGCCCAGTGCTGCGCCGGCACCACGCGCGCCGCCAGCGCGCGTCCGAACTCGCGGCGCTCGAACACCGCGACACCCGCGGGCGCCGGATCGCGCGATGCGGCTGCGGTCGTCGCCTGCGGTTGTGGACTAGTCGGCATCGCGATCCTCGTGGTGGGATGCGACCACCAGCACGGCCTTCTCGGGCACGTGCGCGGGTCGCGGCGCGGCAGGCGGGTGCAACAGGCGTGACCAGTCGGCCAGTGCGCGGTTGCGCCGGGCCGCCCACGCCTGCAGTTCTGCAAGTCCCTGGCGGTCGAGCAGGTCGCTCAGCGGCGCGGGGTCGGACAGGAAGGCGGGGTTGGCCAGCAGGGTCTCCCAGTCGGCGGACAAACGCGCGCGGGTGGCGGCATCGACGCGACCGTCCCAGACGGTCCGGTCGAGCGCCAGCAGATAGCTGTTGCCGAGCGTCGCCCGGAGCCAGCGCACCGGTTCACGGCGGACCTCGGCACGGATCAGCGGCGCATAGGCGAGGACGCCGAGGTCGCGCACCAGGGCACGCACGCGTGCACGTGGCCATCGCCTCGGCGTCGCGACCCAGCCCGGCTCGCCGGGGCGCGGCGCCAGCAGTCCGTCGAGCAGATCCTGCGGCATCGCACGCACCAGCAGGCGGCGCCCGAGCGCGCTGTCGCGCGCGCGCGCGATCAGCGCTTCGTCGAAGACATGCCCGGACCGATCCGCGTACCACGCCGGATGGACGTCGGCGAGCAGCGCGTGCAGCGACATGCGCTCAACCGTTCCAGATCCTGCCGCCATCGACCGGCTGCGGCGAACGGCGCTGGCGCAGGCGACCCCATGCCGCCCAGACCAGGGCCAGCAGGGCGAGCACGCCAAGGCCGATGCCGATCGACATCGCATTGGCTGCCGACAGTGCGGCGGGAACCGCGGCTGCGCGCTGCGGCGCGGCGTCGACCGGCACGCCCGGCATCGGCACGAACTCGACCGACACCTTGTTGATGTCGCTCAGCCCCTCGATGCCGTCCTTGACCACGGTCTTGATCCGGGTCTGCATGTTTTCGAGGTTGGCACCGGGCTGCTGGAAGATCACCACCGCTGCCGACGAGTCGCCCGCCTCTCCGCCCAGCGGATCGCGCTGCGCCATGGCGATGTGCACGCGCGCCTCGACAACGCCCGGATAGCTCGCGAGCGTCCGCGCGAGCTCCTGCTGCCGGCTGCACAGATAGCGGGCGTTTTCCTCGACCGAGGACGAGGCGATGCCTTCCTTCTTGAACACGTCGCACATGGACACGTACTGCTGGCGCGGCAATCCGCGCGACTGCAGCACCTGCATGGCCTGGGAGAATTCGCTCTTGTCGACCCGGATCTCCCAGCCGGTCTTGCTGATCGACGTGCGCTTCTCGGCGTTGACGCCCGAACCCAGCAGCGCGGCGTAGACCTCGTTCGCCTGACGCTCCTCGAGGTCGCCATACAGCGTGACCCTCGAGCACGCCGCCAGCAGCAGGCAGGCCAGCACCAGTGCCGCGGTACGCATCGCGCCAGGCAGCGCGGATCGATCGTCGGTGGACGTCATGGTTCCGGTTCCGGCCGGCGTCAGGACTGCTGGCGGAACAGCTGCTGCACGCCATCGGACGTGCGGTTGGCCACGTTCGAGGTCAGCTGCGACTGGAACAGGAACTGGTGGCACTGCATCGTCATCTCGAGCATCTGCCCCGGCGTCATCTCGGTGGCGCTGGCCGACATGGCCCGCGACAGCGACTCGATGTTCTTGGCGGTGCCGTTGAGGCTGTCGAAGGCGTCGACCATCATCTTCGCGCTCGCGGACTCGCCCGCGGGTGCGGCGGGTGCGGCGGCATCGGCGCTGGCCGTCTTCGATGGCGCGCCGGTGCGTTCGAGCGCCTGGGCGAATTCGCGAACATCCACCGCGGCGGCCTGTGGCTGCAGCGCCGGTGCCGCGGCGGGATTGGCGGCCGCGTCGAGTGCGGCGACCTGGATAGCATCGATCATGTGATTCGCTCCCTGCTGCCGGCGCCATGAAGGCGCCACCGGATCCGGCGCGGCGACCTGCGGCCGCGCGCGCCACGATCCACCGACCGCCCGCTGCTTACTGCTTGCGTGCGACCGCGTTCAACGACTCGGCCACGCTGTTCTGCGAGGTCGCGGCGTTGTTGGACATGAACTGCATCTTGAGGCTGGCGGCGGTCAGGGCCACCATCTGCGAGGGCTGGTCGGACCCGGCACCGATCTGGTCGGACAGCTGGGTGATCTCCGAGGCCTGGGAATCGAGCGTCTGGCCCCAGGCGCGCGACATGGCTTCGTACCAGCTGCTGCCGCCGCTCGCGCCTCCGCCACTGCGGACGCCGTTGGTCCCGGGACCGTTGTTGAACGTGGCCGCGCCGATGTACTGGTTGATGAGGTTGCCGTCGGTTGGAATCGTCATCGCAGTGCTCCTTGTGCGTGCGGAGGAACCGGACCGGATGGATCAAGGCGGATGGGCCCGGGACTGTCTCGCCTGAACTCTAACGGATAAATGTTGCCGCGAACCGTGACCTAGGGTTTACCGCAGGCGATGTTCACGGCGTGTCGGAATCGAGCGCGCCTGCGCTCAGGCCTGCACCGGTTTCAGGTTGCTGAACGCGCCGCACGGGACCGGCATTCGCGGCGCCCGGCTGCGCGCCACCCGCCGGTGGCGCGGAGGCAGCGGCGTCGGGCGCGTCCTCGACCGGCGGCGGTGCGGGCGACGGCTTGAGCTTGGCGAGCGCGCCATCGGGGCGCAGCACGTGCGCATGGGCGCCGATCGAGATCAGTTCGCCCCAGCCCGGAATCGCGTCGCCCACCTGGTAGCGCTCGCCGTCCGCGGTCTCGACATACGGGGCGTCGCCGCGCACCACCGATACGATGTGGGCCTGGGTCTGCGGGATCGCGCCGGCATCGGCAGAGGCGTCGGCGACGGCCTCGTCGAGGTCCACCGGTTCGACCATGTTGACGCCGGTTTCGACCATGGCGCGCGAACGGATGAATTCGCGTACGGCCTCTCCATCGCCGCCCAGCCGGCCGGTGACGCGCACGTTGTTGTCGCCCAAGTATTCGGCCTCGACGCTGTAGCCGCCGGTGCGCATCACCTCGGCCACGTCGACGGCCAGATCCTGTCCGCTGCGCAGTGCGACGCTGGCGGGCAGCGCCTCGCTGGCGATGCGCGCGTCCAGGCGGTCCGCAGTGGCGCCGTCGTCCACCGTCCCCGACAGCACGGCACGGCCGTTGACGTCGCGGGTGATGCTCACATCGCTGACGCGGTGCTCGCGCGCCAGCTCGCGCAGGCGGTGTTCGACATCGACCGGCGGCGGCGCCGCGGGCATCCAGGCGGCGAAGATCGCAAGGCCGGCCAGCGCCAGCACCGCGACCCCCGCGATCATCGGCAGGCGGCTGGTGAACGCCGGGCGCCGCCGTGGCTGGGGTTCGACCCCGAAGTCCGGGGCCAGCGCCACCCATTCGGGGGCGTCGGCACGACCGAACGCGATCGCGGCCTCGCCGATGCCGATGCGTTGGACCTGTGACACCTCCACCGGATCGCCGGGGTGCAGGGTGCGACCGGGCAGTTCGAGCGGTGCGTCGAGCGCGCGCAGGTGGAAGCGGCCGTCGACCACGTTCACCAGCGCGTGGTGCGCGGCCACGCCGGCATCGGCCAACACCACGTCGCAATCGTCGCCGCTGCCGACGAGCACCATCTCGCGCCGCGACAGCGGGCGGCTGGCGCCGGCGTGCAGTCCGGCGACGATGCGCAGCAGCGCGGCGTTCTGGTCAGGCGCGGCCTGGTCGTGGTGCGGGTCTGTGTCGGGGGAACTGGACATCGGGATTGGCTCCTGCGGGCGGGGGACCCCACGGGATGGATGGTTCGGGCGGTGGCGCGGTCGGGTCAGGCATTGATCTGTCCGGCCTGCACGATCCGCAGGTCCGGCGCGAGTTCCTGGTAGGAGAGCACCGGCAGGTCGAAGAAGTCCACCTCCAGCAGCTTGCGCAGATGGCGGCGCACGTCGAGCGAGCACAGCAGCACCGGGCGCACGCCCGGAGCCTGGCGGCCCAGGTGTGCGCGTACTTCCGCACCCAGGCGCGCGGCCAGCTCCGGCGAGATCGCCAGCTGGCTCGCGCCGCCGGCCACGCGCACCGACTGGCGCAGCTTGTCCTCGAGTTCGGGATGGATCAGCAGCACGTGCAGCTGGCGATCGCCATCGGACCAGCGCTCGGCGATCTCGCGCTTGAGCGCCACGCGCACGTATTCGGTCAGCAGCACCACGTCCTTCTCGCGGCTGCCCACGTCGGTGATCGCCTCGAAGGCGTCGCGCAGGTTGCGGATCGGCACGCCCTCCTCGGCCAGGCGGCGCAGCACGTCGGCCACGCGCTGCGGCGCGACCACGCGCAGCATCTCCTTGACCAGGTCCGGGTAGTCGCGCTGCATCTTGCCGAACAGGTTCGAGGTCTCCTGGATCCCGAGGAAACTGCCGAGCCGGCGCCGCAGGGCGGCGTCGACATGCATCACCAGCACATCCAGCGGCGACAGCGCGCCCTCGGCCGCGGGGCCGTCGCGCCACTGGCCCGACAGCGGCGGGAACCAGCCCGGCTGCGGCGCAACGCCCGGAGTCTGCGGCTCGAACGCGCCCTCGCGCGGCAGGCGCCCGGATGCGACGCGCGCACCGTGCGCACTGAGGCGGAACTCGCCCTCGGTCAGCGCCGGCGACACCCGCACCACCGGGGTCGGCAGCGGCACCCCGAACTCGTCGCGCACCTGGCGCGTCGCGGAGGAGACGCGTGCGCGCACGGGCTCCTGGCCGATCACGGCCGCCAATGCGGGAGACAGTTCCACCAGCAGCGGAGGCGGCGGCGCGAAGTCGTCGGTCTCCACCGGCACCTGCGAGGCCGCGACCTCCTCGTCGCTGACCTTGAACAGCTTGCGCAGGGTCTCGAACTGCAGCCGGTAGCGCCACGCGCTGAAGCCGAGCAGGCCCAGCCCCAGCACCAGGAACACCGGCCACGGAAAGCCCGGCACCAGCGTCATCAGCATCGCCAGCAGGCCGGTGATCAGGGCCACCCGCGGCTGCGCGCCGACCTGGCGGCTGATGGCGTCGCCCAGGTGCCGGTCCTCGACCTCGCCGGCGGTGCGCGTCACCACCAGGCCCGCGGCCATGGTCGCCAGGATGGCGGGGATCTGCGACACCAGCCCGTCGCCGATGGTGAGGATGCTGTAGGTGTGGGTGGCCTGCGCCAGCGACATGTCCTTCTGCAGCACGCCGATGGCCAGGCCGCCGAGCAGGTTCACCAGGATGATCACGATGCCGCAGATGGCGTCGCCCTTGACGAACTTCATCGCGCCGTCGAGCGAGCCGTGCAGCTGGCTCTCGGTCTCCAGCAGGCGGCGCTTGCGGCGCGCCTCGTCCTTGTCGATCAGCCCCGAGCGCAGGTCCGAATCGATCGACAGCTGCTTGCCCGGCATGGCGTCGAGGGTGAAGCGCGCGGCGACCTCCGCCACGCGCTCGGCACCCTTGGCGATCACGATGAACTGGACCACGGTGATGATCAGGAACACCACCAGGCCGACCACCAGGTTGTTGCCCGCGACCAGGGTGCCGAAGGTCTCGACGATGTGGCCGCCCTCGGCATGCAGCAGGATCGACTTGGTGATCGCGATCGAGATCGCCAGCCGGAACAGGGTGGTCAGCAGCAGGACGCTCGGGAAACTGGAGAACGCGACCGGGTTGGGGATGTAGATGCCGAGCAGCAGCAGGCCGAAGCCGATCGAGATGTTGATCGCGACCAGGGTGTCGAGCGCCACCATCGGCAATGGCAGGATCATCACGCTGATGATCAGCACCGCGCCGAAGGCCAGGATCACGTCGCTGTAGCCGCCGCGCTTGCGCGGCGCGGTTCCCTCGGGGGCGGCGAGCAGTGAGGTCAGCCAGCTGCGTACGTTCGTCGTCATCCGTGGCCCTTGGGGAATCGATGCTCGGGGGAATCGATGCGGGAACCGGCCGCGATTCCTGCGCCCGACCTCGCGCTATGCGTCAGCGACACGGGGCGACCATATCCCGCCCCGATGTTATATGTCCGTCAACGGGATGTTTCGTTCATCTGTCACGCAATGTCTACGCAAAGACAAGACGCGCATCACGATCGTTTAACCTTGAACCGCTGTAATAAGCCCGGCATCCCACGCACAGGTCCGGTGTCCTGCCGCATGATGGTGTCGAGCGCGACGGGACCGAGGTCGTCGTCGTCCAGCGTGGAAACCAGGGTCACCGCGTTCGCGCTCACGCCGACGGCGAAGGCACGACCGGCGCGCGAGCGCAGCACCACGATGCGTTCGCGGGGACCCACCGGCAGTACCTGCACGACGGACAGCGGCGCGTCCGGGCCGGCCAGGCCGAAGCGCCGTCGCAACATGCGGAGCAGCACCAGCAGGAAGACGATGATGAACGCAAGCGGCAGCAGGATCGCGAGCAGCTCCCCGACATACGACCCGCCGTCGCCGGTGGCGGCGACCGGCGTCGCCATGGCGTGCGGCGGCAGGCTCGCAAGCAGCGTGAGCGGAAGCAGGCGGGGGCTCGGCGTCATCGTCGGACTTCTTCGCGCGGAGACGCCGGGCGTGGCCGGCATCGGGGCCGCATACCCTAGCAGGCCGCCGCGGCACGCGCGCGTCGACGGCCCAGCGCGCGATCGCGGCGGCAGGAGACCGGCCGCGTGAGTCCGCGTGCCGCGCGCCCCGGCCCATCCGCAGGCGCGGCGCCGGCCGGACTCGACGCGATCCTCGACGCGATCCCCTTTGCCTGCGCGGCGTTCGCACGCCCGGGTGGCGCCCTGGTCGCGGGCAACCGCGGATTCGACGAGGCGTTCGCCGCCCTGCCCGGCCATCGCGACCGGCAGCAGCTGGCCAGCGCGCTGGGCGTGGCCCCGGCCGCCGACGGCGCCGAGGCACGCGCCCCGCACAGCGGCCACTGGTACGCCCTGCACTGGCGGCCGCTCTTGCTGGACGGCCGGACGCTCGACCTGCTGACCGCGGTCGACATCAGCGCCCGGCTCGAGGCGCTGGACACGCACAAGCACCAGCAGGAGAAGCTGCTGTTCACCTCGCGGCTGATGTCGGTGGGCGAGATGGCCGCGACGCTGGCGCACGAGCTCAACCAGCCGCTGGCGGCGATCGTGAACTACCTCAACGGCAGCCTGCGCCTGGTCGGGCAGGCCGGCGGACCGGCGCAGGTGGAGCGGGCGCTGGTCGCCGCGCGCACCCAGGCCGAGCACGCCAGCGCGATCATCTCGCGCGTGCGCGAATTCGTGCGCGCGCGCGAACCGCGGCGCGATGCGCAGGACGTGGCCGTGATCGCGCACACCGTGCTCGAACTGCTGCGGCTTGAGGCCGAGCGCCAGCAGTTGCGCATCGACCTGGCCCTGTCGGCGTCGCTGCCGGCGGTCTACGCCGACCGGGTGATGGTGGAACAGGTGCTGCTGAACCTTGTGAAGAACGCGATCGAGGCGATGCGCGAGGTCCCGGCGGCGCAGCGCGAGCTGCGGATCGAAGGCCGCGTCAATCTGGACGACGAGATCGAGGTGCGGGTGCTCGACCGCGGCGGCGGGCTCGGCCCGGCCGAGAGCGAGCAGCTGTTCTCGCCCTTCTTCACCACCAAGTCCGACGGCCTGGGCATCGGCCTGGCCATCTGCCGCTCGATCATCGAATACCATGAAGGCCGATTGTTCTTCGAACCCAGGACCGGCGGCGGCAGCGTATTCGCGTTCACGCTGCCGCGCGCGGAAGGGAGGCTCTAGGGAATGGCATCCGCGCGCATCTACCTGGTCGACGACAACGACGCCTTCCGCGAGTCCACCGCGTGGCTGCTGGAGACGGCGGGCTTCGAGCCGCGGCCGTTCCCGTCGGGCGCCGCGTTCCTGGCCGCCTACGAGGCCGACCGCCACGGCGCGCGCGACGAATGCCTGGTGTCGGACATCCGCATGCCGCAGATGAGCGGACTGCAGCTGCAGGACGAGATGCTCCGGCGCGGGATCCGCCTGCCGCTGGTGTTCGTGACCGCGCACGGCGACGTGCCGCTGGCGGTGGAGGCGATGCGCAAGGGTGCGTCGAACTTCCTCGAAAAGCCCTTTACCGACGACGGCCTGCTGCACGCCATCCAGGCCGCGTTCGCCAGCCGCCGGCTGCCGGCGCAGATGCGCAACGAGGCGCTGGAAAAGCTGAGCCCGCGCGAGCGCCAGGTGCTCGACCTGGTGGTGGCGAGCAAGCCGAACAAGATCATCGCCGACATCCTCGGCATCAGCATCAAGACCGTCGAACTGCACCGCGCGAACATGATGTCCAAACTGGGCGTGCGCTCGCTGCCCGAACTGATGAAGGTGGCACTCGGCCATGGCTGACCGTTCCGGCAAGACGACCCGCAAGACCCCCGCCCGCAGCGCGCCGCAGGCGCCTGGGCAGCCGGATCCGCGCCAGGTGCGCGCCGTCGCCGACCGGCTGCCGACGCTCTCGCCGGCGCAGGCCGCCGCGCTGCGCGGCCTGTTCGCCGCGCCGCAGACCTGGACCCTGCCGGGCAACGGCGTGCTCCAGTTCATGCCGGGCCGGCCGGCCTCGCCCGCGCAGGCGTTCGAACTCGACGCAGAGGGCACGCGCATCGGCCTGGGCCTGCAGGCCCCGGCGCCCGACGCCCCGGTGCACTGGAACGACTACAGCGGCCGCTCGCGCGTGCTGGCATGGAGCCTCGCGCACGAGGCGCCGCTGGTGCGGCTGAGCGACGCCTTCGGTGTGGTGCTCACGCCGCAGGTGGATGCGGTCGCCGACGCCGGCCACACCGACGAGGCGCTGTGGCTGGATTTCATCGTCGACGAGGACCCGGCGGACGATGGCGCCTCGCGCATGCCCGCGCTGCAGGGCGCGCTGCGCGTGCCGCCGGCCTGGACCGACCGCCTGCTCGAACGTGCCGACCCACCCTACGACGACCCCACGCCACTGCCGGCGCGCTGGCGCGAGCTGGGCACCACGGTCGCCGTGCTGTGGCGCATCGCGCCGCTGCCCTGGGCCGAATGGTCGCGGCTGCGTCCGGGCGACGTGCTCGTCGCCGGCCGCCAGAGCCGTCCGCCGCGGGCGCAGGCCTGCGCCGCCGGGCTGGCCTGGCCGATCACCCCCGAATCCGGCGGCTGGCGCATCGACGGCCCGCCCGCTCCCCTACCCAGCGCTGTGCAGGAGGCTTCCCCCATGAGCGACACCCCCCAGGACGACGGCAATGCGTCGACCGCATCCGGCACCGATGCAGACGCGCTCGCGCGCCGGCTGCCGGTCGACATCGCCTTCGAGCTCGGACGCAGCGAATTGCGCATCGGCGAGCTGTCGGCCCTGCAGCCGGGTTACGTGTTCCCGCTGGCCGCGCCGGTGGAAGGCATGAACGTGACCATCCGCGCCAACGGCCAGCCGGTCGGCCAGGGTGAACTGGTGGCGGTCGGCGACACGCTCGGCGTGCGCCTGCTGTCGTGGACCTGAGCGGCGACCGCCGCCCCTTGCGCCACGCCCGCGCACCGGAGCCTGCATGGACCTGAGCAGCTATTCCCCCGCCCTCGTACTGGTCGTCATCGTCGCGCTGGCGCTCGCGCCCTTCGTCGCGGTGATGGTGACCTCGTTCACCAAGATCGTGGTCGTGCTGAGCCTGCTGCGCAATGCGCTCGGGCTGCAGCAGGTGCCCCCAAACGTCGTCATCAACGGGCTGGCGATCGTGCTGTCGATCTACGTGATGTATCCGGTGATCCTGCAGACCTACGAGGCGGTGACCGCCCACCAGCAGGGCCGGCCGGTCCCCGCGGAGGTACAGGCGCAGGTGGACCGGCGCGAGCGCGAGCAGGCCGCGCGCATGCGGGCGCAGGCCGAGCGCGCCGCGCAGCGCGCGCAGCCATCCGGCGCGCCCGGGGCGCCGGCCGCGCCGGCCGGACCTCTGGCGCAGGACGCGGAACCGCCGCCGGCGAGCCCGGCCGCGGCCGACGCGCTGCAGGCCGAATCCGAGGCCGAAACCGCGCGCGCGGCGTCCGAACCCGGCCCGCTGTTCCGCAACGTCACCACGGACGCATCTGCGGCGGGCGCCGCCGACGGGGCGCAGGCCGAGATCGTGGTCCCGGCGCCGGCGCAGTCGACGCCCGCGGTCGCCGCCGGCACCGACGGCGCACGCCTGCTGGCGATGTTCGAGGCCGGCAAGGAGCCGCTGCGCACCTTCCTGATCCAGCATTCGAACGACGCCGAACGCGGCTTCTTCCTGCGCAGTGCGCGCAGCCTGCTGCCGGAATCGCGCCGCAACGACCTGAGCGTGGACGACTTCATCGTGGTGGTGCCGGCGTTCACCGTGAGCGAGCTCACCGCCGCGTTCCAGATCGGTTTCCTGATCTTCCTGCCGTTCCTGATCATCGACCTGGTGGTGGCCAACATCCTGCTGGCGCTGGGCATGATGATGATGTCGCCCACCACGGTGTCGCTGCCGTTCAAGCTGCTGCTGTTCGTACTGATCGACGGCTGGGCCAAGCTGGTGCACGGGCTCGTGCTCACCTACACGCCCGGGGGCTGACATGGGCGAGACGCTCGAACTCACCCGCCAGGCGCTGTGGCTGGTGCTGATGCTCTCCGGGCCGCCGATCGCGGCCGCGGCGATCGTCGGCCTGGTGGTCGCGTTCCTGCAGGCCGCGACCCAGATCCAGGAGCAGACCTTCGCCTATGCGCTGAAGTTCGTCGCGATCGTGCTGGCGCTGTTCGTCACCGGGGCGATGATCGGCGGCACGCTGTACACCTATTCGAACCGGATCTTCATCGAGTTCCCGTCGCTGATCCGCCGCTGATGGAGATCTTCTCGTCCGCGGAAACCGCGCTGCTGGCGCTGGGACTGACACTGCCGCGGATCGTCGGCGCCTTCATCATGCTGCCGCTGATCAGCCCGCAGAACATGCCGGCGATGGTGCGCAACAGCTTCCTGGTCAGCCTGGCGATCGTGGCCCTGCCGATCGTGGTGACCACCGCACCGCCGGGCACGATGAGCACGCTCTCCTGGCCGGCGCTGGTGGTCAAGGAACTCTTCATCGGCATCGCGATCGGCTTCTGCTTCGGCATCGTGTTCTGGGCGATCGCCGCGGCGGGCAACGTCATCGACACCCAGGTGGGCATGTCGATGGCGGTGGTGTTCGATCCGATCCAGGGCCACCAGACCTCGCTGCACAGCGAGTTCCTGTCGCATTTCGCGGCCTGGGTGTTCATGGCCAGCGGCGCGTTCCTGATCTTCCTCGACCTGCTGCTGTCGAGCTACGCGATCTGGCCGCCGACCTCGTTCTTCCCGAACCTGCCGGCCTCGGGCATGAACCTGTTCGTCGGCCACTTCAGCTACTTCATGACCACGATGCTGGTGCTGGCCGCGCCGGTGATGGTGATCCTGCTGATCGTCGACCTGTCGTTCGGACTGGTGAACCGCTATGCCCCCCAGCTCAACGTGTTCGCGCTGACCCTGCCGCTCAAGGCCTGGGCGGCGACCGGCATCATCCTGCTGCTGCTGGGCGTGTACGTCGAAGTGCTGGTGCGGCGGCTGGGCGACAGCGAAGGACTGGTCGAGATGCTGAGGCGCACGTTCGGCGGATAGCCACCCGACGGAAGACGCATCGGCGCGGCCGACGCGTGACATTCGCGATTGCGACGGCGTTGCGCTGCCGGACGACGCCCCCCGCGCAGAACGCGCGCCGGGCGCCCCGCTACGCCGCTTCGGGCCGCTCCACGGCGTCAGGGTGCCGGTACGCATCCGCGCGCAACAGGATCTCCGGCGGCGCGGTCTCCTCGGGCGTGGCGAACACCCCGGTCCGCCGCAGCCAGGCGCCCGGCGCGCGCGCCGAGGTCAGCGCCACCACCGGGATCGACAGCACCAGACCCGCGATCACCGGCGACATCCACGCCGCCAAGCCGGGCGACACCAGGTAGGCGACCACGCCGGCGCCGATGCCGAACAGGGTCAGCCCGCCGTAGCGCGCGACCAGCGCCGACAGCGGCAGGCTGCCGTCGTCGCGCCGCTGCGCGTCCCAGCCCGAATCCTTGCCCGCCAGCACTTCCGCGACGCCGCGCGACTGCAGGTACATGGTGACGGGCGCCATCAGCGCGGCGAGCACGGTTTCCATCAGTGCGCCGGCGAGCAGGCGCAGCGTGCCGCCGCAGGCGCGCCGGGCGGCGCGGTCGAGCAGCGTGGCCAGCAGCCCCAGCAGTTTGGGGGCGAACAGCAGGCCCATGGTCAGCGCGAACACCCACAGGAAACGCTCGGGATCGGATTCGCGCCAGTAGGCCAGCGGCGAGTAGCGCCCGCCGCCGTCGGCTTCGGCGTTCGCGGCCTCGAGCGGGATCGCCAGGCCGACCAGCATCAGCATCGCCCACATCGGCGCCGTGAAGTAGTGGCCGATGCCGATCATCAGGTGGGTGCGGCTGATCCAGTGCAGGCCGCGGGCGGGCAGCACCATCGCGTGCTGCAGGTTGCCCTGGCACCAGCGGCGGTCGCGCACCAGCATGTCGGTCAGCGACGGCGGCCCTTCCTCGTAGCTGCCGTCCAGCCCGGGCTCCATGTGCAGCGCCCAGCCGCCGCGGCGCATCAGGGCGGCTTCCACGAAATCGTGGCTCAGCACCGTGCCGCCGAACGGCTCGTGTCCCCGCAGCTCGGGAAGCCCCGCGCATTCGGCGAACGCGCGGGTGCGGATCATCGCGTTGTGGCCCCAGTAGTTGCTCTCCGCGCCGTGCCACCACGCCACGCCGTGCGCGATCACCGGGCCGTACACGCGTCCGGAAAACTGCTGCATGCGCGCGAAGATGGTGCTGCCGTTGACGACCACCGGCAGGGTCTGGACCAGGGCCACGTCGGCGTTGCGCTCCATCGCGCCGGCGAGGCGGACGATGGTCGCACCGCTCATCAGGCTGTCGGCGTCGAGGATCAGCATGTGCGCGTAGGCGCCGCCGAAGCGGCGCACCCAGCCGGCGATGTTGCCGGCCTTGCGCTCGCGGTTGTCGTCGCGGCGGCGGTAGTACACGTCGACCCGGCCGTCGAGCTGGGCGCGCAGGGCGTGGAAGGCCTGTAGCTCGGCCGCGGCGATGTCGGCCTTGCGCGTGTCGCTGAGGATGAAGCAGTCGAACCGCTCGCCCTGCCCCGTGGCCACCACCGAATCGAGGATCGCCCGCACGCCGGCGAAGGTCCGCTGCGGATCCTCGTTGTACACCGGCACCAGCAGCGCGGTCCGGGTGGCCAGCACCGGCAGCGCACCCTCCGACGACAGCCCGAGCCGCAACGGACGCCGCGCGACCACGCGCGCGAACCCCGCGAGCGCGCCCATGAACGACATCGCGATCCACGCGAACAGCAGCACGAACAGCACCAGCAGCACGCCCTCCAGCACCCGCACCTCGCCGCTGCGCATCAGCCACCACATCTGGTAGGCGGCGAGCAGGGTCAGCACCGCGGTGCCGCCGAAGACGAACAGCCGGCGCCAGCCGATCGCCGGCGGCGTGCTGGGCAGGCGCCGGTTGGCGAGCCGGCCGGCGTCCAGCGCCTGCACCGGCATCTCCAGCGGCGTATCGGGCGGCAGCCAGGGGGATGCCGGCGCCGCCACTGGCGGGACGGTGCCCGCCACACCGGTGTGGTTCACGCCGGCCATCGCGACAGCCAGGTTTCCGACAGCGGCGCGCCGCCGGCGTCGAGCAGCCGCGCCCGCAGTTCGACCACGCCCGCCGTGCCCGGCAGCAGCTCGAAGCTCATGCGCCAGCGGCCGTTCGCCGCCAGCCGGTAGGCGACCGGGTTGCGCAGTTCGCCGGCCGAGGCGCTGGCCTCGACCCGCACCTGCGCATCCGCCGGCAGCGACGCCAGCGCGTCGCCCTCGAGGTCGATCACGAACTGGCGCGGCCGCACGCCGTCGCCATCGCCCTCGCCGATGCGCGTCGCCGCCACCCGCGCCAGCTGCGGCAGCCAGGCATGGTCGCGGCACCAGTGCAGGCGGTAGCCGAAACGGTGTTCGCGGCCCGCCGCCAGCGCGTCGCGCGGACGCCAGAACGCGACGATGTTGTCGGCGAACTCGTTGCCGGTCGGCAGTTCCACCAGGTGCACCTCGCCCGCGCCCCAGTCGCCCAGCGGTTCGACCCAGGCACTGGGCCGCTTCTCGTACGAGGCCTCGGCGTCCTGGAACTCCGCGAAGTCGCGCTTGCGCTGCATCAGGCCCCAGCCGCGCGGATCCGTGTCCTGGAAACCGCTGTGGTCGACCTGCGCCGGATTGCGCAGCGGACGCCAGGCCTGCTCGCCCTGGCCGTTGAACAGCGCCAGGCCGTCGGAGTCGTGCACCGCGGGGCGGAAGTCGTCGACCCCGACGCGGTCGCCGGCATCGAACTCGAACATGCTGGTCAGCGGCGCGATGCCCGCGTTGCGCAGCGCCACCCGCGGGTACAGGCGCGCGTCGACCTCCATCACCGTCTCCTCGCCCGTGGGCCGCACGACGATGCGGTAGGCGCCGGCCACGCTCGGCCCGTCGAGCAGCGCGTGTACGACGGCATGGTCCGCCCCCGGCGCCGGGCGCTCGAGCCAGAACGCGCGGAACAGCGGGAACTCCTCCGGTCCCGGATCGCCGCTGCCCAGCGCCAGCCCGCGCGCCGACAGGCCGTAGACCAGGCCGCGCGCGACCGCGCGGAAATAGCTGGCGCCGAGGAACACGCACAGTTCGTCGAAGTACTCGGTACTGTTGACCGGCGCATGCAGCCGGAAGCCGGCGTGTCCGAGCTGCGGATCGTCCGGAGGCGGCAACTGCGGGCCGAAGTCGAAGCGCTCGCGGCGATAGGGCAGCGGCACCGCGCGCCCATCCTCGACCACGTGCAGGTCGACCCGGTCCTTGAAGATGAAGCCGCGGTGGAACAGCTGCGCCTGGAACGGTGCGCCCGTGTCGCGCCACAGCGCATGGTCGCCGCGGAAGCGGTAGTCGCGGAACTGGTCGTAGTCGATCGCGTCCAGCGCCGCCGGCAGCGTGCGCGACGGCGGCACGTAGGCGCGCGCGGCGAGCGTGCGCGCCAGCGCGGGGACGGTGTCGTCGTCGAACGGCGTGGGTGCGTCGCCCGTGGCCGCGCGCACGGCCTCGAGGCCGGGCAGCGCGAACATCAACGGCATGGACGCGCCGGCCGCGATCAGGTCTCGGCGTCGCAAGGCAACCTCGGGTGGCAGGAGAAGGTGGGAAAAGCGGCGCCCATTAGACGGGCGGCCGCTTAACCGCACGTCAAGGCGGCGTCAGGATAGCGCGGCCGCCATTCCCGAGTGACGCAGCAGCGCGTCGATCCGCGGCGCGCGGCCGCGGAAGGCGAGGAAGTTCTCCGCCGCCGGCCGGCTGCCCCCGCGCGCCAGCACCTCGCGCAGGAAGCGCGCACCGGTCTGCGCCACCTGGTCGGGTGCTTCCTCGAACGCGGCATAGGCATCGGCGCTCAGCACCTCGGCCCACTTGTAGCTGTAGTACCCGGCCGCATACCCGCCGGCGAAGACATGGGTGAACTGGTGCTGGAACCGGTTCCAGGCAGGCGGCAGGTTGACCGCCACCTCGGCGCGCACCCGGTCGAGCAGCGCCTGTACCGGCTCGCGCTGGCCGTCGTCGCCGTGCTGGTGAAGCGCCATGTCGAACAGGGCGAACTCCAGCTGGCGCACGGTGACCATGCCGCTCTGGAAGTGCTTCGCCGCCACCATCGCGTCGAACAGGGCGCGCGGCAGCGGCTCACCGGTCTCCACGTGCGCGGTCATCGCCTCCGCCCGCGGCCACTCCCAGCAGAAGTTCTCCATGAACTGGCTCGGCAGCTCCACCGCGTCCCATTCCACGCCGTCGATCCCGGCCACGCCCGGCTCGCCGACGCGCGTGAGCAGCTGGTGCAGGCCGTGGCCCATCTCGTGGAACAGCGTGGTGACGTCGCCATGGGTGAAGGTGGCCGGCCGCCCGTCGACGCCCTTGCCGAAGTTGCACACCAGATGCACCACCGGCGTCTGCACCCGGCCGCCGCGATCGCGCCGGTTGCGGCAATCGTCCATCCAGGCGCCGCCGCGCTTGCCCTCGCGCGCATACAGGTCGAGGTAGAACTGGCCAACCAGCGCGCCCCCGCCGTCGACGATCCGGTAGAAGCGCACGTCCTCATGCCACACCGGGGCCTGGTCGGCTTCGACCCGCAGCCCGTAGAGATCGTGGATCAGGCCGAACAGGCCGTCCAGCACCTTCGGCTCGGTGAAGTACCGCTTCACTTCCTGGGTGGAGAAGCTGTAGCGCGCCTGCCGCAGCTTGTCGCTGGCGTAGCCCACGTCCCAGGCCTCGAGCGCATCGATGCCCAGCGATTCCTTCGCGAACGCCTCCAGCTCGGCGCGGTCCTGCTGCGCGTGCGGTTTCGCGCGCGCGGCCAGGTCGCGCAGGAAGGCGAGCACCTCGTCGGGCGTGTCGGCCATCTTGGTGGCCAGCGAATAATCCGCGTAGCCGGGGAAGCCCAGCAGCGCGGCGAGCTCGGCGCGCAACGCGAGGATGCGGTCGATCAGCGCGCTGTTGTCGAGCGCGGGGTCGTCACCGAGTTCGGACGCGCGTACCGCGCTGGCGCGGTAGAGCGTGGCGCGCAGCTCGCGGTCGTCGGCGTAGGCCTGCACCGGCAGGTACACCGGCGCCTGCAGCCCCAGCTTCCAGCCGTGCCGGCCATCGCGCTCGGCAGCCGTGCGGCAGGCGGCGACGACATCGGACGGCAGGCCGGCCAGGCGCGATTCGTCCTCGACGTACAGCGCCCAGGCATCGGTGGCATCGAGCACGTTCTGCGAATACTTCGCCGCCAGCGCCGAGAGTTCCTCGCGGATCGCGGCATGGCGCGCCTTGTCCGCCTCCGCGAGCTCGGCGCCGCCGAGGCGGAAGTCGCGCAGCGCGTTCTCCACCACCTTGCGCCGGGCGGCGTCGTAGCCGCCGAACTCCGCCGAATCGGCCAGCCGCCGGTACTGGGCGAACAGGGCCTGGTTCTGGCCCAGCGCGCTCCAGAAGCGCGTGACCGCCGGCAGGGTCTCGTTGTAGGCCGCGCGCAGCGCGGGCGTGCTGGCGACCGCCTCCAGGTGTGCCACCTGCGCCCAGGCGCGCCCGAGCCGGCTGGTGGCCTCGTCCAGCGGCAGCACGAAGCCGTCCCAGGACACCGGCGCGACCGCTTCAGCCTCGCGCACCGCCTTTTCCGCGGACTCCAGCAACTGCGCGATCGCCGGCGCGACGTGGTCGGGGCGGATCGCGTCGAAGCGCGGCAGTCCGGAGAAGTCGAGCAGCGGGTTGTCGGTCATCGGTGCGGGATCACGGGGGCGGAGCGACTGAGGTGGGTGCATCCGGCAGTGGATCAAGCCCGCCGGACCGGCGCGACCACCCACGGTCCGCCGCGCCGCCCTCCCCGGCGGCGCGGCGGACACTCCCCCGACTCACTCGGCGCCAGCCTGCGGCACGAACAGCAGGTCGTGGTAGTCGTAGCTGAAGTCCGCCAGCGGCGAGACCGCCTTCATCGTGATCCGCGCCACCCCGCCGTCGGCATCGAGCGCGAAGGTGACGAAGGCCGGCTCGATCGACGCGTCGTCCCAGTCCGCGCGGAAGGTGTCGTACTGCCAGTGGGTCAGCGTGCCGGTCATGCCGGGCGTGCGGGTGAAGTCGATCCGCAGGTCGCGGCCGCGGGCGGCGATCGTCATCGGGCCGTACCAGGCGTCGGCATAGCGGCCGGCGTAGCCAGCAGGCGGCAGCGACGGGCGCGAGGAGGCGTTGCGCTTCGCATCGCCCGCGGACTCCAGCGCGGCCAGGCCGCCCTGCAGCCGCGCCTGGTTCCATTCGCCGAACGCGGCCACCCAGTCCTTGTGTTCGAAGCCCAGGTAGTGGTCCAGCAGTTCCTGGCCCAGGCCGCGGATCACGTCGACGTCCTCGGCATTGATCTGCAGCGCGATGCCGAGGTTGCGCTCGGGCACCAGCACCACGAACGCGAGCACGCCGAACACCGCGCCACCGTGCTGCACGGTGCGCACGCCGCGGTAGTCCTGCACGTTCCAGCCCAGTGCGTAGCTGGAGAACTGCGGGGTGAGCGCGTCGATCGGCGCCGGGTACCGGCGCACCGGCACCGGCACCTGCGGCGTCCACATCTCGCGCGCGGTCGCCTCGCTCCACAGCCGCTCCTCGCCATCCGGGCGCGCGCCGAGCGCGAGCTGCACCTGCAGCCAGTGGGCGAAATCGTTCGCGCTCCACGACAGCCCGCCCGCCGGCGCGCCGACCTGGCCCAGCCCCTCGCGCTCGGGCAGCACCTGCTGCTCGCCCAGTCCGCGCAGCTGCGGGTGCAGCCGCGCATGCGGCTGCGCGCGGTTGGGATTGGCGAAGCGGTCGTCCTCGTGGCTGGTGGCGGTTTCCATGTCCAGCGGCGCGAAGATGCGCTGTTCGACGAACGACTCCCACGACTGTCCGCTCACCGCCGCCACCAGTTCGCCGGCGACGATGTACAGGATGTTGTCGTAGGCGTAGCCGCTGCGGAAGCTGGTGGCCGGTTCGATGTGGCGCAGCGCGCGCACGATGTCCGCGCGGCTGCGCGAGGTGCGCGGGATGAACAGCAGGTCGCCGGCGCCCAGCCCCAGCCCGCTGCGATGCACCAGCAGGTCGCGCACGGTCATCTCGCGCGTGACCCAGGCATCGTGCATGCGGAACTCGGGGAGGTGGTCGATCACCCGGTCGTCCCAGCCGAGCTTGCCGTCGTCGACCAGGATCGCGAGCGCGGCCGCGGTCACCGCCTTGCCGGTGGAACCGGTGGGGAAGATGGTGTCGGCGTCGACCCGCTCGCTGCCGCCCAGCCGACGCACGCCGTAGCCCCTGGCGTGCACGATGCGGCCGTCCTCGACGATCGCGATCGCCATGCCGGGCACGTCGCGCCCGCGCATCGCGGCCTCGACCCGGGCATCGAACCCGTCGGGCGGCGCGGCGGACGCGGATACGGCGAGGTTCGCCAGCGTCAGTGCCAGCAGGCAGGTGGCCAGTACGTGGATGCGCATCTTCATCTCCTCCGACGGTTCAGGCGGGCGCGACGCGTGCTGCGCGACGGCGCCACAGCTGCCAGCTGCCGAACGTCAGCAGCGGCAGCACGTAGACGAACAGGAACAGCCAGGCCAGCGCGCGATAGCCGTGCGCGATCAGCGCCACCAGGCCGAAGCGTTCGGCGACGAAGATCGAGCCGACCAGCAGCACCCCGGCCACGGCAAGCCGCGCGCCGCGTGAAAGCTCGCCGCGCCCGCGCTGCCGCCACGCGCCCGCGATGCGCTCGTTGACCGCGTGCACCGCGCCGACGCCGCTTTCCAGCAGCGCCAGGAAGATCATCGCCTGGAAGCCCACGTGCAGCAGCGGCTGCTGCATGCGCCGCAGCATGTAGTCCGACGGCAACGCCTCGCTGGCGATCCCGGGCGCCCAGGCCAGCATGCAGGCGAAGAACGCGATCGCCGGCGCGATCGCCAGCGGCCCGGCCAGCAGCCCTGCGGCCACCGCGTCGCGGCGGCGGGTGAAGTGGCGCAGCATCGGCAGGATCGCCACCGCGCCCACGATGTTGTAGCAGGCATAGGTGAGCCCGCCCGCGGCCCAGCCGTCGACCGGCTGCGGGATGGCCAGCGACTGCACGATGCGGTCGCCGAACGTGGTGAACGCGAACACCAGGAACAGCGCGTACATCGCGTACAGGAACACCGAGCCCCAGCCGAACAGGCGTTCCACCGAGCGGTTGCCGAAGGCGACCACCGCGCCGATCGCCAGCATCAGCGCCAGCGTGCCCGCCAGCGGCGGCCAGCCCGTCAGCGCGGCCACCACCGCCCCCGCGGCGGCACCGAACACGGCCAGGATCAGCACCATGAACACCACGTAGGCCAGTTCGAACACCACCCACCCCGGGCCCACCAGCCTGGCGAAGAAGCTGCGGTAGTCGTAGCTGCCGGTGGCGAACGCGAACACGAACGTCAGCGCGCACACCACGCTCCAGACCACCATCGCCAGCGACAGGCCCAGCAGGCCGCCCTGCGCGCCGCTGGGCAGGAAGTACTCGGCCAGCTCGCGCCCGGTGGCGTAGCCGCCGCCGATCACGAAGCCCTTGAAGGCCAGTCCCGGCAGCAGGAAGCGCTGGAAGCGCGAGGGCACGGAGGTCATCGCCGCGTGCCCGTCCGGTCACGCCAGGCAGGCATCGACCAGGCGTTCGAACGCCTCGCCGCCGCGCATCGGATCGGCCACCGGCAGGCCCACGCGATCGGCGGTGCCGGCGATCGCCCGTCGCGCATCCGCATCGTCGAGCCCGGCGGTGTTGAGGCTCACCCCGGCGCAGCGGATCGACGGGTTGGTGCGCGCGCCCAGGCGCAGCGCCAGGTCGATCGTCTCCTCCAGCGACGGCAGGAGGTAGTGCGGATGCCCGAGCACCCGTTCGCGGCCGTGCGCATGGCAGACCACGATCACGTCCGGCTGGCTGCCGTGCAGCAGCGACAGCGAGACCCCGGCATAGGCCGGATGCGAGAGCGAGCCCTGACCTTCGATCACGTCCCAGTGTGCGGGATCGGCGTCGGGCGAGAGCGTCTCCGCGGCGCCGGCGGCGAAATCGGCCACCACCGCGTCCATCGGCACGCCGGCCCCGGCGATCAGGATCCCGGTCTGGCCGCTGGCGCGGAAGTCGGCATCCACGCCACGCGCGTTGAACGCGCGCGCCAGCGACAGCGCGGTGTACTTCTTGCCCAGCGCGCAGTCGGTGCCGATGGTGAGCAGCCGCCGTCCCGACCGCTTGCGGCCGCTGGCCACCGGCAGGCCGGGCGGCGGTTCGCGCACGTCGATCAGGCGCCGGCCGTGCACCACCGCGGCATTGCGCAGCGGCTCGATGTCGGCCAGTCGCGCATGCATGCCGCCGATCAGGTCCAGCCCGGCCTGCAGCGCCTCGAGCAGCGGCGCGATCCAGGTCGAGGGGATCCGCCCTCCGGGGTTGGCCACGCCGATCACCATCGACCGTGCGCCGAGCATGCGCGCCTGCGCCGGCGAGAGGAACGGCAGGCCGGTGCTCACCGTTGCGCCGGTGCAGGCGTATTCGCCCACGCAGCGATCGCCGGCCCAGTCGCGCAGCCCGAACGCGGTCTTGGCATAGCCGGGCTCGGCGACGTCGCCCAGGAACAGCAGATACGGCTGCGGCAGCGCTTCGGTCTCGCGCAGCGCGGGAACGGCGTTGGGCATGCGGCGTGGACCCCGGTCCGATGGGTGCTGGGCCGCCCGCGCGGGGCGGCGCGGGTCAGAAGCGGAAATCGATCTCGAGGCCGAACGTGCGCGGCTGCAGCGGCACCCCCGCCAGATGAGATCGGGTGCCGGTGAGGGCGCCGTCCATGGGCGCCATCGTCAGGTAGGCGTCCTCGCCGGTCACGTTGTTGATGTAGGCCCGCACCTCCCAGCTGTCCTTGCCGATGCCGGCGTACAGGTCCAGCGAACGGTAGCTGGCGAGTTCCAGCGGCGCGGTGATCTCGTCGGGCACGAGGATCGTGGACGGATCGCCCGGCGCGGTGACCCGCTGCCGTTCGGTGGTCTCGTTGAGCCGGTCGCCCACGAAGCGCAGTGCCGCGCCCACCTGTCCGCCCAGGCCGCCGGCGGTCATGAACGCGTACTCGGCGGTGGCCGCCCACGACAGCTTCGGCGAATACGGCATGCGGTCGCCGGCCAGGCCGGTCCACAGGATCACGTCGAAGTCTCCCTGGGGGATCACCGTGGGCGTGAAGTCGTTCTTGATGCTGGCGTCGGTATACGCCGCATTGAGCCCGAGCTGGAGCGCATCGGTGGCGCGGAACAGCGCCGACAGCTCCAGGCCCTCGCTGGTGGCTTCGCCGCCGTTGACCAGGCCGCCGATGCCGTTGAACGAGGACGCCACCTGGATGTCTTCCCAGTCGATCCGGAATGCGGCCACGTCCAGCGTGACGCGGCGGTCGGCGAACTGCGATTTCAGGCCGATCTCGTAGCTGTCGAGCATCGACGAATCCACGCTCGGCGGGATACCGGGCAACGCGACGTTCGGGCCGCCGGGCTGGTAGCCGGTGGCGACGCGCGCGTACAGCATCGCGTCCTCGGTGAGCTTGAACTGCGGGCTCACGCTCCAGGTGAACACGTCCTCGCTGGATTCGCCGGGGGTGTCGGCGATCGGCGCGAGGATGCCGGCGGGCACGTTCTGGCTGAACCACTGGTCGTTGCGCGCCTGGCGCAGGCCGGCGTCGATCTTGAAGCGCTCGCCGATGCGCCAGGAGCCGTTGGCGAACAGCGCGACCTCCTTGTAGGTGCTCGGCAGGTTGATGATCGCCAGGGTGCTGAAATCGGCCAGCGCGTCGGGCAGCGGCGAGCCGTCGCGCAGGCCCAGCCAGGCGAACTGGCTCTGCAGCGCGTCCTCGCGGGTATAGAACGCGCCGACCATCCACTCGAACGGCCCGCCCGTGCTCGACGTGAGCCGGAATTCCTGCGTCACCTTGTCCATGTCGTAGCTGTAGCGGACGAACGAGCTGCCCGGTTCGGGCAGGCCCAGCAACTGGTCGGCCACTTCGCCGAACTGGATCGTGGAGTCGATCTGGTCCAGCGCATTGCTTTCCGACCAGCCGGTCGCGGAGATGAAGTTGCCCCAGCCCAGGTCCCAGTCGAGATCGAACGAGACCAGGGTCAGGTCCTTGGCGAACGGGCGCGGCTGCCAGGCCAGGTCGTCGTCCTCGCCGAACAGCGGGGCCTGGGTGACGGGATCGAGGGCGACGCCGGCGCGGTCGTCGCTGCGGATGCGCTGGTGCAGCACCGACAGGCCCGCGTCCACCACATCGCCCTCCCAGGACAGCGCGGCGCGCGCACCGATCTGCTCGCCGCCGTTGATGTCCTCGCGCCCGTCGACGGCATTGTCGGTGTAGCCCGGCAGGCCGTTGCGCGCGAAGCTCACGCGCAGGCCCAGGCGCTCGTCCTGCAGCGGCAGGGTCACGCCGAAGCGCGCGTTCCAGTCCTGGTCGCCGCCGCGCACCGAACGCAGGCCGAACCCGAGCCGGGTTTCCTCGCCGAACGCATCCGGCGCGCGCGTCACGTAC
This sequence comes from Luteimonas kalidii, assembly GCF_029887935.1. Classification (GTDB taxonomy): domain Bacteria; phylum Pseudomonadota; class Gammaproteobacteria; order Xanthomonadales; family Xanthomonadaceae; genus Luteimonas; species Luteimonas kalidii. The sequence continues at coordinate 9,247 of NZ_JARXRO010000018.1, read as the reverse complement.
TTGAGCAGGCCACCGATCGCGCCGGCGCCGTACAGCGTGCCCTGCGGCCCGCGCAGCACCTCGATGCGGCTGATGTCGTAGGGCAGCAGGTCGAGCATCAGCGTGCTCGCGCCCTGGTAGATGCCGCTCGAGCCGACCGGCACCTCGTCGATGTAGGTCGCCACGGTCGCGCCCGACGACAAGGCGGCGATGCCGCGCAGCGACACCCGGGTCAGGCCCGGGCTGCCGTCGTTCTGCACCTGCAGGCCCGGGATGAACGCCGCGTAGACGGACAGCGACACCGCGCCGATGTTCTCCAGCTGGCGCTCGTTGAGCACCGTGATCGCGGCGCCGACTTCGCGCACGTTCTCCACCCGCTTGTTGGCGGTGACCAGCACGGTGTCGAGCTCGACCGCCTCGTCCGGCGCTGCGGCGTCGTCCGGCGTCTGCTGGGCGAGGACGGGTGCGGCGGCGCAGGCGAGGGTCGCGGCGATCGCGAGCGACAACGGGGAGCGGTACCACGGGCGGTCGGACTGGGACGCGTTCATCGGTGTTCTCTCCCCGGAGACAGGACTGGACGGTTGGAACCCGGCGGGCGGCCCGCGCGGGCGGCGGCCGGATATCCTGATCAGGGATCATGATCCTAATCAGAGAATTGTCAACACGGGTGGAAAACCCCGACAGTCGCGCCGGACGGCGCTTCCTCAGCCGCCCGTCAACCGGAACACGCCGATGCCGACGAAGTTGCCCAGGGCGTAGCCCAGCACGCCGGTCGCCACCGCCGGCACCGCCAGGCGCCGCCAGCCGAACAGGACCGCGAACGCGACCGCGATCGGCGGTCCGCCGATGCAGGCGGTCGACGCCACGATGATCTCGGCATGGTTGAGCCGCAGCAGCCGCGCGCCGGCGAGGATGAAGACCAGGTGCACCGCGAAGATCACCAGCACGTAGGCGAACAGCGCCGGCGCGGCCCCCAGCATCGCGCTCAGGTCGGCGCCGGCGCCGAGCACCGCGAAGAACAGGTACATCAGCAGGGTCGCGGCCAGCTCCGGCCCCGCGATCTCCTTCAGCCAGCGGCGACCCAGGGTGGCGATGGCCACCATCAGCGCCGTCGTGTACAGGATCGCGTAATGCGCATGTCCCATGGCGGCGGCGATCGCGGCGCCCGCGGCGCAGGCGAGCGCGGCCAGCGCCAGCGCCAGCGCGAGGTCGAACACCGTCGGCACGCGCTGCGTGGGCCCCGCGGGATCGCCCGCCTCCGCCAGATGCTCCGATCGCCACCCGAAGTGGCGCTGGAACAGCGGCCAGGAGGCGGACGCGCCCACGGCCAGCAGGTAGCCCAGGCCGACCACGTTGTCGATCGCGACGCCCGCCGCCAGGGCCGTGGGCTCGCGGAAGCCGATGGCCTCGGCGACCGCGGCGAAGTTGATCGAGCCGCCGACGTAGGTGGCGCTGAACACGGCGGCGTATTGCGCCTCGAACGCCCCCAGGTCGAGCCAGGCCGCACCCAGCCAGGCACCCGCGACCACCCCCGCCGCGCCGAACGCGAACGCCGCCAGCGTGCGTCCGCCTTCGACCAGGATTCCCAGCAGGTCGGCGCGGATCAGGTACAGCGCGATCGCCAGCGGCACCAGGTAGGTCCAGATCGCGCCGTACACCGGCGCCGTGGCGGGAATCACGCGCAGCTGCGCCAGCACGATCGCCAGCACGATCACCAGCATCACGCCCGACACGCGCTTGCCGACCCGGGTGCGCTCCAGGCCCGCGCCGATCGCCGCGATCGCGAAGAACACCGCCAGCAGCGCGAACGCGTTGTCGGCCGGGATCAGCGCGCTGGCGGCCGCGGGCGTCATGCCGCGGCGTCGGCGCGGGTCGCGTGCAGGCCCCAGACCGTGTCCGGGCAGTGGATGAAACCGTCGTCGTAGACCACGCCGGGGCTGCGGTCGCGGCGCAGGAACACCGGGCCGTCGAGGTCGACGATGTCGCACAGCTGGCCCAGCACGAACGCCGGCGCCGCCGCCAGGCTGGTGCCGCACATGTTGCCGACCATCACCTGCTTGCCGAGCGCACGCGCGCGCCGCGCCATCATCAGGCCTTCGGTGAGCCCGCCGCACTTGTCGAGCTTGATGTTGATGACGTCGAAGCGGTGGTGGCGGGCCTCGAGTTCGGCCAGGTCGAGGATGCTCTCGTCGGCGGCGAACGGCGGGACGTGCACGATCCCGTCGAGTTCGTACTCGCGGCCGCGTACGCAGGGCTGCTCCAGCAGTGCCACGCGCGATTCCACCAGCGCCGGCAGCAGCGCCGGTAGCGAGTCGCCGCCGTAGCCCTGGTTGGCATCGACGCCGATCCACGGCGCCGGGCAACGCGCACGCACCGCGCGCACGCGCGCGGCGTCGAGGACGGCCTCGCCGGTGAGCTTGAGCTTGAGCGCGCGCGCACCGGTGAAGGCGGCCGCGCGCTCGGCCATCACCTCGGGGGCGTCGGCGCCGACAGTGAAGGTGGTCAGCAGCGGGCGCACCCCGTCGAGGCCGGCCAGTTGCCACACCGGCACGCCCGCGCGCCTGGATTCGAGTTCCCACAGCGCGCAGTCGAGCGCGTTGCGGGCGCCGCCTGCCGGCAGGACCTTGCGCAGCGTGGCGCGGTCGAGACCGGCTTCGATCCTCGGGCGCAGCGACTCCAGCGTAGCGCGCATGGCCTCGGGCGCGTCGTCGTTGTAGTACACGCCGGCGGCCTCGCCGCGGCCGACGTGCGCGCCCTCGCGCAGCGTGACCACGAGCGCCGGCATCGCCTCGAACACGTGGCCGGCGATGCGGAAGGGTTCCGCCAGCGGCAGCGGTTCGATGTGCAGTTCGAGTTCGACCGGCACGGCGCGGGCCTCCGGGTGGACGGATCGTGGAGAGATCGCGCCGGCGGCGACGCCGCCGGCGCGGCGTGGCTCAGTAGTTGGCGCCGAAGCCGATCACGTGCTGGACGATGCCGGTCCACAGCACGAACACGCAGGCCAGCGCCAGCAGCACCGCCCACAGCTTGGCCAGCAGACGGCGCTTGCCGCGCAGCACATGCCAGGCGTTCCAGAGCGCGACCGCGGCGCCCAGCGGCAGCACGATCGTGGCGAACAGCCGCAGTGCGATGATCAGGCCGTCGTTGGACGGGCTGGTCATCTCCAGCTGGCTGAGCATCGCCACCACCAGCCCCAGCACCGCGCCCATGGCCACCAGCACCAGCAGCGCGGCGATGCGCACCAGCCGGTGCATGCGCGCATCCGCGCCCTGCAGCCGGTACGGCGCGCGGTAGTAGCGGCGCACCAGGGCCGACACCGGCCAGGCCAGCACCGTCAGCAGCAGGATCACCAGGCTGGCGACCAGCAGCGGCAGGGCCATCGCCTGCCAGGCCGAGAGGCGCTGGAACACCATGATCGGCGCGTACGGTTCCATGCTGAAGCGCGTGACTTCGCCATCGACGACATCGGCCGCCAGGCGATCGGTGCTGGTGGTGTCCTGCCACAGGTACGGCGCGACCTCGCGCCACGTCTTGGGCGCGCCACCGGGGCCCAGCGCGAGCGTCACGTTGATCGTGCCGTCCTCGTTGGCCACCACCTTGACCGGACCGAGCAGGTTGGCCAGCGACAGCACGTTGCTGTCCGGCCGGCGGCTGCTGGTGTAGGTGCCCGCGATCTGCTGCGCATGCGCGCGCGCCTGGTCCTCGGGGACGCCCGGACCCGCGGACGCACCGTCGCCGGGCAGGTAGCGGTCGGCGAAGCCGCGCGCCAGCGCGTTGCGGATATGCCCGGTGGCGCCGTCGCGACCGGAGCTGTTCATCGACACGAACACGCCGACGCCGTCGTCCGGGAACAGCTGCAGGTCGCTGTGGAACCACTGCGTGTCGCCGCCGTGCGCGATCGCGCGATGGCCGTTCACCGAGGTCTCGTAGAAGCCGAGCATCATCCGGTTGAGCGGGCCGACCGATGCCTGCCCGGTGGTATGCATCCGCTCGGCCGTCGCCGCGTCGAGGATGCGCGCATCGCCGTAGGCGCCGCGCTGCAGGTGCGCGATCATGAAGCGCGCCATGTCCGCGCCGGTCGAGGCGAGGCTGCCCGCGGGTGCGAGGCTGATGAACTCGTAGTCCTTGGCCTCGCCTTCGGACGCACGCGCGTAACCCTTCGACATGCCGTCCAGCAGCGCCTGCGGCAGCGGCTGGCGGAAGCTGGATCGGGCCATGCCCAGCGGCTCGAAGATGTGGCGATCGACGTAGTCGTCGAACGACTCGCCCGACACCCGCTCGACGATGTAGCCCGCGAGCGCGGTGGCGTAATTCGAATACGCCGGCGTGGTGCCGGGCGCATGAATGCGCTCGGGAATCCAGTGCTTGAGCGCGTCGCCCAGCGGCACGATCTCGTCCTGCTGCGCGGTGATCAGTCCGCGGATCTGCTCTTCGAACCCCGCCGTGTGGGTCATGATCTGGCGCAGGGTGACCGGGGTGCCTTCGTAGGCGGGCATCTCGAAATCGAGGTACTGGTTGACGTCCGCGTCGAGGTCGAGCCTGCCCTGCTCCACCAGCTGCATCACCGCGGTCCAGGTGAACAGTTTCGACACCGACCCGGGACGGAACAGCGTGGCGTCCGGATCCACCGGCGCGCGCGTGGCCAGGTCCGAATAGCCGTAGCCCTTCTGCACCAGCACCTGGCCGTCCTTGACCACCACCACCACCGCGCCGGCGATGTCGCCGGCGGCGAGCGCGTAGGGCATGAAGCCGTCCAGCCAGGCTTCGACGTCGGCGCGCACCAGCGTGCCCGGGCCCGCGTCGGGCAGCGGCAGCGGCGCGGCGTCGGCGTCGGCGGTGTCCGGCAGCACCGTGGGCGCGACCGCGTCCGGCGCGACCGCGGCTTCCTGCGCGGCGGCGAGGCCGGCGGCCAGCAGCCAGCCGCTCAGGATCAGGGGAATCACGCGCATCGGACGGTCTCCGGTCTGGGACTTGGCGGGCGCAGGAACGGCCGGGACGCGGGGTGACCGCAGCCGGTTATCCTGATTTGGCGATAATGATCCCAATCAGAGAATTGTCAACCAGTGCCGGAAGTCCCCATGTACAGCGGCGGCGGCCTGCAGGCGCAGCCTCACGTGACCCCACGCGGCCGCGCCCTTCCCACGCATCGCCCGCTGCGGCGATGATGATCCTCCACAGGACATTCCATTCGCCAGCGGGCGCTGCCCGGGAGCTTCGGCAAGGATGACATCGCACCACCCCACCATCGGCGGACTGCTGCGCTCGCTGCGGGCGCGCAAGGGCTGGACGCTCAAGCAGATGAGCGAGCATTCCGGCATCCCGCTCTCGACCCTGTCCAAGGTCGAGCACGACCGCCTGACCCTGACCTACGACAAGCTGCTGCAGCTCAGCCAGCGGCTCAACCTGCGCATGTCCGAACTGTTCGCCGAGCAGGCCGAGGCGCCGGAGCCGCCGGTGACGGCGCGCCGCAGCATCGGCCGGATCGAGGACGCGATCCGCGTCAACACGCCCAACTACGACTACTACTACCTGTGCCCGGAGCTGCGCCGCAAGCGCATGATCCCGGTGCTCACCCGCGTGCGCGCCAAGACCATCGAGGAGTTCGGCGAACTGGTGCGCCACTCGGGCGAGGAATACATCCACGTGCTGGAAGGACGCATGGAGGTGCACACCGAGTTCTACGACCCGATGGTGCTCGAGACCGGCGAGTCGGTGTACATCGATTCGAACATGGGCCACGCCTACATCGCCGCCGAAGGCTGCGACGAGGTGCTGCTGCTGGGCGTGTGCTCGAGCGCGGACGAGCAGCTGCTGGAGTCGTTGATGACCCTGCACGGCGAGGAAGGCGCGGCGCGCAAGGCGGCGCCGGCACGGATCCGGCCGCCGGCCGGCGGCACGCATGCAGCCGCGCCCCCGAGCGGGAGCACGGGCGCGGCAAAAAAGAAGACCGCGCGCCGCTGAACACGCTGAACGCGATGCAGCTGGCGCGCGCGACACGCTGCGAATCGATCACGGCGTATTGATCGCCGCTGGTCCAGCCTCGGACCTCCCGAGCGCAGCGAGCACGCCATGAAGGCATTGACCTATCAGGGATCGAAGGACGTCCGCGTCGAGACCGTCCCCGATCCGATCCTCGTTGAATCCGACGACATCATCGTCCGCGTTACCGCCACCGCGATCTGCGGATCCGATCTGCACATCTACCGCGGCAAGATCCCCGGCATGGAGGATGGCGACATCCTCGGCCACGAGTTCATGGGCATCGTCGAGGAGGCGGGTCCCGACGTGACCAAAGTGAAGGCCGGCGACCGCGTGGTGATCCCGTTCGTGATCGCCTGCGGCCGCTGCTTCCACTGCCTGCTCGACGAGTTCGCGGCCTGCGAGACCACCAATACCGGCCCCGGCGCGGCGATGAACCGCAAGTCGATGAAGCCGCCGGCCGCGCTGTTCGGCTACAGCGCGCTGTACGGTGGCGTGCCGGGCGGACAGGCGGAACTGGTGCGCGTGCCCAAGGCCAACGTCGGCCCGCTGCCGGTGCCCGATGCGCTGTCGGACGACCAGGTGCTGTTCCTGTCCGACATCCTGCCGACCGGCTACCAGGCCGTGGTCAATGCCGGCATCAAACCGGGCTCGAGCGTGGCGATCTTCGGCGCAGGTCCGGTCGGCTACATGTCGGCGGCATGCGCACGCATGCTCGGCGCCGAGACGATCTACATGATCGACCACAACCCCTACCGTCTCGAGTTCGCGCGCCAGGCCTACGGCGTGCTGCCGATCAACTTCGACGACGAGGACGATCCCGCGCAGACCATCGTCGATGCCACCGGCGGTCGCGGCGTGGATGCCAGCATCGAGGCGGTCGGGTTCGAGGCCAAGGGCAGCGCCACCGAAACCGTGCTGACCACGCTCAAGCTCGAGGGCTCCAGCGGCAAGGCCCTGCGCCAGTGCATCGCCGCGACACGCCGCGGCGGCACCGTCAGCGTACCGGGCGTGTACACCGGCTTCATCCACGGCTTCCTGTTCGGCGATGCCTTCGACAAGGGCCTGACGTTCAAGATGGGGCAGACCCACGTGCAGGGGCTGATGCCGGAACTGCTCGAGGCGATCGGCGAAGGCAAGCTGTCGCCGGAGGTGATCATTTCGCACCGGATGCCGCTGGCCGATGCGGCGAAGGGCTACCAGATCTTCAACGACCGCGAGGACGAATGCCGCAAGGTCGTGCTCACACCGTAGCCGCAGGCGCGTCGGTGCGCGCGGTGATCCGTCGTCGACGGACGCGGGATGCCGCAGCGACGGTGGTGCGCGCGGACGTGCGGCTTCCGCATCCCGCAAGCGGCGGGACGCCAGCGGTATGAGCCGGATCCGGGTGGGCTGTGCGGGCTGGTCGATCCCCGGCCGCCACCGCGACCTGTTCGATCCCGGAGCCAGCCAGCTGGCGCGCTACGCCACGCGCTTCGATGCGGTCGAGATCAACTCCTCGTTCTACCGTCCGCACCGGCGCGAGACCTACCGGCGCTGGGCCGCGTCGGTGCCGCGCGGTTTCCGTTTCTCGGTGAAGCTGCCGCGCACGGTCTCGCACGAACTCAGGCTGCGCGGCACGGGACCGGCGCTGGACCGCTTCCTGGCCGAAGTCGACGGCCTCGGCAGTCGGCTCGGCGCACTGCTGCTGCAACTCCCGCCGAGCCTGGCATTCGACGCGCGCCAGGTCTCGGCGTTCCTGCGCATGTTCCGTCGCCGCAGCGACGCACCGCTCGCGTGCGAACCCCGGCATGCCAGCTGGTTCACCCCGCGGGTGGACGACCTGCTCTCCACACACGCGGTGACGCGCGTGGCCGCGGACCCGGCACGCGTGCCGGACGCCGCGCGGCCCGGCGGCGACACCCGCTGGACCTACTGGCGCTGGCATGGCGCGCCGCGCATGTATTACAGCGCGTATCCGGACGACGCGCTGCGTGCACTCGCCGAGCAGGTGCGTGCCGCGCGCGGACGTGGCGCAGCGTGGGTGATCCTCGACAACACCGCGCACGGGCACGCGGTCGCGGACGCGGCCCGGCTGCAGTCCATGCTCGGGGGCGGGACCATGCCTACCGCCCGGAACCGGCGCGATGCCTGAGGGCCCTTCCCTTGTCCTCCTGCGCGAGGCGGCCACGAAGTTCTGCCGCAGGACGGTGCGCGGCGTCTCCGGCGACAGCACGCTCGATCTGCAGCGCATGCAGGGCCGCCGGGTGGTCGCGGTGCGCACCTGGGGCAAGCATTTCCTGCTCGAGTTCGGCAGCTTCAGCCTGCGCGTGCACATGCTGATGTTCGGCTCGTACCGGATCGACGACCCCAAGCCGAAGTCCCCGCGCCTCGCGCTCGGGTTCGACAACGGCACGCTCTACTTCTATGCCTCGTCGCTGAAATACGTCGAAGGCGACCTGGACGACACCTACGACTGGCGCGTGGACGTCCTGTCGCCCGACTGGGACCCCGCGCTGGCGCGCCGGACGCTCCAACGCCAGCCCGATACGCTCGTCTGCGACGCCCTGCTCGACCAGGACGTGTTCGCCGGCGTCGGCAACATCATCAAGAACGAAGTGTTGTTCCGCATCCGCGTGCACCCCGAAACCCGCGTGGGCGAACTGCCGCCGCGCAAGCTCGGGCAGCTGATCGCGCAGGTGTAATGACCCAGCGGTTCCTGCACAGGTCAGGCCGCTAAGGCATAGGCCTCGGCGGGGGTTTTCATGCCCAGCGCCTGGTGCGGGCGCCGGTGGTTGTAGAACTGGATCCAGTCACCGATCACGCGCATGGCGTGCTGCTGGGTCTCGAAGCGGTGCCGGTGTGCGCACTGCTCCTTCAACGTGCGGATGACGCGCTCGACCATCCCGTTCTGCTGCGGGCAGTGCGGGGTGATGAACTCCTGCTTGAGCCCGTAGCCTCGCACCAGCCTCGTGTAGTGCCGACTGGTGAACACCAGGCCATTGTCGGAGCGCAGCAGGAACGGCACGGGCACGCGTCCCAGCGTGCCGTAGCGGATGATCAACGCCTGCTCCAGCGCGGCCGCCGCCGTGCTGGCCTTGCCACTGCGCGACAGCTGCCAGCCCAGCAACTGCCGGGTGTGGCAGTCGATCACCAGGGCCAGGGTCAGCCAGCCATCACGACCGCCCCAGATGCGGCACAGGTCGGTTGCCCAGCGCTGGTCGGGAGACGTGGCCACCGACGGCAGCGCCTGGATCCGGGGACGGTGGCCGATCGCGCGCTTGCGCACCTGCCAGCCCTTGAGCTGGAA
>NZ_JARXRO010000017.1 GCF_029887935.1 Luteimonas kalidii | reverse complement strand
GGGGCAAGCCCCACGTGGCAATCGGTTGGCGTACAGTTCCGGCAACGGGGCCCGGCAGTTCCGTAGCCAGCGCCCTAACTATTCGTTCAAGCCGACGCCACTTCGTGGCGCGGCTTAACTCAAGCGTTAGGCCTGCTTGGAGACAGCATGGGGGACTGGCAAACCCACGAAGCAAGGTCACAGCAGCTCGCCGATTCGGTGAGGCGCTATTTGGTAGCAGCTCATACCGGCGGCATTGCCACAGTTCTAGCAACCGCGAGTTCACTTGCAGCGCAACAGATCCATCCGCGCTGGGCTCTCTGGCCTATTGGTGTGTTCGCTATCGGTCTGCTGCTGGCTGGTATAAGCATGCTCCTGGCGCAGCACAGAGAAATGAAGCGACGTGACGCGGCCAAAGCGGGCAAGGAGGATCCAGAGTTCTCGTTCCTCTGGTGGAGCTGGAGTTGGAACTGGCTCAGCTTGATTGTGTTCGTTGGTGCGGTTGCGGCTGCTCTTTGGGGGCTTGGCTCCATTTCGCTGGCCGTTGGCTAGCGGTGTGGCGCAGCAGGCCTAACCATTCATTCAAGCCGACGCCACTTCGTGGCGCGGCTTAATTCAAGCGTTAGGCCGCTCGGGCCAAGCATCAATCGCTGTGCTGGCTTCAGCGGCTGCACCTGGCATGCGCAAGCCTGCTTCTCCGGTTGCACTCACAGCAAGTTCGTTCCCGACCGGTCCTATGGGCAAGCCGTTGGCTGGCGTCTTTGCCCGCAGCAATGTCCTTCCCGCACCTGTTCGGGGCAAGCGTGCCGCGGCTGCGGTTTGGGGTACAGTTTCGGCACCAGGGCCCGGCAGTTCCGTCGCCGGCGCCCTAACTATTCGTTCAAGCCGAACCCGCTTCGCGGGTCGGCTTAACTCAGGTGTTAGGTGCCAGTGATAATTCCCCGGCGGCTCAAGTGGATAGTTTTTGCTGGTGGAGCCATTGTTGCTTTGTACGGCGTCGCGCTGCTTGCGATTGTTGCTGCAGGGTCTGTCAATGTCGGGCATATCCCACTCACAATCTCGGGTGTCTCGGCATTGGTGGCATCCACTCCATTCCTGGCCCTCCCGTTCTCGGCTCGAGTTGCTAGGATTCTCCTTGCAATCGTGTTGCTTGGATTTTGTGCCGGTATGCTCTGGCTGGCTTTCTTGCAGCCTCATCCAACCGCTTGGTTCAAGGGAGCTGCCGTCTGCTTCGCTGTTCTTCTTCTTGCTCGTCTTTGGCTTGCTTGGCGGCGTAGCGGATCGCCGTCAGGCACCTAACAATTCATTCAAGCCGACGCCACTTCGTGGCGCGGCTTAATTCAAGCGTTAGGCGCATGAGAACAAGGATCGTCGCACTCATAGCAATGGCATTCATTGGCTGCGCCCACTCGTCTTCTACGGTGGACGCGGACATCGCCATAGAGCTAGATGCGCGCGGCTGCTTTGCAGTGGCAAGTCCCGATGTTCTGTTACGCATTCGCAACACTTCTGGCGAGCGTGTCTCCTTCCACACCTACGAAACGTCTAGCCCGCCCTACAAGCTGTACCCCGGCTCGGTTCAGTTGCTAGCTGTTCCATCGCAGGATCCTTGGCAGGTCGTTCTGGAGCATTTCATGCCGGCCACTCACGAGGTAGCCCTTGATCCTGGGGACCAAGCAGATTTCACTTATTCGCCTAGCGTGTGGCCGTCCGGCCAAGAGACTGGGCTCTTCAAGCTGCGGGTGCGTGATGTCCAAGGTCGCTTTCACTACTCATCAGAGCAAGGCGTGTGCCATCCCGGCTCAGCGCCTAACAATTCATTCAAGCCGAACCCGCTTCGCGGGTCGGCTTAACTCAGGTGTTAGGCCGCTCGGTCAGGTGTCCCATGATCCGTGTGTGGTCACAGCTGCTGCACCTTCCACGCGCAAGCCTGTCGCACCAGGTCCGCACGCAACAACGTCACTTCCGATCGTTCGTAAGCGCAAGCCGCTGGCTGGCGGCGCTTCAGGGGGCAAGTCATTCCCGAGTTGTCCTGGGGCAAGCCCCACGTGGCAATCGGTTGGCGTACAGTTCCGGCAACGGGGCCCGGCAGTTCCGTAGCCAGCGCCCTAACTATTCGTTCAAGCCGATGCCACTTCGTGGCACGGCTTAACTCAAGCGTTAGGCCGCTCGGGTTGAGCATCTATGCCTGTGCAGGTTGGCGCTACTCCAGTTCACTCGCGCAAGCCTGGCGCTCCGGCTTTCCGCGCCGCACCTTCATTTCCGCCAGGTCTTGGTGCAAGCCGCTGGCTGGCGGCACTGCGCGCCGGCGCTTCGTTCCCGCAGGTCAGCCGGGCAAGCTTCAAATCGCTGCGGTTTATCGTACAGTTCCGGCAACAGGGTCCGGTCGTTCATCGCCGGCGCCCTAACTATTCGTTCAAGCCGAACCCGCTTCGCGGGTCGGCTTAACTCAAGCGTTAGGCCGCTGATCAGTATGGTCGCAAGCTCTAGAAAAGCTGTTCTCGCTTCTTGGTTGCTTGCGTGCCCCCTTCTCTTGGTCGCAGCGGTCCTGGTACTGCCTCGTTTCAATCTCTACGGCACGCCAGCCGAGGGGTATATCTTGCTTGCCCTTATGGGTCTGCCATTGGTCGGGGCAGCGGGCATTGTCCGCTACCAGCAATCCACGCTTCTGGCTCGGCTACTGTTTGCGGCTGGCTACCTGGCCGCGGGACTTGCTTTGTCACTGTTTGGGGTAGTCTTCATCGGCTGTTCGTGGGCTGGCGCCTGCTTCTAGGCGCGGCCTAACCATTCGTTCAAGCCGACGCCACTTCGTGGCGCGGCTTAACTCAAGCGTTAGACCTGCCATGAGAGCAGCATGCAAATTGATGGTCTTGCTTCTTGGCACCACGCTGAGCGCGTGCGCAGCTGGATCGCCTCCTAGCTGCTCTTCCGGGCTTGTCCCGGTATCTACTGTCACGCCCAAGCTGCCGCCCAAGCTGCACAACGAGTTCACTGGTAGAGCCCAGGTTTCTTTCGTCATTGATCCCGCAGGACACGTGCAGTCACCCACCATCGTCTCTGCAGAGTGGCACCCTGTGGGCCGCAGTACTGGTCAACCCGTCGGCTACAACGAGGCAATTCTCTCCGCCGTAGTCCAATGGCGTTATCCGCCCAGACATCAGTCCTGTCGACATCAGATTCCGGTAGAGTTCCAAGTAGGAGGCTCTGCCGGTTCCCCGGCTGGCAGGTCTAACAATTCATTCAAGCCGAACCCGCTTCGCGGGTCGGCTTAATTCTGGTGTTAGGGCGCATGCCTACTCTCATCGCAGATTGGCCAGATGATGCAGACGGCGGAGTGTTCCGCCGTCTTGTAGAGCACGGCTTCGACTTTTCAAGACCTCACGCCGTTGACTACAACGTCGACTTTGATAGCTGGCCACCTCAGCAAGCGGCAATTGACCTGCTGGACTCGTTGTATGGTCCGGTCACAGTCTATGATCCGGATGAGCACGGAGACGGCTACATCCAGTTTCAGATCCATGCGCCGGTCACCTATGAGGGTGTCACCACCGTCCAGCGCAAGGTGAGCGCTGCAATGGAGCCGTATGGTGGCGTTTGCGAGTCCTGGGGGGTCATGCAAGATGCGCCCTAACAATTCATTCAAGCCGAACCCGCTTCGCGGGTCGGCTTAATTCAGGTGTTGGGCCGCACTGGGTGTGCGTTTGGTAGTGTCGCTCAACAGGCTCCTTCGGATAGTTCTCGGCCAGCGCGCCGGGTCGCTTCGTTCGGCATCGCACCCTCCGGCACCTGGCTCCGATCTGACATCGCAGCCTGTTGCCCGCCGCGCTCACGCGAATCGCTGACTTCGGCCACACGCAGCCTCGAGCGCCGGGGCCAGACCCAGGCGCGGACGACTTGCTTCAGCCGGAAACCTTGGCCAGCCTGCGCCAAGGTGTTGTAGTGTTCCGGCCAAAGGGTTGGGCTGCGGTTGACCGGGGTAGGGGCGCCATCATTCCGGCCATTGCGGCCCAACAATTCGTTCAAGCCGACACCGCTTCGTTACACCAAACACATGGCAGAAAGAGCTTGCCATGTGTTTGGCTCCACTACGCGGCGCGGCTTAACTCAGGCGTTAGGCGCTCAACCGAGGCATTTGCTGGGTGAAAGTTGGGGGAGCAATCATTGGGGGAGTCGCTGTTGCACAAGGCGTGGCCCAAGCTCTTTTCGGTGTGAGTCTGTGGCCCTCCGGCACACGCCTGCGGTCAGCGGGCTACTGGGACGCTCTCGTGTGGGTTTTTGGAGAACAGGGTGCGCAAGTCGTAGCTGGAGCCTGCTGGTTCGTTTTGGGTCTGCTGATTGTCTATCTTTCAGTCGTGCCGTATCGACATCTGCCGCGGTGGTGGCTGGGCAAAGACTCCGCTTCTGTGGCAAAGAGCAGGAAGGTGGGGCGCCGCAATCGCGCCTAACTATTCGTTCAAGCCGACGCCACTTCGTGGCGCGGCTTAACTCAGGTGTTAGGCCCCTATGTGCCACTTCATAACCGCCACGCTTCCTAAAGCCTCAGATCGCGAGGCGCTGAACGCTGTCGCGCACCAGTTCGGACGTCAGTTCCAACCTTTGGTAAGTCCAGCTGTCACCGCCCAGCTTCCTCCGGACGCGGCATACTTCCTCACTACTCTCGCCCACTGCGATTGCGGCACTGTCCTAGGGTCAGCTCGCAGGGCCGCGGCCCGTGCCACGGATTGGCCCAGTGAGGAAGCAAAGCTCCTGAAGAAGGGCTGGAGCCGGACAAAGGCAGCGCGCGCTTTGGCGCAGCGAAGAGAGAAGGAGGCACTCAAGCAAGAGGCAGGTGAACGGACAGATCGCGCTCTGGCCGAAAGCTTGGAGGGCTTCGTGTTGGGCGTGCTGCAGTCGGGTCTTACAGCAGAGTTGGGATTATTGTTGCACAGCTACCAAGGGCCCCTGGACGAGGAGTTCAGTATCCTTCGCCACGAGCAGGTCCCGCCACATGCAGCACTCGCAGAAGTTCTGCCGGTCGCAGAAGAAGACGTCTTGTACGTCTTCCGGTCAGGGGCCTAACCATTCATTCAAGCCGACGCCACTTCGTGGCGCGGCTTAATTCAGGTGTTAGGCGTCAGATCGCAGGCTCAAGTTCGCGCTTAGTTGCGTGCAGCTACGCTCGCACTCGCGGTATCTCACGCAGCTTCGGCCACACGGCCGCTGACCACTTTGCAGGAGCTCGGCAGCACCACGCGCCAAGGGTTCTCGGCAACGCTCGCCCAGGAGATCCTTCCGCGCCTGGCTTGTCGCAGCTCGCTGTCGCCTCCCCCAGACGGTCCGCCGCCTAACCATTCGGTCAAGCCGACCCCGGTCCGCTGGCTCCGTTCAAAGGTCTGGTTGCTGTGGCATCCTCGGCTCCCAGCTTCTGTAATGACCCAGCACTTCCTGCACAGGTCAGGCCGCTAAGGCATAGGCCTCGGCGGGGGTTTTCATGCCCAGCGCCTGGTGCGGGCGCCGGTGGTTGTAGAACTGGATCCAGTCACCGATCACGCGCATGGCGTGCTGCTGGGTCTCGAAGCGGTGCCGGTGTGCGCACTGCTCCTTCAACGTGCGGATGACGCGCTCGACCATCCCGTTCTGCTGCGGGCAGTGCGGGGTGATGAACTCCTGCTTGAGCCCGTAGCCTCGCACCAGCCTCGTGTAGTGCCGACTGGTGAACACCAGGCCATTGTCGGAGCGCAGCAGGAACGGCACGGGCACGCGTCCCAGCGTGCCGTAGCGGATGATCAACGCCTGCTCCAGCGCGGCCGCCGCCGTGCTGGCCTTGCCACTGCGCGACAGCTGCCAGCCCAGCAACTGCCGGGTGTGGCAGTCGATCACCAGGGCCAGGGTCAGCCAGCCATCACGACCGCCCCAGATGCGGCACAGGTCGGTTGCCCAGCGCTGGTCGGGAGACGTGGCCACCGACGGCAGCGCCTGGATCCGGGGACGGTGGCCGATCGCGCGCTTGCGCACCTGCCAGCCCTTGAGCTGGAA
>NZ_JARXRO010000016.1:52484-255256 GCF_029887935.1 Luteimonas kalidii | reverse complement strand
TGCGTGCGGACCTGGTGCGACAGGCTTGCGCGTGGAAGGTGCAGCAGCTGTGACCACACACGGATCATGGGACACCTGACCGAGCGGCCTAACGCTTGAGTTAAGCCGCGCCACGAAGTGGCGTCGGCTTGAACGAACTGTTAGGCCTCGGTCGCGACATGGACAAACTGCCATGCGACCAAGGCACTAGCCATGAATGCTAGGAACAATAGCGCGCATGTGATGTACACACGAACCAGACGATGTGAATGATGAGAGCTATCGCGATTGGCCTCGGCCAGGAATCGGAATGAGGACGGCCGCAGTCCGCGCATGGCGGTTGGCAACTTGAACTGCTGGATGGCAAACGCGATGGCGAACGGCACGACACTCAGCAGGATTAGCACAACAAACACGAGTTCAGGGATCGTCGTTCTCATTGCCGTCTGCTCCGAGGCCTAACACCAGAATTAAGCCGACTTGGCCCGCGTAGCGGGACAAGTTCGGCTTGAATGAATTGTTAGGCAGCAGACTGCCTGCGGAGCCTCCGAATGACAACAATGCCCCAGCCGGATAGCGAGCTGAGGGCAAGAAACACAATGGCGACTGCGGCAGACACCTTGGCCCAACGGAGATGGAACTCGGTCTCGCCTGGTGGCGCATAGGCGGCCCAGCTATGAAACACAAACTGATTGGCGAACCACAGAGCTCCTGCAATGCCGGAGAACAGTGCAAGCCATAGGAATAGTTGAGCAAACCAAGATTTGAGAGACTGAGCAGCCATAGTCCTTGCCAAGTTGCTGCCTAACACCTAGTAGACCCCACAAGCGGGGTGTAGCACGGAGTATTCAGTCTCACATGAGGCTGGTCAACGCGACGAAACGCCGCGGAGACAATGGGTTACCGGACTTCGGGCGAACTGTCGCGGTCGTCGCAGGAATACTGCGCCTTCGGATGCGGGGTGGTATTTTTTATCGCGTCGAAAGTGTCTGATATCCCAGTGTCCGTGGGGATGCGCTGGCGGGCAGTTTTCAGGACGAGTTGGCCGCGTGCTCGCCGACGATCGCCGCAGGTGGCGTGGGGGACGTGCGGCAGGTCCCGGGTCGGTGATTCAGGGTCTGCCGGATTGAGGGCGCACCAAGCCGTGGCGTTGTCATGAGGACGGGATGTGCGCTGACAAGGCGATGCCGTGCGCCCCGCACTGGGCCAGGCAAACCATCGGCAATAAAAAACCCGGCAGCCTGCGCTGCCGGGTTCTTGCGTCGACGCGCCGAAGGGGCGGCGGCGACGGCTGGGGGATTGCCGTATCAGCGACGCTTGGTCGTCTTGGCGGCCGAGGCCACGACCTTTTCCGCTTCGGCCTGGGCCTTGACGGTGGCGGACTCGAGCTGCGACTTGGCGATCTCGGCGATCGCTTCGTTGGTCTTGACGGTGGAACCGAAGACTTCCTGGCCGGCGCTGATGCTGCGCTCGACGTTCTCGCGGGCGATCTGCACGCCCTTCGGGAACAGGGTCTTCATGCCGTCGAAGTCGCGCACTTCGGCCGCTTCACCGAAGAACGAGAAGGTGGCTTCCGCGTTCTCTTCAAGGGTCGCCATCTGCAGGCCGAAGACCTTGTGGGCGTTCTCGAGGGCAAGCTGGTTGATGCGCGCGGCGGTGTCGGCGAACTGACGCGTCGCGGTGGCGAACTGCTCGTTGTACTGGTAGTTCATGGTGTTCTCCTGCAATCAGTGGCCGGCACGGAATTGCCGGGTTGTGCGGTGCACCATACCGGGCCTTTTGCTGCGATGCAACATATTTTCCGAGCTTCGCGTAGACCTGTTCAGTTTGTTTTTGGAATCAATGACTTAAGGACTCTCGCCGGTGTAGCGGCAGCCCGAAGTGCAGGTTTCGTGGACCACGACTGCGCTGAGCAGGGGCAGGACCGGGCGCAGGCGCTCCCAGATCCAGATCGCCAGCCGCTCGCTGGTCGGATTCTCCAGGCCGGGCACGTCGTTGAGGTAGTGGTGGTCGAGCTGGTCGTACAGCGGCCGGAAGGCGGCCTTGATGTCGGCGAAGTCCATGACCCAGCCGGTCTCCGCGCCGGGCTCGCCGCTCACGTGCAGCTCGACCCGGAACGAATGTCCGTGCAGGCGCGCGCACTTGTGCCCTGGCGGCACGTTGGGCAGCCGGTGCGCGGCTTCCAGGGTGAAGCTCTTGAAGATGTCCATCGCGGGATTCTCCGCGCATCGCCAGGCGCCGGCAACGGTGGCCGCGCCTGGCTGGCGGGGCGCGGCGGATGCGCACGCGGCGCTGCGTCCGCCGGATGCCGTGCGCGCTGCCTGCGGTGACGGGTCGCCCTGCGGCTCACGCGGGCGATGCGCGGGCGTACGTTACGATTGCGGCCCGGTATCAGGGCCGCGTAGCGCGCGCCGGATGCCCTTCCTGACCACCGCCATGCCCCGCGAGGAGCAAAGCCGATGACGCCCGAAGACCTGCTCAGCACCTACGGACCCCGCGAGTCGATGGAGTACGACGTGGTGGTGGTGGGGGCGGGGCCGGGCGGTCTGGCCACGGCGATCCGCCTGAAGCAGCTGGCCGCCGAGCACGCGCGCGATGTGTCGGTGTGCGTGCTGGAGAAGGGCTCCGAGCCGGGCGCGCACATCCTCTCGGGCGCGATCATGGATCCGCGCGCGCTGACCGAACTGTTCCCCGACTGGCAATCGCAGGGCGCGCCGCTCAAGCAGGCGGTCTCGGACGACGAGTTCCTGTTTCTCGACGAGACCGGTGCGAAATCGACGCCCGCGTTCCTGCTGCCGGACTGCTTCCGCAACCACGGCAACTTTGTCGTGTCGCTGGGCGCGGTGACGCGCTGGCTCAGCGCACAGGCCGAAAGCCTGGGCGTGGAGATCTTCGCAGGCTTCGCCGCCGACGAGGTGCTGTACGCCGACGGCGGCGCGGTGCGCGGCGTGGCCACCGGCAACCTGGGCCTGGGCAAGGACGGCGAGCCCACCGCGGACTTCCAGCTCGGCATGGAGTTGCACGCGAAGTACACCATCTTCGCCGAAGGCTCGCGCGGACATCTCGGCCGGCGCCTGATCGAAAGGTTCGGCCTCGACCAGGGGCGCGATCCGCAGAGCTACGGCATCGGCATCAAGGAACTGTGGCAGGCGGATCCTGCGAAGCACCAGCCGGGCCTGGTGGTGCATACCGCCGGCTGGCCGCTGCCCGACGACACCTACGGCGGCTCCTTTCTGTACCACGCCGAGGACGGAAAAATCGCGGTCGGCTTCGTGGTCGGGCTGGACTACCGCAACCCGTACCTGAGCCCGTTCGAGGAATTCCAGCGCTGGAAGACGCATCCGTCGATCCGCAAGCACCTCGAAGACGGCAAGCGCATCGGCTACGGCGCGCGCGCGATCACAGCCGGCGGCCTGCTGTCGCTGCCGAAGCTGGTGTTCCCCGGCGGCGCGCTGGTCGGCTGCGAGGCGGGCACGCTCAACGCCAGCCGCATCAAGGGCAGCCATGCCGCGCTCAAGACCGGCATGCTCGCCGCCGAGGCCGCGTTCGCCGCGCTGGGCGAAGGCCGCGCGCACGATGAACTGTCGGCGTATCCCGAGGCGTTCGAGTCCAGCTGGCTGCATGAGGAGCTGAAGCAGTCGAAGAACTTCAAGCAGTGGTTCAAGAAGGGCCGCACGCTGGCCACGCTGATGACCGGCATCGAGCAGTGGCTGCTGCCGCGCCTGGGCATCCGCAACCCGCCGTGGACCCTGCATCGCGACACGCCCGACCACGCCTGCCTGGAACCGGCCGCGCAGCACGCGAAGATCGCGTACCCCAAGCCCGACGGCGTGCTCACGTTCGATCGCCTGAGCTCGGTGTTCCTGTCCAGCACCCACCACGACGAGAACCAGCCGAGCCATCTCACGCTCAAGGATGCGTCGATTCCGGTCGAGGTGAACCTGAAGCAGTACGCCGGCCCGGAGGCGCGCTACTGCCCGGCGGCGGTGTACGAGTTCGTCGGCGAGCCGGGCCACGAGCGGCTGCAGATCAATTTCGCCAACTGCGTGCACTGCAAGACCTGCGACATCAAGGACCCCACCCAGAACATCGTCTGGGTGGCCCCGCAGGGCGGCGGCGGTCCGAACTACGCGGGGATGTAGCGGTCGCGCCTGCGCTCCGCTGCTTCGCCGGGCGTCAGCCGTCGCGACGCCTCCGTTGCCGGGCGCGAGCCGTCGCTCTCACTGCCGTCCCCTACCGCCACGCGGCGTCCGCCTTCGAGTGTCCCGGTGGATACGTTTCGTCACGACGTGCGTCTGTTCCCTTCCCCGTTCCACGGGGTGAAGGTGCCGAAGGCGGATGGGGCAGGCTCAGCTGCCACGTCACGACCCCCCATCCGGCCCTTCGGCCACCTTCCACCGTGAGCTTGGAAGGAAAGGTCGCATGCCGGATGGGGGCAGGCGCCCAGTCCAGGGCCGCATCGCTCGCGTCGACCGTCACAATCACCTTCGCGCGGCATCGCTTTCCAGTTCATCGATCAACCCCTTCATCTCGCCGATCTCGCGCCGCTGCGCCTCGATGATCTCGTCCGCCAGCGCCCGGACGCGCGGATCCCGGATCTGCGCGCGTTCGCTCGTCAGGATGGCGATCGAATGGTGGGGAATCATCGCGCGCATGAAGGACACGTCGTCCACCGTGCGCTGGCTGCGCACCAGCCACAGCGCACCTGCGAACACCACGACGGCGGCGACGATGACCATCGCGTTCTTCCTGCGGTCGTCGTACATGTGCAGCATGAACAGCAGCATCACCACCGCCATCGAGGCGCCCATGATCAGCGCCATGTACGCGCGGGTTTCGGAGAAGAACACATGTCCCGGCGCATAGGTGTGCAGGTACATCAGGGCGAACATGACCACGGTCGAGGTAGCGATCATCAGGCCGAAGCGGAGGTACTTGTCCATCGGGTTTCTCCTGTCGGAACGTGCGCTCGGCTGGCGGCGAGCGCGTGCAGCGGCTGCAGCGGGCGGGGAGCGGCCTGCGGCGGCCGGCGAGACACCGCGGCGACTCGTGTCGCGGTACGGCGCGTGCGGCGGCGCCGTGCATGCGGGCGTCGCTGGCCGGGCGGGCATCCCCGCCGGATGCCGGCGATGCATGGCTCGACTCTACCCGCGTGGATCGGACGTGGCGTCCAGAGCGGGTGAACGGGATGCGCGTTTCCTGCCTTCGCCCGCTTCACGGGGGGAGGGTGGCTCAAAGGGGCGAATGCGGGCAGTGAGGGCCGGCGACGGCGTCCGCGGCGACCGCCTTGAACAGGTGCTACGGCGCGCCTGCCCGCTTCACCGCATACGGGCCGAAGGTGTTGCCGATGAAGCCGCCTGCGATGTCGACGCTGAGCAGGCTGGCGTCGAGATCGGCGGCCAGTGGCTGCCACTCGCCGCCGTCCAGTGCGTAGTCGATGTCCAGCCGGGGCGCGGCGAGGCGGAAGCGCAGCGACACCTGCGCCGGCAGTGCGGGCAGTGCGATGCGCGCGAGTTCGCCGCCGTGTTCGGACTCGTCCTCGCCGGTACGCCGCAGCAGCACCAGTGCGGCGGCGTCGGCGCCGCGCTCGAGCGCCGCGATGTAGTGCGCCTGCTCGTTCTGCAGCAGTGCGAGTCCCGCGAGTTCGCCGGCGTCGAGACTGCGCGGATCGAGCGTGGTGGAGAACGTGGCGCGATGGTGCTGCAGGCGGTGGCCGACGTACGACGGCTGGTTGGCGCCGTGGCCGTGTCCGCCGAGCGGCGTGGCGGAGGGCGTGATGCGCAGGCCCCCGGCGCCGGTGGCGAACCACGGTCGTGCCGGCGGATCGAGCAGTACCCACTGCGGCGGCAGTTGCGCGGACCCGAACGCTTCGGACCATGCCATCGGTCCGCTGGTGGGGCGTGGCAGCGCCTCGCCTCGCGGCAGGGACGGACGCTCCGGCACGGCCGGCACGGCTTCGCCGCGCGGCAGGATCACCGGCCAGCCGTCGCGCCACTGCACCGGCAGCAGGAAGGTCTCGCGGCCGAGGTTGTACTGGTTGCCGCGGTAGGGGCGGGTGGCGAGGAACACCGCCCACCAGGTGTCGTCCTGCGCGCGCACGAACTGCGCGTGGCCGGTGGAGGTGACCGGGTCGGGACGCGCGGGATCGAGGTCGCGCTGGGTGAGCGTCGGGTTGCCCGTCCACGCCTCGTACGGCCCGGTGACGCTGCGGCTGCGCCAGATCATCTGCGCATGCTGTTCGCCGGTGCCGCCCTCGGCCGCGGTGAGGTAGTACCAGCCGTCGTGCTTGAACACGTGCGGGCCTTCCACGTGCTCCGGGTTGCTGGCCGGGTCGACGCCGGCATCGACCAGCTGCAGGCGGGGCCCCACCAGCGACAGCGTCTTCGCGTCGAACTGCTGGATGAAGATCGCGCGGTGACCGTCATAGCGCATCTCGCCTTCGGGCACGCCGTTGTTGACCAGCCAGGCGCGGCCGTCGTCGTCGAAGAAGATCGACGGGTCGATGCCGTCGAGCTCCAGCCACGCCGGGTCCGACCAGGGCCCGGCCGGATCGCGCGCGGTGATGACGAAATTGCCCATGCCGCGGCCGGGGCAGTAGAAGCAGGTGTTGGCGATGTAAAACGTGCCGTCATGGTGGCTGATGGTTGCCGCGAACAGGCCGCGGGTCAGCGCCTCGCCCTCGCCGTAGGGCATCTGGCCGACGCGGTCGATGGCGTTGCCGACCTGCCGCCACGACACCAGGTCGGTGCTGTGGAACACCGGAAGCCCGGGGAAGTAGCCGAAGCTCGAGGTGACCAGGTAGTAGTCCTCGCCGACGCGGATCGCGGACGGGTCGGGGTAGAAGCCGGCGATGACCGGGTTGGCGAACTGCGTTGCGCCGGGCACGGGGCGGCCGTCGTCGCCCTGGTAGTCCACGCGCAGGAACCGCGCCTCGCCGGCGCGGGCGCCGCCAGCGGCCAGGAGCAGGGCGAGCAGGGCGGCGGCGGATCGGCGCATGGCGGGTCAGTCCGTGGCGAGTGCGGTCGGCGAGGTGGCCGCGACGGTGTCGGTCCGGCGCCGCCACAGTGCATGCAGGCCACGCGCGGCGAGGTCTTCGGGATGGCGCTGCACGCCGATGTCGAGCGTGGTGAGCGCACGCGCATACGCCGCGAGCAGGCGTTCGCTGCCGACCAGGTGGATCTGCGCCGGGCGCGGACCTTTCTGCGACAGCGCCCCGCCGCGCAGCTCGTGTCCGATCAGCAGGCCGGACAGGTACGAGGGCAGCGCGCTCTCGCCGAACTCGCCCGACAGCCCGGTGGTGCGCACGCCGAACAGGTGGTGCAGCAGTCCACCGGCATCGCCGCTGCGCCGCAGGCCGGCATCGAAGGCATAGCCGTCGAAGCGGCCGTCGTCTCCCGACATCAGCGCGCCGAGCAGGCTGTGCGTGCGCAGCAGCGCGTACACCTCGCCGGTCATCGCGGTGTGGATGCGCTGAATGCGGCCGTCGTGGATCGTCACCCACTTGCTGTGGGTGCCGGGCAGGCACACCCGGTGCACGCCGCCGGGCAGCACGTCGAGCAGCGCGGCGAGCTGGGTTTCCTCGCCGCGCATCGCATCGGGCACCAGGTCGGAGACGGTATCGCGCAGCCCGGGCACCAGCCACAGGGCGCGATCCTCGAAGCCCGGCGGATGGATGCGCTGCAGTCCCGCGGCCAGGTCGTCCAGCCCGGTGGGGCAGTCCAGGTACGGCATCTCGTGCCAGCCGCCGCGCGCGCCGACCATGCCGCACAGCAGGACGGTGTCGTCGTCCCAGCCGACGAGCGCCTCGGCCAGCACTTCGCCATGGCGGTCGCGACTGGCCTGCGTGCCCCGGTCGCTGCGGCGGCGTTCGCGCAGCGTGCCGTCGGCGTCGATGCGGTACAGACGCAGGTGGGTGCTGCCCCAGTCGACCGCGATCATGCGGTGCGCAGCCGCGCTTCGGGCAGACCGGCGCCGGGCGCCAGCGTCAGGGCGAACACGCCGCCGGCCTCGGGCGTGCGCGCGAGCTGGTCGTCGTCCAGGTCCTCGCGCGCGGTGGTGACGTACAACGTATCGAGCGCCGCGCCGCCGATCGCGCAGCACGAGGGACGCCCGGCCGGGATCGCGACGATACGGTCGACCGCGCCGTCGGGCGCGTAGCGCACCGCACGCGCGCCGTCCCAGTGCGCGTTCCACACCCCGCCGGCGGCATCGACGGTCGAACCGTCCGGCGCCTTGCCGCCCTCGACCCCGGCGAATACGCGCGGGTGCGACACCTGCGCGCGCTGCGCGTCGTAGTCGCCGCACCAGATGCGCGGCTGCACCGAGTCGCACCAGTACAGCGTGCGGCCGTCGGGCGAGAAGCAGAGCGAGTTCGGCACCGTGGCCGGCGGCAGCGGCAGGGGACGCAGGCCGTGCGCGGTGGAGAACTGGTAGAAGCGGCCCAGCGGCGGCGTGGCGCCGGTCTCGTCCTTGGTGCCGAACACGAAGTGGCCGTCGCGGTCGCAGCGGCCGTCGTTGCTGCGGGTGGACGCGCCGAGCGCGACTTCCAGCGGCGCCAGCGTGCGCAGCGCGAGCGGCTCGCCCGCGACCGGTGCGTCGGCGATGCGGATGGACTTGGCCAGCGCCAGCAGCAGCCGGCCGTCGTCGCACAGCGCCAGGCAGCCCAGCGCTTCGGGTACGTCCCACGCCTCTGTCGCGCCGCTGTCGGGCACGTGGCGCCATAGCCGGCGCGAGAGGATGTCGGTCCAGTACAGGCACTGCGCGCGGTCGTCCCAGACGATGCCCTCGCCCAGCTGGCAGCGGCTGTCGACCGCCAGGCGTGCGATCGTCCCGGGCGCGGCGCTCATCGGCTCACCACTCGGCGACGCTGCCGTCCGCGTGCCGCCACAGCGGATTGCGCCAGCGCGGCGGTTCGCGCGCGGCGCGTTCCAGCCGTTCGACGTCGATCTCCACGCCCAGGCCCGGACCGGGCAGGGCGGCGATACTGCCGGTCTCGTCGCATCGGAAGTCGTCCTTGTTGAGCACGTAGTCGAGCAGGTCCGCGCCTTCGTTGTAGTGGATGCCGATGCTCTGTTCCTGCAGCATCGCGTTCCAGCTGA
Organism: Luteimonas kalidii; assembly: GCF_029887935.1. Classification (GTDB taxonomy): domain Bacteria; phylum Pseudomonadota; class Gammaproteobacteria; order Xanthomonadales; family Xanthomonadaceae; genus Luteimonas; species Luteimonas kalidii. The sequence continues at coordinate 246,179 of NZ_JARXRO010000016.1, read as the reverse complement.
CGAAATCGACCTGCAGGCAGGCGGCGAGCGCGACCGGCCCCAGCGGGCAGTGCGGCGCCAGGCCGACGTCGTGGGCTTCGGCCATCGCCGCGATCTTGACGCATTCGGTGATGCCGCCGGCGTGCGAGAGGTCCGGCTGCAGCAGCGCCAGACCGCCGGCGGCGAGCACCGGCTTGAACTCGGCGCGCGAGTACATGCGCTCGCCCGCGGCCAGCGGGATCGAGGTGGCGTCCGACAGCGGGCGGTAGTACTCCCACTGTTCGGGCAGCACCGGCTCCTCGACGAACAGCGGCTTGAACTGCGCCAGTTCGCGTAGCAGCACGCGCGCCATCGGCGCGCTGACGCGGCCGTGGAAGTCGATGCCGAAGTCGATTGCGTCGCCCACCGCCTCGCGCACCGCGGCCACCTTGGCCACCGCGGCGTCCACCGCGCGCGGGCTGTCGATCAGCTTCAGCTCCTCGGTGCCGTTGAACTTGAAGGTGTCGAACCCTGCCGCGTGGTGCGCCTGCATCTGCGCCACGATCTCGCCAGGGCGGTCGCCGCCGACCCAGCGGTAGGTCTTCATGCGGTCGCGCACCAGTCCGCCGAGCAGCTGGTACACCGGCACGCCCAGGGCCTTGCCCTTGATGTCCCACAGCGCCTGGTCGATGCCGGCGATCGCGCTCATCAGGATCGCGCCGCCGCGGTAGAACCCGCCGCGGTAGAGCACCTGCCACAGGTCGTTGATGCGCGCCGGATCGCGGCCGACCAGGTAGTCGCCAAGTTCCTGCACCGCGGCCTCGACCGTGGCCGCGCGGCCTTCGATCACCGGTTCGCCCCAGCCGCTGATGCCTTCGTCGGTGTCGATGCGCAGGAACAGCCAGCGTGGCGCCGCCTGCCACGTGGTGAGGCGTGTGATCTTCATGCGGTGTGGTCCATCCATGCGTCGCGGAAGCGCTGCGCCTGCGTGCGCGTGTGCTCTGCGGTTTGTCCTGGTCGATAGAGTTCGCCGCCGATGCCCACGCCCTGGCAGCCGGCGGACAGGTAGACGGGCAGAGTGTCGGGGGTGACGCCGCCGACCGCGAACAGCGGCACCGGCGGCAGCACGCTGCGCAGGGCGCGCACCATCGCCGGGCCGTACACGGCGGCGGGGAACAGCTTGAGCATCGTCGCGCCGGCCTCGAGTGCGTCGAAGGCTTCACTGGCGGTGGCGAAGCCGGCCACCACGGGCAGCCCGCGCGCGACCGCGTGTCGGATCACCGCCGGGCGCACGTTCGGGGTCACGCCCAGCGTGCCGCCGGCATCGATCAGCGCGTCGACCTGCGTCGGCTCGAGCAGGGTGCCGGCGCCGATGTGCGCGCGGTCCGAGAAGGCCGCGACCGCCAGTGCGACACTGCGCGCCCAGTCCGGGGAATTGGTCGGGATCTCGATCGCGTCGAAGCCTTCCTCGACCAGCACGCCGACGTGGTCGGCGACTTCCTCCGGGGTCACCCCGCGCAGGATCGCGATCAGGGGCAGCCTGAACGGGGTGGCGGGTTCATCCATGCGTGCATGCGCTCCGGCCTGCACCGCCCGGCCGCCGGCATGGAGCCCCGTGACGGTCCGGGCCCGGCGCGGTCAAGCCGCAGCCGTCCGGGCCGCCCTGCAGCGATCGCACCATGGTGTGTTCCTCCCCCTCGGATCCGGGTGGCGCCCGACGCGCGTCGGCCCCACGATGATCGGCGCGGTGCCGCGCCGGACGACAGCCGCCATAGCCTCGCGTGGGCCGGTATGTACGACAAATGAAATTTTAGTCGTACGCTATTCTGCGAACGAATAGATGAGGCCGCAGAGATCGCCATGGTGCAGCCGGCAACGGGATGGTTCGGCGCCACGCGCCTGAAGACGCGTCATCTGGCGCTGCTGCTGCACCTGTACGAACAGCGCTCGGTGCTGCGCGCCGCCGAGGCGGCCAACATGACCCAGCCGGCGGCCTCCAAGCTGCTTGCGGAGATGGAAGCCCTGCTGGGCGTGCCGCTGTTCGACCGGCACGCGCGCGGCGTGGAGCCCACCTGGTACGGCCAGGTCCTGATCCGGCGGGCGCGCTCGGCGCTGTCGGAGATCGGGCGCGCCCACGACGAGATCGCCGCGCTGCGCAGCGGGCGCATGGGCCAGGCCTCGATCGGCACCGTGGTCAATCCCGGCACCACCCTGGTGCCGCAGGCGGTGGCCGCGGTGAAGCGCGACTTCCCCGACATCCTGATCAAGGTCGAGATGGACTACAGCCGGCCGCTGGTGGCGCGCCTGCTCGACGGCCAGCTCGACATCGTGGTCGGCCGGATCATGGGGCCCGAGGGCGCGGCCGAGCTGGATTTCGAACCGCTCGCCGACGAGCCCCACGCGGTGATCGTGCGCAAGGGCCATCCGCTGGCGCGGCGGGACTCGGTCAGCCACGCCGACCTCGCCGAGCAGGGCTGGATCCTGCCGCCGGAGGCCAGCGTGCTGCGCAACCGGCTGGACGCGGTGTTCCTCGAGCGGGGCCTGCCGCTGCCGCAGAACATCGTCGAGACCGCCTCGCTGCCGGTGATCATCCACCTGCTGCGGCACAGTGACCTGCTCACCGCGCTCCCGCCCGAATCCGTTGGCCCGTACCTGCAGACCGGGCAGATGCGGGTGCTGCCGATCGAACTGGGCGTGCGGATGGAGTGCTTCGGCATCGTCCGCCGCCGCGACCAGCTGCTCTCGCCGGGGGCGGAGCGGGTGCTCGAGGCGCTGCGCAGCACCGCACGGCGGCTGTACGCCCTCGGGGCGCCGCAGCCGGCCTGAGCACCCCGTCACGGGATTCGTCCCGAGCTATTCCGGAAAGACCTACCTCCCCGCCAAAAAATCATTGGTGGTGCATGGCTGTGCGCTCCTATGCTCGGCGCCGACGGCCTGTCTCGCGCTGTCATCCGCGGTCGCCCCGGCGCGCCGCGCAGGTCATCGAACGACAAGAAAATCCGAATCGCGTGTCATGTGCCCGTGGGAGGGGAACACCATGCCAACGCTCCGCAAGCGCCACCCGGCTGCCGGGAAGGCCGCATCCGATCTCGTCCGTCCGTACCGCCGCTCCGCCATCGCCGTAGGCATCGCGCTGATGCTCGCCGCCAACGCGCAGGCGCAGGACGCCCCGCCCGCAACGGATGCGGACCCTGCCACCCAACTCGATACGGTGACCGTCACCGGCATCCGCGGATCCGTCTACCGGGCGCAGGACATCAAGCGCGACGCCCCGACCTTCGTCGACTCGGTCACCGCGCTCGACATCGGCGCCCTGCCCGACCGCAGCGTCACCGAGACGCTCTCGCGCATCCCCGGCGTCACCATCGACCGGTTCCTGTCGGTCGGCGATCCGGAGCACTTCTCCGCCGAGGGCGGCGGCGTGCAGGTGCGTGGCCTCACCCAGGTGCGCTCCGAACTCAACGGCCGCGACAGCTTCTCCGCTTCCGGCGGCCGCGCGCTGAGCTTCCAGGACGTGCCCTCGGAACTGATGGCCGGCGTCGACGTGTACAAGAACCAGACCGCCGAGATGATCGAGGGCGGCCTGGGCGGCACGGTCGACCTGCGCACCTTCATGCCGCTGGACCTGGAAGGCAGCAAGCTCAGCGTTTCCTTCAGCGCCAACCGGGGCGATTTCGCCGACCAGGTCAAGCCGTCCGGCTCGGTGCTTTACAGCAACCGCTGGGAGACCGACGCCGGCGAGTTCGGCATCCTGTTCAACCTGGCGCATTCGGAACTTGCGACCCGCACCGACGGCATGTTCGTGAGGCCGTTCTTCAGGAACGCCAATACCGATCTCGATGGCGATGGCACGGCGGAGCCGCTGTGGCTCCCGCGCGGCGCCGACTGGCGCACGCTGGATTACGAGCGCGAGCGCCAGGGCGCCTACGTGGCCCTGCAGTGGCGCCCCAACGATCGCGTCGAGCTGTTCGCTACGGCGTTCCAGAGCAAGTACGACGAACTCTGGTACGAAGACGCGATCTTCCTCGACAACGACCCGCTGCAGGTGCGGCTCGATGCCAGCGAGCCCTATGACCTCGACGGGGATGTCTTCGTCTCCGGGCGGCTGCGCTCCGCCGGCAACATTCCGATGGGGGCGGACATCCGCGCCTCCAACCGCCAGTCCAAGACGCAGGACTTTTCCACGGGCCTGAACTGGCAGATCGGCGATCGCACGGAGTTCTCGACCGAGCTCCAGTACATCCGGGCCGACACGCGGGTGCTGGACTCCACCGTCACCCTTGGCCTCAACGTCCCCTACATCGACGTGGACGTCGGCGGCGGCCGGCCGGTCATCGGAATCGACGAGTCCTTCTCCGCGGATATCGGGAACTATTACTGGGCGTTCACGATGGACCACCAGGACGACAACGAGGCGGAGGAAATCGCCTGGCGCGCGGACCTCAAGCACGGATTCGACAGCAATCTGTTCGATTCGGTCAGCTTCGGTGTGCGCGTGACCGACCGCGATGCGCACAGCATCGACACCGGCTACAACTGGCAGGCGGTCATCCAGCCGTGGATGCAGGGCTGGAAGCTGCCGGCCGGCGCGCTGCCGGGCGTCAACCTCAACGACCAGGTGAACTCCAGCCTGGTCAACCTGACCACGTTCGAGAACTTCTACCGTGGCGACGCCAACACGCCGGGTTCGTTCTACGCGCCGATCCTGGCCACCGCCCTCGGCTTCCCCGGCAGCTATCAGGCCATCCACGACGCCGCCGTCCCCTACTACCTGTGTTGCTCCGACTACACGCCACGCAACATCGCCGATCCGCAGTGGGGCAATGAGCAGCGCGAGAGGACCTACGGCGGCTACGCGATGCTCAACTTCGCGATGGACGATCTACTGCTCGATGGCAACTTCGGCGTGCGTGTCGTCCGCACCGAGAACAGCGCCAGCGGCTATCTGGTCTATCCGAACGTTGCGTATGCGCCGTACCTCGGCGCCGGCGAGGTCGAGCCGATCACCGCCGAGAATGCCTACACCGACGTACTCCCGAGCGCAAACGTGAAGTGGGAGCCGCGTGAGAACCTGATCATGCGCTTCGCAGCTTCCAAGGCGATCGCACGTCCAAACTTCAGCGACATGCAGGCCTACCAGCAGCTCGGCGCCTCGACCCGCCCCGGCATCGACCCGCCCGACGACGGCGGCACGCTGCCGCCCGACCAGCTCGAGCTCACCGGCAGCTCCTTCGACAACCCTTACCTGGAGCCGATGAAGGCCAACCAGTTCGACCTGTCGCTCGAGTGGTACTTCGCACCGGACCGCGGCGGAATGGCCTGGATAAATTTCTTCTACAAGGACGTCAAGGACTACTTCCGCCGTCAGACCGAGCTGGTGGCGTATCCCGGCGCGGACGGCAACGAGTACGAATACCTGATCACCCGGCCGGTGAATGTAGGCACGGCGAAGATTCAGGGGGCGGAGCTTGGCTGGAACCAGTTCTTCGACTTCCTGCCGGCGCCGTTCGACGGACTGGGCATGTCGGCCAACTACACCTACATCGACAGCAGCACGGACGTGCCCAACAATCTGGACACGCAACCGCTGGATACCGACGGCTCGACATTCGACGCCCTGCCTGCGGACGGGCTGTCGAAGAACGCCTACAACGCCGCTGTCTTCTACGAGAAGGGGCCATGGCAGGTGCGCCTGGCCTATAACTGGCGCAGCGAATACCTGCTGTCGATCGGGCCCAATGGCTACAACGGCACCCACAACGACATCGCCTGGAAGCTGCCGGTCTACAGCGACAGCTTCGGCCAGCTCGACGGTTCGATCTTCTACAAGGTCTCCGACAACGTGCAGATCGGCCTGGAGATGAACAACCTCAACAACGCCGAGCAGCGCACGATCATGGACCAGAACGGCGCCGGCAAGCGCATCACCTCCTGGTACGTCAACGACCGGCGTTACGCGGCGACCCTGCGCTTCACCTTCTGACGGGCACGGGCCGTGCGGACGCCCGTGCGGGCGCCGGACGGCAATCCGGGTGCGGACGGATGCGCCGCACGCACCCGGTCGCGAACCCGCGGCTCCCCCTCCCGGGCCGCAGGATCCGCGACTGCCGCGGCGGCGCGTCGCCAGCCCGTGCGGAAGCACTGGCGGCGCGCCGGCCGCAGCATTTCCCGAATGCCTGATCGACGCCGTCGACAGGCTCGGATGAAACCGTCCCGGATGTATCGGTTCCGGTGTCTACGACCATCGCCCAATACGGCGTGGCGTGCATTGACGCGCTCAAAATGCGAGCGCTAACATCGAGACAGGGCGCACAGTCGCCAAGGGGACAAGCACGACAGCCGGGTTTCCGGCATGCGGGTTTCTGCGCGGGCGCCAGCACGGTGGCGTCGTCGTGCAGGCGCTGGTCATGGCCAGCGCAGAAGGCGTGGCGGACGTGGATCGTCCGTGCGTCGGTGGCACGCCGTGCGGTCAGTCCGCGACACACAACTCGATCCGTTCGACGCATTCCTCGGGAGGGAACACCATGCGAACGCTCAATCACCGCCAGCCGGCTGCCCGGCAGGCGGGTTTCGACACCCTGTGCACGTTCCGCCGCAGTGCCATCGCCCTCGGCGTGGCCGCGCTGCTGTCCACGCCGCTGCATGCCCAGAACACCAGTGCGGATGCACCGGCCCGCACCCCGACCGACGCCACCGACCTCGACGCGGTCGTGGTGAAAGGCGTCCGCGGCGCGGTCATGCGTGCCCAGGACATCAAGCAGGACGCGCCGCAGATCATCGACTCGGTCACGGCCGAGGACATCGGCGCGCTGCCCGACCGCAGCGTGACCGAGACCCTCAAGCGCATCAGCGGCCTGACCGTCACCGGCTTCGCCGCGCGCGACGATACCGACCACTTCTCCGCCGAAGGCAGCGGCGTGATGATCCGCGGCCTGACCTTCGTGCGCGGCGAACTCAACGGCCGCGACGTGTTCACCGCCAACGGCGGTCGCGGCATCAGCTTCGAGGAGGTGTCGGCCGAGCTGATGGCAGGCGTGGACGTGTACAAGAATCCCTCGGCCGAGATCATCGAGGGTGGCCTGGGCGGCACCATCAACCTTCGCACGCGCATGCCGTTCGACGAGCCCGGGCGCAAGATCGCCGGCAGCGTGGACGTCAACTACGGCGACAAGGCCAAGGACGCACGGCCGTCGGCTTCGTTCCTGTTCAGCGACCGCTGGGACACCGGCGTGGGCGAGATGGGCTTCCTGGCCAACGTCTCGTATTCGGAGCTGGCCACGCAGTCCGATGGCATCCAGATCCAGCCGTATTCGCGCCGTGGGCGCACGCCGGCCGAGCAGCCCGAAGGCCTGCCGAACGGCGAAGGTTATGTGTACGACTGGGAGCAGGAGGCGTGGGTGTCGTCGGACAGCCAGCGCGACCTGCTGCTGGAGGGCAGCGGGCGCGACCAGGTGTTCGTGCCGGGCGGCGTGAACTGGCGCCGCACCGATTTCGACCGCACGCGCGAGGGCGGTGCGTTCGCGTTCCAGTGGCGCCCCAGCGACGACACGGAGATCTACACCCAGTTCATCACCTCGAAGTACGACATGACCTGGCGCGAGCACTTCATGGAGTACGCCGGTGCGGGCGAGGCCAACAACACCGACAACTGGACCGGCGACCCGAACTACTACGGCAACGCCTACGACGGTGGCGACGGCCTGGCGGACCGGACCAACCGGCTGATCCCGATGCCGGGCACGCAGTTCGAGTACGACGAGAACGGCCGCTTCCTGCGCGGCAGCATCCGCCTGGGCGGCTGGCGCGGACAGCCCGGGGACGACTCCAACGGCATGTACCAGGGCCCGGGCATCCAGTTCGTGGCCGGCAACCGCTACAACGTCCAGTCCTCGCAGACCACCGACTGGTCGGCCGGGTTCCGGCACTTCATCACCGACAACTTCCTGATGCGCGGCGACTTCCAGTACGTGAAGGCCGAGAGCGACCAGGTGGATTTCTCGGTGCACACCTCCACCCTGCTGGAAGGCATCACCCTCGACCTCACCGGCAAGTACCCGTCGGTGACGCTCGACAACCCGGAGCGGGCCCTGCAACAGGACACCTATTTCTGGCGCTCCGCGATGGACCACCTGGCCGACAACGAAGGCCACGAGCGCGCCGGGCGGCTGGACTTCGAATACAACTTCGTCGACAGCAGCTGGCTGAACCTGGCCCGGTTCGGCTTCCGCGTGGCCGACCGGGAGTACACCAGCCAGTCCACCACCTACAACTGGCAGCCCATCAGCGACGACTGGAACCGGATCGAGAACCCCGACCCGACCCGACCGCCGGTCGCGTGGCTGGACCAGTTCTATCCCTCCGAAGCGGCGCTCTACACACTGGACGACTTCTTTGGTGGCGATGCCAATGTGCCGACCCAGTTCTGGGCGGCGCAGGACGGGTTCGTCGATATCGACCGGGTCAACGGGACACTGGCGACGATTCCCGGTGCGCAATGGCGCCCGATCGGCTTCACGCCCGACGCGATCAACGAGCAGCGCGAGCGCACCCAGGCCGGCTATGGCGTGCTGTACTTCGGCAACGACGAGTTGCGCAACCCCGTCGACGGCAACGTGGGCGTACGCGTGGTCAAGACCAGTGTGAAGGCGCTGGGCGGCGGCCTCCTGCCCGACATGACCGGGTCGTACGTGGAAGACGTGGCGCCCGAGGTGAGGGAGGCGTTTTACGGCCAGGCGTTCACCAGCCAGGTCAACACCTCCTACACCGACGTACTGCCGAGCCTGAATGTGCGGGTGCGCTTCGACCATGGTCTGCAGTGGCGCTTCGCGGCTTCCAAGGCGATCGCCCGGCCGGAGTTCCGCCTCATGCAGAACTGGATCACCCTGTCGGCCAATGCGGCGGGCTGCGCCCAGGCGCGGGAGGACGGGCTGCGCGACGAACTGTGCGGGTTCGACGACCTGGCCTACAGCGGCAGCGGCGGCAATCCCGAGCTCAAGCCGATGCGCGCCAACCAGTTCGACACCGCACTGGAGTGGTACTTCGGCCCGGCCAACAGTGCCTACATCACGCTGTTCAAGAAGGACGTCAAGGACTACTTCGCCACGTCGCTGGGTACCGAACTCATCGATGGGCGCCTGTACCAGATGAATCGCACGCGCAACCTGGACGAAGGCAGGATCAAGGGATTCGAGCTCGGCTATTCGCAGTTCTTCGATTTCCTGCCGGGCCTGGGCGTACAGGCGAACTACACGTTCGTGGACAGCTCCGGCGGCACGAACGTCGACGTGGGCATTCCCACCGGCGCGCCGACGGTGCCCGAAGTCGCGCTCGAACTGCCGCTCGAAGGCCTGTCGCGCCGCAGCTACAACCTGATCGGCATCTTTGAACGCGGCCCGGTGTCCTTCCGCCTGGCGTACAACTGGCGCTCGCGTTACCTGCTGACCAGCAGCGACGTGATGCCGGCCATGCGCCAGCCGGTGTGGAACGACGATTACGGCCAGCTCGACGGCTCGTTCTTCTACAACCTGACCGAAAACGTCCAGCTGGGCCTGCAGGTGAACAACATCACCAACAGCACCACCGAGCTGCTGATGGGTCCGCGTGGCTACCGCCGCGACGGCTTCGTCGACGAGACGCTGTACAACCGCGCCTGGTTCGAGAACGACCGGCGCTACTCGGCGGTGCTGCGCGCGAGCTGGTAACGCGACCGAGTGCGGAACGGGGCCGCGCGGTTCGCCGCGCGGCTTTTTTTTCGAAGCGGGCCAGTTCCGGAATGCCGCGGTGCGGAAGCAAAGGAGGACGATTCCGCGATCGGGTGGCACCGCCGGATGTGGTCACGACCTGACGGGCCTCGCCGCGCCCGGCGGCCCTTTGCGACGAATGTCCCCCGACATCCGCCTGCAGGCGGATGTCTCCTCCTTGATTTCGCCACAAAGGGCCACCCGCCACGGCGAGGCTGGGCTCGGGGCGCGGGTCGCAGGCCTGCTTCGGCGCGTGAACCCCGACACACAGCGCACGGGCACCGGTCGAGCCATGAACCTGTTCCCGTCGGCACGGGCTGGCGGTCGCGGCTCCGGCTCACCTGGTGAGACAGGCCGGCGGAACACTGGGCCGCCCACACCGGGCCGCCCATGAACGCCATCCTCCACGCCCGTCCGCTGCCGGCGCCCGTTCCGTCCGGCGGCCAGCTTGCGCGCCGGCTTGCCGACCGCTACGCCGACCGCGTCACCGGGCAATTCACGATTCCGGGCCAGCCGGCCGACCTGCGGCCGCTGCCGCGCGAACTGCCGCCCGCCCTGGCCGCGGCGCTGCAGGCGCGCGGCATCCGCTCGCTGTATGCACACCAGGCCCAGGCCTGGGAGGCCGCGCGCGCCGGACGCCACGTCGTGGTGGCCACGCCCACCGCTTCGGGCAAGTCGCTGTGCTACACGCTGCCGGTGGTCAGTGCGGCGCTGGAGCAGCGCGCCAAGGCGCTGTACCTGTTCCCGACCAAGGCGCTGGCCCAGGACCAGGTGGCCGAACTGCTGGAACTCAATGCCGCAGGCGCGCTGGGACTGCGCGCGGCGACCTTCGATGGCGACACGCCGGGCGATGCACGCCAGGCGATCCGGATCAATGGCGACATCGTGGTCAGCAACCCCGACATGCTGCACCAGGCGATCCTGCCGCACCACACCAAGTGGGCGCAGTTCTTCGAGAACCTGCGCTTTGTTGTGATCGACGAGGTGCACACGTATCGCGGCGTGTTCGGCTCGCACGTGGCCAACGTGATCCGCCGGCTCAAGCGCGTGTGCGCGTTCTACGGCGTGCGGCCGCAGTTCATCCTGTGCTCGGCGACGATCGGCAATGCCGCCGAGCATGCGGGCGCGCTGATCGAGGACGAGGTCGAGGCGATCACCGAAAGCGGCGCGCCCACCGGCGACAAACACATCCTGCTGTGGAACCCGCCGGTGGTGAACCCGGACCTGGGCATCCGGGCCTCGGCGCGCTCGCAGGCCAACCGCATCGCGCGGCTGGCGATCAAGTCGGGCCTGAAGACGATGGTGTTCTGCCAGTCGCGGCTGATGGTCGAGGTGCTCACCAAGTACCTGAAGGAAGTGTTCGACCACGACCCGCGCAAGCCGCGGCGCATCCGCGCCTATCGCGGCGGCTACCTGCCCACCGAGCGGCGCGAGGTGGAACGCGAGATGCGTTCGGGGAAGATCGACGGCATCGTCAGCACCTCCGCGCTGGAATTGGGCGTGGACATCGGCAGCCTGGACGTGGTGGTGCTCAATGGCTATCCAGGCTCGATCGCCCAGACCTGGCAGCGCTTCGGGCGCGCGGGGCGGCGCCAGCAGCCTTCGATCGGCGTGCTGGTGGCCAGCAGCCAGCCGCTGGACCAGTACGTGGTGCGGCATCCGGAGTTCTTCGCCAGCGCCACGCCCGAGCAGGCGCGGATCGCGCCCGACCAGCCGCTGATCCTGATGGACCACATCCGCTGCGCGGCGTTCGAGCTGCCGTTCGCGGACGGCGATGCATTCGGCCCGGTGGATCCGGGCCCGTGGCTGGAGGTGCTGGTGGACAGCGGCGTGCTGCACCAGGAAGGCGGGCGCTTCGAGTGGATCGCCGACAGCTATCCGGCGCAGGCAGTCAACCTGCGCTCGGTGGCCGACGGCAACTTCGTCGTGGTCGACCGCACCAACGGGCGCCAGACGATCGTCGCCGAGGTCGACTACTCCGCCGCGGCGCTCACGCTGTACGAGGGCGCGATCCACATGGTGCAGTCCGAGCCCTACCAGGTCGAACGCCTGGACTGGGAGGGGCGCAAGGCCTACGTGCAGCAGACGCACGTGGACTACTACACCGACGCCATCGACTACACCAAGCTCAAGGTGCTCGACGAGGCGGATCGCGCGCCGGCCGGGCAGGGCAGCGCGCACCATGGCGAGGTGCACGTGCTGCGGCGCGTTTCGGGGTACAAGAAGATCCGCTTCCATACCCACGAAAACATCGGCTACGGGCCGGTCACCCTGCCGGACCAGGAGCTGCACACCACCGCGTGCTGGTGGCAGTTGCCGCAGCACGTGCTCGATGGGCGCTTCGACAGCCGGCAGGACGCACTCGACGGCTTCCTCTCAGCCGCCTATGCGCTGCACCTGGTCGCGATGGTGTCGGTGATGGCGGAAGGGCGCGACCTGCAGAAGGCGGTCGGCAGCGGCGACGGCGCGTGGTTCGCCACCGCCGACCAGGCCGGACGCGGGCAGGTCCGGTCCGGCGAGAGCGGCGAGGCGATGGTGGATCCCACGCGCGGGTTCATGCCCACGCTGTTCCTCTACGACAACTATCCCGGCGGCGTCGGCCTGTCGCTGCCGCTGTTCGAGCAGCGCGACGCGTTACGCCGGCAGGCGCTGGACCTGATCCGGTCGTGTCCCTGCGCGCACGGGTGTCCCGCGTGCGTGGGGCCGATCCTGGCGAGCAGCGAATCTGTCGGCAAGTCGGTCAAGGGGGCTGGCGAGCAGGTGCTCGAACTGTTGGGAGATGCGGGTTGAGCGCACTCGCAAAACGCCTGGCGGGGTTGCGGCAGCAGGCGGGCGCGGCGGCGCGCCCAGCGGCGTCGCCCGCCGCGCCGCGCGGATCAGCGAGCGGCGGGCATGCGATGCCGCCTGCCACGCCCCTCGCGAAGACCGCCAGCGACCAGGTGGCGCAGCTGCGCAAACTGCTTGGCCTGCGCCCGCGTGCCCTTGCACCGGTGCGGAGTTTCGATCGCAGCCTGGCAGGCGACGAACTGGCGCCCGGGCTGCGCTACATCGAGCAGTGGGCGCCGTTCGAGCGCCTGCCCGGGCGGCTGGACCTGACTGCGCTCAACCTCGCCACATTCGATCAGGACCGGATCGACACCCACCGCATCCTCGCGTTCGACACCGAGACCACCGGCCTTGCCGGTGGCACCGGCACCCGCGCCTTCATGATCGGCGCCGCCGACTGGCGCGATGGCGGCCTGCGCATCCGGCAACTGCTGATGACCACCATGGGCGCCGAACACGCGATGCTCCAGCAGTTCGCGCGCTGGCTGGAACCGGACACGGTGCTGCTGTCCTACAACGGCAAGTGCTACGACCGGCCGCTGCTGACCACCCGCTACACCTTGGCCCGTCTTGCCGATCCGGTGCTCGGCCGTGACCACATCGACCTGCTGCACCCGGTCCGCCGGCGCTATCGCGGCGCGTGGGAGAACTGCCGCCTGGCCACCGTGGAACGGCAGCTGCTGGGCGTGGTGCGCGAAGACGACCTGCCCGGTGCGGAGGCGCCAGCGGCCTGGCTGTCCTACCTGCGTGGCGGCAGCGCGGCGAAGCTGCGCAAGGTCGGCGACCACAACGCGCAGGACCTGCGCAGCCTCGCGGGCCTGCTGGTCCATTTCCACCGGCTGTCGCAGTTCGACGCATCGGACGCGCCCACGATGCACCCGTCGCCCGGGTAAGCGCAGCGCACCGGGATGGCCAATGCGACCCCCCGGGTGCGGCCGGGGCCTTACCCGGGCTACGCAAGTCGCATCGATCCGTAGGCACCCGCGCTGCACCCGACGCCCGTAGCCCGGGTAAGCGCAGCGCACCCGGGACGGCCACCGCGGCTCCCCGGGTGCGGCCGGGGCCTTACCCGGGCTACGCGAGTCGCATCGATTCGTATGCACCGCTGCATCCGGTGCCCGTAGCCCGGGTAAGCGCAGCGCACCCGGGACGGCCACCGCGGCTCCCCGGGTGCGGCCGAGGCCTTACCCGGGCTACGCGAGTCGCATCGATTCGTATGCACCGCTGCATCCGGTGCCCGTAGCCCGGGTAAGCGCAGCGCACCCGGGAGGCTGTCCCGATCCCGGGTACACCGCGGGCCCCACCCGCGTGGACCGGCAAGAACGTTTCCCCGGGGTCGATGCAGCGATACCCATCGCCAAAACACGCGACTCCACGTCGCGCCAGTGGTGTTCTCGCACTGCAGCATTCCCTCGGGCTATACGCAATGCCGATTTCGTCATTGGTATGGAATGGCCCGCGCACCTATGCTGCTGGCGATCACCAGCTGGGGCGAGGGTGCTGGCGGAATGAGGATGTGGAGCGGAGGGTGCGTGCGGCGGACGCGGCGCGTGGCCGCATGGACATGGCTGGCGCTGCTGCTGTGCGTGGCGATGGCGGCGGCCCTGCCCGCGCAAGCGGACTATCGCTGGCGCAACGTCGCGATCGGCGGCGGCGGCTTCGTCACCGGGCTGGTGTTCCACCCCTCCACGCCGGGCCTGCTGTACGCACGCACCGACATCGGCGGGGCCTATCGCTGGGAGGCCGATGCGCAGCGCTGGGTCCCATTGCTGGACTGGATGGGCGCCGACGACCGCGGCCGCTTCGGCGTCGAGAGCCTCGCGCTCGATCCGTCCGATCCCGAGCGCCTGTACCTCGCCGTCGGCACCTACCTGCACGAACGCGGCAGCACCGGCGTGATCCTGCGTTCGCGGGACCGCGGCGCGAGCTTCGAGCGCACGCCGCTGCCGTTCAAGCTCGGCGGCAACGAACAGGGACGCGGCAACGGCGAACGCCTGGCGGTGGACCCGAACGACGGCCGCGTGCTGTTCTTCGGCACGCGTGCGCACGGCCTGTGGCGCAGCACCGATGCCGGCGCGACCTGGGCGGAGGTCGAGGGCTTCCCGGACATCGCGCGCGCCCGTTCGGCCTGGGCGATGGGTTTCCGCGACGAGGTGCCGATCGGGATCGCCTTCGTGGTGTTCGATCCGGCCAGCGGCGGCGACGGCAGGGCGTCGCGCACACTGTATGCAGGCGTGTCGACGCCGGAGGCCAGCATCTACCGCTCGCACGACGGCGGGCGCAGCTGGCAGGCGGTGCCGGGCCAGCCCACCGGACTGCGCCCGAGCCACATGGCGCGCGACGCGAACGGGCGCTGGCTGCTGAGCTACGGCGACGAGCCGGGGCCGAACCACATGGCCGATGGCGCGGTGTACCGGTTCGATCCCGCCGGCGACCGCTGGACCGACATCACCCCGGTGCCGCAGTCGACCAGCGCCGGCGGCCGCGGCTTCGGCTGGGGTGCGGTGGCGGTGGATGCGCAGGACCCGGACATCCTCGTCGCCAGCACGTTCCGGCGCTACTCGCCGGGTGACGACCTGTATCGCAGCACCGACGGCGGCGCGTCGTGGACGCCGATGTTCGCGCGTTCGCGCTTCGACCACGCCGGCGCGCCGTGGACGATGGATGCGAAGCCGCACTGGATGGCGGATATCGAGATCGACCCGCACGATCCCGACCGCATCTGGTTCGTCACCGGCTACGGCATCTGGGCGTCGCGCAACGCGCGCGCGTTCGACGCGGGCGGCACGCTGCAGTGGGACTTCCCGCAGGCCGGCTTCGAGGAAACCGTGCCGCTGGTGCTGGCGAGCCCGCCGCAGGGCGCGCACCTGGTGAGCGGGCTGGGCGACGTGGACGGCTTCGTGCACGACGACCTCGACGTGCCGCAACAGCGCTTCACCGGCGTGCGCTTCTCCAACACCGAAAGCCTCGCCTGGGCCGGGCAGGCACCGCAGCGCATGGTGCGCAGCGGCTACTTCCACAACCGGCCCGAGGGCGCGGTGCGCGGCGCCTGGTCGGACGACGGCGGACGCAGCTGGACGGCGTTCGCCAGCGAGCCGCCCGAAGGCGAGGGCGCCGGCCACATCGCACTGTCGGCGGACGCCGTCCGGATCGTGTGGCAGGTGCGCGGCGGCGGGCACTGGCACAGCGCGGACCGGGGCGCGCACTGGCGCCGCGTCGATGGTCTGCCTGACACGGCGGTGGTGGAAGCCGATCGCGTCGATCCGGAAGTCTTCATTGCCTACGATCAGACCTCCGGCAGGCTTTACCGCAGTGAGGATGGCGGGCTGCGCTTCGCGGCGCTCGACGTGCGCGCACGCGACGCGGACGGCCCGCTGGAAGGTGGCGTCAGCCGCCGCATCGCGCTGCGTCCCCATCCGGTGCGCAGCGGCGAGGCGTGGATCGCGGCGGCGGGACGCGGCCTGCTGCACTGGACGGACGGCGCGCTCGTGCGCCTGCCCGGCGTGGACGTCGCGCACTCGGTCGGGCTCGGCAAGCCGGCGCGCGAAGGCGAGCCGCGTGTGCTGTTTGTGTTCGGCGAGATCGACGGCACACTCGGCCTGCACCGCTCCGACGACAACGGCCGCCGCTGGCGTCGCATCGATCACGACGGCATGCGCTTCGGCGGCGTCATGCGCCACGTCACCGGAGATCCGCGTCTGCACGGCCGCGTCTACTTCGGTACCGAAGGCCGGGGCATCTGGTACGGAGATCCGCAATGACGCAAGCGAAGAACTGGACGGCATGGGGCTTCCTTCCCCCGCTCGCGGGGGATGAGGGCGACCTGCCTGCGCGGCACTGCCGCGCAGCTCGACCGAACGCCCGGTGCGCTGCACCGGACCGGTCAGGTGCCGCAGGCGGACGGGAGTGCGCCAAGGGCAGGAGGCGCGACGCTGCGAACCCGGCGCACCTGTTCGCAACCGCCGCCTGCCTGCTGGCCGCGACCGGCGCCGCGCATGCGGTCGAACTGCCGCGCGTGTTCGCGGACGGCATGGTGCTGCAGCGCGAACGGCCGATCCTGGTGTGGGGACTTGCCGAGCCGGGTGCACGCGTCGAGGTCGCGTTCGACGGCGACCGCGCGCATGCCACCGCCGGCGCCGATGGCGCGTGGCGTGTGTCGCTGCCGGCGCGCAAGGCAGGCGGCCCCTACGCGATGCGGATCGACGACGGCCAGGCCCCGCGCGAGTTGCGCGACGTGCTGGTCGGCGACGTGTGGCTGGCATCGGGCCAGTCGAACATGGAGTGGCCGATCAGCCAGTCCGCCGACGCGCAGGCGGAGATCGCGCGTGCCACCGATCCGCTGATCCGCCATTTCAAGATTCCCAAGTCCTGGTCCGGCACGCCCGAGTGGCAGCTGGCCGGCGGCGAATGGATCGCCTCGTCGCCGGCGGTAGCCGGCGAGTTCTCCGCAGTGGCGCATTTCTTCGCGCGTGAACTACGCCGCAGCGAGGGCGTGCCGATCGGCATCATCGACAGCACCTGGGGCGGCAGCGCGATCGAGGCGTGGATGGATGCCGCCACGCAGGGCATCGACGGGGATGCGCAGGCGGCGCTGGCCGAGACGCTGAAGGCAGACGACGAACGTGCACTGGCGCAGGCGCGCGAACACCTGGCGCGCTGGCACCTGCCTGCGGACGACAGCGGCTGGCAGGCGACCGAGCTCGACACCACCGGCTGGACCGCCATCGCGGTGCCCGGCCTGTGGGAAACCGGCGGCTACAACGGGATGGACGGGGTGGCCTGGTACCGCACCACGTTCGAGCTGAGCGCCGCGGAGGCCGGGCGCGGGCTCACGCTCGGCGTCGGCCGCATCGACGACACCGACACCACCTGGGTCAACGGCGTCGAGGTCGGCACCACCGAATCGCAGTACAACCTGGCGCGCGTCTATCCGGTGCCGGCGTCCGCGCTGCGCGCCGGCGCGAACACGGTCGCGGTGCGCGTGACCGACACCGGCGGTGGCGGTGGAATCCACGGGCCTTCCGACGAACTGTTCCTGCAGCCCGAGGGCGGGGCGCGCCGGCCGCTGGACGGTGCGTGGGCCTTCCGTCCCGCACAGGTCACCGCGCTCGCGCTCGACGACGACAAGAACCAGCGCCCGACCCTGCTGTACAACGCCATGATCCACCCGCTGCAGCCGCTGCCGGTACGCGGCGTGATCTGGTACCAGGGCGAAGCCAATGCCGGCAGCGTCGAGCAGGCGCTGGCCTACCGGCAGCAGTTCCCGGACATGATCCGGCAATGGCGCGCGCAGTTCGATGCGCCGGCGCTGCCGTTCCTGTGGGTGCAGCTGGCGAGCTGGCATTCGGGTGGCGACGAGGGCGATTCCAGCCCCTGGGCGGTGCTGCGCGAATCGCAGAGCGCCACGCTCTCGCTCCCGGCGACGGGCCAGGCGGTGGCGATCGACATCGGCGATGTCGACGACATCCATCCCACGAACAAGCAGGACGTGGGCAAGCGCCTGGGGCTTGCCGCGCGGCGCGTGGCCTATGGCGCGTCCGTGGTCGACCAGGGACCTGTGTTCGCGGACGCGCAGTTCGCCGGCGGCGCCGCGCAACTGTCCTTCGACGCCGACGGCCTGGCGGTGCGCGGTGGCGGCGCGCTGCAGGGTTTCCAGCTCGCCGGCGCCGACCGCCGCTTCCACCCGGCCACCGCCTCGATCGAAGGCGATCGCGTGATCGTGCGCAGCGATGCCGTGGCTGCACCCGTTGCGGTGCGCTACGCGTGGAGCGATGCGCCGGTGGACGCCAATCTGGTCGGCGCGAGCGGATTGCCGGCGTCGCCGTTCCGGAGCGACGACTGGTGAGGATGTCGATGGAAGAGACGGCGCCGGTGGAATTTTCGCTGCGCGATGCGGTAGAAGCTGCCTCTGCCTCTGCCTCTGCTTCTGCTTCTGTGTCTGTTCTTGCTGTTGCAGTTGTCCTTTCGAGCCGTAAAGCGAGCCGAGCACCGCAGCCGGTGGTGGACGTAGAGGCGCCCATGTCTGAGCGCAGCGAGTTTGGGCGCCGTGCCAGCGCCGGCGAGGAGCGCAGGGGACCGGCGCGGCGCAGCCGCGACGGCTCGCGTCCGGTGAAGGGGCTTTTGGTTCCTTTTGGCCCTTCAAAAGGAACTCGGGCGCGAAGCGACCGAACGCTCTGCTTCTGGATGTTTGCTGTTCGCGCTGATGAACCGGAGTTCCACTGCGAAGATCAAGCGCAACAGCTTCCGCGCTGTCGCGCGGGTGACTTTTGTCTTGGCAAAAGTCACCAAAACCGCCTCCGCCGGACGCGATCCGGACTGGCTGCGCCAGTCCGGTCCCCTGCGCTTCTCGGGCGGCGGGGCACGCGGCCCAAACTCGCTGCGCTCAGACATGGGCCGCTCTCCGGCCCCGCCGCCCTGCGATGCACGGCTCGCTTTACGGCTCGAAAAGCCAAGGCAGCAGCGACACCAACAGCAACAGCAACAGCAACAGCGCACAGGCCATGCCCCGGGAGAACGCAATGAAGGGAATGCCCATGGCCGCCGCGCGACCCGGATCGGGAGACCGCCAGCCGCGCAGTGCGCTGCTCGCGCTGTTCGCCGTGGCGGCTCTCGTGCTGGCCGGCTGCCAGCGCCAGCCCGCCGAGCCTGCCGATGCCTCCGCGCCCGACGCGAGCACGGGTGCCGACCCCGCGGGCGACGCTGGAAGTGCGGCCGCCGGCAACGACGGCATCACCGGCGAACGTCCCATTCCCCGCTTCGAAAGCAAGGACGGCAAGCACGCCCTGATCGTCGACGGAGCGCCGTTCCTCGTCCTGGGCGGGCAGGCGCACAATTCCAGCAACTATCCCGAACCGCTGAAGCAGGTGTGGCCGGCGCTCGAAGACCTCGGCGCGAACACGCTCTCGATCTCGATCGCCTGGGAGCAGCTGGAACCGGAAGAGGGCAGGTTCGACTTCTCCTTCGTCGACCATCTGCTGGAACAGGCACGCGCGCACGACAAGCGGCTGATCCTGCTGTGGTTCGCGACCTGGAAGAACAACGGGCCCAACTACGCGCCGCGCTGGGTGAAGCTCGACAACGCGCGCTTCCCGCGCCTGGTGCGCGAGGACGGCGTGGTGCTGAACTCGCTCTCACCGCATGCGCAGGCCACGCTCGACGCCGACCGCAGGGCCTTCGCGCGGCTGATGGCGCACCTGCGCGAGCACGACGCGCAGCGCACGGTGATCATGGTGCAGCCGCAGAACGAGCCCGGCACCTACGGCGGCGTGCGCGACTTCTCGCCGATGGCGCAGGAGATCTTCGAAGGGGCGGTCCCGGAAGCGCTGCTCACCCACCTCGGCAAGTCGCCCGGTACCTGGCGCGAGGTATTCGGCACCGACGCCGACGAGACCTTCCACGCCTGGCACATCGCCCGCTACATCGACCAGGTGGCCGAGGCCGGCAAGGCCGAGTATCCGCTGCCGATGTACGTCAACGCCGCCCTGCGCGGGCCCTTCAACCCGGGCCAGCCCGGGCAGTACGCCAGCGGCGGGCCGACCGACAACATGCTCGACGTGTACAAGGCGGCGGCCCCGCATATCGATCTGCTGGCGCCCGACATCTACATGCCCGAGCACCTGCTCTACACCACGGTGCTCGAGCGCTACGCGCGGCCGGACAATGCGCTGTTCGTGTCCGAGACCGGCAACACGCCGGCCTACGCGCGCTACCTGTTCGCCGCGTTGGGCCACGACGGCATCGGCTGGGTGCCCTTCGGCATGGACTACACGCCCTACGGCAACTGGCCGCTGGGCGCGAAGCGCACCACGCCCGAGACCATCGCGCCGTTCGCGCAGGCGTTCGCACGGATCAACCTCGGCATGCGCGTGTTCGCCGGGGCCGCGTCCGAAGGCCGGCTGCATGGCGTGTCCGAGGCGCCCGGCGTGACCGAGCAGCAGATCCGGCTCAACGACCGCTGGAATGCCACGATCGCCTATGGACTGCCGCACTTCTGGTTCCAGGGCGTGCCGCCCGGCAACCCCGAGCCGATCGGCGGTGCGCTGATCGCCGAACTCGGTCCGGACGAGTTCCTGGTCACGGGCATGCACGCGCGGGTGACGATCCACCCGGCGCGCGAGGGCGTGGCGCTGATCTACGACCGGGTCGAGGAAGGGCGCTACGTCGACACGACGTGGGAGTTCCACCGCAACTGGAACGGCGACCAGACCGACTACGGACTCAACTTCTCCGAGGCCACGCAGCTGCTGCGCGTGACCCTGGCCACCTATCCCACGAAGACCGATGCGCAACCCCAGGAGCCCTGACGCCATGACCCGACTCTCCCGCTTCCCGCGGCCACTGGCCCTGCCACTGGCCCTGTCCCTGGCCTGCGGTCTCGCACACGCGGCATCCGGCTGGGAGCGCGCCGGCGACGGCGTCGTGGTGCAGCCGACGCAGGCCGGCGCAGCGCCGGTGCGGCTGCAGGTGGTGGACGGCCACATCCTGCGCGTGACCGCCGATGCCGATGGCGACTTCGAGCGCTCGCCGAGCCTGATGCGGGTGGCGCGCGAGGGCGCTGCGCCGGCGTTCGAGGTGCAGGAGGCCGGCGATGCCGTGCGCGTGGTGGCGCCGGGCATCTCCGCGACGGTCTCGCTGGCCGACGGCCAGGTCGCGTTCTTCGACGCGGCCGGCAAGCCGCTGGTCTCGGAAGTGGCGGGCGGCCGCACGTTCACGCCGGCCGAGTTCGACGGGCGCCAGTACGTCAGCGTGCGCCAGCGCTTCGAATCCAACGACGACGAAGGCCTCTACGGCACCGGACTTCACCAGCAGGGCTGGATGAACCTCAAGGGCCGCGATGTCGAGCTGCTCCAGCACAACATCGACAACGCGATCCCCTACCTGACCTCGAGCCGCCACTACGGCATCCTCTGGGACAACAACTCGATCACCCGCTACGGCGATCCGCGCGGTCTGCGCCAGATCGGCGAGGTGGTGACGCTGTACGACAAGGACGGGAAGGAAGGCGCGCTGACGGCGACCTATTCGATCGAGGGCGACGTCAAGCTGGTCCGGCGCGAGGAGCAGATCGACTACCAGTTCATATCCAGCCTCGAAGCGTTCCCGGAGGCAGGCAAGAACCTGGCCCAGGGCGGGCGCAGCGACGTCGTGTGGGAAGGACAGATCGCCGCGCGCACATCCGGCCGGCACACCTTCTCGCTGTACAACAGCGAGTACGCCAAGCTCTACGTGGACGACAAGCTGGTGATCGACCGCTGGCGCCAGAACTGGAACCCGTGGCACCACGAGTTCGCGCTCGACCTCCAGGCCGGAAGCAGGCACGACATCCGCATCGAGTGGGACCGGATCGAGCCGGCCTACCTCGCGCTGCAGGGCCGCGACCCGCTGCCGGCCGACGAAGCCGGCGACCTGTCGATCTGGTCCGAGGCCGCGCAGCTGATCGACTATTACGTGGTGGCCGCGGACGACGCCGACGGCGTGATCGCCGGCTACCGTACGCTCACGGGCAAGGCGGTGCTGCTGCCCAAGTGGGCCTACGGCTTCTGGCAGAGCCGCGAGCGCTACAAGACCCAGGCCGAACTGACCGACGTGCTGGACGAGTACCGCCGCCGCAAGCTGCCGATCGACAACATCGTGCTCGACTGGTCGTACTGGCCCGAGGACGCCTGGGGCTCGCACGACTTCGACCCGGCCAACTTCCCCGATCCCGACGGCATGGTCGACCACGTGCACGAGCAGAACGCGCAGATCATGATCTCGGTGTGGCCGAAGTTCTACCCGACCACCGAGCACTACAAGGAGCTCGCGGCCAAAGGCTACATGTACACCCGCAACGTCGAGGTGGGGGAGCTGGACTGGATCGGCAAGGGCTACCTGAACTCGTTCTACGATCCGTACACGACCGAAGCGCAGGACATCTTCTGGCGCCAGGTGAACACGAAGCTCAACAGCAAGGGCTTCGATGCCTGGTGGCTGGACGCGACCGAGCCCGATCTGCACAGCAACATCGACATCGGCGAGCGCAAGGCGCGCACGATGCCGAATGCGCTGGGCTCGTCGGTGGAGTACTTCAACGCCTACCCGCTGCCGCATTCTGAAGGCGTCTACCGCGGTTCGCGCGAGGTGGAGCCGGACAAGCGCGTGTTCATCCTGTCGCGCGCGTACTTCGCGGGCCAGCAGCGTGCGGGTGCGGCGTTCTGGAGCGGTGACATCGTGCCGCGCTGGGAGGACTACCGCGAGCAGATTTCGGGGCTGGTCAACGCCTCGATGGCCGGCGCGCCGAACGTCAGCTTCGACATCGGCGGGTTCTCGCCCGAGCGCCGCTACGAGCAGAAGGACCCGGCGCACCTTCCCGAATGGCGCGAGCTCAGCCTGCGCTGGTTCCAGCACGGCGCATTCGTGCCGATCTTCCGCCTGCACGGTCAGTTTCCTTATCGCGAGATCTGGGAGATCGCGCCCGAAGGCACGCCGCACTACGACAGCTTCGTGCACTACCTCAAGCTGCGCTACACGTTGCTGCCGTACATCTACACCCTGGCCGGTGACACCTGGCATGCGGACGGCACCATCCTGCGCGCGCTGGCGATGGACTTCCCGGAGGACGCGAAGGCGCGCGACGTTGCCGACCAGTATCTGTTCGGGCCGGCCTTCCTGGTCGCGCCCGTGACCGAGTTCAGGGCCACCAGCCGCGAGGTCTACCTGCCGGCTGGCGCGCAGTGGATCGACTTCGAGACCGGCCAGCGGCACGAGGGCGGTCAGAGCATCACCGCCGCCGCGCCGCTGCAGCGCATGCCGCTGTTCGTGCGTGCCGGCTCGATCGTGCCGCGCACCGTCGTGCAGCAGTACGTGGACGAGCAGCCCGATGCGCCGCTGACCATCGAGGTCTACACCGGCGCGGACGGCAGCTTCCCGCTGTACGAGGATGCCGGGCGCAGCTACGGCTACGAGCGCGGTGAGTCCAGCCGCATCCCGCTGGCGTGGAACCAGGCGCGCGGCGAGCTGACCATCGGTGCGCGCGAGGGTTCGTATCCCGGCATGGCGCAGTCGCGCGAGATCCGCGTCCGCTGGATCGACGGACCGCGTGGCGACAACGGCGCGCTGGAGCCTGCGGCCGACGCCACCGTCACCTACGACGGCTCGGCGCAGGTCGTGGCGCGGCCGGCGAAGGGCTGACGCATGGCGGCGTTCGACCCGCGCCGCCGCGAGGCGCTCCGGGCCGCCGCGCTGGCGGCGGTGGCGGGCGGCGGCGCGGCGGCGGGCTTCGGCCGCGGCGAGGCGGTGGCAGCCACGCCTGCGGCTGCCACCGTCGCGACCGGCGCCAACCCGGCCGCTGCGCAGACTGGTGCTGCTGGGGGCGGCACGTCGTGGGAGGAGCTGCGGCTGTGGTATCCGCGCCCGGCCACGCAGTGGGTCGAGGCGCTGCCGCTCGGCAACGGCCGGCTCGGCGCCATGGTCTGGGGCGGCGGCAAGCACGAGCGCCTGCAACTCAACGAGGACACGCTTTACGCCGGCGGCCCCTACGACCCCACTCCGCTCGGCGCGCTCGAGGCACTGCCGGAGGTGCGGCGCCTGCTGTTCGCGCGCCGCTACGCGGAGGCCGAGGCGCTGGCGAACGCCACCATGCTCGGCCGGCCGCCGAAGCAGATGCCCTACCAGCCGCTCGGCGACCTGGTGCTGGATTTCTTCGAGATCGCCGAGACCAACGGCTATCGCCGCGAGCTGGACCTGGACCGCGCGCTCGCCACCTCCACTTTCGAGGCGCGCGGCCTGCAGCACCGGCGCGAGGTGTTCGTCTCGCCGGTCGACCAGTGCCTGGCGATGCGGCTGTCGGGCGACACGCCGGGGCGCATCTCGCTGCGCATCGGCCTGGCGAGCGACCAGCCCAGCGCGACGGTGGACGCCGACGGCGACGCGGGCCTGCTGCTGCGCGGCCGCAACGAGGCCGCCTTCGGCGTGGACGGGCGCCTGCGCTTCGCCGCGCGTCTACGGGTACTCCCTGTCGGCGGCACCCTGCAGCAGCGCGACGGCCGCATCGAGGTGCGCGACGCCGACGAGGTGGTGCTGCTGCTCACCGCGGCCACCAGCTTCCGCCGCTACGACGATGTCTCCGGCGATCCGGACGCGATCACCCGGGACCAGCTCGCGCGCGCCGCCGCGCGCTCGTGGCAGGACCTGCACGACGATCATGTCGCGGCGCACCGCACGCTGTTCCGGCGCGTCGAGATCGACCTCGGGGCCACACCGGTCGAGCTCGCGCAGCTTCCCACCGACGAACGCGTCGCGCGCTTTGCCGATGCGGTCGATCCTGCGCTCGCCGCGCTCTACCACCAGTTCGGCCGCTACCTGCTGATCGCCAGCTCGCGCGCCGGCAGCCAGCCGGCGAACCTGCAGGGCGTGTGGAACGACCTGCTGCAGCCGCCGTGGGAGAGCAAGTACACGATCAACATCAACACCGAGATGAACTACTGGCCGGCCGAGTCGGGCGCGCTGGCCGAATGCGTCGAGCCGCTGGAACGCATGGTGTTCGAACTGGCCGAACGCGGACGCGAGACCGCGCGCCGCATGTACGGCGCGCCGGGCTGGGTGGTGCACCACAACACCGACCTGTGGCGCGCGACCGCGCCGATCGACGGCGCGCAGTGGGGCCTGTGGCCGCTGGGCGGCGCCTGGTTGCTGCAGCACCTGTGGGATCGCTGGGACTACGGGCGCGACGTGGCCTACCTGCGTCGCATCTACCCGTTGTTCCGTGGCGCGGCGGAGTTCTTCGAAGCCACCCTGGTCGAGGATCCGCACACCGGCGCGATGGTCACGGCACCCTCGATCTCGCCGGAGAACGTGCATCCGCACGGGGCCGCGTTGTGCACCGGCCCGTCGATGGACGCGCAACTCCTGCGCGACCTGTTCGGGCAGTGCATCGAGGCCGCGGCGCTGCTGCAGATCGATGCCGACTTCGCGCAGCGCCTGCGGCGCCTGCGCGAACGCCTGCCGCCGCACCGGATCGGCCGTGCCGGCCAGCTGCAGGAATGGCAGGACGACTGGGACATGGACGCGCCGGAGATGGACCACCGCCACGTCTCGCACCTGTACGCGCTGCACCCGTCCAGCCAGATCAACCCGCGCGATACCCCGGAGCTGGTGGCAGCCGCGCGTCGCTCGCTGGAGATCCGCGGCGACGAGGCGACCGGTTGGGGCATCGGCTGGCGCCTGAACCTGTGGGCGCGCCTGCGCGATGGCGAGCGCGCGATGAAGATCCTGCGCATGCTGCTGAGCCCGTCGCGCACCTATCCGAACCTGTTCGACGCCCATCCGCCGTTCCAGATCGACGGCAACTTCGGCGGCACGGCGGGCATCACCGAGATGCTGGTGCAGAGCTGGGGCGGCGCCGTGTTCCTGCTGCCGGCATTGCCGCGCGACTGGCCGACGGGCACGCTGCACGGGGTGCCGGTGCGCAACGCCGCGCGCCTTGACCTGTCCTGGCGGGACGGCGTCGTCGAGGCAGCGGTCCTGCGCAGCGAGCGCGGCGGCGACTATCGGGTCGACCATCGCGGGCGCGGGATCGCACTGGCGCTTGCGGCAGGCGAGAGCGCCACCCTGGCGTGGCGCGACGGCGCGCTGGTACGCGCATGAACGCGGCACTGGCGCGCAATGCACATGCCGGTTTCAGCCGCAACCGCCGCCGAATGCTGCGATGCACGAACGCTCCGGCGGGACTGTCGGGCTACGATAGCGCGCTGGATGACAGCGCAGTCATCCAGTCGCGGTGCGGCGGCGGTCGTTCGACCGCCGTAGTGCGCGCGACGCCGGTGCCGGGGAGGCGGTGATACGGCGTCGCCGCGCAGTCCATCCGTCGTGCGACCCGCCCGGGCGGGGGTCGCGCACGCGCGGACAGGCATCGGGTTCCAGACAGACGCAACGCTTTCCATTCCCCGGAGGGAACACATGAGCAGTCCCCACGCACCAGGCGAGAACACCGGTTTCATCATCCTGATCAGCCTGGTGGCGACGATCGGCGGTTTCCTGTTCGGCTACGACAGCGGCGTGATCAACGGCACCGTCGACGGCATCACCGCGGCGTTCGCTTCCGACGCGGCGGTGACCGGCTTCAACGTCGCCTCGATGCTGCTGGGCTGCGCGGTCGGCGCGTGGTTCGCCGGCACGCTGGCCGACCGCTACGGTCGCCGCACGATGCTGCTGTGCGCCTCGGTGTTCTTCATCGTCTCGGCCTGGGGCTCGGGCATCGCCACCTCCTCGTTCGAGTTCGTGATCTACCGCGTGATCGGCGGCCTGGCGGTGGGCGCGGCGAGCGTGATGTCGCCGGCCTACATCAGCGAGGTGGCGCCCGCGCGCTACCGCGGCCGGCTGGCCACGATCCAGCAGATCGCGATCATCTCCGGCCTGTTCGCCTCGTTCCTGAGCAACTACCTGCTCGCGAAGGTGGCCACCTCGTCGGTGGCCGAGCTGTGGATGGGCTTCGAAGCCTGGCGCTGGATGTTCTGGGCCGAGCTGGTGCCGGCGTCGTTGTTCTTCGTGCTGCTGTTCTTCATTCCCGAAAGCCCGCGCTACCTGGTGGCGCGTGGCCTGCGCGACCGCGCGCAGTCGGTGCTGTCGCGGCTGTACGGCGCGGTGCAGGGCGAGCGCAAGCTGGGCGAGATCGATGCCTCGCTGGCGACCGATCACCACCGCCCGCGGCTGTCGGACCTGGTCAGCAAGGCCACCGGCAGGATCCGCCCCATCGTGTGGGTGGGCGTGGGCCTGGCGACGTTCCAGCAGCTGGTCGGCATCAACGTGGTGTTCTATTACGGCGCGGTGCTGTGGCAGGCGGTGGGCTTCTCCGAATCCGACGCGCTGCTGATCAACGTGCTCTCCGGCGCGCTCAGCATCGGCGCCTGCGTCGTGACCGTGCTGCTGATCGACAGGGTCGGGCGCAAGCCGCTGCTGTGGATCGGCTCGGTCGGCATGGCCGTCACCCTGGGCCTGGTGACCTTCGCCTTCGCCACCGGCGGCGTCGATGCGGCCGGCAGGCTGCAGCTCAGCGATTCGATGGGCCTGCTCGCGCTGGTGGCGGCGAACGCCTACGTGGTGTTCTTCAACCTCTCCTGGGGTCCGGTGATGTGGGTGATGCTGGGCGAGATGTTCCCGAACCAGATCCGCGGCTCGGGCCTGGCGGTCGCCGGCCTGGCGCAGTGGACGGCGAACTTCCTGATCACCTGGACCTTCCCGATGCTGCTGGCCGGGATCGGCCTGGCGACGGCCTACGGCATCTACACGGTGATGGCGGTGCTCTCGGTGTTCTTCGTGATCAAGTTCGTGCACGAGACCAAGGGCCGCGAACTGGAGCAGATGGAGGGCTGACGCGCCCGAATGCCGACGTTTCCGGAACGCTGGCGCTCCGGGAACGCGGACGCTCCGGAGCACCGCTACGTCGTCCTTCCCCCGCTCGCGGGCATTGCGCCCTTCACGGGTGGAAGGTGCCGAAGGCGGATGGGGGCAGGCCGAAGACGCGTCGCGTGCGCTCGGGCGCTTGGTTTTGGAGGCGTGAATCGCCTCTGCGGCCGCGCGCATCCACGCCACCAGCACCACCGAGATACCTGCTTGACGCCTGGACCTCCCCCACCTCGCTGCAACCCATGAGGAACGCGTGATGCAACTGTCCGGCCTGGATATCGCGATCGTGCTGGCCTACCTCGCCGGCGTGTTCGCGCTGGCGCAATGGGTCTCGCGCGAGAAGGCGGGGCACGCCAAGGACGCCGACGACTACTTCCTGGCCAGCAAGTCGCTGCCGTGGTGGGCGATCGGCGCGTCGCTGATCGCGGCCAACATCTCGGCCGAGCAGATCATCGGCATGTCCGGCTCGGGCTTTGCCATCGGCCTGGCGATCGCCTCTTACGAGTGGATGGCGGCGGCGACCCTGCTGATCGTCGGCAAGTGGTTCCTGCCGGTGTTCCTGCGCAACCGCATCTACACCATGCCGCAGTTCCTGGAGAGGCGTTACGGCACCCGCATCCGCACGGTGATGGCGGTGTTCTGGCTCGGCCTGTACGTGTTCGTCAACCTGACCTCGATCCTGTGGCTGGGATCGCTGGCGATCGCGCACGTGGCCGGCATCGACCAGATGGCGGCGCTGCTGGGACTGGCCGTGTTCGCGCTCGCGTTCCAGCTGTACGGCGGGCTCAAGGCGGTGGCGCTGACCGATATCGTGCAGGTGGTGCTGCTGGTCGCGGGCGGGCTGCTGCTGGCGGGGATCAGCCTCGATCGCATCGGCGAAGGCGCCGGCATCTGGGCCGGTTTCCAGCGCCTTCGCATGGAGGTGCCCGGGCACTTCCACATGATCCTGTCGCCCGAGAATCCCTTCTACAAGGACCTGCCCGGTCTCAGCGTGCTGATCGGCGGCATGTGGATCATGAATCTGAGCTACTGGGGTTTCAACCAGTACATCATCCAGCGCGCGCTGGCGGCGAAGGACCTGGCCGAGGCGCAAAAGGGCGTGCTGTTCGCCGCATTCCTCAAGCTGCTGATGCCGGTGATCGTGGTGGTGCCGGGCCTGGCCGCGGTGCTGCTGGCGCCGGACATCGGCCGTCCCGATGCGGCCTACCCGGCGATGATGTCGCTGCTGCCGGCGGGCATCCTCGGCATCGTGTTCGCGGCGCTGATCGCGGCGATCGTCTCCTCGCTGGCGTCGATGACCAACTCGATCTCGACCATCTTCACCCTCGACCTGTACCGCCCGCGCGAGGCGGGCGACCAGCGCCGGCTGGTGCGCACCGGCCGCATCGTCACGGTGGTGGCGATGGCGCTGGCGGTGCTGGCCGCGCGCCCGCTGCTGGGCAGCTTCGACCAGGCGTTCCAGTACATCCAGGAATACACCGGCTTCTTCACCCCGGGTATCGTGGTGATCTTCGTGCTGGGGCTGTTCTGGAAGCGCGCCAACGAGGCCGGTGCGCTGGCCGCGGCGATCGGCTCGTTCGTGCTTTCGATCGTGCTCAAGCTGGCGTGGCCGTCGCTGCCCTTCATCGATCGCGTCGGGCTGGTGTTCCTGCTGGCGCTGGCGCTGGCGGTGGTGGTGTCGCTGTCGATGCGGCACGCGCCGGAGAAGGACATCATCCGCACCGACGATGTCGACTACCGCACGGGCGCCAGCTTCAACGCCGGCGCGGTCGCGGTGCTGGCGATCCTGGCCGCGCTGTACGCCGTGTTCTGGTAATTGCGCTCGAGGCCCGGGCGTGCGCCTGCGGTAGTCCGCAGCGAGGCTGCGCCGGGCTACGCGCTGACGGCCTGCCCTTTGGGGGCGGCGCACGCGATCCGCCAGCCGGAACGGATCGGCAGATCGGCTTCGCACGCGCGCCGCCCGCGCGTCCGGACGCTCAGCGGAAATAGCGCTGGTCGAACCAGAACGGCCGTACCTGCGCCTCGCGCAGGTGGGTGGCGGCCTGAGGGTGCGCCGGGTTGACCAGGTAGTTGGTCGAATCGGGCAGCAGGGCCGAGGGCAGCGGCAGCAGCAGTCCTTCGCGCGCATCGAGCCAGGCGTTGCCCACTGCCTGCGACGTGGGCTCGTTCGCCTGCCAGCCGTCGGGCAGGTCCGGGCGCGGTGACACTGCCGCATCGTCGGCCACCTCGAGCGTGATCAGCTTCAGCGTGGTCGGGATGCGGGTCACGCTCAGGCGCATGTGCGCCATCACCTCCACCATCGCCAGCGCCGGATGCTCGGCCGCGTACAGCACCGAACGCGGCAGGGTGTGCCAGCGTCCGTCGGTATGGTGCCCGCCTTCGCCCCCCAGCCCCGGGAAGGCGGAGATCCGCCACAGGCGCATCAGAACACGCCGTGGGCGGTGCGGCGCAGGTGCGACTCGATCAGGCGGGCGCCGGAGTCCTTGGCCGCGAGTTGGAGTGGGGTGACCGGCGCGTCGCCGGGGATGTAGGCGGCCGGCGCATTCAGCCATTCCAGCGCCTGGGCCTCGTCGCCGAACAGTTCCACCGCCTCGGCATACACGCGGGCCAGCCGGATCAGGCGCTCGGACTCGGCCTCGGTGAAGCGCGCATTGCGGGCCAGTCGCCGGCGCACCGTGCTCTCGGGCGCCACCAGCGACGGCGGGAAGCCGAGCCGGTGCGCCGCACGCCGGTACGAGCGGCTGCTCACGCCGGCCGCGGCCAGGCGCACGGCGTCGGTTTCCGATTCCAGGGCCACGTCCAGCAGCCGCGACATGTGGGTGAACACGGGGCTGGCGACGGGGCGGAGCGGGGTGACGGCATTCATGGGCGGCCCTCCATATGAGCGTCACTCTACGCCAGATGGCGTACCTGTGTCGACACGCTGCCCGACAGGTTCCGGAAGTTGGCGGGTCTTGCCCGCTTGGCGCGGGCCGTGCCGGGGATAGGGTGGTGCCACCACCCATCTGGATGCCGCCGCTGCTGCTCTTCGCGCTGGCGTGCAAGGTGCCGTGGGTGGCGCCTGCGGGCGTGCGGGCGTGGCATGCCGGTAACACCCCGGCCTGCGGGCGGGAGCTCCTGTCCGCCTGCCTGATGGAGGTCGTGCGGGTGCCGATTGTGCTGCCCCGAGGCTACCCGCGCCGGCACTCCCTCGCGGCCGGGATCGAGCATTTCGCGGCGCAGCGGGGCGGATGAATTCCGTTCGCTGAGACAGAAACCCGCTTGGCGGCCGGGCTTGGTGCGGCGCGGGCCGCGCTCCGGATCTGGTGGCTATGGGTGAAGGAGCTTCCGAAAGATCGTTCCCCCAAACCGTGTGTGCTTCCACCGGTCCCGCCCATGGGGGGACGCGAAGTGTAACGAGACTGGTGAACATGCTGTGGCAGTGCCAGGCGCTATCAAATCAGTTCGGTCCACAATACCTTGACAGTCGTTATGGCTTTGAGTATATGCCGGCTTTATCCCGAGGCTGGACGGTGGCTCGCAGGCGTCCAGGTTCAGGTATCCCGTGAGCGGGATCGATCCAGCTTGGACGGGGCTTTCCTCGGTCTTGGCGCCCCATCGCAGCACTTCAAGGAGGCTCGTCATGAGGCGCATCGGCCGCTTGTCTCTGTGGTCTGCCTTCCATGTGCTGGCGTCAACTGGATTGGTTCTGACGCTGTCAGCCTGTGAAACGACACCCAACTCCATGGCCCGTAACGGGGCGGGAATGGAAGCAGTCGAACCTACGCCGGCCGAGTTACGGGCAATTGTCAAAGAGGCCTACATCTATGGCTTCCCCATGGTGGACAGCTACCGTATCCAGTACTCGTACTTCGTCGATAGGGCCAGCCCTGAGTACAAGGGCGAGTGGAACGAAGTGCACAACGTGGCCCGCGTTTTCACTCCGCAGGACAAGGCGATACAGACGCCCAATTCGGATACGCCATACAGCTTCCTGGGTGCGGACCTTCGCGCCGAGCCGCTGGTGATCAGCGTGCCGGCGATCCCGGACCGCTACTACTCGCTTCAGTTCATCGACATGTACACCCACAACTTTGCTTATGTGGGGAGTCGCGCGACGGGCAGCGCGGCGGGCGACTATCTGCTGGCCGGACCGTCGTGGCAAGGCACCGTGCCGGAAGGAATCAAGTCAGTGATCCGAGCCGAAACGAATCTGGCTTTCGTGCTCTACCGCACCCAGTTGTTCGGTACCGATGACGTAGAGAACGTCGAGAAGATCCAGGCCAACTACAAGGCCCAGCCACTGTCACGCTTCACAGAAGCGCCGCCGCCGCAGGCATCCGCCGACGAGTTCATCCAACCGTTGTCGGCTGAGGCGCAGAAGACCTCGCCGGAGTTCTTCGGCATCCTCAATTGGCTGTTGCAGTTCACTCCGACCCATCCCAGCGAAAAGGCATTGATGTCACGCTTCGCCAAGGCGGGCATCGGTGCGGGGAAGGGGTTCGATGTTGCTGCGTTTTCGCCTGCGCAGCGCCAAGCGGTCCAAGAGGGTATGGCCGATGCGTGGAAGGCCTTCGCCCAGTACAAGGCTGAGGTAATCGACACCGGCAAGAAGGGCAGTGCCGATGGATTCGGTACGCGCGAATACCTCCACAACGACTACCTCATGCGCATGGCGTCTGCGGCACTGGGCATCTATGGCAACTCGAAGGAGGAGGCGAATTACCCGGCGTACTTCACCGATTCCGAAGGTAAGCCGCTGGAGGGCGCACTCAGCCGCTACACACTGCGCTTCGAGCCGGGAAGGCTGCCACCGGTCAACTCGTTCTGGTCGCTGACCATGTACGAGCTGCCGGCCAGCCTGCTGACTGAAAACCCGATCAACCGCTATCTGATCAACTCGCCCATGGAGCCGGATCTCGTCCGCGATGCGGATGGGGGCATCACGCTGTACATCCAGCATGAATCGCCCGGGGACAGGAAGGAAGCCAACTGGTTGCCGGCACCCAAGGGGCCGTTTTTCATGATCATGCGCGAGTACTGGCCCAAGCCCGAAGCCCTGGACGGCACCTGGAAGGCACCGCCCGCGGTCCGCACGGCGCAGTGACGCACAAGCACGGCAACGAGGTGCTCGGCTCTCGTATGCCCTCCCAGCCCGTCTGCCCGGAGTTCACGCAATGAGAAGCACACGAATCGCGTTCATCTCGCTCACGCTGATCGCGGCGTTGGCCGGCTGCGATGGTGCTTCTGACCGCGCAAAGCCGCAGGCGGCGCAAGCCGAACTTGCGGCGGCCGTCAGTGAGCCTGCGGCGGAAACGGCGCCCGCAAGCAGCGCGACGCCTCCGGTCGTCCCCGACCTGGCCAGCCCGGATCAGTGGAAGAAGACCACCGATGGCAAGATCATCGTCACGCCGGACAACTTCGTACGTGCGGAATCCGACGTCTATATGGCGGCCCAAGTCAAGGATGGGGCGTTCGGCAACTTCAAGCACACCCGCGAACCCGCTCCGGTCGACAGGCAGCTGATTGTGCGACTCAACCGCGACACCATCTACTCGTCGGGTGTGTTCGACCTGGATGCGGGGCCGGTCTCCATCACTCTGCCGAATCCTGACGAGCGATTCCTATCTGCTCTCGTCATCAATCAGGACCATTACAACCCCCAGGTCTTCTACGGCGCCGGTGCTCATACGCTTACGAAGGAGAGTGTGGGGACCCGTTACGCAATGGTAGGCGTCCGCATCCTCGCCGATCCCAACGATCCGGAGGACATGAGGAAGGCCAATGCGTTGCAGGACGCCATTACCGTCAGCCAGCCCGGTGGTCCGGGCAAGTTCGAGATTCCACAGTGGGATCCCATTAGTCAGAGGAAGGTCCGCGAGGCGCTCATAGCCTTGTCCAACACGATTCCCGACCTGCGCTATGCCGCTGGCGCCGATAGGAATGCTGTAGATCCAGTCAGGCGCATCGCTGCGGCAGCGTCGGGTTGGGGCCTGAACCCCGACAAGGATGCTGTCTACTTGAACGTGTTCCCGGAGAAGAACGACGGTAAGACACCGTACCGGCTCACGGTAAAGGACGTTCCGGTTGACGCGTTCTGGTCAGTGACGGCGTACACCGCCGACGGATACTTCAACCCCAATGAGCTGAACGCCTATTCGATCAACAGCATCACCGGCAACAGGGGCGAGGATGGCGCCATCACGATCCAGTTCGGCGGTTGCGCCAACGACACGCCGAACTGTCTGCCGGTGACCAGCGGTTGGAATTACATGGTTCGACTGTACCGCCCGCGCCAGGAGATCTTGGACGGCAGTTGGTCCTTCCCCGCCGCCGAGCCGATTGGATAGTGGTTACGACATTCCACAGCCTCGTAATAGCGGCACAGACAAGGCGCGTGAGCTTGTTGAGACCCGGGTGTGATTCCTGAGGGAACTGGTTGGACTCGACGATCAGCCTGGCTCGGCAGCCGGAGCCATCTCCCTGGCTTCAGCGATGGTGGCGCTCAAGTCCCCGAGAGCCACTGCCGCGGGGAGCTTCGGCCCCCTAAGTCGCCCCAAATCCGTCCCACCTTCCCAGACCCACACCAACAAAAAACCCGCCTCTCGACGGGTTCTCTTCAACGCGTTGATTCCGCTAGGGAATCTGGTGGCTATGGGTGGACTCGAACCACCGACCCCAGCATTATGAGTGCTGTGCTCTAACCGGCTGAGCTACATAGCCAGATCGATCGCACGCGCATGGCGGCGAGCCGCGTATTGTCGGGGCGCAGGCCGGCGACGTCAACGCCGGAGCGGCCGGGTTGGCACTTTCGCAGTGGCCGTGGCAGAGTCGGGGGCAGTAGATCTTGGAGTCCGCATCGTGATCGATCCGGACGGGTACCGGCCCAATGTCGGCATCGTCCTGATGCATCCCGATGGCCGCGTCTTCTGGGCGCGCCGGGTGCGTCGCGACGGCTGGCAGTTTCCGCAGGGCGGGATGAACAGCGACGAGACGCCGATCGAGGCGATGTACCGCGAGCTCCGCGAGGAGACCGGCCTGCTGCCCGAGCACGTGGCCGTGCTCGGCGTGACCCCCGGCTGGCTGCGCTACCGGCTGCCGTACAACGCCATCCGCCGCAACGACCGCGTGGTGTGCATCGGCCAGAAGCAGGTCTGGTTCCTGCTGCAGTTGACCGGCCAGGAAAGCGACCTGCAGCTGGACCTGACCCCGAAGCCGGAGTTCGACCACTGGCGCTGGGTCGATTTCTGGTACCCGACGGAGCATGTGGTGATGTTCAAGCGCGGGGTGTATGCCAGCGCGCTGCGCCATCTGGCGCCGTTCGCGCGCCAGATCGCAGGCCTTGCCGCGATTCCGGCCGCAGCCATCGAGCGCGAGCGGACGCGTCGCCGGCCCCGGCACCGGGGTTCGGTGGCCCGGCAGCCGTCGCGCGACCGGGAATAGGGACTCGGCCAGATCGAAGTCCTGGCGGCATTGACAATCATTCTCATGCATGGCGAAATGGCGGCCGGATCTTGCCATCGGTCGCGCGCCTTGTACGTCTGCATCTGCAACGGGATCACCGAAGCCGACATCCGCCGCGCGGCGGAGGCCGGCTGCAACTCGCTTCCCGAGCTGACCATGCGCACGGGCGTGGGCGCCTGCTGCGGCACCTGCATCGACACCGCCAGCGCCCTGCTCGACGCCGCGCGTCCCGAGGCCCAAGGTCGGCGGGTCGCCCTGCCGGTGCTGCGCGCCGCCTGAGCGCGCCGGCGCGCACCGCGCGCGGATACAAATGCACCCGATTCGTGTTCCGGCACGCGCGCCCGTGCGGCGCTAGAGTGCGTGCGTCCACGCTTGCACGGAATCCGGCCATGAAAGGCGATGCAGAGGTCATCCGCTACCTCAACAAGGCGCTCTACAACGAACTCACGGCGATCAACCAGTACTTCCTGCACGCCAAGATGCTGAAGAACTGGGGACTCGCCGAACTCGCCAAGCACGAGTACGAAGAGTCGATCGACGAGATGAAGCACGCCGACGTGCTGTCCGAGCGCATCCTGTTCCTGGAGGGGCTGCCGAATTTCCAGGCGCTGGGCAAGCTGAGGATCGGCGAGACCCCGATCGAGATCCTGCGCGCCGATCTGGCGCTGGAGATGGACGGCATTCCGCTGTTGCGCGAGGCGATCGCGCATTGCGAAACGGTGGGCGACTACGTCAGCCGCAAGCTGTTCGCCGACATCCTCGAGAACGAGGAAGAGCACGTGGACTGGCTGGAGACCCAGCTCGATCTCGTCGCCCGCGTGGGCGAGCAGAACTACCTGCAGAGCCAGATCGAAGACTGAGTCGCGAGGCGCCGCGCCGCGCACGCACGTGCCGCGGACGACCGCCGGTGCAGGCCGTACGCCGACGGCGCCACGGCGCACGCTGGACCGCGGGCTTGCGCGACCAGACCGTCATGTCTGGCGCTGCCGCCGCTGCTGCTGCCGCCCGGCGCCTGTCAGGCCTGGGAAGCGGGTCGGCGCGCCAGCAACTGCTGCCGCGCGCGCGCGAACTCGTTGGCGATCAGGGCCACTGCCACGGCAGGGCGTTCCAGCGACTTCTCGCGTGACGCCAGCTCGACCCGCTTCGCCGCGGCCGACAGCGACATCGCACCGAGGTTGGCGCTGGAGGACTTCAGCGAATGCGCGGCATCGCGCAGGGCTTCGTAATCCGGGCCTCCGGCCGCGTGTTCGAGCGCCCGGATCAGTCGCGGCGTGTCCTCAAGGAACACATCGACCAGGCGGTCGACTTCCTCGCCCAGCATCGCCTGCAGGTCGTCCAGGATCTCGGGATCGAGCACCACGGCGAGCGGCCGCCTGGGTGGCTCGGTGTGGGAGTGTGCCGGCGAGGCAGACGAGGCCGTACTTGCGGACGAGGCCGTCGGCGCGGACGCGGCGCGCGGGGGCGTCGCAGCAGGCGCGGCGGGCTGCTGCGTCGCGACGGGAGCACGCGGGAAGGGCGGGGTGGCTGCCGGCCGCGACGGCGCGGACGGCCCGGCTGCGGCTGGCGGGCCTGCGGTTACAGCGCCGGCACGGGCCGATGCCGATGCGCCCGGCGTCGGTGACGATGCCGGCGTCACGGCCGGTGTCTGCGCGCTCACCGAAGCCCCCGGCGCGTCTGACGTGCCGGACGCTGCATCCGCGATAAAGGAGGGTGCCGGTACCTCCCGGGGGGGGGGCGACGCCGGTCGGACCGCCGCGCCCGCGGGCTGGCCCGCGACCGAAGTCCGCGCCTCGAGGCGTGCGCCGGGGCCTTCTCCACCTGCTTCAATCGCAGTCGGTGCAGGCGCGGGTGCTGGTGCAGGTGGGGGCGCAGATACAGGCGCAGGTGCGGGCACAGGCCCGTCGAACGTGGGCAACCCCAGCAGCTGCGGATCCAGCGACGTCGGCGCTGCCGGCGCCGGGGCGTCCGCACCGCCGACCAGGTCGGCGAACTCGGCCGGCACGCTGATCTGGTCCGGATCCCACCAGCGGTGCAGGCAGCGTTCGAGCTCGCTCCGCGTGACCGGCTTGGGCAGGTAGTCGTCCATCCCGGCGTCGAGGCACTTCTGGCGGTCGCCGGCCATGGCATTGGCGGTCATGGCGATGATCGGCAGGCGGCGACCGTCGCCGCCGGCGGCCTCGTTGTCGCGCCAGCGCTGGGTGGCGGTGTAGCCGTCCATCACCGGCATCTGGCAGTCCATCAATACGATGTCGTAGCGCGAGGCCGACATGCGCAGCAGCGCGGCCTCGCCGTTGCTGGCGGTATCGCAGGTGATGCCGAGCACGCCGAGCAGGCGCTGGCCGACCATCAGGTTGACCGGGTTGTCCTCGACCAGCAGCACCCGCGGCTTGCGCACCGCGAACTTGTCCAGGTTGACCGCCGGCGCCGGTGGCGGTGAAACAGCGGCGCCAGCCGCGCGATCATCGGCGACGTCGGTCGCGGGTGCCTCGGACGTAGCGGTTTCGAACAGCGCCGCACGCAGGTCCGGATCCGGCGCTTGGCGGCTGAGCAGGGTCACGCTGCGCTGCAGCTCGTCGGCCACCGGGTCGTCGCCGTACAGGCACACCAGGCGCAGGTCGCCGTACACGGCCTGGCGGCCGAGATTGCGATGCAGCGCGAGCGCCGTGTTGCGCATGCCCGCCAGGTCCGCGAGCACGATCGAGTAGGCCCACGGCGGGCCCTGGTTGGCGGCGTTGCGCAGCCGGTCCAGCGCTTCCTGCGTGGTCTCCACCGAGGTCACGCGCAGGCCCCAGTTGGGCAGCAGCATGCTCAGGCGCAGGCGCAGGCGCGGATCCGCGCTCAGCAGCAGCAGGCGTCCATCCTGCGGGGTCTTGTCTTCGGCTTGCATGTCGCCCTGCACCTTGAGCAGCGGGATTTCGAACCAGAACGTGGCGCCATGCCCGGTCTCGGACTCCACGCCGATGCGCCCGCCCATCAGTTCGACGATGCGGCGCGA
This sequence comes from Luteimonas kalidii, assembly GCF_029887935.1. Lineage (GTDB taxonomy): Bacteria > Pseudomonadota > Gammaproteobacteria > Xanthomonadales > Xanthomonadaceae > Luteimonas > Luteimonas kalidii. Next base: position 207,836 of record NZ_JARXRO010000016.1, on the reverse strand, counting down.
GATCGCCAGCCCCAGCCCGGTGCCGCCGTACAGCCGGGTCGTCGACGCATCGGCCTGGCTGAAGGCCTGGAACAGCCGCGACTGGGCCGCCTGCGAGATGCCGATCCCGGTGTCGCGCACCTCGAAACGCAACTGGTGCTGGGACGCGGTCTCGCCGGTCCTGCGCAGCGAGACGGTGATCGAGCCGCGTTCGGTGAACTTCACCGCGTTGCTGACCAGGTTGCCCAGCACCTGGCGCAGCCGCACCGGGTCGCCGCGCACCGGCAGGCGCACGCCGGGGTCGAGCTGCATGTGCAGGCGCAGGCCCTTGCTCTGCGCGGGCCGCTCCATCAGCTGCAGCACGCCCTCGAGCAGCTCGCGCAGGTTGAAGCCGGTGGTCTCCAGTTCCAGCCGGTCGGCCTCGAGCTTGGAGTAGTCGAGGATGTCGTCGACGATCCGCAGCATCTGCTGCGACGACAGGTAGGCGGTGCGCACGAGTTCCGCGTGGTCGGCGGCGAGCCGCGCGTGCATCAGCAGGTCGAGCATCGGCACGATGCCGTTGAGCGGCGTGCGGATCTCGTGGCTCATGGTGGCCAGGAACTCCCCCTTGGCCATCACCGCCGATTCGGCCGCCTGCTTGGCCAGGCGCAGTTCCTGCTCGAGCTGTGCGTGGCGTTCGAGTTCGCGCTGCAGTTCGCCCAGCAGCTGTTCGTCGCGCTGCGTGCGCTCCTGCGCATCGGCCAGTTCCCGCTCGCGCGAGCGGATGTTGTAGAAAACCGCGATCGAGGCGAAAACCGCCAGCAGCGCCAGCACCAGGGCGAAGCCCTGCCACGGCCCTTCCATGCCCAGCACGTGCAGGGCCATGGTGACCGCCGCGCCGCCGGCGGCGCCGAGGGTGAACCAGCGCAGCATCGCGCTGGACGGGCGTGCATTGCTGATCATCGCCATCGGCGGGCCCTAGAGCACCGAGTTCTGGAAGTCGAATTCGAGTTCGCCGGCCGGCCGCTGCACCAGGTTGCCCTGGATGAAGTCGACCCCGGTCATCCACAGCGTCGCGGCCGACTGCGCATCCTCGACCTGCTGGCCGATCACCTGCAGGCCCAGGCGGTGGGCATGGTCGATCGCACTGCGCATCTCGTCGCGGATCGCGGCTTCGTGCAGCTGGCTGGAGTACAGCGCGGCCAGGCGTACGTAGCCCAGCGGTAGCTGCCCGATCAGGGCGTTGGCCTCGGTGCCGAAACGGTACTGGCTCAGGCACAGCTGGACGCCTGCCTGGACCATGTCGCGGCAGAATTCCTGCAGCGACAGCGCGTGCACGAGGGCGTCCTCCTGGCGTACGTCGATCACCAGCGACTCGCCGTCCACGCCGGCCTCGGCCAGCGACTGCAGCAGCCACTGCGCATGGCCCGGATGCGAGAGCGTGGCCGGCGACTGGGTCACGAACAGGCGCAGGGCCCGGTTTTCCTGGCGCTGGCGGCGCAGGGCGCCGATCGCGATCTCCAGCACCCGGCGATCGACCTCCAGGATCGCGCCGATCCGCGCGGCCGCGGCCAGCACCTGGCCGGCGCCGTATTCGGTGCCGCGCGCGTCGCGCAGGCGCAGCAGCACCTGGTACTGGGCGTCGTTGCCCCCGGCGACGGCGACGATCGGCTGGAACGCGGTCTGCAGGCCGCCGGACGCGAGCGCGTCGCGCAGGCTGCGCGACAGGTCGGACAGGGTCTGGTCCTCCACCGACACCGGGCGCTCCCAGGCGGCGACGGCGTGGGTGTGGCTGCGCGCGGCGCGCAGCGCTTCCTCGGCCGCGGTCAGCGCAGCGCCGGGATCGTCGAATCCCTGCGCCAGGTCGGCATAACCGACCACGGTCCGCAGCCGGACACGCTCCTCGCCCACGCGGAAGGCATGCTCGCCCAGGCCGTCGCGCAGCTGCCGCGCCAGCGGCGCCAGCGCGTCGGGTGCCAGCCCCGTGGCCAGCACCAGGAACGTGTTGTCGTTCAGGCGTGCGGCCGCATGCGGCTCGGCCACCTCGCCCAGGCGGCGCCCCGCATCGGTCAGCAACGCCTCGAGCGCGGCATAGCCAAAGCGGTCGCGCAGCGCGGCGATGCCGGCGATCTCGACGAAGAAGGTCGCGCCGTCGCGCGCACCCGGCACCGAGGTCGACAGCAGCTGCAGCATCTGTGGCCGCGTGCGCAGGCCGGTGGCCGGATGGCGATGGGTGGCCGCGGCCGGCGACTGCAGCGCGCGGGCGCGCACGATCCGGTTCTGCACCGCCGAGATCAGGTGCTTGGGTCGCACCGGCTTGCGCAGGAAATCGTCGGCGCCCAGGTCGAGCGCCTCGAACCGGCGCTCGGGATCCTCGTCGCCGGTGAGGAACACGATCGGCACGGTCGCGAAGTCGGCGTGGGCGCGGATCAAAGCGGTCAGTTCGGCGCCGTCCAGTCCCGGCATGTGCAGGTCCATCAGCACCAGGTCGGGGCGCAGCTGCTCCATCGCCGCCATCACCTCGCTGGTGACCGAGGCCACCTGCGACTGCATGCCGGCCCCGTTGAGCACGCTCTCGGCGAACAGCGCCTGGCTGGGATCGTCCTCGACGATCAGCACCCGCCAGGGCGTCGCGTCCTGGCCCGCGGCGGCCTGCGTCGCGGTGGGCGACGCCACGGGCGGGGGCGGGCTGTCGTCGGGCGCGGGATCGACCCGCGGAAGGACGGGCGCGGCCGCATCCTCGCACCAGCGGCGCCAGAAACCGGTCGGCGGGAATTCGGCGCGTTGGCGGTCGTCGGCGTCAGACACCGCCGGAACCTTGCCGCAAACCACGTGCGCCGGCAACCGCGCTCGGCGCGCGACGCAACAGCCGATGAAGCGAGGAGTCTGCCTGCGCAGCCACGCGAGTCATTCCATGTCCCCCTGATGCCGGCATTATCGCGCAACGCGGCCCGACGACTATTGCACGGCAAAGCCGTCGGCGCGCGGCCATGCGGCCGCTACTCTCCGATCTGCGCGCCGGAAGTGTGACCGCCGGCTCAACCGCTGGTGGCGGGCCGCGGCGCGCGCCGGAACAGTCGCCGCCACACCCACCACAGCAGCAGCAACAGGCCCACGCCGATCGCGACCACGATCGCGAGCACCAGCCACGGATACGACCACGCCAGGCCGAGCGCGCCGACCACCACCACGTCCTCGGTCGCCGAGGCGGTCCAGTTGCTGACCGGCTCGGGCGAGGTGTTGAGCAGCATGCGCGAACCGGCCTTGACCGCATGGCTGGTGAACGCCACGCCGGCGCCCGCGGCCAGCATGCCGGCCCCGAGTTCGCCATCGGGCGACAGAGCGGCGGCGGCCAGGAACGCGCCGGCCGGCACCCGTGCCAGGGTCTGCAGCAGATCCCAGGCCGAGTCGACGCCGGGAATCTTGTCGGCCAGGAATTCGGCCACCGCCAGCACGCCCGACACGCCCAGCACCCAGGGCGAGGCGGTGGCCTCCAGCGCCGGCGGCAGGTCGAGCCAGCCCATCGCGCCGGCCAGCCCGACGCCGAACACGGTCAGGTAGGCGCGGATCCCCGCCAGCCAGGCCAGCAGCACGCCGACGGCGAACAGGTGGGCTTCGGACATGGAGGCCTCCTCGCAGGCCGGATGGCGGCTGAACGTTGCGACGGACCCGGGGCCCGACCACCGGGAGTATAGGCAAGGGCGCCTTGACGCAGGCGCGAGCGCCTCGCTATACCGGCGGGATGACGGACCCCTCTCCACGCCCGCCGGGCGAGACCGCACCGGCGACCGCGTCCCCCGCGCCGTCCGCTTCGCCCGGACATGGCGCACCGGCCCCGACGTCGCCGGCCGGCTACGCCGTGCTGGGCCTGTTCGCGGCCGCGATGCTGTTCGGCCTGTGGGGCGTGTGGACCGCCCTGGTCGCCACGGGCGGGGCGTCGCGCGGCGACCTTGCGCAGGCGCAGGCGCGGGTGGACGCGCTGGAGCAGCAGGTCGCCACCCTGACCCGCTCCGACCAGATCAGCCGCGACGCCAACCGCGACCTGCAGGGCGCGCTGGCCGAGCGCGACGAGGAAATCTCGGCCCTGCGCGCCGACGTCGCCTTCTACGAACGCTTCGTCGGTTCCACCGCGCAGCGGCGCGGACTCGCGGTGCACGAACTGGTGCTCACCCCGCAGGCCGGCCAGGCCTGGCACTACACCGCCACCCTGACCCAGAACCTGAACCGCGGCGCCGTCAGCAGCGGGCGTCTGACGCTGGAGGTGGAAGGCAGCCGCGACGGCAAGCTCGAGCGGCTGGACTGGGCGGCGCTGCGTCAGGAGGACGACGCCCCGGGGGTGGAGTACTCGTTCAAGTACTTCCAGCAGGTCGAGGGGGAGGTGATGCTGCCGGCGGGCTTCCAGCCGCTGCGGATCACCGCGCGCCTGGCCCCGTCCTCGGGCGCGGCGGTCGAGCAGACCCTGCCCTGGAGCGAGGCCGCCCGCACCACGCCCGCCGGCTGAAGCGCCCTCGCGCGCAGTCGTGGCGCTTGAAGTCGCCGCGTGCGCCCCCCATCCTGAGCGCATGTCCACGCCCGCCCCCGACTACCTCTCGCTCCAGCGCCCGCTGGATTTCACCCCCGCGGCCGCGGGCAAGGTGCGCGAGCTGATCGCCGAAGAGGGCAACCCGGCGCTCAAGCTGCGCGTCTACATCCAAGGCGGCGGTTGCTCGGGGTTCCAGTACGGATTCGAGTTCGACGAGCAGCAGGCCGAGGACGACCTGGCCGTGACCACCGACGGTGTCACGCTGGTGGTCGACCCGCTCAGCCTGCAGTACCTGATGGGCGCCGCGGTCGACTACACCGAGAGCCTGCACGGCGCGCAGTTCACCATCCGCAACCCGAACGCGAAATCGACCTGCGGCTGCGGGTCGTCGTTCACCGTCTGAGCCCGATGCCCGGCGCGATCCCGCCGTTCGCCTTCGTCGAGGGCGCGCTCGACCGCGCCGAATTCATGCGCAGCGACGCGGCCCGTCTCGACGGACTGTGGCCGCAGGCGCGCCTGCTGCGGCTCGACGCCGACGGCCGGGCGCTGGCCGGTCCCGACGGCAGTGCGCCCGATGACCTCGGCGCGGCGTACCCGGGCCTGCGCCCGGAGGCCGTGCTGCTGGGGGTCGAGAGCGGTCGCGCCTGGTTCGCCGCGGTGGACGCGTCCGTCGGGGCGGCGACAGCGCGCGTCGATCTGCGCACAGCCGCGGCCGACTGGCCCGTGCGCGAAGCCACCGCCTTCGCCCAGGCGCGCGCCGTGCTGCACTGGCGCGCGCGACATCGCCACTGCGGGGCGTGCGGCCAGCCGCTGCGGTTCGAGCGCGCGGGGTGGCTGGGCCGCTGCGACGCCTGCGCAATCGAGCACTATCCGCGCACCGACCCGGCGGTGATCGTCGCGGTGAGCGACGGTGCCCGGCTGCTGCTTGGGCGCCAGGCCGGGTGGCCACCGCGTCGCTATTCGACCCTGGCCGGCTTCGTCGAGCCGGGCGAGACGCTGGAACAGACGGTGATGCGCGAGGTGTTCGAGGAATCGGCGGTGCGGGTGCGCCGCTGCCGTTACCTGGCCTCGCAGCCGTGGCCGTTCCCGTCGTCGCTGATGCTCGGCTTCGTCGCAGAGGCCGAACCGGACGAGCCGCGGCCCAGCGATGCCGAACTCGAGGACGCGCGCTGGTTCACGCGCGAAGAAGTCGGTGCCGCGCTGCGTGGCGAAACCCGCGATTCGGGCCTGCTGCTGTCGCCGCGGCTGTCGATCTCGCGCTGGCTGGTGGAGCGCTGGCATGCGGGCGAAAGCGCCTAGAATCGCGCCATGTTCGCCACCCTGCTCGCGGTCGTGGTCGCCCTGGTGCTGGGGCACGTCGCGCGCGAGCTGACCGCGGTCCTGCGTGAACATGGCTGGTATCGCGCCTGGCTCGGCTGGCTGGATGCGCGCATCGGCGCCAGCGCGGCGTGGCGTGGCCGGTTCGGCATCGTGCTGGCGATCGCGCCCTGGCTGCTGCTGGTCGCGCTGGTGCAATGGTGGCTGCACGACGTGTCCTTCGGCCTGCCCTGGCTGCTGTTCGCGGTGCTGGTGCTGTTCCACGCGTGGGGGCCACGCGACCTTGATCGCGACGTCGAGGCGATCCTCGCCGCGCCCGATGCCGACGCCCGGCGCGCGGCCGCAGCCCGACTGTGGCCGGAGGGCCGCCGGGAGCAGGCCGGGCTGCGTCCGTCGGCGCTGGTCGGCGGGGTATTCGAGGCGGCGCTGCGGCGCTGGTTCGGCGTGCTGTTCTGGTTCGTGCTGCTGGGGCCGGTCGGTGCGTTGGGGTACCGCCTGTGCGCGATCACCGCCGAGGACGCGATCGCGGCGCGACTGCCGGCCGCACTGGTGGCTGGTGCGCGGGCGCTGCTGGATGTGCTCGACTGGCTGCCGGCCCAGCTGGCGACGCTGGCACTGGCGCTGGTGGGCGACTTCGACGTGGTGGTCGGCGCCTGGAAGGAGGCGGGCGGCGCGTCGCTGCGACCCGATCCCGGCTTCCTGGCCGCCGCGGGCCGCGCGGGCGTGCGCAGCGAACTCGCGGACGAGGCCGAGGACTACGCCGTGTCCGGCGTCGCCCCGGGCACGGCGCTGGTGCACACGCTCGGTCCGCTGCCGGAACTGCGCGACGCGATGAGCCTGGCCTGGCGTGCACTGCTGCTGTGGCTCGCCGTCATCGCCCTGTTCGTCATCGGAGGATGGGTGAGCTGACGCGCTTGCGAGGCACTGCCTCGCGCGTCAGCGAACGCCCGCACACGGATGTGCGGGCCGGGGTGTCCGGAGGCCGCGCACTTCCGCCATGGACGGCATCGCGCCAAAGATCACGCCCGCCGCATGCCGCGCAGCGTCAGCGAACGCCCGCACAAGGATGTGCGGGCCGGGGTGTCCGGAGGCCACGCACTCCCACCACGGACGGCATCGCGCCAAAGACCACGCCCGCGGCACGGCCTCGCGCGCCAGCGAACGCGAACGCCTTATTCCGCGCTCCCGCGCAAGGCCCGCACCCGCGCCTCCAGCTGCTCCGCGGTCACCATCGGATCGCCGACCGGCGCATCCGCGACGACCCCCACGTGCGCGCGGAACCTCCGCGGCACGCGCATGCGCCCGATCCGGGAATCGCGCCGGCTCCACATGCTGCTCCACATCCCGCGCAGCGCCATGGGCACCACCGGCACCGGGCGCCCGGCCTCGGCTGCACGGCGCAGGATGCGTTCGACGCCCGACTTGAACGGCGCGATGCTCCCATCCTTCGTCAGCGCGCCTTCGGGGAAGATGCACACCAGCTCGCCCTCGGCCAGCGCCGCGTCGATGGTGTCGAACGCGCGCTGCATCAGCGCCGGGTCCTCGCGTGCGCCGGCGATCGGGATCGCGCGCGCGGTGCGGAAGATCCAGCGCATCACCGGCACGTTGAAGATGCGGTGGTACATCACGAAGCGCACCGGGCGCGGGATGGTGGCGCCCAGGATCAGCGCGTCCATGTAGCTGACGTGGTTGCACACCAGCAGCGCCGGGCCTTCGTCCGGGACGTGTTTCTCGATGCCGTGCAGCTCCAGGCGGTACAGCGTGCGCACCATCAGCCAGCTGACGAAGCGCATGAAGAACTCGGGCACGATGCTGAAGATCCAGATCGCGACCAGTGCATTGGCGATGGCCAGCGCCAGGAACAGCTGCGGGATCGACCAGCCCAGCAGCTGCTGCAAGGCGATGCCGATCATCGCCGCGGCGACGATGAACGCAGCGTTCTGGATGTTCATGCCGGCGATCACCCGCGCCAGCTCGGCGCGCGGCGTGCGACTCTGGATCAGCGCGAACAGCGGCACCACGAAGAAACCGGTGAACAGGCCGATGCCGGTGAGGTCGAGGATGATCCGCCAGCTGCCCGGCGCGCCTGCGAACTGCGCCACCGACAGACCGGCCGCCAGCGCCTGGCCCGGGCGCGCGAAGTACAGATCGAGCATGAAGGCGCTGACGCCGAATGCGCCCAGCGGCACCAGGCCGATCTCGACCGTGCGCCCCGAGAGTTTCTCGCACAGCAGCGAGCCCGCGCCGACGCCGATCGAGAACAGCGCCAGGGCGAAGATGTACAGCGCCTGGGTGCCGCCCAGGTTGGTCTCGGCGTACATCGGCAGCTGCGCGGTGAGCACGGTGCCGATGAACCAGAACCACGACACGCCCAGCACCGCGTTGCGCACCGCCGGCTGGCGCCGGGTGAGCTTCCAGATGCGCAGCGACTCACGCGCCACGTTCCAGCTCACCGCCAGGCCCGGTTCGCCCGCATCCACGCGCGGGATGCGGCGCGCGACCAGGTTGCCGGCGATCGCCAGCACGATGATCGACACCGCGGCCACGTACGGCCCGGCGGCGCCGGCGAGCAGGAAGATCGAGCCGCCGAAGATCATGCCCAGCAGGATCGAGATCGAGGTGCCCATCTCGACCAGGCCGTTGCCGCCGGTCAGTTCCTCCGGCCGCAGCACCGAAGGCAGGATCGAGTACTTCACCGGTCCGAACAGGGTCGACTGCAGCCCGGTGCAGAACAGCGCCACCAGCAGCAGCGGCATGTTCTGCAGCACGAAGCCGACCGCGGCCAGCGACATGATCGCGATCTCCATCGCCGTGGTGATCACGATCAGGCGCTGTTTCTCGAGCTTCTCCGCGATCTGTCCGGCAGTGGCCGAGAACAGGAAGTAGGGCAGGATGAAGATCGCCGGTGCGAGCTGGGTGTACAGCGCGCGGGTGTCGGCCGAGAGCGTGCCGGCGAGCGCCATCGCGCCGAGCAGGCCGATGATCGCCTGGCGGTAGACGTTGTCGTTGAACGCGCCCAGCGCCTGCACCGTGAAGTAGGGCAGGAAGCGGCGCTGGCGCAGCAGGTCGAACTGCGAGTGGTGGTCGGTGACGGGTGGCTCGGGGACGTGCGCCATGCGGCCTCCAGCGGGACGCGGCGAGTGTAGCCGCTGGCGCGTGCGCGGCGTCACCGCGCTGGCCGCGTCGCGCGAGGCGCGCCCGGTGGTCGCGTCCACGTGCACCGGCACCGGCTGCGGTCGCGCTCCGTCGCATCAACGGGCCACGCTGGCGCGCACGGTGCGGAGCGCGCGAAGGGCGCCGCGCGCGACGGCCGGGACGGACGCACCGTTCCGTCCGCCGTGGCCGCGGCGATGCGGGCGATTGCTAGAGTGTCCGCAGGCCCCCGGCCGCCAGGAGTCGCGCCATGGACAAGCCGCTGATGCCCGCCGCCTTCCTCGGCCACGGCAGCCCGATGAACGCGCTCGAGCGCAACCGCTACACCGAGGCCTGGCGCGCGTTCGGTGCCTCGGTGCCGCGCCCGCGCGCGATCCTCGCAGTATCGGCGCACTGGTACACCAGCGTGCTCGCCGTCACGGCGATGCCGCGGCCGCGCACCATCCACGACTTCTTCGGCTTCCCGCAGGCGCTGTTCGACGTGCAGTACCCCGCGCCCGGCCTGCCCGGGCTGGTGGAAGAGGTGGCGGACCTGGCGCAACCTGACCGGGTCGGCGCCGACGTCGACAGCTGGGGCATCGACCACGGCACCTGGTCGGTGCTGGTGCACGCGTTTCCGGACGCCGACATACCGGTGGTGCAGCTGTCGATCGACACCCGCAAGCCGGTCGACTGGCATCTCGCGCTGGGCGCGAAGCTGGCCGCGCTGCGCGCGCGCGGCGTGCTGGTGCTGGGCAGCGGCAACGTGGTCCACAACCTGCGCGCGATCGACTGGCAGCAGCCGGACGGCGCGTTCGACTGGTCGCGCCGCTTCGACGAACGCGCGCGCGAACTGATGCTCGAGCGCCCGCACGAGGTGCCGTCGCTGCAGTCGCATCCGGACTACCGTCTGGCGGTGCCCACGCCCGACCATTTCCTGCCGCTGCTCTACGTCGCAGGGCTGGCGGCCGCCTCCGGCAGGCCCGCGGACACGCTGGTGGACGGCTACGCCTACGGCTCGCTGTCGATGACCTCGTACGCGCTCGACGCGCGCTGCCCGTCCGGCGCGGCGAATCGCGACGGCGCCGCGCCGATCGACAGCCGCCTGCCGCCCGAAGACGCGAACGTCTGATCCTGTCCACGACCGATGCCGGACCCTGCATGACCCACCTGTTCTCGCCGCTCGACCTTGGCCCGCTGCGGCTGCCCAACCGCATCGTGGTCGCGCCGATGTGCCAGTACTCGTCGATCGATGGCGAGGCCTGCGACTGGCACACGCAGCACTGGGCGACGCTGGCGCTCTCCGGTGCGGGGCTGGTGATCGCGGAAGCGACCGCGGTCGAGCCGCGCGGCCGCATCAGCTGGGCCGATCTCGGCCTCTGGGACGACGCCACCGAAACGGCGTTCGCGCGCTCGCTGGCCACCGTGCGACGCTGGTCGCCGACGCGCATGGGCGTGCAGCTCGCGCATGCAGGACGCAAGGCCTCCACGCACCGCCCCTGGGAGCACGGTGGCGCGCCGATCGCGCCGGGGCAGCCGAACGGCTGGCAGACCGTCGCCCCCTCTGCACTGGCCTACGACGATGGCCAGCCGCTGCCCGAGGCGCTCGACGGCGCCGGCATCGACGCCATCGTCGAGGCGTTCGTCGCCAGCGCCCGCCGCGCGGCGCGTCTGGGCCTGGACCTGATCGAACTGCATGCCGCGCACGGCTACCTGCTGCACCAGTTCCTCTCGCCGCTGTCGAACCGTCGCGCCGACGCGTACGGCGGCGGCCTCGAGCACCGCATGCGGCTGGTGCTGCGCGTGTTCGACGCGGTGGCGGCGGCACTGCCGGCGTCGATGGCGCTGGGCGTGCGCATCTCGGCCACCGACTGGGTGGAGGGCGGCTGGGACTTGGCGCAGAGCATCGCCCTGGCGCAGGCGCTGGACGCACGCGGCTGCCACTACCTGCATGTCAGCAGCGGCGGCCTGCATCCGGCGCAGCGGATCGCGGCCGGGCCCGGTTACCAGGTGCCGTTCGCCGAGGCCATCCGGTCCGAAGTCGACATGCCGGTCGTCGCGGTGGGACTGATCACCGAACCGCAGCAGGCCGAGGCGATCCTCGCCGAAGGTCGTGGGGACGCGGTCGCACTGGCGCGCGCGATGCTCTACGACCCGCGCTGGCCGTGGCATGCGGCCGCGGAACTGGGCGCGCAGGTCGCGGCGCCGCCGCAGTACCTGCGCAGCGCGCCGCGCGGGCACGGCGAGTCGCTGCTGGCGGCCACCGGCAGCGCGGGCTGACGGCTCAGCCGGCGTCGCGTTCGCGCGCGATCGCGCGCCATCCGATGTCGCTGCGGTGGAAGGCATTGGCCCAGCGGATGCGGTCGACGCCCGCGTAGGCAGCGCGCTGAGCATCCGCCACGGTGTCGCCCAGCGCCGTCACGCACAGCACGCGACCTCCGGCGCTGACGACGCACCCCGCCGCGTCCAGCGCGGTGCCCGCATGGAACACCTTGGCCTCGATCGGAACGGTGTCGAGGCCTTCGATGACATCGCCGGTGATCGGCGTGTCCGGATATGGCCGCGCCGCCATCACCACGCCCAGTGAAGGACGCGGGTTCCATTGCGCCTGCGCCTGGTGCAGCCGGCCTCCGATCGCCGCTTCGATCAGGTCCAGCAGGTCGGACTGGAGGCGCAGCATCACCGGCTGCGTTTCCGGATCTCCGAAGCGCACGTTGAACTCGATCACCTTCGGCGCCCCGGTCCTGTCGATCATCAGGCCGGCGTAGAGGAAGCCGGTGAACGGCATGCCGTCCGCGGCCATGCCGGCCACGGTGGGCTGCACCACCTCGCGCATCACCCGCGCGTGCACCTCGGGCGTCACCACCGGCGCGGGCGAGTACGCGCCCATGCCGCCGGTGTTGGGGCCGGTGTCGCCGTCGCCGACACGCTTGTGGTCCTGCGAGGTCGCCATGGGCAGCGCGGTCGTGCCGTCGACCATGCTGATGAAGCTGGCTTCCTCGCCGTCCAGGAACTCCTCGATCACGACCCGCGCGCCGGCGTCGCCGAAGGCGTTGCCCGACAGCATGTCGCGCACCGCGGCCTCGGCCTCGGCCAGCGTCATCGCCACGATCACGCCCTTGCCGGCCGCCAGGCCATCGGCCTTGACCACGATCGGCGCGCCTTTCTCACGCAGGTACGCGAGCGCGGCATCGACGTCGGTATGCACTTCGTAGAACGCGGTCGGGATGCCGTGGCGATGCAGGAAATCCTTGGCGAAGGCCTTGCTGCCTTCCAGCTGCGCGGCGGCGGCGGTCGGGCCGAAGATGCGCAGGCCGGCGTCGCGGAAGCGGTCGACCACGCCGGCCACCAGCGGCACCTCGGGCCCGACCACGGTCAGCGCCACGCCCTCGTCGCGGGCCAGGTGCAGCAGCCCGTCGAGATCGTCCGCGCGCACCGCCGCGTTGCGGCATTTCGCCTCGGTCGCGGTGCCGGCGTTGCCGGGCGCCACGATCACTTCGTCCACGCGCGGCGACTGCGCCAGCTTCCACGCCAGCGCATGTTCCCGGCCGCCCGAGCCGATGACCAGTACTTTCATGAGGAGTCCTTGCAGGATCTGGCCAGCCGGCGCGCCTTGAGGCTGTCGAGCACGACGGCGGCCAGGGTGAGCACGGTGAGCGGGATGACCACGTAGGTCATGCCGAAGCGGAAGTCGGCGAGCGCGGCGTGGCGCGCGGCGGCGAGCAGCAGGTAGGCGGTGTAGGCGACGTAGTAGCCGACGAACACGGCGCCTTCCCAGCGCTGGATGCAGTGGCCGGTGAAGAAGATCGGCAGGCACGCGACCGCGACCGCGGTCATCACCGGCAGGTCGAAGCGCAGCGCCACCGGGCTCACCGGGACGCCGTCGGCGGCGATCAGCGCGGTCGCGCCCAGCACCAGCAGCAGGTTGAAGATGCAGCTGCCGACGATGTTGCCCACCGCCAGGTCGCGCTCGCCGCGCAGCGCGGCCAGGACCGAGGTCGCGATTTCCGGCAGCGAGGTGCCGATCGCCACCACCGTCAGGCCGATGATCAGCTCGCTCAGGCCCAGCGACGTGGCCATCTCCGTGGCGGCGCGCACCAGCAGCCGTGCGCCGCCCACCAGCATCGCCAGTCCCACCGCCATCAGGACGCACTGGCGCAACAGCCCCGGCTTCGCGGAGGCACCGTCGTCGAGTCCCGAGGGCTCGGGCACCTGCTCCGGGCTGCGCCGCGCCAGCCGCACCAGGAACAGGATGTAGGCGATGGCGCAGGCCAGCAGCACGCCTCCCTCCCAGCGCGCGATGCGGCCATCGAACGCCACCACCAGGCACAGCAGCGAGGCGCCGATCATGATCGGCACGTCCAGCCACACCAGCTGGCGCTGCACGACCAGAGGCGTCACCAGCGCCACCAAACCCAGCACCAGCAGCACGTTGGCGATGTTGCTGCCGACCACGTTGCCGAGCGCGAGGTCGGGCGATCCCGACAGCGCACCGCCGACGCTGATCGCCAGTTCCGGCGCGCTGGTGCCGATCGAGACCACGGTCAGGCCGACGATGATCGGCGCCAGCCCCAGGGCGAGCGCCAGCCGCGATGCGCCGCGCACCAAGGCCTCGGCGCCGAGCAGCAGCAGCCCGAGGCCGGCGACGAACAGCAGCGCGAGCGTCATTCCAGTGCGTCCGCGGTCAGTGGCGGAAGTGCCGCACGCCGGTGAACACCATCGCGATGCCGTGTTCGTCGGCTGCGGCGATCACCTCGGCATCGCGCATCGAGCCGCCCGGCTGGATGACGGCCTTGATCCCGGCTTCGGCCGCGGCGTCGATGCCGTCGCGGAACGGGAAGAACGCGTCGCTGGCCATCACCGAGCCTTCGACCACCAGGTTCGCGTCGGCCGCCTTGATGCCGGCGATGCGCGCCGAGTACACGCGGCTCATCTGTCCCGCGCCCACGCCGATGGTGCGGTGGTCTTTCGCGTAGACGATGGCGTTGGACTTCACGAACTTCGCCACCTTCCACGCGAACAGCAGGTCGTCGAACTGCGCCGTGGTCGGCGCGCGCTTCGTCACCACCTTCAGCTCGTCGCGCGCGACCACGCGGTCGTCGGCGGTCTGCATCAGCATGCCCGAGCCCACGCGCTTGGTATCGATGAAGCCGCGCGACGCCGGTGCCAGCGGAATGCGCAGCACGCGCACGTTGGCCTTCTTCGCGGCGTAGTCGAGCGCGCCGGGTGCGTAGTCGGGTGCGATCAGCACCTCGACGAACTGGCGATCCAGGATCACCTTCGCCGTGGCGGCGTCCAGCGTGCGGTTGAAGGCGATGATGCCGCCGAAGGCGCTGGTGGGGTCGGTGGCGTAGGCCAGCTCGTAGGCGTCGCCGCAGGCCACGCCGACCGCCACGCCGCAGGGATTGGCGTGCTTGACGATCACGCAGGCGGGCGCGTCGAACTGGCGCACGCATTCCCAGGCCGCATCGCTGTCGGCGATGTTGTTGTAGCTCAGCGCCTTGCCCTGCAGCTGCTCGAACGTGGCCAGCGAGCCGGGCGCGGGATGCAGGTCGCGGTAGAACGCCGCCTGCTGGTGCGGATTCTCGCCGTAGCGCAGGTCCATCACCTTGACGAAGCTGCCGTTGGCCTGCGCGGCGAACGCGCCGCGCACGGGCACGTCGCGCGAGGCATCGGTGATGGCCGACAGGTAGTTGCTGATCGCCGCGTCGTACTGGGCCACGCGGTTGAATGCGGCCACCGACAGCGCGAAACGTGTCTTCGCCGACAGCGCGCCGTCGTGCGCGTCCAGCTCCGCCAGCAGCGACGCGTACTGCGCCGGATCGGTCGCCACCGCCACGCGCGCGAAGTTCTTCGCCGCCGAGCGCAGCATCGCCGGGCCGCCGATGTCGATGTTCTCGACCGCGTCGGCCAGCGTGCAGTCGGCGCGCGCGGTGACCTGTTCGAACGGGTAGAGGTTGAGCACCAGCAGGTCGATCGCCTCGATGCCGTGCTCGGCCATCACCGCCTCGTCCACGCCGGCGCGGCCCAGCAGGCCACCATGCACCACCGGGTGCAGGGTCTTGACCCGTCCGTCCATCATCTCCGGGAAGCCGGTGGCCTCGGACACGTCGCGCACCGGCAGGCCGGCCTCGCGCAGCGCCTTCGCGGTGCCGCCGGTCGACAGCAGCTCCACGCCGCGTGCGGACAGGGCGCGCGCCAGTTCGACCAGGCCGGTCTTGTCGGACACGGACAGCAGCGCCCGGCGCATGGGCAGGAGGTCGGCGGTCATCGGCACTCGCGGGCGGAAAACGGGGCGAAATTATAGCCGCCGCGCGTCGCGTGCCGGTCAGGCGATGCCGTATTCGCGAAGTTTCTTGCGCAACGTTGCGCGATGGATGCCGAGCATGGTGGCGGCGCGGCTCTGGTTGCCGTCGCAGTGCTCGAGCACCTCAAGGAACAGCGGAATCTCCAGTTCGCGCAGGGCGATCTGGTAGAGGTTGTCGGCATCGCTGCCGTTGAGGTCGCCCAGGTAGCGCCGGATCGAATTGGCGACGTGGTCGCGCAGCGGCGCGCGCGGCGCGCTGCGGACGGTGCTGTCGACGTGTTCGGGGACGTTCAATGGCGGCTCGTGCGACCTGGGCGATGCGGCGCGGCCGGCCATCGCGGGCGGTCGAGTCTAGCGCCATGGGGTCGCATCGGACAATGCGAATTCGACCAATTGCGGAGGCCGCGGCGCCTGCCGGGTGCGTGGCGTCGACCCGTCCGGACGGCGCGGCCTAGTCGCGGAAGTCGAACGCGTAGGACACCGTGGCCGCCGATGGCTCGCGGATGTCCAGCTGGATGTCCCTCGACTGGCCCGCCGCCAGCATCGATGGCGCGCCGTCGGCGAGATAGTCTCCGGGCGCGAACGCGCGTGCGGCGACCGCGCGTCCATCCACGTCCGAGAGCGTCAGCACCAGCTGCGGCCACGCCTGCGGCCAGCGCGCGTCGTTGCGCACGGTGGCGCGCACGCGCAGCGCTCCCGGCACCTGGGGATGCGGGCGCACCTCGCGCGAGACCAGTGCGAACGCGGCGGGCTCCCGCCATGGCGGCAGGCTGCAGCCGACGACGCCACAGGCGGCGTCGACGATCGGGCGCCAGCGTGGATCGGCGGCGAGCCGCGCGCGGTCGGCCAGCAGCACCTGCACGGCGAGCAGAGCCAGCAGCGCAACGATCGCCGCGATCCGCCGGATCCGGCGACGCGGATCGGCGGCGCGGGTGCCGGAGGCCTGGCCGGCAAGGAAGCCGGGGCCCGCCGCTGGTGGCGAGGTGCCGGACGCGCCATGCGGCACCGGTCCTTGCGGGTCGGCGTCGGGCACGGCGACCGCCTGCGCGGGCCCGGCGGGAACGTGTGGCGGCGTCGCTCTGGACGTCGCCGCTCCGGATGGCGGCAGGTCGACCGGCCTGTCTCGCGCCAGGGAAGCGTTAGCGTCCGCGTCGGCCGTCGATGCGGGCGGGTCGTCGGCCGGCGCTGCGGAAGCAGGCGACGCGGCGCCGGAGATCGCGGCTGCGGCGGCGGCGTGCAGGGGCGCGACCGGGCCGGCGGGCGCCTGCGTCGCCGCTTGCGCCGGATCCGGGGCCGGGGACGTGTCCGGTGCAGGGGAGGGGAGCCCGGTCGGGCCGTCCATCCGGGGTGCCGGCGCCGGGCGCAGCAATGCGGACAGGTCCGGCACGGTCTCCACGCGGGGCGCGGGGTCCGGAGTGGGGGCAGGTTCGGCGAACGCGCCGTCCGCCGGCGCGTCCTCGCTGGGCGTCGGCGCGGTCTGCGGCACCGCTGCGGGTGTCGCCACGTCGCTTCGCCGCAGCACGCCCGCGCAGCGCGGACAGCGCTCGGGCGGCAGGTCGGTGGCCGGATCGGTGGCGACCAGCGCGTGGCAGTGCCGGCAGTTGATGAACATGGCGCTATTCAACCACGCAGCCACGGCGCGAAGCCGTGCGTTGGATCACCGCCGGATGCCGTCGATCCTCACCCAGTCGCCGTCGACCGTGACGGCGAGCGCGTCGAACCATTCCGAGTAGCGCTGCACCAGCGCGGCCTGCTGGCCGTCGAGGATCCCCGACAAGGCGATCCGCCCGCCCGGCGCCGTGCGCGCGGCGAGCGTCGGCGCCAACGCATCGAGCGCGGTCGCCAGGATGTTGGCGACCACGACCGGCCACGGACCGTCCGGCGCATCGTCCGGCGCCCATGCGCGCAGATGCGTGTCGAGGCCGTTGCGCGACGCGTTGTCGCGCGTGGCCTGCAGCGCCTGCGGGTCGTTGTCGACCGCATCGGCGCCGGACGCGCCCAGCGCCAGTGCCGCGAGCGCCAGGATGCCGCTGCCGCAACCGAAATCGAGCACCGCCGCGCCGCGCAGCCGGCCCTCGGTGGCCAGTGCGTCGAGCCAGCGCAGGCACAGCGCGGTGGTCGGATGCGTGCCGGAGCCGAAGGCGAGTCCCGGGTCGAGCCGCACCACCGCGGCGTCATCGGTGCGCGCGTCGTCCGGCAGCGCCTGGTCCCAGGGCACGATCCAGGTGCGCGCGCCGAACCGCAGCGGCACGTACTGGTCCATCCACGCGCGTTCCCAGTCCTGGTCGGCGACCTGGCGGAACGCGGCGCCGGACCAGTCGAGCGCGGGATCGAACGCGTCCAGCGCGGCGAGCAGCAGCAGGGCGTCGGCATCGTGCGGGAACAGCGCGCTGAGCGCGACCTCGTCCCACAGCGGCGTTTCGCCGACGCCGGGCTCGAGGATCGCGTGCTCGTCGCTGGTGCCGGCCTCGGCATCGAGCAGGGTCACCGCCAGCGCACCGACGTCCTCCAGCGCGTGCTCGCGGCGTGGCTGTTCGGCCTGGCGGCAGCGGACGGTGAGTTCGAGGAACGGCATCGCCACAGTCTAGCGCCGGCGGCGGGCTCGGCGTCGGCGGCCGCACCTCGAGCGCGGTCGAGGTGCGGCGGAAAACAGCATCGCGGGCCGGTTGATCCCGTTTTTACCCGGCAGGCGTCACAATGGCGATCCGAATCCCCCGACCCGAATGGAGATCGCCGTGGCCTTCACCCTCCCCAAGCTGCCGTACGCCTACGACGCGCTCGAGCCGCACGTCGATGCGCAGACGATGGAAATCCACCACACCAAGCACCACCAGGCCTACATCGACAAGGCCAATGCCGCGCTCGAGGGCACGAAGTGGGCCGACAAGCCGGTCGAGGAGGTCATTGCCGACCTCGACGCGCTGCCCGAGGACAAGCGCGGCCCGCTGCGCAACAACGCCGGCGGCCACGCCAACCATTCGCTGTTCTGGACCGTGATGTCGCCCAAGGGCGGTGGTCAGCCGAACGGCGATGTCGCGAAGCATATCGACAGCGACCTCGGCGGCTTCGACGCGTTCAAGGAAGCCTTCACCAATGCCGCGATCACCCGCTTCGGCAGCGGCTGGGCGTGGCTGTCGGTGGATGCGTCCGGCAAGCTCGCGGTCGAGAGCAGCGCCAACCAGGACAATCCGCTGATGAAGGGCATCGGCTCGGGCAACACCCCGATCCTCGGCCTGGACGTGTGGGAACACGCCTACTACCTGAAGTACCAGAACCGCCGCCCCGACTACATCGCCGCGTTCTACAACGTGATCGACTGGAACGAGGTCGAGCGTCGCTACCAGGAGGCGGTGAAGGGCTGAGTCCCCGCCGCGCCGATGTGCAGATTCCGGCCGCGCGAGCGGCCGGAGTCGTGTCCGGGAGCCGGATGACGGCCCGGTGTTCGCGCTTGCGCTGCGCGCGGATGGCAGGCATCGCGTGTGCACCGGTCCGGTGGAGGCGGCCTCCGCCGTGCGAAACGTCCGATGGACGCGCGATTCCGCCACCTCGCCCCTCGGACGCGCCCGGGTTGCCGCGGGCCGCGCGCCCGGGCCACCATTCGGATGTCCCCGCTCCCGGCTTTCGCCATGGAAATCGCAGACCGCCGCATCGCCACCGTCCATTTCACCCTGCACGACGGGCAGGGCCAGACCCTGGTCTCCACCCATGGCCACGCGCCGCTGGTGTACATGCACGGCACCGGCAGCATCATGCCCGGCCTGGAGCAGGCGCTGGCCGGCAAATCGCCCGGGGACAGCTTCCGGGTGACGATCGCGCCGGAACAGGGGTTCGGACCGCGCCACGACGCGCTGGTCCAGACGCTGCCGCGCGACCGCCTGCAGGTCGCATCGCCGCCCGCGGTGGGCGCGAAGCTGAGCGCGCAGACCGCGCGCGGACCGCTCGAGGTGGTGGTGACGGCGGTCGACGAGGGTCACGTCACCGTGGACGGCAATCATCCGCTCGCCGGGCGCACGGTCGATGCGCTGGTGGAAGTGGTGGACGTGCGCCTGGCCACGCCCGAGGAGCAGCAGTTCGGGCTCGCCTGAACGCACGCGCCGCCTCGGGCGCCCCGCGCGGGCGCAGGGCCTAGAATGGCGCCATGACCGCGCCGACGTCCTCGTTCGCCAACCAGTTGCTGATCGCGCTGCCGACCCTGGCCGACCCGGGTTTCGCGCGCGCGGTCGCGCTGATCTGCCAGCACGACGACGAGGGCGCGATGGGCGTCGTGGTCAACCGCGCATCCGACTACACCCTGGGCGAAGTGCTGCGGCAGATGGACATCGCCTGCGACGATCCGGCCGTGCTCGACCAGCGCGTCCTGGCCGGCGGCCCGGTGCATCCGGAGCGCGGCTTTGTGGTGCACGACGGCGACCACGGCTGGGATTCCACCCTGGCGGTCGCCGACGGCCTGTGGGTCACCACCTCGCGCGACATCCTCGAGGCCATCGCCCGCGGCGAAGGTCCCGGCCACGCCACCATCGCCCTGGGCTGCGCCGGCTGGGGCGCGGGCCAGCTCGAATTCGAGCTGACCGAGAACAGTTGGCTGACCGCGCCGGTGCGCAACGAGATCCTGTTCTCGCTGCCGCTGGACCAGCGCTGGCAGGGGGCGGCGGGCGAGATCGGCGTCGACCTGATGCGCATGGCGGGGCACGTGGGGCACGCATGAACGCGGGGCCCATGCGCGTCGACGGCACCGTGCTCGGGTTCGACGTCGGCGCGCGCCGGATCGGCGTCGCCGTCGGCAGCCCCTACGGTCACGGCGCGCGCGCGCTGGCGGTGATCGACGTGCACGGCGAGCAGATCGACTGGGCCGCGATCGACCGCCTGCACAAGGAGTGGCGCCCGGACGGGCTGGTGGTCGGGGATCCGATGACGCTGGACGGCGGCGACCAGCCGATCCGCGCCCGCGCCCGTGCCTTCGCGGCCGATCTGCAGGCGCGCTACCGCCTGCCGGTGGTGATGGTGGACGAGCGCGCCAGCTCGATCGAGGCGGCGCAGCGGTTCGCGCTCGACCGCGCCGAGGGCCGGCGCCGGCGGCGCGATGCGGCGGCGCTGGATGCGGTCGCCGCGGCGGTGATCGTGGAACGCTGGTTCGCCGCGCCCGGCGACGCGACGGTCCTGTAGGCGTCGCATCTCCGGCATGGCCGTCACCCGGGCACTTGCCGGACAATACCCGCCATGACCGCACAGACCGATGCCCAGGGCCGCCTCCTCCACCTGCTGACGCTCCAGGGCCTGCCGCGCGCGTCCCTCGATGCGCTGCTCGACCGGGCGCAGGCATTCGCGGAGGGCGCGGATGCGCGCCAGTCGCTGGCCGGCATTGCCGTGTGCACGCTGTTCTTCGAGCCGTCGACCCGCACCCGGCTGAGCTTCCAGCGCGCCGCGCAGCGGCTGGGCGCCGACGTGCTGGGCTTCGATGCGGCAACCTCCTCGACCACCAAGGGCGAGAGCGCGTGCGACACGCTCAGGAACATCGAGGCGATGGACGTGCGCGGCTTCGTCGTGCGCCATTCGGGCGACGGTGCGGTGGCCGACCTGGCCGCGGCCGCAGAGGCCGGCACCGCGCTGGTCAACGCCGGCGACGGACGCAGCTCACACCCCACCCAGGGCCTGCTGGACATGCTGACCCTGCGCCAGGCGCTGGGCGCGGACTTCTCCACCCGCCGGTTCCTGATCGTGGGCGACGTGAAGCATTCGCGGGTCGCCCGCTCCGATCTGCACGCGCTGCGCACGCTGGGCGCCGGCCACATCCGCGTGTGCGGACCGGCCGCATTGTTGCCCGACGACGACACGCTGGCCGGCTGCGAGGTGGGGCATGACCTGGACGCCGCGCTCGACGGCGTCGACGCCATCATGATGCTGCGCCTGCAGCGCGAGCGGATGGAGGAAGGGCTGGTCGCCTCGCTGGAGGATTACCACCGCGACTATGGTCTGGACGCCACGCGCCTGCGCCGCGCCGCGCCGGAGGCGGTGGTGCTGCATCCGGGACCGATGAACCGTGGCGTGGAGATCACCGACGCGGTGGCCGACGGAGCGCAGTCGCTGATCCTGCGCCAGGTCGCCAACGGTGTCGCGGTGCGCATGGCCGTGCTCGAGGGCCTGCTGGCGGCGCGCTGACGCCGTGGCGCCGGGCGCGGTCGCGTGCTCCGCCCGTGCGGCCTATTCCTGCCGGAACGCGTTCGCCTGCCGCTGCGCGAACAGCCAGTCCCACAGTTCCGGAGTCGCGTAGGCCGGATCCCAGCTGTTGTGGTTGGCATCGGGGAATTCGGTATAGCGCACGTCGCGCGCGCCCGCGGCGCGGAACGCGGCCTCCAGCCGGCGCGAATAGTCCGGCGGCACCAGGTCGTCCTTCGCGCCATGGAACATCCACACCGGCATGTCGCGCAGACGCTGCGCCACCGCCGCATAGGGATCGGCCTCGTCGGCCACCACGGTGACCGCCATCGTCGTCCGCCGCGGATGCACCAGGCCGCCGCAGACCGGCACCACGGCGGCGAAGCGGTAGGACTGGCGCAGCGCCAGCTCCCACGCGCCATAGCCGCCCATCGACAGCCCGGTCAGGTAGGTGCGGTCCGGATCACCGCCGAACTCGCGCGTGGCCGCGTCGAGCTGGGCGAAGGTGACGTCGACGACCTGGTTCCATTCGCCGTTCTCGGGCACCTGCGGGAACACCACGATCGCGGGGAACGTGTCGGCCTGCCTGCGCACCTGGGGGCCCAGGCCGACCGCGACCTGGCGCTGGTTGTCGTCGCCGCGCTCGCCCGAGCCGTGCAGGAACAGGATCACCGGCGGCTTGTCCGACGCCGCCGCAGGCGCCGGCACGAACACCTGGTAGCGGTGCACCTGCCCGTCCACGCGCAGTTCGCGCTCGACGAACTCGCCGCGCGCGGGACGTTGCGGTGCCGAGCTGCAGGCCGCGAGCAGCGCGGTCATCACCAGCAGCAGTCCGATCCCAATTCGCATCTGTGTTCTCCTGTCGTCATCGCGTCGTCCACCGCAGCCGGGGCCCCCTCACCTGCGGTGGTGGGATGCCCGGACCGTCGCTACCGGATCTTGCGGGCCCGCCCCTTGAGGCCGTGTGACGAGGAGGGCGCGGACGCACCCTCGCGCCCCTGAAGTCACTGCAGCAGGTCACTGCAGCAGGATCACCGTCGCCAGGCCGAGGAAGCTGAAGAACCCGATCACGTCGGTGACGGCCGTCACCACCACCGTGCCCGCCACCGCGGGATCGACGTGCATGCGCTTGAGCAGCAGCGGCAGCAGGACGCCGGCCAGCGCGGCCGAGCAGAAGTTGATCACCAGGGCCGCGGCGATCACCAGCGACAGCGCCCAGGAGCCGAACCACACCAGCGCCACCACACCCACCAGGCCGCCGATCAGCAGGCCGTTGATCAGTGCCACGCGCAACTCCTTCCACAGCAGGATCGAGGCGTTGCTCGCGCCCACCTGGCCCAGCGCGATGCCGCGCACCATCAGCGTCAGGACCTGCACCGCGGCGTTGCCGCCGATGCCGGCGACGATCGGCATCAGCACCGCGAGCGCGACGATCTGCTCGATGGTGGCGTCGAACTGGCCGATCACGCCGGCGGCCAGGAACGCGGTCAGCAGGTTGATGCCCAGCCACACCACGCGCCCGCGCACCGCGCGCCGGATCGGCGAGAACAGGTCCTCGTCCTCGTCCAGACCGGCGGCGCCCAGCGCCTGGTGCTCGGCCTGTTCGCGGATGACGTCGACCACGTCGTCGACCGTGATGCGTCCCAGCAGCACGTTGCCGTCGTCGACCACCGGGGCGGACACCCAGTCGTTGTCCGAGAACTGGCGCGCCACTTCCTCGGCGGAGGCGTCGACGTGCAGCGACTCGAGTTCGTCGTCGATCAGCTGGTTGATCTGGGTGCCCGGTTCGCGTGTCACCAGATCCTGCAGCGAGACCCAGCCGATCAGCTGGTGGCGGCGGTTGACCACGTACAGATGGTCGGTGTGCTCGGGCAGCTCGCCGCGCAGGCGCAGGAAGCGCAGCACCACGTCGACCGTGGTGTCGGCGCGCACCGTCACCACGTCCGGGTTCATCAGGCGCCCGGCGGTGTCCTCGGGATAGGACAGCACCTGCTCGAGGCGTTCGCGGTTGTCGCGATCCATCGAGCGCAGCAGTTCGTCGATCACCGCATCGGGCAGGTCCTCGACCAGGTCGGCGAGGTCGTCGATGTCGAGGTCGGACGCGGCGGCGACCAGTTCGTCCTGGTCCATGTCCGCGATCAGGCTTTCGCGCACCTCGTCGCCGACGTGCACCAGCACCTCGCCGTCGTCCTCGGGATCGACCAGGCCCCACACCACCATGCGCTTGTCGGGCGGCAGCGATTCGAGCAGGTTGCCGATCTCGGCCGGCGCCAGCGTGTTGACCAGGCGCCGCACCGGACCGAGGCGGCCGCTGTCGAGCGCGTCCGACAGCAGTCGCAGCTGGCGCGCGGTCTTGTCGTGGCGGACGGCTTCGGCCATGCGCGGCGGCTCCGTGGGCGAGGGCTTGCCGCGCCTGGAGACGCGGCCGATCAGGCGTTCATGCCGGCATTATCGCCCGCGGTTCGCCGGTTGCCCAGCCTGTGCGCGTCATCGCGACGCGATGCAGGTGCGCGCATGCCTGCCCCCTCCATCGGCGATGGCTCAGGCCGGGGCGGCCCTGGCGCGCAGCCAGCGATCGATCGCATCTCGGTCGCGGCAGCGCAGCAGCGCCGGCGCCGCCGCGCGCAGCGCATCCAGCCGCTGGGCGCGGATCGCGCGCCGCACCTCGAGCAGGGTCGCCGGATGCAGGCTGAATTCCTCCAGCCCCAGCGCCAGCAGCAGCGGGGTCAGCGCGGCGTCGCCCGCCATCTCGCCGCAGACGGCGACCGGCTTGCCGCGCGCACGCGCGGTGCGGATCACGTTGCGCAACAGCAGCAGCATGGCCGGGTGCAGCGGCGAGTACAGCTCGCCGAGCGCGTCGTTGCCGCGGTCCGCCGCCAGCAGGTACTGGGTCAGGTCGTTGGTGCCGACGGAGATGAAGTCCACCGAGCCGATGAACGTGGGCAGCGCGATCGCCGCCGCCGGCACTTCGATCATCGCGCCCAGCGGCACGTGCTCGGCGATCTCGTGGCCCTCGCTGCGCAGCTCGCGCGCCACATCGCGAAGGAGCGCCGCCACCGCCAGCACTTCCTCGCGGCCGCTGACCATCGGCACCAGTACCCGCAGCGGACCATACCCCGACGCGCGCAGCATCGCCCGCAACTGGGTACGGAACACGTCGATGCGCGCCAGCGACAGCCGCACGCCGCGCAGGCCGAGCGCGGGATTGGGCTCGTTGGTCAGCGCCAGGCCGGTGCGATCGGCCTTGTCGGCGCCGATGTCCATGGTGCGGATGGTCACCGCGCGCCCGGTCATCCCCAGCACCACGTCGCGGTAGGCGCGGAACTGCTCCTCCTCGTCGGGCAGCTCGCTGCGCTGCAGGAACAGGAACTCGGTGCGGTACAGGCCGACGCCCGCGGCGCCGAGTGCATGCGCGCCGGTGACGTCCTCGCGCGACTCGGCGTTGGCCCAGAGCCTGATGTCGACCCCGTCGAGCGTGCGCGAGGGCTCGCGGCGCAGCCGGTGCAGCTGCTTGCGTTCGCGCTTTTCCTCGCGCAGGCGGCCACGGTAGGCGCGCAGGTCGGCGGCGTTGGGCTCGACCACGATCTCGCCGCTGCTGCCGTCGACCACCAGCACGTCGCCGTCGTTGACCTGCTGCAGCGCCAGCGGTGCGCCCACCACCAGCGGCAGGTGCAGGCTGCGCGCCAGGATCGCGCTGTGCGAGAGCGCGCTGCCGCCCGCGGTGACGACCGCCAGCACGCCCTGCGCCTGCAGCTGGCTCAGTTCGGCCGGCGCGATCGCGTCGGTGACCAGGATCTCGCCGGCCACGCCCTGCAGGTCGGCTTCGCGCTTGTGCAGCATCGCGTGCACGCGCCCGATGACGTGGTCGATGTCCTCGACCCGGCTGCGGAAGTAGGGATCGTCCATGCCCTCGAACACCGCCGCCAGGCGGTCGCGCTGCAGGCGCAGCGCGTAGTCGGCTCCGTAGCGCCCCTTGCGCACCAGGTCGTCCAGGCCCTGCAGCAGTTCCGGGTCGTCGAGCAGCAGGGTGTGCAGGTCGAGGAATTCGCCGACCTCGTGCGCCAACGCACCATGCAGGCGCGTGCGCATGTTGCGCATCTCCACCCGCACCGCATCGATCGCAGTATGCAGCTGCCGAATCTCGCCCTCGACCGCATCGGCGGCGACGTGTTCCTCGGCGACCTCGAGGGCATGCGGCAGGCGGACCCGGGCGCGGCCGAGGGCATTGCCCCGCGACGCGCCGTGCCCGGTCAGCGCGTGGCGCACTCAGCTTCCCTCGTCGAATTTTCGTTCGAACAGCGCGGCCGCAGCCTCCATCGCGGCGTCCTCGTCCTCGCCCTCCAGCCGCAGCAGCACCGTGGTGCCGTGTCCGGCGGCAAGCAGCATCACCCCCATGATGCTCTTGGCGTTCACCTCGCGGCCCTTGGCGACGAGCGTGGCGTTGCTGCGGAAGGCCGACAGCACCTGCACCAGCTTGGCGGTGGCGCGCGCGTGCAGGCCGAGCTTGTTGGCGATGAGCAGTTCGCGTTCGATCATCGTCGGCCTCAGGCGTCGTCGAGGATCACCCCGTTGCGCGCGCCTGCGGCGGCGACGGCGGGGAGTTCCTCCAGGGGGAGTTCAGCATAATTCATCACCCGCAGCAGCATCGGCAAGCTCAACGCCGAGACGCGGCGTGATGGCGTGCCCAGTCTCGACAGCCGGGCCGCGAGATTGCTGGGGCTGGCGCCGTAGAGGTCGGTCAGGATCAGCACGCCGTCGCCGCCGTCCGCGCGGCGCATCGCGGCGCTGGCCTGCGGCAGCAGGACCTCCGGATCGGCGTCGAACGGCACCTCGAACGCCTCCAGCCGCAGCGGCAGGTTGCCGCGCAGCATGCCGCTGGTCACCGCGACGAGCGCGGTGCCGATGCCCGAATGGGTGAGGAGGAGGATGCCGACGGCCATGGCGCCAACTTAGCAGACGCCGGTGACCGCCCGGTAGCGCGTGGCGCGGGACGATGCGTGCCGGTGCGCGCCGGTCAGTCGAGCTCGCGGTGGAAGGTGGCGACCTCGGTCCAGCCACGGTCGCGCGCGTGCGCGGCGAGCGTTTCGGCCAGATACACCGAGCGGTGGCGGCCACCGCTGCAGCCGAAGGCGACGGTCACGTAACTGCGGGTGCCGGACTGCATCCGCGGCAGCCAGGTGTCGAGGAAGTCCGCGACCTGGGCGACGTACTCGTTGACCTCGTCGCGTGCCTCGAGATACGCGCGGACCGCGGCATCGCGCCCGGAGAGCGGCTTGAGCCGCGGGTCCCAATGCGGGTTGGGCAGGCTGCGCGCATCGAACACGAAGTCGGCGTCGGCCGGCAGGCCGCGCCGGTAGGCGAACGACTCGAACAGCAGCGACAGCGACGAATCCTGGCTCAGGCCAAGTTCGGTGATGACCCGGTGCCGCAGCTGGTGGACGTTGAGGTCGCTGGTGTCGACCACCACGTCGGCCAGCGCCAGCAGCGGCTTGACCGCCTGGCGCTCGAGCGCGATCGCGTCGGCCAGCGCCAGTCCCAGGTGGGTCAGCGGATGGCGGCGGCGGGTCTCGGCGTAGCGCTTGAGCAGGGTGGCGTCGGCGGCATCGAAGAACACCAGCTGCGGCTCCAGCCCCATCGCCCCGACCGCCGACAGCCATTCGGGCAGATTCGCCAGGTCGCCGCGGTTGCGCATGTCGATGCCGACCGCGAGCTTCTGTTCGGCGCGTTCGGGATGGGTCGCGGCGCGCACGAACTCCGGCAGCAGTTCCGCCGGCAAGTTGTCGACGCAGTAGAAGCCCAGATCCTCGAAGGTGTTGAGGGCGACGGTCTTGCCGCCACCCGACATGCCGGTGACGATCAGCAGCGAGGTGGGCGGCCGCGCGCCCGGTTCGTCTTCCGGCAGTTCGGCGCGTGCGTTCATGGCAGCACCGGCTCTTCGCCGCTCTCGAGGAAGTGCGAGTGGCGTGCGAGGAACGCGGCCGCCGGGTCGATGCCCTTCGCGCGCAGGATGTGGGTGCGGGTGGCGGCCTCGGTCAGTACGGCGAGGTTGCGGCCCGGCATCACCGGCAGGGTGATCATCGGCACGTCCAGGTCGAGCACGCGGCGGATGCCCAGGTCGCCGGTCAGGCGCACCATCCCGTCCTCGTGCAGGGTCGGTTCGGCGTTGGGCCTGCTCAGGTGCACGATCAGGCGCAGGTACTTGTTCCGCTTCACCGCGGTGTCGCCGAACATCTGCC
Source organism: Luteimonas kalidii (assembly GCF_029887935.1). Taxonomy (GTDB): domain Bacteria; phylum Pseudomonadota; class Gammaproteobacteria; order Xanthomonadales; family Xanthomonadaceae; genus Luteimonas; species Luteimonas kalidii. The sequence continues at coordinate 180,211 of NZ_JARXRO010000016.1, read as the reverse complement.
GGATGTTGAGCACGCCCAGGCCGCGCAGTTCCAGCAGGTCCTGCAGCAGGTCGGGGCAGGTGCCGTCGAGCACGTCCGGCGCGATCTGGGTGAATTCGGGGGCATCGTCCGCCACCAGGCGGTGGCCGCGGGTGATCAGTTCCAGCGCGAGTTCGCTCTTGCCGGATCCCGATTCGCCGGTGATCAGGACCCCGATCGAGTAGACCTCCATGAACACCCCGTGCAGCGTGACCCGCGGCGCCAGGGCGCGCGCCAGGTGGTACTGCAGGTGGTTGAGCAGCTCGTGGCCGCGCTTGGGCGAGATCCACAGCGGGGTCTGGGTTTCCTCCGCGGCGCGGCGCAGGTCTTCCGGGCAGGGCTGGTTCTTGCTGATCACCAGCGCCAGCGGCCGGTACTGGATCATCCGTTCGATGGTTTCCCAGCGCAGCCGCGAGTCCAGCCCGTCCAGCCAGTGCAGTTCCTCGGTGCCGAGGATCTGGACCTTGTTGGGGTAGATGATGTTGAGGTAGCCGGCCAGCGACGGCCGGCGGGCATTGGTCTCGACCGATTCGAGCACCCGCGTCTGCCCCTGCTGGCCGGCCAGCCAGCGCAGCCCGAGCCGCTCGTGCTGCTGCTCGAACAGGTCCAGGGCGGTCAGGCGCTGGTTCATCGGCGGTGGTCCGCTGGCTTCACGCCGCACTCGCCGTGGGCGCCTGCGCCAGCAGCAGGCGCCGCAGCGTCGCCAGGCTTCGCGCCGCGCGCAGGCGCTCGCGGAACGACTCGTCGGCGAAGCGGCCCGCGATGTCGGCCAGGTGCTGCAGGTGCTGCTCGGGCCGATCGTCGGTGGCGCTCATCGCGAACACCAGGTCGACCGGTTCGCCATCGCGCGCGCCGAAATCCAGCGCATGTCCCAGCCGCAGGAAGGCACCTCGCGGCGCGTGGAAGCCGGCGCTGCGCGCATGCGGCAGCGCCACGCCATGGCCGATCGCGGTGCTGCCCAGGCGTTCGCGCTCGCGCAGCGCGGTGCCGATGGCCCGGGCGGACGCCGTGGAACCGTCCGACAGCAGCCGCGCCGCGGCATCGAGCACCCGCTCGGGGTTGCCCGGATCGTCCAGCACCACGATGCGCTCGGCGCTCAGCAGGTCGGTCCATGGCATGCGCGTGGTCCGTGGGGCTCAGCCGAAGCTGCCGTCGCGGGTGGCATTCTCGCCGCGATGGTGGTCGACCTGCTTCTTGCGGTGCTTGATCAGCAGCCGGTCGAGCTTGTCGGCCAGCAGGTCGATCGCGGCGTACATGTCGATCGCGCTGGCATCGGCGTGCATGGCCTTGCCGGCGAGCACGAGGTTCGCCTCCGCCTTGTGGTGGGGCTTGTCGAGGCTCAGCTGCACGCGGACGTCGAAGGGGCGTTCGAGGTGGCGGCCCAGGCGCTGCAGCTTGCTGTCCACGTACTCGCGCAGGGCGGGTGTCACGTCGATGTCGTGGCCGTAGGTTTCGATCTGCATCGGCTGCCTCCTGTCTTGGGACCCCAGCATGGCCCGGAACGGGTCGCCGCGGGTTGAAAACAGGTTAACGCAGGCCCGGCCCGGCGGCGACCGGACAGCTCATGGACAGTTCGCGCCGGACGTGTTCAATTGATCCGGATGCGCTCGTGGGACGCGGCGATGTGCATGGCCTCCCGATACTTGGCCACGGTGCGCCGCGCCACCGGCACCCCGGAGGCCTTGAGCGACTCGGCCAGGCGCGCGTCCGACAGCGGCTTGCGCGGATCCTCGGCCTCGATCAGGCCGCGGATCATCTGCTGGATCGCGACGCTGGAGGCCTCCCCACCGCCGTCGGTGTCGATGCCCGAGGCGAAGAAGTCGCGCAGCGCCAGCGTCCCGCGCGGGGTGTGCACGTACTTGCGCGCCACCGCGCGCGACACCGTCGATTCGTGCATGCCGATCTCGCCCGCCACCTCGCGCAGGGTCAGCGGCCGCAGCGCGCGCGCGCCGAACTCGAGGAAGCCCGATTGCTGGCGGATCAGGCAGCGCACCACCTTGAGCAGGGTCTCGCCGCGCGCCTCCAGGTTCTTCAGCAGCCAGCGCGCTTCCTGCAGCCGGCCCTTGAGGTAGCCGGCATCGTCGCCGGCCGTGGTCTGGATCATGCGCTCGTAGGCCTGGTGGATGGTCAGCCGCGGCAGCGAACTGGTGGCCAGCATCGCCTGCCATACGCCGTTGCGGCGCACGATCACGCAGTCGGGCACGACGTAGTTGTCGGACGGCACCTCGCCGATCTGCGAACCCGGCCGCGGATCCAGCGAGCGCAGCAGGTGCAGGGCCGTGTCGGCCTCCGCCGCGCTGCAGCCGAGTTGCTCGCACACCCCACGGGCGCCGAGCCGCGGCAGGCGGTCGATCAGGGTGGTGGCCAGGACGCGGGCCAGGGCGCGGCCGGGGGTGTCGGCGGGCAGGGCGTCGAGCTGCAGGCACAGGCATTCGGACAGGTCGCGCGCGCCCACGCCCACCGGGTCCATGCGCTGGACCTGGCGCAGCACCGCGAGGATCTCGTCGTCGTCTGGGGCCGGCTCGGGTTCGAGCGCGGCGGCGATCTCGGAAAAGGGGACGCGCAGGTAGCCGTCGTCCTCGATCGCGTCGATCAGGGCGGTCCCGATCCTGAAGTCGCGCGGCGACAGGTGCGACAGGTGCAGCTGCCAGGCCAGGTGGCCGCGCAGGGTCTCGGCCTGGACCATGCGGCTGGCGGGGTCGCTTTCCTCGTCCTCGCCGCCGCGGCCGCCGGAGCCGGTGTACTCGAAGCCGCCGTCGCGCCAGCCGTCCTCGCGCGGTTCCCAGTCCTCGCCGTTGGCCTGGGCAGGCTCGCGGTCCTCCCCGTCGTCCTGCCGGTCGGGCTTGCCGTCGGCGGTGAGCGGCGGTGCGTCATCGGCCCAGTCGAGCAGCGGATTGCTCTCCACCGCGGCCGCGATCTCCGCCTCCAGCTCCACCGCCGGCAGCTGCAGCAGGTGCAGCGCCTGGCGCAGCTGGGGCGTCAGGACAAGGTGTTGGCCCAGCGATGTCTGGAGGCGTGGCTTCATCGTCCGGTCGATCCCCTGGACGACGTGCACGGCTACAGACGGAAGGATTCTCCGAGGTAGACCCGGCGCACGTCGGGATTGGAGAGAAGCATGTCCGGAGCCCCCTGCGCGAGCACGCCTCCCTCGTTGAGGATATACGCCCGGTCGCAAATGCCCAAGGTTTCGCGCACGTTGTGGTCCGTGATCAGGACCCCGATCCCGCGGTTCTTGAGGTGTTCGACGATGCGCTGGATGTCGCCGACCGAGATCGGGTCCACGCCGGCGAAGGGTTCGTCGAGCAGGATCAGGCGCGGCCTGGCCGCCAGCGCGCGGGCGATCTCCACCCGGCGCCGCTCGCCGCCCGACAGGCTGGCGCCGATCTGGTCGGCGACATGGGTGATCTGCAACTCGTCGAGCAGGCTCTCGAGTTCCCGGCGACGCGCGGCGCGGTCCAGCCCCTCGCGCAGCTCCAGCACCAGCATGATGTTGTCCGCCACGCTGAGCTTGCGGAACACCGAGGGTTCCTGCGGCAGGTAGCCCACGCCGCGGCGCGCGCGCTGGTGCATGGGTTCGGCGGTGATGTCGCGGCCGTCGAGCACGATCCGGCCGGCGTCGGCGGGCACCAGGCCGACGATCATGTAGAAGCAGGTGGTCTTGCCGGCGCCGTTGGGACCGAGCAGGCCGACCACCTCGCCGGCGTCCAGGGTCAGGCCGAAATCACGCACGACCTCGCGCTGCTTGTAGCGCTTGCGCAGCCCCTCGGCGACCAGCATCAGTCGTCGTTCCCGTCGCGTGGCGCGGCGTTGTCGGCCGGCGCGCGGTTGCGCGGCTCGAACTGCAGCATCACCCGGCCGCCCTCGTCGCCGCCGCCGCCCTGCACCTGGCCGGTGCGCATGTTGTAGACGATGCGCTCGCCGGCGATGCTGCCGCGGCCCGGTTGCTGCACCACGGCCTTGCCGGTGAAGACCACCGTGTCCTGCTGCAGGTTGTAGTCGACCTGGGCGGCGGTCGCATTCATCATCCCGCCGTTGTCCATCTCCTGCTTGAGGCGGACCGGCGAGCCGGTGAGCTTGGCGCTCTGGATGTCGCCGTCGCCCTGGCGGATGTCGGCACGCGCGGCGTCGATGACCAGCGTGCCCTGGACGATGTTCACGTTGCCGGTGAGCACGCAGGGGCCGGCATCGGTCACCGTGCAGTCGCTGCGGTTGGCCTGCACCTGCATCGTCTGCTGGCGGTCGGAGGACTTGGCGACGGCGGCCTGCGCGCAGCAGGCGGCGACGATCGCGAGGGCCAGCTTAGCGGCGGTTCGGGTCATTGTTGAGGCTCACGTCGGAGAGGAGCTGGATGCGCTTGCTGGCCAGGTCGGCCTCCATCCCGGTGCCGCGCATTGTAGTGCCGGGGGTGGTGATGGTCACGACGGCCTCGGAGGTGGCCCGGTTGTCGTCGGGGAAGATGTCCAGCTGCTCGGTGCGCATTTTGGTCGGGCGGCTGGCGCCCACCGGGCTGTCGGCGACCACCTCGCCCCGCAGGCGCACCAGGGTGCTCTTCTCGTTGACCCAGCCGGTCTGCGAGCGCACCTCCCAGCGGCTGCCGTGCTCGTCGGGCATCAGGAACAGGGGTGTCTCCAGCTCCAGCGTGCGTGCGCCAGGGGTCTGGCGCAGCTCCGGTGCACGCAGCGAGAACGATTCCTGGCCCGTGCTGTCCAGGGTCACCACCTCGAAGTCGCGCAGGATGTAGTCCGAGCGCGCCTCCGCCTGCGCCTGCTGGTCCTCCGGCGCCTGCCCGCGCCAGGCGAACCATCCGCTGAGGACGGCGCCGGCGAGCAGGGCCAGGATGATGGCCAGGCGCCAGTTCATCGCGCGTCGTCCCGGAGCAGTGCCTCGACCCGGCCGTGGGCGTGCAGGATCAGGTCGCACAGCTCACGCGCGGCGCCCTCGCCGCCGCGCGACGGGGTCACCCAGTGCACGGCATCGCGCAGCCAGTGGTGCACGCTGGCCGGCGCCACCGCGAAGCCGACCCCGCGCAGCACCGGCAGGTCGGGCAGGTCGTCGCCCATGAACGCCACTTCGTCCATCGCCAGCCCCTGCTCGGCCGCGAGCGCCTGCAGGCAGGCGAGCTTGTCCTTGCAGTCGACGTAGGCGCCGGCGCCGAGTTCGCGCGCGCGGTTCGCCGCCACCGTGCTGTTGCGCGCGGTGATGAACACGATCGCGACGCCGGCGCGGCGCAGTTGCACCAGGCCCTGGCCGTCGAGGACATGGAAGGCTTTCGACTCGCGCCCGTCCTCGTCGAACCACAGCCGGCCGTCGGTCAGGGTGCCGTCGACGTCGAAGCCGACCAGCCGGATCTTCGCGGCGCGGTCGACCAGGTCGGCGGGATAGTCGGGGCGGGTATGGGGCACGTGGATGATCGGTTCGTGGGTCGGGGCGGGACGGGCAGGAGACCGCACCCGGCCTGTATCGGGTGCGAACCGGCATGGGCGGGACGGTCAGACCACCCGCGCGCGCAGCAGGTCGTGGACGTTGAGCGCGCCGACCACATGGCGGTCCGCGTCGAGCACCAGCAGCGCGTTGATCTTGCGGGTTTCCATCAGCCGTGCGGCTTCGACCGCCAGCGCGTCGCTGCCGATGGTCACCGGATCGCGCGTCATTACCCCGACGATGGGCGTGGCATGCACGTCGATGCTGCGGTCGCCGAGGGTGCGGCGCAGGTCGCCGTCGGTGAACAGTCCCAGCAGGCGGCCGGCGTCGTCGACCACCGCGGTCACGCCCAGGCGCTTGCGGCTCATCTCCAGCAGCGCCTCGCCCAGCGAGGCGTCGCCGCGCACGCGCGGTACGTCGTCGCCCGTGTGCATGACGTCGCCGATATGCAGCAGCAGGCGCCGGCCGAGCGCGCCGGCCGGGTGCGATCGGGCGAAATCGTCGGCGGTGAAGCCACGCGCCTCGAGCAGCGCGACCGCCAGCGCGTCGCCCATCGCCATCGCCGCGGTGGTGCTCGCGGTGGGCGCCAGGTGCAGCGGGCAGGCTTCGGCCGGCACGCTGGTGTCCAGGTGCACGTCGGCTTCCCGGGCCAGCGTCGAACCGGGCCGGCCGGTCATCGCCAGCAGCCCGTTGCCCTGGCGCTTGAGCACCGGGAGCAGCATCAGGATCTCGTCCGATTCGCCCGAGTAGGACACCGCCAGCACGATGTCGGCGTCGGTCACCATCCCCAGGTCGCCATGCCCGGCCTCGCCCGGATGCATGTAGAACGCCGGGGTGCCGGTGGAGGCCAGGGTGGCGGCGATCTTGCGCGCGACGTGCCCGGACTTGCCCATCCCGGTGCAGACCACCCGCCCGCGGGCGGCCAGGATCCGCGCGCACGCGTCCGAGAACGCGCCGTCCAGGCGCGCGGCGACGGCTTCCAGGCCACGGACCTCGACCGCGAACACGCGCCGGCCGCTGGCCGCGAACGCGGGTTCGGCCCGCGTCTGGGCGGGCAGGTCGGCAGGGATCGTTCCGGGGATGGCCATATCCGGGGAGAGGTCTTTTCCGTTAACCTAATCCGTTCATTTTAGGCGCTTCCCGGCGCAAAAGGCCCGCCACTGCCGCGGGGCCGCCGGCCGGCTCATGCGCGCTTCAGCAGGAAAACTCCCCTTGACCCCCGATTTCATCCGTACGCTGATCCTGCAGGGCCTGCCCGGCGCCAGGGTCGAGGTCTCCGGCGACGACGGCGTCCACTTCGAGGCCCTGGTCGTCTCCGACGCCTTCGCCGGCAAGCTGCCGCTGGCCCGCCATCGCATGGTCTACGCCACCCTGGGCGAGCGCATGGGCGGCGAGATCCACGCGCTGGCGCTCAGGACCCTCACGCCCGACGAAGCGGCACGCGCCTGATGGACAAGATCATCGTCGAAGGCGGCGTGCGGCTCGCCGGCGAGGTGCGAATCTCCGGCGCCAAGAACGCGGTACTCCCGATCCTGTGCGCGACCCTGCTGGCGGATGCGCCGGTGGAGATCGGCAACGTGCCGCACCTGCACGACGTACGCACCACCGCGCGCCTGCTCGGCGGGCTGGGCGCGGGCATCGGTCACGACATCGCGGCGGGGATCGTGCGGGTCGATCCGCGCACGGTCGACAGCCACCTGGCGCCCTACGAGCTGGTACGCACGATGCGCGCCTCGGTGCTGGTGCTGGGGCCGCTGCTGGCGCGCCACGGCGCGGCCGAGGTGTCGCTGCCCGGCGGCTGCGCGATCGGCTCGCGGCCGGTCGACCTGCACATCAAGGCGCTCGAGGCGCTGGGTGCGGAGATCGTGGTCGAGCACGGCTTCATCAAGGCGCGTGCGGGCCGGCTGCGCGGCGGGCAGGTCGTGTTCGAGACCGTCAGCGTCGGCGCCACCGAGAACGTGCTGATGGCCGCCACCCTGGCCGAAGGCACGACGACGATCGACAACGCCGCGCGCGAGCCGGAGATCGTCGACCTCGCCGACTGCCTGGTGGCGATGGGCGCGCGGATCGAGGGCGCGGGCACCTCGCGCATCACCGTGCACGGCGTCGACCGCCTCGACGGCGCGCGCCATGAGGTGATCGCCGACCGGATCGAGACCGGCACCTTCCTGGTCGCCGGCGCCATGACCGGTGGCCGCGTCACCGCCACGCATGCGCGTCCCGACACCCTCGCCGCGGTGCTGGACGCGTTGCGCGCCGCCGGCGCCGAGGTCACCGCCGACGGCGACCGCGTGACCGTCGACATGCATGGCCGCCGCCCGCGGTCGGTGGACATCGTCACCGAGCCGCATCCGGGCTTTCCCACCGACATGCAGGCGCAGTTCATGGCGCTCGACTGCGTGGCCGAGGGCACCGGCACGATCGACGAGCGGATCTTCGAGAACCGCTTCATGCACGTCAACGAACTGATGCGCTTGGGCGCGGACATCCAGATCGACGGCCATCGCGCGACCGTCCGGGGCGTGTCGCGGCTCAGCGGCGCGCCGGTGATGGCGACCGACCTGCGCGCCTCGGCCTCGTTGATCCTGGCCGGCCTGGTGGCCGAGGGAGAGACCACCATCGACCGCATCTACCACCTCGACCGCGGCTACGAGCACATCGAGCGCAAGCTGTCCGGCCTGGGGGCGCGGATCCGGAGGATCTCGTGAGGCTCACGGCATGACCGCGCCCCGGTTCCACCTATCGCCGCGGCGCAAGGTGCTGCTGGCGACCGTGCTGCTGGTGCTGGTGGCGATGCTGGTGCTGCGGCTGATGGGCATCGCCGGATTCAACGGCACCCAGCCCCGGGAGATGGACTGGGACGACGACGGCACCGCCAGCCGGGCCGAGATCGTGCAGGGCTACACGGTGGTCGCGGTGGATGAAACGCGCGACGGTCCGCGCACGTGTCGTCGCTACGTGCGGCTGCGCGACCGCGAGGCGCCGTTCCGGGTCGAGTGCCGGGTGGTATTCGACGATGGCGAGGCGCCGGCTGCACCCGCCAGGGCCGATCCCTGAACCTATCGCGCCAGGCCGGGATGGGGACCGCCGAAGACTCGTCGACCTGATCAGCTCGACCGGCCGGCCCACGGGTGCGGGCACGTCCCGCCGTCCACGCGCCGCGCCTTCACGCGCGGTCCCCGCAGCACCGCCTCAGCGCACCGACTTGAGCGTCAGGTCGATGTGGTCGCGGCCGTCGCGCTGCTGCAGGATGCGCGCCGGGACCGGCAGGTCATCGACGATCCAGGCGGTGATGCTGCGATCCTCGTCCTTCCACGTCACCTTGGTCGCCTTGTGCGACTTGCCGGCAACGGTGATGTTCTCCGTGCCGGCGGGCTTGAACACCTGGCGGCGCACGCGGCCATCCTCGACCAGGCGGTAGTTCAACGGCTTGCCGGCCTTGAAGTCGCGCACCAGGGCGAGGTTCATCAGCATGCCGTCGACGTCGCCGGGCTGCAGTTTCACCGGACCGCGGCGATCGGGCTTGACGTCGCCTTCCCACGTGGCCTGGCCGCTGCTCCAGTCGTAGGTCGCGTTGACCGAGCGCTTCTTGACCAGCATCGCCGCCAGGCCGTTCTCGCCACCCTGGGAATCGTTGCCGGACACCGGGCGCCAGCGGTCGCCCTCGACCTCGAACACGGTGCTCTGCGACAGCCGTGCGCCCGCGCCGCTCACATCCAGGCTGTACTTCCAGCGGTTGTCGCCGGCCGGAGCGAGCGTCATCCTGCCGTCGGCCTGCATGCCCATGTAGTTGGCGCCGTAATCGGCCGCGAACGGCTCGACCGCGGCCAGGGGGGCGCTCGCGAGCGCCAGCAGGGAAGCGAGCGCGACACCGCGCAGTGGGGTTCGGAACATCGTGGGGGTCCTCGTTGTCATGCTCATTGCGCCGCCCGGTACTCGACCAGGCGCAGGTCGATGGCGTCCTCGCCATCCTCGCGCTGCAGGATCCGCACCGGCGTGGGCACGCCGTCCGCGACCCACAGGATCATCTCGTCGTTGCCGCCGTTGGTCCGCTCGACCCGCAGCGCCTGGTAGCTGAGTTCGGCCACGGTGACGGATTCGGCCGCAGCGGAGACACGGTACTCGTAGTCGCGCGCCCGCCCGCTGTCCACGAACCGGTACCGCAGCGACGCCCCGGGTTCGGCGTCGCGGATCACGGCCAGGTTGATCAGCAATCCGCTCATGTCGCCATGCGCGATCGGCACCGGCACGCGCCTGGCCTTGCTGACGTCGCCGGTCCAGCGTGCAGTATTGGTGTGCCAGTCGTAGGTGCCGGTCGTCCTGCGGTTGAAGAACAGCGCGGCCTTGCGCGTGGTGGCCTGCGACAAAGGACGGTAGACATCGCCATCGCCGGCGACGTCGAACACGGTGCTCTGCTCGATGTTCAGGTTGAAGATTCCGGCGAACCCGCGGTCGCCGCGAACGCCCAGGTCCACCCGCCAGCGCGAAGCCCCGTCGTCGCGCACCAGCCGCATCGTGGCGGAGCCGGCATGCTTGCCCTCGTACCAGGCTTCGTAGGTGGCGACAAAGGGTTGCAGCGCGCGCGGCTCGGCGATGTCGGTCGGCGGCACCTGTTCGACCGCAGGATCGGGAGTGACTGGACGCGGAGCGTCCGACTGGGCACGCGACTGCCCGCCGGGACTGGCGGCAAGAGCCGTCACCAGCAGCAGAACGACGATGGGGCGGGTGGCCAGACGCATAAGCCGCACATCATGCAAACGTGTCGTTGCACGACAGCTGAAGCGGCGCGGTCAGCGCATGGCCATCGAAGTGAACACCATCTTCACGCAGCGCCAGCCGCCGGTCCGCGAACAGGCGCAGGGTCTCGACCAGCAGCGGGTGTTCGCGCGCGAGGACGCGGGCCGCGAGGCTGGCTTCATCGTCCCCGGCGTGCACCGGCACCCGGACCTGAGCGATCACCGGGCCACCGTCGAGTTCGGCGGTGACGAAATGGAGGCTGGCGCCGTGCCCGGACACGCCCGCGGCCAGCGCCTGCCGATGCGTGTGCAGGCCCTTGAACGCGGGCAGGAGCGAGGGATGGATGTTCACCAGGCGGCCGACATGCGGCGCCAGCACGTCGGGATCGAGCAGCCGCATGTAACCCGCGCACACGATCAGGTCCGGATTCGCCGCGTCCACGCGTGCGAACAGGGCCCGGTCGAAGTCCGGGCGCGTGGCGAACCCGCGCGGCGACAGCGATGCTGCAGCCACTCCTGCCTCGCGCGCGCGCTGCAGCACCGGTGCGGAGGACCTGTCGGAGAACACGCCGGTCACCACGGCCCGCAGCCGCTGCGCCGCGATCGCGTCCAGGATCGCCTGCAGGTTGCTGCCGCGGCCCGAGGCGAGCACCGCCAGGCGCAGCGGTGGATGCGCGGAAGACGCCACGATGCGGGATCAGGGAATGTGCGGCCGCGGCGCGCGGACGCACCACCGGGTCGCGATCCTGCACGTGCCCGCCATGCGCGTCAGCCGATGCGCACGCGCCCGTCGTCGCCCGCGGCGACGACCTGGCCGATGCGCCAGTGCGCGAGTCCCAGCCGCACCAGCTCGCCGCCCAGCGCGGCCACCGCGTCGCGGTCGACCAGCAGCACGAAGCCGATCCCGCAATTGAACGTGCGCCACATCTCCTCGCGCGCGACGTTGCCCTCGCGCTGCAGCCAGTCGAACACCGGCGGCAGCGGCCAGGACGAGGTGTCGATCTCCAGCCCCAGGCCGTCGGGCACGACGCGGATGACGTTCTCGGTCAGGCCGCCGCCGGTGATGTGGGCCATACCGTGGATCGCGGGCCCGTGGCTGCCGCGCAGCAGCTCCAGCACCGGCTTCACGTACAGCCGCGTCGGCGCCATCAGCGCATCGCCGAGCAGCACGCCGCCGACATCGAGCCCGCCGGGCGTGCCGGCACGGTCGTAGATCCGGCGGATCAGCGAATAGCCGTTCGAATGCGGGCCGCTGGAGGCGATGCCGACCAGCACGTCGCCCGCGCGCACGGCGGCGCCGTCGCGCAGTTCGGACTTCTCGACCGCGGCCACGCAGAATCCGGCCAGGTCGTACTCGCCCGGCGGATACATGTCGGGCATTTCCGCGGTCTCTCCGCCGATCAGCGCGCAACCGGAGAGTTCGCAGCCCTTGGCGATGCCGCCGACCACGGCCACCGTGGTGTCCACGTCGAGCTTGCCGGTGGCGAAATAATCGAGGAAGAACAGCGGCTCGGCGCCCTGCACCAGGACGTCGTTCACGCACATGGCGACCAGGTCGATGCCGATGGTGTCGTGGCGGCCGAGCTGCTGGGCCAGCTTGAGCTTGGTGCCCACGCCGTCGGTGCCGGAGACGAGCACCGGTTCGCGATACTTGCCGGACAGGTCGAACAGGGCGCCGAAGCCGCCCAGCCCGCCCATCACTTCCGGGCGCAGGCTGCGCGCCACCAGCGGCTTGATGCGCTCGACGACTTCATTGCCCGCGTCGATGTCGACGCCGGCGTCGCGGTAGGTCAGGCCGGGCGGGCCGGGGGGCGGGGTGGTCAAGGGAGCTCGCAGGGGCCGGTCGGCCCGCGATTCTAGCAGCCGTCCGGCGGACGCGACCCGGGACGGTCACGTCCCTCACGCGGCCCCCGTCAGACTTCGCGCAGGGCCTTTGTGGCACCATTTCGCCACGGTTTGCCGCTGCACAAGGACATCGGATGCGATTGCTTGCACATACCACCCGGGGCCTGGCGTGGACGCTGGCGCTGCTGCTGGCGGCCACTCCCGCGCTCGCACAGCGGGTCGAGGGCGACCGCGCGTCGGGCGAAGGCATGTACGAGGCCGAGGTGCCGGTGCGCAGCCAGTCCGAGTCCGAACGCGAGACCGGCATCGCGCGCGCGCTGGTCCAGGTGCTGGCCAAGCTGTCGGGCGACCGTTCCATCGCCAGCCGCCCCGGCGTGGGCCAGGAGCTGCGCCGCGCGGCCGACTACGTCGAAGGCTACGACTACCGCCAGGACGAGAGCGTCGGCGCTTCGGGGGCACCGACGTTCCGGACGATGCTGGTGGTGCGCTTCGACGCCGACCAGGTCGACGCCGTGGCCGGGGCGCTCGGCCTGCCGGTCTGGCCGCAGCCGCGGCCCAAGCCGGTGGTGTGGCTGGCGATCGACGACGGCAACGGCCCGCGCCTCGTCGGCCTGCAGCACAACAACGTCGCGCGGCCGCTGCTGGAGCGCGCGGTCCAGCGCGGCTACCGGCTGGGGCTGCCGTCGGGCAGTGCGGCCGAACAGGCCGCGGTGGGCGCGATCTGGCGCGGCGACACCGGCGCGATCGCGCGCCTGTCCGCGCGCTACCAGCCGCCGATGCAGCTGATCGGCAAGCTGTACCGCGATGGCGCCGGGTGGAAGGCGGACTGGATCTTCGTCGACAACGGCCGCGTGCTGTCGCGCTGGTCGGAAGAAGGCGCGGACGCCCGTCGCACGCTGGCGACCGGTGCCGACGGCGGCGCCGACGCCTTGATCAAGCGTTACGCGAAGGCCACCGCGCCCGCCGACCCGGTCGTGCAGCGCATGGTGTTCACCGGCGTGCGCACGGGCGCCGACTACCTGCGCCTGTCCGCGGCGCTTCAGCGCATGTCGGTGGTGCGCGCGATCCGTCCGCAGCGGGCCATGCCCGACCGGCTCGAAGTCGAACTCGACCTGCTGACCGGCCTGGCCGGCTTCCGCCGCATGGCCGACGAGGACGTGCTGATCGAGATGGAGGGCGAGGACGTCCTCGCTCCGGTCTACCTGCTGCGCTGAGCACATCGAGCCACAGCCCATGGAACCCACACCCACCGCCGCCCTGGACATCGCCCGTTTCCTGAAACGGCTGCAGTGGGGGCTGGTCGCGTTCGCCGCGCTGTGGCTGATCGCGCTGCTGGGCCCGATCCTCACGCCGTTCGTGCTGGCCGCGCTGCTGGGCTGGCTCGGCGATCCGCTGGTGGACCGGCTCGAACGGTCGGGGCGCTCGCGGCCGGTCGCGGTCACCCTCGTGTTCGTGCTGATGGTGATGCTGGTGGTGCTGGTGGTGCTGATCCTGGTGCCGATGATCGAACGCCAGGTGGTGACCCTGGTCGATGCGCTGCCCGAGTACCGCGACTGGTTCATGGAGACCGCCCTGCCCTGGGTGGAAGCGCGCACCGGGATCGAGATCACCAGCTGGCTCGACCCGCAACGGCTGTTCGAACTGGCGCGCGCGCACTGGGCCCAGGCCGGCGGTGTGGCCACGACCGTGTTCGGCTATCTGTCGACCTCCGGCTTCGCCTTCATCACCTGGATGGTCAACATCGTGCTGGTACCGATCCTCACGTTCTATTTCCTGCGCGACTGGGACCTGCTGGTCGATCGCGTGGCGGCGATGATCCCGCGCGACCACATCGGCACCGTCTCGCGCCTGGCGAAGGAATCCGACGAGGTGCTCGGCGCGTTCCTGCGCGGCCAGTTCATCGTGATGCTGGCGCTGGGCGCGATCTACGCCGCCGGACTGACCATGGTGGGCCTCAACCTGGGACTGCTGATCGGGATCGTGGCCGGATTGATCAGTTTCGTGCCCTATCTCGGTGCGGCCACCGGCATCGTGCTGGCGGTGCTCGCGGCGCTGGTGCAGGCGCAGGGCTTCGACCTGCAACTGCTGGTACTGGTCGGCGTGGTGTTCACCGTCGGCCAGCTGATCGAGAGCTACATCCTGACCCCGCGCATCGTCGGCGACCGCATCGGCCTGCATCCGGTGGCGGTGATCTTCGCGATCATGGCCGGCGGCCAGCTCTTCGGCTTCGTCGGCATGCTGATCGCGCTGCCGGTGGCGGCGGTAGGCAACGTGCTGCTGCGCTTCGCCCACGAGCGCTACACCCAGAGCCGGCTGTACGCAGGCGACGGCCCGAAGATCGTGATCGAGCGCCCGCACGGCCACGGGGTGATCGTGCTCGACGACGACATCGGCGAGGCCACCGAACGCGGCGACAAGTCCTGACGCCGATGCCGTCGCCCGTGCCGCAACTGCCGCTGGCGTTGCGCTATCCGCCTGACCAGCGCCTGGACACGTTCGCCGGCGATTCCGCGCGAGTGGCGCAACTGCGGGCGTTCGCGCGCGGCGAAGGCGTCGGGCGCGGGCTGCTGCTGGCCGGACCCGCCGGAACCGGCAAGACCCATCTCGCGCTGGCGGTCTGCGCCGAGGCCGAGGCCGCGGGCCGACGCCCCGGCTACCTGCCGCTGGCCAGCGCCGCCGGCCGCCTGCGCGCGGCGCTCGAGGCGCTGCACGCATTCGATCTGGTGGCGCTGGACGGCATCGAGGCGGTGGCCGGCGATGCGGACGACGAACTGGCGCTGTTCGATTTCCACAACCGCATGCACGATGGCGGCCGGCGGCTGCTCTACACCGCGCAGGCCGCGCCGGACGCACTGCCGCTGCGGCTGCCGGACCTGCGCTCGCGCCTGGCCCAGTGCACGCGGGTGACGCTGGACCGGCTCGACGACGCGGGCCGCGGCGAAGTGCTGCGGCTGCGCGCGCAGCGGCGCGGACTGCAGATCGACGAGGCGGCGATCGACTGGCTGCTGCGCCGCGCCGGGCGCGACCTCGGCGGCCTGGCAGCGCTGCTCGACCGCCTCGACGCAGCGTCGCTCGCCGCGCAGCGGCGCATCACCGTGCCGTTCCTGCGGCAGGTGCTCGGGAACGTCGAGGGCGGATAGCGTGCGCGCGGTCGTGAGCGTGGTGGCGCGCGGTTGCTGCATGCCTGACGGAAGCGCGTGGACCGCAACGGCGTCGCCGCGCGCGCCGCACCCATTGCCCGGCGCACCCGTGGATCATCGCCCCCGCACGCCTCCGTCAATCGCCGCCGGGAGCCCGGTCCGGCCTACGGCTGGTTCCGCAGCGGCGATGGGCTCTGCGCCGCGCGCCGCTTCAGCCGGATCACCAGGTTGTCGGGGCGCATGGTGAACACCAGCTTCTCCTCGACCGGGCCGCTGCCGGCACGTTCGAGTTCGAAGTTGCGGCACAGCATCGAGATCACGCCCTTGATCTCGAGCAGCGCGAGGAAGCGGCCAGGGCAGAAGCGTGGCCCGGCGCCGAACGGGAAGAAGGCTTTCGCCGAAGTCGCGTCGAGGGTGGTGCCGTCCGGCTGGATCCAGCGCTCGATATCGAACGCGGCAGCGCCGGTGGCGGCCTGCGCGCGGATCGTGGCATGGCGGGTGAGCAGGAACACCGGCGTGCGCGCCGGCACCTCGACATCGCCGAGCACGGTGTCGTGCAGTGCCTCCAGCCGCAACACCGGCGCCGCCGGCTTGAGCCGCATCGCCTCGAGCGCGGCGGCCTCGATCCGCACCATCCGCGGATGGGTGGCGAAGTCCTGCAGCAGTTCGTCCGCGCCGAGGAGGGCGTCCGATTCCGCGCGCAGCGTGTCGCGCAGGTCGGGCCGCTCGCACATGAAATGGATCAGCCAAGCCAGCGCGCGCGCGGTGGTTTCCTCGCCGGCCAGCATCAGCGTCATCACGTTGCCGGTCACGTCCTCGTCGCTGAAGCCGCCGCCTTCCGACTGCGCGACCAGCGACTCGATGTAATTGCCGGGGCGTGCGGCGAGTCCGGGATCTTCCGCGAGGCGCCTCCGGGCGTCGGTGATCAGCCGCGCCAGCGTGTCGTGGATGCCGACCAGCGCACGGTCGAGCGCGCGGTCCGCCGGCAGCTTCACGTGGTTCCAGTACGGCACCAGCGCGGTCACGCGCCGCGACAGCGCCCTCGGGATTTCGCCGATCTGCTGCTCCAGCGTGCCCTCGTGGCCCTCGATGGTGTTGAGGTCCTGGCCGAAGGCGAAGGTCGAGGTGACGTCGATGGTGAAGCGGGTGAGGTCGTCGAGCAGGTCGATCTCGCGGCCCTCGTCGGCGGCCTGTTCCCAGCGCCGCTGCAGCCGCGCGACGATGCGCATCATGGTCGGGAAGAAATGCTTGAGGTGGCCATGGGTCAGCGCCTGCACCACCACCTTGCGCTGGCGCCGCCATTCGTCGCCCTCGGCGGTGAACACGCCGGCGGCCTTGAGCCCGCGGGCGATGCCCTCGACAGTGCTCATGCGGCGGAAGGTGTCGGGCCGGCGCTTGAACGCGTCCTCGACCAGCAACGGATCGGCGACCATCAGGATCCGGTAGGGCCCGAGCCGGATCCGGTACATCGGGCCGTACTCGTCGGCCCAGTCCTCCATCACCAGGTGCTGGTCGGTTTCGCGCAGCTGGAACAGGTTGCCCACCAGCGGCAGTCCGCGCGGGCCGGGCAGGGACCGGAACGGCCGTACGGCGCGCGCGTCGCGGCCGGCGCGCTGCATGCGGAACACGTCCAGTTCGGCGGCATCGATCGTGACCTCGCCGTCCACCACCCGGGCATCGAAGCGGTGCAGGCAGGTGCGCGGATCGCCGGCGCGCCGGCCGCTGGCGCAGTCGAAGCGCCAGCCGTGCGCGGCGCAGACCAGGTGGCCGTCGACCACCTCGCCGTCGGCCAGCAGGTTGCCCTGGTGCGGGCAGCGGCCGTCGAACACCGACACGCCGCCGCGGTGGCGCACGACCACCAGCGGCACGCCGTCGGCATCCACCGCCAGGGGTACGTCGTCGACCAGCGCGCAGGCGCGCGCGAGCGGAACCAGTGACGCGACCGTCATCCGTCTCTCCAGCCGGTGGTCCCGGGGGGACGGGGCGCATGTGCGTCCCGCGCGACCGATGTGGATGTGGCACGCCGGGCCACGGGGCCCGTACGGCCGCGACGGGCAGGAGGCCCGACGCCGGCCTAGTGTGCCCCCGCCGGCGCGTCGCGGTCGAGTGCGCGGTCCAGTTCGGCCAGGCGTTGCGGCGTGCCGACGTCGGTCCAGGCGCCGCCGTGGCGCTCGCCGGTGACCGCGTCGCGTGCCATCGCGGCGCGCAGCATCGGCGCCAGCTGGAAGCGCGGTGGGGTCTCGCGCGCGCCGGGGGCGTCGCCGGCGACCGTGCGCCAGTCGCGCAGTACCCCGGGCCGGTAGACGCCGATGCCGGAGAAGGTCAGGCGTGGCGCATCGCCGTCGCCATCGTGCACCGCGCCGTCGGGGCCGAGCACGAAATCCCCGCGCGGGTGGTGGGCCGGGTTGTCCACCAGCACCAGGTGCGCATCGCCGGCGGGCTCGCGCGGCAGGCGGGCGAAGTCGTAGTCGGTCCAGATGTCGCCGTTGACCGCGATGAACGGGGCCTCGCCGAGCAGCTCGCGTGCATGCCACAGCGCGCCGCCCGTCTCCAGCGGCGTCGCGCCCTCGTGCGAGTAGCTGATGCGCAGGCCGAAGGCGCGGCCCACGCCGAGCGTGGCCGGGAACTGCTCGGCCAGCCACGAGGTGTTGACCACCACTTCGTCCACGCCGATCGCGGCGAGTTTCTCCAGGTGCCAGGCGATCAGCGGCCGCCCGCCCACGCGCAGCAGCGGCTTGGGGGTGGCGTCGGTGAGCGGCCGCATGCGCTCGCCCAGCCCGGCGGCGAAGACCAGCGCCTTCATGCGCCCACTGCCGCGTGGGCACGCATCGCCGGGCGCACGCGCGTGTCGATCAGCGCCGCGAGCGGATGCAGTTCCGGATGCCGCGGCAGCACCGCGTCGAGGTAGGCGAGGAAGCGCGGCGCGTCGGCCACGTATTTCGGCTTGTCGTCGCGGTGCCTGAGGCGCGCGAAGATCCCCAGCACCTTGAGGTGGCGATGCACGCCGATCAGGTCGAGGTCGCGGCGGAACGTCTGCAGCGGCGGGACCGGCAGGCCGGCCGCATGCGCCAGCGCGTGGTAGCGCGCCTGCCAGGCGGCGACGCGATCCTCCGGCCAGCTCAGGAAGGCATCCTTGAACAGGCAGGCGGGGTCGTAACCGATCGGGCCGCGCACCGCGTCCTGGAAATCGAGGATCGCCACCTCGTCGCCGCAGGGCATCAGGTTGCGCGGCATGTAGTCGCGGTGCACCAGCACCTGCGGCTGCGCCATCGCGGCCTCGACCAGCACCTCGTATACCTGCATCAGCATGTCCTGCTCGGCCGCGTCCAGCGTGAGCCCGAGGTGCGTGCCCAGGAACCATTCGTCGAACAGGCGCAGCTCGCGCAGCAGCAGCGCACGGTCGTAGGCGGGCAGGCCCTCGGGCACGGCGATCGACTGCAGCCGCACCAGGCGCTCGAGCGCGGTATCGAACAGCGCGTCGGCATTGCCGGCGTCGATCACGTGCAGGTAGGTGTGCACGCCCAGGTCCTCGAGCAGCAGGAACCCCTGCGCCAGGTCCTGCGCCACCACCTGCGGTACGCGCAGGCCGCCGTCCTCCAGCAGCTGGCGCACCGACAGCCACGGCCGCACGTCCATCAGCTCCGGCGGCGCGTCCATCAGCACCAGGCTGGGCGTGCGCCCGGTGGTGCGCCAGTAGCTGCGGAAGTCGGCGTCGAACGACGCGCGCTCCACGCCCGTGTCCGGCTCGGACAGCACGCTGCGTATCCACTGCAGACGCTGCTGGTCGCGGGTCTGCGGGTCGGTGGGCTGAACCATGGCGTCTCCGGCCGGCGGATGCCGGGCGGGCAAAGGGTAAACTGCCGCGCAACTCCCGGCGAGACGTGAAATGACCCACCTGCAACCTGTCCTGTTGTCCGGCGGCTCCGGCACGCGCCTGTGGCCGCTCTCGCGCGAGGCCTACCCGAAGCAGTTCCTGCCGCTGGCCGGCGAGGAGACGATGCTGCAGGACACCTGGCGCCGGGTCGCGCCGCTGGCTTCGGCCGCGCCGATCGTGGTCGCGAACGAGGAACACCGATTCCTCGCCGCCGAGCAGCTGCGGCTGGTGGGCGTGGAGCATGCGCACATCGTGCTCGAGCCGGTGGGCCGCAACACGGCACCGGCGATCGCGGCCGCCGCGCTGCAGGCGCAGGCCGACGGCGGCGATCCGCTGCTGCTGGTCCTGCCATCCGATCATGTGGTGCGCGACCCGGAGGGGTTCCGCGCCGCGGTGCAGGCCGCGATGCCGTCGGCCGAAGCAGGGGCGCTGGTGACCTTCGGCATCGTGCCGATTGCGCCCGAAACCGGGTTCGGCTACATCCAGGCCGATGCAGGCGACGGCGTGCGCTCGGTGCTGCGCTTCGTCGAGAAGCCCGATGCCGCCACCGCCCAGGGCTATCTCGACGCCGGTGGCTACTACTGGAACAGCGGCATGTTCCTGTTCCGCGCCTCCCGCTACCTGGCCGAACTGGAGCGGTTCCGCCCCGACATCCTCGCCGCGGTGCGCCAGGCGTTCGACGGCGCACAGCGCGACGGCGACTTCATCCGCCTCGAACGCGACGCGTTCGCCGCCAGCCCGGCGGACTCGATCGACTACGCGGTGATGGAAAAGACCGGCGACGCGCAGGTGCTGCCGGTCGACATCGGCTGGAACGACGTCGGCTCCTGGTCGGCGCTGTGGGACGTGAGCGAACAGGATGGCGAGGGCAACGCCCGCCACGGCGACGTGATCGCGGTCGATTCGCGCAACAGCTACGCTTACTCGCGCCGGCTGGTGGCCCTGGTGGGCGTGGACGACCTGGTGGTGGTGGAAACCGACGACGCCGTGCTGGTCGCGCGCAAGGACCGGGTGCAGCAGGTCAAGGACGTGGTGGCCCAGCTCAAGGCCGGGCAGCGCAGCCACGCCGTGCTGCACCGCGAAGTGCACCGGCCGTGGGGCAGCTACGACTCGATCGACCAGGAGGACGGCTGCTTCCAGGTCAAGCGGATCAAGGTCAAGCCCGGCGCGCGGCTGTCGCTGCAGTCGCACAAGCACCGCGCCGAACACTGGATCGTGGTGCGCGGCACCGCGCGCGTCACCCGCGACAACGACGTGTTCGAACTGCACGCCAACCAGTCGACCTACATCCCGCTGGGCGCCCGCCACCGGCTGGAGAATCCCGGCAGCGAGATGCTGGAGCTGATCGAAGTGCAGTCGGGCAGCTACCTGGGCGAGGACGACATCGTCCGCTACGAGGACGTCTACGGGCGTTCGTAGTCCGTCGATGCGCCCGCAGGCAGCCGGGCGCTTCGATCCTCAGCGTGGATAGACGCGGTATCGCGGCAGCCTGATGCCCACCGTTGCGCCCACGACCGGCACCTGCACGGCCGGTGCGGCGACCAGGTCGACCTCCAGCAGGCGCGGCTGCCCGCCGATCGCCAATTCCACCGTGATCCGGTCCGCATGCCAGTGCACCGCGGACACGGTCGCGTCGAGGCCTTCCCCGGGCGCGCCGATCGCCGCGTCGTGCGGACGCAGGTACAGGCGCGCCGGCCCGTCGGACACGCCGGCGGCATCGAAGTCCCCTGACTGCGCCGGCGCGGCGAACCGGCCGCCCGCGACCGTGCCTTCGATGACGCTGGCGCGGCCGATGAAGTCGAACACGTAGGCCGAGGCCGGCGCGTCGTAGATCTCGCGCGGCGTGCCGACCTGCTCGATGCGGCCGTCGCGCAGCACCACCACGCGGTCGGCCAGTTCCAGCGCTTCGTCCTGGTCGTGGGTGACGAACACCGTGGTCTGGCCGGTCTGGTCGTGCAGGCGACGCAGCCAGCGGCGCAGTTCGACCCGCACCTTGGCATCGAGCGCGCCGAAGGGCTCGTCGAGCAGCAGCACGGTTGGGTCGATCGCCAGCGCGCGCGCCAGCGCCACCCGCTGCTTCTGGCCGCCGGAGAGCTGCTCGGGGTAGCGGTCGCTATGCTCGGGTAGCTGGATCAGCGCCAGCAGTTCGTCGACGCGGCGGCGGATCGCGGCGCGGTCCGGGCGCCGCGACCGCGGCCGGCTGCGCAGTCCGAAGGCGATGTTCTCGGCCACGGTCATGTGCCGGAACAGCGCGTACTGCTGGAACACGAAGCCGACGTTGCGTTCGCGCAGGCTCAGCCGCGTGGCATCGGTGTCGCCGAACAGGACCCGGCCCGCGTCGGCCGGCAGCAGGCCGGCGATCACGCGCAGCAGCGTGGTCTTGCCCGAGCCGGAGGGGCCGAGCAGCGCCACCAGTTCGCCCGAGGCGATGTGCAGGTCGACGTGGTCGAGCGCGGCCGTGGCGCCATAGCGCTTGCCCACGCCTTCGATCAACAGGTCCACGCCATGGCCGGTCGGGGTCATGGCCGGATCATTGCCGATGTCCCCGCGGCCCGTGGCCGGCGGGCCCGGCGTGGCATGCCCGGGGGATCGAGGCGGCCGCCCGTCCTGCGGCGGGTGCCCGTTGATCAGCAGCATGGTCGAGGTCTCCATTTGGGGCGTGGAAGGGCGGGGATGCGGCCGCAACCGCATGGGCTGCGGTCGGGGAAGGCGCGCGGGCGGGAGGGGCAAGACCGCCGCGCCGATGGAGGATGTGCCGCATGTTCAGTGCCTCCGATGCGCCCGGGCCAGGCCGTCGGCGTGGCGCGACTCCAGCCAGAACTTCAGCACCAGCGTCACCAGCGCCAGTCCCGCCAGCAGCGACGACACCGCGAACGCCGCGGTGCTGTCGAACTCGTTGTAGAGGATCTCGATGTGCAGCGGCAGGGTGTTGGTCAGGCCGCGGATGTGGCCGGACACCACCGACACCGCACCGAACTCACCCATCGCGCGCGCACCGCACAGCAGCACGCCGTACAGCAGGCCCCACTTGATGTTGGGCAGGGTGACGCGGAAGAACATGGTCCAGGCGTTCGCTCCCAGCGAGCGCGCCACCACCTCCTCCTCGCTGCCCTGCTGCTGCATCAGCGGCACCAGTTCGCGGACCACGAACGGGAAGGTGATGAACAGCGTCGCCAGCACGATGCCAGGACGCGCGAACAGGATCCGGATGTCGTGCTCGAGCAACAGGTCCGCGAACCAGCCCTGCGACCCGAACAGCAGCACCAGGCACAGGCCGGCGACGACCGGCGAGACCGCGAACGGCAGGTCCACCAGTGCCAGCAGCGCGCGCTTGCCGCGGAATTCGAAGCGCACCAGGGCCCAGGCGGCGGACACGCCGAAGATCGCATTCACCGGGATCACGAACGCGGCGGTGAGCAAGGTGAGGTTGAGCGCGGAGATCGCGTCGGGCGTGGTCAGCGCCGCCCACCACGTGGCGAAGCCTTCGCCGAAGGCCGAGAGCAGCACCATCAGCAACGGCAGCACCACCAGCAGCCCCATCACGCCTACCGCGGCGCCGATCAGGGTGCGGCGCAGCCAGGCGGGGGTCTCCAGACCCTGGGCATGGGCGTGGTCAGACATCGCGGCGGCTCCTGCGCTCATGGCGGAACAGCAGCGGGATCAGGTTGATGGCGAGCAGGCACAGGAACGAGGCCGCCAGCATCACCGCCGCAAGCGCGATCGCGCCGTTGTAGTCGTACTCCTCCAGGCGGATGGTGATCAGCAGCGGCGCGATCTCGGTCCGGTAGGGCTTGTTGCCGGCGATGAAGATCACCGAGCCGTATTCGCCCAGCCCGCGCGCGAACGCCAGCGAAAAGCCGGTCAGCAGCGCCGGCAGCACTTCCGGCAGCACCACCCGGCGCAGCGCGGTGAAGCGCGAGGCGCCGAGCGAGGCGGCGGCCTGCTCCTGGTCCTGGCCGAGCGATTCGAGGATCGGCTGCACCGTGCGCACGGTGAACGGCAGGCCGATGAACACCAGCGCGATCACGATGCCGGCCAGCTGGTAGGCGATCTGGATGCCTCGCGGTTCGAGGAACTGCCCGATCCAGCCGTTCGGCGCATAGATCGCGGTCAGCGCGATGCCGGCCACCGCGGTCGGCAATGCGAACGGCAGATCGACCAGCGCATCGAGCAGGCGCCGGCCGGGAAAGCGGTAACGCACCAGCACCCAGGCCACCAGCGCGCCGGCCAGCAGTGCGATCACGGCGGCGACGAAGGCGGTGCCGAAGCTCACCTTCAGCGCCGCCTGCACGCGTTCGTCGCGCAGTACCTTCATCCAGCCATCGAGGCCGAGCCCGGCGGCGTGGACGGCCAGGGCGGTCAATGGCAACAACACGACGATGCCGAGCCAGGCCATGCCCAGGCCGAGGCTGACGCCGAAGCCCGGCAACGGACGGCGCCAGCGCGGACGCGGCAGGGAAAGGGCGAGCGTGCTCATCGGGGGGCGGCTGAGGTGATCATGGACGCGCGATGACCTGGGTTCATCGCAGCGGGCTGCCTTGCGCAGCGTGTGCGCGACCGGCGCGTGCCCGCATCTGTTTTCGGCACCTTCTTCCGCGAGCGGGAGAAGGAACAGCACGTGCGCAGGCTGCAGCAGGAGCCGCGCTTGCGCGAGCTGGAGGAGGGACCGTACCTGCGGGAGCGGGAGAAGGAGTGGCCTGCGCGCGTCGCACCGGGCGCGCATCCAACCGCGGCGTCCCGGACGCCTGCGGGTTCCCAGCGGTGCACGCGCGATCCGTGGAAGTGCATGCGCATCACCGGGGCTGGTAGATCTGGTCGAAGAAGCCGCCGTCGGCGAAGTGCAGCTGCTGCGCCCTGGCCCAGCCCCCGAACGCGTCGTCGATGGTGACCATCGGCAGAGGCCTGAAGTGGGCGATGGCCGTTGCCGGCACGGACTCCGGCCGCGACGGGCGGTAGTGGTGTTTCGCCGCCAGGCGCTGGCCTTCGGGCGTGTACAGGTACTGCAGGTAGGCCTCGGCCACCTTCTGCGTGCCCTTCCTGGCGAGGTTGCCGTCCACCACCGCCACCGGCGGCTCGGCCTTGATGCTCAGGCTCGGGTAGACGATCTCGAACCTGTCGCGCACGGCCGGGTCCGCCAGGGTCAGCAACGCCTCGTTCTCCCATGCCAGCAGCACGTCGCCGATCCCCCGCTCGACGAAGGTGGTGGTCGATCCGCGCGCGCCGGTATCGAGCACCGGGACGTTGCGGAACACCTTGCCCAGGTAGTCCACCACCAGCGGACCCTTGCGGTACTCGCGCGAAGCCCACGCCCAGGCGGCGAGGTAGTTCCAGCGCGCGCCGCCCGAGGTCTTCGGGTTGGGCGTGATCACGCCGAGGCCGGGCCTGGCGAGATCGCCCCAGTCGCGGATCTGCTTCGGGTTGCCCTTGCGCACCAGGAACACGATGGTCGAGGTGTAGGGCGAGCTGTTGTTGGGCAGCCGAGCCTGCCAGTCCTTCGCCAGCAGCCGCGTGTGCGCGGCAATCGCGTCGATGTCACCGGACAGGGCCAGGGTGACCACGTCGGCGGGCAGGCCGTCGATCACCGAACGCGCCTGCTTGCCCGAACCGCCATGGGACATGCGGATGGTGACGTCGTCGCCGGTCCGGGCCTTCCACTGGCGGGCGAAGGCCGTGTTGACCTCGGCGTACATCTCGCGCGTGGGGTCGTAGGAGACGTTGAGCAGTTCGATCTCGCGCGCGGCCGCGACCGGCGGCAGGACGCAGGCGATGACGGCGAGCAGGACACCGGACACATGGATGGCGAGTCGGCGCATGGGAAGACCCGGGGCAGGAGGGGTGGCGGACCGGACCGGTCGCCGTCGCCACGGGCGGGGCGACGGCCGCCGATGCTGCGGCAACGGGCGTGACGGCAGCCGCACGGCCGCCGGGCGTGTCCGGATGGGAAAGGGGCGCGGCCCCTCAGGCCGCGTCGCGCGCGCCCTCGATTCCGGCCAGCCACTCGTCGTCCGACCCTTCCAGCAGGTGGGAGAACAGCGGCGTGGAGAAGTAGCGCTCGCCGGTGTCGGGCAGCATGGCCAGCAGCACCGAGCCCTCCGGCGCCTGCGCGGCGACCTTCAGCGCCGCGGCCAGGGTGCCGCCGGCGGAGATGCCGGCGAACACGCCTTCCTCGGCGGCCAGCCGGCGCGCGGTCTCGATCGACTCGTCGTCGCTCACCAGCACCAGCTCGTCGTGCACGGTGCGGTTGAGCACCTCGGGCAGGAAGTCGGGAGTCCAGCCCTGGACCTTGTGCGGCGCCCATTCCTTGCCGCCGAGCAGCGAGGCGCCGGCCGGCTCGGTGGCGATGATCTTCGTCTCCGGGCGCGCCACCTTGAGTACCTCGCCCACGCCGGTGAGCGTGCCGCCGGTGCCCCAGCCGCTGACGAAGTAGTCCAGTCGCCGGCCGGCGAAATCGCGCAGGATCTCGGCCGCCGTGGTCTGCCGGTGGTAGGCCGGGTTGGCCGGGTTGGCGAACTGCGAGGCCAGGAACCAGCCGTGCCGCTCGGCGAGCTCCTTCGCCTTCTTCACCATGCCGCTGCCGCGCTCGGCGGCCGGGGTGAGGATCACCTTGGCGCCATAGGCGCGCATCAGCTTGCGCCGTTCGATCGAGAACGTCTCCACCATCACCGCGACGAACCGGTAACCGCGCGCCGCGGCGACCTGCGCAAGCGCCACGCCGGTGTTGCCGCTGGTGGCCTCGACGATGGTGTCGCCGGGCTTGAGCGCGCCGCGCTTCTCGGCGTCGAGCACGATCGCCAGCGCCAGGCGGTCCTTGACCGAGCCGCCGGGATTGAACGCCTCCACCTTGACGTACACGGTGGCGTGGCCCGGGGCGAGGCGGTGCAGCTTGACCGTCGGGGTGTTGCCGATGGTGTCGAGGATGCTGTCGTAGAGGGCCATGGTCGATGCCTCGGGGTCTGGAAAGGGGGGTCAGGCGGCGTCCGCGAGCGGCAGGTCGTCCGCGCCGAGCGGGGCGTCGCCGAACCAGTGCAGGGCGCCGGCCAGCGCGGCGACTTCGCCGACGATCAGCAGCGCCGGCGACTGTACGGCGTGCCGCTGCGCCAGATGTGACAAATCGGTTAGCCGGCCGGTCACCACCCGCTGCTCCGGCCGCGTGCCGTTCTCGACGATCGCGAACGGGGTGTCGGGCGCGCGGCCGTGGGCCAGCAGTTGCGCCTGCAGCACGTCCAGCCGCGCCACGCCCATGTAGAACGCCAGCGTCTGCCGCTCCTGCGCCAGCGCGGGCCAGTCGAGGGTGTCGAGCGAGCCTTTCCCGTGCGCGGTGACCAGGCGCACCGACTGGGCGTGGTCGCGATGGGTCAGCGGGATCCCGGCGTACGCGGCGCAGGCCGCGGCCGCGGTGATGCCGGGCACCACCTCGTAATCGATGCCGGCCGCGCGCAGCGCCTCGAGTTCCTCGCCGCCGCGTCCGAACACGAACGGGTCGCCACCCTTCAGGCGCACCACGCGACGGCCGGCGGCGGCGTGCTCCACCAGCAGGGCGTTGATGTCGGCCTGCGGCGTGGCCTGCCCACCTCCGCGCTTGCCGACCTCGATGCGCTCGGCGTCGCGGCGGGCGAGCTGCAGCACGTCGGGGCCGACCAGGCGATCGTGCAGGATCACGTCGGCCTCGTTGAGCAGCCGCAGCGCGCGCAGCGTGAGCAGGCCGGCGTCGCCGGGGCCGGCGCCGACCAGGGCGACGTGCCCGCCCCCGATGGGGGACGTGGCCCCACCGGCGGGCGACGCAGCCCGGGGCACGGATGCAGGCGCGTCCGTCGGCCCGGCACCGGACGACAGCACGCCGTCCAGCAGCCGTCCGGCTTCGATATGCCGCCGTCGGCGCAGCAGCGACTGCAGCGGGCCGGCCAGCAGCCGTTCGAACACGCGTCGACGCGCGACCGGGTCCGGCCAGCGCAGGCGGAAGCGGTCGCGGTTGCGCGCCAGCAGCTCGGCCAGCGCGCCGAAGGACTCGTCGAACCGGGTCTCCAGTTCCTCGCGCACCAAGCGCGCCAGCATCGGCGCGCCGCCACCGCTTGAGATCGCGATCTGCAGCGGGCCGCGCTCGACCCGCGCCGGCAACTGCACGCGTGCCAGTTCGACGTCGTCGACCACGTTCACCCATACCCGGCGCGCGTCGCCGGCCTCGGCCACGGCCCGGTTCACCTCGGGCGCGTCGGTGGCCGCGATCGCCAGCCAGGCCGTGTCGAGCCACTCCGGCGCGAACCGGCCCGCGCGATGTTCGATGTGCCCGTCCGTGGCCAGCGCCTCGAGCGGCGCCGCCAGCGCCGGCGCGCCGACCACGATCCGCGCCCCGGTGCCCATCAGCGCCTCGACCTTGCGTGCCGCCACCGCGCCGCCGCCCACGACCAGCACCGTGCGTCCGCGCAGGTCGGCGAAGAGCGGGAACAGGCGGGTGCTGGCGGACGGCTCTGGCATCGGGACGCAGTGGCGGGTCTGAGGACGCGACGCTAGCGATTGCGGGGGCGCCGGTGGAAATGGCGACCTGTGCTTCGCTTATGCCGCAACGGCATAAGCGGCGCGCTGCGCCGCGTGGACAGGTAGCGCGGCCGCGGCTATGCTCCCAAAATCCATCTTTCAATCATGATGGAAGGATGAAGTTGCGGCTGATACCGATGCCGCGTGGACCGCTCCCGCATGACCCTGACCCAGCTGCGCTATCTCGTCGCGATCGCCGACTCCGGGCTCAACATCACGCTCGCGGCCGAGCGCGTGCACGCCACCCAGCCGGGCCTGTCCAAGCAGCTCAAGCAGCTCGAGGACGAGCTCGGCTTCCAGCTGTTCGTGCGCAAGGGCCGGAGCCTCGAGGGCATCGCCCCGGCCGGCGAGCGCGTGATCGAACACGCCAGGCGGATCCTGGCCGAGGCCGCGAACATCCGCAGCTACGCCGCCAACGAGCGCGGCGAATACAGTGGCCGACTGCTGCTGGCCACCACCCACACCCAGGCACGCTACGTGCTGCCGCCGGTGATCGCGGCGATCCGGCGCGAGTTCCCGCGCGTGGACGTGGACCTGCAGGCGGCCAGCGACGCCGAGGTGCTTCAGCTGCTGCACGACGGCGCAGACCTGGCGCTGATCAGCACCGCCGGCGGCACGCCGTCGGGCGGGCTGGCGGTGCCGCTGTACGGCTGGCGCCGCGTGCTGCTGGTGCCGGCGACGCATCCGCTGGCCGCGCTGCAGCGCGCGCCGACCCTGGCCGAACTCGCGCGCCACCCGCTGATCAGCTACGAATCCTCGAC
This sequence comes from Luteimonas kalidii, assembly GCF_029887935.1. Taxonomy (GTDB): domain Bacteria; phylum Pseudomonadota; class Gammaproteobacteria; order Xanthomonadales; family Xanthomonadaceae; genus Luteimonas; species Luteimonas kalidii. The sequence continues at coordinate 151,884 of NZ_JARXRO010000016.1, read as the reverse complement.
CCGTGCCGACTCGTCGATGCGCCGCGCGTTCACGGCTGCGGGCGTGGAACCGCAGATCGCGATGACCGCGCGCGACGCGAACCTGATCAAGACCTATGTCCGCGCCGGCCTCGGCGCGGGCCTGCTGGCGGAGATGGCGGTCGGGCCGCGCGAGGACGAGGACCTGCGCATCCTGCCGGCACCGGCGCAGATTCCCGACTGCATCACCTGGGCGGTGGTGCCGCGCGGGCGGGTGCTGCGCGAATACGCGCTCGCGCTGCTGCACGGGGTGGCACCGCAACTCGACCGGCGCGACCTGCGCCGCGTGCTGGAAGGCAACCAGGAAGCAGACTGGCCGGCACCGCCCTCGTGGCAGGCGCTCAGCCAGTCGATCTCGCTCTGACCGCAGCGGCGGCGTAAGCGCCGACGCGGGCGCACCTCAGTCGCTGATTGCGGAGATGTACGCGCCGGTGCGGACGATCTGGAACGTGTCGTTGTCGACCCGGCGCACCGGACTGCCGTCGTCGAGCGTATAGACCAGGCGCGTGGCGCCGTGATCGGCCCGCTCCTCTCCTTCCTGGGGCGACTCCAGTCGCTGGATCACCTTGTGGCGATTGCCGGCCTCGTCCTGGGCATACAGGATCTGGGTCATGCGCGGACCTCCTGACAGGGCACTGCCGGTCACGCTAGCGTCGGCACGGAAGACGCGCGTGAAGAATTCACGACGCGGTGGTTAATCCGCGGAGCGCGCCTCGCCGATGCTGCGCACTCCCCCGGCGGGATGCGTCGATGACCGCCTCTCCCGTCCCGCGGCCGCCGCAGCGCATCAGCGCGCACCCGCGAGCGCGCCGCGCCAACGCGACTGCGGCAACATGCGCCCGCATGCGAGCGGCCCGCGATAGCGGTACACCCAGGCCCGGAGCCCGGATCCGGGCACGGTCATGCGCTCGCGCACGTACCCGGCATCCGCGCCGGCGTCGGGATCGCATTCCTCGTAGTGGTCGAGTTCGACGAGCAGGGTGGGATCGAGGAGGCGGTGAATCTCGCCCTCGACCATGCCGTCTCCTTCGACCAGGCCGGGATAGCCACCGAGTTCGATCAGGCGCCCCGGAACGCAGGCCTCGCCGATGAAGGACGCGCGCGTGGACAGCGCGAACCGCGCATGCGCGGACTCGCCGCGCATCAGCGTGCCGTAGAGGAACAGGTACGCATCGGGTCCATCGCAGTTCATGCGCGAAGCGTATCGCGGACAAGGCGGTCCGCGCCTTCACGTCACCCACGCGCACTCCGTGGCCACACTGCGGCATCCCCGCCCCACGGAGCCTCCCATGGCGACACCCAAGCAGGAAATCGAGCATCTCGCGAAGCTGATGAAGAAGATCGACATCGCCATGCTGGCGACCGTCGGCAAGGGTGGCCACCTGGTCAGCCGTCCACTGTCCACCCAGTGCGCCACCTTCGACGGCGAGCGGGTGTGGTTCCTGACCGAGCGCGACACGCCCAAGGTCGGCGAGATCCGCCGGCATCCCAACGTCAACATCGCCTACGCCTCGAAGGATGCGAATACCTACCTGTCGGTGTCGGGCAAGGCGAGTGTGGTGCGCGACCAGGCGTTGATCGACACCTTCTGGAACGATGCGATGAAGGCGTTCTTCCCTGACGGCAAGGACGATCCGAACGTCGTGCTGATCGAGGTGGCGGTCGACACCATCGAGTACTGGGACGGCCCCGGCAGCTGGATCGGCAAGGCGCTGACCTTCGCGGTCGCGCGCGTCACCGGCAACGAGGAGGTGATGGGCGAGAACCGCATCGTCGACCTGCGCAGCAAGCGCAGCCGAAAGGCGCCCTCGTCCGGCGGCAGGCGCAGCACGCCGGCGAAGAAGGCGGGTGCGCGCAAGACCGCGACACGTGCGACGGGTGCGGCCGCCGGCAAGCGCGCTGTGCGCAAGTCCCCGGCGAAGGCGAAGACGGGCGTGGCGAAGAAGGGCGCCGCGAAGAAGGCTGCTTCGAAGGGCGCCACGAAGAAGGCCGCTTCGAAGAAGGCCGCCGCACGCAAGCGCCCGGCCAAGACGGCAAAGACGACCATGTCCGGCACGGCGCGCAGCAGCAGGGCCGGCAAGCGCGCTTCGCGCTGATCCGCCAGGCAGGGCGGGGGCTGCGTCCTGCCTCGTTGGACCCGTGGCGATGCGACTCAGGTTTCGCTGCGAATGTCCCGGATGCGCTTCGCTTATCCGGGCTACGCGGGGCAGCAGAGGGCGCCGCCACACGATCCTCCGCAATCTGCGATCTGCCGGCCGCGATCTGCGTGCCACGCTCCGCACCACGGTGGCGCTCGGCATCGCGGGGGCGGCGCCCGGGCAACCCGGTACGACACCTTTGGCCGACCCACAGGCGGGGTCAGCGAGGCTCAGTCGACGTGCCGCTCCCGGATCGCCTGCAGCCGCTCGCGGAAATACAGTGCATCGGCGGCCTCGATGTCCTTCCGCGCGGACAGCCAATCGCTGGCCTCGCGCAGCAGGCTCGCCCGGTCGCTCGCGGGATCCTCGAGCGCCGTATCGATGCGGTCCAGTTCGACCAGCACCTCGTCGCGGGTGGTCTTGGCCATCGTCGTCATCCGGTCGGGAGCAGGCGTCACGATCGCGCGTGCCGCGTGAGCGCGGTGTCGCTGGAGCCGACGGGCTGTGTGCGCACGCGTGGCCGCGCAGACCGGGCTGGAGCATGGCGCGAACACGCCGTCGGTCCCCCCGGTCGCGCGGTGCGCGTCAGTCCGCGCCCGTGCCCTCGCCCGCATCTGCGGCTGCATCTGCTTCGTCATCCGCGTCCGCAGCTGCGTCCGCTGCCTGATCCGCATCCGGTTGTGCGCCCTCCGGGTCCGCATCTGCATCTGCATCGGGAGGCGCAGGCGGCTTGTTGGCCGACGAGGCCTCGGCATCGCGGTGGTACACCGCGTCGCGGAAGCGCTTGTGCAGGTCGGTACCGCCGGGCGGGATCGACTGGGTGAACAGCACCGCGACGATGTCGTGCCTGGGATCGACCCAGAACAGCGTGTTCGCATAGCCGTCCCAGAAGAATTCGCCCACCGCGCCGGACGCCTCGCCCTGGTGCGCAGGCGGCGAATGGCGCACGGCGAAGTCGATGCCGAAGCCCACCTGGCCCTTGCCCGGCAGCCAGGAGCGGTCGCCCACGGTGTCGGGCAGGTCGTCGGTGGCCATCAAGGCGACCGTGTCGGCGGCGAGGATCCGGGTGCCTTCGAGCTCGCCGCCGTTGGCCAGCATGCGGCCGAAGCGCATGTAGTCGTCGAGCGTCGACACCAGGCCGTAGCCGCCCGGCGCCATGGTCCATTCGCGATAGGCGTTGTCGAGCGCAGGCGAATCCGGGAGGCGGTCGAAGCCGCCCGCTTCGCGGAGCTCGTACACCGCCATCATCCGGCCGCGCCGCTCCGGCGGCACGAAGTACGCGGTCTCCTTCATCCCCAGCGGATCGAGCACGCGCTCCTGGACCAGCTGCGCGAACGGCTTGCCGGCCAGCACTTCCGCCAGCCGCGCCTGCACGTCGACCGAGATGCCGTACAGCCAGCGCGTGCCGGGCTGGTAGGCCAGCGGCACGCGCGCCAGGCGCCGCGACATCTCCTCCAGCGTGATCTCGCGCGAGTCGACGCCCGCCTCGCGATACAGCCGCGCGGCCGCGTCGTCCTCGAACGCGGCGGCGAAGCCAGCGGTGTGGCGCAGGATGTCGCGCACCAGGATCGGCCGCTGCGGCGCTTCGAGCACCGGCTGTCCGGAGGCGTCTTCGCCGGCATGCACGCGCACGTCGGCGTATTCGGGCAGGTAGGTCGACAGCGGATCATCGAGCTTGAACCTGCCCTCGTCGTACAGCGTCATCAGCACCACGCCGGTCACCGGCTTGGTCATCGAATAGACCTGCGCCAGGGTGTCGCGCGCCATCGCGCGTCCGGCCTCACGGTCGGCCATGCCGAACGCGCCGAAATAGGCTTCCTGGCCGCGCTCGAACACCAGCGCGGACACGCCGACGGCGCGGTCCTGTTCGACCACCTCGCGCAGCACGCCGTCGATATGGGCGGGGTCGACGAGCGCGGGCGGCGTGGCCGGTGCGGGCGATTCGGTCTCGCCGGTGGCGGCAGGCGGGGCGGGCTGGCAGGCGACGAGCAGCAGGCCGAACGTGGCCGCGAGGAACGACTTCATGCAGGAACTCCGGAGAGGTCGGGACAGGGCGCCCAGGGCGGCCGCGCGGCAGTATGCCCGCGCGCGCGACGTGTCTCCCGCTGCGGCGCAGCGAGCGGCGACCGATGCAGTTGCAACCATCGCACCTCAAGCCTCGCAAGCCGCGTGCCTGTTGCCGACGCCCGGCGCGTGCCGTGCGTGCGCGAATGGCACGCCGGCCCGCTGCGTATCGCGAGGCAGGCGTCGACGGAACCCCCGCCTGGCCCGAACGACCATCCGGTGTCGCTGCACGGATCGGCGCGCGCACCCGTCCCGCAGCCGCGCCTCCGTGTCCGGACGACATCATTGCGTGGCGTCGATCCGGACGTGCCGTTGCGCCGCGTGCCCCGGTCGCGGACCATGCAGGACACGATGCACGTCCGCATCGCAGTACGGGAGTCGCCATGATCGTCCATCCGCCCGCGTGCCCATGCGTGTGCACGCGCGGCCATGTCGGCCATGACGCGCTGCGGGGACGCGCATCATGAGCGCTGGCGATCGCCGCCTGGGTGTCGCGCTGTGCGGACTGGGCAACCTGAGCGAACACCAGATCGCGCCCGCCCTGCTCAAGACGCGCCATTGCCGGCTGGCCGGCCTGGTCAGCGGCACGCCGGAGACGGTGGCGCGCTTCCAGTCGCGCTACGGCGTGCCCGACCGCAGCGTCTACCGCTACGACGACATGCACCGGATGTGCGACAACCCGGACATCGACGTGGTGTACGTCGTCACACCCAACGCCCTGCACGCCGGCCACGCGATCGCCGCCGCGCGCGCCGGCAAGCACGTGTTCTGCGAGAAGCCGCTGGAGGTGTCGGTCGAGCGCTGCCAGGCGATGATCGATGCCTGCCGCGACGCCGGCCGCCTGCTCGGCACCGCCTACCGCTGCCACTACGATCCGCACCACGTCGAATGCATCCGCCTGGCGCGCGAGCGCACGTTCGGCGCGCCGCTCACGGTGCAGGCCGCGTTCTCGATCGATGTCGGCCGCCCCGGGCAGTGGCGGCTGCGGCATGCGCTCGCCGGCGGCGGCGCGCTGTTCGACGTGGGCATCTACGCCCTCCAGGCCACGCGCTACCTCACCGGCGAGGAGCCGATGGAGGTCAGCGCGATGGAGGTGAAGACCGATCCGGTGAAGTACGCCGAGGTCGACGAGACCGTGGTCTGGACCGCGCGCTTTCCCGGTGGCGTGCTCGCGCATTGCGCCACCAGCTATCGGGGCTCCGGCATGTGCCGGATGCGGGTCGATTGCGAGCGCGGCTGGTTCGAACTCGACCCGGCGTTCTTCTACGACGGAAACCGCGGCCGCCGCAGCGACGGCGTGGCGATCGAGTTCCCCGACATCGACCCGTTCGCCGCCGAGCTCGACGATTTCGCGCTGTCGATCCTCGAAGGTCGCCCGGTCAGGCTGCCGGGAGAAGAAGGCCTGCGCGATGTGCGCATCCTGCAGGCGATCGCGCAGTCCGCGCGCTCGGGGCGGCCGGTGCGGCTCGACGGCTGAGACGGCGGCCGCCGGTGCCAGGTCAGGTGGCGGCGGCCGGCACCGGGGGCGCGTGGTCCGGCAGTGCGTCGGCGCGCACCACCTGGTTGCGTCCGCCCAGCTTGGCCGCGTACAGCGCGTGGTCGGCGCGCAGCACCAGCGTCGGTGCGTGCGTCCCGTGTTCGGGGCAGCCGGCCACGCCGATCGACAGCGTGGTGCGCATCACTTGGCCGCCGGCCTCCACCCGCAGCGATTCGAACGTCGCACGCAGTTCCTCGGCCAGGCCCGCCGCGTCGTGCAGGGGCGTGGCCGGCAGCATCAGCAGGAACTCCTCGCCACCGTAGCGGCAGGCGATCAGGCCTTCGTCGCGCACCCGATCGCGCAACAGGTCGGCCAGCCGGCGGATCATCTCGTCGCCGGCGGGGTGGCCGTAGGTGTCGTTGATGCGCTTGAAGCGGTCGATGTCGATCAGGACCAGCGCCAGCGGCAAGCCGGTCGCGGCGCATGCGGCCAGTTCGCGCTCCAGCGCCTCGTCCAGCGCGCGACGGTTGTGCAGGCCGGTGAGGGGATCGCGCTGCGCCTGTTCCTGCAGCTGCGACTGCAGCCGCGTGATCTCGTCGAGCCGCTCGCCGAGCTGGCGCCGGCTCTCGCGCAGCGACACGCCACGGCGGTAGGCGTCGCGCGCGTAGATCAGCAGGTAACCGGTCAGCAGCGCGATGCACATCAGGCTGGTATGCAGTTCGGTATGCGGGCGGAAGGACAGGCCGTTGAACACGGCTGCGCCGGCCACGCCCGCGGCGATCGCGGCGACCCCCTTCCACAGCCCCGACATGCCCATGAAGATCATCACGTTCAGGCAGGTGCCGACGAAGAACATGAAGGAGATCCACAGCGGCAGCCCCCACACGCCCATCCACACGCCGAGCAGCAGGCCGTCGACCAGCAGGTTCTGCATCTCCGCGCGCAGCGGGTCGCGCGCGCGGGCCGCACGCCAGTACGCCAGCTGCGGGTACACCAGCAGCTGCAGCGCGAGCAGGGTCCACATCAGCGGGCCGGCCCGCAGGTAGACCAGATGGGTGCCGAGGACCACGAAACCCAGCGCGAAGAAGAGCGTCCGGTTGCGCCGGATGAGCGTGACCACCCAATGGATCTTCGCTGCCTCCACCCGCTCTCCCCTGTCCGCGTCGTGGGACCGGCGGCGCCGCCGAAGGTTCCGTGCGCGGCGGTAGTGTAGCGGCGTCGCGGGGGGCTTCGCGCCGCGAACGGACTCACCGGTTGGCCCGACCGGCGTCATGCACGGGACGGTGGCCTGTCCACCGCAGGCCGCGCCGGATGCCGCCGGATGCCGGCTGCCCGGGCGGCGCGTCAGCTCCGCAGTCGCCGCGCGTTGGCCAGCACCTGGCGATGCCAGGGCGCCACGCCGCTGGCCATGATCCGGTCGAAGCCGGTCGAGGCCGTCCGGCGCAGCCGCGCCTGCGCGGCGGCAGTCGGCGACAGCCACCACGACCACGCCAGCTGTGCCTGCAGGCTCCAGGCCTCGGCCCACATCGCGGCCCAGGACTGGGCGAACGCCGCCTGCTTCTCGCTCACCATGCCGCTGAACTCGCGGCGGTCGCGCGCGGACGGGTTGGCCCCTGCCAGGGCCATGCGCGAGAGCCGCGCCGCCGCGACCAGGGGCGCAGCGGCGCCCAGTTCGACCAGCTGGGCGCTGGCGGTGGTGGCACGGGCACGGCGTTTGCGGGGACGGCCCATCGGGCGCTCCGGGGGAGGGTGGGGGAGCCGCAGCATCGCAGCGGTGATGCGAGGGACACGCGAAGGTGGGCTGCGAGCCCACGGGGCATGCTGCCCGGAAGGGGCGATGGACGCGCACCGGGCACGCTCGCGAGGGGGTCGACCCCGCTGCGGGTTGCCGCGGCCCCGGCCAGGGGCGAGCCGGCACGGTTGCGGCGACCGGTACCATGCGGCGATGAAGACACTCTTCGCCGCGCTCGTCCTGTGGTGGCTGCTCGCCGCCGTGCCCGCCGCCGCGGACGACCAGTTCAGGGTGCTGGTGGTCGCCGTGCCCAATCGCTACCACCACGATTACACCGTGGTGGCGCAGCCGCGCCTGGAGCAGCTGGCGCGGCAGCACGGGTTCGACCTGGACTGGACCTGGAATACCTCGCCGTTCGACGGCGAGCTGTCGAGCTACGACGCGATTGTGCTGCTCAACACGCCGGGCGACGAACTGCGCGCCGCCCAGCGCACGGCGCTGGAGGACTACGTGCGCGCCGGCGGCGGGGTGGTGGCCGTGCACCGCGCGCTGATCTTCAATCCGCCGGGGGACTGGCCCTGGTTCGAACGCATGATCGGCCGCACGTTCCGCATCCATCCGATGGTGCAGACCGCGCTGGTGCGGGTGGCCGACCCCGCGTTCCCGGCAACGTTCGCGCTGCCCGCGCGCTGGACCTGGAGCGACGAGTGGTACGAGTTCGGGCCGCCGCTGGTGGACGGGCTGCGCACGGTGCTGTCGGTGGACGAACGCAGCTATGATCCCACCCGCATCTGGCCCGGGCAGGTCGCGCGCGGCATGGGCGCCGACCACCCGGTCGCCTGGTACCACGCCTTCGATGGCGGGCGCGTGTTCGTCACCGCGGTCGGCCATCCGCCGGCCGCGTACGACGACGCCACCTACCTGGCGCACCTCTACGGCGGGATCTGGTGGGCCGCGACCGGCCGCGGCATCGACGCCGACGCCGGGGCCGACGCCGGGGACTGAGCGCGCCTGCGCGTCAGCGCTGCGCCGCGGACTCCGCCTGGCGATCGCGCACCCAGCGCATCTGGTTGCGGAAGGTGTCGGTCCAGTAGCGGTCGCGATGCTGCGCGAGGTGGGCGAGCAGCGCTTCGTGCGCGGCGTTGCCCACCGTCAGGTGGTCGCCGCCGATGCCGTGGAAGGTGAAGTTGACCATCGTGCCGCGGCGCCCGGCTTCTTCGACCAGCGCGATCAGCTCGTCGCCGCTCGCATCGACCGGCACCGTCACCGGCACCGCGGCGGGATCCAGCGTCCACATGTCCTCGACCACCGTGCCGCCGACCAGCTTGATGCCCAGGAACAGCGGCGCGACCAGGCCGATGTAGTCGCCATCGCTGGCGCGGCGGTCGCCGCAGGGCGCGGTGAAGGTGAATTCGGTGCTGCCGTCGATCGCGTGCAGCATGGTGTTGGCCAGCGCCACCTGGGCGCGCATCTGCGCCGCGGTGATCGCGTCGAGATCCTGCTCCGGCTGCACCCACTCGCGCCCGGGCCCCTGCGCGGAGCACTGGTGGAACAGGCTGTGGTTGCCGAGCTCGTGGCCGTTGCGCGCGGCGGCGCGCCATTCCTCGAGCCGGTCGCGCACGGGATCGGCGGCCAGGGTCAGGTAGAAGGTGCCCTTGAGGCCGTGGCGGTCGAGCGCGGGGATCGCGTTGTCCAGCTGCGAGGGCACCGCGTCGTCGTAGGCCAGGCTCACCGCGGCGCGCTGGCCGTCGGGCCAGGGGAATGCCGGCGGTTGCGCGGCGGAGACGGCGCCGGCCAGCAGCCAGGCGGCCATGCAGGTGGCGAAACGGAAACGCGACATCGGACCCCCGGGCGTGACCTGTGCGGCCCGTATGGTGCCGCAAACGGAGGCGGGTGGTGCGCGGCGGGGTCGGCGTGGGCCGTGGCGTGCGGAACGTACACGGCGTGGAGGACGACGCGAGGCGCGACCACGCGCAATGGTGCACGTGAGGAGCCTCCGGGGCGCATGCGCCCCAAGGGGATCCGGGAAGAGCGCATGGACATTCCACCGTCGCGTCGCCAGCGCAGGTGGTCGGCAGCGTCGGCGGACCGGATGGTTGGGGGATTGCATCGGGACCATCGTGCCCCGGGTAAGCGCAGCGCACCCGGGAACGGTTGCCAACGGACCATTCCGCGCCGGCGCCGCGCCCGCTATGGTGGCGGGCCCTCCGAAGGACGCGCATTCGCCTTGGCTATCGATCCACGTCGCGCTCAGCAGCACGCCACCCGGGCGGCGTTCTTCATTCCCGGTTTCGTCATCGCGACCTGGGCGCCGCTGGTGCCGTTCGCGAAACTGCGCACCGGCCTCGACGAGGCCGGACTGGGCCTGGTGCTGCTGTGCCTGGGGCTGGGCTCGCTGCTGGCGATGCCGCTGGCCGGCGCGCTGGCCGCGCGCCAGGGCTGCCGCCGCGTGATGCTGGGCAGCACGGTGCTGATGCTGGCCGCGCTGCCGCTGCTGGCGCTGGTGCCCGATGCGTGGCTGCTGGGCCTGGTGCTGCTGCTGTTCGGCGCCGCGGTCGGGGCGATGGACTGCACCATGAACATCCAGGCGGTGGTGGTCGAACGCGAAGCCGCGCGGCCGATGATGTCCGGCTTCCACGCGTTCTACAGCGTGGGCAGCCTGGCCGGCGCGCTGCTCGCCACCGTGGTGCTGGGGACCGGTCGCGGCCCGCTGGCAGCGACGTTGGCCGTGGCGGCCATCGCCGCGCTGCTGTGCGCGGCGTCGATGCGCGCCTGGCGGCGCGATCGTGCGCCGAACGACGCGCCGGTGTTCGCGCTGCCGCGCGGCGTGGTGGTGGCGATCGGTGCGGTGTGCTTCGTGAGCTTCCTCGCCGAGGGCGCGATGCTCGACTGGAGCGCGGTGTTCCTGCACGAGGTGCGCGGCATCGCGGTGGCGCAGGCGGGCTGGGGCTTCGTCGCCTTCAACCTGACGATGACCGCGACCCGGCTGGTGGGCGACGGCGTGATCGCGCGGCTGGGGCGCGCACCGACGGTGCTCGCGGGCGGCGCGGTGGGGGCGTGCGGCCTTGCGCTGGCGGTGCTCGCGCCGGGGCTGGGCGCCAGCCTCGCGGGCCATGCGCTGCTGGGCGTGGGCTGCGCCAACATCGTGCCGGTGATGTTCTCGCTCGCCGGCGAGCAACGCCGGATGCCGGCGCACCTGGCGATCCCGGCGGTGTCCACGTTCGGCTACGCCGGCGTGCTGGCGGGCCCGGCGCTGATCGGCTTCGTCGCCCAGGGCGCCAGCCTGGTCTTCGCCCTGCTGGCCGTAGCCGCGACCCTGGCGGCGGCCGCGCTGCTGGGCGCCCGGATCGGCGCGCGCCACGCCCGGATGTGACCGCCCCCACCATCTCTCGCGCTGTCATCCGCGCGACCGGAATTCGCCACGGAATCTTGACGTTGGCGTCCCTAGGATGCGCCTCCCGCAGACAGTCCCGCGAAGGTGCACGATGAACCAGGCCAGGATCCGGATCGAAGTACGGCCCGATATCCAGGGCGGATGGTCGGTGACGCGCGACTGCATCGTCGACGGCTACTTCAGCGAGCTCGACGCCGCCAACGACTACGCCAGTGCCTGCGCGCGCCGCGCGCGCCGCGCCGGCATGGCGGTCGAACTGGACATCGCGCCCGTGCTCGCACCGCCGCATATCGCGGCCTGAGGCGCTGCGCTCACGTGGCCGCGGTGCGCGCCTCCAGCCGGGTGCGCGTGTGCCCGCCGGCCGGCCGCGGGAAGCAGGCGACGATCGCCGCCGCCGCCAGTCCGAGCAGCAATGTGCCGACGTACATCCAGGCATAGCTGCCGTAGCGGTCGAACAGCCAGCCGCCCGCCAGCGGACCCAGGGCCATCCCCAGCCCCGACAGCAGCGTCATCGCGCCGATCACCCCGCCGAGGATGCGCGGCGCGAACGCCTCGCGCGCCAGCGAGGCGTACAGCGGCATCGTGCCGCCGTAGGCCAGGCCGAACACGAACGCCACCGCGTAGAAGCCGGTGAGTCCGCTCACCGCGAGGTAGGCGACGCCGGCCAGCGCCTGCAGGGACAGGCCCGCGACCAGCACCCGACGCGCCCCGTAGCGGTCGCCGAGCAGGCCGAACAGCAGCCGCCCGCCCAGTCCGGCCGCGCCTTCCGTGCTGTAGATCGTCACTGCCGCGGTCACCGACAGCCCGCAGCCCACCGCATAGCTGACGGTGTGGAAGATCGGCCCCGAATGCGCGGCGCAGCAGGCGAAGAACGCCAGCGCCAGCACCAGGAACGGCCGCGAGCGCAGCGCCTGCGCCAGGGTCATGCGGTCCGCGGCCGGGCCGTCTTGCGTGGCGGCCGCTGGCGCGACCGGCGCGGCGCGCACGCACCAGGCCGCGGGCAGCGCCAGCGCCCATGCCAGCAGCGCGGTGAGCAGCAGCGTCTCGCGCCAGTCGTAGCGGGTCAGCAGCCAGGCCACCAGCGGCGACATCGTCATCGGCGCCACCCCCACGCCGGCCGACACCAGCGACACGGCGAGGTTGCGCCGGCGCTCGAACGCCGCCGCCGTCGCCGCCATCACCGGGGCGAAGAAGCTGGCCACCGCCACGCCCATGAGAACTCCGAACGCGAGCTGGAACTGCAGCAGGCTGGTCGCGCGGCTGGCCAGCAGCAGCGACAGCCCGAGCAGGACCGCGCCGGCCGTCACCACCGGGCGTGGCCCGATGCGGTCGCCGAGCATGCCCCAGCCGAAACCCGCGATGCCGCTGGTGAGGAAGGCCAGCGTCATCGCCATCGAGATCCCCGTGCGCGACCAGCCGGTGGCCGCGCCCATCGGCGTCAGCAGCACCGCCAGCGAGAACAGTGCGCCGATGCCGACGCAGCCGAGCACCGCCCCGGCGGCGACCAGGGACCAGTTGCGGTCGAGGGCTGGAGCGGCGGACGCGGGGAGTGGCATGGGCACGGGATCCTGGCAGGGATGCCGGTTCGACGCACCAGCGCGTGCTGGTTCGACATCCGTCCACCCTCCCCGCTTCGCGCCGGCTGGCTGGCGCTGCACCCGGGCGCCCGCGTTGGCCCCGCGTTGACGGCGCAGGGGCTACCGTCCGTGCACACACACACATGAGCGAGGAGCCGGCCATGGCCTCCATCCAGACGCATTCGCGCCACCTCCTGCCGCTGGCGACCGGCCTGGCCCTGTGCCTGGCCGGTGCCCCGGTCTGGGCCGATCCGCCTCCGCACGCGCGCGGCAAGGGCCCGCCCGCGCATGCCGGCGGCCCGCACCACGCCAAGGCGCCGCCTCCGGGCTGGGTCAGGCAGGCCTGGCGCAAGGGCGATCGCCTGCCTGTGCACGAACTCGACGGCTACTGGATCGACGACTACGGCCGGATCGGACTCGATGCCCCGCCGCGTGGACACCGGTGGGTTCGCCAGAACGACGGGCGCTACCTGCTTGTGGCGCTGGCCACGGGCCTGGTCGTGGACATGCTGCTGCGCTAGCCGCTCAAGCGTCGGGGGCGTCGGCGCCACGCCGGCGCGGCCGGCTGCGCAGCCAGGCCAGCGCGCCTGCCTGCATGCCCTTGAACTTGGGATCGTCGGCCAAGGGCGCGACCATCAGCCGCACCGGATCCAATCGGCGCTTGAGCGCGTGGTAGAGCCGGGAGCGCGTCTGCGCCGATTCGGTCAGGTACAGGCCCGGGGCCAGCGCGACCAGGTCGGGCGCGGGATCCGGATGCGGCGAGGTCCGCGTCTCGACGTAGACCAGGAAAAGCTGGCAGGCAGCGTCGGCCATCGCTGCATCATCGCCCGCGGGTGTGCATGTCGGGGTGAACGCGAGGGCCGCTGCGCAGGCCGCGGGTTGCGATGTGGCGGAGCGTCGTGGCGCTTTCGTACTCATGCCTCGCGACCGGGAGGCGACGGCACCGCGGCCGCGAGCCGGGGTCGGCGCACTCAGTCCAGAGGTTCGATGATCACCGGGTCGGGCGGGACATCCGGTTCGGCGACCGGCGGACGGACGTCCGGCGTCCCGGGCAGGTAATGGCCGATGCGGTCGAACAGGCGCTGGTAGAAGTCCTGGTTCTGCACCGTGTTGCTGCCCACCCGCACCAGGTTGGCGCTGCCGCTGCCGATCGGCACCGGTACCGAAACCGAGCCGATCATGCTCACGCCCACGCTGGCCGAGCTCGACTGCGCCTGGAGCGCGTGCAGGTCCTGCACCGCGTTGAGGAACACGATCGAGCCGCCCGGTGCGCGCTCGACGCAGGTCGCGCGCACGTTGAGCTGGGTGTGCACGTCCGACTGCGGCTGGAATACCTTGGTCGCTTCCAGCGAGTCGGCCGCCTGCTTCGCGATCACGTAGCCCTGGCCGAGCAGGGCGCGACGCGCAGCCTCGCAGGCGATCAGCGGCGGCACCCGGTAGTCGCGCGCGTACGTGTCCTCGGAGCTGAAGGCGTCCCCCAGGGGCGGGGCCTCGGCGCGCTGCCGGCCGTCGCGCGCGCCGCACGCGGCCAGGATGCCGGCGAACAGCAGGCAGGACAGGACGCGGACGGGACGCAGGGCAGCGGACATGGGCGGAGGGGCGGGGGCGGACGCACGGATGGAGCAGGGGCCGGAGTGTAGTCGGCGGCGCATGCAAGGCGACTGAACATGCGCACGGCGGTGGTGCCATGAGCAGCCCGGAAGCGCTTAGATCGTCCGGGTGGGCGGCCCACGAGGACGACGACGGCGACGCGCGCATCGCAAGCAGAGTGGTGCTGCAACCCAAGTCGGGATGCCGGATGCGCTTCGCTTGTTCCGACAACGTGGGCGGTGATGTGTGCCCGGCGCGCGTCGCACGCTCGTGGACACCCGGTTGCCCCCGGTTGGAAGGGCACGCCCGGAACGCGACCGCCGCGCCGCGGCTCAGGCCAGGGCGTGTTCGAGTGCGAGCAGGTGGTCGCCGAAGCCCTGGCGCGCGCGGGCATCGCGTCTGGCGCTGGTGGTGACCGCGGGCGCGGCGTGACGGGCGATCGAGCAGCCGGCGTCGGCGAGTGCCCGCACCAGCGCATGATCCTCGTGCGCGGCCAGCGGCGGGAATCCGCCCGCCGCGCGGTAGGCGGCCGCGGCGACGCCGAGGTTGGCGCCGTGCACGTGCGGGTGCTCGTCGCGATGGTGTTCGCGCGCGAAGAAGGCTTCGCGTACCGCGGCGCCGTAGTCGAGCCAGTCGCCGACCCGGACCGTGCCGCAGAACGCGTCCGCGCCGCAGGCCACCTGCGCCGACAGCCAGTCCCGCGGCACGCGGCTGTCGGCATCGGTCGAGGCCAGCCAGCGCACGCCGGCCTGCAGCAGCGACTCCGCCGCCGCGGCACGCGCGCGGCCGACGTTGCGCGCGTCCAGGCGCACGGTCGCCACCCCCGCATCGGCACAGATGCGGGCGGAGTCGTCGCGGCAGCGGTCGAGCGCCACCACGACGAGGACCGGCTCGCCCTCCAGCCGCGGACATGCGGCCGCGGCGCGTATCGCGTCCAGGCATCCGCCGATCAGCGCGGCCTCGTCGTGCGCAGGCACCAGGACGCCGATCACCGCAGGCCCTCCCGCTGTGCGGGCGAGACGAAATCGCCGCTCCAGCCTTCGAGCACGAAATCGGCATCGGCATAGCGCAGCACCGGGGCCAGCCCCGCGATCGCGCCCAGCCGTGCATGCACCGCATCGGCGGGGCTGCCGCGGCCCTCGAAATCGTGGCGCCAGTGGCAGGCCAGCAGCAGCGCCCCCGGCGTGAGGCTGGCCGCCAGCCTGTCGGCGAACGCATCCAGCGCGGCGTCGTCGAGGTAGTAGCCCATCTCGCCCACGACCACCAGGTCGAACACGCCCGCGGGCCACTGGCGAGGATGTTCCATGCGTTCGATGCGCACGTGCGCCCGGTCCGCGCAGGCCTGCCGCGCGACCGCCACCGCGCGCGGATGCAGGTCGGTGGCGAGCAGCGATGCGCAGCGTGGCGCCAGGGCGCGCGTGAGTTCGCCGTTGGCGCAGCCGATCTCCCAGGCGCGGTCGTACGTCGGGCGCGTCAGGGTGGCCAGCAGCAGGTCGCGCTTGCGCGCCTCGTACCAGCGGTGGCGGTAGCCGAACGGGTCCTCCCCTTCGCGCCACACCGAGTCGAAGTACTGCGCCAGACTCACCGCAGGTAGACCTCGAACGGACGCTCGAAGCGCGCGACCACGTGCGGCGGAAGGATCGGATCGGCGACCGGCGGCACGCCGGTGCCGAGCTGCGAGGCGAAGCACGCGACCGCCTCGCGCTTGGCGGCGTGCGCGGCGGGCGACAGCGGCACGCGGAAGGCATTGAACGGTGCGTGCGCGGCGGCCGGGTCGAGCCAGTGCCAGGCCCACACCGGATAGCGCAGCAGGCGCGCGCCGGTGGCGGGCACGGCGCGCAACGCGGCGTTGCCGACGGCATCGTGGTCCGGATGGCCGTCGCGCTCCCACGGCGCCAGCACCAGGTCGCCGGGACGGATGAGGCTGTTGATCGCCGCCAGCAGGATGTCGAACGCGCTCGACACGCCGCCATCCGGCAGCCCGGCGCGATAGATGCGCGCGTCCACGTCCAGGGCCGCGAGCGCATGCGCCAGTTCCCGCGGGCGATGGCTGCGCAGGCGTGCGCGCGTCCAGGCGCGATCGCCGGGATAGCAGGCTTCGCCATCGGTGACCGCGAGCAGCGCCACCTCCAGTCCCGCGCGCGCGGCCGCGTGCATCAGTCCGCCGCAGGCCAGGGTCTCGTCGTCGGGATGGGGCGAGAGCACCAGCAGCCGGCGGTGGCCCGACAGCAGCACGCCGGCGTCCTTGTCGGCCAGGTCCCCCAGCCAGCGCGACGCGCGCCACTCGGCCTCGTCGTTGCCCGCGCCGACGATGCGTCGCACGGTCACAGCGGCCATGGGGTCGCTCCTTCGATCGCGGCCACGTCCTGGCCCAGTGCCGCCCAGTCGCGGTCGGCGTGGCTCTGGCGCACGAACACTGACAGGTCCGCGCAGCGCTGCGCGTGGACGCGGTCGCCGCACAGCGGGCCGGGGCCGAGCGCACGGCCGGCGGCGTCGAGCACGTCGTGGCAGGCGCGTTCGACCACGGAGCGCACCCGCACCACCTCGCGCCGGTAGGGCCGCGCGGGATCGGCATCGATCCGGGCCGCGAGTTCGCGCAGCAGCGCGGCGGCGCCGCCGAGCGCCATGTCGGCGCGGCCCAGGTGCGCGGCCAGATGCGGGTCGCGCGCGACGCGTGCCGGGTCGGCCATGCGCGCGGCGATCGCGGTCGCCGCGCCGAACCAGCAGGCGGCGATCCCCGCCCCGCCGTGCCAGAAGCCCGGTCGCGCGAGGTACGCGCCTGGCGCGCCGACCGGTTCGCAGCGCACGTTGTCGAAGTCGACGGGTCCGCTCTCGATCGCGGCCATGCCGACGGCTTCCCAGCCCGACGCCGGGCGCGTGATGCCGGAGGACGACGTCGACACCCGCACCAGCTGGCGCGCATCGCCGGCCTGCACGGTGAGCAGGGCCGCGTCGATGAAGCCGGCGCCCGAGCACCAGGGCTTGCGCCCGTGCAGGCGCGGACCGTGGCCGTCGTCGTGCAGGCGCACGGTCGACTGCGGACCTTCGGCCGCCCACACCGCGAGCAGGGTGCCGGCCGGCGCTGGCGCGCCACCCAGCTCCGCCAGGATCGCGACCGCGTCGTGATGGGCCTCCAGCACCTTCACCAGCGCCAGGTCCTCCGCGCCCATCGCGGCGAGCGCGCGCCAGCGGTCGAGCGTGTGGCCACGGCCTGGCAGCGGCAGGGCGCCTTCGACGCGCAGCCGCGCGCGTGCGCGCGCCTCGAGCGTGGCGGGCGGGGCGGGAGCGGGCATCTGCAGCACGGGGGTCATGCGCGGAAGTGGAGCAGAGGGTTCGTCGGGGCCGCGTGACTGCGCGTGCATGCGCGTGGCGGCACATGAATGCGGCTGAACGAGGATCGGGTGAGGACGCGTCGGCCTCGGAATCCGGACAGCCGCGGGGCGATCCGCGCGTGACGCCGTGGCCCTGGACACGGGTTCCGCCTGGCGTCCGCGCAGCAGGCGTCGCAGCGAACGAGAGGGATGCCTTGCGCGCATCTCCGGCGCCTTGGTGCGCGCATGCATCCGGCCTCACGCGTGCATCGGACGCGGCGAAGGCCGCATGCCGGCGACAGCCGCGACCGCTTCCCGCGGGTGGACGCCTGCACGTCGCAACGCGTCCGCCGCATGCGCTGTCTACCGGTCGCACCTGCACCGCGGCGCGTCCGCATCCCTAAACGGTTATGACGCATACCCGTAATTCGATTGGTACCGGCCGGCGGAGGTGGGCAGCCTTGTACCTCCGACGACGTCGCGCCCATCCCCCGCCCCGCGCGGATGCGGGCGCAGGCGCCATCGGTCCGCGACACAAGGGGACACCATGACGCACCGCTTCGACCGCATGTGCCGCCTGCTGCCCGCCGTGGTCCTGCTGCTCGCTGCCGCTTCGCTGCCGGCGCAGGACCGCGCGCCCGCCGCGCCGCCCGAGGCGCAGGCCCTGGCCGAGGCGCTGGTCGCGCGCATGACGAGCGACGAAAAGCTCGGCCAGTTGCTCAACACCGCGCCGGCGATCCCGCGCCTCGACGTGCCGCGCTACAACTGGTGGACCGAATCGCTGCACGGCGCACTGGGCACGCTGCCCACCACGAACTTCCCCGAGCCCGTCGGCCTGGCCGCCACCTTCGACGAAGCGCTCGTGCGACGCGTGGCCGGCGTGATCGGCACCGAGGTGCGCGGCCTGCATGCGCTCGCGCGCGAGACCGGGCGCACGGGGCGCATCGGTACCGGGCTCAACACCTGGTCGCCGAACATCAACATCTTCCGCGATCCGCGCTGGGGCCGCGGCCAGGAAACCTACGGCGAGGATCCCTTCCTCGCCGCGCGCATGGGCGTGGCCTACGTGCGCGGGGTGCAGGGGGAGCGCCCGGGCGAGTACGACGTGATCGCCACGCCCAAGCATTACGCGGTCCACAGCGGCCCGGAATCCACGCGCCACCACGCCAACGTCTTCGTGTCGCGTCGCGACGTGGAAGACACCTACCTGCCCGCGTTCCGCGCAGCGATCGTCGAGGGCGGCGCGGGTTCGATCATGTGCGCCTACAACCGCGTCGACGGCGTGCCGGCCTGCGCCAGCGAATGGCTGCTGGGCGACGTGCTGCGCCGCGACTGGGGCTTCGATGGCTACGTGGTGTCCGACTGCGACGCCGTCGGCGACATCCACCGGAACCACCATTTCGCGCCCGATGCGGCCGCCGCGGTGGCCGCGGCGCTGCGCGCGGGCGTGGACAGCGAATGCAACGGCGCCACGCTCACCGATACCGACGGACTCACCGAGCCCTACCGCGAAGCGCTCGCGCGCGGCCTGATCACCCTGGCCGATATCGATCGCGCGCTGGTGCGCCTGTTCGCCGCGCGCTACCGCAACGGCGACCTGCCGGGGCTGCGCGCGCTGTCCACCCACACCGTCTCGCCGGACGTGGTCGGGGCGCCGGAACACGGCGAGCTCGCGCTGGAGGCGGCGGAGAAGAGCCTGGTGCTGCTGAAGAACGATGGCGTGCTGCCGCTGCGCGCCGATGCCAGGATCGGCGTGATCGGACCGCTGGGCGATGCCACCCGGGTGCTGCGCGGGAACTATTCCTCGCCGCAGTCGGCGCCGCCGGTGTCGGTGCTCGAAGGCCTGCGCCGCGCGATGCCGCAGGCGCAGGTGCGCCACGCCGCGTTCGGCGAGACCTACACCGACGGCGATCCCGTTCCCACCAGTGCGCTGCGCACGCCCGACGGCGCACCCGGGCTGCTGGCGCGTTACTACAACGCCGCGGAGGCGCCGCCCGCGCGCTTCGCGCCGGGCGAGCTCGATGCCTGGATCGCGCGTACCGGTTTCGATACGGAGCCCGTGGTCAGCCGGGTCGAGCCCGACGTCAACTCGCGCAGCCTGGATCTGGCGCAGGTGCGCGACGTGCACCAGGTGGAATGGACCGGCTATCTCGTCCCGCCGGAAACGGGGCACTACCGTCTGGGCATCGGCGGCTTCAACGGCGAGATGGAATTCGACGGCAAGCCCTTCGTCGATCTCGCCGGCGCCTCGTGGAACAGCCTGCCGACGATGAAGACCGTGCCGCTGGAAGGCGGGCGCCGCTACCCGATCACGGTGCGGACGCAGGCGCGCATCCTCACCGGGATCGGCCTGCTGTGGAAGCGGGTGTCGGTCACGCCGATGGACGACATGCGCGCGGTCGCCGACGCGAGCGACGTGCTGGTGGCGGTGGTCGGCCTGACCTCCGACCTCGAGGCCGAGGAGGCACCGATCGAGGTGCCCGGCTTCAAGGGCGGCGACAAGACCTCGCTCGACCTGCTGGCCGACCAGCAGGCGTTGCTGGAGGCCGCGCGGGCCACGGGCAAGCCGCTGGTGGTGGTGCTGATGAACGGCAGCCAGGTCAACCTGGCGTGGGCGAAACGCCACGCCGACGCGATCGTCGAAGCCTGGTACCCGGGCCAGTCCGGTGGTTTGGCGGTGGGCAACGTGATCGCCGGGCACGTCAATCCGGCCGGGCGCCTGCCGCTGACGTTCTACCGCTCGGTGGACGATCTGCCGCCGTTCGGCGACTACGACATGCGCGGGCGCACCTATCGCTATTTCGAAGGCGCGCCGGTGTATCCGTTCGGCCACGGCCTGAGCTACACCCGTTTCGAGTACACCCCGCTGCAGCTGCAGCAGGCTGCCGGCGGCGCGCACGAGGGGCTGCGGGTGACCACGCAGGTGCGCAACACGGGCGCGCGCGCCGGCGACGAGGTGGCGCAGCTGTACCTGGTGTTTCCCGAACGCGACGACCTGCCGCGGCTGGCGCTGCGCGGCTTCCGGCGCGTGCACCTGGCGCCCGGCGAAGCGCGCACGCTGAGCTTCGACCTCGATCCGCGCGATCTCAGCGCGGTGGATGCCGACGGCACGCGCCTGGTGATGCCCGGCCGCTACCGGATCTCGGTGGGGTCCGGCCAGCCCGATACCGGCGTGGCCGCGCGCTCGACGGCATTCGCAATCGAACACGCGCGCGCGATTCCCCGCTGACGCGGCTGCCCCGCCGCGCTGCGGGCGCTCCGCCCCTTCCGCCGGTCCCGCCGAACCACCAACGGCACCGGTCCCTGTCCCGCCAACACGGAGTCCAGAGATGAGCCAGACACAACCCCTTCCTCGCACCCGCCCCGGCCGTCAACGCTGGCGCGTGATCCTGGCCGTGGCGCTGCTGTGGTCGACCGCCGCCAGCGCGCAGGACGACGCCATGGTGCCTATCGAGGTTCCGGCCCAGCCCGACGCGATCGCGCTCGGGACCGGCCCGCTGCCCGATGCGACCGTCGACGAATCCTGGCACCGCCAGTACGAGCGCGTGTTCGCGCGCAACGTGACCGAAGCCACGCTCACGCCGTTCCTGCCCGAGGCCGGCAAGGCCACCGGCGCGGCGGTGATCGTGGCTCCCGGCGGCGGCTTCCGCTCGCTGTCGATGGAGAACGAGGGCTGGGACGTGGCGCGCGCGCTGGCCGAGCAGGGCGTGGCCGCGTTCGTACTCAAGTACCGGCTCAACCAGACGCCGGCCGACCTCGACGGCTTCGCGCAGTCGATCCGCCAGATGCTGTCCGGACCGCGCCCGCCGCGCGACCCGGGTTCGCGCGAGTCGGCCACCATGCTCGCGCCGCAGCTGGCCGATTCGCGTGCCGCCTTCGCGCTGGTGCGCAGCCGCGCCAGCGAGTGGAACGTCGATCCCGACCGCATCGGCATGATCGGCTTCTCGGCCGGCGCCATGCTCACGATGGTCACCGCGCTGTCGGGCGAGGACGCGAAGCCGGCCTTTATCGGCAACGTCTACGGCCCGATCTCCGCGCTGGAGGTCCCGGCCGACGCGCCGCCGCTGTTCGTCGCCCTGGCGGCGGACGATGGCCTGTTCTCCAATGCCGGCTTCGGCCTGATCGAGAGCTGGCAGAAGGCCGGGCGCCCGGTGGAGTTCCACTACTACGAGCGCGGTGGCCACGGCTTCGGCATGTACTCCAAGGACACCACCAGCACCGGCTGGTTCGACGCCTGGGTGCGCTGGCTGAAGATGCACGGCTACCTGGCGCCGAAGAAGTAAAACGTGCCTCGCGACCTGCGCGCACTGGATAGCCGGTGCGCGCGGGCAGCCACGGCCAACGCTGGTCTGCCGGATGCGTCGCGCGCTTGCGCCTCGACCGCGTCGGCAGCCGCGCGAACGCCTCGCGTCGGCGTCAGCCCCCGGCGTCCGGCGCAGCGGAGGGCAGGGCCGCGCCCTCCTGGCCGATCCACAGCCGGTTGCCGTCGGGATCGGCGATCCGGAATTCGGTCATGCCGTAGAACGTGGTCTCCAGCGCGGGCACCTCGACGCCGTTGCCGCGCACCATCGCGTGGTAGCCGGCCACGTCGTCCGGATACAGGTACAGCACGCCGCTGCGCGGCGCACCGGGATGCACGTCGATCGACTCGTCCAGCATCAGCCGGCAATCGCCCAACGCCACGCGCGCCCAGCGCCACTGGTCGTTGCGCTGCTCGACCTCGAAGCCGAGCCGGCGGTAGAAGTCGACGGCCGCCGGCATGCTGCGCACCGGCAGCATCGGAACCAGGTGCATCGAAACCATGTGGTGCTCCATCGATGTCGCGGGGCAGTTCGCATCCCGATGATAGGCTGCGGTCGTTTCCGTACAAGCAGGCACCGGCATGGGCGCTACGCACACGCATGTTCCCCTTGGGACCATCCCGGACGACGGGCTGCGTGCGGCGGCCGACGTGCTGGCCGGCATCGGCGATCGCTGGACCGTGTTCGTGATCCATGCGCTCTGGCCGGGGCCGCTGCGTCATCGCGCGCTGCAGCGCGCGGTCGGCGATATTTCGCAGCGCATGCTCACCTTCACCCTCAGGCGCATGGAGCGCGACGGACTGGTGACGCGCACCGTGCGGCCGGCCGTGCCGCCCCAGGTCGAGTACGCCCTGACCGGGCTGGGACGCAGCCTCGTGGTGCCCCTGCACGCGCTGTACGCGTGGACCGTGGAACACCTGCCGGAACTGGCAGCGGCGCGTGCCCGCCATGCGGCGGAGCACGGGCCCGGATGAGTCGCGCGCGATGCACGGTGCCGCGGCCCGCGATGCCTGCACGTGGCCGCGACTGGTGGCTGTACCTGGTCGAATGCGGCGACGGCACCTGGTACGCCGGCATCAGTACCGACGTCGATGCGCGCTTGGCCGCGCACGCGGCCGGTACCGGCGCGCGCTACACCCGAGGTCGCGGGCCGGTGCGCCTGCTCGCCAGCCGCGCCTATTCCGACCGCGCCAGCGCCTCGCGCGCCGAGTGGCAGCTCAAGCGCCTGCCCAGGCGGCGCAAGCTTGGATTCTTCGAGGGCATCGACGGCATCGAGGGCCAGCAAGGCCCGCCTGCCGCCATGCCCTGACTCACGCGCCGCTGTCGCGCGACTGGCCGCCGGGCGCCGCGTCCCGCGGCGCCGCCTGCGCCCGCCCGAAACGCGCACGCAGCCGCGCCAGCACCAGGAACGCGGCCGGCGTGGTGTACAGCGTCAGCCACTGGCTCACCAGCAGGCCGCCGACGATCGCCAGGCCCAGCGGCCTGCGCATTTCCCAGCCTTCGCCGGTCGACAGCACCAGCGGCAGCATGCCGAGCAGGGCCGCCAGGCTGGTCATCAGGATCGGGCGGAAGCGCAGCCTGGCCGCCTCCAGGATCGCGGCATCGGCCGACAGGCCCTGTTCGCGCTGCGCGGCCAGCGCGAAGTCGACCATCAGGATGGTGTTCTTCATCACCACGCCCACCAGCAGGAACAGGCCGAGCAGCGAGATCAGGTCGAGCGTGTTGTCGAACAGCAGCAGAGCCAGCAGCGCGCCGATGCCGGCCGAGGGCAGGATCGAGAGGATCGCCAGAGGCTGGATGTAGCTCTCGTACAGCACGCCGAGCACCAGGTACACCGCCAGCACCGCGCCCAGGATCAGCCACAGCTGGCGGCCCTGCATCTCCTGCAGGCTGCCCGCCTCGTCGCCCAGCTTGGCCTGTACGTCGTTGGGCAGCATGATCCGCGCCATCGCCGCGTCGATCGCGTCCACCGCCTCGCCCAGGGTCACGCCGGGCGCCAGCGCGAAGCTCACCCGGGTGGAGAGGAACTGCTCGCGGTGCTGGATCCGGTCCGGCGCCATGCCGTATTCCCAGCGCGCGAACGCCGACAGCGGCACGCGTTGGCCGTCGCCGCCGATCGCGAACACCTGGTCGAGCGTGTCCGGGGTCTGGGTGTAGCGCGGGTCGAGTTCCATCACCACGCGGTACTGGTTGAGGCTGTCGTACAGGGTGGCGACCTGGCGCTGGCTGAAGGAGTTGTTGAGCACCGTGGCGATCGTGCGCATGTCTACGCCCAGGCGCGCGGCGGCGTTGCGGTCGATGTCCAGCGCCACCTGGCGCATGCCCTCGTCGCCGCCCGAATCCACGTCCACCAGCTGCGGCAGCGCTTCGAGCGCGGCGCGGATGCGCGGCGTCCATTCGCGCAGCGGTTCGATGTCGCCGGACAGCAGCTGCAGGTCGTAGTTGCCGTCGCCGCCGCCACCGCCGCCGATGCGGATGTCCTGGTCGACCCACAGCCACAGGTTGCCGCCGGGGACCTTCGGCAGGCCTTCGCGAAGGCGGTCGATCACCTCGCGGCTGGACACGCCGCGCTCGGACAGCGGGTTCATCTGGATGATGACGAAGCCGTTGTTCACGCCGGTCCCGCCGCCGATGTAGCCGGAGATGTCGGCGATCGCCGGATCGGTCATCAGGTACTGGCGGTAGGCCTGGATCTTCGGCTGCATCACCTGGAACGAGAGGCCGTCGTCGCCGCGGGCGAAGCCGCGCAGCTGGCCGGTATCCTGCTCGGGCACCACGCCCTTGGGCACCTTGGCGAACAGGAAGGCGTTGAACACGATCGCCCCGAGCAGGATCGCCAGCGCCAGCGTGGTATGCCGCAGCGTGCCGCCGAGCGAACGCAGGTACAGCCCGCGCAGCCGGTCCGACAGATGGGTGCCCATGCGCTGCCACTTCGGCACGTCGGCGGTGCGCCGGTGGCGGCCGAGCAGGCGCGCGCACAGCGTGGGCGTGAGGCTCAGCGAGACCAGCAGCGAGACCGTCATCGCCGCCACCAGGGTCAGCGAGAACTCGCGGAACAGGCGTTCGACGAAGTCATCCAGGAACAGGATCGACACGAACACCACGCCCAGCGCCACGTTCATCGACAGCAACGTGGTGCCGACCTCGCCGGCGCCGCGCATCGACGCGTCCCACGGCGACAGGCCGGCGTCGATGTGGCGCGAGATGTTCTCCAGCACCACGATCGCATCGTCCACCACCAGCACCGCGGCCACGATCAGCGCCATCAGCGACATCGTATTGAGCGAGAAGCCGAGCATCCAGATGATCGCCAGCGCGCCGAACAGCGAGACCGGGATCGCCAGCGTCGGCACCAGCGCCGCGCGCCAGCTGCCCAGGAACGCCAGCACCACCAGCACCACCAGCGCGACCGCCAGCAGCAGGGTGGTCTCGGCCTCGGTCATGGTGGCGCGGATCACCGGCGAGCGATCCATCACCACCGCCATGTCGATGTCCGGCGGCAGCAGCGCGCGCAGGCCGTCCATCTGCGCGTGGATGGCATCGACCGTGCGAATGATGTTGGCGCCAGGCTGGCGGCTGACCACCAGCAGCACCGCGTCGCGGTCGTTGTGGAAGCCGGCGGCGTAGCGGTCCTCGGTGCCTTCGTTGACCTCGGCGACGTCGCGCAGGCGTACCGGCCGTCCGTTGCGCCAGGCCACCACCAGGTCGCGGTACTCGGCCGCGGTGCGCAGCTGCAGCCCGGCCTCGACCTGCCACTGGCGGTCGCCGCGGACGACATGTCCGAGCGGACGCAGCGCGTTGGCGTCGCGGATCGCGCCGGCGACCTCGTCCAGCGCGATCCCGGACTGGTTGAGCGCATTCGGATTGAGCGACACCCGCACCGCCGGCAGCGAGGCGCCGCCGGCCTCGACCTGGCCCACGCCCGGGATCTGCGCGATCTTCTGCGCGATGACGGTGGACGCGACGTCGTACACCTGCCCCGGCGTCATCGTCGACGAGCTCAGCGCCAGCGCCAGGATCGGCGCCTGCGAGGGATTGATCTTGCGGTACTGCGGCATGCCCGGCATGCCCGCGGGCAGCTGCGCGCGCGCGGCGTTGATCGCCGCCTGCACTTCGCGCGCGGCCTCGTCGACGTTGCGGTCGAGCGAGAACTCAAGGTCGATCCGGGCATTGCCCTGGCTGCTGGTGGAACTGATCCGGGTGATGCCGGGGATGGTGCCGAGCGCGCGTTCGAGCGGCGTGGCCACGGTGGCGGCCATCGATTCGGGGCTGGCGCCCGGCAGCGAGGCGCTGACCTGGATCGCCGGGTAGTCGATCTGTGGCAGCGGCGCCACCGGCAGCATGCGGTAGGCGAGCATGCCCGCCAGCACCACCGCGATCGCGAGCAGGATGGTCGCGACCGGGCGCTCGATGAACAGCCGCGAGAGGTTGACGCGCTGCGTGTCCATCAGCCTGCGGCCGGTTCCGCGGCGGGCGCGCGCGTGCGGTTCCGCGTCAGCCGGTCGAAGAACAGGTAGATCACCGGCGTGGTGAACAGCGTCAGCACCTGGCTCACCAGCAGGCCGCCGACCATCACCAGGCCCAGCGGCTGGCGCAGCTCGGCGCCCGAGCCGCTCGCGAGCATCATCGGGATCGCTGCGAACAATGCCGCGAGCGTGGTCATCAGGATCGGGCGGAAGCGCAGCAGCGCGGCGCGGTGGATCGCATCGCGCGGGGCCAGGCCCTGCTCGCGCTCGGCCTCGAGCGCGAAGTCGACCATCATGATGCCGTTCTTCTTCACCAGCCCGATCAGCAGGATGATGCCGATCACCGCGATCAGGTCGAGGCTGCGCCCGCTCAGCAGCAGCGCGGCCAGCGCGCCGACCGTGGCCGAGGGCAGGGTGGACAGGATCGTCACCGGGTGGATGAAACTCTCGTACAGCACACCCAGCACGATGTACATCACCACCACCGCAGCCAGGATCAGCCACAGCGTGCTGGACAGCGAGTTGCGGAAGGCCTGGGCCGCGCCCTGCAGCCGCAGCTCGATCGACGCCGGCAGCCCGATCGCCGCGGAGGCGGCCTCGATCTGTTCGACCGCCTCGCCGAGCGAGGCGCCGGGCGCGAGGTTGAACGACACCGTCGCGGCGGGGAACTGACCGATGTGGCTGACCAGCAGCGGCGCGTTGCGGGTCGAGACACGGGCGATGCCCGCCAGCGGCGTCTGCCCGCCGTCGGCGGTGGCGACGAAGATGCGCTCGATCGCCTCGGGCCCGAGCTGGAACTGCGCATCGGCCTCCAGCACCACCCGGTACTGGTTGGCCTGGGTGAAGATGGTGGAGATCTGGCGCTGGCCGAAGGCGTCGTACAGCGCGTCGGCGACGTCCGAGGCCTGGATGCCCAGGCGCGCGGCGGCATCGCGGTCGATGTCGACCCAGGCCTGCAGGCCCTCGTTCTGCAGGTCGCTGGACACGTCCGCGAGCGCGCCACTGCCGCGCAGGTGTTCGATCATCCGCGGCGTCCACTGCGCCAGCGCGGCATGATCGGGGCTGGTCAGCGCGAACTGGTACTGGCCGCGACTGACGCGATCCTCGATCGACAGCTCCTGCACCGGTTGCAGGAACAGGGCGATGCCGGACACCTGCGCGACGCGTTGCTGCAGCCGTTCGATGATCGCGTGCGCGCCGGCGTCGCGGTCGGCATGCGGCGCGAGCTCGATCAGGAAGCGCCCGGTGTTGAGCGTGGGATTGCTGCCGTCGACGCCGATGAACGAGGACAGCGTCGCCACGTCCGGATCCTCGAGGATCGCCGCCGCCAGCGCCTGCTGCCGTTGCGCCATCGCCCGGAACGAGATCGAGGCGGGCGCCTCGCTGATCCCCTGGATCAGGCCGGCATCCTGCGACGGGAAGAATCCCTTCGGCACCGCGACGTACAGCGCGGCCGTGAGCGCCAGCGTGGCCACGGTGACGCCGAGCATCAGCGGCTGCCGCGCCAGGGTCCAGTGCAGCGCGCGGTCGTACTGCGCGACCACGCGGTCGAACATGTCGCCTTCGGCGCCGGCGGCATGGTGTTCGGCGTCGCTGTCTCCGCTCGCGGGCTCGGCGATGCCGTGGTCGCGGCCGGCCTTGAGGAAGCGCGCGCACAGCATCGGCGTGAGCGTCAGCGAAACCACCAGCGAGATGCTGATCGCCACCGCGAGCGTGATCGCGAACTCGTGGAACAGCCGTCCCACCACGTCGCCCATGAACAGCAGCGGGATCAGCACCGCGATCAGCGAGACGGTGAGCGAGATCAGGGTGAAGCCGATCTGGCGCGCGCCGTCGAACGCGGCCTGCAGCCGCGACTTGCCTTCCTCGAGGTGCCGGGCGACGTTCTCCAGCATCACGATCGCATCGTCGACCACGAAGCCGGTGGCGATGGTCAGCGCCATCAGGGTCAGGTTGTTGAGCGAGAACCCGGCCAGCAGCATGAAGCCGAAGGTCGCCACCAGCGACAGCGGCACCGCCAGGCTGGGGATGATGGTCGCCGGGATGGTGCGCAGGAACACGAAGGTCACCAGCACCACCAGCCCGATCGCCAGCAGCAGCTCGTGCTGCACGCCGCGGATCGAGGCGCGGATCGATTCGGTGCGGTCGCTGAGCACGGTGACGTCGACCGCGGCCGGCATCGACGCGCGCAGCTGCGGCAGCAGCTCGTGGATCGCGTCGACCACCTCGATCACGTTCGCGCCGGGCTGGCGCTGGATGTTGAGCAGGATCGCCGGCCGCTCGCCCGACCAGGCCGCGAGCTGCCGGTTCTCGGCGCCCTCGCTGATGGTGGCCACATCGCCCAGCCGCAGCGGCGCGCCGCCCTGCCAGCTGATCACCAGCTGCCGGTATTCCTCGGCCGAGCGCATCTGGTCGTTGGCGTCGAGCATGATCGCGCGGGTCGGGCCGTCGAAGCTGCCCTTGGGCATGTTGACGTTGGCCGCGGAGATCGCGGCGCGGATGTCGTCCATGCCCACGTCGGCGGACGCCAGCGCCGACGGATTGACCTGGATCCGCACGGCCGGGCGCTGGCCGCCGGCGATGCTGACCAGGCCGACGCCGGGCATCTGCGACAGGCGCTGCGCCATGCGCGTGTCGACCAGGTCGTAGACCTCCGGCAGCGCCATCGTCGCCGAGCCGATGGCCAGGGTGAGGATCGGGGTGTCGGCCGGATTGACCTTGCGGTAGACCGGCGGCATCGGCAGGTCGTCGGGCAGGAAACTCCCGGCGGCGTTGATCGCGGCCTGCACCTCCTGCTCGGCCACGCCCAGGTCGATCTCGAGCGAGAACTGCAGGGTGATCACCGATGCGCCGCCCGAACTGGTCGACGACATCTGGTTGAGCCCGGGGATCTGGCCCAGGCGCCGCTCCAGCGGCGCGGTCACCGCGCTGGTGGTGACAGTGGGGCTGGCGCCGGGATAGAGCGTCAGCACCTGGATGGTCGGGTAGTCGACCTGCGGCAGCGCCGCGACCGGCAGCAGACGATAGGCGAACAGGCCCGACAGCAGCAGCGCCAGCATCAGCAGCGTGGTCGCCACCGGACGCAGGATGAACGGGCGCGAGAGGTTCATGTCGCCGGCTCGTCGTCCTGCGCGGGCGCGTCGTCGACCGGCGCCTCGTCAGTCTGCACGACCTCGACCTCGGCGCCTTCGCGCAGCCGGTCGATGCCCTCGAGCACCACGCGATCGCCCGCCGCGATGCCGTCGAGCACCGCGACCCGGCCGCCGCTGCCCGCACCGAGCACCACCGGCCGTACCGCGGCGGTGTTGTCGTCGTTGACCACGTAGACGTAGGTGCCGTCGCCGCCGAACTGGACCGCGGCATCGGGAATCACCAGGGTCTCGTCGTCGCCCAGCTGCAGGCGCACGTTGACGAACTGGTTGGGGAACAGGCCGTCGTCGTCGTTCGCGAACAAGGCGCGCAGGCGCAGGGTGCCGGTCTCGGTGTCGATCCGGTTGTCGACACTCGACAGCGTGCCGCGGGCGAGCACGTTGCGCTCCCCGCGGTCCCAGGCCTCCACCGGCAGCGCGGAATCGCCCCGCATCGCGTCGATCACCGATCCCAGCACGTTCTCCGGCAGCGAGAACAGCACGCTGATCGGCTGCGTCTGCGCGATGCTGGCGATGCCGTCCTCGTCGCCGCTGGCGACCAGGTTGCCGGCGTCGACCATGCGCAGGCCGACGCGGCCGCCCACCGGCGCGACGATGCGGGTGTACTGCAGCTGCAGCCGCGCCTCGTCCACCAGGGCCTGGTCGATCTCGCGGCGCCCTTCCAGCTGGCGCACCTGCGCCTGCAGGTTGGCCACGTCCTGCGCCGACACGTATGCGGCTTCGGACAGGTCCAGGTAGCGCTGGAGCTGGATGCGCGCGTTCTCGAGTTCGGCCAGGTTCTGCTTCTGCTGGCCCTGCGCCTGCGCCAGTTGGATGCGGAACGGCGCGGGGTCGATCTCGGCCAGCAGGTCGCCGGCCTCCACCTGCTGGCCTTCCTCGAACACCACGCGCTGCAGTTGCCCGTCCACGCGCGGGCGCACCGTCACCGACCGCAGCGGCGTCACCGTGCCCAGCGCCTTGAGTTCCACCGCCAGCCGCTCGCGGGTGGCGGTGGACACGCGCACCGGCGTGGGCGGGCGTTCGCCGTCAGGCCCCCATCCGCGGCCGCTGCGGGTCTCGGCCTCCTCGCCGCCGTTGCCGAATCCCTGCCACAGCAGCACGCCCGCGAGGAGCGCGGCCACGACGATCAGGGCGGGTTTGACGAGGCCTCTGCGGTTCATCCGGACATCCATGGTGCATGCGAAGCGGCCGGCCGCGGCGCGGTCGGGCGAGGAAGGAGCGCTTCGGCGGGTGGGCGGGGCGGGCCGGCGGCGGCACGGCACTGGCCTCCGTATGGTACAGGCCGCGTTCGTAGCGCCCCATGACGAAAGTCATGCGTCCGGGCCAGACGCGGCAAGCAGGTACGCGAGGGTCGACCGGGCGGATCCTCCGCCGTCGCGCGACGCACGGACGCCGTCGTGCGAACGCTACGCCGCGCGGACGCGTAGCCGCTGCGCTGCTCGCGTTCATGACGGGGAGACGGCCGCGGTGCGCATTTCGCGCACTCGTCGACGGGGTGGGGCAGGTGGCCGTCGGCTTGTCCGCGACACGCACGCACCGCTGCTTCGCCGCCTGCGGGCCGCGTGGCGACGTTCTATAGTGCGCCGCCGCCCTGCCGGATCCCGCCCGCGATGTCGTCGACCGCCTCATCCCGCCGCAGCACGATCGCGCTCGCCGCAGGCGGCACCGGCGGCCACCTGTTCCCGGCCGAAGCGCTGGCGCGCGAACTGCTCGCGCGAGGCTTCGACGTGGTGATCCACACCGAGCGCCGTGGCGCGCAGTACACGCAGGCGCTCGCGGGCATCGAACACGTGGTGCTGCCGGCGAGTTCGCTCGAGGGCGGTGTCGTGGCGAAGGCGAAGGCGGCGCTGACGATCCTGCGCGGCGTGCTCGCGTCGCGGCGCGACCTGAAGCGGCGTGGCGCGGCGCTGGTGGTCGGCTTCGGCGGCTACCCGAGCTTCGCGCCCGCGCTGGCGGCGAAGAGTCTCGGCCTGCCATTGCTGCTGCACGAGCAGGCGACGCGGCTGAGCAAGGCCAACGCGCGACTGCTGCGCTTCGCCGACGGGCTTGCGACCTCGTTCCCGACGGTCGCCGGAGCGGAAGGCATCGACGCCGCGAAGATCGTGGAGACCGGCAACCCGGTGCGGCGCGCGATCCTCGACGCGCGCGGCGACTATCCGGCGTTCGACGCGCACGGCCCGCTGCGACTGCTGGTGGTGGGCGGCAGCCAGAGCGCGGCGGTGTTCGGCCGCGTGGTGCCGCCGGCGCTGGCGCTGCTGCCCGAGGCGCTGCGGCATCGCCTGCACCTGTCGCTGCAGTACCGCGGCGAGGATGCCGATGCGCTGGTGGCGCAGCTGCGCGAGGCCGGCATCGACGCGCGCGTGCGAGCGTTCTTCGACGACATGGGCGAACGCCTGCGCGAGGCGCACCTGGTGGTGACCCGCGCCGGCGCGACCACCGCGGCCGACCTGTTGACCATCGGTCGCCCCGCGATCTTCGTGCCGCTGCCGCACGGCGGTGCGCGCGAGGAGCAGCGACGCAACGCCGACACCTTGGCGCAGGCCGGCGTCGGCTGGCACCTCCCGGAGGCCGACCTCACACCGGAATCCCTGGCGCGCGTGTTGCGCGAGGCGTTCGAATCGCCGACGCGGCTGCCCGAGGCCGCGCACGCCGCGGCCGCGCTGGGGCGGCCCGATGCCGCCGCGCGGCTGGCCGATGCGGTGGAGCGGCTGCTGCCGGCGGCGTGACCGCATGGCGGGCGTGAGGCCCCATGCACGGCAGTGATGCGACCGCAGCGCCATCGCGCCACGACGCGCTCCTACAATGGCCGGACGCCGCACGCGGCACGCACGGGGATCCCTGACAGATGCGCGACGAGCATGACGTCCTGATCATCGGCGGCGGCCACAACGGCCTGGTCTGCGCCGCCTACCTGGCCGGCGCCGGCCTGAAGGTGACGGTGCTCGAGCGCCGGGGCATGGTCGGCGGCGCGGCGGTGACCGAGGAGTTCCATCCCGGTTTCCGCAACTCCACCGCGAGCTACACCGTCAGCCTGCTCAACCCGAAGGTGATCGCCGACCTGCGCCTGGCCGAGCACGGCCTGCGCGTGGTCGAGCGCCCGTACGCGAACTTCCTGCCGCTGCCGGACGGACGCGCGTTCCGTCTGGGTGGCGCGCACACCGCGGAGTCGCTGCAGGCCTGGTCGCCACGCGATGGCGAACAACTGGTCGCCTACAACGCCATGCTCGATCGCGTGGTGGTGGTACTGCGCGAACTGATGCAGCGCACGCCGCCCAACCTGGGCGAGCGGCTGTCGCTGGCCGACTGGCTGGCCTCGTGGGACACGGCCAAGCGCCTCAGGCAGCTCGACCTGCGCGCCCGACGCGACCTGCTCGACCTGTTCACCAAGTCGGCAGGCGAACTGCTCGACCACTGGTTCGAATCCGAACCGCTGAAGGCCGCGCTCGGCTGGGATTCGGTGGTCGGCAACTTCGCCAGTCCGTACACGCCCGGCAGCGCCTACGTGCTGCTGCACCACGTGTTCGGCGAGGTCAACGGCAAGCAGGGCGTCTGGGGCCACGCGATCGGCGGGATGGGCGCGATCACCCAGGCGATCGCGAAGGAATGCGTCGCGCGCGGCGTGCGCGTGCACAGCGACGCCGCGGTGGAGCGCGTGCTGGTGCGGGACGGGCGTGCGGTCGGCGTGGCGCTGGCCGACGGCCGCGAGCTGCACGCGAAGACCATCGTGTCCAACCTCAACCCGAAGCTGCTCTACACCCGACTGGTGGCGCGCGAACACCTGGACGACGACACCGCGCAGCGCATCGCGCGCTACCGCTGCGGCTCGGGCACGTTCCGCATGAACGTTGCGCTGTCGGAACTGCCGGACTTCAGCGCCGCACCCGGCACCCACCTGCAGCCGCACCACCAGAGCGGAATCCTGATCGGCCCGTCGCTGCAGTATTTCGAGAACGCC
The DNA here is from genome assembly GCF_029887935.1 of Luteimonas kalidii. GTDB lineage: Bacteria > Pseudomonadota > Gammaproteobacteria > Xanthomonadales > Xanthomonadaceae > Luteimonas > Luteimonas kalidii. The sequence continues at coordinate 118,712 of NZ_JARXRO010000016.1, read as the reverse complement.
TACTTCGACGCCAAGTCGAAGGCGCACAACCCGGGATGGGCGCGCGCGCCGATCGTGGAACTGGTGATCTCCTCGACGCTCGACGATACGCTGGCCCCTCCGGGGCAGCACGTGGCCAGCCTGTTCTGCCAGCACGTGAGCCCGGAGCTGTCCGACAGCGGCGAAGTCGGCGGCGGCTGGGACGCGCACCGCGACACCGTTGCCAGGCTGATGATCGACACGGTCGATGCGTACGCGCCGAACTTCGCGCGCAGCGTGCTCGGCTACCGCGCGCTCTCGCCGCTGGACCTGGAACGCGAGTTCGGCCTGGTGGGCGGCGACATCTTCCACGGTGCGCTCGGCGCCGACCAGATGTTCAGCGCCCGCCCGTTGCTCGGGCAGGCGGACTACCGCGGCGCGTTGCCGGGCCTCTACCTCTGCGGCTCGGGCACGCACCCCGGCGGCGGCGTGACCGGCCTGCCCGGACGCAACGCCGCGCGCGAAATCCTGCGCGACCTGCGGCGCAGGCCGCGTCCGGACTGATGGATGCAGCCGACTTGCAATGCCGGGTCGCCGCGGCTGGAACCGTTTGCATCCACGGCCTTCCGGGTCTGCCACGGGCGCGCGCTTAGTAAACCGGCCGGTATCGTTTTGCGCTGCAGCGTGCAACCGGGGTAACGAATCATTCACGATGGTTCCGCACCCGACGTGGGGGAGGGAGCAAAGCCCGCTGGCAGGCAACTGCAAGCGGGCTTTTTTACGCCCGTGCATCGGCGGAGCATGCGCGTGCCGGGGCAGGGGGCGATGCCACAATCGCGCCATGGACACCGCCCCTCCCGAGATCGACGCGCGCGCCGCACGCGCGCTCGCGCGCTTCGAAGCGATCCCCGACGACGCCGGCCTGCGCGAGCGCCTCGGCCGGGTCGCCGTGGCCAGCGACTTCGCAATCGACGTGCTGGTGCGCCAGCCCGAGCTGCTGGCACGGCTGGCGGCGGACGACGGTGCTCAGCCGCTGTCGCCGCCGACCCTCGAGCCCGGAAGCAGCGACGCATGGCCACGCCTGCTGCGCCGCTACCGCACGGCCGAGTCCACGCGCCTGGTCTGGCGCGACGTGCTCGGCCTGGACGATGTGGACGCCACCCTCGCCGGCACCACGCAGCTGGCCGACACCTGCCTGCAGCTCGCACTCGCGGCGGTGGAACAGGACCTCGCGCGTCGCCACGGCGTGGTCCACGATGCGGAGGGGCAGCCGGTGCGCCTGGTCGTGTTCGGCATGGGCAAGCTCGGCGGTGGGGAGCTGAACTTCAGTTCCGACATCGACCTGGTCTACGCCTACGAGCACGGCGGCGAGAGCCGGGGCGAATCCGGGCAGACCGGCGTGCGTCCGCTGGCGGCGGAGGATTATTTCGCCCGCGCCGGGCAGCAGCTGGCGAGGCTGCTGGACGAGCCGACCGTCGACGGCTTCTGCCACCGCGTCGACCTGCGGCTGCGCCCGTTCGGCAACGCCGGGCGGGTGGCGATGAGCTTCGCCGCGATGGAGCAGTACTTCCAGCGCGAGGGCCGTGACTGGGAGCGCTACGCATGGCAGAAGGCGCGTCCGGTCGCCGGCGACGTCGAGGCCGGCCGTCGGTTCCTGCACACGCTGCGGCCCTTCGTGTACCGGCGCTACCTCGATTTCGGCGCGCTCGACGGCCTGCGCGCGATGAAGGCGATGATCGCCGCCGAGGTGGCGCGCAAGGAACTGGCCGACGACATCAAGCGCGGTCCCGGCGGCATCCGCGAGATCGAATTCCTGGCCCAGGCGCTGCAGCTGATCCGCGGCGGGCGCGAGGCCTCGCTGCGCGAGCCGCGGCTGCTGCCCGCGCTGGAGGCGCTGTGCAAGGCAGGCCAGGTCGAGCCGGACGCCGCTGCCGGACTGGCCGGCGACTACCGCTTCCTGCGCCGGCTCGAGAACCGGCTGCAGATGCTGCACGACGCGCAGACGCACGCCCTGCCGGAATCGCCGCTGGAACGCGCCCGGATCGCGGTGGCCCTGGGGTATCGCGACTGGGACGCACTGGCGCAGGAGATCGCCGCCCATCGCGCGCACGTCTCGAGCGAGTTCGATGCGCTGCTCTCGCAGCGCGAACAGCAGCCGGCGGTCGCCGACGACATCACCGCCTACTGGCGCGCGCTGCCCGAGGGCGGCAGCGCACAGGCGCTGGCGGCGGCCGGCTTCCAGGCAGCGCCGGAGGTCGACGCCGCGCTGCGCGACTTCGCGCGCTCGCCCAGCGTGCGCGAACTGTCCGATGCCACCCGCACACGCCTGGACCGGGTGATGCCGGTACTGCTGCAGGCCTCGGCGCCGGCCGACCGCCCGCTGCAGGCGATCCGCCGCCTGCTGTCGCTGCTGCACAACATCCTGCGCCGCGCGAGCTACCTGGCCCTGCTCGACGAGCAGCCGGCGGTACTGGCGCGGCTGGTGGACCTGGTCACCCGCAGCGCATTGCTCGCCGAACGCCTGGCCGCGCATCCGCTGCTGCTGGACGAACTGCTCGACGCGCGCGCCGAAGGCCCGCTGCCGCAGCGCGAGCTGTTCGCGCAGGCCTGTGCGCCGGCGCGCGGCATGGAGACCGAGGCGGCGCTGTTCGCGCTCAACGAGGTGCGCCAGCAGCTCAGCTTCCGCATCGCCCTGGCCACCCTCGACCGCCGCCAGCCCGCCTGCGACAGCACCCGGCAGCTGGCCTGGCTGGCCGATGCGGTGGTCGGCACGGTGCTGGTGCTGGCCTGGCGCGAACTCGAACGCGCGCACGGCGCGATCCCGGGCGCGGGTTTCGCCGTGCTCGGCTACGGCAGCCTCGGGGGCGAGGAACTGGGGTTCGGCTCCGACCTCGACCTGGTGTTCCTGTACGACGCGCCGCCCGACGCGCAGTCCGGCGGTGCGCGCCCGCTCGACGCGCCGCGCTGGTTCGCGCGCCTGGCGCAGAAGATCGTCGCCCTGCTCGGCGCGGTCACCGGCGGCGGTCGGCTGTACGACGTGGACGTGCGTCTGCGCCCCGACGGCGGCCAGGGCCTGCTGGTCTCCACGCTCGCCAGCTACGACGAATACCAGCACGAGCGCGCCTGGACCTGGGAACACCAGGCGCTGGTGCGCGCGCGTTTCATCGCCGGCGGCGAGGCACTGGCGGAGGCGTTCGAACGCATCCGTGGCGACACCCTGGCGCGCGAGCGGGATCCGGCGCGGCTGCGCGGGGACGTGGCGTCGATGCGCCTGCGCATGCGCGGCGAACTCGACCGCAGCACCGACACCCTGTTCGACCTCAAGCAGGGCGATGGCGGCCTGGTCGACCTGGAATTCCTGCTCCAGTACCTGGTGCTGCGCGAGGCGGCCACGCATCCTGCGCTGCTGGTGCCGCGCGCCACGCGGCCGTTGCTCGATGCGCTGGCGACGGCGCGCGTGTTGCCGGAGGCCGCCGTCGACGCCTTGCGCGACGCCCATGCCTGGCTGGTGGCCGCGGGCCTGGACTGCACGCTCGACCGGCGTTCGCGGCTGGTCCCGCACGATGCCGCACTCGAGACGGCGCGCGCGGCGGTGGCCGGGGCCTGGCGACGCTACGGCCCGGTCGACTGACCCCCGGCGCCGCCGTGGGCGCGCGGTATATTGCCGCGTCCACCGCGATCTCCGGGAACGTGCATGTCCAAGGGCGAACACGCCTTGCTTGAAGCGATCGAACGCGAGACCGGCGCGGCGCCGGAATGGAGCGTGCTGTGGCTGCACGGGCTTGGCGCCGACGGCAGCGACTTCGTGCCGATCCTGCCTGAACTGGTGCGGCGCGACTGGCCGGCGATGCGCTTCGTGTTCCCGCATGCGCCGGTGCGTGCGGTGACGATCAACAACGGCACGCGCATGCGCGCCTGGTACGACATCCGCGACTTCGACCTCGCCAACCGCGCCGATGCAGCGGGCGTGGCCGAATCGGTGGTGCAGGTGGACGCGCTCATCGAGCGCGAGGTCGCGCGCGGCATCCCGCCCGCGCGCATCTTCCTGGCGGGGTTCTCGCAGGGCGGCGCGGTCACCCTGGCCGCGGGCCTGCGCCGCGCGGTGCCGCTGGCGGGCCTGGTGGGGCTGTCGACCTACCTGCCGTCCATGCACGAGGCCGCCGGCGCGCTGGCCTCCGCGGCGACCTCGCAGCCGCTGTTCATGGGCCACGGCTCCCAGGACCCGGTGGTTCCGTTCGCCGCCGGCGAGCAGAGCGCGGCGTGGATGCGCGGCCACGGCTTCGAGGTCGAGTTCCACCGTTATCCGATCCCGCATTCGGTGTGCCTGGAGGAGATCCGCGACCTCGGCGACTGGATGTCGCGCCGGATCGCCGCGGCCTGATCGATGGCGGGCGCCCCGCGGACCGGTCCATCGCTGCGGGATCCGGGGGTGGGGCGTGGGGCGCGGTTGGGCGCGGTCGGCGGGAAGCCGTCGATGGTGTCGGCGGGGAACCGCGGCTACCATGCCTGCGGGATCTCGCCCCGCTGGACCGGATGCCCCAGTGAAGATCGTCATCGCCGACGACGAACCGCTTGCCCGCGAACGGCTGCGCACGCTGCTGGCCGATGAGCCGGGAGTGGAGGTCGTGGCCGAGGTCGGCGACGGCCACGAAGCGCTGCACGCCTGCGCCGCGCACGATCCGGAACTGGTGCTGCTGGACATCGCCATGCCCGGGATCGACGGGCTGGAAGTGGCGCGCCACCTGCGCGCGTTCGAACCGCGCCCGGTGGTGGTGTTCTGTACCGCCTACGATGCCCATGCGCTGTCGGCCTTCGATGCCGAGGCGGTGGACTACCTGGTCAAGCCGGTGCGCCCCGAACGCCTGGCATCGGCGCTGCAGCGCGCGCGTGCGCTGTCCGCGGCGCGGCACGCGGGAGAGGCTCCGGGTGGCGGCGGCAAGCGCCGTACCCACCTGTGCGCGCGCCTGCGCGGGAGCCTGCGCCTGATCCCGGTCGACGACGTGCGCTACCTGCAGGCGGAGGAGAAGTACGTGGTGGTCCACCACGCGCGCGGCGAGGATCTGATCGAGGAGTCGCTCAAGTCGCTGGAGGACGAGTTCGGGGACCGCTTCGTGCGCATCCACCGCAATTGCCTGGTCGCGCGGCACGAGCTGGTCGAGCTCAAGCGCGGCCTGGACGGCCACGTGCATGCGATCCTGCGCCACGGCGACCGGCCGCTGGAAGTCAGCCGCCGCTGCGTGTCCCAGCTGCGCGAGACCGTCCGCCAGCTCTAGCCCGCGGGACACGATCGTGCCCGGGCCACGCTGCGCCACGGGTACGGGATAATGCGCGCATGGAACGATTGCGCATCGCCACCCGCAAGAGCCCGCTGGCCCTGTGGCAGACCGAGCATGTGGCCCGGCGCCTGCGCGAGGCGCATCCGGGCCTGGAGGTGGCACTGGTGCCGCTGAGCACCCGCGGCGACGAGGTGCTGGACCGCTCGCTCGCCGCGATCGGCGGCAAGGGCCTGTTCCTCAAGGAGCTGGAGGTCGCCATGCAGCGCGGCGAGGCCGACTGCGCGGTGCATTCGCTCAAGGACGTGCCGATGACGCTGGAGCCGGGCTTCGCGCTGGCCGCCATCCTGGCGCGCGGCGATCCGGCCGACGCGTTCGTCAGCAGCCGCTTCGAGGCCCTGGACGCGCTGCCCCACGGCGCGCGGGTCGGCACCTCCTCGCTGCGGCGCCAAGCGCTGCTGCGCGCGCGACGGCCCGACCTGGAGTTGCGCGACCTGCGCGGCAACGTCAACACCCGCCTGGCGCGGCTGGACGGCGGGGAATACGACGCGATCGTGCTCGCCTGCGCCGGCCTCCAGCGGCTCGGCCTGGAGGCGCGCATCCGCGCCCGGCTCGATCCGCCCGACTGGCTGCCGGCGCCGGCGCAGGGCGCGATCGCGATCGAGACCCGCGACGGCGATGCGGCCACGCACCGCCTGCTGGCACCGCTCAACGATGCGACCACCCGCCGCTGCGTGGAGGCCGAGCGCGCGATGAACCGTGCCCTCCACGGCAGCTGCCATGTCCCGGTGGCCGCCTTCGCGCGGGAGGGCGGGTCCGGGCTCGAACTGCTGGGACTGGTCGGCAGCGCCGGCGACGGGCGTCTCGTCCGGGTCGAGGTCTCGGGCCACGATCCCGACGCCCTCGGACGCGAAGCGGCGCGCGGACTGTTCGCACAGGGCGCGGGCGAACTGCTCGGACTGCTCGACCTGCCGGCGCCGGGGGCGATCCCCGGCTGAGCCGTCGCGGCCGGCGTGCGCGCTGGCGATCGCGATGCCGGGCGGTGGATCCGGGCCCGTGGGGCCGCGTCGCATGGTGTCCGTCGCGCGCTGCCGCCGGAGCCGGCGGCAGGCCACCTCAGAATGCGTACTGCAACCGCACCGAACCTTCGCGATCGGTATGGCCTTCACCGCCGTTGCCGGCGGTGTCGTGGCGCAGCTCCAGGTCGCCGAGCAGCGACCATTGCGGGTCCAGCTGCAGGTCGAGTCCGATCGTCTGCCGCACGAAGGCATTCTCGCGCCCGCGTTCGACCCGCACCTGCTGGCTCAACGCGGCCCGCTCCCCGAGCCGCTGCGAGAGTCGCAGCTGCCCGGACGCCACCGGACCCTGGGCCGCGGTCCCGTAGTCCGCATACGGCTGCAGCCGGTAGCCGGTCCCGAATTCGACCTGTACCCGGGTGTCGGGGCCACGTACGGCCTCCAGCCCGTAGCGCGTGGCCACGAGCGCGTCGCCGCCGGTCGAGTAGAACCAGTCGCGCCGGGAGGCCGGCGAGTGCAGCCCGATGTAGCGCCGCGTGGCCAGCTGTGGCAGCCGCAGGGGCGCGATCGGCGAGATCACCCCGGGCGCCGCCGTCCCTGCGACCATCCGGCCTGGCCGGTCCGCCTGCCATTCACGCCCCGGGCAGCGCAGCTGCAGGCACGGCTGGCGCAGCGAGACCTGCCCGGAGGCGACCGCGATCGCGGCCGGCAGGTCCGGCGCGTCGGGCAGGGGCTGCATGAACACGGGCAGGCCGATCACGGCCAGCCACCAGCTGGCGAGCATCAGTGGGGATCCGGGGCTGTAAACGTTTCCGCGACATTATGCCGCGCGCTGCCCCCAGCTCGCTGAACACCCGTGCACGTGAGCGCGCCGAGCCTCCGGTCGGACGTGTGGCTCGGGCGTCGGCCGTGCGGCCGCCCGTAGCGGCGCCGGCGCGTCAGAACGGAAAGAAGCGTGGGATCAGCAGGATGGCGGCGGTGCAGAACACGATGTTGAGGGGCACGCCGATGCGTACGAAATCGGAGAACCGGTAGCCGCCCGCGGTGAAGACCATGGTGTTGGTCTGGTAGCTGATCGGGGTGGCGAAGCTGGTCGAGGCGGCGAACGCCACCGCCACCAGCAGCGGCTTGGGGTCTACGCCCAGCGATTCGGCCGCGGCCAGCGCGATCGGCACCACCAGCACCGCGGAGGCGTTGTTGCTCATGAATTCGGTGGCGATCGCGGTCATCAGGTAGATCGCCGCCAGCGCGGCCAGGGGGCCGAAATGGCCGAGCGTGCCGATCATGGCCTCCGCCGCCAGTGCCGCGCCGCCACTCTTCTGCAGCGCCACTCCGAGCGGGATGATGCCGGCCAGCAGCAGGATCACGCGCCAGTCGATCGCGCGGTAGGCCTCGTCCGGTTCGATCAGCCGGAACACGAGCAGCGCCGCGCATCCGATCAGCGCCGCGACCACGATCGACAGCCAGCCCAGCGCCACCACGCCGATCGTGGCGACCATGATCAGCACCGACATCAGCGCGCGGAACACGTCGACCTTCACTTCCTTGCGCGTGCCCAGGACGATCATGCCCTTGTCCGCGCGCAGGTCCTCGATCGCGGTCTCGGGCGCGTCCAGCAGCAGCACGTCGCCGACGGTGAGCTCGACGTGGTCGAGCGGCTGGCGGATGTCCAGCAGGCGTCGATGGATGCCCTGCACGCGGGTCCGGTACATGTGGCCGAAGCGCATTCCGGCCAGGGTGTGGCCGATCAGGTGCGAGCCGGGCGACACCATCGCCTCCACCTGAACGCGCTCGGCGGTGATGTCGCCATCGAGGTCGCGCGCCACGTGGTCGAAGCGCAGACGCCGCGCCTTGCGCACCGCCCCGATGTGGCGCCATTCGCCGCGCAGCAGCAGCCGGTCGTCCGGCTCGACCACCGCGTCGGCGCCAGGCACCGCGCGCCCCTGGCGCAGGATTTCGAGCAGCGTGGCATCGTCGATGCTGGCCGGCACCACCTGGTCGCGGCGCAGGCCGACGGCGTCGGATTCGGCGGGCACCAGCAGTTCGGCGACGTAGCGGCCGACGTGTTCGTTGTCGTCGCTGCCGGGGATTCCGCGGTCGGGCAGCAGCCAGCGCCCGACCGTCATCAGATACAGCATGCAGATGCCGACGAACACGATGCCCAACGGCGCAAACTCGAACAGGGTGAAGCCGATGCCCGCCGATTCGCGCGCCATCGCGTCGACCAGCAGGTTGGTCGAGGTGCCGATCAGGGTGCACACGCCGGCCGCCTGCGACATGTACGACAGCGGGATCAGGAACTTCGACGGCGCCCAGCGGTTGGCCGTGCTCGCGGCCAGCACCAGCGGCAGGAATACCGCCACGGTGGCGGTGTTGTTGACGAAGGCGGCCACGCACGAGACCAGGACCAGCATCACCAGCAGGAACAGCCACTGCCAGCGGATCCTCGACAGCACGTCGCCGAAGGCCACCAGCGCGCCGTTGCGCTGCAGCGCCGCGCTGAGCACGAACATGGCCGCGACCATCACCGTGGCCTGGCTGCTGAAGCCCGACAGCGCCTCGGGCACGGTCAGCACGCCGGTGACCATCAGCGCCGTCATCACCAGCAGCGCCACCACGTCGACCCGCAGCTTCTCGGTGACGAACAGGGTGATGGCGCCGGCCAGGATGGCCAGCGTCAGCCACAGCGCCATGCGGCACTCCGGTGGGCGGCGCGGCACGGTGCCCGCGTACGGGCGGCGTGCGCCGCCCGTGCCGATGTCGTGATGCCTTGCACGCCCTGCCTGTCCCCCATGGCGGAAGTCCGGGGCACATGGTGGGACCGCGGCCGCGCGCCTGCAATCCCGCCTCGCCGGGCAGGCGCCGCAGGCGGCGCCTGCACGCCCGACAGGCGCATAATCCGGTCCATGGACCGATACGAACGCATCCTCTCGCTGCACCGCATCCTCAAGACCTCGCGCTATCCGGTGACGGTCGCGCGGCTGCAGGAGGAACTCGAGTGCTCCCGCGCCACCGTCTACCGCGACCTGGCCTTCCTGCGCGATGCGCTGATGGCGCCGGTGGTGGGCGACGGCGAGGCAGGGTTCCGCTACGACGCGGAGGAAGGGGGGCGCTTCGAACTGCCGGGCCTGTGGCTCAATTCCGACGAACTCCACGCGCTGCTGGCGGCCCAGCAACTGCTGGCGCGCAGCGGCGGCGGGGTGCTGTCGAGCGCGCTGGCGCCACTGCAGGCGCGCATCGACAAGCTGCTCGACGAACATTCGGCCGGCAAGCACTGGCCGGTGGAACGGGTGCGCGTGATCCCGCACCGCGGCCGGCGGATGGACGAGCACGCGTTCCGTACCGTGTGTTCGGCGGTGCTGCAGCGCAAGCAGCTGGCGTTCGACTACCGCGCCCGCTCCACCGACGAGAAGACCCGGCGCACGGTGTCGCCCCAGCGCATCACCCACTACCGCGACAACTGGTACCTCGACGCCTGGGACAACGAGCGCGACGCGCTGCGCAGCTTCTCGGTCGACCGCGTGGGCGCGGCGCGGTTGCTGGACGCCGCCGCGCGCGACGTCGCGGAGACCGAACTCGATACCCACCTGGCCGGCAGCTACGGCATCTTCTCCGGGCCGCCCAAGGGCATCGCCACCATCGTGTTCAGCGCCAAGGCCGCACGCTGGGTGGCCGACGAACACTGGCATTCGCAGCAGCAGGGCCGCCACCTGCCCGACGGCCGCTACGAGCTGAAGCTGCCCTACAGTGCCTCGCGCGAGCTGCTGATGGACGTGCTGCATTACGGCGCCGATGCCGAGATCGTGGAGCCCGCCGCGCTGCGCGAGCAGGCCAAGTCGCTGCTGCAGCTGGCGCTGTCGAACTACGAGCGCCGATGACGTCGGTTGGCGAGGTGCCCGCCGCAGGGTCGCGGGCGGACGGCGAGCGCATCGCCCTGGTGCTGGGCGCGGGCGGCGCGCGCGGGCTGGCCCAGATCGGCGTGATCGAGGTGCTGGAAGAGCGCGGCTTCCGCATCGATGCGGTGTGCGGATCGTCGAGCGGTGCGCTGGTGGGCGGCATCTTCGCCGCCGGCCGGCTGCGCGCGTTCGACGAGCGCCTGCGGGCGATGTCCCGGCGCGATTTCCTGCGCCTGCTGGACCCGGGCTGGCGCCGCAGCGGGCTGCTGCGCGGCCAGCGCCTGGTCGAGGCGATGCGCGAGGAGGTCGGCGACCCGCTGATCGAGTCGCTGCCGGTGGAATTCACCGCGGTCGCGGTCGACCTGCAGCGCCAGCGCGAAGTCTGGATCCGCGACGGGCGGCTGTGGGATGCGCTGCGCGCCTCGTTCGCGATCCCCGGCCTGTTCACGCCGCACCGGGTCAACGGCCGCGCCCTGGTCGACGGCGGCCTGCTGGCGCCGCTGCCGATCGCGGCCACCCGGCTGTCGGATGCGCACCGGCTGGTCGCGGTCGACATGCATGGCTGGCCCAATCGCCCGCCCGGCGAGCCGGCCCGGCCCCAGGCCGCGGCGCGTGAGCCGGGGCTGGCGGGACGGGTGGGCGACTGGCTCGAGCGCGCGGTCGAACGCGTGGCCGAGGGCCGCGACAGCCCCGAGGACCGCGACGCGCTGCGCATGGGCCTGCCCGAGATCATGTCGCGCTCGCTGGACACGATGCAGGCACAGATCGCGCGCGTGCAGCTGGCGCTGGACCCGCCCGAGCTGCTGATCCGGATTCCGCGCGACGTGTGCCAGTTCTATGAATTCTGGCGCGCGGCCGAACTGATCGACGTCGGACGCGCCGTCGCCACCCGGGCCTTGGACACCGCCGGCTACTGAGCGGCGATGCCGCGTCGCGGGAGGTCGCAGCCCGTGAGATGGCAGTGGTGGACGCTGCACGTCCCGTCCAGGAGCGTGCCATGTCCCGACCCATCGATCACGACCCCACCCGGACCGCCAGCCTGCGCACGGTCGAGCAACTCCTCGCCGGTGCCGTCTTCATCGGCGCGGTCGCGGCGATCTCGCTGCCCGGACTGGATGGCGCGCTGGCGCTCTGGTTGCCGCTATTGCCGCTGGCCAGCCTGGTCACGGCGCGGATGCTGTCGTGGAGGCGCGCCGCCACTGCCGCGCGTCCGGCCGTCGTCATCGCGCTGCGGCGACGGACCGCGACCGCCATGGCGCGTCGCCGGCCCCCGGCGCGTCGCCCGGCCGCCCGGCTGCTGGCGGCCATCGCGCTGCGCTGACCGTCCCGTCTTTCGGGTGGGTCCAGGGACGGACCCGTCCGGAAACCATCCGCGCGGCGACGTGCGAGCACCGCCGCCGCGCAGGAAGACAGCCGCGCGAACCGGATGGCTGCCCGCGAATGCGCCTCCTGCGACCACGCACCCGGCCGGAGCGCGGGATCGATGCAGGTGCGCGTGCGAGCGGCAGGCGGGCGTCGGCCGCAGCGCGGCGGCTCGCGGTCGGGCGTCAGCGCAGGACGCGCGGCGGCTGGCCGCCGACGATCACCACGTCCGCCGGCCGGCGCGCGAACAGGCCCACGCAGACCACGCCCGGGATCTGGTTCAGCGCGCCCTCCAGCGCCACCGGGTCGGCGATGCGCAGGCCGTGCACGTCCAGCACCCAGTTGCCGTTGTCGGTCACCACGCCCTCGCGCCACACCGGCTGGCCGCCGCTTGCGGCGAGGATCTCGCGCGCCACCAGGCTGCGCGCCATCGGGATCACCTCGACCGGCAGCGGGAACCGGCCCAGCACGTCCACCTGCTTGGCCGGGTCGATGATGCACACGAAGCGCTCGCTGGCCTGGGCGATGATCTTCTCGCGCGTGAGTGCGGCGCCGCCGCCCTTGATCAGCCGCCGCTGCGGATCGCATTCATCGGCGCCGTCGACGTACAGCGGCAGCGGGCCCGCTGCGTTGAGGTCGAGCACCTCGATGCCGTGCCCGCGCAGGCGCGCCGTGCTCTGCTCCGAGCTCGACACCACGCCGGCGATGCGGTCGCGAATGCGCGCCAGCGCATCGATGAAGTAGGCCACCGTCGAGCCGGTGCCCACGCCGACGACCATCCCGTCCTCGACGAACTCGATGGCCTGTTCGCCGGCCAGGCGCTTGGATTCGGACATGGAAGTGGGGCTCGAAGTAGGGGAAGGTTGCGGTGACGGCGGTGACAGCGTCGACGGCCGGCAGCGCCCGGCGGTCATTGCCGTAGGCCAGGCCTGGTCCGGAGCGCGCGACGCCCGCCGGCGCGCTGGCGGCAGGAGACAACGGGCGGGCGCAACCACGTCGATGCCATCGCGCGCCTCATTCCAGGGACAGCAGGCGCTTCCACTGCGCCGCGGTCACCGGCATCACCGACAGCCGCGATCCCTTGCGGATCAGCGCGAATTCCTCGCCCAGCGCGTCGGCGTGGCCGCGAATCTCGTCGAGCGGGATCCCGCGCGCCAGCTTGCGCACGAAACGCACGTCGACCAGGTCCCAGCGCGGCTGTTCGCGCGTGGCCTTTTCGTCGAAGTACTTGGACTTCTTCTGGAACTGGGTCGGATCGGGATACGCGGTGGCCGCCACCTCGCCGATGCCGTAGATGCCCGGGACGTCGGTGTTGGAGTGGTAGAACAGCACGCCGTCGCCGATCTGCATCTGGCGCATGAAATTGCGCGCCTGGTAGTTGCGCACCCCGGTCCAGGGTTCGGTGCCGACCCGCGCGAGGTCGTCGATCGAGAAGTCGGTGGGCTCGGACTTCATCAGCCAGTAGCGTTTGCGTGTGCTCATGCGGGCGCCAGGAACGTGTCGGATTCGGTGCACACCGCGTCCAGCGGCACGTCCCAGGGCTGGGGGACGATGGCCTCGGCCTGCTGCAGCGCGAACGCGGCGCCCACCAGACGCGGCGGCCCGGCTTGCGAGGTGCGGAATGCGAAGGTGCGATCGTACCAGCCGCCGCCCATGCCCAATCGGTGCCCGCGCGCGTCGAACGCGACCAGCGGCACCACCACCAGGTCGAGCTGCGCGGGCGCCAGCAGCGCCGCGGCGGGCACCTCGGGTTCGGGAATGCCGTAGCGGTTGGAGACCAGCGGTGCGCCCGGCGTCCATGGCGCGAAGCGCAGCGTGGTGTCGGCGTGCAGCACCGGCAGGCAGTAGCGCACGCCCGTCGGCAGCCCCAACTGCCAGGCGTGCAGCGCGATCTCGCCGTCCATCGCCCAGTAGCCCGCGACCGTGCCGGTGCGCGGCGCGAACGGCAGCGCGAGCAGGCGTTCGGCCAGTGGCGCGGCGGCGGCGATGCGCTCGGGCGCGGGCAGGGCGCGGCGACGCGCGCGCATGGCGCGCCGGAGCGTGCCGCGGGCGTCGTCGTTCATCGAAAGCGGGAAGCGGGGCGCATGCCGGCCATTGTGAACGTCGCGCCGCGGCCGCGGAAGCGTGCGTCGCGCGCCACCGGTGCGGCGTGCGCGACGATCGCGAACAAGAAATACGTCCTCCGCCATGCCGATGCCTGCGAAACGACCTTGAACCCGGGGTTCAAGTGGGAGCGTTCGGTTTCCATCGGGCTTCCCGCTGCAAGGCGGACCTGCACTCCCGGATTCCTCGCGCCCCCGTGGTCGTCATTAAGGGACAAGGCGAATGTTGCGCATGCCGTCGAACACGGCAGAGGACGCACGCGAAGTATAGCCCCGGGGCGACGCCTGCCAAGCCCGTTCGTCGGCGCCACGGTGGCGGGGTTCATGTGCTTGCGTGCCGCGTGGCTTCACGCGACATGCACCGCTTACAAGGGCGCGCGCCGTTGTGCGCAACAGCCGGATCGCCGTTCGATGCGGCCGGTTGCGCTGCGCGCGCGGCGTCGGGCGGATGAGGACGCCGCGCGCTTTTGCCGGTTTGCCGGGATCGATCCGGGCCGCGTGCCTTCAGGTGCGCCGCGTCACCTGACGCAGCGGTCAGTGCGCGTCGATCAGGCCGTCGAGCTTGCGCTGCAGGTCATCGAGCAGGCGCGCCATTTCGCGGTCGCGGTGCTCGTTCTCCTCGCGCAACTGCTGCAGTTCGTGCGCGAGGTTGAGTGCGGCCAGCACCGCCACCCGGTCGACCGCGGCCATGCGGTTGCTGCCGCGTACTTCGCGCATGCGGCCGTCGAGCAGCCGCGCCGCGGCGGTCAGGCTCTCGCGTTCGTCGGCGGCGACGCCAACGGTGTACTCGCGGTCGAGCACGCGCACGCTGACGGCTTCGTTCGCGCTCACGTGTGCTGCTCCAGCGACTTGAGCCGGGCGATCATCGCTTCGACCCGGGAGCGCGCCTGCTCGTTCTTGGCCAGCAGCTGCGAGCGTTCACCGGAGATCTGCTCATGCTGGTGGCGCAGCGAGCGGTTCTCGTCCGAGAGCTTCTGGGCGCGGTCGACCAGCGCGTCGATGCGCGCCGTCAGGGCGCGGAGCTGGGCGAGCACGTCGGGGCGGTCCATGCCGGCACGATAGGCAGCCGGCGGGGGGCGGTCAAGGCGCGGCCACCGGCTGGATCGTGGCCGGCTCGCGGGCCGGCCGCCAGTTGCGGATGAAGGCCAGGCAGGCGTGGGCATCGAGCGGCTGCGACAGCCAGAAACCCTGCACCTCGTCGCACTGCTGGCCGCGCAGGAAGCGGACCTGGGCCTCGGTCTCCACGCCCTCGGCGACCACGTTCAGGCCCAGGGAGTGCGCCATGGTGATCACGGTGCTGGTGATCGCGGCGTCCTCCGGGTCGTGGGTGAGGTCGCCGATGAAGGCCTTGTCGATCTTGATCGTGGTGATCGGCAGGCGCTTGAGGTAGGCCAGCGAGGAATAGCCGGTGCCGAAATCGTCGATCGCCAGCGACACCCCGAGCTCGCGGAACGCCTGCAGCTTGGCCGCGGTGTGTTCGGCATTGGCCATCAGCACGCTTTCGGTGAGCTCGAGCTCCAGCGCGCTGGGCGGCAGCGCGATGTCGGCCAGCACCCGGCTCACCACCTCGGGGAAATCGCCGCGCAGCAGCTGCAGCACCGAGACGTTGACCGACACGGTGAGGTCGGTCAGGCCGTGCTGGCGCCAGCGCTGCAGTGTCAGGCAGGCCTCGCGCAGCACCCATTCGCCGATCTCCAGGATCAGCCCGCTTTCCTCGGCCATGGGGATGAAGTCGGCCGGCGGGATCTCGCCGTGCTCGTCGCTGTGCCAGCGCAGCAGCGCCTCCACCCCGGTGATCCGGCCTTCGGCCAGCGCCAGCTGCGGCTGGAACACCAGCCGCAGTTCGCCACGGTCGAGCACCTTGCGCAGCGCGCCGGAGATGGTGGCGCGCTGGCGCACCACCACGTCCATGGCGTCGTCGTAGCGCATGAAGGTGCGCCGGCCGGCGGCCTTGGCCTGGTACATCGCGGTGTCGGCCTGCTTGAGCAGCTCGGTCGGCACGTGGGCGTGGTCGGGATACAGGCTGATGCCGATCGAAGGCGAGATCGCGATCTCGCGGCGGTCGTCGAGCAGCAGCGGCGCCTCGAACGCCATGATGATCTCGCGCGCCACCCGGTCGGCCTCCTCGGGCGCCTCCAGGTTCTCCAGCACCACCGTGAACTCGTCGCCGCCCAGGCGCGCGACGGTGTGGTGCATACCCACGGTCTGCTGCAGCCGCGCGGCGGCGGCGCGCAGGATCCGGTCGCCGGCGGCGTGGCCGAGCGAGTCGTTGACGTCCTTGAAGCGGTCCAGGTCGAGGAACAGCACCGCGATACGGTTGTCCTCGCGGTGCGCGCGCACGATCGCACGCGACAGGCGCTCGGACAGCAGCGAGCGGTTGGGCAGGTTGGTCAGGGTGTCGAAGTTGGCCAGGTAGCGCAGTTCCTGCTCGGCACGCTTCTGCTGGGTGATGTCGTTGAGCACCGCGACGTACAGGATCAGCTGGCCGTTCTTGTCGTAGACCGTGCTCGACTCGATCTGGCACAGGAATTCCTCGCCGTCCTTGCGTCGCTGCCAGATCTCGCCGTTCCAGCGCCCCTTGCGCCGGATCTGCTCGCGGATGTGCTGGTAGAAGGCGGTGTCGTGCTGCAGGCTGTCGAGGAGGCTGGAATTGCGCCCGATCACGTCCTCCTCGTCGTAGCCGGTCATGCGCAGGAATGCCGGGTTGACCGAGACGAAGTCGAAGTTGCGGTCGATCACCGCCACCGCCTCGTTCATGCTGCGCAGGACTTCGCTGGAGATGCGCAGCTCGCGCTCGGCCGCGCGCGTGCCGGTGATGTTGAGCGCGGTGCCGGCGATGCGCTGGATGTGGCCCTGGGCGTCGCGTGCCACCGCCCGGCCGCGCGCGCGCATCCACACCCACTCGCCACGCGCGTCGGCGACGCGCAGTTCGGCCAGGAAGGTATCGGTGTGGCCGGAGAGGTAGTCCTCCACCCGCTGGCGCACCATGGGCAGGTCGTCGGGATGGACCACGTCGCCCACGTCGGCGACGTCCTCGGCGAGGTCGCCGGTCGGCGTCTCCCGCGACTCGGCCGCCAGCCGGTGCAGCTTGCCGGCGACGACGTCGTAGGCCCAGTAGCGCTCGCCGGTGGCCCACAGCGCCAGCTTCAGGCGCTCTTCGCGGTCGCGGAGCCGGTCGACATAGCTGCGTTCGCTCTGACGACGGCGCAATATGATGAACAGGAGCGCGATCAGCAGCACGGACGCGGCGGCCGCCGCGACCAGCAACTGGAGATCCCCCGGATTGGTCGGCACGCGGAGGTCCCCTGCGCTTCCGTTCATGTGGTCGCGAGTGTAGGCGCCCGCGGCGCCCGGCAACAAGCTGCGTGCACGTGGCCGGGACATGCGTAGGCGCATGGTGCCATGCAGCGGCGCGGGCGACGTTCTAGACTTGCCGCACCGAAGGAGGAACCGCTCGTGTCAGAAGCCATGCCGCCATTGTCCGATGTCGAAGCGGCCAGCCGCGCACGCGGGCTCGGCAGCAGTGCCTCCGAACTGCACGGCGCGCTGTGCGGCTGGCTGGCCGGCGGTGGCGTCGGCGGGCCGGACTGGCCCGCGCAGGTGCTCGCCGACGACAGCCTGGCCGCGGTCGAGGCGGGCGACGTGCTCGACCGGCTGCGGGCCGCCAGCGCGGCGCAGCTGGAAGACCGCGATTTCGGCTTCGAACTGATGCTGCCCGAGGCGGAGGCGCCGCTGGTGGAGCGCAGCGGCGCGCTGTTCGACTGGTGCCGCGGCTTCGTGGGTGCGTTCGGCCTGGCCGCAGGCGCATCGCCGCCGCTGTCGGAAGAGGGCGCCGAGGCGCTGGCCGACCTGGTGCGGCTGTCCGGGGCCACGCCCGAGGACGACGGCGACCAGGAAGACGAGGAGGCGCTGGCCGAGATCGAGGAATACGTGCGCGTCGCGGTGCTGCTGCTGCACGGCGACTGTGCGATGGGGCCGCGCCATCGCGGCCGCCTGAACTGACGTGGCGCCGCCGATGCGCGCCAGCACCGGGATCCCGGCGCAGGGCTATGCCCGCCGTCGCCGGCAGCTGATGCGGATGGCCGGCGACGATGCGATCCTGGTGCTGCCGTCATCGCCCGAGCGCGTGCGCAGCCGCGACACCCACTACCCGTACCGGCAGGATTCGGACCTGTGGTACCTGACCGGATTCGCGGAGCCTGAGGCGGTCCTGGTGCTGGTGCCCGGACGGCGCCACGGCGAAGCGCTGCTGTTCTGCCGCGAGCGCGATCCCGAGCGCGAGGGCTGGGATGGACCGCGTGCGGGTCCCGAGGGCGCGGTGGAGTCGTTCGGGATGGACGACGCCTACCCGATCGACGACCTCGACGACATCCTGCCCGGGCTGCTGGAGGGGCGCACCCGCGTCTACTACCACTTCGGCCGCGACACCGAGTTCGACCTCAAGCTGATCGGCTGGCTCAACCGGGTGCGCGCGCAGGTGAGGCTGGGTGCGCAGCCGCCGCACGAGTTCCTCGAGCTCGGGCACCTGCTCGACGAACTGCGGCTGTTCAAGTCGCGCGACGAACTGAAGCTGATGCGCCGCGCGGCGAAGATCAGCGTGCAGGCGCACGAGGCGGCGATGCGCGCGGTGCGTCCGGGCATGTTCGAGTACGAACTGCAGGCCGAACTGGAGCGCGTGTTCCGTGCCGGCGATGCGCAGCCGGCCTACGAGAGCATCGTCGGTGCCGGCGCCAACGCCTGCGTGCTCCACTACCGCGCCAATCGTGGCCAGGTGCGCGACGGCGACCTGGTGCTGGTCGACGCCGGCGCGGAATACCGCGGCTACGCCGCGGACATCACCCGGACCTTCCCGGCCAACGGCCGCTTCAGCCGCGAACAGCGCGCGCTGCACGACCTGGTCTGCGCCGCGCAGTCGGCGGCGCTGGCGCAGGCGCGTCCGGGCGTGGCCTACGAAGCGGGCCACGACGCCGCCGTGGCGACGCTCGCCGAAGGGCTGCTGCGGCTCGGACTGCTGAAGGGGCGGCTGGAGAAGGTCATCGCCGACGGCCAGTACAAGCGCTACTACCGGCACAAGACCGGGCACTGGCTCGGGCTCGACGTGCACGACGTGGGCGACTACCGCATCGACGGCGAGTCGCGGCTGCTGGAACCGGGCATGGTCTTCACCATCGAGCCGGGCCTGTACGTGCCCGCCGACGACACCACGGTGCCGGCCAGGTGGCGCGGTATCGGCATCCGGATCGAGGACGACGTCGCGATCACCGCGGAGGGCCACGAGGTGCTGACCGACGGCCTGGCACGTGGCGCCGACGAAATCGAGGCGTTCATGGCGGCGCGCTGAGGGCGCGCGACCGGATGCGTGGCGGGCGTCTTCGCGTGTCCGGCGGTGGGCCGGCGTCAGGCTGTTGTCTCGACCGCCTGCCGCACCCCGCGGGTCCGGCCGCGGCAGCCCCCCGGATGCAACCGTCGTCAGCCGCCGAGCGCGGCGACCAGCGCGCCGTAGTCGTTGGCCAGCGGCCTGGCCGTCGCCGGTCGGGCGAGGCACTCGGCCAGGGCGGGGGGCGGCTCCACCGCGTGCCCGACCAGCGGCTCGACGATGCTCTCGAACTTGGCCGGGTGCGCGGTGGCGACCACGGCCCACGGGCGCGCATCGCCTCCCTCGCGTAGCGCGTGCAGGGCGGTGAGGGCGGTCGCGGTATGCGGGCACGGCACGATGCCGTGCCGCTCCGGCGCGCCGCGGATCGTGTCGCGGATGGTGGCATCGTCCACGGACACCGCGACGAATGCCGCGCGCAGGGCGGCGTCGTCCGCGTGCCAGTGCCGCAGGCGTTCGAAGTTGCTCGGCGCGCCCACGTCCATCGCATTGGCGAGCGTGGCGCGCGTCGGCTGTGCGGTGTAGTCGGCGCCGGCGAAGTACCGCGGAAGCGTGTCGTTGGCATTGCAGGCCAGGCGGATCTCGCCGATTGGCGCACCCATCGCGCGCGCGAGGAAGGCGGCGCTGGCGTTGCCGAGGTTGCCGGTCGGCACGACCACGTTGAGCGGCTGCCGGTGCGCGGCGTGGAAATGCGCGGCGGCGTGGGCGTAGTAGGCGGCCTGCGGCAGCAGCCGGCCGAGGCTGATGCTGTTGGCCGAGCCCAGCGGCACGCGTGCGCGCAGCGCCGCGTCGGACAGCGTCTGCTTGGCCAGGCGCTGGCAATCGTCGAAGCTGCCGTCGACGCGCCAGGCCGCGACGTTGTCGCCCCAGCAGCCCAGGCCATGCGCCTGTCGCGGCGACACCTTGCCGTCCGGATACAGGATCGCCACCCGGAAGCCGGGCCGGCGATGGAACGCGGCCGCGACCGCGGCGCCGGTGTCGCCAGAGGTGGCGACCACGATGGTCGTGGGCGTCGCCTCCGCTTCGCGCAGGCCTTCCAGCGCGCGCGCCAGGAATCGCGCGGCGTAATCCTTGAACGCGGCGGTGGGCCCGTGGAACAGCTCCAGCACGTGGTCGCCGTCGCCGGCGAGCGGACGCAGCGGGGCGTCGAACGAAAACGCTTCGGCGCACAGGCCGTCGAGCCGATCGCGCAGCGCGGATGCCTCGAAATACGGCGCCAACGTACGCGCCGCGGTCGCCGCCAGCGACGCCGACGGCGCTTCGAGATCGACCTGCGGGATGCGTTCGGGCACGTACAGCCCGCCGTCCGGCGCCAGCCCGGCGACCAGGGCGATGTCGATCGGGGTCGGTGGAACCTGGCCTCGGGTGCTGATGAACTGCATCGCTGTCTCGGAAACGGAAGCTGGATCGGGTCGCACCTGCGTGCGGACGGAGATGGTGCCCGCGGCCCGGCGGCAGGCGCGAGGCGGCGGCCTACGACGTCTGGTCGATCACCTCGGCGCGCGCTGCGTCCACCGGCGTCACGTAGGCACGCGCCGCGATGCCCGCGTCGACGAAGGCGCCGCGCATCGCCGGTGCCGCGGCCTCCGCAGCGGCGCGGGAATCGAACCAGGCGAACACGCTCGGCCCGCCGCCGGAGATGCTCGCGCCCAGCGCCCCGTGCGCCAGCGCGGCCGACTTGACCTGCGCGAAGCCGGGAATCAGCGGCGCACGCCGCGGCTCGACCAGCACATCGTGCAGGCCATCGCGGATCAGGCCGGGATCGCCGCGCTGCAGCCCGAGCAGGAACTGCGCCAGATGCGCGGTCTGCTCGACCACCGCCGCCAGCGGGTAGGGCTCGGCCAGCACCGCGCGCGAACGCCGGGTCTCGAGCACCTGGTCCGGATGCACCACCACCGCGTGCAGCCAGGCCGGCACCTCGATCCGCAGCGCGCGCGTCGCCGTCGCCAGCGCCACGCCGCCGAGCAGCATCGGCGCGACGTTGTCGCCGTGGCGGCTGCCGCTGGCGATCGCCTCGCCGGCCAGCGCGAACGGGTACAGCGCCTCGCGCGGCAGCGGCGCATCGAGCAGCGCGTTAGCCGCCACCAGCGCGGCCACGCAGGAGGCCGCCGACCCGCCGAGCCCCGAGCCCAGCGGAATGCCCTTGCGCAGCTCCAGCGCGAACCCGAACGGTACGCCCATCGCCTCGCGCAGCGCGATCAGCGCGCCGCCGGCGGTATTGCGGGCGGCCTCGAGCGGCAGCGCATCGATCCCGGCGATGTCGCCCGTGATCGCATCGATGCGAACGGTCGGCGCCTCGATCCGACGCACGGTGGCGACGTCGCGCGGCCCTTCGACCGCGTGCCCGAGCAGGTCGAACCCGACCCCGATGTTGCCCACGCTCGCGGGGGCGAAGGCGGTCGCGGAGCGGCTCATGCGTGCAGGCCGATCCCGTTGCTGAGCGAATGCGCGATCGCGAGGATGTCGCCGAACACGCCGGCCGCGGTCACCTGCGGGCCGGCGCCCGGCCCCTGCACCACCAGCGGATTGCTCGCGTAGCGCGCGGTGGTGAACTGCACCAGGTTGTCGGTCAGCCGGGTGTGGCGGCAGGCGTGTTCCGGCGGCAGCGCGACCACGCCCACGCGCGCACCGTGCTCGCGCGAGAGGTGGGCGATGTGGCGCAGCGCCAGGCCGTCGGCCTGGGCGGCGGCGAGCCGCGCCTGCATCGGCGCGTCGAGTTCCTCTAGACGTCCGAGGAATTCATCGCGCGGGACCTCGCGCAGGTGTTCGGGGACCAGGTTCTCCACGTCCACGTCGTCGAGCGACAGCTCGCGTCCGGCCTCGCGCGCCAGGATCACCAGCTTGCGCGCCACGTCCAGCCCGGACAGGTCGTCGCGCGGGTCCGGTTCGGTGTAGCCCAGATCACGCGCCTGGCGTACCAGCGCCGAGAACGGGCGGCTGCCGTCGAAGCTGTTGAACAGCCAGGCCAGGGTGCCCGAGAGCATGCCGTCGATGGCCTCGATCTCGTCGCCGGTATCGAGCAGGTTGCGCAGGGTACTGATGACCGGCAGGCCCGCGCCCACAGTGGCCTCGTACATGAAGCGCGCGCCGCCGCGCTGCGCCTCGCGGATGGCCACGTAGCGCTCCCATTCGCCGCTGCCGGCGTGCTTGCTCGGCGTCACCACGTGGATGCCGGCTGCCAGCCATTCGGGATAGCGGCGCGCCACCGCCTCGCTGCCGCTGCAGTCCACGATCAGCGCATGCGGCAGGTGTTCGGCGCGGATGTGGGCGGCGAAGGCGTCGGCGTCGAACGCGGGCGTGCTCATGTCGGCCAGGCGCGTGGTGGCCTCGTCGGGATGGATCGCGAAGTGGTCCAGCGCCATGTAGCCGCTGTTGGCGATGCCGCGCAGGCGCAGGTCGACCTGGGAACTGGCCCGCAGCCGGGGCAACACCGCGGCCATCTGCGAGAGCAGCTCGCGGCCGACCTGGCCGGGGCCGATCAGGCCGATCGACACGGTCTGCGGCGACAGCCAGAACGCCGAATGCGCCGCACGCAGCGCGCGGGTGGCGTCGGCGTCGGCGATCGCCACCGAGATGTTGCGTTCGCTCGCGCCCTGGGCGATCGCGCGGATGTTCACCCGTGCCTGCGCCAGCGCCGCGAACAGCCGTGCGGCCACGCCGGGAATGCCGACCATGCCGTCGCCGACCGCGGCCAGGATGGAGATGTCGCGGGTCACCGCGACGCCCTGGGTCTGGGTGTCGGCAATGGCTTCCGCGAACGCGGACTCCACCGCCGCGCGCGCGCGATCGACCTGGCCGGCGCGCACCACGCAGCAGATCGAGTGTTCCGACGAACCCTGCGAGATCATCACCACCGAGACGCCCGCGCGGTGCAGCGCCGCGAACAGGCGCTCGGCCGCGCCGGGCACGCCGACCATGCCGTTGCCGGCCAGTTCCAGCACGGCCATGTCGCGGACGATGGTCAGGCCCTTGACCGGCGAGAGTTCGGCGTCGCCGTGCGGGTTCTCGGCCAGGATCCAGGTGCCGGGCGCGGCCGGGTTGAGCGTGTTGCGGATGCACAGCGGGATCGCGCGCGACTGCACCGGCGCCATCGTCTGCGGATGCAGCACCTTGGCGCCGAAGTACGCCAGCTCGCAGGCCTCGGCGTAGGACATCGTCGGCAGCACCATGGCATCGGGCACCAGCCGCGGGTCGGCCGAGAGCACGCCGTCCACGTCGGTCCAGATCAGCAGCTCGTCGGCATCCAGCAGGTTGGCGAAGATCGCCGCGGAGTAGTCGCTGCCGTTGCGCCCGAGCGTGGTGCTCTGGCCGGCGGCGTTGCGCGCGACGAAGCCGGTGACCACGACCCGCGCCGGCCGCCGGCGAGCGCGCCAGTCGGCGAAGCGCTCGCGCGAGGCCTCCCAGTCGACGCCCACGCCCATCTCGCCCGGGTGCACCACCAGCACGTCGCGCGCGTCCAGCCGCTGCCAGCCCGCGGCCTCGCCGCCGAGCGCAGCCTGCACCATGCGCGAGGACACCAGTTCGCCCAGCCCGTGCACCTGCGCCACCAGCGGCGCGAGATCGCCGTGGGCGGCCGCGAGCGCGAGCAGGTCGTCGCGCAGCCCGTCGAAATCGCGCGCCACCGCGTCGCGCAGGCCGTGGCGCCCGTCCGGGTCCAGCGCGTCGGCGGTCGCGAGATGCCGTTCGCGCAGCGTCGACCAGTCGGTGCTCCAGTCCTGCCCCGAGGTGGCCTGCTCGGCCATCGCCACCAGCGCATTGGTGGTGCCGGCCATCGCCGAGACCACCACTGCGCGCACGTCGGCGCCGTCGTCCACCAGCGGGGCCAGCGCCAAGATGCGGGAGGCGTCGGCCACGCTGCTGCCGCCGAACTTGTGCACGCGGGTCAGGGCCGCCGGACGCAGTGCCTCGAGCACGGCGGAGGCGGGAGACGCGGTGGCCTCGGCGAGTGTCTGGGAAGGCGCGGACGACATGGGAAGCTCCGTTTGGGGCTCCGCGTCCGACGAGGTGGGAGGCCGTGCGGCCCGCACCCGGTCGGGTGCGGAGCGGCGTGTTCGATCAGTCCTGCACGCGCGTCCGCACCCCGGCCCGAATGGTGCCGGTGGTGGTAATCGTCGCAATCGCAACCGTCCGTGCGCGGGGCGCGGCGATGCGAGGGGCGACGAAGGGGCGGGCGTGCGACATGGCCGCCATGAATACCGGACGATGATGCGGCGCGTCAAGACACGGTTTTGCTTGCATCGGGAACCATCGCGACGGGCCCCTGCAGCGTAGCCCGGGTAAGCGAAGCGCACCCGGGACTCCGCGGAGCAGGAGGTCGACAAAACCATCGCAGCCTCGTCATCGGTCGCCTTGGGTCAACAATGTGCACCCCGGATCTGTCGCATGCCATGCGTGGGACCACGCCCCCGCGTAACGCGGGAGCAAGGCCCAGGTGCTTTCGATTCCCACCTCGGGCGGCATCCCGACCGACCGCATGCGGGATTCGATGCATCGATCCATCACTAGGATCGGGCGTCGACCCCAAGCTCGCGAAGCGAGTCCTCCGTCGCAATTGAAAGGCATGATGCGCCGCCCCACGGCCCGCCCCGGGCTGCGCACCTTATGCGTCGGATGCGCGCGACTGGCGCCAGACTCCCTGGCGCGTTCTAATAGGTGTCGAAGCGGGGGTACCCGCCGCGGGCCACGGCCGGGCGGCGGGTTGAGACAGTCCCTTGGAACCTGATCCGGTTGAGACCGGCGTAGGGAAGCTTCGCGGCATGCGCCCGGCAGCCTGCACGACCGCTGCGCCGAGGGTCCGTTCCGCGCCTTCGCTTCGTTCGCGGCCTGCGAATCCCTCGCGGCCGGCCCACCGGACGATGCCGATGAACGCAGTGCCCGCCTCGCTGATCCAGCAGACCGACCAGCTCTCCGACGCCGTCACCCGGCCCATCCCCGGTTCGCGCAAGATCTTCGTCGAAGGCTCGCGCGCGGACCTGCGGGTGCCCATGCGCGAGATCGTGCTCGCGCGTACGCCCACCCTCTTCGGCGGCGAAGAGAACCCGCCAGTCACCGTCTACGACACCTCCGGCCCGTATACCGACCCCGACGCGCGCATCGACCTGTCGGCCGGCCTGCCGTCGCTGCGTACACGCTGGATCGAGGAGCGTGGCGACACGGAGCGACTGGAAGGCCTGAGTTCGGCGTTCGGCCGTTCGCGGGACGACGACGCGCGGCTCGATGCGGTGCGCTTCCCGGCACGTGCATTGCCGCGCCGCGCCCGGGACGGGGTCAACGTCACCCAGATGCACTACGCGCGCCGCGGCATCGTCACGCCGGAGATGGAGTTCGTCGCGATCCGCGAGAACCAGCGGCTGGAGACGGTGCGCGATGCCGCCCTGCGCGCGCAGCATCCGGGCGAGTCCTTCGGCGCCAGCCTGCCGGCGCGGATCACGCCGGAGTTCGTGCGCGACGAGATCGCGCGCGGCCGGGCGATCCTGCCGAACAACATCAACCATCCCGAAAGCGAGCCGATGATCATCGGCCGCAACTTCCTGACCAAGATCAACGCCAATATCGGCAACTCGGCCGTGAGTTCGGGCATCGCCGAGGAAGTCGAGAAGCTGGTCTGGTCGATCCGCTGGGGCGGCGACACGGTGATGGACCTGTCGACCGGCAAGCACATCCACGAGACGCGCGAGTGGATCATCCGCAACTCGCCGGTGCCGATCGGCACGGTGCCGATCTACCAGGCGCTGGAGAAGGTCGACGGACGCGCCGAGGAGCTCACCTGGGAGATCTTCCGCGACACGCTCGTCGAGCAGGCGGAGCAGGGCGTGGACTACTTCACCATCCACGCCGGCGTGCTGCTGCGCCATGTCCCGCTCACGGCGAAGCGCGTGACCGGCATCGTCTCGCGCGGCGGTTCGATCATGGCCAAGTGGTGCCTGGCGCACCACAGGGAGAATTTCCTGTACACCCACTTCGAGGACATCTGCGAGATCATGAAGGCCTACGACGTGGCCTTCTCGCTGGGCGACGGACTGCGCCCGGGCTGCATCGCCGATGCCAACGATGCCGCGCAGTTCGGCGAACTCGAAGCGCTGGGCGAACTGACGAAGATCGCGTGGAAGCACGACGTGCAGACCATGATCGAAGGCCCCGGCCACGTGCCGATGCAGCTGATCAAGGAGAACATGGACAAGCAGCTCGCCGAATGCGGCGAGGCGCCGTTCTACACGCTGGGTCCGCTGACCACCGACATCGCGCCGGGCTACGACCACATCACGTCCGCGATCGGCGCGGCGATGATCGGCTGGTACGGCACGGCGATGCTCTGCTACGTGACGCCGAAGGAGCACCTCGGCCTGCCGAACCGCGAGGACGTGCGCGACGGGATCATGGCCTACAAGATCGCCGCGCATGCCGCGGACCTCGCCAAGGGCCATCCCGGCGCCCAGGTGCGCGACAACGCACTGTCCAAGGCGCGCTTCGAGTTCCGCTGGGAGGACCAGTTCCACCTCGGCCTGGATCCGGAGAAGGCGAAGGAGTTCCACGACGAGACCCTGCCCAAGGACGCGCACAAGCTGGCCCACTTCTGCTCCATGTGCGGCCCGCATTTCTGTTCCATGAAGATCACCCAGGACGTGCGCGACTACGCGGCCGAGCACGGGATGGGCGAGGACGAGGCGGTCCGGGCGGGCATGGCGGAGAAATCGGCCGAGTTCCGGGAGCAGGGCGCCGAGGTGTACCGGCCCGGCTGACCCGGACGTAGCCCGTGCTCGCGGCCGTCGGCCCGGCTGGGACGATGCGCGACCAGTGGCGACTCCAATGGACGACGCAGACTTCATGCCGATGGCGGGTGCCATCGGCATGAAAAAAATGGCGCCGCAAGCGGCGCCAGGGTTCGGATCGGAGAGAGAGCCGATGCGATGGGGTGGGTCTGTGTTGCACACTGTGGCGCACACGGGTTGAAGACCGTGTGCATTGCATGGCGGTACCGCACACCAGCTGCCCCGGCCGCGGCGGGGAACGCTGAATTCCGCGCGCCGGTCGTTCAGGGCCGGTGCCAGGGCGGCGGCTGCATTCACCCCGCGTAGCGGGGCGCGTGCTAGCGTTCCGCGCATCCGTCAGGAGAAGTCGCCATGAGAACGTTCCGCGTCGCCGCATGGGTCCTCGGGCTGGCGGCCATCGCCCTGCTTGCGGGCTGTGCCACCGGTCCACGCATCACCACCGAAGCCGACCCCGAGGCCAACTTCGCCAGCTACCGCACCTTCGGCTTCTATTCGCCGCTGGCGATCGAGAAGGAAGGCTACAGTTCCGCCGCCAGCGAGCGCATGAAGGCCGCCGCCCGTGCGCAGATGGAGTCGAGGGGCTACGTGTTCACCACCGAACGTCCCGACCTGTGGCTGAACATCAACGCCTACACCCAACAGCGCACCGATGTCACTTCGATGCCGAGCGTCGACTACGCGTACTACTACAGCTACCGCGCCCGCGGCTATTACGTGGTGCCTTACTGGCGCGACCGCACCGACGTGTATCGCTACACCGAGGGCACGCTCAACGTCGACCTGGTGGACGTCGAGCGCAACCGCCTGGTGTGGGAGGGGATCGCCGTCGGCCGCGTGTCGCGGGAGAAGGATCCTGCAAAGCGCGACGCGCGCATCAACGAAACGATGGCGGATATCTTCGCGCAGTTCCCGTACCGCGCCGGCTCGGTGCCTCCGCCGCAGTAATCACGGCGCCGTCCGTCCCGGCCCTCGGCGCGTGCTTCGGGCCGGCGACGTCGCGCTGATCAGCGTCGGTTGCGGCGCGCCTGGCGCGTGTATTCCTCCGCGTCGATCGTCTCCACCGAGTGCACCGCGCAACTGGCGTTGCGGGCGCGCACCGAACTGCCCTCGGGACACAGCTGATTGTCCTGCCCGGCGGTCTCGATGCGGATCGCCGAGCTGCGCGCGATGGCGTCGCAGTGGCTGCGGAAACCGACTCGGTAGTGCGCGTCGCCGTCCTTGAGCAACATCTGCTGGTTGCCGGACACGCGCGTGCCCTGGTGTTGCGGGGAGAGGGTCACGCAGCTGGTGATGGGATCCGCTTCCTTGGCCTGCGCCGACGTCGGGGGCGCGGACAGCAGCAATGCAGCGACGGTGGCGGCGAGTGTGGCGGTGATGGTGTTCATGGCGATGTCCTCGTGTCGTGGGGTCTGGACCACGAAGGCAGGCTACGCATCGCCGATGCGCGACGAATCTGCCTGAAGTGACCGTGACGTGCGTCAGACGCTCGCGCCAGACGCGGCAAGGTCCATGCAGCCGTGCGCATGCCGGTGCGCGTCAGCGTCGGTAACGTCCGGGTCGGGGTGCGACAGTCCAGGATGCGCATCCGCCTGGTGTGCCGTTCCGGATGCAACCGTTCTTCCTTCGCGCGCATCGCAGGTCCGCGGGACTCGTGTCCCCGACCAATGACACATGCGCGGCATCGATGCGGGTGCGAGGCTGCGCGGGCACTGGGCTGGCGCTGCCGACCCGGATCCGGAAGAACAGCGGCATGCAGGACGACTCCCCTTTCCCGCCCATGCGGACTCTCCAGTTCGACCGTCTGCGGCCGGGCGCGTGATCGCCGCGCCCGCCCCCTGGCTTCGCGTGCTCGAATGCGAGGTCGACACCACCCGCCGCATGGTCGCGCGGGCGGACGGCGGGTCGCTGCGCATCACGATCAAGGCGATGCAGGTGCTGCTGGCGCTCGCCGAGCGGCGCGGCACCGTGGTGTCACGCGAGGCCCTGCTCGAACGCGTCTGGCCCGACACCATGCCGACCGACGACGTGGTGACACAGGCGGTCGCGCAACTGCGCAAGGCCTTCGGTGACGACCGCGACGCGCCGCGCTACATCGAAACCATCGCCAAGGCCGGCTACCGGCTGCTGCCGGACGTCGAATGGCGACACGACAGTCCGGTCGACGCGTCGGCACCGGTGGCCCCGTCATCCCCACCGCCACCATCTACATCGCTGGCGCCATCCGGGTCTGGATCCGCGCCCGCGGACGGCGATCACGCGGCGTCGTCGCCACCCCCGGTACCCGCGGACGCCCTTGCGGGTCCCGCCTCCGCCTCGCGACCGGCGCGGTCATCGTCCCCGGTTCCCTGGCTGTTGCTGGGACTGGCGTTCGCGCTGCTGGCCGCGCTGCCGTTCCTGCTCGCGCGCCGACCGGTGGCGGGCCCCATGCCCGCTGCGGTCGCGGAGGCGCCTGCGGGCGGCATGGCGCAGGTCTCGTACCGTGCCATCACCTCCACGCCCGGCCAGGAACGGATGCCGGCGTTGTCGCCCGACGGCACCCGGGTCGCGTTCACCCAGGGCGGCGAGGAGGGCGAGGGCGGAATCCTGATGCTGCAGGAAGTGGGCGCGGTCGCGACCCGCGTGCTCGTGCCGCCGGCATCGGGACATTCCGACGTCATGCCGGCGTGGTCGCCCGATGGCGGGCGCATCGCCTTCGTGCGCGTGTCCTCGCGCGACTGCGCGATCATGCTGGTCCCCGCGAGCGGCGGCCAGGCGGTGCAGGCGGCGCCGTGCCTGCGCGGCGCGTACTCGCTGTACGACTGGACCCCGGACGGCACCGCGCTGGTGATGGGCGGGATGCGCGCCGACGGCGAATCGAGCGCGCCGCTGCAGCGGCTGGACCTGGGCACCGGTCGCTGGCAGGCGATGGACTACGGGATCGCCGACGGCGACGTGGACCTGGTGCCACGGCATTCTCCGGACGGTCGCTGGCTCGCGTTCCGGCGCAACATCTCGCTCGCCGACCTGTGGCTGATGCCGGCCACGGGCGGCGCGCCACGCCGGCTGACCACGCTGCGCGGCGACATCCGTGGCTGGGACTGGCTGCCCGACGGCAGTGGACTCGTTTTCAGCCACGTCACCAGCGAGGCCAGCCTGTACGTGTACCGGCTCGCGGACGGCAGCATCCACCCGCTGCCGGCGCTGCCGACCGGCAACGCGGTGCATCCCGACCTGGCCGCGCGCGCTTGGCAGATGGTGTTCGAGATCGACCAGTCGCGCAGCGGGGTGTTCCGAGTACGCCTCGACGGCACCGGCGAGGACACGGTGCCCGAACCGGTGTTCGCCTCCAGCGGCGTGGACATGCTGCCTGCGATCTCGCCCGACGGGCGGACGCTGGCCTTCGTGTCCGACCGCACGCTGTCGGTCCAGCTGTGGCTCGGCGACGTCGACCGGCCGGCGGCGTTGCGCGCGGTCGACGGCCTGCGCCCCGTGCCGCGGCATCCGCCGGCCTGGTCGCTGGAGGGGCGCACGTTGCTGGTGCTCGGCAAGACCGGTGCAGGCGATCGCGTCTTCGAGGTCGAGGCCGCCAGCGGGCGGGTCCGGGCGCTGGAGATCCCCGGCGCCAGTCCGGTGTTCGCCGCCTATGGCGCGCAGCCGGGGCAGCTGCTGGTGGGCGTGGACGGTGGCCAGGGGCGGATCCGGCTGGTGCTGTATGCGCGCGAGGGCTGGCGCGAGC
Source organism: Luteimonas kalidii (assembly GCF_029887935.1). Classification (GTDB taxonomy): domain Bacteria; phylum Pseudomonadota; class Gammaproteobacteria; order Xanthomonadales; family Xanthomonadaceae; genus Luteimonas; species Luteimonas kalidii. Next base: position 88,247 of record NZ_JARXRO010000016.1, on the reverse strand, counting down.
TGGCCTCGGTGGATGATGTCGCCGTGGCGCGCTACGACCCGGTCGGTGGGCAGGTCTACTTCACGCGTCCGTCCCGGGTCGGACTGTGGCGCGCCGGGCCCATGCTCGCGGACGTGGCGCTGGTCTCGGACGCGGCGCCGGCGCCGCAACATTACCGCCACTGGGGCGTGTCCGGTGGCCGGGTCTACTACAGCGGTCCGGCCGGCGGGTGCGCGACGACGTGGCAACCGTTGCTCGACGCGCCCGCGGAGGCGCGATGCCTCGCGCGCGACGGTCTGGCGATCGCGGGCTCGCCGAGCGTCGATGCCGCCGGCCGCTGGCTGTATCTCGGCCTGCCGATGGCGCAGAACATCGACATCGGATGGAGCGCACTGCCGCGCGGCCTGGCGCAGGGACCGGACTGAGTCCCACCCTGCCGGAAGTCATGTGGAGAGGCGTGCGGACACGGCGTGAACCATGACTTTCGGATGCATCGCGGCGCAATCTCGGCAAAATTTCGGCATTCGTTCCTGAGTTTCGGACCCGGACGCGTCAAACAGAAGGCCAGATTTCCACACGGGAGACGGCCATGCAGGGATACACGGTCTGGAGCGATCGCGGCGGTTCGATCGAGCTTCGGACGCGCGCAGAGGACGAGGAGTCGCCGGCATTGCTGCTGCTCAGCCGCGGCGGCAGTGCGCAGGTGTCGGTGCCCGCCGCCACCGTCTGGCTCGTGCTGCGCGGAAGTGCCGAGGTGGAGTGCCGCGAGGGGCGCTTCGCGCTCGCCCAGGGCCAGTGGCTGTCGCTCGAGCGCGATGCGCGGCCGAGCGTCTACGCCGGCGGCGGCGCGATGGTGGTCGGGATCGCGATGACGGCGGACATGCAGGCGCAACTGCACCAGTCGGCGCAGGTGGTGCTGTTCCCGGGGCTCGGCACGGCCACGCGCGGGGCCAGGGTCGATGCGCTGCGGCAGTGGCGCCGCTGCACGCGTTTCGCGCGCAACGAGATCCGCGCGGGCGAGGTGGACCGCCACCGGCTCGGCCAGGTCCTGCGCCTGCTGGCGGCGCAGCAGCAGGCCTTCCGCGGCCTGGTCGATCGCTGCCCGGGGCGTTCGCTGCGCCGCAAGCGCCAGGTGTTCAGCCGCATGCAGCGCGCCTGGCTGCATCTGGAAGGCCACCTCGACCGTCCGGTGCGCATCACCGAACTGGCCGGCCTGAGCAACGTCTCGGTCTGGTATTTCACCAAGACCTTCCACGCCCTCTACGGCGAGGGCCCGCAGGCGGCGTCGGCGCGACTGCGGCTCGCGCATGCGGCGCGTCTGCTGCGCGGCACGCGGCTGTCGGTGAGCGAGGTCGGCGTGGCCAGCGGATTCGAGAACAACTGCAGCTTCTCGCGCGCGTTCCGTGCCCAGCACGGCATGCCGCCTTCGCTGTACCGGCTGGGCAATGGCGGACGGACAAGCGACGCAAACCCTTCCGACATGGGTCGCCAAGCGAACGCGGGGTGGGCTCCGTAACGTCACGGGTGCGTTTAACGCACCCATAACGATTACTTTGGAGAGACCCATGACATTTGCCTTCCGGCTGCCGGGTTGCCGGCTTGCGGCACTGGCGATCGGCATCGTCAGCGCATTGCCGGCGCTGCCCGCCTTCGCCCAGGACGCCCCCGACGCCGACACCCAGACCCTCGACCGCATCCAGGTCACCGGCTCGCGCATCTCGCGCGCCGACATCGAAGGCGCCGTGCCGGTGACGGTGATCGACCGCGCCACCATCGACGCCAGCGGCAAGACCTCGGTGTCCGACCTGCTGCGCGACACCACGTTCGCCTCGTTCGGCAACTTCCGCCCGCAGTCGGGCAGTTCCGCGCAGGCGGTGTCCGACGTCGACCTGCGCGGCATCGGCTCCGACCGCACCCTGGTGCTGATCGACGGCCGCCGCGCGCCGTATGCGCCGTCCACCGGCACCAGCGCCGACCTCAACACCATCCCGCTGGCCGCGGTGGAACGCATCGAGATCCTGTCCGACGGCGCCTCGGCGCTGTACGGGTCGGATGCGATCGGCGGCGTGGTCAACATCATCCTGCGCAAGGACTACGACGGCGCCGAGCTGCGCTACGGCCGCGGCTCGCCGAAGGTCGACGGCGGCGATACCGAGGAGGCCTCGGTGGTGTTCGGTACCTCGTCCGACCGCGGCAGCCTGCTGCTGGGCGCGTCGATGAACTCGCGCGACATGGTGTTCACCCGGTCCCAGATCGGCGGCGACGTGCGCGGCGGCTCGATCTACGGCAACAACTTCTACTTCGAGAGCGAGACCGATCCGGGCGAGGAGGGCGCGGCGGGTGGCGCGCTGCCGGGCTACGCCTGCGACGATCCCAATTTCTGGCGCAACGGCGCCAACTGCGTGTTCGACTTCAACGCCGTGGCCGCGAACGAGGCCTCGGTCAAGAACAAGTCGTTGTTCGCGCGCGGCACCTGGCAGATCAACCAGGACTGGTCGATCTACAGCTCCGCCAGCTACAGCGCCGCCGACAGCTTCGGCCGCTACGCGCCCACGCCGGGCGTGCTGTTCGTCGCCGAGGGCACGCCGAACGATCCGGTGCCGGGCGACGGCCTGGGCGCGTTCGTCTACCACCGCTATGCCGCCGCCGGAAACCGCGACAATTTCGTCGACAACAACGTGCTCGACTTCAACCTCGGGTTCCAGTGGCAGGCGACCGACCGCCTGTTCGTCGACTTCGGCCTGCGCCGAAGCGATGCCACCTTCAAGGAGACCGGGCGCGGCTACATCGTCACCCCGCTGGCCGAGGCGGCCGCGGCGAACGGTTCGTACAACCTGTTCGACCCGTTCGGCAATTCCGAAGAGGTGATCAAGGGCTTCACCGCCACCATCGGCCGCGACGGCCACTACGACATCGAGGAGCTGTACGCCAACGCCACACTCGATCTGTTCGAGATGGGCGGCGGCACCTCGGTGCTCGCCTTCGGCGCCGAATACCGCGACGAGGACTACGCCGACATCTACGACTCGCTGTCGGAGGCGGGCGTGGTCGCAGGGTCCTCGGGCAACTCCTCCGCCGGCCAGCGCGAGGTGTACGCGGCCTATGCCGAATGGCTGTTCCCGGTGGTGGACAGCTTCGACTTCACCCTGGCCGCGCGCTACGACCGCTACAGCGACTACGGCAGCGACCTCTCGCCCAAGGTCTCGGTGCGCTGGCAGCCGCTGGAGAACCTGACCTTCCGCGCCTCTGCAGGCGAGGGCTTCCGCGCACCGCCGCTGACCTACATCTACTCCGAGCGCGCGTTCTCGGCCGAACAGGTTCAGGACTACCGCACCTGCCTGTCGATCGGCTTCACCTCGGCCCAGTGCGGCGGCGACGCCAACGGCGACAACATTGCCGACGGCCCCGAGGACGAGGACGTGGTGTCGTACCAGATCGACAGCTATTCCAGCGGCAACCTCGACCTGGAGTCGGAAAGCTCGCGCCAGTACAGCATCGGCATGGCCTGGGACGCGACCGACTGGCTCAACCTCACCCTCGACTACTACAGCGTGGAGATCGAGGACCGCATCCGCCTGATCGAATACCAGGAACTGGTGAACTTCGACAACGCCGGTGCGCCGCTGCCGCCGGGCACCTCGGTCCTGCGCCGCAGCAACGGCTCGGTGAGCGAGATCAACACCGCCTACGCCAACGAGGGCGACCTGGAGACCAGCGGCATCGACGCCAACCTGCGCACCCGGTTCGATTTCGACGCCGCCGGGCGGCTGGAAACGTGGCTGCAGGTCTCGCGCGTGCTGGACTTCACGGTCACCGACGGCGACACGGTCAAGGATCGCCTGGGCTGGGTCACCTCGCCCGACACCCGCGCCAGCCTGCGCAACACCTGGTCGCTGGGCGGGCTCACCGCCAACTGGAACGTCAACTACATCGGCGACCAGGAGAATCCGGGCACGGTGCCGGCGTTCGGGTTCCTGGCGGGCGGCGCCAACACCCGCATCGGCAGCTACACCACCCACGACCTGTCGGCGAGCTACGAGATGCCGTGGAGCGCCACGGTGACGCTCGGCGTGAACAACGCGGGCGACAAGTACCCCGAGCTGGTGGGCTACGACAACCGCCCGTGGAATTTCTACCTGTACGACGCCTACGGCCGAACGGTGTACTTCCGCTACGCGCAGAAGTTCTGAGCGACCCGTGGACCGGCGGAGGGTGGGCCAGGCCCGCCCTCCGCCATCGGCTCCTGCGCGCGGGGATCCGCGCATCAGGAGGCCGGGCAATGCGCCGTGCGACGGATCACCGGCCCTGAATGGAGGGTGCAGGTGCCTGGACGCCCGCGGAGAAGGCGGGAACGCGGCGGGTGCGGCGCGGTCCAAGCCGGAAGCACATCGCGTGGCATGGCCGCCAAGCTATCCGCTCGTAAGTTCATGAATGGAAAGGATGTTCCAGGACAGCCTGACCACGGGTGTGCGGACCGCCCGCTGTTCCATCAGCGCAACGCTGGGGAACTTTCCGACCGCTTAGCAGTCATATGACCCGACTGCTAGACTCCCCACATGAAGACCCCCATGACCCAAGCCCTCGTTGCCAACAACCTGCCGGTTCCCGCCTTTTCCGGGCTGACTCCGCTCGGTTCGCTGGAGGCCTACATCGGCGCGGTCCACCAGATTCCGGTGCTCTCGGTCGACGACGAGCAGGCGCTGGCGCGCCGCTTCCGCGACGAAGAGGACCTCGACGCCGCGCGCGAGTTGGTGCATTCGCACCTGCGTTTCGTCGTGCACGTCGCCCGCGGCTACAGCGGCTACGGCCTGCAGCTCGGCGACCTGATCCAGGAAGGCAACATCGGCCTGATGAAGGCGGTCAAGCGCTTCGATCCCGACATCGGCGTGCGCCTGGTGAGTTTCGCGGTGCACTGGATCCGTGCCGAGATGCACGAGTTCATCCTCAAGAACTGGCGCATCGTCAAGGTCGCCACCACCAAGGCGCAGCGCAAGCTGTTCTTCAACCTGCGCAAGAGCAAGACCCGCCTGGGCTGGTTGAACGCGGCGGAAGTGAGCGCGGTGGCGAAGGACCTCAACGTGTCCGAGCGCGAGGTGCTGGAGATGGAGTCGCGCCTGTCGGGCCGCGACATCGGCTTCGACGCGCCGTCCGACGAGGACGACGACCACGCGCCGCCGGCGCCGTCGGCGTACCTGATCGCGCACGACGAGGATCCCGCGCAGGCCTACGAGCGCAGCGACAGCGCCGACAACCGGCTCGAACTCCTGCGGGAAGGCATGGCGCGGCTGGACGTGCGTTCGCGCGACATCATCAAGCGTCGCTGGCTGGACCCGGAGGCCAAGGTGACGCTGCAGGATCTGGCCGACGAGTACGGCGTGTCCGCCGAGCGCATCCGCCAGGTCGAGGCCAACGCGCTGAAGAAGATGAAGGCGCTGTTCGCGGCCTGATCGTCATCCGGCGAAGCACAGGAAAAGCCCGGCTCCGGCCGGGCTTTTTCCGTTTCCGGCGGCCGCGCGATTATCCTGCACGACCCCGCCACCGGCTCCGCGGTCGATGACAGTCTGGGTGATCCTGTATTGGGTCGGCGCCGTGCAGGCGGCGATGCTCGCAGCCGCGCTGTGGCGAAGCCGGACGAACGCGCACGCCAACCGCGTGCTGTCGGGCTGGCTGGGCATCATCGCGCTGGATCTCGCCGTCAAGGCCGGGTACATGGGATCCGCGGCGTCCGTCCTGGCCGATGCGTACCGGATCGCGCGCCTGCTGCCGCTGCTCTATGCGCCGATGTTCTTCGTCTACGTGCGCGTGCTGACGGCCGGACAGCCACCGCGCTGGCGCGACCTTGGCCATGCTGCCTGGTTCGGGCTCGCACTGGCATGGGCGGGCGTCCGCTGGCTCGACGGCGCGCCGCTGTCCCCGGACGGCTCGTGGGACGCGGCCTGGTTCGATCCCCTGCTGTACCTGGTGGCGTTCGCCTACCTGGCGGCGGCGCTGCGCAGCGTTGGCCTGTATCGCCGCCGCCTGAAGACGCATCGCTCCGACGCCGACAGGCTGTCGCTGCGCTGGCTCACGGCGATGGCGGCAGGGCAGTTCCTGATCTGGGGCATCGCGCTGCTGCAGTGGCTGGTGGACCTGCCGTACCTGGACTACTACCTGATCTACGCCGCGGTCGCGGCCTGGGTCTGCGTGATCGGCTGGTTCAGCCTGTCCCAGCCGCCGGTGACGACGACCGGGGAGATCGACCCGCTGCCTGATCCGCCGCCGATCGCATCGCCGGGCGGCGATGGGCTCGCCGGCGACGCGCGCGTCGAGGATGTCGAGGCGCGGCTGTCGGAACTGATGTCGTGCGAGCGCCTGTACCGCGAGCCCGCGCTGACGATCGCCCAGCTCGCGCGGCGCAGCGGCTATCCCGAATACCTGGTCTCGGCGGTGATCAACCGCCGCCTGGGCGGCAACTTCTGGGAGTACGTGAACCGCCATCGGATCGAGGCGGTCCGCACCTGCCTGTCGGATCCCGATGAATCGCGCACGATCCTCGAGATCGCCTACGACGCCGGATTCACCTCCAAGTCCACGTTCAACACCGCGTTCAAGCGGCTGGTTGGCGAGACTCCCAGCGCCTACCGGCGTCGCCATGCAGGGCAGGCGTCCGCTCCGTCGGGGCCGCCGCGTGCCGGCGACGCGACAGGGCCAGCCAGCCCGCACACACGGCCAGATTGAACAGCCAGCTCGCCCAGGCCACGGTGACGTAGACGGGCATGAACGGCCATTCCATCACGCCGGTGCCCACGCCCAGCATCACCCGGAGCGTGATCGCGCCCGTGGTCAGGGCGATGCTGTAGGCCATCCAGGCGCGATGGCGCGGGATGTCGCGGAGGATTGCCAGCCGGACGGCATTCGCGGTGATGCCGAGCCAGAGCAGCGCGAGCACCGAAAATCCCGCGCGGCTGATCCAGCCGCCCTGTGCGTGCTGGGCCATGGACAGGCCGGAGAGGCCACCGATCAGGATCGCCACCGCCGAGAGCCAGCCGCAAGCGCGGTGGAGGGCCGGCCACCGCCGGCGGATGCCCTCGCTCAGCTGGACCGGCACCAGCAGCAGCGCGAGCCCCGCGCCGAAGAAGTGCGCCGGCACGTCCCAGCCGGACACGGCGAACCGTGCAGCGAACGGATCGCCCGGGCGCTCGGGCATGAACAGAAAGGCGAATGCGTAGGCGGCGACGAGGACGCACGCCAGCGAGAACAGGGCCTGGGTCGATCGCACCAGCAGGGTCGTGGCTTGCAGCCGCATGCGCTTGCTCCATCGGGTCGGGATGGAAGCAGCATCGGCAGCGCACGCGCCGCAGTCGTCGCAGCCGGCCGGACCGGACGCCCGGGAGGTTCGATCCGGCGGATTCGCACGTGCGCGTCAGGCCGGGAGGCGGATCCCGGCGGCCGTCACCACTTGAACAGCACCAGGCTGATCGCCAGCGCGGCCATGCCGGTGACCAGGCCATAGACCGTCTCGTGGCCCTTGGCGTAGCGCTTGGCCGCGGGCAGCAGTTCGTCCAGCGCCAGGAACACCATCACCCCGGCGATGAAGCCGAACACCCCGCCGAACACCGCGTCCGACAGGTACGGCCGCAGCAGCCCGTAGCCGATGATCGCGCCGATCGGCTCGGCCAGGCCGGACAGCAGGCAGGCGAGGAAGGCGTAGAGCTTGTTGTTGGTGGCGAAGTACACCGGCACCGCGATCGCGATGCCCTCGGGGATGTTGTGGATCGCGATCGCGAACGCCAGCGGCATGCCGACGGCGGGATCCTCGAGGGTGGCGAAGAACGTCGCCAGGCCTTCCGGGAAGTTGTGCGCGGTGATCGCGATCGCGGTCAGCAGGCCGACGCGCTTGACGTACTCGCGGTTGTGCTCGCGGAAATACGGATCGTCCACCTCGAGCCGTTCGTGCGGGTTCGGCACCAGCCGATCGATGGTGACGATCAGCAGCACGCCGGCGAGGAACGACAGCGTGCCCCAGGTGAATCCCAGGCGGTCGCCGTAGGCCAGCGTGTACGAGGCGACCGACTTGTTGAGGATCTCGGCGAGCGACACGTACACCATCGCCCCGCCGGCGAATGCCAGGCCGAACGCCAGCAGCCGCGCATTGGGCTTCTTCGAAGCGAAAACGAGCAGGCTGCCCAGTCCCGTCGCCAGTCCCGCACCGGTGGTCACCGCCAGTGCGATCAGCAGGTTCTGCAGCGGGATCTCGGTCATGCGCGCGGCGTTCCGGGGGACGCGCCATCCTAGCCGAAGCCGGGCGTACGCATGCATGCGCGCTCACGCATGGCGATCGTTACTGTGTATCGGAACGATCGTCGCCGCCGAGGATGATCCGCGCGGCGCGCTGGTGGGTCCAGTACGCCACCGACCAGTTGAGCAGCACCACGCTGCGGTTGCGGAAGCCGATCAGGAAGAACAGGTGGGCGACCAGCCAGAACCACCACGCGAGCATGCCCGAGAACCGCCAGGCGCCGAGGTCGACCACCGCGGCCATGCGCCCGATGGTGGCGAGGTTGCCGAAGTCGCGGTAGCGGAACGGCGCGCCCTCGCCCGGCTGCCCGCGGATGCGCGCGCGGATCATGCGTGCGACGTGGCGCCCCATCTGCTTGGCGGCCGGCGCCACGCCGGGAACGGGCCGGCCGTCGGCGCGGTCGATCGCCGCCAGGTCGCCGGCGACGAACACCTCCGGATGCCCGGGGACGGACAGGTCCGGCCGCACCCGCACGCGTCCGGCGCGGTCCAGCGGCGCGTCCAGGCACCGGCCCAGCGGCGAGGCGGATACGCCCGCGGCCCAGACGATGGTCCTGGCGCGCACGAAGGTGCCGTCGCGGCGGAAGCCCTCGCCGGTGATCTCGTCCACCGCGGCGCCGGTCTGGACCTCGACGCCGAGCTTCTCGAGCTGGAGGCGCGCCTTGTCGGACAGATCCTCGGGGAACGAGGACAGCACCCGCGGACCGGCCTCTATCAGGCGGACGCGCGCACGCGCCGGATCGATGTTGCGGAACTCGCCGCCCAGCGTGTGGCGCGCGATCTCCGCCAGCGTTCCCGCCAGTTCCACACCCGTCGGGCCGCCGCCGATGATGGCGAAACTGAGCCAGGCATCGCGGTCATCCGGGTCGGTCGCCGCCTCGGCGCGCTCGAACGCAAGCAGCAGCTTGCGGCGCAGGTCGAGTGCGTCGTCGAGCGTCTTGAGCCCCGGCGCGTGCGCGGCCCATTCGTCGTGGCCGAAGTAGGCATGGCCGGCGCCGCTGGCGAGCAGCAGGTAGTCGTAGCGCAGGCGGCGGGGGCCGTCGGCGTGGTCGAGTTCGATCTCGCGCGCATCGGCATGCACGCGCGAGACGGTCGCCATCTGCACCACGACGTTGTGCTGCCGGCGCAGGATCTGGCGCAACGGCGCGGCGATGTCGGGGGCGGACAGTCCGGCCGTCGCCACCTGGTAGAGCAGCGGCTGGAACAGGTGATGGTTGCCGCGGTCGACCAGGGTGATGCGCACGGGCGCGCGCCTGAGCGCACGCGCCGCCCACAATCCGGCGAAACCGCCGCCGACGATCACGACATGAGGGAGGATGGGCGCCATGCGGGACATTGTTGCAGACGTACGGTCACAAGCCGATGCGGAATGCCGCGGTAGTGCCGGAATGCGGGAATGGATGGTGTGACAGGAGGCGGGCGTTCGCGCCGGCACGATCCGGCCGAAGCACCGCACGAGCCGCCGCAACGAGCCGGGCGCTGGCGGCCGGGGATCGCGGACAGCAGAACATGGATGTTCTGCGCGCGAGTCAGGGCAGGATGCCCTGACCGAGCGGGGAGCGGTGCCCGGTCGACAGGGAGGCGACCTCACGGGCCACGTGCCAGCTGCCACCTCGAGTGGTGGCCAGTGGATTCTTCATTCTGGTCGAAGTGACTGCAGAATGTATGGCGCGCCGACGCGTCCGTCCGTGTTTCCCGAAGCGCGACGGCCNGGCCGGACAGCCCGGCCGTCGCCCGTCGCATTGCGGCTCAGCCGAGCTTGGCCGCCAGCTGGGTTTCCAGCTTGCGCTGGTCGGCGGCGAAGTTGCGGATGCCCTGCGCCAGCTTCTCGGTCGCCATCGGGTCTTCGTTGTGCTGCCAGCGGAACGCGGCTTCGTCGAGTGCGGCCGGCTTGTCGCCGCGTTCGCCGCTGTCGACCAGCGCGCGCTCGACGGTCGCGTCTGATTCTTCCAGCGCGCCGAGCAGGTCGGGCGAGATGGTCAGGCGGTCGCAGCCGGCCAGCGCCAGCACTTCGCCGGTGTTGCGGAAGCTCGCGCCCATCACCACGGTGTCGTAGCCGTGGCGCTTGTAGTACTCCCAGATGCGGGTGACGGACTGCACGCCGGGGTCGTCCTGCGGCGTGGCCGGCTTGTCCATGCCGTTGGCCAGGTGCCAGTCGAGGATGCGGCCGACGAAGGGCGAGATCAGGAACACGCCGGCCTCGGCGCAGGCCACCGCCTGCGCGAACGAGAACAGCAGGGTGAGGTTGCAGTGGATGCCCTCGCGCTCGAGCCGTTCGGCGGCGCGGATGCCTTCCCAGGTGGACGCGATCTTGATCAGCAGGCGGTCGCGGCCGACGCCGGCCTGGTCGTACAGCTCGACCAGGTGGTGCGCCTTGGCGATGGTGGCCTCGGTGTCGAAGCTCAGGCGCGCGTCGACCTCGGTCGAGACGCGGCCGGGGATCAGCTTGAGGATCTCGCCGCCGATCGCCACCGACAGCCGGTCGCCGGCATCGGCCACCTTGGACTCGCCGCTGCCCGACGCCCGGCCCAGGGCCTCGTCCAGATGCGTGGCGTAGGCCGGCAGCGATGCGGCCTTGAGCAGCAGCGAGGGGTTGGTGGTGGCGTCCATCGGCTTGAAGCGGGCGATGGCCTCGATGTCGCCGGTGTCGGCGACCACGGTGGACAGGGCGCGGAGCTGTTCGAGCTGGGTCGGCATGTCGGGTTCGGGGGCTCGCTGTGGGGAGGCCCATTGTCTCGCATCCGCCGTGGCGCTGCCGTAACGGTTTCAGCACGTACCGTCGAGGCGCCGCCGGGAGGCGATGCCGCCACCGCACGCCGCCATGGCGTGGCCGGCGAAACCCGACGCGTGGCGTGCCCCGCACGGCGACTCCCGCGTCGCCATCGCCCGCGACGCGCTACCCTGCGCGCAACGCAATCCGGGGAAGGCACATGGCCGAAGGCGACAAGCGCATCGCGCTGCTGATCGATGCGGACAACGCGCCGGCATCGAAGATCGACGCGATCCTCAACGAGGTCGCGCGCCACGGCGTGGTCAACGTGCGCCGCGCCTACGGCAACTGGAAGAGCCAGAACCTGGCCGGCTGGGAGAAAGTGCTGCACGAATACGCGATCCGGCCGATCCAGCAGTTCAACTACTCCACCGGCAAGAACGCGTCCGACATGGCGATGGTGATCGACGCGATGGACCTGCTGTACGCGCGCAACCTGGACGGCTTCGCCATCGTCTCCAGCGACGCCGACTTCACCCCGCTGGTGATGCGGGTGCGCAACGACGGCTACGCGGTGTACGGCTTCGGCCAGAAGCAGACTCCGCTGCCGTTCGTGAAGGCCTGCTCGACCTTCCTGTTCCTGGAGAAGCTCGGCGAGGACGGCGATGTCTCCGGCGAACAGACGCGTCCCCGCACGTCGGGAGAACTGCGCGACGACCGCGCGCTGGCGCACCTGCTGCGCGGCGCGGTAGTCGCGGTGGCCGACGACGAGGGCTGGGCCAACCTGTCGGGCGTGGGCAGCCACCTCGGCAACCAGGGTTCGTTCGATCCGCGCAACTACGGCTACCGCAGCCTGAGCGCGCTGATCGACGCGGTGGGCCTGTTCGAGGTCCAGCGCGAGGGCCAGACCGTGCGCATCCGCGAGAAGCCCAAGGCGCGTTCCGGGCGCCCGCGCAAGCGCAGCGCCAAGGCGGCCAAGGCCGCGGATCAGTAGAGGTCGACCGGGTCCACGTCCAGCGACCAGCGCACCTTGCGCGCTTCGGGCAGGGCGTGGATCGCGGGCAGCGCGGCGTGCAGGGCCGCGTGCAGGGTACGGCGACCCTCCGCAGACAGCAGCAGCTGCGCCCGGTGCATGCCGGCGCGTCGCGGCATCGGCGCCGGCATCGGGCCGCTGAGCGCGGGCGCGGCATCGTCGCCGGACGACGGACCGCGCACGGTCTCGAACGCCATGCGCGCGGCCTGCAGGAACGCCAGCGGCGGTCCGGCATGTTTGGCTTCCGCGCGCAGCAGCGCCAGGTGCGCGAACGGCGGGAAGCCGGCCGCCTCGCGCTGGGCCAGTTCCTCCGCTGCGAAGGCGTGGTAGCCGCCGTCGATCAGCGTGGCCAGCAGCGGATGGTCGGGATGGTGGGTCTGCAGCAGCACCTGCCCGGGCCGCTGCGCCCGGCCGGCGCGCCCGGCGACCTGGATCAGCAGCTGCGCCAGCTTCTCGTGGGCGCGGAAGTCGGCCGAATGCAGGCCCTCGTCGATGCCGACCACGCAGACCAGGGTGAGCCCGGGCAGGTCGTGGCCCTTGGCCAGCATCTGGGTGCCGATCAGGATCCCGGGCTGCGCGCCCAGTTCGCCGAGCAGGCGCTGCATCGCGTCGCGGCGCTGGGTGCTGCCGCGATCGATGCGCAGCACCGGCACGCCGTCGAACCGCGCCGCCAGCACTTCCTCGATCCGTTCGGTGCCCACGCCCTGCGGCTGCAGGGCGAGGCTGGCGCAGTCCGGGCACGCCGGTGGCGACGGCCGGCGATGGCCGCAGTGGTGGCACTGCAGGCGGCGGCCGTGCGCGTGCACCGTCATCGGCCGCCCCACCTCGGGCGTGCCGCAGCGCGGGCACTGCGCGCTCCAGCCGCAGTCGTGGCACAGCAGCACCGGCGCATAGCCGCGGCGGTTGCGGAACACCAGCACCTGGCCGCCGTCGGCCAGCGCGGCGCCGATCGCCTCGAGCATCTGCGCCGACAGGCCCGCGTCCAGCGGCCGTTTGCGCACATCGACCACGCGCACCTCCGGCGGGCGTGCAGCGCCGGCACGGTGCGACAGGCGCAGGTAGCGGTAGCGGCCCGAGGTGGCGTTGTGCAGCGTCTCCAGCGAGGGGGTCGCGCTGCCCAGCACCACCGGCACGCCCAGCGCCTTGCCGCGCACCAGGGCGAAGTCGCGGGCGTGGTAGCGGATGCCGTCCTGCTGCTTGTAGCTGCCGTCGTGTTCCTCGTCGACCACGATCAGGCCGGCCTCGGGCAGCGGGGCGAACACCGCAGAGCGGGTGCCGACCACCACCCGTGCCTCGCCGCGCCAGGCCGCGGCCCACGTGCGCGCCCGCTCGCCGTCGTTGAGCCCGGAGTGGGTGGCGTGCACGGGCACCCCCAGGCGCGCGCGGAAGCGCTGCAGCAACTGCGGCGTGAGTCCGATCTCGGGCACCAGCACCAGCACCTGGCGGCCGCGTGCGAGGCAGTCGGCGATCGCGTGCAGGTAGACCTCGGTCTTGCCGCTGCCGGTCACCCCGTCGAGCAGCATCGGGGCGAAGCCATCTTCCGCGGCGATCGCATCGATCGCGGCCTGCTGTTCGTCGTTGGGCGCCGGCCCGGGCTGTGGCGCCGGGGCGAGTTCCGACGCCGGCACCGCGATCCGGTCCACGAAGCCGCGCCGCTGCAACGCACGCGCGGCCAGGCGCCAGCCCGCCATGAGTGCGTCGAGGGCGTCCTCGTCGCGCGCGCCGTCGCGCAGCAGTTCCGCCAGCCGTCGCGGGCGCGAGCCTGCGCGCAGGCCGGTGAACCCGGTGGCTCCGGCCTCTTCCAGCCGCCAGGCCCAGGAATGGGTGTCGGGCAGCGGCTCGCCGCGACGCAGGGCCGCGGGCAGGGCGGTCGCGAGCACCTCGCCCAGTGGCGCGTGGGTGTAGCGCGCCAGCCAGTGGAGCGATTCGAGCAGTTCGCCGTGCAGCAGTGGCGCCTGGTCGAGACGGGCGAGGATCGCGCGCAGCTCGGGTGCAGCCGGGTCGGAAGCGCCGGTGGCCGCCACCACGCCCACCAGCTCGCGCGGCCCGAAGGGCACCCGCACCCGGCGCCCGACGTCGCCGGCGCCCGCGCCCTCGGCGGCATAGTCGAACAGCCGCGGCAGCGGCAGCGGCAGGGCAACCTGGAGGATCGGATCGGCGGGCTCGGGCACCGCGGAAGTCTATCGACGTTGCGTGCGCCCGCCGCGTGCGGACTTGCGCGCCGGACCTGCGCGGACCTGCGACCTTCCCGCCGCAAGTGCGTGGCGGACAAGGATTTTCCCCTTATCCACAATTTGTGTGGATAACCCTGTGTACGAGCGCATCCGTAGCGTGTTTTTGGCCCCGGGGGACGTGTGAAAGGGTGACTTGGCTAAAAAAACGCCAATCGCCCAATTCCATTGAAAATCAGTGGTTTATGCGTGAAACAAACCCTTCACAATCGTCAACGCGGCTCCACGGCCCCCACGTATGACGGTTCCGCGACGCATGTGCACAACGTCGGGGCGCAAACGCCGCGCTGGATCAGGCAGTGAGACGTCCGTCAAGCCCCCGGGCGTGTCGGGCACGGCCGTATCATGGCCGCAGCGGGCCGCCCCCGGGCCCGGCAACGATGACGTGTCGCCTTGAACGATCCCTCCGCGGCCAACGCCGCCCTGACCGCCTTCCTGCGCGGCGTCGAACGCCGCGGCGCGGTGTTCGCCGAGTGGCAGGGCGGCGACCCCGAAGCCGGTGATGCGGCCTTGGCGTCGACCCTGCGGGGGTTCCGCGACCAGGCGGGCGGGACCGCGTTCGCCGAGTGGCCGCGCCGGTTCTGGGCGATGCTGCTGGCGGCGCCGCAGCTGCGCCAGGCGGTGCCGAAGGGCGCCGGCACCGCACCGGCGGCTGTCGCCACGCTCGGCGTGGGGCCGCGGGCCGCGCTGCTGCTGCGGCTGGTCGCCGGGCTGGCGGAAGCCGAGGCGGCAGCCGTGCTCGGCATTGCGCGCCCCACCTATCGCCTGGCCCTCCAGCGCGCCCTCCCGCACCGCGGGGACGGCAGCCCCGACCCCGAGGCCTGGCGAGCCCTGTCCGCGGCCGCGCAGCAGGCCGTGCGTGCGCTGCCGCAGGAGCGGCTGGAAACGATCGAGATGCTGCGCGACGGCCTGCGTCCCCGGCCGCCCGTACGTCAGCGGCCCGCACCGCGGGACGGTGCGCGGCGTCGGGCGGGCTGGGTGTGGCCGGCGACCGTCGTCGTGCTGGTCCTGGTCGCGTCCGCGCTGGGGGCGACCTGGTGGGGCCCCTGGCTGCCCGGGCAGGTCCCGCCGGGCGCGGCCGGAATCCAGGTCGAGCCGCTGCCGCCCGTCGAGCCGCCGGCCGCGCGTTTCGACCCCGCTGACGCGCTGGCCAGCCATCGCGACCTCGACCTGCTGCTGGCCCAGGCCACCGGCGCATTCGCAGACGACGCCGATCCCGCCTTCGATGCCTGGCTGGTGACGGTGCTGGAAGCGGGCGAGGGCGACGAGGAATCGGGTGCCACCGGCGGAGAGCCTGTCGATGCGCGCCCCTGACGGCTGCGCATGCCTGTCCGCGCTGCTGGCGCTGGTGCTGGCGGCGGCCGCGCAGGCGCAGCCCGCGACGGGTGCCGGGCCCCAGCGGATCGCGGCGCTGTCGCCAGCCGATCGCGCCGCCCTGGAGCGCCGCGCCGAGGCGTGGGAGGCGCTGCCCGAGCCGATGCGGCGCGAGCGTCGGGAGACCTGGCTGGCCTGGCGCGCCCTGCCTGCGGACGAGCGCGCCCGCATGCACGCCGCGCGCGAGGCCTGGCTCGCCCTGCCGGTGGCCGAACAGCAGGCGCTGCGTGCGCGCTTCGACGCGCTGGACGCCGGCCTGCGCCGTGGCTGGTTGCTCGGTCCGGTGCTCGGCGCCGACTGGCCGCAGCTGCATGCATTGTTCGCGCAGGTCGGTCCGGACGAACGCGACGCGCTGCTCGACGCGCTGCGCGCGCTGCCGCCGCAGGCACGCGCGGACCTCGGTGTGCTGGCGCAGCGCACCCCGCCGCAGGAGCGCGCCGCGCTGCGCGAAGCGCTCATGGCGCAACCGCCGGCCCAGCGCGGCGCATGGCTGCGGCGGCGCGTCTCGCCCTGAGCGGCCTGCAGCGGGCATCGGCACCGGCCGCGGCCCGCCGAGCGGCAGGTCGGCGCCCTCAGCCGAAGGCGCGCAGCACCCGGCGGGACGCGCGGACCCGGTCGCCGAAGGACTCCGCGGCTTCCGCGCGCATCCGCGCCGCGTGCTCGAGCAGGTAGGCGTCCAGGGCCGCCGCGTCGGGCAGGCGGTAGTGCACGCACATCAGCAGGTGGGTGGCGTCCGGCGGGTTCTCGACGATCTCGTACATGTCGGCGCCCAGGAAGCCGGGCAGGGCGAGGATCCGCTGCACGTGGCCCGGCAGCCACGCCAGGAAGTCCTCGGCGATCGCCCGGTCGACCCGCGCCGTCACTTCGTACAGCACCATCGCGCCACCTCCGTCGGTCACAGCCACACCACGCTTGCGATCGTGGTGAACGCCGCGCCGAAACTGAGCAGGATCGAATAGGACAGGCCGATCACGCCGTACTTGAGCAGGGTCATGATCCAGCCCTGGCGGTAGACGCGCTTCTGCATCAGCAGCAGGTAGATCGGCATCCAGGTCCACAGCGCCGCCTCGACCAGCTTGAACACGATGCCGATCCCGCCGCCCTGCGGCGCCAGCCAGCGTTCCAGCGCCATCGCCACGAACACCAGCAGCAGCGCCAGGCACAGGAAGGCGTGGCTGTGCAGCGCCACGATCAGGTGCTCCATGTACAGCCGGCGCTTGAACACGTAGGCGATCTTGAGCATCAGCGCGAACAGCGGCAGCAGCACGAACAGCGTCGAGGGCACCGCGCCCAGCAGCGAATCCTTGAGCAGGTCCGGGTCTTCCTGCAGGCGCTGCACGTTCTTCTCGGCGCGCCCGATCTGGCGGTTGAGCCAGTCGTTGGCGAACCTCGGCAACCACGGCACGACCACCGGGTTGGTCGACGCGTCCCAGTCCTCGGGGCCGAAACTCAACCGGTTCAGCCGCGGCACGGGCGGCGGGCCGCCGGTCTCCTCCGCGGTACGGAACGCGGCGATCCGGTTGTCGGCCTGCGCACGGATCGCGGTCTCGGCGGCCTGCAGCGCGGCATCGGCGGTGCGCAGGCCGGTGACGGTGCCGATATCGGGAATGCGCGAATCGTCCTCGGCGGTGGCGATCTTCGGGGCCAGCTCCGCGCGCTCCGCGGCGAGTTCGGCCAGCGCCCGGTCGCGCGCCTGCTCCACCTCGGCGACGCTGCGCGCGGTCTCGATCGCGCTGTCGCCGCCGAGCTGCACCGGATTCTCGTTGCCGAAGCTGATCACCAGCTTGCCGATGAAGAAGGTGACGATGGCGAGGAAGAAGAACAGCCGGAACGGGCTGACGTAGCGGATACGCCGCCCGGCGAAGTACTCCAGCGACAGGTAGCCCGGCCGCACCAGCAGCGGCCAGAGCGTGCGCGGCGTGCGCGAGTCCCACTCGAACACGCTGTCGAGCACGTCGCCCACCAGGCTGGAGAAGTGCCGCACCAGCCCCTTTACCGGCTGCCCGCAGGCGTAGCAGTGTTCGCCCAGCAGCGGTGTGCCGCAGTTGGCGCAGTCGCCGTGGCTGGCCGTGGCCGGCAGGGTGGAGTCGGTCGGGGTGGTCATCGGCGCTCGGCGGGAAGGCTGGGGTGCGGTGACGCGGGCACGTGACTAAAATACCGGTCGCCGCCGACCCGGCGCCAGCGCGCGACATCCGATCGCTGCCGGCCGCAGTCGCGCTGGATTCCGTTCCCATGTCCCCGCCCGCCCCCCCGGCGCGCTTCCGCGGCGAAGTGCGCACCACCGCCGTGCTGGCCGCCCCGCTGGTCGGCGGCCACCTGGCCACCGGCCTGATCGGCTTCGTCGACAACGTGATCGCCGGCCGCCACGGCACCAATACCCTGGCCGGGGTCGCGGTCGGCACGGCGCTGTTCTGGCTGCCGATGATGGTGCCGATGGGCACGCTGATGGCGCTGCCGCCGTCCGTGTCCCAGCTCGACGGCGCCGGCCGGCGGGGCGAGATCGGGCCGCTGTTCCGGCAGGCGCTGTGGCTGGCGCTGGCGCTGGGCGCGCTGCTGTTCGTGCTGCTCACGCTGGCGGTGCATGCGCTGGCGCCGATGGGCATCGCGCCGGAGGTGCGCCCGACCGCGGCCGCGTTCCTGCATGGCATCCGCTGGGGCATCCCGGCGCTGACGCTGTATTTCTGCCTGCGCTACCTGTGCGACGGCCTGCACTGGACGTTGCCGACGCTGGCGTTCGGCTTCGGCGGGCTGCTGGTGCTGCTGCCGCTGGGCTACGCGCTCACCTTCGGTGCGTTCGGGCTGCGCGAACGCGGCGCGGGCGGGCTCGGGCTGGCCTCGGCGATCATGATGTGGCTGCAGGTACTGGGCTTCGTGCTGTACCTGGCGCGTGCGCGGCGGTTCGCGCCGCTGCGGCTGTTCGAGCGCTTCGATCCACCGGACTGGCGGCAGATCGCCTCGCTGCTGCGTACCGGGCTGCCGATCGGGGTGACGGTGGCGATGGAAGGCGGGCTGTTCATCGTCACCGCGCTGCTGATCGGGCGCATCGGCGAACTCGAGGTGGCGGCGCACCAGATCGCGATCAACGTCGCCAGCCTGTGCTTCATGATCCCGTTCGGGTTGGCCGAGGCGACCACGGTGCGGGTCGGCCATGCGGTCGGCGCCGGGCGCGGCTCGCGCGGGGTGCGTCGCGCGGCGCTGGCGGGCCTGGTGCTTGTACTGGCGACGCAGGCGCTGTCCGCGTCGGTGCTGCTGGGCGCGAACGAGGCGATCGCGGCGATCTACACCCGCGACCTGGCGGCGGCGTCGCTGGCCGGTTCGCTGCTGCTGCTCGCGGCGGCGTTCCAGATTCCCGACGGCATCCAGGTGCTGTCGGCCGGCGCGCTGCGCGGCCTGAAGGACACCCGGGTGCCGATGTTCATCGCCGCGTTCGCCTACTGGGGCGTGGGCATGCCGCTGGGGGCGGGGCTCGGGCTCGGCCTGGGGTGGGGGCCGCGCGGGATGTGGCTGGGGCTGATCGCGGGGCTCTCGGTGGCGGCCGTCCTGATGGGCCTGCGGTTCGCACGCAGCAGCCGACCCGCGGCGCTGCCGGCGGTGCCACCGGTGCAGGTGACCAACGGGGCATGAAATCGACGGGGCCGGCGGTTACTCTGGTCCCCTGGTACAGGAGCATTCGTCCACATGAGTCAGGCTTCCACGCGCGGCCCGGTGCTGCGCGCCATCGTCGGTGTCTGGGACGGCATGAACTTCGTCCGCCGGCTGGTCTTCAATCTGCTGTTCTTCTTCCTGTTGCTGCTGGTGCTGATCGCACTGGTGGGCGGCCGCCAGGGCGTGGCCCCGGTGGAGGCGCGCTCGACCCTGGTGATCGCGCCCGAGGCGCAGCTGGTGGAGCAGTACACGACCGATCCGGTGAGCCGCTCGCTGCAGGCCAGCTTCGGCCAGGGGCCTGCGGAAGTGCAGCTGCGCGACCTGCTGGGCGTGCTGGAGGCGGCGAAGGACGATGCGAACATCGAGCGCGTGCTGCTGCGCGTGGACCGGATGGCGTTCTCCGGTTTCGCCTCGCTGCGCGAACTGGGCGAGGCGATCGTCGCCCTGCGTGAATCGGGCAAGCAGGTGGTGGCGTTCGGCGAGCGCTTCACCCAGGGCCAGTACCTGCTGGCCGCGCATGCCGACGAGATCTATCTCGATCCGCAGGGCGAAGTGATGCTGCTGGGCCTGAGCGGCTATCGCCAGTTCTACCGCGAAGGGCTCGAGGACAAGCTCGGCATCGACATGCACCTGTTCAAGGTGGGCGAGTACAAGTCCGCGGCCGAACCGTTCATCCGCGACGACGCCTCGCCCGAATCCAAGGAAGCCGACCTGTTCTGGCGCGGCGACGTGTGGCAGCGCTACCTGGCCGACGTGGCCCGCCTGCGCAAGACCACGCCGGCGCAGCTGGCCGCGGGCATCGACACCCTGCCCGAGGGCATCGCCGCCGTCGCCGGCGACACCGCGCGCTACGCGATCGGGCAGAAGCTGGTCGACGGCCTCAAGACGCAGGAAGAGGTCGAGACCCTGCTGGCCGAACGCGGCGTGGCCGACGAGGACGCCGAGGGCGGCTTCCGCCAGGTCGGCTTCTTCGACTACCTGCGCCACGTCGACGGCCCCGCGCGCGCGGCCGACCCGCGCCCGCAGGTGGCGGTGGTGGTGGCCGAGGGCGAGATCGTCGAAGGGCGCCAGCCGCCGGGCATGATCGGCGGCGAATCCACCGCCGCGCTGCTGCGCGAGGCGCGCGAGGACGAGGACATCAAGGCCGTGGTGCTGCGGGTGAACTCGCCCGGCGGCTCGGCGTTCGCCTCGGAAGTGATCCGGCGCGAGATCCTCGGCCTGAAGGCGGCGGAGAAGCCGGTGGTGGTGTCGTTCGGCGACGTCGCCGCGTCCGGCGGCTACTGGATCAGCATGGACGGCGACCGCATCTACGCCGACCCGTCCACCGTCACCGGCTCGATCGGCATCTTCGGCCTGGTGCCCACGTTCCCGCGCGCGCTTGAGAAGATCGGCGTGCACACCGACGGCGTCGCCACCACCCGCATGGCCGGCGCGTTCGACCTCAGCCGGCCGCTGGCGCCGGAAGTGGGGCAGGTGATCCAGTCGTACATCGACAAGGGCTATCGGGACTTCATCACCCGCGTCGCCGCGGGCCGCGACAGCACGCCCGAGCAGATCGACGCCGTCGCGCGCGGTCGCGTCTGGACCGGCACCCAGGCGAAGGAGCGTGGTCTGGTCGACGAATTCGGCGGACTGCGCGCGGCGATCGCCGATGCCGCCACGCGCGCGCGCCTGGGCGAGCCCGGCGACTGGCGCGTGCGCTACGTGGAGCGTGGGGCGACGCCGTTCGAGCGCTGGTTCACCGGCTTGCTGCAGGGTCGCCTGGGCCAGGCCTGGCTGCGCGAGTCCGACCTCGCCCGGACCCTGCTCGCGCGCGCCGCGCCGCAGGCCGAGCGCGACCTGAAGGTGCTCGAGCGGGTGCTGCAGGTGCGCGACGGCGCGCCGGTGAAGGTGCTGGCGCACTGCTTCTGCGGGTTGTGAGCGCGCGCGCCAGACTTCGACACTGACCGCGGCACGGGTGCCCGGCGATCGCGGCGTGCGCGACGCCACCCCGGTACGGGCGGCGGGGGGGCTCCCTCGCCGTACCGCGGATCAAGATCGGGCGCCTGCAGCCGGCGCCTGCCTGTCGCGCCAGCCCATGCGCAGACTGCCGAGGCCAGCGTGATCGCCGTGGCCGCCGGTCGTTTCAGCGCTTCACGTCCAGACGTTCGCCGCGCACCAGCGCAAGCACCTCCTCCACGCTGCACAGGTTGAAGTCGCCCGGCACGGCGTGCTTGAGGCAGCCTGCGGCATGGCCGAAGCGCAGGCTGTCGGCATCGTCCCAGCCTTCCAGCAGGCCGTGCAGCACGCCGGCGGCGAAGGCGTCGCCGCCGCCGATGCGGTCGACGATCGCCGGCAATTCCAGCGGCGCGACCCGGTGCAGGTCGCCTGCGCGCGTGGCCATCAGGGCGCCGAGCGCATGGTGCTCCACGCTGGACTGCGCGCGCGTGGTGCAGGCGAGGCGCTGCAGTCGCGGAAAGGCGTCGAAGGCGCGACGCGCGGCGCGGGCGAAGCGCTGTTCGTGGGGGTCGGCGTCGCCGCCGGTATCGGGGCCGAGCACCACGTCGATGTCGCGATGGTCGGCGAAGGCGATCTCGGCGCCATCGAGCAGCGGGCGCAGGATCGTCGCCGGGTCGCCGTCCCACGCCGCCCACAGCTTGGGACGGAAGTTGCCGTCGAACGACACCCGCGCGCCGGACGCGACGGCGGCGCCGACCGCATCGGCGGCGGCGGCGGCGGTGTCCGCCCCCAGTGCCGGGGTCACCCCGGACAGGTGCAGCCAGTCCACGCCGCGGAGCAATCCGGACCAGTCGTAGCCGGAGGCGGGCGCCAGCGCGAAGGCGGACGCGGCGCGGTCGTAGAGCACCTCGCTCGGGCGGTGCCCGGCGCCGGTGGCCAGGAAGTACAGGCCCATGCGTCCGTCCGCCAGGCGCACGCCGCGGGTATCGACGCCATGGCGGCGCAGCTCGCCGAGCGCGGCGCGCCCCAGGGCGTTGTCGGCCACCGTGCCCAGCATCGAGACGGAATGCCCGAAGTTGGCCAGCGACACGCCGACGTTGGCCTCTGCGCCGCCGATCCGGACTTCCAGTGAGGGCGATTGCAGCAGCAGTTCGCGCCCGGGCGAGGCGAGGCGGAGCAGCAGTTCACCGAAGCAGGCGATGCGACCGGACATGGGGGCTCCTGTAGGGGTCTCGCATGATCGGCCAGCGGCGGCTCGAGCGCGTTTTGCGTCGCAGCATGCTTGCCGGGCGAGCTTTTGTTAGGGTTTTGACCAGCGGTGTCATTCGGCCCCGCCGGACGTCATCTCAGCGCACTTACATCAGCCAGCCGGAGCCAGGGCTCACGACCGGCACCACGGGAGGGGAATTATGCAAGCTGCTCGTCAGAGAAAAAAGACACCGGTTACCTTGCTCGCTGTCTCGATCGGTCTCGTGCTCCAGGGGCAGGCCCTGGTCGCGCTTGCGCAGGACGCCGCACCGGTCCCCGCGACGCCGCCTGGCGAGGATGCGCAGACACTGGACACCATGGTGGTCACCGGCTACCGCGCCAGCCTGGAGCGGGCGCTCGACATCAAGCGCGGCGAGAGCGGCGTGATCGATGCGATCGTGGCCGAGGACATCGCCGACTTCCCGGACCTCAACCTGGCCGAATCGCTGCAGCGCATTCCGGGCGTGTCGATCACGCGCGAGGGCGGCGAAGGCCGCAACATCTCGGTGCGCGGCCTCGGCCCGCAGTTCACCCGGGTGCGCATCAACGGCATCGAGGCGCTGGCGACCGGTGGCGGCACCGACACCTCCGGTGGCGTGAACCGCGGCCGCGGCTTCGACTTCAACACCTTCGCCTCGGAGCTGTTCAGCCAGCTCGTGGTGCGCAAGACCTCGGCGGCCGAGATCGAGGAAGGGTCGCTGGGCGCGACCGTCGACCTGCGCACCGCGCGGCCGTTCGATTTCGACGGTTTCACCCTGTCGGTCGGCGGCCAGGCCAGCTACAACGACCTGCTCGAAGAGACCGATCCGCGCGGCAGTTTCCTGATCAGCAACACCTTCGCCGACGACAAGCTCGGCGCCCTGCTGTCGGTCGCCTATACCGACCGCAAGGTGATCGAAGAGGGCTCGGATTCGGTGCGCTGGTCGGCCGGCAGCGCCAACGGCGGTTTCGGCTCGGTGGGCGGCGTGGATTGCGTCGACGCACCCGCCGATCCGGGCTGCGTGGCCGTCAACCAGGCCTACCATCCGCGCATTCCGCGCTACAATCTGTACGTGCACGACCAGGAGCGCATCGGCGTCACCGGCTCGCTCCAGTTCCGGCCCAACGATCGAACGGAGCTCGTGTTCGATGCGCTGTACGCGCGCTTCGACGCCGACCGCTGGCAGGACAACATGAACGCGGTGTCCTTCAGCCGCAGCGGCGTGGGCAAGCCCGACACCGCGGTGCTGGATTACGAGATCGACGGCCGCGGAAACCTGGTGTACGGCGCGTTCGACAACGTCGACATCCGTTCCGAGGGACGCTACGACGAGCAGACCACCGATTTCCTGCAGTGGGGGTGGACGCTCAAGCACCGCTTCAGCGACAGCGTCGTGCTCGATGCGCTGGTCGGCAGTTCGCGCTCGGAATACGACAATCCGGTGCAGACGACGATCATCATGGACAAGTTCGACGTCGACGGCTATTCGTGGGACTACCGCGGCAACAGCCGCCTGCCGGCGTTCGACTACGGCGCGCTGGATCCGCTCGACCCCAACGGCTGGACGCTGGCCGAGGTGCGCCTGCGCCCGCAGTTCGCGCGCAACGAGTACGACACCGGACAGTTCGACCTGACCTGGATCGCCTCGCCGTACTTCTCGCTCAAGGGTGGCGGGCACTACAAGGACTACACCTACACCGGGCGCGAGTGGCGCCGCGCCTCGGAAAGCGCCGTGCCCGCGGTGGGCAGCGATGCGCTGGCCGGGCTGGTGCGCGAGTTCGGGCTCTACGGCATCGACGCCGGCGGCGTGAACCGCTGGGTGGTGCCGGACGTGAACGCATTCGCGGATGCGTACGACATCTACAGCAACAGCGGACTCTACGCCGTGTCCGACACGCTCTCCAACGTCGCCGCGAACAACCGCGTGGTCAACGAGCGCAGCACCGGCTTCTACGTGCAGGGCGATTTCTCGTTCGACATCGGCGCGGTTCCGTTCCGCGGCAACGTCGGCGTGCGCCGGGTCGACACCGACCTGACCAGCGACGGCTCGTCGTTCGTGGATGGTGTTCCGGTTCCCACGCGCGTGATGTACGAGTACAGCGACACCCTGCCGTCGTTCAACCTGATCGCAGAGGTCACGCCGGACTTCCTGGTGCGTCTGTCGGGCGCGGAAGTGATGTCGCGGCCGAACCTGGGCTTCCTCAACCCGGGAGCGTCGGTCACCGTCAGCGGCGGTGCGCGCACGGTCACCACCGGCAACCCGCGGCTGGATCCGTTCCGGGCCAAGACCCTGGACCTCAACCTGGAGTGGTACTTCAGCAGCGAAGGGCTGCTGTCGCTGGGCGCGTTCTACAAGGACATCGACAGCTACATCCAGACCTCGCGCGAGACGCGTCCGTACAACACCTCGGGCCTGCCCGACTCGCTGCTGATCGGCACCGGCGCCACGCCCAGCGACGATTTCGTGTTCCAGCAGCCGCTCAACACCCCGGGCGGCGACCTGACCGGCTACGAGATCAGCTACCAGCAGCCCTTCACCTTCCTGCCGGGCATCTGGCAGGACTTCGGTGTGCAGCTCAACTACACCTACGTCGACTCCGAGATCCAGTACCTGAGCTCGAGCGGCGAGCCGTCGGCGCGCGGCCCGATGGTCGGGCTGTCCGAGAACGCCTGGAACGCGACCCTTTACTACGACAACCAGAAATTCTCCGCGCGCGTGTCGGCGGCCTATCGCGACGAGTACCTGAACCAGATTCCAGGGCGCGAAGGCAGCGACGTCGAAGGTACCAAGGCCACCACCACGGTCGATGCCTCGCTGTCGTACAACATCAACGACCACTTCTCGGTCTCGCTCGAAGGCCTCAACCTGACCGACGAGTGGAGCGACCTGTGGATCGATTCGGCCGGCGACCGGCCGATCGCCTACACCCACACCGGCCGCCAGTACATGGTCGGCTTCCGCTACAAGTTCTGACGCTCAGTTCGGTGCCGGCGCGGACATACGCCGGCACCGATGGTGCGAAACGCAGCGTCAGGTGGTCGCGAGGCGCCGAGGCGGATGCGACGCCCGCGGGCGGCGAGCCCCTGGCGGACCGATACCACGGCCGGGATCGCGGCTACAGCGTTCCGCGCTGCACGAAGGGAGCGCGTGCGTAGAGGCGGCGCTCGCCGTCGCGCGGGTCGGCTTCGAGCCGTGGCTCGTCGCCGAACACCATCGTGTCGCGCGCGGGCGGCGACCACGGGCGCCAGGCCGCGGTGGCCCCGGTGCGCGGGTCGCCGTTGCGCGCGAACGCGAGCAGTGCCGTGCTCATCGCATCGGCCACGCGCTGCGCAGCCGCGGAGACGCCGGCTTTCGAGCCAGGCCGGCCGGGGTTGTCGAAGACCAGGGGAATGTCCAGGGTGTGGAAGGCGCGCATGCGTCCGCCCGGATCGAGATCGCGCGGATACCAGTCGAGCTGATAGGCCCAGGTATTGCCGCGGCCATCGCGGGCGCGTGCCTCGAGCTGTTCGAGCGCGCCGCGCCAGGAGCGACCGGCGGTGGTCGCGGCGAAGAACACATCGCTGGGCGTGGAACGTGGGTACAGGCGCCGGTATCCGGCGATGACGACGGCAGGGTCGAGATCGACGTACTGGTGGGCGCGCAGCCGCTCCGGAAGCGACGCCCAGTCGAGCGCGTGGTTCGACGGATCGCCGGCGAGGAAGGCGCGGGTCTCGTCGCGGGTATTGCCGATCACCATCGGCATGTGCGCGGATTGCGGCGGCGCATCGGGCCAGAACGGATGGCGCGGTAGCGACACGCCATCCATCACCGGCCCCAGGTACAGCGCGATGTCTTCCACCGGCGAAGGGTCGCGCACGGACAAGGCCTGCAGCAGCGCATCGGACGGCATCGTGCACAGGCGTTCCGCGGCCGACGGGCGCAGCCCCAGCGCATCGAGCAATCGTCGCGCGCGCCCGTCGGCCGCGCGCGGCCCGGCGGCCGTGACCTGCTGTCCGCTCATCGTCCAGGCGCGGTGGAACAGGCCCCGTGCGGCCGGCATCGCCATCAGCGTGGCGATCTTGGCGCCGCCTCCGGACTGGCCGAACAGGGTGACGTTGTCCGGGTCGCCACCGAACTCCTCCGCGTGCCCGCGCACCCAGTGCAGGGCCTGCACGAGGTCGAGCTGACCGGCGTTGCCGGCGCTTGCGTAGTCGGGACCGAGCAGCTCCTTCAGGTGCAGGTAGCCGAACGCGTTGAGGCGATGGTTGAGCGTCACCACCACCACGTCGCCGCGCCGGGACAGGCGCGTGCCGTCGTACAGCGGATCGCTGCCGGCGCCGGTGTTGTAGCCACCGCCGTGCAGATAGACGAGGATCGGTCGCTTCGCGCCATCGCGCAGGGCCGGGGTCCAGATGTTGAGGAACAGGCAGTCCTCGCTGCCGGGGCCGCCCTCGCCGCGCTGCGGGGCAGGCGATCCGAACGCGATAGCCCCGCGGATCCCGCGCCATGCCGGTTCGGGCCGCGGCGGCAGGAAGCGGCGACCGGTGGTGTCGGCGCCGTAGCGCAGGCCGCGGAAGACGTGCACGCCGTGGACGCGTTCACCCGCCACGCGACCGCCACGGACACGCGCCACGCTGGCCGGTCCCGACGGCGCCGCAGGCACCGCGCCTGTCCATGCACCCGCCACACCGGTGGCGAGCGCCTGTCGCAGGAACCGGCGACGCCCGGGCTGCACCGTCAGCGCAGGGGTTCGCCGCGCGCGTAACCCGCGTGCGGCTCCATCGTGTCGAGGTTCCAGTCGGCCTCGACGAACGGCCGGCGTGTCGGCGCATGGTCGGGATAGCCACCGACCTCGTCCTGGCTGTCGATGGTCTCGCCGCGTCCTTCGATCACGTCGGCGACGATGCGGCGGTCGATCGGATCGCGGTTCCAGGGCGTGGCGCCGGCGTTCGCGATCACCGCATCCTGCACCTGCGCGGCCGGCAGCAGCGTGGCGCGCGGCGGCAGCCCGGGTGCGCTGCGCAGGCGGTTCACCCGCGCCGGCGCGGTGGTGTAGCGACCGATCTCGGGGATGGTGGCCTCGCCGATCACGTCGACGGCGATGTTGTCGTCCAGGTACAGGTCCACGTCGCCCGAGCCGCCGAGCATGAACAGCGCCAGCCGCTGCGTGTCGTGGCCCGCGCGCAGCACGTTGCCGCGCAGGACCATGGTGCCGGTCGCGTACTCGTGGCCCAGCCATTCCTCGGCGATCAGGTTGTAGTGCGCGGCACGCGCGCCGGGGTTGTAGATCAGGTTGTTGAGCAACTGGCCGGACACGCCCCCCTTGAACAGCGGATTGCGCTCGTAGTTGTGTGCATACAGATTGCCGGTGATCAGGATGTCCTGCACGTGGTCGTGGACCAGCGTGCCCTTGGAGTGCTCGCCCTTGCCGTGGCTGGCGTACGCCAGGCCCTCGGCGATCAGGTTGTTGCTGAAGGTGATGCGACGCGAGGTGCCCTTGCGGAAGTCCTCGAGCGTGGTGCCGCCCTCGATGAAGCGCGTGCCCGATGCGGACAGGCCTTCGTCGGTGCCCCAGGTCAGCGAGCAGTGATCGACGATCACGTTCTCGGCGCGGACGGTGGAGATCGCGTCGAAGTCGACCCCACTGCGCCTGGCCTTGCCCGCATCGCCGGGACGCACGCGCAGGTGGCGCACGATCACGTCGTGGGTGGCGATGTCCACGCCGCCCCGGATCAGGGTGATGCCCGGCGCGGGCGCCGTCTGTCCGGCGATGGTGAGGAAGGGTTCGGTGATGCGCAGCGTCTGCACGTCCAGGTCGATCACGCCGCCCACCTCGAACACCACGATGCGGGGCCCCTCGGCTTCCACCGCGGCCCGCAACGATCCCGGCCCGTCGGCCGCCAGGGTGGTCACGCGCAGGAGTCTGCCGCCGCGTCCGCCCGGCGTGTCTGCGGCCCAACCCTGCGCGCCCGGGAAGGCCTGCGCGGGCCGGTCGGACGCCGCCAGCGGCAGGGCAAGGCCCAGCGCGCAGGCGAGCAGGGCGGACCAGGCGGGATGGCGGCGGATCGTGGGCATGCTGGGCGGCTCCTCGACGGTTGTCCGGGTGCGGCCGGGGATGGATGTCCACCGGTTTGCCGCACTGCACATTGAAAATGACACCGGTGTACCTTACAAGGACATCCAGCCGGCGGCGATCTGCACCGCAACATCATCCGGAGGGGGCTTGAGCAGGGAGACGGACACACCCATGGACATGGCGGCCGGGCGCGAGGGCGCCGACATCGCCGAGGCATTCGTGCGCGCCCGGCAGCGCGGGGGCAGCCTGCCGGACTTTCCCGGCATCATCCCGGCCGATCTTGTGGCGGCCTACCGCGTGCAGGACCTCGCCATCGCGCGCTGGCCCGACCGGATCGTCGGCTGGAAGGTCGGCTACATCGCCGAAGCCCGGCGCGACGCGTCGGGCGACGAGCGCCTGCTCGGTCCGATTTTCGCGGGGCGCTGCAGCGAAGCGTCCGACCACACGCCGATCCCGGTGTTCGTCGGCGGCTTCGGCGCGATCGAGGCCGAGTACGTCCTGCGCCTGGAGGCCGACGCGCCACCGGACAAGCTCGACTGGACCCCCGACGAGAGCGTTGCGGTGCCGGCCACGCTGTGGACCGGCCTGGAGATCGCGAGCAGCCCGCTGGCCACGATCAATGCGCTGGGACCGTGCGTGGTCGTGTCGGACTTCGGCAACAACAACGGCCTCGTGCTGGGCGCGGAGATTCAGGGCTGGCGCGCGCTGGCCGAGTCCGAGCTGCTGGCCGAGAGCTGGATCGACGATGTCTGCGTCGGCCGCGGCGGCGCCTCGGCGCTGCCCGGCGGACTGCCTGCCGCCTACGCGTTCGCGCTCTCGCGGTCGGCCCGGCGCGGCCGGCCGTTGAAGGCCGGCGACCTGATCGCCACCGGCAACGCCACCGGCATCCACGAGGTGCGCGTGGGCCAGCGCATCCGGGTGTCGTTCGGGTCGCACGGGGACATCGCCGGCCACGTGGTGGCGGCCACGCCTCGCGAGGCGGGCCGTTGAAGCGGCGCTCGTTCGTCGCCGCGCTCGGAGCCGCCGGTGCCTGGGCGGTCGCGCCGGGCCGGGTGCGCGGCGCCGGGCGCGACGGCATGCTCACCGCCACCGATGTGCACGTGTCCGACTACCCCACCGTCGAGGCCGTGCGCTGGATCGGCGAGACGCTGGAACGCGAGACGGGCGGGCGCCTCCGTCTCCGGCTCTACCATTCGGGCCAGCTCGGCCGCGAGGCTGAAGCGATCGACATG
Organism: Luteimonas kalidii; assembly: GCF_029887935.1. Taxonomy (GTDB): domain Bacteria; phylum Pseudomonadota; class Gammaproteobacteria; order Xanthomonadales; family Xanthomonadaceae; genus Luteimonas; species Luteimonas kalidii. The sequence continues at coordinate 58,544 of NZ_JARXRO010000016.1, read as the reverse complement.
GCGCGCTTCGGCGCGATCGATTTCGCGCGCGTCTACAGCGGCGCGCTCAACAACGCCTTCCCGCTGACCCGCGCGCTGTGCCTGCCGTATGCGTTCGAGTCGGTGGCGCACATGCGCCGCGCGATGGACGGCGAGGTCGGCCGCGCGGTGCTGGACGGATTCGGCGGGCGCGGCCTGGTGGGGCTGGCGATCTACGACTCGGGCGCGCGCTGCTTCTACAACGCGCGGCGTCCGATCCATGTGCCCGCCGACCTGGCGGGCATGAAGATCCGGGTGCCGGTCTCGGACATCTTCATCCGCATGCTGCGCCTGTTCGGCGCGAACGCCACGCCGCTCTCGCTCGGCGAGGTGTACTCCGGCATGGAGACGCACATGATCGACGGTGCCGAGAACAACATCCGCAGCTTCCATTCCAGCCGGCACTTCGAGGCCGCGCGCTACTGGTCGCAGAGCGAACATTCGTATGCGCCCGACGTGCTGCTGCTGTCGCGACGCACCTGGGACGCGCTGGCGCCCGGCGATCGCGAGCTGGTGCGCGAGACCGCGCGGGCGTCGGTGCAGGTGATGCGCCAGGCCTGGGATGCCTCGGAGGCGGCCGCGCGCGAACAGGTGCTCGCCGCCGGCATCGACACCAATGACGTGGACATGGATGCCTTCCGGCGCGCGGCCGCGCCGTTGCTCGCCGAGTACCGGCGCGATCCGCGCATCGACGCGCTGTACGCGCGGATCCGCGCGGCTGCCTGAGGACGACGATGAACGAACACGCGCCGGCGCACGCCGCCGAAGCTGCCGATACCGCACCGCCGACGCCGCTGGACCGGATCTCCGACGCCGCGATCGCGATCGCCGCCCTGGCATTGGGTGGCCTCGTCGTGGTGCAGGGCTGGCAGGTGGTGGCGCGCTACGTGCTCAACGATTCCCCCAGCTGGACCGAGCCGGTGACGCTGCTGCTGCTGAGCACGGCGATGAGCCTCGGCGCTGCGGCCGGCGTCCATACCCGCCGCCACTTCAGCTTCAGCCTGCTCGCCGACGCGATGCGGCCGCGCGTGCGGCGTGCGGTCGATGCGCTCACGGTGCTGGTCATCGCCGCGATCGGCGCAGTGCTGGCCTGGTGGGGTGCGGTGCTGTTGCTGGACGGCCTGGACGTGCGCATCGCCGGGGCCCCGATGCCGCAGAGCATCGGATTCCTGCCGCTGGCGACCGGCGGCGCGCTGATGGTGGTGTTCGCGCTGGCACGGCTGCCGCACGTGCTGCGGATGCCGGGGGAGGACTGAGCATGGGCATCGCCATCCTGTTCTGCGTGTTCGCGGGGCTGCTGATCATCGGTGTGCCGGTCGCATACGCGCTCGCGGCGGCCTCGCTGCTCACGCTGCTCTATCTCGACCTGCCGTCCGTGGTGCTGGTGCAGCAGATCGGGGCCGGCATCGGGACCGCCTCGCTGATTGCGATTCCGCTGTTCATCTTCGCCGGCGAGATCATGATGCGCGGCGGAATCTCCGAGCGGCTCATCGCCCTGGCGGCGGGACTGGTCGGTCGCGTACGCGGCGGGTTGGGCCAGGTCTCGGTGCTGTCCTCGCTGTTCTTCGGCGGCGTGTCGGGATCGGCGATCGCGGACGTGTCCGCCGTGGGCGGGACGATGATCCCGCAGATGGTCAAGCGTGGCTACGATCGCGACTTCGCCGTCAACGTCAGCATCACCGCCGCGCTGGTCGCACTGCTGGTGCCGCCCTCGCACAACCTGATCCTGTTCTCCGCGGCGGCGGGCGGCGGCATCTCGATCGCCGACCTGTTCGCCGGCGGGATCCTTCCCGCATTGCTGATGACCGCGGCGATGATGCTGACCGGCTACGTGGTCGCACGCCGGCGCGGCTACGGGACCGAGCCGTTCCCCGGGCTGCGCGCGGTGCTGTTGCGGCTGGTGTCGGCATTGCCCGGACTGGGCCTGGTGGCGCTGATCTTCGTCGGCATCCGCGCCGGCGTGTTCACGGCGGTGGAGAGCGCGGCGGTGGCGGTGGTGTACGCGCTGCTGGTCACCGTGGTGCTGTACCGGCAGCTGCCGTGGCGGGTGTTCCTCGACACCATCGTGCACGCGGCGCGCACCACCGGCGTGATCCTGTTCGTGATCGCCTGCGCGGCGGCGTTCGGCTGGCTGCTGGCCTACCTGGAGGTGCCGGTGGCGGCGGTCGACGCATTGCAGGCGATCGCCGACAACCGCTATGCGGCGCTGCTGCTGATCGTGCTGATCCTGCTGCTGCTGGGCACCTTCATGGACCTGGCGCCGATGATCCTGATCTGCACCCCGATCTTCCTGCCGGTGGCCAAGGCCTACGGCATCCACCCGGTGCACTTCGGCATGGTGCTGGTGCTGACCGGGGGGCTGGGGCTGGTGACCCCGCCCGTGGGCTCGGTGCTGTTCGTCGGCACGGCGATCGGGAAGATCACGATCGCCCAGAGCCTGCGTTCGATCTGGCCATTCTGGCTGGCCGGCCTGGGTGTGCTGGTGGTGGTGGTGCTGTTCCCGCCGCTGTCGCTGTGGCTGCCCGCGGTGCTGCGGGCCGGCTGAGCCTCGTCGCACGCCCGGTCATCGCTGGACGCATTGGCCCGGCGGCGCGCTGCCGCCGGGCCGCATGGAGCGCCGCATTTGCGCCGGCCGCAGGCTAGACTGGGCTCGACACCGGTATCAGCCGGCGGGACACGACATGCCGCGAAATCGCACGGAAGACGACCCCAAGGCCTCGCTGCGCGGCCGGGCAGCCACCATCAACGACATCGCCCGGCTCGCCGGCGTGTCCAAGAAGACCGTGTCGCGGATCATCAACCGCTCGCCGCTGGTGCGCGCGGACACGCGCGAGAAGGTCGAAACGCTGATGCGCGAGGTCGGCTACGTGCCCGACCCGATGGCGCGCGGGCTCGCGTTCCGGCGCTCGTTCCTGATCGGGATGATCTACGACAACCCGACCGCGCAGTACATCGTGGACATCCAGTACGGCGCGCTCGACGCATTGCGCGATTCAGGCTTCGAACTGGTGGTGCATCCCTGCGACAGCCGCAATCCGAACTATGTCGACGGCGTGCGGCGGTTCGTGCAGCAGCAGAAGCTGCACGGGGTAATGCTGGTGCCGCGCGTGTCGGAAGACCAGGCCATGGCCGACATGCTGGCCGAGGTGGGATGCCGCTATGCACGCATCGCCTCGGTGCTGCTGGACAATCCGGAACGGATGGTCGTCACCCACGACCGCGACGGTGCCGCGGAGGTGGCCGATTACCTGCAGTCGCTCGGCCATCGCGACGTGGCGATGATCACCGGCCCGGCGACGTACCGATCGGCGATCGAGCGCACCCTCGGCTTCGTCGGTGCGCTGGAGCGCCGGGGGATCGAACTGCCCAAATCGCGCCTGGTCGAGGCCGGTTATACCTTCGAGTCGGGCGTGGCCGCGGCCGAGAAACTGCTCGCCGGAAAGAAGCGTCCGACCGCGATCTTCTGCGGCAACGACGAAATGGCCGCCGGCGTGTACCGCGTCGCACTGCGTACCGGCATCCAGATTCCCAAGCAGCTGTCGGTGGTGGGCTACGACGACAGCCCGCTGGCCTCGCGCCTGTGGCCGCCGCTGACCTCGGTGCGCCGCGACACCCGCGACACCGGCCGCATGGCCGCGGCCATGCTGCTGCAGACCGACGGCGCTCCGCGCCCGCTCTCGAGCGTGCGCCCGCACCTGGTGATCCGCGACTCCTGCCAGCCGCCGGCGTAAGCGCCCGCCGCTGTGTCCGGCCGGCCCGTGGGCTGCACCCACGCACCCGACGCGTAGCCCGGAGTAGCCCGGATAAGCGCAGCGCATCCGGGGCCACCCCATCATGCGAGAACCGCCCGCGCCGATAGGTGGCGCAGCGCGGCCGGGCGAGCGTCGCTCCACCAGAGGGCATTCCCGGATGCACTGCGCTTATCCGGGCTACGGCCACAGGCTACGTGCAGACCGGACACTCCGACGCCGTGCGCGTGCCGCAGCGCGGTATGACACCGGTTACCAGAATGGGTAGACTGGGCTCCGTCGATCCACTGGCCGGCCGTGCCGGCTTCCGAAATCACGGAGTCCATCGCCATGTTCCGCAAGACCTACCACGCCACCCATCCCGACATGATGGAGGGCGCCAGCAACGACCAGCTGCGCGATCGCTACCTGGTCGGCGACCTGTTCGTGGCGGACGCGGTGCAGCTCAACTATTCGCACAACGAGCGCTTCGTGCTCGGCGGCGCCGCGCCGGTGTCGAAAGTGGTCGAACTGCCGCGCCAGACCGAACCCGAATCCGCGAAGGGGCATCCGTTCCTCGAGCGGCGCGAACTGGGCGTGATCAACGTCGGTGGCGGCACCGGCACGGTGACCGTCGACGGCACCGCGTACACCCTCGGCCCGAAGGACGGTCTGTACGTGGCGATGGGCAGCCAGGAGGTGACGTTCGCCTCTGCGGATGCGGCCAATCCGGCGAAGTTCTATCTCGCGTCCACGCCTGCGCACGCACGCTTCGAGACGAAGCAGCTGTCGATCGCGGAGGCGGTGGCGCTGGACCGCGGTGCGCTGGAGACCAGCAACGAGCGCACCATCTACCAGTTCATCGTTCCGGCCACGTGCAAGTCCTCGCAGCTGCTGCTGGGGCTGACCGTGCTCAAGCCCGGCAGCGTCTGGAACACCATGCCGCCGCACCTGCACGACCGTCGCAGCGAGGTCTATTTCTACTTTGACCTCGGCGACAACGATCGCGTCTACCACTTCATGGGGCAGCCGGACGCGCAGCGCCACATCGTCATGCAGAACGACGAGGCGGTGATCTCGCCGCCGTGGTCGATCCACATGGGATCGGGCACGTCCAACTACGCCTTCATCTGGGCGATGGGCGGCGAGAACCTCGACTACACCGACATGCACGTGCTGGACATCTGTCAGCTCAAGTAGGACGCCGCCGCGCATCCCGTTGCGCGCAACCCAACCGATCAAGGAATCGAACACGATGGCAGGCAATCCTTTCAGTCTCGAAGGCAAGGTCGCGCTGGTCACCGGCGCCAACACCGGTCTGGGGCAGGGCATCGCGCTCGCACTCGCGCAAGCCGGTGCCGACATCGCCGGGGCGGGCATCGTGGAGGCGGCCGAGACCGGCGAGAAGGTGCGCGCGCTGGGGCGCCGCTTCCTCAACCTCGAGGCCAACCTGATCAGCATCGAGCCGGTCGGGCGCCTGGTGGAGCAGACGCTCGCGGGCCTCGGCAGGCTCGACATCCTGGTCAACAACGCCGGCCTGATCCGCCGTGCCGATGCGGTCGACTTCAGCGAAAAGGACTGGGACGACGTGATGAACGTCAACATCAAGTCCGCGTTCTTCATGTCGCAGGCGGCCGGCAGGCACTTCATCGGCCAGGGCAGCGGCAAGATCATCAACATCGCGTCGATGCTTTCGTTCCAGGGCGGCATCCGCGTGCCGTCGTATACCGCGTCCAAGAGCGGGATCGCCGGCATCACCCGGCTGCTGGCCAACGAATGGGGCGGCAAGGGCGTGAACATCAACGCGATCGCGCCCGGCTACATGGCCACCGACAACACCGCGCAGCTGCGTGCGGACGCCGACCGCAACCAGGCGATCCTCGACCGCATCCCCGCCGGCCGCTGGGGCGAGCCGTCCGACCTGGGCGGAACCGCGGTGTTCCTCGCCAGCCGCGCCTCGGATTACGTCAACGGCGCGGTGATCCCGGTCGACGGCGGCTGGCTGGCGCGCTGACGGACTTCTCCGGAACGGGCGAGAGGGCGGGTGTCCTCCCCGATGCGACTCTCTGCGCCCGTTCCTTTTTTTCTTTGTTCCCGGTCGGTCGGGGCAGGTCCTGCTTCCGGAACACGGCCAATCGCATTGCGTGGCTCCGAAGGGATGTTGCTCTGGAGTCGCGGAACCAGCCAATGGCGTCGCTGGACTCGAGGTCACGAGACGAAACATCTGGCTGCCGCGTGCGAGTCGGAAGACGTTGCGCCGACGGGACGAAAGGCCGTCTCCCGGGGGTAGCGTCGCTCCGAGACCGGACAGAAC
>NZ_JARXRO010000016.1:0-52408 GCF_029887935.1 Luteimonas kalidii | reverse complement strand
CGTGCGCGGTCGCGACGGCACACGCCGCCGGACCGCGCCGGGTGTTCATTGCCGGCGATTCCACGGCCAGCGCGTATCCGGCTGAACGCGCCCCGCGCGAAGGCTGGGGAATGCGGCTGCAGCCTTGGCTGGCGGACGGCTGGGAGGTGCGCAACCACGCGCAGAGTGGACGTAGCGCGCGCAGTTTCATCGAACAGGGCTGGCTCGCGGCGATTGCGCGGGACCTGCGCGCAGGAGACGTGTTGCTGGTGCAGTTCGGCCACAACGATGCGAAGGTGGAGGATCCGGCGCGCTACAGCGATCCCGGAACCGCTTATCCGGCCTGGCTGATGCGCTACGTCGACCTGGCGCTCGAACGCGGCGCCACACCGGTGCTGGTGACTCCGGTGGCCCGGCGCAAGTTCGACGGCGGCCAGCTACTCGACACCCACGGCCCGTTTCCGCAGGCCGTGCGCGACCTCGCGGCGCGCCAAGGCGTCGCCCTGGTCGACCTCAACACGCTGAGCATGGACTGGTTGCGCGGCCTGGGCGACGCGGCGTCCAGGCCGTACTTCATGCACGTGCCGGCGCAGGGTCAGCGCGACGACACCCATTTCAGCGCGGCCGGTGCGCAGGCGATCGCCTGCCTGGTGGCGGCCGGCTGGCGTTCGGCCGACGCCGGTGCACCGGTGCGGCCGGTCAGACCAGGTGATTGCGCGGCGATTCCAGTTTCTGCGACGCCCGCGGTGTCGCCCTCCGCCGTGGTGGACGAGCGCACGATCGCCACCGTCCAGCCGGGCCCCCACGAAGGAGAAGGCACCACCACCGCCTATCCCTTCTTCGCCGACGCCACGGGGTTGCCGCTGGTCTTCCGCAAGCGTGCGCTGCATCCGGGCGCGACCATCGGCGACCACGTCAACGACAAGGACGAGATCTACTACGTGCTGTCCGGGCGGGGGGAACTGATGCTCAACGGCGCCGTGCGCGAGGTGGGGCCCGGCGATGCGATCCTCACGCGCAATGGCGACCGCCACGGACTGCGCCAGCTCGGCGAACAGGACCTGGTGATCTTCATCGTGTTCGACGAGGCCTCGCGTACGCCCTGAGTGGCCCGGGGCTCGGGCGGACGTCGGCGAAGCGGGCCCCACGGGAATGCGCCGGGCGACGCGCCGCCGGACGGCGGCGAGCGCGATGGACGTGGCGATCCGGTACACGGCGGCTCCCCGCGACCGGGCGGGCGCTATCCTAGGCCTAACCCGGTCTTGGACGCGAAAATGGACCCGCACCGCTGGCGCCTGGATGGACAGCTCGCACTCGTCACCGGCGGAAGCGCCGGCATCGGCCACGCCATCGCGCGCGAGCTGCTCGGCTTCGGCGCCACCGTGCTGGTGGTGGCGCGCAACGGCGACGCGCTCGAGGCCGCGCGCGACGAACTGGCCGACGAATTTCCCGCCGGCGACGTGCGCGCCTTCATCGGCGACGTATCCGACGACGAACAGCGGCGCGAAGTGCTTGACTGGGTCGAGGACCAGGGCGAGGGCCTGAACATCCTGGTCAACAACGCCGGCGGCAACCTCACCCGCGGCGCCAACGACTACGAAGAGGACGAGTGGCGGGAGATCTTCGAGGTCAACGTGTTCAGCGCATTCGAACTGTGCCGCTACGCCCACCCGCTGCTTACGCAGCACCCGGCCTCGTGCATCGTCAACGTCGGCAGCGTGTCGGGCATCACCCACGTGCGCAGCGGCGCGCCCTACGGCATGAGCAAGGCCGCGATGCACCAGATGACGCGCAACCTCGCGGTCGAGTGGGCCGAGGACGGCGTGCGCGTGAACGCGGTCGCGCCTTGGTACATCCGCACGCGTCGCACCTCGGGCAAGCTGTCCGACCCCGACTACCTGGACGAAGTGCTGCTGCGCACGCCCATGGGCAGGATCGGCGAGCCGGAGGAGGTCGCCGCGGCGGTCGCCTTCCTGTGCCTGCCGGCGGCGGCCTACATCACCGGCGAGTGCATTGCGGTCGACGGCGGGTTCCTGCGCTACGGGTTCTAGAACGCAGCCTCGCGGGAGGGGTATCGCGAACCATCCGGAGACCGGTCGATCATGTCTTGTCTTTCACGGGTGCCGCACGCTTCGCCGGCTACGGTCCCGGCCATCCAGCGGGAGGAGTGGCAATGGACACGCAGGAACTCCATCGTGGTCGCCTGATCGACCACCTGCACCTGGTGGTGCGCGACGTCGCGGCCAGCCGGCGCTTCTACGAGGCGGTGCTGGCGGCGCTCGGCATCCCGATGGGCGGCGGGGGCGAGGACTGGTTCTGGGCCGACGAACTGTTCGTCTCCAGCGCCGACAGCGAGGCGGCGGCGGGCGAACTCACCGGACGCCACCATTTCGCGTTCCAGGCGCGCGACCGGGCGGCGGTGGAGGCTTTCCACGCCGCGGCGCTCGCGCACGGCGGGCGCGACCACGGCGCCCCGGGCGAGCGGCCCTACCATCCGGGCTACTACGCCGCGTTCGTGCTGGATCCGGACGGCAACAACGTCGAAGCAGTCCACCACGGACCGGCGCAGCGCAGCGCGGACTCGGTGCACATCACGTTCGACGCCTGAGCACGCTCAGGGCGGCAACGCGCAGGTGGAGTCGGTGAGGATCTTCGTCACCCGTGCGAACTCCTCCTGCAGCGCGGGCTTGTCCTGCCCGCGCGCGTGGCGCCAGCCCGATTCGATTTCGCGCTGGCGCTGTTTCCATCCGTCGCAGGCATCCCGGTCGCCGATCCGCGCGCACAGGTCGTACTTGTTCTCGCATGCCTGGCCCACGCCGGCGGTGTCCAGCCGCACGCAGCGCGGCTTGGGTGCGGGATCCTCGCTGACGTAGCTGTCGTTGTCCCAGGTTTCGCACCGGAAGATCGGTGGCGGCGGCAGCCGGTCGGCCGGAGGGATCCGCGCGGCCGCGGGCAAGGCAGGTCGCGGCGGGCCGGTGATCGGTTCGTCCTGCGGCCCGGCCACCTGCACGAAGCTGGAGAGCGGAGGCGGGACGTAGGCGGGCTCCTCGACCACCGTCAGCCCGCCGGCGGTGGGCGGCGGGGGGCGGGTGGGCAGGGCATCGACCTGGCGGATTTCCTGCCGGGCGCCGGCCGGGCACGGCGTGCCGTTCTGGATCGTCACCTCGCCATCGGCCGCGGTGCAGCGGTAGATCGTGCTGGCGTCCTGCGCCGGCACCGCACTTCCGGCGAGCAGCAGCGCCAGGCAGGCGAGTGTCCACGCGGGCCTGGCCATCAGCGACGCCCGCAGTCGGCGGCGAGGCGCTCGTTGATGCCGCGTTCCTCGCGGCGCAGGGTGTCGCGCTCGCGCTCCTGGGCATTGAAGAAGCGCCGCCGGATCTCCTCGCGGCGATCGACCAGGCGGGCGCAGACTTCGCCCTGGGGCAGGGCATGGCAGGTGTCGCGGACCCAGGTGCCGGCCCCATACGCGCGTGCGCCATGGGGCGGCCGCGACGGTCTGTCCAGGTCCCCGTTCCGCTCCGGCGGCGGCGCGCCGACGCGACTCCAGACCGAGCCGGCTTCGCGCGTGTCGCGGCGACCGGCGTCGCGCCCCGGACCATGTCGGTCGGCGCGATACCCGAGCGTCCAGAGCGGCACCCAGCGGGGATTGCCCTCGCCGTCGTCGCTGGTGTAGCGCTCGCCGTCGGGCGTGGTGCATTCGTACATCGGCTGCGGCGTGCGGACCACCACCACCCGGGGGACGGGCGGTGGCTCGTCCACAGGAGCCGGCGCGGCGGCGACCGGCGGCGCAGCGGGCCCATCGACAGGGCGCTGCAGCCGCCGCACCTGTTCGGCCGATCCCGTCTCGCATGGCACGTCTCCGAGGGTGACGTGGCCACTGGCGTCGGTGCAGCGGTACACCGTGACCGGATCGGCCCCACGTGCGCCCGCGCCGACGAACAGCAGGGCAAGCAGGCAGGTGGCAGGACGCGGGCGCATTGGCCTATCTTGACCCCGCCGCCGCGAGGCGGCAAACCACCGGGCCACGCGGTCAGGATCAGTTCAACCCCAACGGCCGGCTGCTCGAAGACGCATCGTCCATGGCGATGCGTGCCTCAGTGCGTTCGATCAGGCCGCGTCCAGCGCCGATTGCATGCCCGCCGTCTCGCGCAGCATGCGTGCGATCGCCACCGCGGCGTCGCGGCCTTCCTGCACAGCGGTCACCACCAGGTCGGCACCGCGTACGCAGTCGCCGCCAGCGAACAGGCGCGGATGCGCGGTCTGGTAGGGCAGGCGGTCGTTGCCGCCGGCGATGATGCGGCCGTTCTCGCGCGCCTGCACACCCGAATTGGCGAGCCAGTCGGGAAGCCGCGGCGAGAAGCCGAAGGCGATGATCACCACGTCGGCGTCGATCAGCGACTCGCTGCCCGCGACGGCGACCGCGCTGCGGCGGCCGTTGGCATCCGGCTCGCCGAGCCGGGTCTCGACCACGCGCACGCCCGATGCCTGGCGACCGTCGGCCGATTCGATCGCCAGCGGCTGGCGGTTGAACAGGAAGCGCACGCCTTCCTCGCGCGCGTTCGCCACCTCGCGCGCGGAGCCGGGCATGTTGGCCTCGTCGCGGCGGTAGGCGCAGGTGACGCTGGCCGCACCGAGGCGCACCGCCGATCGCACGCAGTCCATGCCGGTGTCGCCGCCGCCGAGCACCACCACGCGCTTGCCGGCGAGGTCGGGCAGCTCCAGCCGGTCTTCCCAGCCGGCGATCGGCCGACCCTGGGGCTCGCGCCCGGTGACGATGCGCCCGTTCTGCACCAGGAACGGCAGCGCCGGCAGGACGCCCGCCAGGTCCTGCCCGGCGAGGCCGCCGTCGGTGTAGCGGTAGGCGCCCAGGCCCAGGAATACCGCGTCGTAGTCCGTCAGCAGGGTGCCGAGTGCGACGTCGCGACCGATCTCGACCCCGAGCCGGAAGCGCACCCCCATCTCCTCGAGCACCTCGCGCCGGGTCGCGATCACCGACTTGTCGAGCTTGAAGCTGGGGATGCCGAACTGCATCAGGCCGCCGATCTGCTCGTAGCGGTCGAACACGGTCGCGGCGATGCCGTTGCGCAGCAGGCGGTCTGCGCAGGCGAGTCCCGCGGGACCGGCGCCGACGATCGCCACGTGGCGGCCGGTGGGCACGACCTTCGACAGGTCCGGTCGCCAGCCCTGCTCGAACGCGGTGTCGACGATGTACTTTTCGACCGCGCCGATGGTCACCGCGCCGAAGCCGGCGTTGAGCGTGCAGGCGCCCTCGCACAGGCGGTCCTGCGGGCACACGCGGCCGCACATCTCCGGCAGCGGGTTGGTCTCGTGGCACAGCGCCGCCGCTTCGAGGATGCGTCCTTCCTCCACCAGCTGCAGCCAGTTGGGGATGTAGTTGTGCACCGGGCACTTGGACTCGCAGTACGGGTTGCCGCAGTCCAGGCAGCGCCCGGACTGGTAGGCGGCATCGGCCTGGCCGAACTTGCCGTACAGCTCGTTCCAGTCGCCCTCGGTGCGCAGCTGCAGCGGTATCTTGCGCGGCATCTCGCGCGGCACGTCGAGGAACTGGAATACCTGCTTCTTGCTCATGCGGCTCTCCGCAGTTCGTTGGCCAGCGCCTCGAGGCTCGCGGCCTTGGGCTTGACCAGCCAGAACTTGCCGACGAAGTCGCGGAACTCGTCGACCACGCGCGCGCTCCACGCGCTGCCGGTCAGGCGTGCATGGGCCTCGAGCAGATCGGTCAGGTGCTGGCGGTAGTTGTCGAAGCCTTCCGGCGAGATGCGCACGATGTCGATCAGTTCGTGGTTGTAGCGGTCGACGAAATCGCGGTCCAGGTCGAGCACATAGGCCAGGCCGCCGGTGAAGCCGGCGCCGAAGTTCAGGCCGGTGCGACCCAGTACGACCACGGTGCCGCCGGTCATGTACTCGCAGCAGTGGTCGCCGGCGCCTTCCACCACCGCGACCGCGCCGGAGTTTCGCACCGCGAAGCGCTCCCCGGCACGGCCGGCGGCGTATAGCTCGCCGCCGGTGGCGCCGTACAGGCAGGTGTTGCCGAGGATCGGCGCATGCCGCGACTCGAACGCGCTGGCCTGCGGCGGCGAGAGCACGATGCAGCCGCCGGCCATGCCCTTGCCGACGTAGTCGTTGGCCTCGCCCTCCAGCAGCAGGTGCAGGCCGCCTGCATTGAACGCGCCGAAGCTCTGTCCCGCGCTTCCGGTCAGGCGCAGCGTCAGCGGTCGCGTGGCCATGCCGGTATTGCCGTGGTGGCGCGCGATCAGCCCCGACAGTCGGGTGCCGATGCTGCGGTCGGTGTTGGTGATCGGGTAGGCGTACTCGCCGCCGCCCGCGCGCTCGACCACCGCCGCCAGTTCCGCCTCGAGCCGCGCCGCCAGCCCGCCCGGCGGTGCCTGCAGCGCGGGCGCACCGCAATACGCGGACGCCTGCGCGGGATCGCGCGCCAGCAGGCGCGACAGGTCGATGTCGACCTCCTCGCGGGTATGGCGCAGGTGCTGCTCGAGCAGGTCGGTGCGGCCGACGATCTCGTCCAGCGAGCGCGCGCCCAGCGAGGCCAGCAGTTCGCGCACGTCCTGCGCGATATTGCGGAAGAAATTCTCGACCCGCTCGGGCAGGCCGGTGAAATGGGCCGAGCGCAGGCGCTCGTCCTGGGTGGCCACGCCGGTGGCGCAGTTGTTGAGGTGGCAGATGCGCAGGTACTTGCAGCCCAGCGCGATCATCGGCGCGGTGCCGAAGCCGAAGCTGTCGGCGCCCAGCATGGCCGCCTTGACCACGTCCAGGCCGGTCTTCAGGCCGCCGTCGGTCTGCAGCAGCACGCGCTCGCGCAGCTCGTTGGACTGCAGCGCCTGGCGCGCCTCCGACAGGCCCAGTTCCCACGGCGCACCGGCGTAGCGGATCGAGCCCAGCGGGCTCGCGCCGGTGCCGCCGTCGTGGCCGGAGATGGTGATCAGGTCCGCACCGGCCTTGACCACCCCCGCGGCAATGGTGCCCACGCCGGCATGCGCGACCAGCTTGACCGAGATCAGCGCCGAGGGATTGATCTGGCGCAGGTCGAAGATCAGCTGCGCGAGGTCCTCGATCGAATAGATGTCGTGGTGCGGCGGCGGCGAGATCAGGCCGATGCCGGGCTTGGCGTAGCGCAGCCGCGCGATCAGCGGGTTGACCTTGCTGCCCGGCAGCTGGCCGCCTTCGCCGGGCTTGGCGCCCTGCGCGACCTTGATCTGCAGCACCTCGGCATTGATCAGGTACTCGGGCGTGACGCCGAAACGGCCCGACGCGATCTGCTTGATCTTGCTGCGCTTCTCGGTGCCGTAGCGCGCGGGATCCTCTCCGCCCTCGCCGGAGTTGCTGCGCCCGCCGAGGCGGTTCATGGCGATGGCGAGCGCCTCGTGCGCCTCGGGAGACAGCGCGCCCAGGCTCATCGCCGCGGAATCGAAGCGCCTGACGATCGACGACACCGGTTCGACCTCGTCGATCGGCACCGGTGCACCGAGCGGCACGAGCCGCAGCAGGTCGCGCAATGCCGCGGGCGGGCGCGTGTCGACATGGTCGGCGTAGACCTTCCAGTCCGCGCGTTCGCCGGTCAGCACCGCGCGCTGCAGGCTGGTCACCACGTCGGGGTTGTACTGGTGGTACTCGCCGCCGTGCACGTAGCGCATCAGGCCGCCGGGCTCGGGCAGGGCGTTGTCGTCCCAGCCGTGTTCGGCCAGCGTCCACGCATCGCGCTCCAGGCGCGCGAAGCCGGAGCCGCGGATGCGCGACGGCGTGCCTTCGAAGCACGTCGCCACCACGTCCTCGTCCAGACCCACGATCTCGAACAGCTGCGCGCCGCGATAGCTGGCGATGCTGCCGATGCCCATCTTCGACAGGATCTTGAGCAGGCCCTTCTTGATCCCGCGGCGATAGCTGCGCCCGACCTGCAGCGGCTCGTTGCTGGTCTTGCCGCCGAGCAGTCCGCGGCGCGCGAGCGCGGCCAGGGTCTGGTAGGCGAGGAACGGGTAGACCGCAGTCGCGCCGAAGCCGATCAGGCAGGCGAAGTGGTGCGGGTCGCGCGCGGTGCCGGTCTCGACGATCAGGTTGGCGTCGCAGCGCAGCCCCTGGCGCACCAGGTGCAGGTGCACCGCGCCGGTGGCGAGCAGTGCGTGCACGGCGGCGTGGCCGCGGCGCGGGCGGCGGTCGCTGAGGATCAGCAGTTCGACGCCCTCGCGCACCGCGGCCTCGGCCTCGGCACACAGGCGGTCGATCGCATCGCGCAGCGACGTGCGCTGGTCGAAGTACAGGTCGAGGTAGCGGTGCGCGGCGGCGAACCGCGGCAGCGCCAGCAGCTGGTGCAGCTTGCGCTGCGACAGCACCGGCGAGTTGAGCATCACGTGGTGGACGTTCTCGGCCTGGTCCAGGAACAGATTGCCCTCGCGCCCGATCTGGGTGGAGAGCGTCATCACGCAGTCCTCGCGGATCGGGTCGATCGGCGGGTTGGTGACCTGGGCGAAGGCCTGGCGGAAGCAGTCGTACAGCGGGCGCACGCGCTGGCTGATGGCCGCCATGGGCACGTCGTCGCCCATCGAACCGATGCCTTCCTGTTCGGTTTCGGCCAGCGGACGCAGCACCGCTTCCTGCTCCTCGCGCGAGAGCTGGAACAGCTTCTGGAACGCGAGCAGCGTTTCCGGCGTGAACGGCGCGTCGGTCAGCGCCGGGTCGATCAGCTCGGTGTGCAGCCAGCTCATGCCGCGCTTGAGCCACTGCTTGTAGGGCGCACGGGCGCGGTTGACGTCGTCGATGGCGTCGTTGTCGAGCAGGCGGCCGCCTTCGAGGTCGATCGCGATCATCTCGCCCGGGCCGAGCTTGCCCTTGGCCACCACGTCTGCGGGCGGCAGGTCCCACACGCCGGCTTCGGAGGCGATCACGAACACGCCGTCCTTCGACAGCGTCCAGCGCGCCGGGCGCAGGCCGTTGCGGTCGAGCGTGCAGGCGGCGAAGCGGCCATCGCACATCACCACGCCGGCCGGTCCGTCCCAGGGCTCGGAATTGATCGAGTAGTACTCGTAGAACGCGGCGAGGTCGGTGTCCTTGTACTCCAGCGACTGGGTCGCCGGCGGGATCAGGATCCGCATCGCCTGCAGCAGGTCCATGCCGCCGAGCAGCAGCCACTCCAGCATGTTGTCCAGCGACTGCGAGTCCGAGCCGTGCATGGTCACGGTGGATTCGAACTCGGACACGTCCAGCAGCGGTGAGCGCCACACGTCCTTGCGCGCCTGCGCCCAGCGGCGATTGCCCTCGATGCTGTTGATCTCTCCGTTGTGCGCCAGGCGCCGGAACGGATGCGCCAGCGGCCAGCGCGGCAGGGTGTTGGTGGAGAAACGCTGGTGGAACACCACCGCGCGCGCGGCCAGTGCCGGGTGCGACAGGTCGGGGAACAACTGCCGCAGGTGGCTGGGCAGCACCATGCCCTTGTAGCCGAGCAGGCGAGGCGACAGGCCGACCACGTAGAAGTCCTCGACCTCGTGCAGCGCCTGCTCGCTGCGGCGCCGGGCCAGGAACAAAGCGCGTTCGAGCGCGTCGGTGGCGGTCTCGTCGCTCTCCACGAACACCTGCTCCACGCGCGGCACCGAGGACCGCGCCAGCTTGCCGCAGGCCTCCAGGTCCAGCGGGACCATGCGCCAGCCGGCGACGCGCACGCCGACCTGCGCGAGCTGGCGACCGAGTTCGTCGCGGCAGCGCGCGGCGGCCGCCTCGTCGTGCGGCAGGAACACCATGCCGGCGGCGACCGGACCGTCGTGCAGAGGAAATCCGGACGCCTGCGCCAGCGTCCGCACGAAACCTTCGGCGCCGTGGATCAGCACGCCGCAGCCGTCGCCCGAGAGGCCGTCGGCATTGACGCCGCCGCGGTGCGCCATGCGCGACAGGGCCTCGAGTGCGATGTCCACGATCGCCCGCTCGGGGTCGCCCTCGATCTTCGCGATCAGGCCGAAACCACAGCTGTCGTGCTCATCGCGGGGGTCATGGAGCCCCCGATCCGGGAGTGCCCGCATCGTCGTCGTCGTCGTTGGGTCAGGTGGCAGGTGGCGTGGGAATCGGAGCCGGGGCATCGCAATCCAGCGCCCGGCGGCGCGTCCACGACCCCGACTAGATCACAAATTGTGCGACGCGGCAACGGCGCCTGCCGGTTGGTTGCCGTTGAAAGCAAAACAGGGCGAAAAACGTGCGTTTTCAGCGGAGTTGGCGACCTGTTCGCGCATCGCGCAGGGTGCTGGCCGTGCCCCGTCCGTCGGTTTCCCCGGCAACGACCAGATCCACGCCGGCGCTGATCACGGGTCCAAGTCCGGCGCGTGTGGTCGGCGCCGGATCGCCGGCGACGTTTGCGCTGGTGGACACCAGCGGCCCGCCGAAGCCGGCGCACAGGTCCGCCACGCCGCGATGCGAGCTGACCCGCACGGCGACCCCGTCGTGGTCGCCCCGGATCCAGCGCGGCACGCGCGCCGTCACCGGGACGATCCAGGTGTGCGGGCCGGGCCAGCTGGCCAGCACCGCGTCGCGCTGCGCATCGTCCAGGCCCGCCCAGTCGACCAGGGTGTCGAACTGGGCGGCGGTGGCGGCGACCAGGATCAGGCCCTTGTCGACCGTGCGCTGCTTGAGCGCCAGCAGGCGCAGCACCGCGGTTTCGTCGAACGGATCGCAACCCAGACCCCAGACACCCTCGGTGGGATAGGCGATGACGCCGCCGCCGCGCAGGACGGCGACGGCCTGGTCGATGGCGGCGGGCGTGACTACGTGCATCGCCACAGCTTAGCGAACGGAGCGTGCGGCCGGCCAAGGCGCATGGACCCCGGCCGCTTGCCGATGCCAGGCCCCGGAGGCCGGCGCCGCCCCGGAACGCCTTCCCCGGACGTCCCCGGCCGCCGACCGGAGACGCACCCGCATGGCCGCCCACCCCGCGGGGCGGCGCACCAGTGCGGTCAGAACGGCGCGCTGTCGGACTTCTTGATCACCCGCTTCTTGCCCGGCTCGAAACGCGCGGCGGTCACCAGCGGCCGGGCGGGCTCGAGATCGGCCGACAGCGGGCGCGCGCCCTTGCCGGCAGCCTTCTTAGACGCCGTCTTCTTCGTGGCCTTTTTCGCGGTCTTCTTCGCAGCCGCCTTCTGCGCCGGTGCCTTGCCCGCAGCCGCCTTCTTCGCCGGGGCCTTCTTCGCTGCCTTCTTCGCACCGAAGCCGCGGCGCGCCGGCTTGCCGGTCTCCTCCAGCAGCTTCGCCACTTCCTCCAGGGTCAGCGAGGCCGGCTCGCGGTCTTTCGGGATCTTGCCGTTGAGTCGCCCGTCGCTGATGTACGGCCCGTAGCGGCCGTTGAGCACCTGGATGTCGCTGCCCGGGAATTCCTTGATCACCCGGTTGCGCGCGATCTCCTCCTTCTCCTCGATCAGCGCCACCGCGTGGGCGAGGTCGATCTTGTACGGGTCGTCGTCCTTCTTGAGCGAGGCGTAGGTGTCGCCGCGGCGCGCGAACGGGCCGAAGCGTCCGATGCCCACGCTCACGTCCTCGCCCTTGTCCTGGCCCAGTACGCGCGGCAGCAGGAACAGTTCCAGCGCCTCGTCCAGCGAGATCGAATAGATGCTCTGGCCCGGGCGCAGCGACGCGAAGCGCGGCTTGTCCTCGTCCTCGACCGTGCCGATCTGGACCAGCGGCCCGAACTTGCCGATCCGCGCGCTGACCTGGCGGCCGCTCTTCGGATCCTCGCCCAGCACGCGCACGCTGCCGGCGTCGGACTTGTCGAGGGTGGCCTTCTTGTCGTCGACCTGCTGCTTGAACGGCCCCCAGAACTTCTCCATCAGCGGGATCCACGCCTCCTCGCCGCGACTCACCGCGTCGAGTTCGTCCTCGAGGTTGGCGGTGAAGTCGTAATCGACGTACTTGGCGAAATGGTTGCTCAGGAACTTCGACACCGCGCGGCCGACGTCGGTCGGCTTGAACGCGCGCCCGTCGAGGACCGCGTACTGCTTGCCGGTCAGGGTCTGGATGATCGAGGCATAGGTCGAGGGGCGGCCAATGCCGTACTCCTCGAGCGCCTTGACCAGCGAGGCTTCGGTGTAGCGCGGCGGCGGCTGGGTGAAGTGCTGGTCGGCGTGGATGCGGTCGAGCGGAATCCGGTCGCCCAGCTTCATCGCCGGCAGCTTGCGGCCCTCGTCCTCGTCCTCCTTGCCCTTGCTGTCCTTGCCCTCCTCGTACACGGCCAGGAAGCCGGACACGGTGACCGTGGTGCCGGAGGCGCGGAACGCGTGCTCGGCGCCGGCGGCCAGGTCCACGGTCACGGTGTTGAGGGTGGCCGGGATCATCTGCGAGGCGACCGCGCGCTTCCACACCAGCTCGTACAGCCGGCGCTCGTCGTCGCTGAGGAAACGCGCCACCTGGGATGGCGTGCGCAGCGCGGAGGTCGGGCGCACGGCCTCGTGCGCCTCCTGCGCGTTCTTGGACTTGGTCTGGTAGACGTTGGGCTTGTCCGGCACCGAGGCGGTGCCGAAGTCGCGCGCGATCACGTCGCGGATCTCACCCAGCGCGTCCTGCGACAGGTTCACCGAGTCGGTACGCATGTAGGTGATCAGGCCGACCGTGCCTTCCTCGCCGATCGCCACGCCCTCGTACAGCTTCTGCGCGACCTGCATGGTGCGGCGGGTGGTGAAGCCGAGCTTGCGCGCGGCCTCCTGCTGCAGGGTGGAGGTGGTGAACGGTGGCGAAGGCCGGCGCTTGCGCTCCTTGCTGGCCACGTCGGTGACGTGCAGCGCGCCCTGCGCGGCGGCGGCGATGCGCGACCGTGCATCCTCGGCGGTCTCGCCGTCGGTGATGGTGAACTGTTCGAACTTCTGCCCGTCGAGCTTGACCAGCTTGGCGCCGAAGGCCTGCGAGGGATGCGCGCACTCGGCCTCGATGGTCCAGTACTCGCGCGCCTTGAACGCCTCGATCTCCTCCTCGCGCTCGACGATCATCCGCAGCGCCGGCGACTGCACGCGTCCGGCCGACAGACCGGCCTTGATCTTGCGCCACAGTACCGGCGACAGGTTGAAGCCGACCAGGTAGTCCAGTGCGCGCCGCGCCTGCTGGGCGTCGACCAGTTCGTCGGCGATGTGCCGCGGGTGGCCCATCGCTTCCTTGATCGCGCGCGGCGTGATCTCGGTGAACACCACCCGCTGCAGCTCCTTGCCCTCGAGCAGGCCGCGCTCGCGCAGGATCTCGGCGATGTGCCAGCTGATCGCCTCGCCCTCGCGATCCGGGTCGGTCGCCAGCCAGATGCCGTCGGCGGCGCGGGCGGCCTTGGCGATCGCCTCGACGTGCTTCTCGTTGCGCTCGATCAGCTCGTAGCGCATCGCGAAGCCGTTGTCGGGGTCGACCGCGCCCTCCTTGGGCACCAGGTCGCGGACGTGGCCATACGAAGCCAGGACCTGGAAGTCCTTGCCGAGGTACTTGTTGATCGTCTTGGCCTTGGCGGGCGACTCGACGATGAGGAGGTTCTTGGCCATCGGGGTAGGGTTCCGGGCGCGGCTTCCGGCCACGCCGCTCGGGGGGATTCGAAGACTACGACGCCCGGGGATGCCCGGGCGTTCGGTCGGCGCCGTTCAGGTGCGGCGCTATTTATAGTGGAATCACGCCGCGTGCGGCCGTGTCAAGCAAGGGCGGCCCCGGCGGCGGGCGCCGGTCAGCCGTTCATGGCCGGAATTGCGATCGCCGCCACGATTCCGATCAGCATCAGGCCCAGCAGGCCCAGCCCGATCACCAGCACCACCCAGGTCACCACCCCGAGCTCGCGCCGCTGCAGGTCCGGGCGGTCGGTGAAGGCCCACCGGTCGACCACCAGGGTGTCGCACATCATGTCGTGCAGGGCCTGCTTGCGCTGCCCCAGGCCGACGGTCAGGCCCGAGACCAGCGCCCCCAGGCCGAAACTGAACACCACGGTCAGGAAGTAGGCCGCATAGCGACCGAGTGCGCGGGCGAAGCTGATTCGTTCCCCCGAACCGCGCGTGACCTTGATCCCCACCGCCAGCTTGCCCAGCGAGGCCTGGCTGGACGAGGAATGCATCCAGGCGAAGTAGAACAGCGGGATCACGAACCCGATGCCGTAGGAGACCAGCAGGATCCCGATCGAGCCGCCCGTCGAGAACAGGTCGCTGGTTGCGCCGACCCCGGCGAGCAGGAACAGCGGGATCTGCACGGCCCACGACGCGGCGGCCGTGACCAGGCCGTCGATCACCATCGCCGCGAACCGCTTCCAGAAGCCGGCCTGGACCACCTCGCCGCCGGCGATCACGGCCGGATCGGCGGACACGGTGGCCCGTGGCGGGGCATATGGCGAGTCCGGGTCGGCCGCGGCGGGGCCCGGCCCACCGATGGCGCCGGGCGTCCCGGGCTCGGACCGTTCGGCATGGGACTGCGCGACGGCCCGGGCACCCGGTTCGCCCATGGGGGGCGTCGGGGCGGGGCCGAGGCCGCGGTCATCGGCCTGGGCCAGCTCGCCCGCGAACTCCCGCATCGGCCGCCACTCGTCCATGCCTTCGCGCCAGACCAGGCTCTCCCAGTCCAGGCGCCCCTGCAGGCGCAGGCGCACCAGCTCGGCGGCCTCGACCGGTCCCTGGCGGGCGTGCTCGCGATCGGCGTAGTACCACATCGACATCGTTGTCCCCCTTGCTCTGTGTGCGCCGCTCCCCGCGGCGTGGATCAGCCGCGGCAGTGCGCGGGCAGGTAGCGGTCGTCGGGTTCGGCGCTGCAGCCCCAGCGGTCCCCGGCGACATCGTATTCGAGCCAGAGGCGATGACCATCGACGGCCTCGTGGCGATCGGCCTGCAGCAGCAGTTCGATCGCGCACACCTGCTCGTCGCTCTCGCCGAAGACGATCGATGCGTGCGCCGGGCCGGTGTAGGCCTCGGCGGGCTCGAACCCCGGATCCCCGTTGACGGGGCAGCGCCGGTGCTCCGCGACGAACGCGGCCACCGCCGGCTGCAGCGGCCCGGCCGCGGCCAATGCCCGGCCGACCTGCGACCGGCCCAGGTAATCGTGGTAGGCGGGGACCGCGATCGCGGCCAGGATCGCGACCACCGGGACCAGCAGGCAGCCCGCGACGACCAGCGCGATCAGGCAGCCGCGCCTGCGCGCGGCGTCCGCAGTCGGCCGGGCGGAGCGGGGAGGCAGGGGCGGCGGTGCCGCGCCCCGGGGCGGGTGGTTCACGCGTGCAGTCCCTTGCGGAGGTGGAGCAGAGGAGAGGCCGCGTTGCCGCGCGACCTGATGAGGCCCGGGTGGAGGGTGTCTCCGGTGTCGCTAGTGCACCGGCTCGGGCTCGTCCGCGAACATCTGGGTTTCCATCCACGCGTAGGCGGCCTCGCTTCCGGGCTGGTTGAACAGCACCATCAGCACCACCCACTTCAGGTCGTCCAGGTCGAGCTCGTCCTGGTCCAGGGCCATCGCCCGGTCGAGCACCAGTTCGCGCTGGTCGGCATCGAGGATCCCGTGCTGTTCGAGGAACAGCAGGAAGCCGCGGCATTCGACGTCGAGCTTGTCCAGTTCGGGGCCGAAGTAGACGCGGGTCGGGCCGTCGGCGCGGGGGCGTCCGGCGACCGGGCGCTGGTCGGCCAGGGCGTCGAGCCAGTCGAAGGCCTTGCTGATTTCCGCCGGACTGAATCCGGCCTGGAGCAGGCCGGCCTGGAGCGAGTCTCGGTCGCGGACGAGGTCCGCGTCTTCGGTGAAATAGTGTTCGAACAGGTAGAGCAGGACGTCCAGGATGCTTTCTTTCATTTCCCCCCGGCCTGCGCCCGTGGGCGCGGTGTGTCAGGACTTTCGGGAATACCGGCCGTGCGCCTGCACGACCCGGCCATCCAGCTCCATGAGCAGCAGCATGGACGAGGCCACCGCGGTCGTCAATCCGGAACGTTCCAGCAGTTGATCCATAGGGCTTGGGTCATGGCCGATGGCCGACCACAAGCGCTGGTAGTCAGGATCATCCGGCAGCGGACGTCCGGCGGCGTCCGCGGCGACGCTTCCGGCCCCATGGATGGGGGCCCCGAGACGGCTTCGCAAGGCGTCCGCGAGCGCATGGGCCACCGGCGCAAGCGCGGCCACGATCTCGCCGGGGTCCTCGACCAGGGTCGCGCCGTCGCGGATCAGGCGGTGGCAGCCGCGCGCCATGGGATTGCGGATCGAACCCGGCAGCGCGAACACCTCGCGCCCCGCCTCGGCGGCCAGGCGCGCGGTGATCAGGGCCCCGGAGCGCTGCGCCGCCTCCACGACCAGGGTGCCGAGCGACAGCCCGGCGATGATCCGGTTGCGCGCCGGGAAATGCTCGCGGCGGGCGGGGGTGCCGGGCAGGTGCTCGCTGACCACCACTCCGCGCGCCGCCACCTCGCGCAGCAGGCCCGCGTTGGAGGCCGGGTAGGGCCGGTCGATCCCGCAGCCCACGACCGCGACGGTGGTGCCGCCGGCGGCCAGTGCGGCGGTGTGGGCGACGGTGTCGATGCCTGCGGCCAGACCGCTGCAGATGCCGAGACCGGCGCGCACCAGCGCATGGGTGAATCCACGCGCATGGTCGCGTCCGCCGGCGGTCGGTGCACGCGTGCCGACGATCGCCACGCAGGGATGCCACAACAGGTCGATGTCGCCGGCAACGAACAGGGCCAGCGGTGGGCTCGCGACACGCCGCAGCAGGGCGGGGTAGTCCGGGTCGTGCCAGCCGACCACCCGCTGCCCCGGCGCGGCCAGCCAGCCGGACGCGGTGGCGGAGACTCCGGTCGTGCGCAGCGCCTGCACCTGGGGTGCCGAGAGGCCGGCTTCGCGCCAGGCAGGCGCGCCTGCCGCCAGCGCGGCGGACGGACTGCCGCAGGCCTCGAGCAGGTGTCGGCGCGGTCCTGAGCGGCCACCGGCCGCCACCAGCCGCAGCAGGGCGAGATCGTCTTCGGTCATGCCGCGCAGGATGGCGCGCAGACGAAGACGGCGCCCTCGGGCGCCGTCTTCGGATCGTGTCGGAAAACCCCGCGCCGTGCGCGCGGCGCGCCGTCAGTACGGCGCGTCGGGGTGCTTGAGGTGGTGGCCGATGCGGGTCGGCTTGACGCTGCTCATCACCAGGCCGTAGCTGACCTTGTCGAAAGTGCGGAACACCATCACGTGGCCTGCGAACTCGTCGGGCAGGCGCACCTTGTTCTCGAAGAACACGGTGTCGGCGTCGCGGTCGGGTCCCTTCTCGACGCGGTCGACGGTATTGGTACCCTCGCGCCAGATCGAGAACACGGTGCCGTTGTCCACGCCCTCGCGGGCGCCGACCGACAGCACCACCACGTCGCGCGGGCCGCCGTGGGACAGCGTATCGGCGACGGCGAGCACCCGGGCGCGGCCGTATTCGAGCTGCTGCGCCGGCGGATGCGGGAAGAACTGCAGGTCGTAGGGCTGCGCGTCGATCGGGATCAGGCGGTCGCCGATGCGGACCTCGCGGCCGGTCTCGTCCAGCAACAGGGTGCTGGCCTGGATGCCGCCGACCTCGCCGCGGGTGATGGTGCCGACGTTGACGCGCTGCAGTTCGTAGCCCAGCAGTTCCTGGCCCTTGTCGGGCATGATCACGTTGGTCCAGTACTGGTCGAAGTCGGCGATGCGCTTGCCGCGGAAGTCCAGGTCGTCCTTGTGGAACAGGTCGCAGCACAGGCTGGTGCGGTCGACGTGGGTGTAGCGCACGGTCGGGCGCACCACGGCGTAGCGCTGGCCGGCGACGGACTCAGGCACCCCGCGGATGTAGGCGACCTGACCCTGTGTGGTGCGCAGGCGGTCCTCCTCGAGGCCGACCACGTAGGGCAGCTGCTCAAACGCGTCGACCACGCGCAGGTCCTTGAGGAAGGCCTCGATGTCCGACAGCGGGATCGCATTGATCGGCTGCGCTTCCTCGCGCGGGCCCGGCGTCGCGGTCACGCGGTTGAGGTAGGCCAGGCTGATGATGTCGCCCGGATAGATCAGGTGCGGATTGCTGATCTGCGGGTTGGCCTGCCAGATTTCCGGCCACAGCCAGGGCCGTTGCAGGAACTTGCCCGCGATGTCCCACAGCGTATCCCCACGCTGCACGACATAGGTGTCGGGATGGTCGCCACGCATGGTCTGGGCGGTGGCGTAGGTGGCCACCGTCATCAATGCGACGACGCACGTCGTACGAAGCCCCTGAGAAAGGCGCTCAAGCATGCGGGCCATCTAATTGCTCCCCTTGAAGATTTCCCCGTGCAGCGCCGGCACTATAGCGTACAAGTGGCGGCCGGTTGCAAGCCGCCCGGCGCTACAATGGCAGGCCGTTCCGCGCGGTTGTGACCGCCGCCTCCCTTTGCGCCCATGTCCCTGCTCCCGATCCTCGAGTATCCCCATCCCCGGCTGCGCACGGTCGCACGGCCGGTGGAGGTCGACCAGCTGCACGACCCCACGTTCCAGCGCCTGCTCGACGACATGTT
Source organism: Luteimonas kalidii (assembly GCF_029887935.1). Lineage (GTDB taxonomy): Bacteria > Pseudomonadota > Gammaproteobacteria > Xanthomonadales > Xanthomonadaceae > Luteimonas > Luteimonas kalidii. Next base: position 33,971 of record NZ_JARXRO010000016.1, on the reverse strand, counting down.
CGAGACCATGTACGAAGCGCCCGGCATCGGACTGGCCGCGACCCAGGTCGACACCCACCAGCGCTTCATGGTGATCGACGTCACCGAAGGGCGCGAACAGCCGCTGGCTTTCATCAACCCGGTGATCCGCGAACGTTCGCCGGACCTGCGCCTGCACCAGGAGGGATGCCTGTCGATCCCGGGCGTATTCGCCGACGTGACCCGCCCCGACGGCATCCTGATCGAGGCGCTCGACCGCCACGGCAAACCGTTCGAGCTGCGCGTGGACGGGCTGCTCGCCACCTGCGTGCAGCACGAGGTCGACCACCTCGACGGCAAGCTGTTCATCGACCACCTCTCCGCGCTCAAGCGCGACCGCGCGATCAGGAAGCTGGAGAAGCTGAGGAAGGGGCGGGAGTAGACGCCCGTCGCGCAGGCGCGCCACGTCGGCTGATGCCTGTCCGCGGCTGGCGGGCACGCGATCGCGCGAGTGCGGCGCCGGCCTCACGTCGATCCAGGGCGCGGCACGGCCGCGGATCGACCCGCCGGAAGCGCAGGCTCCCGATTGCTCACGACCCTTTCCCCATCGAATCCCATCCCATGCGCCTCGTCTTCGCCGGTACCCCCGAGTTCGCCGTTCCCTCGCTGCGCGTGGCCGCGTCGCACGGCGACGTGGTCGCGGTCTACACCCAGCCCGACCGGCCCGCCGGCCGTGGTCGCGGGCTGTCGGCTTCGCCGGTCAAGCAGGAGGCGCAGCGGTTGGGGTTGCCGGTGCTGCAGCCGCAGACCTTGCGCACGCTCGAGGCGCGACGCGCGCTGCGCGCGCTGCGGCCGGACCTGATGATCGTGGTCGCCTATGGACTGCTGCTGCCGCCGAAGGTGCTGGCGACGCCGGCCTTCGGCTGCTGGAACGTGCACGCCTCGCTGCTGCCGCGCTGGCGCGGTGCGGCGCCGATCCAGCGTGCGATCGAAGCCGGCGACGCGCAGACCGGCGTGTGCCTGATGCAGATGGAGCAGGGCCTGGATACCGGCCCGGTGCTGTTGTCGCAGGTGATCCCGATCGGCGTGGAGGAGACCGCAGGCCAGCTGCATGCGCGCCTGGCCGACCTCGGCGCGCAGGTCCTGGCCGATGGACTGGCGCTGCTGCGTGCCGGCATGCGTCCGGCGCCGCGGCCGCAGCCGGACGAAGGCGTGAGCTACGCGCACAAGCTCGACAAGGCCGAGGCGCGGCTGGACTGGAGCCAGGCGGCCGACGTCCTCGCGCGCAAGGTGCGCGCATTCCATCCCTGGCCGGTGGCCGAGGCCGAACTCGCCGGCGAGCGCGTGCGCCTGCATGGCGCGGTCGCACTGCCGCTGGCGCACGCGGCAGTGCCGGGCACTGTGCTGCATGCCGGTCGCGACGGCATCGACGTGGCCTGCGGCAGCGGCGCGCTGCGGATCCGCGCACTGCAGCGCGCCGGCGGCAAGGTGGTGACCGCCGCCGACTACCTCAACGCGCGCGGCGACCTGCGCGCTCCGCTGGCGCGCAGCTGACGTGGCCGCGCCGCTGCCTCCCGGTGTGGCCGTGCGCGTCTGCGCGGCGGGCGTGCTCGACGCGGTGCTGCACCGTGGGCGTTCGCTGAAGGCCGAACTGGCGGCGGCGCTGCCGGGGCTGTCCGACCCCCGCGACCGTGCCCTGCTCGAGGCGATCTGCTTCGCCGCGCTTCGCCACCGCGCGCGCTACGACGCCGCGCTCGCGGCCTGGATGCCACGACCGCTGCCGCGCCGGGACGCGCCGCTGCGCGCCCTGCTGCACGCGGGATTCGCCCAGCTCGATCCGCTCGCCCTGGCGGCGCATGCCGCGCTCGCCGCCACCGTCGAGGCCGCGCGGGGGCTCGGGCGCCAGCACCAGGCCGGACTGGTCAACGCACTGCTGCGCCGCGCCCAGCGCGACGGACTGCCGGCAGCGCCTGCCGATGCCGCATGGCCCGAGTGGCTGCGCGCGCAGGTCCGCTCCGACTGGGGCGATGCGACCGCCGCGGAGATCTTCGCCGCCGGTGCCGTGCAGGCGCCCACCTGGCTGCGGGTCAACCGCACGCGCAGTACCGTCGCCGGCTATGCGGAGCGGCTGCGCGAGGCCGGCATCGAGGCGCAGGCGTCCGCGGATCTGCCCGATGCGCTGCGCATCGACGTTCCCGTTTCGCCGGCCACGCTGCCCGGCTTCGCCGAGGGCGAGGTATCGGTGCAGGACGCGGCCGCCCAGCGCGTCGCCGATGCACTGTCGCCGGCTGCCGGAGCGCACGTGCTCGATGCCTGCGCCGCGCCGGGCGGCAAGTCCGCGCACCTGCTCGAACGCGACCCCTCGCTGCGGCTGACCGCACTCGACCTCGACCCGCGGCGCCTGCGACGGGTGGCCGAGACCCATGCGCGGCTGGGCGTGGGCGATGGCGCGGTCCTGCGCGCCGTGGACGCCTCGGCGCCGGCGACCTGGTGGGACGGCGAACCGTTCGACGCCATCCTGATCGACGCGCCGTGTTCGGCCACCGGCATCATCCGCCGTCAGCCGGACGTGCTGCTGCACCGCCGCCCTTCCGACATCGCCGCGCTGACGGCGCTGCAGGCGCGCCTGCTCGACGCGCTGTGGCCGCTGCTGGCGCCCGGCGGGCGGCTGCTCTACGCCACCTGTTCGATCCTGGCGGCGGAAAACGAGGCGCAGGTGGCCGCGTTCCTGTCGCGCACGCCTGCCGCGACCGCGTTGCCGCTCGCGGAGGCATTCGGCCACGCCACCGGCCACGGGCGCCAGCGACTGCCGGGCGAGCAGGGCATGGACGGCTTCTTCTACGCCGCGCTCGGCCGCGCCCCCGGCTGAATCCGGGCGAGGCCTCCGCCCCCGCGGCCCTCCACCGTCCGGATGCGCGCCAGGCCGGCCGTCACGCGGACGCAATCTTCCGCGCACGAACATGCACATGACGCCGGCGCTGCCGGCCCGTGCCCGCGCGAGGGTCGCATGCTGCCCATCACGGTCATCGTCAGTACCTACAACGCCGAAGCCTGGCTGGAGAAGGTGCTCACCGGCTACGCGCTGCAGACCCATCCGGCGTTCGAGGTGATCGTCGCCGACGACGGCTCGGGCCCGGCGACGGCCGCGCTGGTCGCGCGCATGGCCGCCACGTTCCCGGTGCCGCTGCGGCACGTGTGGCACGAGGACCGTGGCTACCGCCGCCAGGAGATCCTCAACCGGGCCATCCCGCTCGCGGCGCACGGCTACCTGCTGTTCACCGACGGCGACTGCATCCCGCGGCGCGATTTCGTGGCCACCCATGCGCAGCTGGCCGAGCCGGGGCGGTTCCTGTCGGGCGGCTACTGCAAGCTGGACATGGCCACGAGCACGCGCATCAACGTCGACGACATCGCCAGCGGCCGCTGCTTCGAGCCCGGCTGGCTGGCGGCGGCCGGTCGCCTGGGCGCCTCGAGCCGCCGCAAGCTCGGCGCCGGACCGCTGGCGGCGCGCATGCTCGACGCGATCACGCCGGCGGGCGCCACGTTCAACAACTGCAATTCATCGGCGTGGAAGTCCGACCTGATCGCGGTCAACGGCTACGACGAACGCATGAAATACGGTGGACCCGATCGCGAACTGGGCGAGCGACTGGAAAACGCCGGCGTGCGCGGCAGGCAGGTCCGGCATCGCGCGATCTGCGTGCACCTCGATCATGCGCGCGGCTATCGCACCGAGGAATCGATCCGCGCCAACCTCGCGATCCGCGCCGAAACCCGCGCGCAGCGTCGGGTCTGGACGCCGCACGGGATCGTCAGGCAGGCGGCCAACGACGACCTGCAGCCGGTCCCGGCACGCGCGGCGGACGCGTCGGCCACGCGGCGCTGAGCGGTCTCAAGCGCGTCCGGGCAGTGAGCGCCAGGCGGCGATCACGGCGCCCGGCGCGAGATCGGCCACCCGGCTGTCGGCACCGCGTTCGCCGCCCAGTACGCGGATGGGGCCGGGCCCGATCGGGCGCCATTTGTCCGGCGGCGCCGCGCCGAACAGCACCACCAGCGGACAGCCCAGCGCGGCCGCCGCGTGGGCCGGGCCGGTGTCGACGGACACCATGCTGTGCGCGCGTTCCAGCAAAGGCAGCAGGCGCGGGATCGGCAGATCGTTGGCACCGTTGACGATGCGCGGATCGTGGCCGGCGGCGGTGCGGATGTCCTCCAGCAGCGGGTGCTCGGGCGGCGATCCGCACAGCAGCACATGGGCGTCGGGCAGGTCGGCCAGCGCCGCCCGCGCCACCGCCGCCCAGTGCGCCGCGTCCCAGTGCTTGGGATGGTCGGCGGTCATCAGGCGCCCGCGCTTGTGGGTGCGCTTGTTGCCCGGCTGCAGCAGCACCAGCGGACCCGTCAGACCGCTCGCGGCCAGCCATGTCGCCGCTTCGCGGCGTTCGTCCTCGCGCACCACCAGCCTGGGCAGGCGAAACGGGGCAGGGTCGACCTCGCGCACGGGATAGGGCGTCGCCGGGTCGCGCATGCCGATCTCGATCCAGCGGTCGGGCCACAGCACCGGTGCGTCCTCGCCGGCGGGATCGCGGGCGACGATGTCGTCCTTCTGCACCCCGCCGCGGACCAGCAGGGCGCGCATCTCCGGATCGGTGTCGCCCAGGTAGACCGGCCCGCGGCCGCGCGCGCGCAGCCAGCGCACCAGCGCCCACTGGCTCGGGCACAGCAGGTACGGCGTCTTGCGGCTGGTCACCATCTGCAGGTGGCCGAGGGTCGGTTCGCGCTGCAGCAGCGGCGGCGTCCAGCCCCCGGAACTCACCACGTCGACCGGGCTGTCGTAGCGCGCCGACACCACCCGCATCAGCGTGGTCAGCATCACCATGTCGCCGAACGCGCCGCAGCGGACGATGAGCGGGCGTGCGCTCATGCGCCGCGCCTCGCACAGGGCCGGACTCGGCGGGAACGGTCGTGCGACATCGGAACGCGTCCTGGCAGGGCGCGCCAGCGTACCCCAGCGGCGGTTGAACGCGCGTCGCCGGCGCCCCCGGGCGGTGCCGGCGATGGGGGAGAATGGCCGCTCCGTCCGCGCGCGCCGATGCATGCACATCGCCCACCTGCTGTTGACGAAACGCTTCGCCGGCACCGAGCGGCACGTGCTCGAACTCAGCGCGGCGCAGGCGGCGGCGGGGCATCGGGTCACGCTCATCCTCAGGCGCAAGGCGGCGCAGGCGCGCGCGGACGCGATCGCCCATCGCGTTGACCCGCGGGTGGACGTGCTGCTGGCGCACGACCTGGTCGACCGCTGGCCGGTGATCGCGCATGCGCGCGCGCTGGTGCGCAGGCTGCGGCCGGACATCGCCCATGCCCACCTGGGATCCGCGTCGCGCGCGTTGCGCGGGGTACGCGGCATCCCGCGCCTGGCGACCCTGCACATCGACTACGTGCCCGAACAGCACGCGCATCTCGACGGGCTGGTGGCGATCGCGCCCTGGCAACTGCCCGGCATTCCCGCGCCGCTGCGCGCGCGGTCGGTGCAGATCGACAACTGGGTGCTGCCGCGTACCGCGGCGCCCGACGCGCGCGCGCGCATCCGCGCCGCGATCGGCGTCGGCGACGACGACTACCTGTTCGGCGCCTTGGGGCGGATGGAGTCGAGCAAGGGCATGGACGTGCTGCTGGAGGCGTTCGCGCGCGCGGCCGTGCCCGGCGCGCGCCTGGCGCTGGTCGGCGGCGGTCGCGAGCTCGTCGCGCTGCGTGGGCGCGCCGCCGGGCAGGTCGCCCTGCCGGGCTTCGTGGAAGCCCCGGAAGACTGGCTGGCCGCGTTCGACTGCTTCGTCAGCCCGTCGCGCGAGGAGCCGTTCGGCCTGGTGATGATCGAGGCGATGCAGGCGCGACTGCCTGTGATCGCGACCGACACCGGCGGTGCGCGGCACCTCGCCACGCTGATCGGAACCCCGCTGGTCGCCACCGGCGATGTCGACGCGCTGGCGCAGGCGCTGACGAAGGCCGGCCGGGAACGGCCTGCGCGCCGCGACTATCCGCTGGACGCGATGCGGGTGGAGCACAAGCTGCGGGAACTGGACGCGTTCTACCGGCGCTTCACTTCAGGCTGACCGCGTCGCCGGCGACGCCGCACGGCTACCAGCGCAGCCGCCGCCGCGAGACCTCGCGCCCCAGGCCGGTGTAGAGCGCGCGCGCCTGCGCTTCGGGCAGGTGGCGCATGCGCAGCGGTGGCGAGGCGGCGCCGGCGCCCGCGGTGTCGAGCCAGACCGAGGCCATGCCGAAGCGGCGGTCGAGCGGCGACTGGCGCAGCTGCAGCGCCTGCAGCTTGTCGATCTCGGCGAACCGCCAGTGCCGCGACCACCATCCCTCGCGCACCGCCACCAGGCGCGTGTCGACGTGCCAGCCGGCGAACCGGGCATGCCGCAGCGCCAGCCACCCGCCCCAGGGCAGCCACAGCAGGCCGAGGAAACCCCACGCGCCGAAATACCAGGCCAGCCCCGCCGCCAGCAGCACCGCGAACACGATGTCGCCCAGCCACAGCCGCAGCCACGCGCGCGGATGCAGCGGCTGCCAGTCGCGGGGTGGCCAGTCGGGGACGTCGAGCAGGTCCTGCAGCAGGGCGTCGCAGGCGGCGGGAGTGGCGATCGGGGCCAGTTCGGGCGGCTCGCGCGACTGACCCTCGCTGCCCTGCACCTGCGCGCCGGCGGTGTCGATCGCCAGCGAACGGCGCCTGAAGATGCGATGCAGCACGCCTTCGCGCAGCGTCCAAGCCTGGATGCGCCGGCGCGACACGCTGCTGCGCACGCGCGCCAGCAATCCGCGTTCCACCGTGAGCCGGCGACCTTGCGCCTGCAGGCGGAAGCCGTGGTAGCGCACCAGCGCCAGCAATACGGAGAACACGCGCAGCAGCACCAGCGCGAGCAGCACCAGCGCGATCCCGGCCAGCACCGTCGACGTCCCGCCGCCGTTGAAGCTCGCGACGTAGCCGAAGGCTTCGCGCCGCACATAGTCGAACCCCTGCCGGAACCCGTTGTCCGGCAACACCTGCGACGCCAGCGCCAGCGCCGCGCCGACCACGATCATGCCGCGGTTGGAGATCAGTCCCAGGCGCACGATTTCCATCGTGGGCAAGGTCAGCAGCGTCTGCACGTCATCGTCGGCCGCCGCTGCGGCCCCGTCGTCGGATGCGCGGGCGCGGTGGCGGATCAGGCGCTCGAGCGCCAGCGCCTCGGCGACCCGGAGCACGCGCATCTGCGCTTCGGGCCGGGTACCGCCCGCCGACTCGAGCGTCACCTCGGCGACGCCGAACAGACGGTGCAGCAGCGTCTGCCGCAGTTCGACGTTGTGGATGCGCGAGAACGGCACCTGGCGCAGGCTGCGTTCCAGCAGGCCGCTGCGGATGAACAGGCTGTCGCCCTCGATCCGGTAGCGATAGGTGAAATAGCGCCACACCGCCAGCAGCGCCAGGACCGCCACCGCCACCGCGGCCGCCGCCAGCTGGACGCCGTCCTCGCGGCGGCCTCCGAACACCACCAGGACCACCAGCGGGACCAGGAACTGGCGCAGCGAACCGATCAGTACGAACAGCCACGACCACGGATGCAGGCGGCGGTCGCCGCTGTCGACGGGATCGTCAGGCGTCGTCGTCATCGGCCTCGATCCACTGCGCCAGCTGGTCGCGCAGCCATTCGGCGTCGTCCTCGCCGAGCCCGGCCGTGGACACCGCGTTGTGGCGCGTGCCGGCGGTGTGCACCACCAGGGTCGCCAGGCCGAAGCGGCGTTCGAGCGGCCCGCGCTGCAGATCCAGGTGCTGCACCCGGCTGCGCGGCACAAAGGTCTCGCGCTGCCACAGCCGCCCGCGGCGCAGGGTGTAGCCATGCCCGTCCAGGCGCCAGCGGGTGCAGGCGTACTGGCGGTAGGCCAGCCAGACGCCCCACGCGGGGAGGGCGACCAGCACCGCCAGCGCCAACGGCAGCGCGAGCGGGGTGTCGCGCAGCAGCAGCCCGATGGGAATCAGCAGGGCGACCGCCAGCAGCCCCAGGCCGAACAGGTTGCCGAGCACGAACAGCCGCCGCGCGCGTAGCGGCAGCGGTCGCCAGCCTTCGATGGCGGGTGCGGGCGTGGCGGTGGGAACCGCTGCGTCGTCCAGGGCGGGGTCGGGCTCGGTCATCGGCCTTCCAGGTCGGCGTAAGGGTGCGTGGTGCTGCCGGGTGGGCGCGCCTTGAAGCGCTTGTAGGTCCACTGGTACTGCGCCGGGTCGCGCCGGGCGATGCGCTCGACATCGGCGTTGAGCGCCGCGGTGGCGACCGCCGGGTCGGGGTCGGCGATCCCCGGCGAGGCCGATTCGATGTGCAGCGCGTAGACCGGCCCGTCGCCGATCCGTTCGCACCAAGCGAACAGCACCGTCGCACCGCTGCGCGCGGCCAGGCGGCCGAGCAGGGTCATGGTCAGCGCCTGCACGCCGAAGAACGGCGCGAACTCGCCGTCGCCGCCCTTGGGCTGCTGGTCGGGCAGGATGCCCACCACCCCGCCGGCCTGAAGCCGCTTGTACAGCTGGCGCACCCCCGCGCCCTCGGCTCGCACCTGGGTCACGCGGTCGGCATCGGCGTCGGCACGTACACGCCGCAGGAAGGCCTCGCCGATCGCCGACTCGGGCGGCTTGTACAGGATGGCCAGCGGCGTCTTCGCCGCCAGCCACTGGTTGAGCAGTTCCCAGTTGCCGACATGGGGCGCGGCCACGATCAGCCCACGGCCGGAGGCCAGCGCCGCGTCGAACAGCGCCTCGCCGTGGATCTCGCGGATCATCGCCAGGTTTTCGCCGTGGGGGCGGGTCCACAGGCGCAGGGTGTCGAGCGTCTGCAGCGCGGTCGCGCGCAGGATGGCGCGCCGGCCCGCGTCGCGTTCGGCGGGCGTCCAGTCGGGGTAGGCCAGTTCGAGGTTGCGCAGGGCGACCACGCTCTCGCGCGCCCCCGTGCGCAGCCAGCCCCACGCCAGCGCATCGGCGAGCCGGCGCAGGACGTGCCACGGCAGCCGTCCGGCCGCAGTGGCCAGGGCGTGGAGCAGGCGCGCGAGTGCGTCGGTCATCGGTCCAGTGTAGCGAGCGCATCGGACCGGTCCGATGCGGGGATGCCACCCCGGCCTGCGCTGTCCCGGACGCGTCGGTCGGACCCGGCGGGGGCGGGCGCCCGGCAGGCGCGCGCGGCATCAGCGGGACGACCGCGTGTCTCTTGCCGGCGTGGCGAACGCTGCCTGGACCCGGAAACGCGGCTAGGCTTCGCCTTCTCCGCCCCGACGGATCCCGACCGCCATGCTCAGCCTCATCCAGCGCGTCAGCGACGCCAGCGTCACGGTCGACGACGAGGTGGTCGGCCGGATCGGCACGGGCCTGCTGGCCCTGGTCGGGGTCGAGCCGGGCGATGGCGAGGCGCAGGTCGCACGCATGGCCACCCGGCTGCTCGGCTACCGCGTCTTCGCCGATGCGGACGGACGCATGAACCGGTCCCTGGCGGACACCGGGGGCGGGCTGCTGCTGGTCAGCCAGTTCACCCTCGCCGCCGATACGCGCTCGGGCATGCGTCCCGGATTCAGCACCGCCGCGGCGCCGGAGGCCGCGCAGGGCGTGTTCGACCGACTGCTGGCTGAATGCCGCGAACGCCATGCCGGCGCGGTGGAGAGCGGGCGGTTCGGCGCCCACATGGTGGTCCGGCTGGCCAATGACGGACCGGTGACGTTCCTGCTGCGCGCCTGATCGGGGGGCGCGGCAGCGCGGCTCGGGACGATGGGTGGAAACCGCGCGAAGGCGCCCCATATCGTCCGCAGCCCCGGTGCAGCCGCCGGGGTCGCACGCCCCCGGCCGGGACCCGGACCGGGCGCGATGGTATAATTACGGGTTCACTTTTCTCCCCGGTGCGCGCCTCATGGCGAACGAACGTCCAGCCGAACAGTCCGACATCAAGCTCCTGATCTCCAAGGGGCTGGAGCAGGGCTACCTGACCTACGCCGAAGTCAACGATCACCTGCCGGACGATCTCGTCGATCCGGAGCAGATCGAGGACATCATCGGCATGATCAACGGCATGGGCATCGAGGTGCACGAGATCGCGCCCGATGTCGAGTCGCTGCTGCTGACCGGCGATTCCACCGGCAACCGCGACGTCGACGACACCGCCGCCGAGGAAGCCGCGGCCACACTGACCGCGCTCGACAGCGAAGGCGGCCGCACCACCGACCCGGTGCGCATGTACATGCGCGAGATGGGCACGGTGGAGCTGCTCACGCGCGAGGGCGAGATCGCGATCGCCAAGCGCATCGAGGAAGGCCTGAACCAGATGCTGTCCTCGCTGGCCAGCTTCCCCTGGTCGGTGCAGCTGCTGCTGGAAGACTACGACCTGCACAAGGCCGGCAAGAAGCGCCTGGCCGAGATCGTGGTCGGTTTCAACGACCTCGACGAGTCCGGCGACGACGTGCCCGCCTCCACCGCCAGCGACGACTCGGCCTCGTCCGACGACAGCGACAGTGACGACGACAGCGACGGCGACGACGACGGCGATTCGGAAGATGCCGGCCCCACCGGTCCGGATCCGGCCGAGGTCGGTCGCCGCATGGAGGCGCTGGGCGCGCTGTACGCCAAGTTCCAGAAGTCCTACGCCAAGAACGGGGCCGAAGCCAAGCCGGTGCTGAAGTTGCGCGAGGAGATGGCCGCGATCTTCACCACCTTCAAGCTGCCGCTGCCGCTGACCGACGTGCTGGTCAGGAAGCTGCGCGACGTGGTGGGCGAGATCAAGGACCACGAGCGCCGCATCCTCGACCTCTCCACGCGTGTGGCGAAGATGCCGCGCAAGGACTTCATCCGCGCATGGGAAGGCAACCAGACCAACCTGGGCTGGGTGGACGACGTGCTCAAGCGCAAGCAGAAGTGGTCGTCGGGCATGCGCGAGGTCAAGGACCAGATCATCGCCGAGCAGGAGGCCACGCTGTCGGTCGAGAAGGCGATGATGGTCACGCTCGGCGACCTCAAGGAAATCAACCGCGCGATGGCCTATGGCGAAGCCAAGGCGCGCAAGGCCAAGAAGGAAATGGTCGAGGCGAACCTGCGCCTGGTGATCTCGATCGCCAAGAAGTACACCAACCGCGGCCTGCAGTTCCTCGACCTGATCCAGGAGGGCAACATCGGCCTGATGAAGGCGGTCGACAAGTTCGAATACCGCCGCGGCTACAAGTTCTCGACCTACGCCACCTGGTGGATCCGCCAGGCGATCACGCGTTCGATCGCCGACCAGGCGCGCACCATCCGCATCCCGGTGCACATGATCGAGACGATCAACAAGCTCAACCGCATTTCCCGCCAGATGCTCCAGCAGTACGGCCGCGAGGCCACGCCGGAGGAGCTGGCCAAGGAAATGGACATGCCCGAGGACAAGATCCGCAAGGTCATGAAGATCGCCAAGGAGCCCATCTCGATGGAAACTCCGATCGGCGACGACGAGGACTCGCACCTGGGCGACTTCATCGAGGACACCAACGTCGAGTCCCCGATCGAGGCCACCACCAACATCAACCTGTCCGAGACCGTGCGCGACGTGCTGGCCGGCCTGACCCCGCGCGAGGCCAAGGTGCTGCGCATGCGCTTCGGCATCGACATGAACACCGATCACACCCTCGAGGAAGTGGGCAAGCAGTTCGACGTCACCCGCGAGCGCATCCGCCAGATCGAGGCCAAGGCGCTGCGCAAGCTGCGCCACCCCAGCCGTTCCGAACAGCTGCGCTCGTTCCTCGACATCGACTGACGGCGGCGACGGAACCGGGCCGGTTCTCCCGCCCGGACGTGCCCTCGAGAAGCCCCGGTCCGCACTGCGTGCCGGGGTTTTTGTCATCCCTCATGCAAACCTGAACGCTCCACGTGCCCGTGGCGCGGCGTTCGCGCGGCGCCCACATCGTGCGCGGCAGAGTTGCGTCCCGACGGCGCAGCGTGCGCCGGACCCAGGAGATTTTCTCGATGACGACCACTGCCAAGACCCTCCTCGCGCTCGCCCTGGCCGCCGGCCTGAGCGCGTGCTCCAACACCGACCAGGCCGCCAATTCCGCGCAGGAGGCCGCCGACTCGGCTGCCGAGGCGCAGCAGGCCGCGGCGAACGCCGCCGCCACGGGCGACATGGCCGCCACGCAGGCCGCCGAGGCCGCCGCCGGCGCCGCCGATGCCGCTGCGGACGCCACGTCGCAGATCGCCGGCCAGGTCGGCACGGGCGAAGATGCGACCGGTCGCGAGGATCTGGCCGACGCTGCCGAGAAGGCTGCCGATGCCGCCGAGCAGGCACAGGACGCCGCCGAGGAAGCCAACGCGGCTGCCGACGGCGACAACAACACCGACGGCATGTAAGCCGTCCTCCCGACGGACCGGGTGGCGCCCCGCGCCGCCCGGCTCGTGTCGCGCGGTCGTGGCCGGTACCTCGTCGAACGGCCGCGGCTGCGCGATTCTGTGTCTGACGCGGCGGTCGTGTCGCGCGGTTGATACGGGTTGATGCGGTCGGGGGTCGCGCGGAGCCGTCGGCTGTCGCAGTGAAGAGAGTCACGAGGGTGTCGTCCGATTGCCGGCGACCCGCGAGCAGCCTGCGGCGAGTGCCCGTGCGCCTTGCGGCCTCTGCCCGGAGCACGCTGCGCACACCTGCGCACCACCGCTGCGGTGATAATGGGCCCCACGCGGGCCTATAGCTCAATGGTCAGAGCAGGGGACTCATAATCCCTTGGTTCCAGGTTCGAGTCCTGGTGGGCCCACCAAATAGCCGTCCGCCGAGATTCGGCACCATCCGATGGCCCGCCAAAACCCCATAGCAGAAGCCCGAATCCCGTCCGTCGGAATTCGTGGACGTTCGCTTGCATCCGGACAATAAGTGAGTCAGGCTGTGTGTCAGGAGCCGATGGGGATCGCTCCTGACTCGCAGGAAGGCGACTCACATGCTCACGGATACGAAGATTCGCGCACTCAAGCCTCAGGCGGCTGCCTATCGGGTGGCGGATTCGAATGGGCTGTGCGTTGAGGTGCGGCCGACGGGTGCAAAGGTCTGGCGCTACCGGTATCGGTTCGAGGGGCGCCCCAGCATGATCACTCTGGGGGAATACCCCGCTCTGTCACTCATGCAGGCCAGGGCCGCGCGCGAGAAGCAGCGCCAATTCCTCCGCGGCGGCGCGAACCCCGCGCACGTGGCTAAGAGCGAGAAGGCGGTGCGGTCCGAGCGCGTCGCCAACACCTTCGGCGCGATCGGCTTGGAGCACTTGGCCAAGCGTGCGCGCGAGGGCCTGGGCGCTTCCTCCGTCGCGCGTGAGCAGCGGCACATCGAGCGGGACATGGCCCCGCTCTTCAACCTCCCGATTTCCGAAGTGTCGGCCCCGGTCCTGCTGGCAGCCCTGCGAAAGCTCGAAGCGCGCGGCGTGGCGGAGACGGCCCACCGGGCGCGGTCGCTCGCCGGACGCGTGTTCCGCTACGCCATTGCCACCGGTCGAGCGGACCGCAATCCGGCGGCAGACCTCGCGGGTGCATTGGAGCGACCCCAGACCAAGCATTTCGCCAGCGTGACGGAGCCTGCCGACATTGGCAGGGTGCTGCGCGCGCTGTGGACCTACCAAGGTGCGCCTGCCACGCAGGCAGCACTCAAGCTGGCTCCGCTGACCTTCGTGCGACCCGGAGAGCTACGGGCGGCCAAGTGGTCGGACGTCGACCTAGAGGCGCACGAGTGGCGTTATGTCGCCACCAAGACCGGCAAGCCTCACATCGTTCCGCTCGCTGATCAGGTGGTGAGGGTGCTGCAGGATCTGCATCCGATCACCTGTCGAAGCGTCTACGTCTTTCCGAGCATGCGCACCGCCTCGAAGCCAATGAGCGAGAACACGGTAAATGCGGCGCTTCGAAACTTGGGCTTCGACAGCAACACGCTGGTAGGTCACGGCTTCCGCGCCATGGCACGTACGGTGCTCGACGAGGTGCTTGGCTTTCGCCCGGACTACATCGAGCACCAACTGGCCCACGCCGTCCGCGACCCGAACGGTCGAGCTTATAACCGCACCGCCCACTTGGCTGAGCGTCGCAACATGATGCAGGCGTGGGCAGATTACCTAGACCAACTTCGAACGGGCGACAAGAAGGTCGTGCCGCTCATGGGGCGCGCGGTGTGACCTAGCCGCAGCCATCAAAAAGCGGCCGAACCGGGTGCGTCAACACCCGGCCGGCCTACCACAAACGTTCCCAAGGAGAACGCTCATGGATTCCAAGAATCTTCACCTGGACCCGTTGCCATCTGGAACGGAAGCGGCTCATATGTGGCAGGCCCTGCCACGACCCCAAGGGACATGCTGGATGACGTTGGCTGCATATTCTCGACGGCCGGCTCACTCATCACCAACTTCATAGACGGATTAGCGAACGGACAAGGACACTCGAATCGACGCCGACGTTGTTGGCACAATCGCTGTGCGGGATCCGGTATCTGGTCGAGATGGGGCACAGCCTCGCGGACGGCAGCCGAGTGAGCAGTTGCCGCGAGAACGGGCTGGCGGAAGCCGCCGCGCCGATGCGCGGGGACCACACAAGCCGCGCGGCGGGACACTTGCGGGACGCGAATGCTCTCGCAATCTTGGTGGCGGCCCCAGACTAGGCCTTCCAAGAACTGCAAGATCATGAGCAGCGAGCGATTCGCCATTTGCTGTCCTGCGAAGCCGCGCGCGCGCAGCAAGCGCTGGCTGCGGAGGTGACGACATGACTGCCAAGCGTTCTCTCCGAGAAGTCCTCGCAGACGCCTTCTCGCTCATCAAGACCGATCGCGATCACCTGGAGCGATGCATGCGCGCGGGTCGCGTTGCCGGGCTCGACCTGAGTCCTAGCAGCGTTCGCAAGTCGAGCGACGATGATGTCCGCCAGTGGTTCGATGGTGGCAAGATCGCGCGTTCATAAGGGTCAACCCGCACTTCGCCGGTCGCAGTGCCGGTGAGGTGCAATTCCGATCTGAATAGAGACAGCAACGTGCCACAGTATCCAGACTTCACCCCAGAGCAGCGTGGCCGTCTACGATCACTCGGGCTTGAACCTGTACAGATCGAGGAGTTGAGGCACGCGCTCGTGGCGGTTCGCTTGGCGCTTGCTCCGAGGCCGGCGCGGAACGATGTCGTCGCATTGTTGGATGATGTCGAGGCAGGCGCTAAGGCGTTGGCGTTGAAGTTGCATTCTCTCGCCGCGAGGATAGATCCTGCGCACACGGCGGCTGACGTTCTAATCCACATGAAGTGCTGGGATCTGCAGGGCGAATATGTCAGTCCCGATAGTCCTCTCGACTACCTCGTTCCATTGCTCGAGGCGCTGCGCCAGGCTGCCACGGCTGCACGGGAGGAGCTGCCATCCACAGCGGTTAGACACCGTGTCGCCTCACCCCAGCCAGTTGGTGCGGTAGATGCCGCGCTCAAGCGCGGTTGGGGCAAAGCGCATCGAAACGGCGTGTTCTCGGTGCGGATGGTGGATGGCCTCGAGGTGAAGTCTTACTTCGATGGGCCCCAGCGCGAGAGGTACCCGGTCCGTTTGCTTCCAAGCGCCGCAGACGGGAGCGATTTCAGAGCGATCGTTAGTATCTGCTATGACGCAGAAGGTGGAAATCCAGACCCAGTAGCCGCAATCAAGGGCTACCTGCGCGAGATGCGGTCGCTCCGCGAGGCAACGCGTGCAGCCCTGGAGGACGCGATGTCCGAGCAGCGTCCCCGAAAGCCGGCCAAGAAAGGAACGTCCCGAGAAAGATGACGTTCTGTGCCTGACTCAGGGCCGAACCTGTAACGAAATGGCTGCACCCGCCGCTCAGCGGCTCCACGGTGCAGCAGATGGACAAGCATGGACAGAGGGAGTTCCGGCCATTCATTCCGGAATGCAACAAGGTCGGGATCGGTCGATCCAAGGCCTACGAACTGGCCAATTCCGGCTTGCTTGAGACCACGACGATTGGCAGGCGGCGCTTCGTCTATCTCGACAGCTTGTACACGTTGCCGCAGCGACTGAACGCGGCTGCCTCGGCCATCTCCCCGTCTCAGGCGAGTTGACCCGTGGACGGCTACCAAGCACGGATCTTCGCCGCGATGGCTGTCGGCAATCTGCCCGCGGCGCCAGGCGGGGTCACGAGTGTCGAAGTGGCCCATGGGTTCGGTTGCTTTGCGCACCAGCGCCATGCCTGCACCTGCCATCCCCGGATCACGGCGGTCACGGGGAACGATTTGCTCGTAATCGGCACAGCAGGTGCGATCCTCGAACGGAGTAAGCGCCAATGAGCGGGCGTCAGCGGCGACGACTGCCAGAGACGTGGCGCGGCCGGCTGCCGGATGCCGCGACCTTCTACCGCCAGCACGTTGATGGGCTTTGCCGTCCCAACGGTGAGGGCTGGGCCAAGGGCAAGTGCCCTTTCCACGACGACTCCAATGCGAGCCTGAGTGTCCACATTGCCTCGGCCCGTGGGGGTTGGAAATGCTTTGCCGGCTGCGGGCAAGGCGACATGGTCAGCTTCCGGATGCGCCGCACAGGGGAGGACTTCCGCGACGCGGCCTGGGCACTGATCGAGTGGAAGCCTTGAACGCGGTGCGGCCCGTCGAATCGCCGCGGGATGCGGTCGCGCGGCTTGCGCGCAGCCAGATCAGCGCCGGCTACGAGATCGAGGCGCTGCACGAGTACGCGGACGCAAGCGGCGATATCGGCTTCTATCGAGCGCGGTTGCGTAATCCGGTGACGGGCGACAAGGTGATCCGTCCGGTCCGGCGAGACGGGACCCGGTTCGTGCTTGGCGAACCCAAGTCGCCGGCGAGTGGCAAGCTCCTGTACCGCCTCCGCGAGATACTGTCAGCCGCCCCCGACCGCATCGTGTGGGTCGTTGAAGGCGAGAAGTGCGCCGATGCACTCGCAGGTTGCGGTGCAGTCGCCACGACTAGCGGCTCCGCATCCAGCGCGCGAGGTGCCGACTGGTCTCCGCTGGCGTGTCGCCGGGTGCGCGTCTGGCCCGACAACGACGAACCCGGCGCTCAGTATGCAGAGGAGGTCGCCTCCGCCCTGCGCGAGCTTGGATGCGTGGTCGAGATCGTCGACGTGTCCGGATACGAGCTGCCACCGCACGGCGACGTGGTCGACCTGTTCGAAATGGTCGGCGAGTGCGCGCGAGACCTCGGTTGGCTTGAGTCTGCAGCGATTCCGCTCCTGCCTGCTCCTGAAGAGCCCGAGCCCGACCCTTGGGCGGCGACCGCTTCCGACCGCTTCTCGGTCGAGGAACTGACCTCGGAGCCGCCGGCGACCCGCTGGACCCTGAAGCCGCTCCTGCCGACGGGCTTGGCCTGCGTTCTCACCGGCGCAGGCGGCGCTGGCAAGACTGGCTTCCTGGCCAAGCTCTGCATCCACATCTGCGCCGGCCTTCGCTTTGGCAGTGATTGGCCAGAGCAGGGCAGCGTGCTGTATGTGAGTGCCGAGGACCGGCGCGACGTGATCCGCAAGCATGTCTGGGCGAACGCCCAAGGCCTGGAGCCAGAGCAGCTCGAACTGGTGGCGCGGCACTTCATCGTGAAGGACATGGTCGGTGTCGGCTTCATGCTCACGCGCCACGTCAATGGGCAGACCGAGGTCGCCCAAGACCTAGACCGGCTAGTCGAGTACGCCAAGGGCATACCGGACCTAAGGCTGGTGGTCTTTGACACGCTGAGCCGCCTCAATGGCGGCGAGGAGAACAACGAAGACCTAGCGCGAATTGTCTCGGCCATGGAGCGGGTCAGCCGCCAGACCGGCACCACGACTCTGGTCGCGCACCACACCGGCAAGCAGCAGCACCGGGATAACGTGGTAGACCAGTACAGCGGCCGCGGGGGCAGTTCGCTGTCGGACAACGGCCGATCGAACATGCACCTGGCCCTAGTCAAGCCCGGCGACGAAGGATGCCCCAGCAATGCCGCGGATCTGGTCGCCGAGAAGCGGCTGTTGCGGCTGTCTCTGGTCAAGGTCAACGGGGTGCCGCCTGGTCAGCCCGACTTCTACCTCGAGCGCGTCATCACTCCACACGCGGCGCGCCTGCAGCTGTTCGAGCCGGAGTTCCCGAAGACGGATATGCAGAGTGCCTGGGAGGTGCTGCGTGAATGGTTCGCTACCCAGAGCGAGGTGCAGTTCCCCACGAGCACCACGGTCGACGATCTGCCAGAGAAGTACGGCCCTAGGAACAGGCGACGCGCGGCGCTCAGGTGGGCGCAGGATCGAGGGCTGTTGCTCGAGCAGCCCCACCCGCACCCGCGCGGTCGGAAGAAGACGTTCCTCGCGCTCCCCGGTCCGGCCGCGAGCGCCGAGCGATACAGGGAGGCCGCCGGTGGCCACTGACCCAGACGCCGCTCGCTGGATCCGCGCGAGCCGCGCGGAAGGTGCGACCAGCTCCGAGTTCGTAGCGCGACTCGGTGGAGCCTGGACCGCTTCGGCTCGCTGTAATGAGCGTGACGAGCGCTGGTACGACGGCTACCGCCATATCGACCCCTCCTCGTGCACGGGTTCCTTGAGCTGCCGGCCTTCCGGGCTGAAGAACAAGGCGAGGCTTGGCCGTGTGAGCAGGCTGAAAGGCCCGGGGCAGGTGCCCATGGGTAGCGCGCTGGCCTGCGATGTGCCACTCGAGCGGCCGGCGGGATGGGTCCGTTCCTGCCCCCTCGGAGGCGCCGAGCGGCGGCGGAATAGAACCCTTCGGAGGGGGCGATTTGGGCTGGTCTGGACCCCGCAGAAACAGGCCGTTTTTAATCCGCCGCCCTATAGGGAACGGCGGAATGGCGGAATAGACGCCGCCCTTCCGCGTCCCAGTGCGCCGGGCGTCCCGGCGGAATGCGGCGGAATAGCGGCGGATTGGCGGAATGGCAGCCACAGTCGAGCCCACAACTCACCGAAGTCCGCGCGTGCCGGCTGCCTGTGCAGGGGTGGCGCATGAGGGCTGGGCGAAACGAATCCGCCGCCATCGCGCAGGCGCGCGCACGGGCGCGCGAGGCTGCTGGCCGCTGGCCGGCCGAGCCTGGCCCCTTCGACGTGCCGCAGCCCTCGTGCGTTGCCCGG
This sequence comes from Luteimonas kalidii, assembly GCF_029887935.1. Classification (GTDB taxonomy): domain Bacteria; phylum Pseudomonadota; class Gammaproteobacteria; order Xanthomonadales; family Xanthomonadaceae; genus Luteimonas; species Luteimonas kalidii. The sequence goes on along the minus strand of NZ_JARXRO010000016.1, from coordinate 14,944 downwards.
ACCCTCGTCTGGCTCTTGCGAGACCGGGGCGTGAAGTCGCCGCTCGAGTTGCAGGGCGCCACGAAGCACGAGCTCGAGGCCCATTCCCGCGTCAGGGCCAATCGCGCCTGCTCCCGGTTCGAGAGCTTCGACGACGCGCTTGAGGCCGCGATTGATTCGGGTTGGATCCTGGCGTACGACTCCGCGACGGGTCAGCGGTTCGTGCCGAACTACGCGCGCGACGCGCTCGAGACGCCCGGTGGCTGAGTTTGCGATCGAGGCCGAGATGGGGCGCGAGGAATGGCGAGTCCGCCAAGCCGTCGGCGTAGCCGCTCTCGACGAGCTGCTGACGGGCTGGATCACCCACTTCGACGGCTGCGCGCTCGAAGACGGCGTCACTTGCGACTGCGGCCTGATCTCGTTTGCCGGGCTGATGAAGCTCGTCGCGATCGACTCGAGCCTTGGCTACCTGATCTTCCGCAAGCAATGACTGACCGCCGTGGGAGCGAATGGATCCGAGCGAGCTCAATCGATGGGCGAGCCGGCACTTGCCGGCCGCAGCCGCCACCATAAGCTGCTGAGGCGCCAGCGATCTCGGCCCGTGAGCCGGCGCCTTCTAGGCTGCCGGAACGGAACTCCGATGGCATCCGATCACAGGTCCGGCCGGGCTAGGCCCCAAGGACGCGCTGTATGTGGGCGGGACGGAGGTTGCCCGGGTCAGCGAGCGCCTGACCAGCGGGTGGGTCGCCGTCCTTCCGCTATCCGAACCGGGGGCCTATGTTCAGGAGCTGCACCAGCTACGAGGCTGGGCGGGCGGGGTGCGAGGCGTGGGCCAAGCGCCACTACACCGCATTGGCGGCCCACGATGAGCGGCGGCACCTGGAATGGCTCTCCCAACAGACGTGGCGTGGCCAGGCTTGCATGGAGGCTCGTGAGCGGCTCGCAGCGTTACAGGTGGCGGTCGGCCAGCCCCCATGACAGCGATCGGCTGCGCGGCTCGGATGGTCGACGGGCTCGGAGGTGTCTGGGGCCGCCTGTAAGCGCCCCCAAGGGCCGCCGAGGCGTCGATCACGCCCCCGGGGGGCGATGTCATCATTCGCCGCTCAGGAGGCTTCCTAGGCCCTCCTGGCCGAGGCTGCTGGCGCGAGAGGGGCATGCGGAAGATCGTGGAGAGATGAGGCGCCCATCATGTCCTGACTAGCGACCTATTGACGTGTCAACACTATGCAGACAACCATCGCGCTCTGCCCCTGCCCGCGGGGGCATGTACACCGCGAGTCGTTCATCGGAGCGAAACGCGGGATGGGTCAAGCTTTGTTGCTAGAGGGCCCGTCCCTGAGCGAGCCGCTAAAGCTATCACCCGAGGAGTGCGTAACATGGGGAATTCAATGAGGAATCTCAAAACCGATCCGAAGGTTCTGCAGGCTCTTCGTAAGGTGCCGGCGCCGAGTCAGAAGGAAGTGACGGAGCAGAAGGTCTCTTTCGTCTTCGCGTCTATTGACTCCAAGGCCAATATGACGAAGCAGCAAGTTCGGGAGCTCATTGAGCAAGTCGGCTAGTTGCTGAGGAGCTTGTCTGGCCTAGGGGTGTCAGATTGATCTTGTTCGAGCTGACAAATAGCGAAGCGCATCCGGTCTATCAGAAGATGGCGGTCGCGAATGGATTGCGGCAATACGATTTCTTAAAGTCTGCGGTTGAAGCGTCGGTCGCCATAGGGCGGCCGTTTTTGTCTCAGGCGATTGTCAAGGCGCTCAACTTCCACGCGATAACTTGCCTGCACACGAATGCAGGTGAGTATCGGCCGTGCCCAGTGAAGGTAGGGGACTACCAGCCCCCACAGCACTTCCGAGTTCAGGCGCTGATGGATGATTTTGTCAACTCGGTCAATCGAGATTGGGACGCGACTGACGAAGTCGTGCTCGCGGCATACGTCTTGTGGCGGATGAACTTCATCCATCCATTTATCAACGGCAATGGGCGCACCGCCCGAGCAGCGTGCTATTTCGTACTCTGTCTGAAGGCGGGCCATTGGCTGCCAGGCAAGATGATATTGCCCGAGCTTATTAAGGAGAATCGCGACGAGTACGTGCGCGCCCTCCAAGAGGTGGATCGATCGCTCGAAACCGGAACACTGGACTTGTCGGAACTGCATTCGCTCCTCACGCGCTTGATCGGAGAGCAGCTCGCGTCGCACGTGGAATAGCCCAATACCGAGCCCGTCGGAGCCTCAGAATGCCGAGCGCGATTAACCGCCATGACCTTTGATACGCCAGCACATCGACTCGCTGACCTTCTCGACCGAGGGCACAGGTTCTCCTCACAGAAGCCCTGCCGTGAAGCTTGGGCAGAGCTGCTAGGTACAGACGACGCGGCGGAACTTATGGCTCGACTGGGTCAGGTAATGGCGCTTCCTCATCAGGCGCTTGAGGAGATCGAAAGGGCACACCCCGGGTCCTCCAAGCACCATATGTCTTGGGTTACTCAACTCGCTAGTGCTTTTGGAAATCAGTCACTGGATGGCGCGTGGGGAGTTTTCAAGAAGCAAGTGCCGCCTCCAACGATCAGCGCAGTTCACGTGGCTGCAACGACACTGGCTGGAATTCATGCTCCTCGAGCGCTGACCGCCGAGACCATTGCTGACCTTAGGGGCAAGGTCGACGCACTCGGCGATCTTCTGCGAGAGGCGGATCTCCCGGAACCTCTGCGTCGCTATCTTCTAGAGCAAATTGGGAAACTGGCGCGAGCTATCGATGAGTATTGGCTCACAGGCGGGACTCGCATAGTAGAGATCGTAGAGGAGACATTCGGGCACGTTGGCGCGAATGCCCAATCCAGGGCGGCACTGGCGAGTGAGGACGGGCTTGGGATTGTCTCCGCACTTGCAGTTATCGCCGATTGCGTCACGATCGCAACGGGGCTGCCTCCGCTGATCGCGGCGGGTGGCGTAGCAACTTTGGAGTGGGCCAAAAAGCTTCTCCCAGGGTAGAAGGTCGTCGTTTGGCCGGCAGCCCCTGCATCCCTGCAGAGGCACGCCCGGCTGGATGACGCACTAGGACGGGGATCGATACGGTGGTCGCGTGTGATCCGGGTCCGGGCTAGCGAGTGCCGTGCGTTGCTGGCAGGGACAAGATGCACCCTGCCGCGTTGTGGGGCTATCAGGGGGCGTCTACTCGACGTGTAGGAAATCCCCGACGCTGCCGGCTAACCTGTCCCCGTTCCCAGCCGTGGAGGCCGCATGTGTTACTCCGCCCAGGTCCGCGCCGAGCACAAAAAGTTCCAGCGCGTGACCGGTTCAAAGATGCCGATCAAGGAGTACGTGCGGCTCTACTGGCTGGACGAGGGTTTCGACCCCTACGCTAAGCGGCCCCGCACTCCGCGAGCAATGGACATCGGGTTTCTCCGGGACGGGCCGCAGGAAGTGGCCGAGCTGATCCGACGATGGGACGCGCGCGAGACGGCCGACCTGGAGCGCGAGCTATTCAAGCAGCGCAAGCGCGTAGCCGACGGCGAACGCGCGCTGCAGACCAAGATCACGAAGAAGGCGCAGGAGGACGTGCGCATCGGGTCGAACAAGGTCGAGCAGATCCGCGACAAGCTGGACGCACTGCGCCGCACCGAGCCCAAGCCTGAGGATCAGCGCATGTTCCCGGGCAGCTTCTGCCACGTGCTGATCATGCAGGACGGAGAGCGCGTCATGGTCCCCATGCGCTACCAATGCCGCCCCATGGGCAAGCCCTCGTCCTACGACCGGGATTTCTCGGGCACGTATAATGCCCGCCGCGACAACCTGGAAGGGTTTTGGCGAGGTCAGTTCGGGCACTCGCACGGCTTGATCGTGGCGGACGTGTTCTATGAGAACGTCCAGGGGCCGGACGGTAAGAATCGCGTTCTGGCGTTTACTCCGCGAACCGGCGAGCCGATGCTGATCGCCTGCTTGTACTCGCATTGGACGGACCCCAAGGGCAAGGAGCCGGACCTGTATTCCTTCTCGGCCATCACGGACGATCCCGAACCCGAGGTCGCCGCTGCTGGCCATGATCGGACGATTATCAACATCAAGCCCGAGCACGTGGACGCCTGGCTCAACCCCAACCCTGCAAACTTGGCGACGCTCTACGCGATCTTCGACGACAAGCAGCACCCCTACTATGAGCACCGCGAGGCCGCGTGAGCATTGACGATCCGGAGGACCTGACTGCGCGGGCGGACGCCCTGGCGGACTGGGTGGCGCGCTACCGCAAAGATCCTGCGAACGGCGACAAGACGTTCAGGCAATTCTGGAGCGAGCTCCGAGCGCAGGATCCGGAGCTGGACGCCTACTTTCGCCAGGTGGGCGCGGATAAGTCGCCGGACGACTGGGACGCGTACCACGTCCTCCATACGACGATCGACGGCCACGCCTTCTCGGTGCCTGCGCGCGACATGGACCGGTTGGTCCGCGACGGACCAGGAATCGACCCATATGACAGCTCGCTACATTGATCGCGCCACCCTCGACCACCAGCTCGACGAGCTCGAGGCGCGCCTGCCCCAGCTCATTGCCGAGACCGAGCCCGACCACCTGATGGACGCCTTCGCCGGCATCGCCGACGAGATGCTCGAGCACGCCAGCGCGGAGGATTGCGGGCACGTGGACACGCGTATCAACCGCATACTGCACGAAGCTGGGCTGGTGCCCGGCGACGACGAGGAGCCCTGCGATGACGCCTGAAGCGCTCGAGGCCCGCCTGCGCGCGCTCGCTCGCGAAGTGGGCGAGTGGTCCAACGCCCGCGCCGGGCGCACGCCGGCCGAGTTCGCCACTTGGTTCTGGCACCGCGCCGAGGACATCAAGGCCGAAGCAGGCGCGGACCTGGCCGAGCAAGCGCATGCGCGGATCCTCGACGTATGCGACACCGCCGTCGACGCCGGCCTGTTCGGCAAGGACGGCCACCAGAACGTGCCATTCCCGGAGTAGAGTGCCCCTACTGCCGCGCCCCGGCGGCGCTTCTGCGCTGGCATGAGGTTGGCTACCCCTACCCTGGCGACTGGGGCCCGGCTTGGAAGTGCGCCCCGTGCGACGCCTACATCCGCTGCTACGTGGGCACCACGCGGCCGCTGGGGAGCTTGGCCCGACGCAGAGACCCGCGCCTGGCGCAACAAGGCGCACGCTGCGCTGGACACGCTATGGCGCCGCGGCGACATGTCGCGATCTGCAGCCTACGGGTGGATGGCAACCGCCATGGGCCTTCCCCAAGAAGAGGCCCACATGGGCCGCATGGATCCCGACGAGTGCCGCAGGCTCATTCACCTCGTGAAGGCCCGCTCCCGCTAATAGCGAGCGCCAGCAGCGCCGTGGTACTTCCCCCTGTACCCGTTCCGTGTGTAGGATCGATCTGCCGAGAATGCGGTCGCGTCCAGCGCATCGCAAAGTCCAAGGAAGGGGGGGGGGATGCGCCGGATCATCGCTGCAGTTTCTTTGTGCGTGCTTCTATCTTGTTCTGGCGCGATTGCGGCCGAGACCCCTGTAGTTGACGACCCCACTGGTGGAGTCGCTCCAGCGGCAATCTATTGTCCCAATACTGGCGGGTGCTTCACGTCATTGGGACAAGCTGAGGCGGCATTGCGGGCTGCCGTTCCGAATGTCGGCGAGTTCCTCTACAACAGCAGTATGGGGACACTCTGGCCCGGAAAGCTGCGCGCCTACTATTCTGTCAAGCGTCAGCCGCCGGCGGAATACTATCCGCCCTACTACAAATTTCTCGTAGCAATTCCTGCTGCTCAATACTGTCCAAACTCTGCTGAATCCGGCGCGTGCGGCAGTGAGAGCGAGCTATTCGCTGGGTACGTCGCGCAGAGTATCCAACCCGGAGTGGTCTATGCATGTGGCTGGCACCAGTGCTACAACCAAGACCCTCGAATTGAGGGCGCATACCTTCCTTTTGATCAATCGGATGGTACGGCTACCGCCGGCATCGGAATCCTGACCGAGTCCAGCGGACAGCACGTGCGTCAGATCGTCTACGATCAATATTACGAAGAAGGTGCGTCACGCAGTGTCGTCAAGCGACCGCTTTCCCGATCGCGGCGCTACTTGTGTCCGCAGGGCTTCTCACCCATGAGGGGCAAACTGTCCGAACTCGCCCCGAATATTTGCCAGAACACCAGTGGCTGGTTCATTACGATACACGAGCCCAGGCAAACTAAGTCTTGCCCCGTGCAAGGCTCGTGTCAGCCTGCTTCCGGAAATAAGTCAAGCGCGGAAGTTGATTTCGTCTTCGCCGGCCGTCCTTTCCTTCGCTACTACAATTCACTGCGCGAAGAGCTTCCTGTTGGCTTTCGCATGGGGCCAGGCTGGACCCATACCTTTGCTCCGAAACTAGTCCCGCCGGGAAATGACGGGGCGGGTCTTGTGGTCAATGGCGACAGCCTTGAGATTCAATACATTTCACAGAACCGATTCATCGTACCCGAGCTCGGAAATGCGCCACTTGAGAAACAGCCGGACAGCACTTGGCGTCTCCTCGAGCCGAACGGAGACGTGAGCACGTACTCCTCAGGATGGCGTCTGATCAGTATCGAGAACCGGCTAACGCCCGCGAGAAATCTGACACTCGAATATTCAAGCAACGGCCGGCTGGACCGCGTAGTCGAGAGTAGCGGACGCGCATTGAAATTCACATACGACTGGTTCGGCATGCTGGTGGGTATTGAGCTACCCGACAGCACCATATTCAGCTACTCCTATGATGCAGATCACAACTTGATCAAGGCGGAAAGTAGCGCGGGTGGCGTCAAGCAGTACCACTATGGCGAGCCAGATCTTGCAACCAACGGCGACCGCGCGCTGTTGACCGGTATCACAGCGGAGGATGGTCGGCGCTACGCCAGCTTTGGCTACGACATTCATGGCCGCGTTGTCCTTAGTACTCTCATAACAGCCGGCGGGGCAGCTGCGACGACGCGTATTCGTTACACCGGAACCAACCAGGCGGAGGTCACGTTCAATGGTGACGATGTACGGACGTATGATTACAGCCTAGACATCCATCGCAAGCCACTACAGATAGTTGACTCAAGTGGAACCACTACGACGAGCTACGACAGTTACGGCCGGGTAATTTTTAGTACCGACGCGAGATCTATTCAGAAGGCAAATACCTATGTCGCCGGAAGGCTAAGCACGTCCACGTTCGGGCTCGGAACGTCGGCGCAGCGCACTGTACGAACCGAGTGGGATACCACATTGAACGTCCTGACTAAGCGACAGGTGCTTGACTCATCGAGCCTGCCGGTCTCGGAAACATCGTGGACCAACAATGCGCGCGGCCAGCCGACCTCGACTACGTTGACCGATCCGAGTAGCGGAACGGTCCGTACCTCGACAATAGGGTATTGCGAACAATCGGATGTCCAAGCGGGCGCCTGCCCACTCATAGGGCTTGTGACTTCGGTTGATGGCCCACGTACGGAGGCGGCGGATGTCACGTCGTATAGCTACTACGGCACGATCGGCCCCGCGTGCGTGGGCACGCCCACAGGTTGTGGTTACCGACCTGGCGACTTGTGGAAGGTCTCCAATGCTCTCGGCCATGTGACGGAAGTACTGGCGTATGACGGCGCAGGACGTCCGCTCTCGGTCAAGGATCCCAATAGCGCTGTTACAGATTATGAATACCATCCGCGTGGCTGGCTCACGGCCACCAAGGTGCGCGGTACAAATGATGCTAGCGAATCCGACGACCACATCACCCGCATCGAGTACTGGCCAACTGGCTTGGTGAAGAAAGTCACGCAGCCGGATGGCGTATTCCTGAGCTTCACTTACGATGCGGCGCAGCGGCTGACTCGTATTACTGACAAGGCAGGCTTCTATATTGATTACACGCTGGACAACGCCGGCAATCGGATTCTTGAAGAGACGCGGAACCCCGCCGGCAGCACTTTGTATCGGACTTTGAGCCGTATTTACAACGCCCTAGGCCAGCTGGAAACCCAAGCTGATGCTGCATTCAATCCTACGGACTATACCTATGACGCTAGCGGTAACCTCCAGAAGGTCACCGACGCACTCGGGCGGAAAACCATCCATGACTACGACCCTCTGAATCGACTGAAGCGATCGTTGCAGGATGTCGGAGGCATCGAGGCTGAGACCAAGTACGAGTACGATGCGCTGGACAATTTGACCAAGGTGACCGATCCGAAGGGTCTGGACACCACCTATACATACAACGGGTTTGGTGACGTGGTCGAGTTGACTAGTCCGGACACCGGCACGACGACGTACTCCTACGACAGCGCAGGCAATCGCCTCTCGAAGACAGACGCTCGCGGCGTAGTTTCCAATTACACATACGACGCACTCAATCGCCTTACGGCGATCAGCTATCCGTCTGATAGCACCTATGACGCGAGCTACATGTGGGATACGGTGCCTACGGCATGTGCGACCGGCGAAACCTTCGGGAAGGGTCGCCTTGGTCGGCTCCACAATGGAAACGGTGCAAGCCTAGAATATTGCTACGACCGCTTTGGGCAGGTGGTGCGGAAGAGGCAGACGATTGGTGGAAAGACATTCACCATCCGCTACGCTTATACCAAGGCGGGTGCACTTCAGAACGTCACTTATCCAGACGGCACGGTCGTTGACTACACCCCTAACTCGACGGGTCGGGTGAACATTGTCGGGGTCACGCCCGCTGGTGGTGCGCGACAGGTGTTGATCAGCGCCGTCAGCAACTACCCGTTCGGCCCGCAGCGCAGGCTGACCTACGGTAATGGCCGGTTCCTCGAGCGAACACACGACCTCGACTACAAGCCAACAGTGATGCGAGACGATCGCGCGGACGGCTTGCAGACTGGATACGGCTACGACCCAGCCGGGCAGGTGGACGAGCTTCACGAGCCGACCAATCCTGCGGTCAATCTGGCGAAGTACCGCTACGACGGGCTGGGCCGGCTGGACCAGGTGCAAGATGGCGCAACCGGCACTCCGATCGAGACGTACGGCTATGACGCCACCGGCAACCGTGTCAGCCTGACCGACAGCGCCGGCACGCAAGCCTACGCCTATCCATCCGGCAGCCACCGACTCGCTAGCGTGGGAGGTTCCCCACGTGGCTACGACGCCGCTGGCAACACCACATCGATCGGCGGCCTTTCAAGAGAGTTCTTCTACACGCCCGACGGCCGGATGCGCGTGGTCAAGCGCAACGGTGCGATCAAGATGTACTACAGGTACAACGGGCGCGGAGAACAAGTGCGGCGACTGGCGTCCGCATTGGACCCACTCCAAAGCTATTTCGTGTACGACGAGAATGGACGCTGGTTGGGCGAGTACGACCTCAACGGGGCGCCGAAGCAGCAGATCGTCTGGCTGGACCACCTGCCGGTCGGTCTGATTACCGGGGCTGGCATTCAGTACATTGAAGCCGATCATTTGGGGACTCCTCGGGCCGTGATCGATCCGGTGCGAGATGTTGCGACGTGGAAGTGGGAGGAGACGGGTGAGGTGTTCGGCGATACGCCGCCGAATCAGGATCCGGACGGCGACGGCACACCCTTGGTGTTCGATATGCGGTTTCCGGGGCAGCGTTATGACGCGGCAAGCGGGCTCAACTACAACTACTTCCGTGACTACGAGAGTGGAACAGGGCGATACGCGGAGAGTGACCCGATAGGGCTCGCCGGCGGATTGAATACGTACGCTTATGTGCGCGGAAACCCAATTAGCTACGTCGATCCACTAGGGTTGATCGACTTAAAGATTCCAGGAGTTCCAATCTCCATACACGCCAATCCTGGGCCAGAAGCCACGACGTTTCGTGCAGAACACGGCCCGCCTCACGTGCATTTGGGAAGTAATGAAGGACCAAGAGTTGATACGGAGAACTTCAGACCCCTATCCGATGCTGATGCACGGAAGATGAGCCGTGAGCAGAGGAAGATGTGTGATTCTTTGACTGATAGTCAAAAGTCCCTCATCAGGGGGCGCCAGGCGGCAGTGTTCAAGTATGGCAAGTACATACTTAGGGCGATGTCTATGCCGTTAGTTGGCGCTGACTCATTTACGAATGCTTGCCGCTCTGATCCGCTCGCATGTGCTGAGCTTATCGAAAGTATTGGAGTGCCGTCCGGATGGGAATGATCGTGAGTAGAGAAGAGTATCTTCGTCTTATGGGTTTCTCGAAGGAATGGCGGTCTTTGGGGATGCTTCCAGATCGCCTCGTGGATCATCTTATTGAGACATATGAGCCTGGGAATGAGTTGGCATCAGAGCACGATAGGAATGGCGTATTCCATTGGTGGCTAAAGCAGTCACCTACGCGCGACGTCTTGGTTAATCTTGTTAGATTGTCGTTTCTGGACCCAGACCAGGTTATGGCTGCTGATGTCAGAACCCACATCCTTGCAAGTAGCCATGCGGACGAAGAAGTGAAGAGGTTGGTGCAACAACAGCCATAAACGACTGGGCTTCCGTTATTTTGGGTAAGGAAGAGCATGACGACGCCATCCCGCGCTTAGCTTCTTCTTCAGTGAGTGGCTACCCGCTGTTGAGGGCAGGTATCGCCCCCATGCCTTACGAGTCCAACTAGAACTGTGGCCAGGAGGCGCGTGTTCGGGCTGCGGCAACAGTTTTCGTCTATCGCTGGCTCTTCAGGGTCATTTGCGAGACGCGGGCGAGACATTTGATCAGTGGGCCCGCGCGACGGTGCTGAGGCGTCGCGACGTGTAGAAGCCAGCATCGCCGCGAAAGGCAGCACCAAACGCAAGCGCCGCGCGCCCGGGGAACGTTCGCTTGGGCTCCGGAGTGGACGCTGCGCGTTGCTGACAGGGTTCGCCACATGCAGATCGTCCGCAGCTGGCCCCATGCGGATCAACATTTGACCCACACGGGTTGTGGGACTACTTTCGCCAAGCGACGAGCCGAAGGGGACGGGCATGGCGAAGGGAGCCGGCACCTCAGGGGGAGAAGCCGTGAGCATCATCATCGCGCTCACGTCGGTTTTGTGGCTCCTCGGGCGCTGCTCCGGTGATACGAGCAGATCGCATCAAGACGCGACTTCAGCGGCGAACTACGCCCAACCGTCTGCACTCTCGACGCCCGCGTGGCTCGCGCCGCGGCTTGAAACAGCGTACGTCGACGCGGATGCTCTGAACTACCGCGGCTCTCCAAGCGGTCGGGTCCTAGGCCGTCTGACGCGAGGCACTCAGGTCACCATCGAGCAACGCGAAGGAGGATGGATGAAGGTCTCCGCAGGGTCGTTTCGATCGGGCTGGATCTCCGAGCGGTACACATGTGCGACCGCGTATTGCTGGCATCGTGCGTCACCAGCTGCGGCCCCTGCCCCAGCGACGATGAGGGCGGCCCGTGCGGCGCCGGTGGGTGACGGGGGGATTTGCCCCTGCTCGGGGTCGTCCAACTGTTTCGGACCAAGAGGCGGTCGCTACTGCATCACCAGCGGCGGCAACAAGCGATACCGCTAGGACAGCGATACACGACTGCAAGGTGGCTGACAGCGCCGGCATCCCAGCGGACCGCGGAGCTAGATTCGAATCATCGACCAGCGGATTAAAAGTCTGTCCGTGTATGCCGTCGAATCATCGCCTTACGGTAATCTCCCTTATTGAAGGCTGCCCGTGGAACTGGCTTGCCTGCGTCGGCGAACGGGCGCTACTACGGAGGTTTGGCGGGCCGCGCCAGCTTCCCTTGGACACGATGGCGCCCGTAGCAATCACAGAGGTCGGCGATCGTCTGTATGTACTGTGGGCCTAAGAGCAGGGGCAACAGGAACTATCAGCATCTGCGCTATCTCAGCACCCCAACCAAGCCTCGGGCACGCTTCCGCTCGAGCTCCTGTCTCAGCTATTCACCGGGATCCGTCCAGGCCTGCGTTTGGGTCACCTGGACGGATCCCGCCGGCAAGGAACCCGACATGATTCATGGACTAATTCGTGGGAGTTACCGACGGCTCGGAGTCAGCGGTGGCCATCGCGTCACAACGCCTGCGCTTTCGTGAGCGCGTCGAGGCCTGCGTCCGTTGCCGTAGCGCCAGTACCTTGGACGATTCGCGACGAACACCGATAGGAAACGTTGAACGCACCTAAGACAATGCTGATATCACTCATCTGGAGAGTACAGCGCCTTCCGCCCTGCTCCACCAACTCTGCGAACCCAAGAGCGATATCGGCAGCGTCGCTGAGATTCGAACCAACGCCACTGACTTTGCTACCCAGCGAGTAGCCAACTTGCATCAAATACCCACCACTGAAGGACTGCAAATTTGCGGAGTCGCTAAGGGACAAATTGTAGTTTCGGCCTGACTCCGACGCGAGCGCAGCAAATCCGACTCCATTCTCGCCCGCATCTGTAAGAGTGTTCCCCGCACCCGTAACCCCAGCCGAGCCGTCGACGAACTTGACAACGTATCCTCCAGCGACCTGCACCACCCCGTCGGTGTAGGTGGAGGCCATATACGAATCACCAGTGGTGGCTTCCAGTTGGCCGAACGCCAAGCCATTCACGCCCGCGGTTGTCGCTGTCGTTCCGACACCCGAGATGCGCTTTCCGCCACTAGTAAAATAGATCTTGTATCCACCAGCAAGCAGCTTCACACCATCCTGAGAGACAACCCAACTTTCGCCCCCTGTTTGGGCGCTAAGGTCCCCAAAACCTTGAGCATTCGCAGTCGCCACAGGCTGGGTGGAGCCCACTCCTTCGACGTACTTCCCGCCGCAGTATCGCCGAGCAGAGTATCCACCCGGAAACGCTGTGTGTGTCGGATTTCCACAAGTAACTGCTGATACCTGCACAGGAACCGCATTCGGTGCCTCGGACTGTTGAGCGTGCGCGCTTTGCAAAGAGAAGAGCGCAATTGCGAGCGAATAATGCATCCTAGCCATGCTCTACATCCTGTCGATTTGAGGAGGTCTTACCTTAGCTTCGGGGCTTGTCGATGGCGGAGACATATGTCTCACATTTACTATCGTGCAAGCGCTATTCATTTTTCAGCATCGCGCGAAGCTCAGTTTGCGGTTGTAGGATCGCGTCTTTGGAGGATTCCCCATGCGCTACTCCGCCCAGATCCACTCCGACTACCGGAAGTTGGTCCGCGAGATCGGGGCTGTCATGGACCTCGACGCCTTCGCGCGGCTGTGGATCCGAGAGAATGGGCTCGAGCACGAGAAGATCCCCAAGGCGCTGATCGACACACTGCGGCCGGAGCTGGTCGCGAAGGCGGTCGCCACGATGGACACCCGCCTGGACCTTGCCGAGCAGGAGTGGCAGCAGGAGCTGTTCAAGCAGTCCAAGCGCAAGGCTGACAACGAGCGGAAGCTGGCGACGAAGCACACCAATACCGCCAAGACGGAGCTCGGTCGCGCCACCCGGAAGGTCGCAACAATCCGAGCAGTGATCAAATAGCAGAATGAATCTAGATGCCTGCGACAGCGTGATTGAGGATGTCCTCCAGTCTTCTACTGAGGGTGAGTTCTGCTACCGGATCCGCCCGCTCTTGGATTTCTATGACGTACTTTCGGTTGTGTTTGGCCGTGGTGAAACCATCTTTTGGCGCGCGCGAGCTACCAATGAAGGCAGGTTCGCGAACTTGGAGCAGTTGGACTATCCGCCCGCGCAGTTTGCGCGCGTAGGAAGGTTGAATGATCATGGTGTCCCGGCGTTCTATGCCGCTAATAGTATCCATACGGCGCTGTGCGAAATTGAGGCGAGAGACGGGCAGTTAGTTCAAGTGGCTGGCTTTCGCTTAGTGAGCGGCGCGACGCTCGGGCTAATCTTAGTAGGCGAATATGCAAATGTGCAGCAGAGTGGGTACGTGCATACCTTGGGTACGGATCCTGGGGGAACAATAAAGCGGCTGATTCGAGAGCACGGCCGAGGAGCGCACGCGCAGATCTATATCGACAAGTTCCTGTCCTCAGTTGTCAATGATCCGCTAGCCCGCGAATCCAATTACACATTCAGCAGGGCATTAGGGGCGATGCTCCATCGAAGCGTATCCGCACATGGTATTTCATTTCCGAGCGTGAGAGACCCTGGGGGCATCAACATTGCGGTTCATCCAGAGCCGTCAGACCTGGCATTTGAGAACGTAGCCTGCGCGCTAGTACGCGTCGGAAAGCGAAGGCGTTTTGGGATGCTGGACCACGAAGTGATTACTGCGTCCATTGGCTTGGACCACGATCTGAACTTTGTATGGCCCGCCACCAGTCAGCCCGGGCGCATATGCATCTATAACGTGACGCCGGCAGAGTATGCCGCGATCCTAGCGGACAACCCGGACCCCGGTGCAATCGCGAAAGCACTGCCATACCAGGGGGGCTAGCTGTGCGGTGCTCCGCGGAATCAGGGCCGCGCGGCGTAAGGGCGCCATAAATTGTTTTCCGCGCCAGCCGCGCCCCATCCGGGGCGCACGCACTGGCTGGGGAGGAGCTCCGCAGGTGTGGCCGCGTCGCTCTGTGCGCTGCTGGCCGAGGCACTCTGCTCCTCACCGGTTACCCGGTCCGTGACGGGGTGCCAAGTTCAGCTTGGAGCAGCAGAAGGCGGCAGCGGTCTGTCAGTCCCGCGTCCAGGGGCAAACCCGGGAAAGTGAGTCAGATTGCGAGTCACGCGAAACGCTGGCGGCTGACAAAAACAGCACAAACAATGGGTTGCGCGTCAAATGCGATCGCTGGTGGGCCACCACTTGACCGCCTATCGCACCGGCTGGCAGTGGGGGCAGTAATAGGCCCAGCGATCGCGGGTACCGAGCTTGGCCTTCGTGAGCAGGTGGCCGCACACCGGACAGTCGCGCTTGCGGTGGACGAGCCAGTGCTGGCGCAGCACGTACTGCCGCTTCCACTCGAGGAAATCGAAGCTGTATTTCCGCGCCTGTGTAATGACCCAGTGATTTCCTGCTCAGGTGCTACCTTTTGAAGGAGAGCACGATGAGCCAAGTGATGGACGAAGAGATCAAGCGTTGGACGGCC